>NZ_JACHVC010000012.1:5000-1374347 GCF_014230145.1 Pelagicoccus albus
GGTCCCCGGCTTTAGTGTACTCTTCATGAGAAGAGAGACCACATGCGGTATTAATTCACCTTTCGGTGAGCTATCCCCCACATAAGGGTAGGTTCTTTACGTGTTACGCACCCGTTCGCCACTCTCATGTCTAATTAGCAAGCTAGCTAGACAATCCCGTTCGACTTGCATGTCTGAACCACGCCGCCAGCGTTCATTCTGAGCCAGGATCAAACTCTCCGAAAAAGAGAGTTCATGAATCCATGGATTCTTGAACTACGCTGACAAACTTTCATTTGTCATGTTTTAATAGAATTGATTGGGGTCACAATCAATCACGCTAAATAAATTTCAAAGAACACTCCGAAAAACGGAGGAAAGAGACCATTCACTCAAAAACGTTTTATCCGGTCAAGAATTTATCTCAACTTTCTTTCGTTTTCCCGAAGCCTCGCGGCGTTTCGGTGATGTTTAATGAACGGAGGCCGAACACTGTACCTTCCGTTTCGCGAATCAAGCCTTTTGTTAGACTTTCTTCATTTATTTTAACCAGCAAATGAGCGGGATAAAATGAATACGGATTTAAAGAACAGAGGCCCGGACCATGCCAGTGAACATTTAAGAATCAAGCAGTTTTTTGAGCTTTTTTCTTCCACTAACTAAGGCGGCCTTAAATCAGAAGAATAAGTGAATTAAAGAACAGAAGAAGCCGGGACAGTGCACTTAGAAGCGTCATGTTCAAGACGTTTTTTTGTTTTTTCAGCAGTCTCCAAACTCTCTTAGAGATCCACCAAACATGAAAGAAACGCCTCGGTACGGCTCTCAAAATAACGAGCCGCGAAAGGATCCGAAACGAAGACGTAACACAAGAGAAAAGTCCAAAACACCTCATCTTTTAGTGAGTCTGACCAGGAACAGTACCGTCCTTCCAAATCGAACTAATAGGTCCCATCAAGACTTTCGAAAACTGGACCTATTATATCTAGTTGCATGGACCTAGGGTAATCGAAGCGTTAATATCTCTCGCCAAGGCCATTTTTTCCAACAAAGTCACAGGGTCGCAATTGCGGCACAACTCACTAGACAGTTGCAAGTTAATCAAAAGGGCATAACAGACGCACCTTCATTACATAGAGAACAATCAACCCTCAGAGCTTTGGACATCAAAGAAATAAAGCAAATCGTCGACCTAATGAAGCGAGCTGACCTCACTGAATTCGCGGTCGAGGAAGAATCATTTAAACTGCAGATCAAGCGTGCGACAGAAGCACCGGCTCAGCCACAAATCGTCAGCTATGCAGCGCCGGCACCTCAATCACCGGCCGCAACAGCAGCGCCCTCTCCTGCCGCAGCACCAGCCGAAGCCCCAGCTCCGACCGAGGACAACTCGACTTACATCACGTCTCCCATGGTCGGCACCTTCTACTCCTCACCTTCACCCGAGAGCCCTACCTTCGTGAAGGCAGGAGATTCAGTGAAGGCGGACAGCGTCGTTTGCATTATCGAAGCGATGAAGATCATGAACGAAATCCAAGCTGAAACGACGGGTACAGTCGTGGAAGCACTCGTAGAAAACGGTCAGCCGGTCGAATTCGGACAAAAGTTGTTTCGCCTTTCCTAGCCCAAGCCCAACCCCGCAAGCAGCTCGGCTAGCCTGACGAAACTGCTCACGCGAACACAGCTTAAAAACATTCCCTCAATCAACTTTGCAGAATGCAGAAAGTATTAATCGCAAACCGCGGTGAGATCGCCCTTCGAATCGTTCGAGCCTGCCGAGAGCTAGGAATAAAGTCCCTCGCTGTCTACTCAGAGGCCGATATCGAATCCCTACACGTTCAATTAGCAGACGAAGCAATCTGCATCGGTAAAGCTCCCGGCTCGGAAAGCTACCTGAAAGCCGACAGAATTCTGAGTGCTGCCGAAATCGCGGACGTAGACGCAATCCACCCTGGATACGGCTTCTTGTCTGAAAACGCAGACTTCGCCGAACAGTGCGAGTCATGCAACATCAAGTTCATCGGCCCTTCCTCCGAATCGATCCGCAAAATGGGCGATAAGGCGATCGCAAAAGACACTGTAAAGGCCGCAGGCGTTCCAGTCGTGGAGGGTAGCGACGGCATACTTGAGAGCGAAGAGGAGGCTGTCGATACCGCTCAGCGTATTGGATACCCAGTAATAATCAAAGCAGTCGCCGGCGGCGGAGGCCGAGGTATGCGAGTCGCCCACAACGACGTATCCCTCCGCAAAGAATTTTACGTGGCAAGCAGCGAGGCCGAAAAAGCTTTCGGCAACGGTGCGGTTTATGTGGAAAAATACATCCAGAACCCACGCCACATCGAATTTCAGGTGCTTGCGGACCGCCATGGCAAAGTGTTGCACCTCGGAGAAAGAGACTGCTCGGTTCAACGCCGACACCAGAAACTAATCGAAGAGGCCCCCTCCCCTTTCCTAACTCCCGAGCTTCGCAAGAAGATGGGAGATTCCGCTGTCAAAGCCACTCGGGCAGCGAACTACGAGGGTGCTGGAACCATTGAGTTTCTGGTCGACGAAGACGGAAGCTACTACTTTCTAGAGATGAATACTCGAATTCAGGTCGAGCATCCTGTCACCGAAGAAGTAACCGGAATCGACCTGATCAAGCAACAGCTCCTAATCGCTCAGGGTGAGGCTATTACCTTCAACCAAGAGGATATCACCTTCGAGAAGCATGCCATCGAGTGTCGCATCAACGCGGAAGACCCATCAAACAACTTCATGCCCAGCCCTGGCTGCATCGACCTATACTACGCGCCTGGGGGACATGGAGTTCGCGTCGATTCTCACGCGTACGGCGGCTACATCATTCCGCCCTACTACGATAGCATGATCGGTAAGCTGATCACCTACGGAGCCACCCGCGAAGTAGCGATCCAACGCATGTACCGAGCACTGGACGAATACCTGATCCGCGGCATCAAAACAACAATCCCCCTCCAGAAGGCGATTATTAGTCATCCGGATTTCAGAGACGGAAAGGCCACCACGAAATTCATGGAGGATTTCATGGCCCATAAACCCAAGTTCGATTAATTCGATAGCCGCCTTGAATCCACGCGGCGATAGACCAACCAGATTTTAGAAACCTTAAACTCACATTTCGCACTATGGACCAACAAGAATCTAGCATTGAAATCGGCGACGACCAAGACGGCTCACTAGGCCAGATCAAAGTCAACCACACTGTGGTCGCCACCATCGTCAAGATGGCCGCCACCAGCGTGAAGGGGGTGGTAGGAGTCGGTGGTAGCTTCATCGAAAACGTATCCGCCTTGTTCTCTAGCAAAGACTACGACAAGGGAGTTCGCGTTTCGGAGGATGAGGTTGGCAACTACCTAATCGAGCTTCGTGTCCACATGGAATACGGCGTTGAGCTCGCCAAGACGGCGGAAAACCTCCAGCTGGTCGTCGGCAAGCAGGTCACAAACATGACCGGAAAAACCGTCGCAGCCGTGGACGTCGTAATCGAAGGAGTAAAGATGCCAGAAGAGGTAGAGGCATCTCGCAAAGCTGCCAGGGACGCAGAGAAGGAACCGCTTTCCGACTAAGCACTAACACCGCCGATCCCTAACCGCGGATGGACTCGCTTGAATCAGCCAAAGATTTCCTATCCAACCTCGGCCCGCTACCCATCGTAGCCGGGCTGGCGGTCTTGGTTTTCCTGCTGATCGGGCTGAGACTCGTCTTCAAAAAACCTCCCTCCCACCTCACTGCCTTCAGCGGCGATACCGGCAGTGTCATGGTTTCCCGAAAAGCACTACAAGAGCTCATCAAGTCCGCTTGCATGCTTGAGGAGTGGGTAGAAGCGGCTAGACCCGTTATAAAAGTCAAAGACAACCAGTTAACCGCAAGGGTTGAGCTAAGGTTGGCTTCCCCAGAGAACCTCAAAGCGGTTTGCGAGCGGGTTCAGGACCACATAACCACCTTGCTACATAAATCCCTCAGCTTCGATCAGATCGGTAACATTCAGATCGTCGTTAAGAGCTTCGGAAACAATGAATCTGAGGAGGGACCAAACCAAGAGCACCTTAGAACAGAGTCCGAGATTAGCCCCTCAGCCCCTGCAACGGAAAATACAGCCTCACCTGAAGAAGCTGCAGAAACGAAAAAAGAGACTGAAAACTAGCCCTTAGCAAACGAACTAAAGGCCAGAAAAATAGCCCTGTTTGAGAGCCTTACAGAAGGGTTGGGATCGAAACCTCAAACTCAATAAGCAACACGTCTCCAGACCTTTCGAATACCGCACGAGATTCAGCCTCTGGAACGACTCCGTTCTCGCATTCCAGAATAGCCCCATCTGCTCGAGTTATTCGACAGCGTTCGGAATCGCCCATCCGCATTACGATCGGGGTCTGACAAAGGCTCAACCCTAGCTCGCCAGATTTTAGCTCAAGTTCATTCCAGCGACCCGAGACATCGAGGTACTCAAAACGGGAATCCGAGCCAAGAAACTGATTCTTCCGAAGTAATTTTGGACGAATCCGAATCCTTCCATCTTCTACTACGATCCCCAGCTCGCCCCAGCGGACAAGGACATCTTCCTTCACCTGCCCGGTCATACCCGGTTGCTGGGCGAGAGCGTGCGCAGGAGTGTGCGAATAAGCATCTGTCGGGAAGGCCCCGTACTCCTGTGGAGCCCTCTCTAATCCTAGCCCATCCAGCGTCTCGAAATAAGCTTCTGCCAGTGGAGCTCGAGACTTCCCTACACTTTTGAAGCAATTCTCTTGTATAGCTAAAACAAGCTTCGAAACCATATGCCAATAGACGCTTCCAAGCCCCTCATAAGCGAAAAACGTCCCCGATCGTCCCGTAAACCGGCGGTGGTCAAAGACCCTTTCATAGACCTCAAGAACCTCAGATATACCCAGGCTTAACCCCTTCTCAGACTCCAAGCTCTTCAAAGCGCTCTTAAGGTCCTCAGCATTACGAAACTGACCATTGAAGCGACAGTCCCCGCTCTCGTCTCGATACACAATGCCACCAAGCCCCGCATCCAGCAACCTACTCAAAGCAGAGTCACCCCGAATATACTCATCTGGAATCAGGTTCTTCTCGAGGAAAGTTGGCAACTCGCGGTCAGGGTAAAGCAAGTAGCTGGCGACGTCTTCCCTCCAAAGCTGGCTCTTCCTGAGAGAGTTCAGCAACAGAATCGTATCTTGATCGCATAAAACACCGGAACTGAGTGCCGCAACTTGACCTTCCAGCATCAGCTGCAGGCGATCGATACCGAGCTTTCCCTCCGAGATTTGTAGCAAATTGTAGGAATTAAAGAGCCCTTCAGGGCGTTGGTTCCGAAGGATGGATTGGCGAGCATAGCGTAAAGCCTGATCCAAATATTCATCTAGGGTTTTGATGGGCAACGGCACCCGATCAGAGCCTAGACCTCCCTCATAAACAGCCTCTCGATAGTCTTCTCCAGATCTTCCCAGAGCCTCTACGAAGCGAAATCGTGCCTCTGAAGTGAAGCCATCTCTCAGGTTGGGCTCAAAACGACTAAAAATATCAAGCTGAGATCTGAGCAACTCACCAATCTGACGGTCGACCGTTAATTCAACCCCCTCCGGCAAACCTTCCAAAACGGTTTTCAGGAATTCCAAATAACGATGGGCGTAACACAAAGTTACAACGGAAACCCCATAGCCGACCAGGGCGTTGTTCGCATCGTTCCACTCCGGACGTTGCGTGTTCATCCAGATACCGCCGTCGGGTACGAAATTCGACAACTTGGCCAGAAGCGGAGTAAGCAGCTTCTCTAAGAAATTCGCCCTCACAATCGCGCCATCGCTCTTTCGTAGCAACTTCCCATCGGCACCTTCTTCTTCAGCCGCCCGAAGAAGTCGCACAGACGCATCCTCGTCGAAATCGACCGTATTCCGCGGATCCTGCAGGATCTGGTCAAAACGACGGATACGATAAGGCACGTGGGCATAGACATGCTCAAATGGTTCGAAGCGTTTCGCCAAACCGCCGGGATTATACCTCTCCGATGCCTCTAACAATTTCAGCAAATAAGCGAGCTGGTGATCTCCCCAATAACCAATATTCGACCAAGCCTCGGCAGGATCTATGGTCTCCCAATCAAAACCGAGGTTTGAAATCCGGTAGGGATTATAGCCATCGGCCGTCGAGGCGTTCAAAAACTTGGAAATCATTCCATCCAAGTAAGAAGGATATGAATACGCCAGAGGTTCCCAATTCTGAAAAATATCCCTCCAATTACCTTGATAGGCCAATACCGGCTGGCGATTCGCATCCAAGGTGTCGATTGAGAACTTGTTCCACGGTCGACTAGGATCCCCATGCCTTCTGCTGAAGGTAAGCGGAAGGAATTCATTGGCCAACCGCGATAGATCAAGATCTCGCTTCTTTCCTACAACAGTAAGGAACTCCGAGACTGGCAAGCCACTCTCCAGTTTCTCAAATTCGCTTTCATATCGCTTCCATAAGGCCTTGTTGCACTTTTCAAGATGCAGCAAGAAGCTATGCATATCGATTTCGTATCCAGCATCGAATACACCGCCCCGCATAATATTGAACATGGTATTCGAGAAATGCCGAGCATCTCGCAAGGGATCGCCAGTACAATGCAGACCGTCGGCCGACGCCACTTTGGCTCGAACCCCGTCCCGGTTAGCTAACACTTCTCTATCGATCAGATCCGGCCCAATCTCACCGGAACTGAGCTTTCGCCTCAGCGATACGATTTCTCCCGCATCCTTCTCAACGTCAGCTAATATGTGCCAACTCTCTTCCGCTCCAGCTTCTAGGTCCACTACTTTCTCCAAAAGATACGCACCGCGACGAGCTCTGATGTCTGTCTCGCTCAGAAGTTTTCCGTCTCGAACAAAATCTGAGATCTGCTCGGAACAGAGGAGCAAATTTTCGGGATTTCCATCTGGGGACCAAGCAATCGAAGCTTTTAATCCCTCGCTCGGTTCCGCTTTGTCAGTGGGAATGGAACTGAGGTAGTATATACCAATTCCAGAATCCCTCAGCAATTCACTCTTTTTGTAAGCATCTGCTAAATTGCTAAATTGGTTGGTAAACGCTTGATCGAGGCCATAGGGCACCAAATTTTGGATACCATCTAAAACCCGAGTCTTTAATGATTCCCCGCTCAAGTTCTCAAGCGTTACCTTTCGAACGATTCCAAAAGACTCGCTAAAACTGTACTCGCATCGGAACCTCAATTCGAAGTCCCGTTGCAGCTCTTCGAAAATCACTCGCGTCCCAGAAACATTTTTATACAGGCTACGTCCCCCGTTTTCGCCAGCTGAAAACGGTTCCCACAAGTACCCATTCTGCCAATCCGCTCGACGTAACCAGATCTTGGTTATACCTCCGGTCGTACCAAGAGACTCAAAAAGCTTATCCTGTGTGCAATAGGGGAAAAGCGCGTTGTCAGCATTACGCCTCCCTGCAGTCAGAGTACCGTTACTACCAATAAACATCCAGTGATCTGTAGAGCTCACAAGATTCATCAAAAACGGCTTCATCTTGTCCACTCCGTCAATCCGGTAGAACTTTTCACCCTGAAAATCCATAATTCCACTACCGGCCTGTGCTCTTGCAACTTCTTCCGACTTCACAGCGCTTTCCTTCATATCAAAGCTCCTCCATGTTATTTTCTACTTCTTCCTGACCATCGAGGGCAGCTTTCGGCGACCGATCCTCTCGCCAGAGGCCCCAGTGTTTTTCCGCCCCCATTGGATTTCCAGGATCTCCCTTCCAAGGCTCGTCAAAAGCTTCGAACCAAAAGAGCGTGATATTATTTTCCTCACAAAATTCGCTCAGATCCTGCAAGTAACGAGCTTGAGATTCCTCACCGGCCCTCTCTCCGAACTCGCTTCCGACGCTCGCCCAGCCTGCTTCAGAGATTACGATAGGCAAATCTGGCAAAGCTTCCCTTACCTCGAGAAGATTTTGCTTGGTAAACTCCATTGCCTCGTCGATGGCGACACCCTCCCAAATCGGATAGGTGTGAACCGCGGCAAAATCGAGATGGCGGCCCAGCGATTTTCCCTTTTCAGAAAAAACCTTATAATTGTCGGCTGTCGTAACCGGCTGCTGGATACGACTACGAACCACTTCCAGATATCGAAACATAGACTCATCTGCAACTAAGTGGTCATTCCAGCGCACCAAGGATTCGTTTCCCACGTTAACGGCTACTACCGTCTCAGGATAGGAGTTGGCCAACTCAACTCCCTTCTCGATTTCTTCGAGGTTCTTAAGCCGGTTCGCCTCTAAGGTGTCAGCAGGCACTGGCTCTGTAACCCATTCGCAACCCTCGTGGTTGCTAAGCTCTCCCGAAAGCCAAATCCCCAGCATCACCTTTATCGGGAAATCATGCTCCTCGATCAATCGCAGGACGTCCTGGGAGTTCGGTCCGCTATCGTAGAGACGAATTAGGCGATAGCCCTCTCGGTCCAGAATAGTGAGATCCTCTAGAATCTGCTCGTCGGTTGGATAATTCGCTCCTTGTCCTCGATCTGGATGCTGCCCCTCACGAAAGCCTGAATACGCTATGGCGCGCAGGACTCCGGATAAAAGGTCACCCTCACTCTGCTCGAGCGCTGAAAAATCTTCGGCGAAATTCGGGGCGGGGGTAAACGCGATCAAAGACAAGCATCCTAAGATAGTTCTTGCTTTCATAATCCGCAGGGAGAACTAAGGTGCATTTCAATGCAACTTTTTATTTACACGACAGACATTCAAAAGAAATCAAAACCCCACAACAACTCCCTAAGCCCCTGCTCTTGAGGGAGTAAATTAATTTGCATTAATTCGCAGCTTAATAAGAGTAAACCGGCGAGATATCGCGCCTTTTACGTTGCCCAACGCCAACTCGCTCGCAAGCGTAGTATAACCTCCTCTTATCATGGCCAAACTGAACCAGAAGTATATAGCCGATCAGCTTAGCTTGTCCCGCACCACCGTCTCTCGCTGTTTCACGAATCATCCCAAAATTAATCCCGAGACACGCGCAAAAGTGTTCCGACTCGCGGCAGAAATCGGCTACTCCTACTCCGCGCAACGCGGCGGCAACAATTCCAAACTCTCCGATCGCAAGAAGCTAGCCATCATCGTTGGAATCAGTGAAGCGGATCGGTCGAAAAACGATACTAAAACCGCAGAAGCCTTACTCACCGGCATCAGCGAGAAAGCTTCCATCGAAGAGCTAGACTTCGAAGTTTTCCACGTAGACCCAGTAGATTTCCTACCTAGGCCAAGAGCGCGACAGATTATCAAAGGCATGTCCTGCCTTAACTGGAAGGGAGTAATTCTAATCTACCCCTTGAAGGAAATCGCCGTAACCAACATCATGGCGAAATTTCCCACAGTCTCGGTCCTGGAGGACTATGACGATTGTGAAGTCGACTGTATCCACCCCGACCAGACACGGGGAATCTCTCGGCTCATGGAACGTCTTGTGAACCTCGGCCATAAACGCATTGGATTCCTGAGCTGGAAATATCCCGTTCATACCCCTTGGATCGAACGAAGACTAGGAGCGTACGTGGAAAACCTTTATCGATTCGGCCTAGAATTGGATACAAATATTATCCTGAACATGCGGCCTGAAGAAAAGATACCGCTAGAGGAGTTGGCAGAAAAAGCAGCCGAACTAACTCGGAACTCAGGAGTTACTGCGTGGGTATGCGCCGCTGATCACCAAGCATATCATTTGATGGAGAATTTTAGGAACCTCGGCATATCAGTTCCGCGAGATTGCTCGATAACTGGATTCGACGGACTTGAGCCTCCCCATGGCCTACCACAGCTCACCACCATCCGCATTCCCTTCCGAGACATCGGGATATCGGCGGTTAGCTCGCTAATCCGGAAGATAGACCACCCCAATACCAGTCGACGAAATGTTCAGGTTTCCGGTGAATTCGTAATTGGCAAAACCTCAGCCCCTCCCCCTCGCCCGGCATAGCAGCAGACATAGAAAGGATGACTCGATTTCTCTGCTTGCTTTTGTTGCATTCTTTTGCACCTTATTCCCTATGTTTATACCTACCCTTTCAAGAATCACTCCTGTCTTTCTTTGCGTAACTGCCCCTTTGTTAGTGGCAGAAACTGACTCGGAAACGCCTGACGATTGGACACTTGTATGGTCCGAGGAGTTCGACGAAGAAGGCCTTCCCAATCCAGAGAAATGGTCCTACGACGTGGGAGGGCACGGCTGGGGAAACAAGGAGCTTCAGTACTATACGAAGGAAAAACCTGAGAACGCGCGGGTAGAGGGCGGACACCTCGTCATCGAGGCTCACAAAGAAGAGTTTCAGAACTCTCAGTATACATCCGCCCGACTCGTGACGCGAGAAACCCAGACGTGGACATACGGAAAATTCGAAATCCGTGCCCGACTCCCCGAGGGTCGTGGCACTTGGCCAGCTATATGGATGCTTCCTGTTGATTGGAACTTGGGATCAGGGAAATGGCCAGATGTGGGCGAATTAGACATCATGGAGCATGTGGGATACGATGTAGGAACAGTCCACGCCTCCGCCCATTCAAAAACATATCAATGGCAAGCGGGTACCCAGAAAACCGGTACGATCAAGGTGCCGAATGCAACCGCAGAATTTCACACATACACGCTGGAATGGTCCGAGGATGAGGTGAAAGCATTCGTCGACGGAACCCTATACTTTTCCTACCAAAATGAAAACACAGGTTGGGAATCCTGGCCATATCAACGGGACTACTACCTTATCTTGAATTTAGCTGTAGGCGGGCTTTGGGGAGCTACCAAAGGAGTAGATGAGGAATGTTTCCCCCAGCGGATGGAAGTCGACTTCGTCCGCGTATACCAACGAGAAAACTAACTTACAAAAAAGAGCGTATTGTTAAAAACAATACGCTCTTTCGTCGAACTACCAAATCTCAGCAAATGGCACCTAGCCAATAGCGTTAACCCAAAAAGGGATATTGGCGGTGGCAAAACTCTTTCCGGGTCCTCCAAGGTTTACATACAACCGGTAAGCCCCCTCTTCCATCGGAGCGCAAAAGCGAATTCTTCCCTCTCCTAGCTCTTCAACCTGAAGGATTATACACTCAGAGGCGGACTCCCAGTCTCCACCCACTTTCTTGTCGTTGCTCTCTCGAGCAACAGACCAGATCAAGTCGCTGCCGCAAGCCTCGCCACGTGAAACTTCGCATGCGGCTTCTACACTCGATCCAGCTTCAACATGCACGCTGTCACGCGCGAATTGAGAGTTGAGTGTTAAGTGAGATATGCGAGGACACTGAGAACGTTCCTCGACACCTCGCCAAAGCGAAGAAATCGCGTCGACCGCCTCAGTCGACCTTCCTTCCGAATCAAACAAGCCATACCATGTCGGGGTGCGCTCTTGCTTGCTTCCCCATAGAAATACATAGCTGCCAAGGCACTGTCCATTAGAGCCATTGAGCTTGCGGAATCGTTTGCGGATCTGATCCGCCTTATCCGCCGAAGAAGGCTCTATTTCTGCACCCCAAGTGGTTTGCGAAACCTCCCAGTGGCCATTTGCCCCCCATTCCGTCACAAGGTACGGCTTGTCCCAGCCGATTCGGTCCAGGGTTGTTTGTACCGATTCAAGATCACCGTAGGAGTTGAAACTCACAAAGTCTAGAGACGGACAATAGGCTTGCACATACTGGAGCGCTACCTCGTCTACAGATGCCAGCACAGTCATAACGGGGCGATTCGGATCAATTCCTTTTATGAATGCGGCGACCTCTTCAACAGCCTTCCAGACTTCTGGCTTTTGCTCAGACACCCCTAGCTCCAGCTCGTTACCGACTCCCCAAACGAGAAGCGAGGGCTCTATGCAAAGGGTCTTAATCTGTCGTTTTAGATCTTCGAACTGGGCTTCTCGAATAGCTTCATCCGCATAATCAAAACCCTGCCTCGGTGGAGTTAGCCAAAGTCCAGCACACAGGGTCAGCCCGAATTTTCGTATCTCCGGCAATACCAATTCCGTCTGATCAGTCCCCCATGTTCGCAGGGAATTCCCACCTGCTTCTGCAAGCCGTGCCACGTTCCCATATCCAGCCGCGCCTTTTACAAAAAAAGGCTTATCGTCACGGAATAATGAATACCCATTTGGAGTCTTCCTTATTTCTACGCGTAGCGGATCTATATTCTCGAGGAGAGACACTTGAATAAAACAGAAAACGTTAGTTCACTTAACTCTTACGAGTAGCCTTCAGGTCCGCATCGATCTCTAGAACCCGAACGTCACTCAAAGGATAAAACACTGTGGCTGCAGCTGCCGCTAAGGTTAAAAGACCGGGGAAGACCGTGAACAGGAGCTTAATCCCCAGCAAGGAATGCTCGCTTTGCGTCTCGCCCGCTACGTAGCCAAACCAACCTAGAATCCAGCCTGCAAGGCCCGCTCCAATCGCGAGTCCCATTTTTTGGGAGAACAACAGACCCGAAAACACCAGGCCCGTGGTGCGCCGGCCAAACTTCCACTCTCCGTAGTCCGCAACATCCGCGTACATCGACCAAACGATCGCCGGAGTGGGACCTACAATTATCGTGCCCACGAACCCGATACAGATCATCAGCCAGTATTGATCAGGACCGATGAGAAACATACCTACCATAAACAGCCCGTTCAACCCAGTCAGCCAAATCATGAGAGAACGTTTATCGAACGCTCGCGTGAGTGGATTGGTTAAAAAGGTCCCCACCAACATACCTAGACCGCCGGACAACCACGCCAGTGAGGTTCTGTCGAAAATCCAGAATACCATTTTATCAGAGTCTTCGATATAATAGCGGACATAGTAATAAGTCGCACCCCCACGTACCCCCACATTGGTCAAGGTGAGAATAGCAACGGCTACGAGAACGATCCAAGCTAGGTTTTTGAAGACAACGCCCACGTCGTTTTTGAAATCGACCCTCTGGTCTGGAGAAGGCTCGACCCGCTCACGCGTAGTCAGAAAAGTCGCAAACCACAAAAACACGGAAGCGATAGCAAACAAAGCCATAGTCCTCTGATAGCCCAAGCCTTCGTCCCCTCCCCCTAAAAGCCCCTTCAATGGCATTACGAAGGCGGAGATTAGCAGCTGCGCTCCAAAAGCGCAGACGAAGCGATAGGTCGATACTGAGGTGCGCTCTACAGAACTGGCGGAAATGACTCCAAGCAGAGAAGAGTACGGTACATTGATAACCGTGTAAGCGAGCATCATCAAACTGTAAGTGAAATACGCATACACAAGCTTTCCGCTTTCCGACAAATCTGGATTCGCGAACATTGCGTAGCCGATCACGCCAAAGGGAACTGCAGTCCACAAAACGTATGGCCGAAACTTACCCCACCTCGTTTTCGTTCTATCGGCGATCAATCCCATAATCGGATCGGTGAAAGCATCAAACAGCTTCGTCACGATGAACATAGTACCCACCGCGGTCGCGGTGAGGCCGAATACATCCGTGTAGTATCCCAGCAGAAGTATGTTGAATGAGTGGAAGAAGAAGTTGGATGCGGCGTCACCGACACCATAGCCTAGCTTCTCCTTAACACTGATTTTTTCCGAAGAGGTAGTCATTAAAGTACAGAAATAGTGCCGTCCCTGCTGCACGCGAGTACCGGCTCAGCCATAGGGCGAAATAAAAGCGACGCCGCCTTGGTTCCCCCAGGCCGGCGTCGCCCCAATCATCGATCGTCTAGAGATCCATTCCGAACTGTAGTCGGTAAGTGGTAGGTTTGGCGTAGATGTATCCGTAAGCGGATTGATCGTTCATGACATTATACACGTTCAGCTGCACGTGAGCATTACGATCGCCAAGATTAAACTCGTACTTGGCCATGGCGTCTATGTTGAGCCTTGGATCAGTCTCGAGAACCACACGTTGTCCATTTGTATCCGTCACAAGCTGACCAGAGCCATCAGTGATTCCAGAGAAGTATTCGCGTTCGCTTTCGTATTGGAAACCAAGACCGAGCGAGAAGCCTGCCATGGCACCGTCATTGAAGCGGTAGTTGCCCCAGCCGCTTAGGGCGTGACGAGGCGTGTCGTCTTGCTTTTCGCCAGCTCCGTATCCCCGTCCCTGCCAAGTCGAGGTATCGTCCGGATCTAGATACTGGTCTTCAAGGGAGTAACCAGAGAGACCCCAAGCTCCATCGGGGAAGTACCAGACAGCCCATTTGTCAACGCCACCTGCTCCCCATGGGTATTCAGGAAAAGCTCCTGCATTGACCACGGTACGCTTCGTTTGAGCGTAATTGAGCACGAACTGCATGTTATCGGTTGGAGCGAAATTGAACTGAGCTTCCCAACCGGATGATTCCTGGTCACCACTGAGGAAAGCATCGTAACCACCGGCCTCAGCAGCCGCGAAATCCAGCGTCGCATTGTTGGTATTGTCATCCTGGATATACAGCCATCCCGGCCAACCTGGGTTAGTAGTCTTCGAAGCATTAAATACCGTATCCATATAGGCCTCTCCTTCTGGAGAAGAGGCATTCAGATACCAACTATCATCGATTTGGTAAGCCGCCCCAGAGGCTACCGCCGCATCCCATTGAGGAGCAGCAACCGTGAAGGAACCATTACGCCAATCCGCTTCGACAGTCGGATTGAAGTCGCTTACATTGTAGATGATGTCTGCATCAGGGTCGAAACGTCCCTTCGCTGGAGCTGGCGCCCACCAGTAGTAAATCGGCGTACCCGTTTGTTTGATACGATAAGCACTGATAGTACCGCTTAGCTTACCATCCATAAGGTCGAACTTGATACCCGCCTCTTCACTTTCAGCCGTAACCGCGTCCATGGCATTGCCGTAGACGTCACGATTTCCATCGAAGTTAGGCATCACACCTTCCGCCTTCAGGGCGTAGACCGAAATCTGCTTGTTGAGGGCGAAGGTGATGCCGACTTGAGAAGTATCCTTTTCTTTCGCGCCGGCGTCGTTTCGAGTGACCGTATCCTGGCGGAAATCTGTAACCATGCCCCGGAAGTCATTACGGTCCCGACGCATACCTGCGACAGCAGTTAGACGTTCGTCCAGCCAGCTTCCTTGATAAACGATGTAGGTTCCCTGATTCCAGGAAAGATCATGAATGTCGCTCACATCTTCCATGTCTGGAGCTGCGGTACCGTCTCCGTTAACTCCAAAACGCATGTAAGAGGAATCCGTTGGGTCCCAATAGAAAAACTCGTTCTCTAGGGTGCCTCGTGTAAAGACATCCTTCACCGAGCTTTCTTCAGAACGCCCCAACAGGAAACTGTTCTGCAGATTCAACACCTCACTGTTTTCAAACAAACCGAAGTTGTAATTGAGTTCTACGCGAATTTGGTCGCGGTCAACAACCTCGTTACGATCACTCCAAGACCCTTGGAAGATAGCATCTGTAACCTCACCATAGATGAACTCCGCGTCACCATTTTCTACACTCGCCGGGATAACCGTGATCGTGCTGCGGAGGTTTTCCGGACCGACGTTGTTGGTAATGCCGCCGGAAACGTCGCGCGAATCAAACTCGACCTTCGAAGAATTGTATCCAAGAAGCAGATTCAGGTTTTCGCTAAAGCTGTGCGTCGCTTGCAGGCGGATATTGTAAGACTCCGTATCCAGAAACGTGTCAGGTCCACTCCACCGCATGGTGCGGATCTCCTTGTCCGGAAACTGCAAGAAACCGGCTCGCTCAAGTCTGTCCTGCTGACTGGCGACATTCTCTGAGGAAAGATCGCCGCGAGCTCGAACACTCTGGAATCCAACAGCGTTTTTCGACTCAAGACCGTACTCCATATCGATCGTTACTTCGGTCTTCTCCGTTGGACGGAAAGTGAAGATAGGAGAGATGAATTGACGGTTGTCTTCAGCCAACTCCGTGTAGCTGCCGTTTTGCTCATGTACCGCGGTGACGTAATAGCCGAAACGCATGTCATTGTCCATGGTATCGCCCGCTTCGTACACCGCCCTGAAGTGCTTTTGATTTCCAGTACTTAAGGTTATGTGCTGGGTCTTGTCCTCGGATGGAAGCTTGGGAAGGTAATTAACAATGCCTCCGAAATTCCCGATCCCGTACAGTAGTGCGGCTGGACCGCGAATCACCTCAACACGCCCTATGTTCGCCGCATCGGTGCTGAACTGCCGACGGAAGCCATCTCGCAAGGTCGCATCCGTAATGAAGCCTCTTACTTTGTAGGAAGTCTGAGTTTTGTTACTCGTGGCCCCCTCCGGATTGTGTACTCCGCCAATAGTATTGAAGCTATTGCCCGCTCCAGCGTCATTCTGCGAACTCATCACCATACCCGCGCTGTAGGCGAGCGACTGGCGTAAATCCGTAGAGCCAGTATCCTTGATAAATTCGTCCGTGATTACTTCGATCGGCATCGGGATGTCTTTAATCGCGGCGTTTAGACGAGTTCCTGAAATGGTATTGGTCGCCCGGTAACCACTGTCGTCGGATGCATCTACCTGGAAGGGTGAAAGTTCGAAGATTTCCTCCTCAGTTTCCGATTCATCGGTCGACTGAGCTGATAAAAAAGCCGCGAGGCCTACTGAACAAGCGCCAAAACATGCCCAGGCGGTACGAGGTTTGGTAAACATGCGAAAGCTATGATGTGCCATCTTAAGGTCTAGTTTGAGGTTTCAAGAAGCATCCAAAAAGCGGGGAGCTTTCGGTACTCTCTAACATGGGGTGAATGGGGTAGCAGAGCAAACGTAAGAGGGGTATTCCTTGCAGCGAAAGCAACAGCTGGCAACTGCAACGCGGCTCTACCTAAGGTGCAATCGAATACAATTCGTTACTTTCGTCAAACATATAATGTGCATTCTTTTGCACCTTATTTTAAAAACCAAAATAGTCAGCTCCCACTCTGTTTACAGATTCTCCGAAAACCCTGTAGCCAATTGCAAAACGGCTAAAACTACATCTTTGAGCCGTTGAAACGCTTCAAAAAGAACAGTGCTAGATTGGACTTGAGCTGAATTCATCGGGCATTCATTTAGGCGCAATCTGTGCTGACGATTTTCATTTTCCTAGGTGCGTTACGATTTGCCGACAAGTGCGTTAAGGCTACGTGAATTATGAATTCCTCCCATTGACGACTTCCGCCATTTAGTGATGCTCCGCTCCCGTTGAAAGTCCGACACCTTGGCCAGGCGATGCTGAAGCCTCCAAAAAACGGACAGCTGATTCAACGAAAACTAAACTACTAAAACTATCATGAGACCTGTACCTAAACTACCAACCATCGCCGCGTGTATGCTAGCGGCCGGTTCGGCCCCGCTCTACGCTCAAAGCGTCGACGAGACCGAAAGCGACGAAGTCTACGAACTCGAAAGCTTCACCGTAACTCCCCTTGAGGAGCTATCAAACCGAGCCATCGCTGGAGAAACTCCAGTCGCCTTCTCGGAACTGAGTAAGGATGATCTCGACCGCTTTCTCGCGTCTCAAGACATCCCAGTCGCCCTAAACTACACTCCATCCGTCTACGCAACCAACCAAGGTGGCGGCGCAGGTGACGCTCGTGTCAACGTGCGCGGTTTCGACCAGCGCAACGTCGCGGTAATGATCAATGGCGTTCCCGTTAACGACATGGAAAACGGCTGGGTATACTGGTCAAACTGGGACGGCATCGGCGACGTCGCTTCTTCCATCCAGCTTCAACGCGGTACCAGCAACTTGAATCTAGCTGTACCTTCCATTGGAGGCACACTAAACATCCTCACCGACCCTGCTTCCAAAGAAAAGGGTGGTCTCTTCAAGCAGGAGATTGGTTCAGACGGCTTTTCTAAGACGACTCTCATCGGCCATACTGGTTTGATCAACGATAAGTTCGCAGCCTCCGCTGCCGTGGTTCGCAAGACTGGCGACAGCTACATGGACGGCGTATGGACAGATGCTTGGGCATGGTATTTGGGCGCATCCTACAAGATCAATGAAGCCAACACCATTGAGCTCTACGGAATGGGAGCTCCACAACGTCACGGCCAGAATCTCTACCAGCGCAATATCGGAACATACGATGCCGACTACGCACTGAGCCTTTCGGACTACGACGCGGCAGCTCTCGATACCTACTACGAGCGCGGCTACAGCTACAACGAAACCTGGAATTACGTTTCCGAAGACTACGACGGTCTTCAAGTGGACGACTCCGGAACTGGGCCTCGCAAGTTTTCTCAGAGAATCAACGAACGCGAGAACTTCTACGATAAGCCACTCGTCTCCGTAAACTGGTACTTCCGCCCAGAAGAGAGCTCTTGGTCATGGGACAACGTGCTCTATTATTCTGGCGGCACCGGCGGCGGCACCGGAACTTATGGATCCGTCGCCCGCGTTAGCGATTTCGGTAGCTACCTCCACCGCAACCGTGATTGGGATGCAGAGATCGCCCAAAACGCGGCAAACCTCGACAGCGAAGGCAGAGCCCAATCCACCGGTATCCTGCGTAACTCTCGCAACGACCAGTGGCAGATCGGCGCCATCTCAAAGGCAACCTACGAATTCTCCGAAAACTGGAAGACTTCCTTCGGTCTCGACTGGCGCACTGCTGAGATCACCCACTACCGCGAAGTGCGCGACCTATTGGGTGGCGACTACTACGTCGACAGTTGGGTAGATGGTCTGCAAAAGACCCTCGGCGGCATTATCGACTACCACAACGTAAACACCGTTGATTGGATCGGCGCCTTCGGACAAGCCTCCTACGAAAAGGATGCCTTCTCCGGTTTCGCAATGTTGGGTCTCTCCCAGATCTCCTACTCGTTCTACGACTACTACACCGACAACACGACTGACTCCGACGATTTCGACGGCTACCAGATCAAGTTCGGTGGTCGCTACGACATCAACGACACCGTCAGCGCCTACGCTAACTTCGGTTACGTTGAAAAGGTACCAATCTTCGACACAGTAATCAATGACAGCACCGGTGAAGAATACTTCAACCCACCAAGCGAAGTGTTCAGCAACGTGGAAATCGGCGTCGACTACGTAACTGAGGACGGAAAAGTCCGTTTTGGCGCGAATATCTACCGCACAAACTGGACCGACCGCGCCTTCACTAAGAGCCTCGTCATTTACGACGGAACCGGCGAAAACATTATCTTCGACGAGTACGTCAACATCAGCGGTGTTGACCAACGCCACCAAGGTATCGAATTCGAAGGCACCTTCCTCCTAAGCAAGTCTTTCAAACTTGATACATCTCTCAGCTTGAACGACTGGGTCTACACTGGAGACGTAAGCGCGAGCATCCCAGGAGTGGATTCCGACCTCGTGCCCGAAAACTTCGACTTGTACATCGACGGTCTGAAGGTCGGAGACGCGCCTCAGACTCAGCTGACTGCGAGTTTGACGTACATGCCTAAGACCGGTCTCAACATGACCTTCCGTGGCCGCCACAACCGCGACCACTACGCGGATTTCGATCCTTTGAGCCGTACAGATTCGACCGACCGAGCTCAGAGCTGGGAAATCCCAGATCACACAGTTTTCGATCTCCACTTCGATTGGGTTCTCCCCACTGATACAGATATCCAGTACGAAGTATTCGCGAGCGTGCTCAACGTCTTCGACGAAAACTATATCCAAGACGCAACCGACAACGACTATTACAACGCATACGACCTCGACCACGATGCCGACGACGCCGCCGTATTCTTCGGCTCACCACGTCGTTACAACGTCGGCCTAAAGGTCGCGTTCTAAGAGTCAAAATCACCGATTTAAAACAACAAGCCGCTACGCTCTTCGCGTAGCGGCTTTTTCGTGTCTACCGGAGCCGGCTGGCAGCGTTCAGGCTGCTTTAATCCAGCACCGCGAGTGGAACCATCTCAGGTTCAACCAGCCACTCAAAATCCTCGTAGGCCAGCCTCACCAATTCCGTGTGAGTCCCCGCCGAGAAAAAGATGTATTCGTCTTCCGCAAGCTCCGGAGCAACGAACACCTTCAGGTTGTATAGATTGCCAAAGGGAGGAATCGCTCCCACGTCGCAGCCGGGGAAGAAATCCATAAACTCGCCTTCCTCGGCAAGCGTTACCTTCTTAGATCCGACGATCTCCGCGAGATAGCCGAGATCGACTTGTTCCGACGCGGGCAAGACTGTCATCACAAGCTCATCATCGAGCTTAACCATAACCGTCTTTGCCAATTCCCAACCTGACACATGCGCTTTAGCAGCTACCTCCTGGGCGGTGTAGGCGGGTGAATGGGTGATTCTCTGGTACTTGATACGGTGCAGATCCAAGTACTCAGTTATCCGGGCAATTGCCATAACGCATTCCTCCTGAATGTTAGTTTTAGACTACGTTCTTTGATACCGACAAACGTCGGCGCAGCCGCAATGGACAGCGTCGGCGGAGTTGCCTAGAATCTACGCCTAAAAGCGGCTTAAGTCCAACTGAAGCAGAGGAAATTGGAGAAATGCGAAGCCTTCAACTACGACTCGCTGGAGGGCCCATTATCTACGTCGTCTATGCTTTCGGCCCCAACGATTCGGGCATAGTCACCTAGCTTCGCATAGGCGTCCTCGAGATGATCCCTCCATTCCGATTGATGAGCCTGCTCGAGCACCACGAGTTTGTCCTCCACCATTTCCTGATGCCGCATGGCTACTGCCATGGACTCATCGCTACTCTGCAATTCACCGTTGGATTCCAAGTGGGTGTTCAAACTGTCCAAGGTCGCCCTCAAATCTTCGATTTGCTGGCTCCGCTCGATAGGGCTCAACGACTCGGGCGACTCGACTTGGTAAACGATGGCGTCTCCGGGGTTGGTCATTTCATCGTCATTCTCGATCAAAAGTAGACTCGCCAGAAAGCCCAGTGCCGCAGCACCCGCTACGGGAAGTACGATACGCTTCCCAAATCTCTTTTCTGTGTTTGAAATCTTCGTTTCTGACATAATTCGTTCGGTTGATGGTTAGTTGAAGCGGCGGATGAAGATTTGCCGCCGTGAACATCTACTAGAATTGCGATTTCGATGCCGATTAACCGGAATTCTCCCGAAACCGTGGCAAGTACCTACCATTTTCCATTTTCACGGTTCAGGGCAGCATCATCCTCTTGCACGATGCACTACAGCCCGATTCAAAGTGCAAAACAGTCAAGGAGCTTTGGAATACTTAAAACCCTCTCGTTTCCCTAGCTACCCATTTAGAAATTCGTCACTTTCAGACGCAAAGCACCCACGGATTTAACGGGAATCAAAAGGCGAACCGCTTCGTGGCTTCCCAGCTCCAAGATATCCTCGTCCAAAATAAGAGTCTCCGCTGGCTCAAGATCGGTCCAAGTTTCATAGTTCGAGCTAAATTGCCATGCCATGACAAGTGCTTCATCGGTCTTCAGTCGCGAAAAGTCCAATTGCCAGAATTCTCCAGTCTCATCCGCCATCCAGGTTAAGGACGGTATATGGCCGATATCGCCCTCCGCAGTATCGTATCCATAAATATACTCGAGGCCTAAAGAGAGCCCATCCTGGTCATGATCGACCGACGGCAGCGTAGCGTACTGTTCCAAGCCTCTTTCGCTCAACCACAGATAGAACCCCCAGGACCAAGCTTCCAATGCGGCATTTTCTGCCTGCAAACTCATGTTAGCCGGGCCTCCCCCAAACCTAGTCCAATCCGTATCCACCGATTGAACACCGGACTCTATCGCATAGACCGTCCCGCCATAGTCGCCAAACAGTACCTGACCATGGGAATCCAGAAGCGGTGAGCTATCGATGTAATTTAAAACCAGATGCTCCCAAAGCACAGCCCCTTCCGCATCCAATGCAGTCAAGCCGCTGACCTGGTTTCCTAAGTAGCTGCCCACTATGCTCGTACCAGCCGAAGCGACAAGAGGGGTGGAATAGAAAATATCGCCCACATAGCTCTCCCATTCCAAAATCCCGTTTTCATCGAGTTGATAAAGCGAACCATTTCTGGATCCAAATACGATCTCTCCATCCTCGCCAATTGTGACTCCCGTATCGATTTTTTCGTCCGATTCAAAGCTCCATTCCAAATTACCACTCGAATTCAACGCATATAAAATTCCGTTTCCTCCACCAAACAGAATCAAACCATCAGATGTAATCGTAACGGGAGATTTGATACGCCAATCCTCCGAGTCTTCCGGTTCATCGGTTTCAAAACGCCACCGCAATTCGCCATCGGAGCTAAGCGAGTAGAGAGCGCCGTCGTAGCATCCAAAATAAATCGAGCCGTCTCTTCCAATAGCCGCCGAGGAATCGATCTCGTCTCCCACCAGATAGCTCCACCGCAAGTTTCCACTCGCATCCAACGAATAAAAGAAACCGTCGGATGAACCAAAATACAGATTTCCAGAGGCATCGAGCGATGGTGAAGATACGATCAAATTCCCTGTTTCAAATTTCCAGAGTAGGTTTCCCGTAGTCGCATTCAGGGCATAAAGGTGGTTGTCCCAAGATCCAAAATACAGCGCGGATTCGTCATGCGAAAGAGTAGGCACCGACTCGACCCAGTCTCCTGTTTCATAGGACCACAACAGATTCCCATCCTTACTCAAAGCATAGACGCTCTTATCCCTGCTGGCCCAAAAGCTGTTCCCCGTTTCGGAAAGGCTCGGCGAAGCAAAAACCGCCCCACCCGTCTGAAACTCCCAAATCATGTCACCAGGAGCACCCTTCGCAGAAAGCGAGATAATCAACGAAACGCCGATCCAAAATTGGCGATGCGACCAGAGATTTAATAGCTTCACTGTCTATTCCTTTCCTTTCAATGGGACCACGAGCTCAAACACCGCGCCTTGCCCCTCGCTTCCTGCATAGCTCAAGCGAGCGCTTAACTGTTCGGACAACTGTTTACTAATGGCCAATCCAATTCCTGTACCGCCCGACTTCTCGCTGCCCATCGGCAGGAAAAGATTCTTACGTCTATCCTCAGGCACGCCTGGTCCGTTGTCTCTTACGAGAAAGACCGCATCAACCTCGCCAAATGCGATAGACACTCGAACGTCGCCACCGTCGCCTACAGCATCAAGAGCGTTTTGCACAAGATTGGATACAATTAGCAATGCGAGACTCGCCCGGTGCGATTCAAGTTCTCCGCGCCCCGTACAATCGACTTCAAAGCCAATATGCATCGTTTCAGCGATGGGTCCGAATCTCCGAGTCAACTCCTGCTTTAGGTCTTCCTCTTCTAGGTCGTATCCACTTGATAAAGACGCATCCTGCAGCATCTCGACTACCTCCTGCACAAGCTGATGCATGCGCTTGGCGGCATCATCGGCATCCACCCAATCTTCCTCATCCAATCCCACTCCACCTTGACGCTTCGCTTGCAGCACCTGCCTCACAGCGGCGAGCGGATTCTTCAATCCATGTATCAGATGTGCAGTTACAGAACCCAAGGCCGACGTACGCGCCAACATGGCCAACTCCTGATTCGCTTTTTGCAAATGAATCGATTTGTCAGCGAGCTTCCTTTTGCTGTCCAATAGTCGGGACCAAGCGAATCCCGAAATCAGAATAATGGCGAGGCACCCTACCCCAGATGCCGTCGCCCCCTGTCGGATCAGTCTCCGATCCAGGGTTTTAAATTCATCTTCTAAAGTTCTTCCATCCAAGAGATAGGCCGCCACACCGAGCGGAGTGTTATCCATCCCTGAACGAAGGGGCAAATAAACCGCGAGAGCGGAAAACGTCTCGCTATCGCCGAAGTTCAAAACTCCAAAATCATCTAGCGTCGCATCCTCCAATAAATCCGTGACAAACTTGTTTTTGCTGAATGCTTCGAGGGCTAAACTCTTCCCATGTTCGTAGCCATCAAATGTCTCAATTGTGCTTTTGAGCATCGAGCCTTCGACTGAATACAATCGGGCTGCGAAAACGCCGTTCGCTCCGGCCGACTCTAGCAAGCTCGCCCAAACCTGATCCTCCGAAAGCGTTTCGAACGAAAACAGAAGATACTCACTCTCGGCTTTTCGCAGCTCGTTTTCCACCATGAGAGAGAGCACATAGGCATCTCGCGACATAAACTGGGAGCGGATTTCATCTCGTACAGAGAATGAAACCCAGACAACAACCCCCACAAAAGAGACCATCACCAACAATAGCGAAAAGACACCCAGTAACCCTGACCTATCGGGCGGCAGCAAAACCTTCGTTTCGGCTTGTATTTCTTCTTTCATGACACCCGAACCTACTGCCAAAATCCCTTTGCACTAAACCCGACGTACATCGACTGCGTGTCGTAATCGAATATCAAGTCGTTGGAACGCTTTTTGACTTTTTCCGCCTCGGCGAAAAGTACCCAATTTTCCCCTAAACCTAATTCGAATCTGGGCCGGAAATAGACACTCCAATCGGATCGGCTGCTATCAATATCCACCACCATCCGATTGGGATAGGTAACCTCATTGTATCCCCAAGCGAAGTCCAATTTCCAGTTGGCCCGATGGAGCTCAAAGCTCTGCCTGAAATCAAGTTTCTGGCGTTCGTAATAGTCACCATCCACATCGTCTTCCACTTGCCAGTAGACCTTGGACTTCATCGCTAGAGGTGAATCTCCTCCCCAAGAATATAATTCGAGGCTTGTTCGAGCAGTCACAACCTCCAAGCCCATCGTATCACCATAATCGATACCGCTACCTCTCGAAAGTTTCTCGGAGTAGTCTTCGCCTCCCAATTCAATCCGAGCAGTAAGCTTGTGGGCCTCGCCAAGCCTCCTTTTCCATTGCCCTCCAAGTTTGGCATATTCGTAGTCCTCTAGGCTTTCCCCATAACGGAATTCACCCAGCGAAAAATCCAGCTGTGACGTGCTCAAACCTGAAGACGATTTATTGGAAAAGACCAATCCCACTTCTGGCGATACTAGCGACACTTGCTGGACCTCGTAATCAATCTCGAAATCCGATCGATCGAATGCTTGTCGAGAGGCAAGCCCAGCCCCAAAGACTTCTAGGTCGCTACGATCTCCGATTTTACTGACTGCCATGACTCGGGCCATGGCTAGATATTCGTCCTCTAAATTTTCGACATCCTCGTACCGTTTTGCTTCGCCCCAAAACAAAGCCATGAGATCCCAATCTTTGATGGCGGACGGCTTGTGCGCAAACAAATCGATAGCAGTACGCACGGACGCAGCATCTACACTACCGTCCGCGCTCAAAAGAACATTTTCCTTCCATCCGAAGGATACTTCCAGGTTCGCATCCAAACTGAGCGAGAGAAGATCGGTCTCCAAGGGAGCTACATCTACCGTTTCCGGGGCCATGTCGGTAAGCTCTGCTTCCCACGGCGATGGATCCTCCCAAGGATCAGTGGAGTCCAGATCTCCAAGTAAACTTTCGAACCATTCATCCTCGGGCAAAACGTCGCTGTCACTTGTATTCTGCCCCCAAATGGTGAATACACAGCCTGCAAAGCCGCTCACGAAAGTGATCAAGCTTCTAAGTCTGAGGAAGGGGAAAGTCATCGGAGTAATTTACGATTGATACATAGAGCGCAGACGGGTTCGACGACCCGTCCACGCCGTTCATACAGAATCTAGGCTTTGGCCGCGATTCTCATCTTAATCCTCGGGACGGCGGTCGCCATCCTGCATGTCGCCGATTCCTTCGATGATCTGACGGCGGCGTTCCTTGATTTCATTATGAGTCTGTTTCATTTCCTCCAAAAGCTCTAGACGGGCTGCTTCGCGCTCTTCAGCAGTCATGCCAGCCATGGCCTGAAACGCTTCTCGTCTCTGCTCGCGCAGGGCTTGCCGCTCGGCTTGTATTTCATCGCGAAGGGCCTGCAATTCTGGCGGCAATACTTCACGATCTGCGTAAGGGCGATTTTCTTGAGCGAATTGACGGGCCGCTTGACGCAGCTGCTTAGCCAATTCCTTCTGCTCGGCGATTACGTCTGCGTAGTCGAGTTTGAACTGTTCCCGAGCAGCAGCGATATCTTCACGAGTCGCATCTCCTCCCAAATCCGCCAAGACTGCTGCCCATGCTGCGGCAAGCTCGCGTTTAACTTGGTTGTATTCCTCGTATTGAGCTCGTGCTTCATCGGTCCAGGCCTCGCCCTCGAAACGGTCTCTCAACTCGCTGCGGAGACTTGCCACGATTTCCATTCTCAGCTCGCGGCTGGCCTGGATCTCTTCGGTCATCTCCAATACGTAGGCTTCGCGTGCTGCGATAATTTCATCGAGCGTCGCGCCTTCGCCAGGCTGATATTCATTTTCCCAAGTAGTTCTCAGTTCAGCTAGTCCTTGCTGGTACGCCAAGAGATCTTGCTGCGTCTCTTCCGGCAAATTTTGGTATGCCTTAAATGCTCGTTCGATCAACTCGTCGGAGGAATCGATCAACCTATCCACGATTCCATACTGACCCGCTTGGGTGTCGGAACCAAAATTACCTTGGCCGAATGTCGGCATGACCAAACTCACGGCGCCGAGCGTAATTGCTGCTACCAGATGTCTCTTATACTTTTTCATTGTATTTGGATTTAATAGTTTACGGTTTTGGCGACCGAAACTGGTATTGCAGAGAATGTGCCAAGCCATTCAAAACATCCTCAAACAACTGTAAGTCAGTATCTTGCGTATTTTCTACTTCTTTCAAACAAACAAACGCAACAGGCGATTCGGGTACTATTCACCAGACAAATCCGAGGGAGCTTCTAGCTCCTGGGGATTATTCACCACCCTTCTTGGACTTCCGGTAGCGAATGTAGTCTCGAGCCACTCCCAACAAGCGAGCCGCTTTCGAAACGTTTCCTTCGCATTGATCGATCGCCTTATCGACCAATCGATCAATGGCATCGTCTAGGGAAAAGCCGCTGTCGGGAAACGACCATCCGGGACGCAGCCAATCATCGCCACCGTCTGCCACACTCGGATTGGCACTGGCGTCGAGGCCCACAAAGCTCAAATCGCTAGGATCGCCCAACACGAGCGCCCGTTCGATTTCGTGCAAAAGCTCCCGCACATTCCCCGGCCAATCGTAGCTTAAAATCCAGCTCATGCACGCCTTCGAGAAACGAGCGTCCTGATAACCATATTTGCGGCTCAAGCCCGTCAGTAAGTGACTGGCAAGACGCTCCAGATCCTCACGCCTCTCACGCAATGGCGGGATCGTGAACGCCAGCAAGTTGAGCCGATGGTAGAGGTCCTCCCGAAATTCGCCTTTTTCGGAAAGCTCTTTAAGGGATCTGTTTGAGGCAGCGATCAAGCGAACATTTACCGCGATCTCCTTACTGCTTCCCAATCGCCGAATGCTCCCATCTTCAATAGCGGTTAGAACTTTGGCCTGTAGGCTCGGTGTTAGGCTCGCGATTTCATCCAAGAACAAAGTGCCTCCATCCGCAGCCTCAAAAAGGCCGATTCTCGCCTGCTTCGCATCGGTAAACGCTCCCTTCTCGTGGCCAAACAACTCAGATTCGGCGACTTGATCCGGCAAGGTGGCGCAATTGACCACGACCAATTCCTTGTTGCTTCGTGAACCATGGCTGTGAAGCCAGCGAGCGACCGTCGTCTTGCCTGTCCCTGTTTCCCCTTCGATCAGGACGGGAGGCAACTTGTCAGTCAAACGTCGGTCCGCCTCCAAAACCCGATCAAGCTGTTGTCGAAAGGCCTCCAAGGATTTTCCAAAAAATGGCCCTTCGCCAGAGCTCTCCGTCTGCGTGGGACTGTTGCGATGGCGTTTTAGCCGAGTCTCCCTGCGTCCACTCTGAGCCCGAGCAAGGACAAGAGGTAGCTCCTGCGGATCGAAGGGTTTGGCCAGATAATCGCTGGCTCCACGCTTGAGAGCTTCTACGGCAACAGAAACGCCACCATCCGCGGTCATGATCACAATTGGTATCTCGCCTTGTTCTCGAGCTTCCTCGATCAGGTCGAGTCCCAGCCCATCCGGCAAGTTCACATCTGCCAATACGTAATCGAGAGCCAGATCCCGCAGAGCATTCCGTCCCTCTTCCAAAGTCCCGACCGCGGTACAAGCAGCGCCCTGCGAATCAAGAAAGGCGGCCAAGCGCTTTCTTAGCAGGACCTCATCTTCAACGACCAAGATTTCACGACCACTCAGCAAACCGCTCATGTATCCATTAATCCCTCACTCCCCCATGGAATCAAGCCCCAAGACGATGTCGATTTCGGTCTTTCCATCGAGGCTACGGAGCGGAATACTAGATTCCATGGATTTCCACTTCTTCGTCGCCTCTCTCGCGAACCTTCTCTTAAGCATCACCTACACAGTCGTTTCACTCTTCTGTGGAGTC
This sequence comes from Pelagicoccus albus, assembly GCF_014230145.1. NCBI lineage: Bacteria > Pseudomonadati > Verrucomicrobiota > Opitutia > Puniceicoccales > Pelagicoccaceae > Pelagicoccus > Pelagicoccus albus. The sequence goes on from NZ_JACHVC010000012.1 coordinate 33,206, forward strand.
TATGCGATCAAGCTAATCGATCGATTTCTGCTCAAGAAAATAGACATGGAGGAGGAACTGAAAAAGAACAACATCTCGGTCGCAATATTCGCGGCGAGCCTGCTGCTCTTCGTCGCGATCATCATCTCCTTCGGCTTGAGAGCCTAGTGAAGCGGCAACACTTCAAGCTAATTCCAATCGCAATCGGAGTTTCATGCTTCGTGGTCGCTACCCTGCTGAAGGCTTACCTTTCTTCGCAGGGCATTTCAAGTAACCAATATCCAAATACAGACCACGAGCTTTCACTCAAAATAGAAGAGAGCCTTTCCCCCAGTAGCCCCACCGACTCCGACAAGATCTACGCCCTACCGAGCAATGCCGTCGCCAGTTCACTGAACGGAGGATACCGCTTGAGTGAGCTGGAAGTCACCGGGCAGCTGAATCTGTCGAACAAGGATCCGAAGCAAGACAAAGGCTTTATCTTTTTGGATTCGCTGAATCAGAAATTTATGGCTTCCAAACTGGGCTTGGATCACAAACACCATTTCCTGAACAGCTTCCTAGTAGACTACCATCCCTTCGAAGTTAAAGAATTCTGGATGCCACACCAGGTACTTAGCATGCGGCTCAAGTATCAGCTCGACAAAGAGCAATTCGCCGGATTCCAGGAAATATGGCTAAGCTCCTATGAGAGCTATCGCATCGGCCGTGGCGATTGCGAGGACCACTCAATCGCCTTGGCCGACTGGCTTATCGGCATGGGTGAAGACGCCAGAGTAGTGGTCGGTACCCACAAGGGCCAAGGGCATGCCTGGGTCGTTGTCATTCGCCCCAAAGGGACCTTTCTACTGGAATCTACGAGTAAGAAAAAACGCCGACTCTGGAGCAATTATCCGCTAGCTTCACTCGCCCAAGGGTACGTACCCGAAGCGATGTTTGATCGCGACTATTACTGGATCTCAGACCAAAGCGGAGATCCGAGCGACTATTCTGGTCCACAGTGGCTGAAAACAGGCCGCATTCATCGCTAGTACCCGACATCAGTCAAAGCCCTAAAATTCGACTTCTAGCACCCCAGTAATCGGGAAAACTAATTCGCCCTAGAAGCCGGCATGAATTTTCTAAGTTGCTTTATCTAAGCAATTTTGCCATTCAACCAATCAACCAGCGAAGGCCATATCCAGGTCGCTTTCGCGGAACCCATCCCGGATCGAGTGCTTGAACCAAGTCACAACCCACGCCTCTTGAGCGCGGCGATTTTCGCCTTGCTGGCGATCTGCTGTTTCAAGCTTAGCGCCGAGGAGAATCTGATTCGGATCGGGGTAGCAGAGAGCTACGCACCGCTAAGCGACAGCTCTACGGGCAAGCCGCAAGGATATCTGGTCGACTTGATCGAGCTTCTGGATGCTCAGGTGGACGAGGCTATCGAGCTCGACGACGACGACTGGCAATCGCTCGAGCAAAAGCTGGCAAACCGTGAGATCGACGCCCTTTTCGGCCTGTACTACAGCAAAGAGAGAGCCGAAAGATACAGTTTCGGACCAGAGATCTTTCTGAACCGAGTGCATTTTTATTTCAGGCGCTCCGCAAAGATCCGCGCCATTTCAGAGGCTCAAGGAGCAAAGGTCGCGGTGGCAGGGCCCGATTCCTATTTGAGGAAATTCGCAGAAGATCGCTTTCCTGAAATCGAGTGGGTCGTCAGTCGCGACTTGCCCGAAGCCCTCGATTTGATGCGGAAGGACCCCAGCGTGATCGGAGTCTTCGAAGAGGATGCTTTGGTCAGCTACTCTCAAAACGGGATCCGTGACTTAAACTTGGTAAAAACCGGAGCTCCCTTCATCGAGCGCAGTCTCCGGCCCGTGTCACTGCGAGACCAACCGGGGATAACGCGAAAGATAAGTCGCGGCCTAGATGCTATCGATCCCTACGCCAAAATAAGGCTGCAAGCGACCTGGCTGGGAGACATCGAAACAAGCCGATCAAATGCCGCCCCTATGCTGCGGCTGACTAAGTCCGAGCAAGAATTCATAGAGGGGCTGAAAAACGTGACCGTCGCATCTGATTCGGATGCTCCGCCCATTTCCTCAATTGCCAGTGACGGCACGCACAAGGGGATTCTTCACGATGTACTGGACCTAATAGAGGACCGAACCGGCTTCGTGTTCGACCGTATCATCATCAAGGATCGCGACGACATGTTGGACTCGCTTGCCGACGGACGAGCCATGTTGCGAGCCGGTACCCGAGAGGAGGACAAGAGTTCCATTGGCTACTTGAGCATTCCTCTGGTCTTGGTGACCAGCGATTCGGAGGCGACTCGTTTCAACCTGTCCGCCTTTGGAGGAGAAGAGGTGAGCATTGCCGAAAACAATCCCTACTTCGCCAAATTCTCAGACCAGTACCCGCAGATCACTTTCATTTCGGTAGATTCCGACAGGTCAGGCCTGGAAGACCTTACCCACGGAAGAGTCGCTGCCCACATCGGCGACTACGCCACCTGCACCCGTCTTTTGCAGGCAAGCTACGCCTCCGAACTGCAAATCGTGGACACTCTGGCTGAGTCGTTAAATCTTAGCCTAATCAGTTCGGATTTCGCGGAAGCATCCCAGCTCCTTGAGATAGTAAACAAGGCGATCGCCTCGATCAGCGAAGCGGAAGCCTCAGCGATCTACGACAATTGGGTAACTGCCAAAGTCCAAGAAGTGGTCGACTTCACGGCCTGGTGGAAACCGATCTCCGCTGTCGCAATCTGCCTTCTATTAGCGCTTCTGTGGAGGCTCAGCACCCTGCGGCTAAGGCGAGTCCTCGTTCAATCAACCGAAAGGCTTCTGCTGGCAAAAAAGGCCGGTGCGGGCGGTCAGTTCGAATGGTTTCCGCGCGAAGAACGCGTCACCTACAGTCCGGAGTTCTTCGAGGTGCTCGGATACCAGCCGGGCGATTTGGAGCATAACGAGCAGACAGTCGTAAACCTGACTCATCCCTCGGACTTGCGGCGATCCTACTACCGACAGGTACGTTGCACCCGAGAAGGCAAAGAATACGAGCACAAGATGCGCATGCAGCGATGCGATGGTACCTGGGCCTGGATAATGATGCGCGGAGTGCCGACCCATTTCTACAAGGACGGTTCGGTCAAGCGGTACATCGGGGTCCAAATGGACGTGACCGACCTTCAAAAGGCCTTGGAAAGCCAACGCGAGCAACAGGAGATCGCTCGCAAGGCAAGCAAGGCCAAGAGCGAGTTCCTCGCCAACATGTCCCACGAAATCCGGACTCCTATGAACGCGATTCTGGGATTCTCTCGGCTGCTGAAGCGCGACAAGACTCTCGATGGGCGCCAAATGGAATACGTCCAACTTATCAATACGAGCAGCGAACATTTGCTTAGCCTGCTGGATTCGATCCTAGACATGTCGAAAATCGAATCCCGCCACCTATCCCTCCTTCAGTCGCAGGTTAATCTGCCCCATCTATTGAATGAGGCAGCTGGCATTTTTCAGGCTCGCTGCGAAGAAAAGGGCGTCCACTTCGAATCATCCCTAGCGGAGAATTTGCCGTCTCGCATATTGGGAGACAGTACAAAGCTCCGCCAAATCATCTTCAACCTTTTGGTGAACGCGGTTAAATTCACCGACTCCGGCACGATATCCTTCAAATCTTGGGTAGACGACGGGCAGTTGTTCATCGAAGTAGCAGACGAAGGCTGCGGAATAGCTCCCGACGAGCTTTCGAAGCTCTTTGTGGCTTTCCAACAGGGCAAGGCTGGGCAAAAGCAAAGCAGCGGCACGGGTCTAGGTCTCGCCATCAGTCGAGAATTCAGCCGTTTGATGGGGGGAGACATAGTCGCAAGCTCGATACTGGACGTGGGCTCAACCTTCACGGTCAACATCCCATACGAGGCGATTGAAGCTTCACCCGACGATAGCGATTCTGTCACCATCGAGATCCCTTACCAATCTGCCGCAGCCAAGAGACTGCTCATCGTCGACGACAAGGTTTCAAACCTCCAATACTTGGAAAGATTCTTGGGCGAGTATGGTTTCGAAATCAGACTGGCATCCGATGGGAACTCCGCCATTGCCCAATGGAAGCTGTATTCGCCGGACTTGATCATTCTCGATATCCGTATGCCGATCATGGACGGATATCAAGTCGTGGAAAAGATCCGCAAAGACACGATATTCACCCAACCCAAGATCCTCGCTCTTACTGCCAGCGCCTTCGATCAGCAACGAGACCGAATTCTAAATCTAGGGGCTGACAAGTTCATGACCAAGCCGTTTGACGAAAACAGCCTACTCAAAACAATCGCCGCGCTGCTGGACCTTCCCACCACGCAAACGATAACCGAGCCATCCTTCGAAAAGCACTCCTCCGTAAACACCAAGAGTTTCGAGCTCACGTTAACTAAACGTCAAAAGGAAGAACTCATCGCCGCCTGCCATGGCGGCTATCTCGAAAAGATCGACTCCATCATAAAAGAGCTTCAAAACGATCAGCCCTCAGCCTCCGCGGAACTTTTCGCCATCGCTCGCAACTTTGATTACGAGCGGATCGCTAAAATCGCCGAGGACGCGGAACTCCAACACCCAACTCTTAATTAGTTCCCTTAGAATGCATTCGATTCTATACATCGATGACGAACCCCATAGTCTCAACTCGTTCAGGCTTAGCTTCGAGGACGAATTCCAAGTATTCACCGCTGCGAACACCTCTGAAGGCTATCAGATCCTAAAGGAGAACGATATACAGCTAGTGGTAACCGACCAGCGAATGCCAGTAGAGAACGGGACCGATTTCCTGAATCGTATTCGCAAGGACTTTCCGGGGACGGTACGTACCATACTCACTGGATACAGCGATATAGAAGCCATTCTGGATGCCATCAACGAGTGCCACATCTATTACTATTTCAAAAAGCCTTGGAAAGAAGAAGAGCTGAAATTGGCTTTTCGTAATGCCATCGAAGCCTCGAACCTGACGTCGGAAAACCAGAAGCTAATCGCGAGCCTCAAGAGAGCCCTTGTCGAACTGGAGCGTAAAAGCGATCAGCTAGAAGAACAGCTGCGCGATCGGGAAGGTCTCGTTCAGTCACTGCAGCGGACAAGCGAAGCAAAATCCAACTTCCTTTCAGTGATGAGCCATGAGCTCCGTACGCCGCTAAACCCGATTATCGGGCTGTCCGACATGGTCTCCCGAGTCGTGGAAGATTCCGAGACTCGCTCCCACATTGAGCTGATCAATCGCAGCGGAAAAGATCTCTTGGCTATGATCAACAGCATCATGGAATTCGTGCAGCACGGATCTCTTAGAAATCATGAAGTCTGCGCCCCAATTGATCTTTCCATACTCATTCATGACAGTGTGACGCTAGCCCGAACCACTCTCGAGGAAGGCCAGGAAGTGGAGATCAAAGGAAAGGTGATGCTGGACGGCGAGATCACGAATGACGAACTTGTGGTGATGAGCCATGCCGACGCTCTACGCCAAATTGTTCAAAACCTCGTGGCCAACGCATGTAAATTCACGGACAAAGGCTCGATAGAGATTTCCGCAAATCTCGCACCCACTTCCGACGGCGATACAGAGCTAAAGCTTTCGGTAAAGGACACAGGAATCGGTATCGATAAAAAGGATACCGACGCAATTTTCGAGGCGTTTGCGCAAGTGGATCAATCCTTGTCCCGAAACTACTACGGTCTCGGCTTGGGCTTGGCTATCTGCAAGCAAATCTCCGAAAGCGTGCACGGAAAACTATCCGTCGAGAGTGAACCGGGTAAAGGTAGCTCCTTTAGTTTCTCACTTCCAATTCCTCGGGAGGCTCAATTCTCTTTTCCAGCTCATCAGAGGGCCGAAACCGATTCGCCACTGGTGGGGAAAAGCTGCCTAATCATCGAAAGAGATCCGCACCATCTGGCATACATAAAAGCGACCATTAAACGCTTGGGAGGATCCTCCAAAGTTGGCCGCAACCACCAAGACGCTGTCGACGCTTTGCGGCGACAAGAGTTTGATCTGATCATCATCGATGTTTCCCCTTCCGGCAGAGACAACGAAGCGATTCTCTCAGAGGTAGAGGCTATCAGGTTAGATCAAAGGCCAATTGTAGTCTTCGTGGGCAATAGTCCTCCATCTCCCGGACCTAATTTGCAATTACTCGGAGTCGCCGCGTTCCTGCAAAAGCCCTTGAAGCTCGGTGAGCTTACTCAGGTTTTAAACGCTTCACGCTAAAGGAAACTATGGATCCGAGATCCGAGAGTATAATGATCGTCGATGACGTGCAGCAAAACCTGAGGCTGCTCTGCGAAATACTTTCTGATCACGACTATCAGCTTCGCCCTTTCTCCCAGCCAATAAATGCTCTCAAATCCGCCTTCGATCTCCCGCCAGACCTAATCTTGCTGGACGTCAACATGCCGGAAATCGACGGCTTCGAATTCTGCAAGCGAATCAAAGCAAACGAAAGTACCTCACGCATTCCAGTCATCTTCATAAGTGCCCAAAAAGATAACGCCGGCATTCTAGAGGGCTTTCGTCATGGTGCCGTCGACTACATAACCAAACCATTCCAAGCGGGCGAAGTAATCTCTCGAATTCAGACGCATCTAAAACTGCAACGATATCAAAAGGAGCTCAGCGACAAGAACTCCAATTTAGAAAGGGCCATGGCGGAGCTAAAATCCACACAAGCCCAACTGGTTCATGCCGAAAAAATGGCATCCCTCGGGGTGCTCACTGCAGGTATAGCGCACGAGATCAACAACCCAATCGCCTTCATCCAAGCTAATGCTAATGTGATGGCCAAACGACTTGAGCAAATGAGCCAGGGAAGTCGTTCCTTCGGCCCTAAAGAACAGATTGACTGGAAGCATCTCAGCGAGGGCTTCCTCGACGGGTCGAAACGCATCGCGGACATAGTCAAAAGCCTCCAGACTTACGCCCGAGTGGACGAGGTTGGCCTCAAGGAATATGATCCGAGTCTGAATATAACAGCCACACTAAAACTTTTTTCTCATCGCACAAAGCGAGGGATGAACCTCAGCTCGAACATCCAGAAACCGGAAAAAAAGCTCTGTGCCAATCCGGGCAAAATAAACCAAGTCTTCACTAACTTGCTAAGCAACGCGATCGCTGTCCTGGAGGGTATGGAAACCTCTCAGGAGAAAATCATCAAAATCGACGCCCGAACGATTCGGGAGGAAGACCAAGATTGGTATATGATCCGCGTAGAGGACAATGGCCCCGGACTGAAAGAAGGGCAGGAGGAACGAATCTTCGACCCCTTTTACACGACCAAAGAACCCGGCAAGGGTTTGGGCTTAGGCCTATCGATCGCCAGCAAATTGATGGAGGAGCACAAGGGGAAACTTCGCGTCTTCAGAGCTTCGCCAGGATGCGTATTCGACATCCTGATACCGCACTAATCAATTAATTAGGATTCGCGCTAGGCGATTAGAGTAACGCTCGACCATTCTCCAAGCTCATGGATCTGCACATCCTTCCAATCGCGAAGCGGCTTGAAGGAACTGGCAACCTTTTCCGCTTCATGGGTTAGGATGCCGCTAAGTATCAAAGTGCCACCCTCTGCGACAACCGGAGCGATCTGCTCGCAATACTCGATCAGCACCACTGCCAAAATATTCGCCATCACGATATCGTAAGGCTGCTCCGAGAAGCCAGTGGTAAGATCATCAACCTTGAATGGGACTTCCGGAGTCCCGTTTAGCTCTCCGTTTTCGACAGCGATGCGCACTGCGTCTGGGTCGTTATCAAAACCGGCGACATCTCCGAAACCAAGACGCTTCGCAGAAATAGCCAAAATACCAGATCCACACCCCGCGTCTACAACCTTGAGTTCCCCGATGGAGTCAGCCCCTAGACGTTCACGAGCCTCAATCAATCGTTCTACGCAAAGGCGAGTCGTACCATGATTCCCCGTGCCAAATGCCATTCCGGGATCAAGCCAAACAGCCTCATGACCATCAGGCAGCTCGTATTCACCTTTTAACCACACCGGAACCCAATGCAGCGGACCTATGGCCCAAGGCTTAAAGTGTTCCTTATAGCTATCCTTCCAGTCGGAATCCTTGATTTCACGAATCTTGGCCTCGCCAGACACTTGAGCGATCGAGGATAATTCGTCCCAAGCCGCTTTAGCCTCTTCTTCCGTATCGTAGATGCCCTGCACACGATACCCCTTGGCTTCGAAATCCTCGAAAAGGTTCCAACGGGTGGCGTCTTCTACCTCGAAAACGGCATCTTCCAAGACCGCGAATTCCTCTTGGCTAACAAAAATGGTTATCTCGTACATGACTATCTTTTTGCCTACTTGGCTTCAGGTCCCTTTTTGAAGAATGTAGCTCCTAGCATTCCGCCTAAAGAGCCTAAAACGAGCGACAAGACCGTTCCCGCTATGAATATGCCCACTAGAAACATAGTGGCATTGTCGGAGACGAAAATTCGCTCCCCTACCTCAGCAGCTTCGGGTTGGCCCGACTCGTAAGCCTGCCTAATAAATTCCTCACGAAGCTTTGCCCACTCTTCGTCCGTGATGGAAGGCAGGGCCCAAAGCGGAAACGCGACGAAAGTAATCAACATTCCCAGGAAGGAGGAAATGGCTCCCATTTTCACTCCAGTGAAAATCGAGATAGTGATGCCAAAACGTTTCGCGAAGTGGCCCGCCGCCGCCAAGCCACCTATCACGAAATGAATACACAGGAAGAGGTAACTGTAGCCTACAAATCCGAGCACCGCGGTAATGGCGGCAGCCAGAGCAATGGATTTCTTCTGCGAACAGGTGTCGAGATCCACGATCTCGTCTTCGTCTCTTTCAAGTAATTCGCTCATATTCGGGCCAGCATTGTAGCTTCGACAGACTCGAGGCGAGGCTATTTTCCGGGTCCGAGTCCGGAAAAGATTTCAGCAGGCGACACAGAACTGTCCGCGCTCAAATCGAGAAATCGTCCCCTATCAGCCACTTGCCCCCGAAACCACGTCCTCTGCTTCTTGGCGAGCCGACGGGTGTTTACCGTTATCCGCTCGACGAGCTGAGCCTGATCGTATTCGCCCTTGAGATACGCGATCGTCTCTCGGTAGCCGATTGACCTGCAGGCACTCGGATTCTCTTCGATTCCACGCTCCAGCAAACGCTCAACTTCCTCGACGAGTCCCATATCGAGCATAATCCCCACCCTGCTGGCGATTCGCTCATTCAATTCCTCCGTTTCCCGCGTCAAAATGCAAAGTTGCTTGTCCGCCTCGGTCAGCGAATTCGACTGGCCTGCAAACTCTCGCTTGAGCTGCTGCAAAGTCTTCCCGGACTCAAGACATCGCTCCAATGCCTTTTGCACGCGCCGAGGGTTTTCAATGTCTAAGCCATCTATGCCCAAGGGGTTGCGGTCGCGGAGTTCTTCCACCGCGGCAGAAAGGCCTCGCTCCATAAAACTAGATACCATCTCTTTCGTATCGTTCGAAACGTCCACCGCGTCCACGACCGGATCAAAAAAGGCTTTCAGATAAAATCCGCTACCGCCGACCACAAGGACCCTTTTTCCCCTCCCCTGGATCTCTCTGATCACCTCTTTCGCGAGATCTAGGTAGCGGCCCACATCCATTTGTTCGCAAGGCTCTAGGATATCAATCAAGTGATGCGGAACTCTCGTACGCTCAGAGGAATCAGGCTTGGCGGTGCCGATATCCATACCTCGGTAGAAGAGCAGCGAATCGCAATTGACGATTTCCGCACCGAAGGCTTCCGCCCAGCTGAGGGCATACTCCGTCTTGCCAACCGCGGTACAGCCAGTCAGGCAATAAATCGTACTCAGCGAGTCCTTCTTTCGCCCTTTGTTACTCTTGTTCCCTGACATCTGTTACCCTTCCGTAACCATGGAGTTACAGGCGAGTTACATCTCCTGCGAGCGAATACAATTGACTCGCGCCTGCTCATTCGAGCGTCATTACGAAGAGCAAGAAAACATACCACGCCTCCTTGGTTAGCTCGCAACTCATGAAGAAGCCTCCGCTCAGATACAAGACGATCTTCATATCAGATGTCCACCTCGGCACTCTGAATTGCAAGGCGAAGGAATGTTTGCACTTCCTGAAAAACACTCGCTGCGACCGGCTGGTCCTAAACGGCGACATCATCGATGGCTGGCAGCTCGGGCGCGGAAGCAAATGGAGCAAAATGGACACGAAGTTCGTTCGCTACATTCTGAAACGCGTCGAAAAGCAGCAGCAAGAGGTCATCTACCTGCGTGGTAATCACGACGATATCCTAAGCCGTTTCCTTCCGATGGAGTTTTCAACGGTGAAAATCGTCGAAGACTACATTCACGAAAACGCAAACGGCCGCTATTTGGTGCTGCACGGAGACGTGTTCGACACCATTACCAAGAATTTCACCTTCCTCGCTCATCTCGGCGATTGGGGCTACAAAATGCTAATGAGCCTAAATCGCTGGTACAACAAGTACCGATCCTGGAGGGGCAAGGAGTACTACTCCCTCTCCAAAGCGATCAAAGCGAAAGTAAAAAAAGCCGTCAGCTTCATTTCCGATTTCGAGGAAAAATTGGCTAAATTGGCCGCCTCGAGAGATTGCGTAGGTGTAATCTGTGGCCATATCCACACTCCCGCAGACAAACACTGCGAAGGGATGCACTACCTCAACTCGGGCGATTGGGTCGAATCGTTGTCTGCGATCGTCGAACACCAGGATGGCCGATTCGAGCTCATCCACTTCTCCGAATTCTTGGCTGAATACCCAATGAAGCAGGAGGAAAACGCTAACGAGATCGAAGACGAACTAGACGCCGACTTCCCTCGGGGATTGGCGGCGGAAGGCTTCTAATTGATCGGCAAGGCCGTTTGCCGGCCCGTTGTTTTTCGGCCGTAGAGCAGGAAAACCTTGGCGTGTTCCCACTGGTATTAACGCCTAAGCTATCCTAGTCAATTAACCCCAGTTTCTGATTAAATTGACATACGGCATTTAAGTACTACTCCACCAAAGGATAGGGAGTTTAACCGTTTTTTTAATTTCGGAAAACTCTGACCAAACATCCGACCTCTAAATCTGACCTCCATACAACATGGCACAAGAAGACATCCAATCAGCCGCTGACGCTGTAAGTTCAGCAAACGAACCCGACGGGATTATGAGTTTCTTCACCGAAGAACGTCTCGACGGGATCTTGGCTTGGGCTGCGGAAAACGCGCTTAAGGTAGTGGCTGCGATTCTCATTTTCGTAATCGGAAAGTGGATCGCAGGCAAAATCCGCAACGGCGTTAAAAAAGCCATGGAGAAGAAGGAAGTCGATCCGGCTCTGGTCTCTTTCGGCGTCAACATCATCTACTACGTTTTGATGATCGCCGTTATCTTGGCCGCGGTTCAACAGGTTGGATTCCAAACTACTTCACTCGTCGCCATACTCGGTGCTGCTGGCTTGGCAGTGGGCATGGCCCTGCAGGGCTCCCTCTCAAACTTCGCTGCTGGCGTGCTCATCATCATGTTCCGCCCATTCCGCATCGGAGACGTAATCAATGCTGGTGGTCAGACTGGTTGCGTTAAGGAAATCGGCGTACTCGTCACCATCATGACTAGCCCAGACAACAAGAAGATCATTATGCCAAACTCGGCGATCATGTCTGGCTGCATCACTAACATCACTGCCCACGAAACCCGTCGTGTCGACATGACGGTCGGTGTCAGCTACTCGGACGATTTGGACAAGGTTCAAAGCATTATCCTCGATGTGCTGAATGCCGACAGCCGCGTCCTCCAAGACCCAGCTCCTCAAGTGGTCGTTGCAGAACTCGCAGACAGCAGCGTCAACTTCAACGTTCGTCCATGGACCAAGGGCTCAGACTACTGGGGCGTATTCTTCGACTTCCAGAAGACCATCAAGCAACGCTTGGACAAGGAAGGCGTCACCATTCCATTCCCACAGCAAGACGTCTACATGCACCAAGTCGACAAGGCGTAAGCCTTAAGACAGACACTTTCAAATACGACAAAGCCGCAGCGTTTCAGCTGCGGCTTTTTTGTATCCAATTAAAAAAACGTGAGCTTTCGCTCAACGCATTCCTAGCGGTTTATCCAACACCTCACGCAGAACGAATGCGGTCTTGAGCGACGTCTGATCCTTCAGCTCTCGGTTGAGCTTCTCCCTGATCACGGAAGTTGAAGCGAGCGACTTTTTGTCAGCATAATGATTATCGCGAATCCGAGAGACCTTTTCGCGAGCCACGCGTTCCATCCGCTTCGCCTGTTCCATCTTACGCTCAATCTCCTCCCTTCGCTTTGCATAAGGGTCTAGAGTCTTGAAATCGATAGGTTCACTCTGCTCCACTGGAACTGGAACAGGAACAGGTTCAGGAATACGAGAGGGAATCTCTCGATAGCTTTCAGGTTCCGGGTCAAACTCGATGACTGTAGGTCCAGCGTCAGGCTCCGGAATAGAGCTCACCTTTCCCTGCCTCTCGAGTATTTTACGGCGAATCTCCTCTTGGATCTTACGAGCTCTCTCCTGAGCCTCAGGATCTGGCTCATCCTCGCCCGACTGACTAGGCGTCTTTAGAGCATTGATTATGTATATGATGAAGATGACTACAGGAGCCAGCTTCCCCAAGTTTTCTAGCAACCAATCCATGACGGGCTACTTAGCGTCCTTTTCGCTTTCGCCCTTACCGGAGATAGAGTCTCGCATACGAGTATCGGACTCTACGTTTTTCATCTTGTAGTAATCCATTATACCCAGATTTCCACTACGGAAGGCTTCAGCCATGGCGAGCGGTACTTGCGCTTCGGCTTCAACCACCTTGGCACGCATCTCTTGCACCTTCGCCTGCATTTCCTGCTCAAGAGCAACCGCAGCGGCACGGCGAATTTCCGCCTCTGCTTGAGCCATATTCTTATTCGCCTCCGCTTGGGCCTCCTGCAGAAGAGCTCCTACGTTTTGACCCACATCGACATCGGCGATATCGATAGAAAGAATTTCAAAGGCAGTTCCCACATCTAGCCCTCGCTCGAGCACAACCTTGGAAATGCTGTCGGGGCTCTCGAGGACCTTCTTGTAGGTGTCTGCAGAACCAATAGTGGTTACGATACCTTCACCCACACGAGCGATGATAGTCTCTTCCTTGGCGCCGCCCACGAAACGGTCGAGGTTCGTCCTAACCGTCACTCTCGCCTTAGCCTTAACTTGTATCCCATCTTTGGCGACGCCATCGATTGTCTTTTTCGGACCATCCTGGCTTGGACAATCGATCACCTTCGGGTCTACCGAGGTTCGCACGGCTTCCACAACAGACTTTCCGGAACCCTTGGTCGCAAGGTCTATCGCGCAAGCGCGCACCCACTCGAGGCTGATACCCGCTTTCTTGGCCGCGATGATAGCTTGCACAGTAGGGATCAGATTACCCCCTGCCAAATAGTGAGCTTCCAGCTCTCCTTCCGAAAGATTGATGCCTGCCTTTACGGCTGTAATTTTCGCATCCACTACCGTACTGTAAGGAACTCCACGAAGCCGCATAGCCACCAACTTCGCAAATCCCACCGCGGCATCGGACAAGATCGCCTTCAACCATGTCTGGAAGAAAGATAGCAGATAAAGAAAAACTACTAGTCCGATAATACCCGCCACTACCAAGGCGATTGTGATCATTGTGCTATTCATAATTATATTTTGGATACTGTTACTTTAAATTGATCAAAAGATTCTATTTTCACGGCTGCCCCCTTCTCGATGAACCCGCTGCAAGAAACCGCTTCCATCTTTTTTCCCTCACAAAGGATATAACCACTGGGAGCCATGGCAGTCGCGGTGCTGCATTCCTTACCAATCATCGACTCATCGCCGACCGCATTCTGGCTGATCCCATCCACCTTGTCTTGCAGAAAAAATTTCTTACCTGCCGGCGTCTTGGGGAGCACCTTGAATTCAAACCAAAGACAAGCGACCAAACCTGCTAGGCCAATTAGAAAAACGATAATGGCTCCCTCTGCTCCGTAGCCATCGTAAGCAAAGCCCACCGCAGCGATTAAACTCAAGCCTCCGAAAATCCCAACAATCCCGCCGGGGATAAAGATCTCCAACATGACGAGCCCTAGGCCGAGTATGATCAGTCCAACTAATAGGCTCATGATTGAACCTCCTCTACAATGTATCCAAAATCTCTTTTCGACACGACTCGAAGAGGAACCCCTTTTCTGGCTGTGCCAAACTCGAGTTTCGCTTCGTAGCGTTTTCCGTGAACTTCGATTTGGCCGGACGGAACGAGATCGGTGGTCGCTATCGCCATCTCCCCTACGATTCCCACAGCTTCCTGGGCGACTGGCTCGTCGCTCTCCACAGCAAGAGATTCCTTCAACACCAATCGATCCCAGATAAACGTTTTCGGCAAAAAGCGGGCGAGAACCAAGATAAGAACAATACCCATAAGGGTGCCGCCTAGAAGGTTTTGGATCGGTCGTTCAAACATCTCCCAACTCCAAGTGAAGTCCGGTGTCTCCGCCGGCCAAACATCCGCCATGGACCATACGAGGCTTACCATCAAAAAAACGAATCCGGGAATAGCAAATATGAGAACGCCAGGGGCAACCACGATTTCCAATACCAACAGAGCAATACCGATCACGAAGAGCAGCAGCGGTTCGTGTCCCGAGAGACCAGCGACGTTGTGCCCGAAAATGGCTATCAAAAAGAAAACGACCCCAACTATTCCGAAAATCCCAAATCCAGGTGATTGAAATTCCACATACACGCTTATCACCGCTACGGCTAAGAGGAAAGGAGCCAACGAGACAATAAACTGTGCTAGATTCAGAGACCAAGTTGCCTCGAATTTCGTGACTGTTGGATCGGTATTCGAAGACAGAATACTTACCAACTCATCCAAATCCGCCACGATACCTGAGCCCAGCAAAGCCACCGGAGGGTCTCCGAAAGTCTCGTGGGCTCGTTTGGCAGTCAAGTTGAGCAACTCTCCTTCAGGAGAGATCACCGCATCTCCGATTTTAAACTCGAAGTCCGGATCCATCATAGCCCGAATCACGTCGCTACGATATGGATACTCCTCAGTGTACGCCTCCATCTTAGCATTCAAGTAAGACATCAATTTCCGCTTCATCGACTCATTGATATCTTCCCCTTGCCCGGTAACAGGCTCCGCACTGCCGATCACAGCTTTGTCCGTAAAATAAATTTCATCCGTGACTGACGCGATGATTGCTCCTGCTGAAATCGCTTCGTCATTAACGAAAGTAACCGTCTTACCGGGAAAGCGATCCAGTACCTCCATAATTTCCAGAGTCGCATCCAAGCGTCCTCCCGGAGTTTTCATATCCAAAATTACAGTTCCATAGCCTTCGGCGATCGCGGTTTTCACCCCGCCTCGTATAGCGAACAAGGTTGGCTGGCCGATCTGATCCTGCACAGGAATGACATAGAAAGTGGCGTCATTCCCAGCTGAAGAAACATCAGAGAGGGAAGCAGGTTCCGAGTTTTGCAAAGTCTGGCCATCTAGGCCAGAGATCAGGGAAAAAACGTAACAAAGCAGGGGAAAGAAACGAATTCTCATGGGTTAACTTAACTTGTTCCAACAAGATACGAATAGCAAGGTCCAGCCATTGCGAAGAGCCGACTTCTTACGGAAAGCTTCAGAGAACAAAGCTTTGTTGAACTTTTCGTTTCCAAATTGACCAAAAACGCATTTTTATCCCCTACGCACTGACATGGAGGAAATAGAGTATCTTGGAGAAACCATCTACCGCTGGGAAGTCGGGGCCTCGACCTACCTAGCCGCGCCCACACGCGGAGCTCGTCTGATGAATTGGAACTTGAGCTACGCAGACGGCACTTTCCGCGACATCATCCATTGGCCCGACATAGACTCTATCGACAAGCTGGTCAAAGCGAGAGGTGGCAACCCCATCCTGTTCCCCTTTTCTGCCCGTACTTTTTCTAAAGGAGAGATCCAGAAATGGGTCGCCCCATCCGGCGAAACACTGCCGATGCCCATGCACGGCTTCGCTCGCCAAGGCAAATTTGAGATCACCCGGATCGACCAAACCGGTTTCGCAGCGAGCCTCCTCCCCGACTCAATCGCCAAGGAAGCATACCCTTTCGAATACGACTTCGAAGTCGTCTACCGTTTCCACGCCCGCGAGATGAGCGTGGAACTTAGACTGACCAACCAAGGAAAAATATCGATTCCTTGGTCCGCCGGGCATCATTTCTATTTCACCATTCCATGGATCGACGGCACCTCTCGCGAGGATTATAAGCTCAAGATTCCAGCCAAGAAGGCAGTCAGGCAGGATGCCAAGGGTTCGCTATCCCCAGTTAAGGGCATCAAGAAGATCGACAAGATTAGTAATCCCGAGCTCGTAGATCGTATCCATTATCAACTGACCAGCCCTATCATCGAGTGTTACTGCACCAAGGATGACTCCAAGCTGGAAATTGAAGTCGGCACAAATCCCACTCCTAACTCCGGATACGCCCTCGTAACATGGACTGAAACAGATGAGTCCCCCTTCTTCTGCATCGAGCCGTGGATGGGGCCGCCGAATGCTCCCGAGAACGAGATTGGCCTACATCAAGTCGCGCCCGGAGAGACCCAAGCCTTCTCGGTAACTATCCGCACCTAGAGAGCGGCGGAAGCTTTCTTCCGAATTCGGAAATTCCCGCTTCACCATTGGGTCAAGAGATCCCATGGTCCTGCTTCTTCCATGAAAAATCCCGACCTCTGCTGCCAACGCCTCGCTTGGGGCGATATTGATATCTCTCCCATAAAAACGCTTATCGGGCTCGCGAAATCTGAAGATCTGGAAGCAGGTGGACTCCTAAACGGAACCTCCACTCCGGGCGATCACTCCTCTGCCCTTTTGGAAGCAGGGCAAAACGTGACGACCACACTAAAAGCCCGCACAGAAATCTCACTCTGCGGGGTCGAGTTAGCTCCTCATGTCTTAGCCGCTTACGACTCAGAGCTCACTTTTCAGGCGCTCGCCAAAGATGGTGACAAGCTCGATTCGGGTGACTCCATCGGAACTGTCTCCGGTCCAGTCCGAAGCCTGCTCAGCGCCGAACGCCCTTTGCTAAACTTCATGCAAAAGCTCTCCGGAGTTTCGACCCTGACCCGCAAGTACGTCGACGCGATGGGCGACAGCCCCACTCGCCTACTAGACACCCGCAAAACTACGCCGGGCTATCGGACGCTGGAAAAATACGCCGTCGCCTGCGGAGGAGGATGGAACCACCGCATCGGTTTGTTCGACCGCGTCATGCTAAAGGACAATCATCTCGCCGCGTTCGGCGCGGATCCCCGCCAATCCGCCATCGACGCAGTTCAAGCCTCCCGCTCCAAGCATCCAAAGATCCTAGTCGAAATGGAAGTCGACACGCTCGGGCAAATAGAACACGCCCTAGCCGCTCAAGTGGACATTATCCTCTTAGACAACTTTTCCGTCGCCCAACTCAAGGAAGCGATCTCATTGATCGGTGATCGGGCAGTCACCGAGGCCAGTGGAGGCATCACCATCGAGAGCCTGCCGGAGCTGGCTAGCCTCGGCCTAGACTTCATCTCCACCGGAGCCACCGTACACCAATCCACTTGGATCGACATCGGCCTCGACTCCTGATTTTCCCATGACTGATAAAAACGTACTCATCCTACGCGAATTTCTGGCCGCCGAAGGCGACTTCGTATCGGGAAGCGAACTGGCGGAGCTGATCGGCGTCTCTCGCGTATCCGTCTGGTCTTACTTGGAGAAACTCAAGGCCAAAGGTTTCGAGTTCGAAGCCGTCCGAAGCAAGGGGTACCGGCTAACCCAA
The DNA here is from genome assembly GCF_014230145.1 of Pelagicoccus albus. NCBI lineage: Bacteria > Pseudomonadati > Verrucomicrobiota > Opitutia > Puniceicoccales > Pelagicoccaceae > Pelagicoccus > Pelagicoccus albus. The sequence goes on from NZ_JACHVC010000012.1 coordinate 51,019, forward strand.
ATGCCAAGCGAGTTGAACGAAGCCCTCATCCAATCGCGCCTGCAACACGCAGCGGCAGATTTCCAGGCCATCGTTTTGGACGAAGTCGACAGCACCAACTCCGAAGCGGAACGCCGTATCGCCAACGGCGACCCAACTCCCTTTGTGGTAGCATCCAGACTTCAAACCCAAGGTCGCGGCCGTCTGGGAAGAGTTTGGCACAGCCCTCAAAACGGAAACCTTTACGCAAGCTTCGCCTTCCGCCCTCAAGTCTCCCCCAGTCAAATCTCGCTCTTCACGCTTTGGATGGGGATCAATATTTGCGAGTGCATCAACTCCATCTGCCGCACCAGCTGCCAAATCAAATGGCCCAACGACCTGCACGTGGAGGGCAAGAAGGTAGCGGGCATTCTGACCGAAGCCCGCATGGAGGCGGATCTCGTGCTTAACGTAGTGCTTGGCATCGGCCTAAACGTGAACAGCGACGCCTCAACCTGGCCAGACGAGCTAAAGAGCATCGCCACCTCCCTCAACCAGGTAGCGGGCGAAACTTTCGATATTAACAAACTCGTATCCACCCTCACTGGCCGAATCGCCATCGCCTACCGCAAACTCCTAGACGGAAGCCATAAAGCCGAGCTGAAGGAACGCTGGGCTCGCTATGATTCCCTCTTGGGCAAAAATGTGGCCCTCCTCCAGGGAGATCAGAGAATCTCTGGCATCGCTAGCGGCATTGACTCGAGCGGCTCTTTAATCATCGAGCGGGCCGATGGATCACGCTATCTCGCTCGAGCAGGAGAAGTGACGATCGAGAAGCAACCGCTCTAATTTCCAACTAAACCGCCAATATCCAACTCCTATGAAGCTCCATCCCGAGATATCCGCCAAGCACCTAGCTTGGATAGAAAAGCAACAAATGTTCTTCGTAGGCACTGCCCCTCTCGATGCGGAAGGACACGTCAATCTTTCGCCCAAAGGAGGCGACAGCTTTCGCGTCCTGAGTCCTCTGCAAGTCGCCTACCTCGACTACACCGGTAGCGGGGCGGAGACCATTGCCCACCTCCGTGAAAATGGTCGCATAGTGATCATGTTCTGCGCGTTCGAAGGGCCTCCACAGATTTTCCGACTGCACGGCAAAGGGACTGCCCACCTGCACGGAAGCCCGGAATTCGAAGAACTAAGCAAACATTTTCCAGAGAACCCGGGAGCTCGGTCTATCGTAGTGGTTGATGTGGAGCGAGTCGCCGATTCCTGTGGCTACGCTGTCCCCTTTTATGACTTTAAGGGGCACCGCAATGGACTCGACAAATGGGCCGAGAAAAAGGGCGAAGACGGGGTCAAGGCCTACCAAGCAGAGAACAATGAACGCAGCATAGATGGGCTGCCTTCCATTGACCACAGCTAAGCCAAGCTGGGCAAAAGACCCTACATAAAAGGTAAAACAGGTTTAAAGAAGGGAGCGGTAATTCCGATAAAACCTACAAATCTCTCTTTATTCCGCGACGGCCGCCGCGACCCTTTAAACCAAGCCATCTAGAACCTTCCCACCGATGCGACTCCACGTACCGCACGCGTCGGACCTTCCCTCCGCTCCCAAATGAAAAAGCAGGCTCTCCTACCCACCGGAATCGAGCAGCAATTCGAAATCTACGAGACCTTCTTCTCGACGACAGACTATCGCGGCATCATCACGGCGGGAAACAGTATTTTAACCCGCACCAGCGGCTACTCGCTCGATGAACTGATCGGCTCGCCTCACAATCTGATTCGCCACCCTTCCATGCCGAGATGCGTTTTCGCCATGCTCTGGGAAAATGCCAAGGACCGGCAACCTTTCGCTGGCTACGTTATCAACCAAGCCAAAAACGGGAATCACTATTGGGTCTTCGCTCTCATTGAACCACAAGCGGAGGAAATCATCTCCATCCGCATCAAACCGAGTTGCGGGCTCTTGAGCACCATCCAGTCCCTTTACCCGCAGCTACTGCAAGCCGAGGATGACGCTTTGGCCAACGGAGAGTCGATTCCCCAAGCCATTCAACGATCAAAAGCTTTGCTTGCCGAAGCAGTGCAGAAGCTAGGCTTCCAAGACTACGAAGCGTTCAGCCATTACAGCATAAACGCAGAGATACGACACCGGGACTCGGTCGTTAAAAAACAAGGCAGAACCCTTTTCCCAACTTCTATCCCGAGCACTTCGGATCAGGTAACACAGGAGGCCTACTACCGCGCCAAAAAAGCGTACCAAAACCTAGGCAGCGTCTTTACGGAGTTGGATAATTTCACTCGCCTTGCCAAAGAGATCAAAGATGGACGAGACGCGGTTCGCGATATCGCCGACGAATTTCGACTCAACGCCCTCAACGCAAATATCGCCGCCACCCCGCTTGGCGGAAAAGGCGCTACGATCGAAACCATCACCCGATTTCTGCACTCCCACGCCGGCGAGTTCTCGGACAATACAAGCAGTCTCGCCGATCAGGCAGCCGTAACGACCTCCTCCATTCAAAGATGCGTGGCACGCCTCGCCTCCGCCCGTATCCAAATGGAGACATTGATCAATTACCTTTGCGAAAGTTCGTATTCGGGAGATTCTCGCCTACTGGCCGGAATGCTTTCGGTAGCTGTGTCAGAAAACCTGATACATGCAGAGCGGCGAATTCACTCCATCCTGAAATCCCTCTCCGAACTGGGCCGCAAGCAAGAGGCTCTGCAAAGGGCCATCACCGCCTTTAACGTCGCCCAAACCTCTGGTTTGATGGAATGTTCCCGCCTTCCAGAGGCTAAGCACCTCACCAGTATGTTCTCGGACCTCAGACAACGGATCGAGGATGCCAACACGGAACTGGCCGACTCTGAGCGCATATTGGATAAGCTGAAATCACTCGCTGCAGCTGCTCCGCCCAAGATCAAAATGGTGATTGCGAGCTTGCGAACCATAAGCGGGCGCGAACCTAAGCTCCCGCTCGGGATCCAGCCCTTTTCAAATGCCGAGCACTCGATGCTCACATTCGAGCCGCCAGCTCGAAACGCCCATCCAAGCGTTTTGCGGTAACTCCCTTCAGTTCCAAAGTCAGTAGCGAAACCGAAACCTCGGAAATCCCTAGGTCTAGCTTCTCCGCCAAGTCCTCCTGGCTTACCGCTTCCCCTCCCTCGAGCAGCTTCGCTATTTGAGCTTCCAGGCCTTCGAGCTTTGGCAGTCTATCAGCCAAATCCGAGCGTTCCAAATCCAGCTCGAGCTCAGGGGCTTCTCGTAGATAGTTCAACTCTTCCAGAAGGTCATCGACGCTCCGCAACAAGAGGGCTCCATCGCGTATCAGCTGGTGGCTACCTCGACTTCCCTTTTGGTCTATCCGTCCGGGAACCGCAGCTACCAGACGACCTTGCTCGCCGGCGAAACGGGCCGTGATCATCGAGCCGCCCGCGTCGTCCGACTCTACCACAACCACCGCGTGCGACATGCCGCTTACCAAACGATTGCGCATCGGAAAGGTTTGCCGATCCGCTCTGCGCCCAAACGGAAACTCCGAAATCACGGCTCCATTCTCTTGAGCGTCTCGAAAGATCTCCACGTTCTCCGGCGGATAAACGATGTCGATGCCGCAACCAAATACGCAAACAGTACTGCCTCCCTCCACTTCGAGGGCCCCTTTGTGGGCAAAGGTATCAATCCCCCGAGCCATACCACTGGTCACACAAAAACCGAGTTGAGCCAAATCACGCCCCATCGAACGAGCAACGGATTGGCCATAGAGCGTACAATGCCGAGTCCCCACGATCGCGACAGAAGGCTTTCTGAAATCGTATTTGCCCAGCCGATACAGTCCGATCGGAGGATCGGAAACCTCCTTTAGCAAGCTCGGATAGCAATCGTCCTCCCGGGTCACGAAATCGACCCCACGCTGTTCCGCCTGCTTCATCTCCTTTTCCAATTTGAAGTGAGCAGACCAATCGAGAAGGACTTCGACCGCTTTTCGCTGCAGTCCTTTCACGCCTTCGAGTTCGCTTCGAGAGGCTTGCAAGATCTTCCGAGGATCGTCGTCGAAAGCGTTTAGTAGTCGGTTCAAGGATACCGGACCAATAGCCGGCAATCCGTTTAAAGCCCAGTAGGCTTCTTTACGGGAGAGTTGGGGTTCCATACCTCTCCAAGCTGAAGGGCAGGAGCTAAAAAGTCCAACAAGTCCGTAGTCCGCACCGCCACCTGACCTTTGTCGATGGCCAATAGGTCCGCGGCTTTCCCATGCCAGTAGACAGCCCGACAAGCCGACTCGAACAGCGATGCATCTCCTTGAGCCACTAAGCCCGCTAGCAAACCTGCCAACAGGTCCCCGCTTCCTCCACGTGACAGTACCGGATTTCCTCCGGCATTGACGGCCAGCAGGTCGTTTTGGGCCACCCGCGTAGCGGACCCTTTCTTCACAACCGTGACTACCTTTTCCTTCACGTAATCGAGAAGAGCGGCATCCGAACAATCTGCCCTTCCCGAAAGCCGTTTAAATTCACCATCATGCGGAGTCAGAACCAGGTCTCGGTTACCAGCCTGCAAAAACGACTCGACCACTTCCGGACGCAAAGCGTCTGCGTCCAAAACCGCCGGTTTGTCCCAAACCTTACCAATCTCCTTCAACAGAACCTGAGTCTCTGAGTCATCGCTCATACCTGGTCCCATCAAGAGGCAACTCGCTTTGCTCAACATGGTTTTAACCTGCCAAAGCCCTTCCAGAGCGAGCCCGCCCTCAGGAGTCTCTGGCCACGGCCGCCACATAGCCTCCGGAAGGCTAACTGCCAAAGTCGAGCATACGGACTCGGGAGCAAAAACGGTTACCAGCCCAACCCCACTACGCAACGCAGAGCTGACGCACATGGCTAGTGCACCGGGCATACTTCGTGAACCAGCCAACACGAGCAAATGACCCATCGCCCTCTTTTCGGATCGAGCAGGGCGAAGAGCCCTTAAAGGATCAAGGATAGCATCCACCAAAATCCGCGGACTCGCGTCGTTACTCTTCTCGAAAAAACCGATGTCTAAATAACGAAGTGCCCCCGCAGATTCCGCTTCCAAAAGCGGTTTCTTAAAGATGCCGGTGGCGAGTGTCAGATCTGCCCGAAACGGTTCTTCGTCACATTCATCGCCCACACCCGAAGGAAGGTCTATCGAGATCCTCAAACGAATCGAGGGATGGGCGTTCACATAATCGACGATCGTTCGGACTCCCTCTCGCAAAGGCGGGCGAACCTGAAACCCAAGCAAGCCATCGATACACAAGTCAAAAGACTCAGTGCGAAGTTCGTCCAAACTTTCGACCGATGGCGTCTCCAAAATCCGGATATCCGCCGCGTCTTCCAGAATCGACAATGCTCGGTTGGTATTTGGCTTCAGCTCATCTCTCGAATTCGCCAGTATCAAGCTAATCGAAGCGATGCAGGAATGATCCTCGAGCAGAGCCAGAATCCCCAGCAACGCATCGCCGCCGTTGTGCCCCTTACCGATCAGACCAAGTACCGACAATCCCTCTTGCGGATAGCGAGACATGGAGAAATAGCTTCGTATCGCCTGACCCAATTGAGTCCCGACCTTTCGCATGGCCTGCCAAGCCTGCTCTTCCGAATGGATCAGACCCTCTTCCCAGAGGCCTGAGTCCGCGCAGCTTAGGATCGGGTGCGAGAAGTCTGGATTCATCAATACAAGTCGCTCAGCCAATGATCGTGGCGAAGGCGATGGCGTCGGTCGAAGTGTGGGAAAGGCTGATCGCCACCCGACTTCCCCCCAAGCGTTCAAGCAGCTCTTGAGCTTTCGGGTCCAACTGGATTTCAGGCTGACCTCTGCTTCCAGATACCACCCCAATCGAAGTCCAATTAATGAACTCCCCGATCCCCGTAGTAAACGCCTTGGCGACTGCTTCCTTTGCCGCAAAACGAGCCGCGTAGCGCTCCGAAGGGTCGCGGTACTTGGCGCAGTATTCGAGCTCAGCCGGAGTATAAACTCGCTGCAAAAAACGGTCTCCCTGCCGCGCCACCAAATCGCGAATACGATCCACGGATACGATATCCACTCCGATCCCCAGGACGGGGCCTTTGGCGGGCAAAGAGATCTCGTTCATAAAATAACGACTACGCCCCCGCCATGAGGGCTTTCATCTCACGAACCGCTTCGTCGATTCCGAAGAAGACCGAACGGCTAATGATGCTGTGCCCGATGTTGAGTTCATGCAATTCCGGTATGGTGATCACTTCCGAAACGTTGACGTAATTGATCCCATGCCCGGCATTCACTGTGAGCCCCAACTCGGCGGCATGCTTGGCACCTTCCGCCAGACGGTTGAACTCAACTTGTCGCTCGGCAGTGTAGTAGGCATTTGCATACGCTCCGGTGTGCAACTCGATGTACTTGGCTCCCGTCTTGGCCGACGCTTCGATCTGGGCGAAATCCGGATCAATAAACAGGCTGGACTCGATGCCGGCCTCCGCTGCGGATTTCACGATTCTCTCGATTCGGTCGTATTGGCCCGCGACTTCTAGCCCACCTTCAGTGGTGACTTCTTCACGACTCTCCGGCACGACACAAATCGTTTCGGGCAAAACCTCCAGAGCGAAGGCCAACATCTCGTCGGTCGCGGCCATCTCCATGTTGAGACGGGTCGCGATGCAATCCCTCAGTCGGCGTACATCCGCCTGCTGGATGTGGCGGGCATCTTCTCTCGGATGGACGGTGATCCCTTGAGCACCGGCCTTTTCGCAAAGCAGGGCCACCATAACTGGATCAGGTTCTACGAACTGGCCGCAGCCGCGTGGACTGTCCTTGTACCGTGCTTGGCGAAGTGTGGCGATATGATCGATGTTCACGCCGAGAAGAATGCTTTTACTAGACATATTAAAAATTTCCGCAAGGTATAGGGCCTGCTTTGCCTGACGCAATCCAAGCTTCCAAAGAATGAGCGACGCTCCCTTACCGAACAAAAAGCCAGAAAACTTTCTGGTCAACATAGCCTGCAACCTAGCTCTCCCTATCCTGGTTCTAAAATACCTGAGCGGAGAGGACCGACTCGGCCCCGTCTACGGACTCGTCGCCGCCTTGGCGTTTCCAGTAGGCTATTTTTTCTGGGATCTGGCTCAGCGGAAAAACTATAACATCATCTCCATCTTCGGCTTCCTCAACATCCTGCTCACCGGCGGAATCGGGCTAATGGAAGCCGAGCCGAAATGGGTCGTCCTGAAAGAGACCGCGATGCCGCTGATGATCGGTATCCTAGTGCTCGCGACCGCCAATCGGAAAAACTCTTTGCTCAAGACCTTCCTCTTCAACGATCAGATTTTTGACGTTGAGAAAATCCAGGGCCATATCGACACACCGGAGAAAGAAGTCGCTCTCGCCAGCCAATTCAAGGTCGCGAACTGGCTCCTAGTCGCGAGCTTTCTGGTAAGCGCCCTACTCAACTTCGTCCTAGCGTCTTACATCGTAAAAAGCCCAGGGGGAACAGAGACCTTCAATCAAGAGATCGCCACCCTGACCTGGGTTTCCTGGCTCGTCATCACCGGACCTACCATGGCGATTTTAATCTTCGCCTTGTGGAGATTGGTCAAAGGGCTGAAGACCTTGACTGGCCTAGAGTTCGAAGGCCTGCTGCACGAGCAACACACGCAAGGCAAGTAGACCCGAGAGCCAGCCCTTCTGGGAAGAATAATCAGCACCCTTTCCCAAACAAAAAACGGCGTCCTTACGAAAAGGACGCCGTTTTTTGTAAAGTGATTGGGCGATTAACCGCGACGGTTGTAGGTTCCTGGAAGATCTCTTTCGAGTGGACCTTGATAGATCTGGCGAGGACGGTTGATCTTACCCTTTGGTGCTGAGGCAACTTCGTGCCAGTTGGCTACCCAACCTGGCATGCGGCCGATCGCGAACATGACGGTGAACATGTCGAGCGGGATGCCGATCGCACGCATCATGATACCACTGTAGAAGTCGACATTTGGATAGAGGTTACGGCTGACAAAGTAGTCGTCGCTCAAGGCTGCCTGTTCGAGGTTACGAGCGATTTCCAAGCAAGGATCCTTGGTACCCAAGGCTTCAAGCAAACGTTCGCAAGCCTTGCCGATTATCTTGGCACGGGGATCGAAGTTCTTGTAAACGCGGTGACCGAAGCCCATCAGGCGCTTGCCGCTGTTTCCGCTCTTCGCCTCTTCGATGAAACGGCTGCCATCGTCACCTTCCGCGTGGATCGCTTCCAGCATCTTGATCACTCCCATGTTCGCTCCACCGTGGAGAGGTCCCCACAGGGCGCAAACGCCCGCAGTGATGGATGCAAAGAGATTGGCTCCACTGGAGCCCACCATACGCACCGTAGAAGTGGAACAGTTTTGCTCGTGGTCCGCGTGCAGGAGAAGAATCAAATCGAGAGCTTCCGCAACCGCCTTCGGAGCATGATACTCGTCGTTAGGGAGCGAGAACATCATGTGCAGGAAGTTTTCGGCGTAGCCGAAATCCTTGCGTGGGTAATTGATGGGCAGGCCGTTAGATATGCGGTAAGACATAGCCGCTACGGTCATGACCTTGGAAATAGCTGAGGCCGCGGAACGATCGAAGTTCTCTAGGTCCAAGACACGGTCATTGGTCGAAAGCTCAGGATAATAGCTACTGAGCGAGCCCATCATGGAGGTCAGGATGGACATTGGGTGAGCCGACGGCGGGAAAGCCTCGAACTGGCGCACCATACGCGTGTCGATATTGGTTGTCTTGATAAGGTCACGCGAGAAACGAAGCCTCTCAGCTTCAGTAGGAAGCTCGCCATAGATAATCAAGTAAGCCGAATCCAAAAAGTCTGCTTTCTCGGCGATTTGCTCGATCGGATAGCCGCGATAGCGAAGTATCCCCTTCTCCCCGTTGATGAAAGTGATTTCGCTTTGGCAGGAACCCGTGTTGCCGAATCCTTCGTCAAAAGTGATGTAGCCGGTCTGCGCCCGCAAGGTACGGAGATCGATTGCTTTCTCGTTCGCTGTTCCCTCAATAATTGGGAATGCGAGATCTTGGTCCTCTAATTTGAGAATGGCCTCTTTGCTCATGTGTCAGGCAGAAATTGTGGGTTAATTGGATGTAGGCTAAGGCGGGATCGAATCGGGGTATTCGATCCCCACGAAACTACACTAACTAGCTGCCAACGCTTAACTTGTAAAGGTCGAGGTGGGAAGAAACTTAATATTAGCCACACTACGTTAGTGCAGTAATTTCCCTAATCTTAACACTTAGCTACAAAGTTGGCGTAGAGCTGTAAGCCTTTGCTTTGGCTCTTCTCCGGGTGGAACTGGCTCGCCATCAGGGAGCCAACCGCGACGGAACTGGCGAATTCGCCATCGTAGTCAGTCGTGGTCATGATGATCGAAGGATCTTCCGGCTCGATGTGGTAACTATGCACGAAATAGAAGCGGTCCTTTTCCGGATCCAATTCGTTCCAATAAGGCGAGCCTGCCTGCTTTAGGTGCGCGTGATTCCAGCCCATGTGCGGGATGGTCAATCCAGGCCGTGACTTGAAACGTACAACCTTGCCCGGCAACACGCCGAGTCCGTCCACATCATCCTCTTCCGAATGTTCGAAGAGAGCCTGTAGGCCAAGGCACACGCCCATAAACGGACGTTCTTCCTTAACCCAACCATGGATGAAATCATCGAAACCAACCGCCTTCAGTCCGCCCACACAATCGCGCAAGGCGCCAACTCCAGGCAGGATTAAACCTTCCGCCTCCCCTACTTCGTCAGGAGTAGTCACTATGCGCGGGCGAGAGCCGATTTTCGCGAGAGCGTTTTCCACGCTGCGCAAGTTGCCCATGCCGTAGTTGATGACTGCAATGTCTTTGCTCATCTCTTTCAACACCTCCAATTGTCGGTACGCCTAAAGCATACCCTTGGTCGATGGAAGGCGGCCTTCCATACGCGGGTCCACGAGCGAGGCGGCGTCGATTGCTCGGGCCATACACTTGAAGATGCTTTCTACGATGTGGTGCGGCTCTTCCCCGTATTCCAGCTCGATGTGGAGATTAGCGCCCAAAGTATTCGAAAAGGCGCGACAGAATTCCTTAATCAGGATGATGTTGAAATCGCGGACGTAATTAGTCGGCGAAACCACATTGTACTGCAGAAAGGGCCGATTGCCCAAATCGATCGCCACGCGAGTTAAGCACTCGTCCATGGGAAGGATGAAGAAGCCATAGCGGACGATGCCTGCCTTGTCTCCCAACGCTTGCTTGAATAGGTCCCCAAGCACGATCCCAACGTCTTCCACAGTGTGGTGGTAGTCTACCTCGATGTCTCCGTCCGCCTTAACCGTCAGGTCGAAAAGACCGTGGCCGGCGAATAGAGTAAGCATGTGATCGAAGAAAGGTACACCCGTATCAACATTGGCAATACCGCTCCCATCGATGTTTAGCTCTGCCTCGATCGAAGTTTCCTTCGTCTCGCGCTTGAGGGATGCTATACGTTGTTCAGCCATTTTTCTATGGTTTCGCTCACTTTGAGCATTTGATCTTCGTCGCCCACACTGATTCTCAAAAACGAATCAGTCAAGGGACTGGAAGGGAAATAGCGGACCAGAATCTTGTTCTCCTTGAAAAACTCGAAGAGATCTTGAGCCACCGAGGCACCGCATTCGCCGGCAGCGTTACGCGGTTCCACAAATAGAAAATTGGATTGGGAAGGATAGCAGAACCATCCTAGCTTTTCCCATTCCGCTCGGTAGAAGTCTCGAGTCCGGCAGATCTTAGCGGCGATTGCTCGCAGATAGCTTTGATCTTTTAAGGCGGCTAGGCCGCCCGCTTGCGTCAGCTGATTCACGTTGTAGCTATCCCGCACTCGGTCGAGCACATCGATAACATCGCGATCGGCCATGGCATATCCTAGCCTCAAACCCGCGAGTCCGTAGGACTTGGAAAATGTCCTTGTCACCACCAAATTCCGGTACTTAACCAGAAGCTCAGTCGCATTTTCTTCGGCGAAATCGGCATAAGCTTCATCCACTACCACGATCCCATCAAAGCTCTCGATGACTCGGGCTAAATCCTCATTTGAAAACCCCACTCCGGTAGGAGCGTTCGGCGAGGTTATGAAGAGTATTTTGGCATCCAACTTAGCGAGAGCCTCAAACGGCAATTCCATCGAACGATCAAATGGCACTTCCACTGTGCCCGCATCTTGGATACCACAAAGGACCGGATAAAGCGAATAGCTGGGCAGAAGATAGCCGGCAGAGCTTTCGTTCGCGAAGGCTCGCACCAAGAGATTCAGGATATCGTCAGAACCATTTCCAAAAATCACTTGCTCCGGCTCAAGTCCGTGGAGCTTCGCCGCCTCGGCCCGCAAAGCCTCGCTCCTGGGATCTGGATAAAGCCGTAGAGAACCGCCTAAAGCCGCCCGAATCGCTTCATCCACAGACGGACTGGGAGGATAAGGATTCTCGTTGGTATTGATCTTTACCCAACCATCCCCTTTCGGCTGGAAGCCAGGGGTGTAGCCATGGAGCTTCTGGATATGCGGCAACGCGTACCCAGAAGGCGACGAGGATGAGCTCATTGCTTACCTCCCAAACGGGAGCTCACAGAACGTCCATGAGCCTCCAAGCCCTCCATGCGAGCAAAGGCTTCTACTGTTTTCGCGGCTTTGCCGAGAGCAGATTCTGTGTAACGAACCAAGCTGGAGCGCCGCATAAAATCGCTGATCTGCAGCCCACTGAAATGGCGGCCTGAGCGGCCCGTCGGCAATTCGTGGCTCGGCCCGGCAACAAAATCGCCTAGAGCGGTAGCAGACCAAGCTCCTTGCATGATGGCTCCGGCCGTGTTGATCGACTTGATTAGCTTATTAAACTGCTTGGGATCTACTTCCAACTCCATGTGCTCCGGAGCCACGAAGTTTGCAACCGCAGCCGCTTCCTCGTAGTCGCTAACCACAACCGAGAAAAAGCCATCTTTCAAAACCGACTTGATGGCATCCTTGCGTGGGAGGCTTTTCATTTGCTCGCGGATCGCAGTGCGAATCGCTTTCGTCTTTTCCTTAGAGAGGCTAACCAAAAAGATCTTTTCGCGACCAGATCCGTGTTCGGCTTGGGCCAGCAAATCGGAGGCCACGAAATCTGGATCTGCGTGGTCGTCGGCGATAACGAGCAATTCACTCGGTCCTGGAAGCAAATCGACGCCTACGGTTCCAAAAACCTGACGCTTCGCTTCCACTACGAATGCGTTGCCAGGTCCATAGACCTTAAGCGTAGGACGAATTGTTTCTGTGCCGTAAGCGGCCGCACCGATGGCCATCACTCCACCAAATCGGTATGCTTCAGTCACTCCACTCAAATACATCGCAGCGAGACAGCCATCGTTCACCTTCCCGTTTTCGCCACAAGGGGTGAACGCTACGATCTCCTTAACTCCAGCCAGTTTGGCCAAAGAAGCTGTCATAACGACGGTCGAAACTAAATCGCGAGGGATGTAGAGCCCGACTCTCTCCAGAGGATAGAACCGCTCTCCGATCGTAGCGCCATGGGCGTTTTTCGCGGTCCAAGACTTTGGTAGAGCGTGCTTGTGAAACTCTCTGACGGACGAGACCGCATCTTTGATGGCCTGCACGTCTCCCTTCGGAAGACGCCTAACGGCCGCTTTCATTTCCTCTCGGCTGATAAGAAAGGCCTCTGGATGCAGCTTAACTCCGTCAATCCGCTCCAAAGCGGCCGCTACGCCTTGGCCTCCACCTTGACGCACCTCGCCTAAAATGGCGGATACGGTATCGACTATGGTTTGCGGAACTTCCGCTGATTTACAAAAAGCGGATAGCTTATCCCAAAAGGTCCGTGAACTGTAGGCTAGATCTGCCATGTGCTGTTTATTTGTCGCCTTGCTTCCTCAAGGCAAAGTCTAATTTCCGAGAACAGAAAACGGATAAGTTTGCCTGCTACTCTCCTGCGCTTGGAACCCGGAAACGTTCCGCATCCATTGGCCCATTTAGGACAATGTTCGAAAAGGAAATCTCCATGCTCTGCTGTCCGTACTGAGTGACCACTCTGACAATTGTGCGCTCTGGAAACTTGATTCCTCCGGCTTCGATTTCGCCTTCATAGGAAAAGACAATCCCCTTGTCGTTAACCATGTGTAGCACGCGGCCGGTTTCCGGATCGATATAGCGACGAAACCAAATCCTATCACTGTGGATGTAAAGCAGCACGATTGTATCCTGCCCATCTACCACACTCGTACCAAGATACTCGATACGGCCTTTTCGGGTGGGAGGAGTTTTTAAAAACGAAAGGTAGTCGCTAACAGTAGCAGCCAAATGCCTCACATCGTCGGGCTCATAGAAGCTCATCGTGTAAGAATTGGGAGTGCGTAGGTCCTCAATTTTCCTCCAAGCTTCGTTTCTATCCAAAGTGGAGGTCTCCTTGGTCCCTTGGAAGACAGAGATGAATTGGTGGTAATTCGGGCTTTTGTAGTAAGCCTCGACCGTTCCGGAGGCCCCATTTCCATAGACGAGAACGCCATCCATCTTAATCGAAGACACGCCATCCAATGCTTTCTCGGCTCCTAAATAGGAGCGAGCGAGTTCTACTGCTTCATCCTTCTTCTGAGCTCGCTCCGCATCTGAAAGTTCGGGAACAGGTTCTCCATCTTGAGCGTGGAGGGACAGAGCAGAAGAAAAGAGAAACGCGATCGAACAAAGCGTTTTTAAACGAGAGATAATCATAATCTTTTTTTTTGAGGCTTGGGCTTGATACAGTAAAAAGCGGAACGAGTTCACAAACTCGCTCCGCCAAAATTTCCGATTAGACGGGAAGCGATCCTGCTACTCCCACTCGATTGTGCCCGGAGGCTTCGAGCTCAAATCGTATACGACGCGATTGACGCCTTCCACTTCATTGATGATTCGAGTCGAAACGCGTTGCAGCACTTCATAAGGAACGCGCGACCAATCAGCGGTCATTGCGTCCTTGCTCTCGACGATTCTGAGGGCGATCACATTGTCATAGGTACGCTCGTCTCCCATCACACCGACAGTGCGAACCGGTAGGAAAACGCAGAACGACTGCCAGACTTTGTAGTACAATTCCGACTCCATCATCTCTTCGTGCAGCACTGCGTCTGCCTTGCGAAGGATATCGAGATTCCGCTTGTTGATTTCGCCCAAAACTCGAACTCCCAAACCGGGACCTGGGAAAGGCTGGCGCCAAACGACTTCCTTAGGAAGGCCAAGGGCGGACCCCAGCGCACGAACTTCGTCTTTGAACAGTTCACGGAGCGGTTCGAGCAACTCAAACTTCATGCTCTTAGGCAGACCACCTACGTTGTGGTGGCTCTTGATAGTCGCCGCTGGATTACCGTCGATCGCAATGCTTTCAATCACATCGGGATAAAGCGTTCCCTGAGCGAGGTACTTGGCATCTCCAATTCGCTTAAGCGAATCCTGGAAAACGTTAACAAAGGTCTTGCCGATGATCTTACGCTTCTTTTCAGGATCAGTGACACCCTTCAAAGCCTTTAAGAACTTGCTACCGGCACGAGCAACCCGAACATCCATGTTGAAGTTGCGCTTGTAGAGGTCGACTACCAACTCGCGTTCATGGAGGCGAAGCAAACCGTTGTCTACGAACACGCAAGTCAGCTGACGTCCGATAGCCTTGTGTATGAGCGCCGCTGCTACGGAAGAATCGACACCACCACTCAAACCAAGTAGCACGCGATCAGTTCCTACCTTTTCACGGATTTTCTCGATGGACTCGCGAGCCAAGTCAGCCATCGACCAGTCGCCTTTGCAGCCACAGATCTTACGGAGGAAGTTCTCCAAAATATTGATTCCGCCCTCTGAGTGATCCACTTCAGGGTGGAACTGGATTCCGTAGATTTTGCGCTTCTCGTCTGCGATAGCAGCGTAACTGGAGTTTTCAGTCGAAGCTATAGCTGAAAAGCCAGTCGGCATCTTCGCTAGACGATCGCCGTGCGAATTCCAAACGCGCAATTTGGTGGGCAAGCCACGGAACAGACTACCCTTTTTCGCAACCTTCAAGGTTCCATGCCCGTATTCGCGTTCCTTGCTCTTCTCAACCTTGCCGTCTAGCAAGTGAGCAATCAACTGCACACCATAGCAGATCCCCAATACAGGAACACCGAGCGAAAAAATCTTGGGATCAGCTTTCGGCGAATTAGCAGCTAATACGCTGGATGGACCACCAGAAAGGATAACTCCAATCACTCCGTCTTTCTTAAGCTGCTTGGCGCTCGTCTTGTAGGAATAGATCTTAGAGTAGACATTGCACTCACGTATCCGCCTAGCGATTACTTGAGTATATTGGGATCCAAAATCGAGGACCGCGATCGTTTGGTGATTCATAGTAGAGGTGTGGATTAGGCTAGGATTCTCAGACTGTGATCGTTGTGGGGGATCTCAGAATTAGTCTAAAAAGATAGTTCGAAGTTATTGTATTGGCATTTTGGGCATTCCTCGCCCTCGGATACATCGCGTTTTCGAACAGAATACAAATTGCCACATTTCACGCAGTGGAAGATGCGACGTTTTCTTCTTACGTCGAAAACCCTCTTTTCCCTACGCTCATAATAACACCATAATCCGGATACAACAACGAGAGCTGAGCCGGTATATAGAATTAGAAACCAGGTGAAAGGATGCACGAATGTACTCGGTTTTTAAAACGCGAAAATGCGTTCTTCGCGGAAGAACGCATTCTCAAAAAAGTTAAAGATGAGCGATGGACCAGGCCTTACTTGGCTTCGTCTTCCTGCTTTTCTGCTTCACCTTCGGTTGCTTCTTCCGCAACGACTGGAGCTTCTTCCGCTACAGGAGCCTCAGCCTTCTTAGCCTTGGGCTTGGACTTCTTCGCATAACCTTCGTCGTCTGCGTCGATTAGTTCGATCAAAGCCATTTCAGCTGCGTCGCCACGGCGTGTACCGATCTTGTAGATGCGTGTGTAACCGCCGTTACGTTCCTTGAACTGCTCAACCTTTTCTTCGAAAAGTTCATTCACAGCCGCTACGTCGCGAACGCGAGAAATCGCGATACGACGATCATGCAAGGAACCCTTCTTGGCCAAGGTGATTACCTTTTCTACGAAAGGACGAAGAGCCTTCGCCTTCTTGAGGGTAGTCTTGATGCGGCCGTGTTGGATAAGGGCGGTTGAGAGGTTGGCGAGAAGAGCTTCGCGGTGCTCCTTCTTTACGCCGAGTTGATTACGATGCTTGCGGTGACGCATGGCGGTCTAAGAGTAATAGGTTACGTTTATAGCTCCTTCTTGGAATCGAGGAGGCGTTCGTCAAATTTCATTCCAAGCGAGAGTCCGAGAGACTCCAACTTGTCTTTGATTTCATTGAGGGACTTCTTACCGAAGTTACGATACTTGAGCATTTCTTGCTCACTCTTCATCGCGAGTTCACCCACAGTGGTGATGTTCGCGTTGTTGAGACAGTTGGCAGCACGGACAGAAAGCTCGATTTCGTTAACGCTCATGTTGAGGAGCTTACGGAGCTTATTCTGCTCTTCGCTTACTTCTCCACCTTCGTCTTCGAACTCATAATTTTCGTCGGAAACGTTATCAAACACGTCCAAGTGATGCTTGAGGATCGCTCCTGCTTGCTTCAAAGCATCGTCCGGTGTGATACGTCCGTCAGTCCAAACTTCCAATAGGAGCTTGTCGTAGTCAGTGATTTGACCAACGCGGGTCGCTTCAACTGAGTACTTTACCAAGCTAACTGGGGAAAAGAGGGAGTCGATTGCGATAACCCCGATAGGATCATCTTCATCCTTATTCTCCTCACCTGGCCAGTAGCCACGTCCTACCTTTACTTCCAATTCCGCCGTGAATGGCATCTCACGATCGAGCGTGCAGATGATTTGGTCTGGGTTGACTATTTCTACGTTGGAATCCGGTTGGATATCCGCCGCAGTGATCGCTCCAGCACGGTTGGTATTGATCATCAGCTTAACCCCTTCGCGCTTATGGCAAACGAGGAGCACCTTCTTGAGGTTCAAAACAATGTCAGTGATATCTTCGACGATACCATCTACACTCTGAAACTCATGGCTAACGCCTTCGATCTTAACCGAAGAGATAGCAGCACCTTCGATGGAGCTGAGGAGTACGCGACGCAATGAATTGCCAATCGTGTGACCATAACCCGCTTCGAAGGGTTCTGCATGAAACATCGCATAGGTAGATGAGGATCCCTCCTCTACTTTTACGAGGCGGTTTGGCAGTTCGAACTTTCCAATACGTTTCGGCATGTTGCGTTAAGGTCTACGAATGACTAAATTAAGTTGGTCGGAATAAAAGGTAAGGATGGAAAACAGTCGCAATTAGAAGCGGCTGTAGAACTCAACGATCAGCTGTTCGTTGATGCTTGGCTCGAGTTCTTCGCGGGTTGGCTCGCGGTTTACGACTCCACGGAATGCTTCGTCTTGGCGAGTCATCCAGTCCGGAACATTGCGGAGACGATTCGCTTCCATATTGCGAGTAGCCAACTGGCGGGAGGAAGTGGTGTTGCGAACTTCGATTTCGTCACCAACTTTAACTTGGAAGCTAGCGATGTCGACTTTCTGTCCGTTCACGCAGATGTGACCGTGGTTGACGAACTGACGAGCAGCCTTGCGAGTCTTGGTAAAACCGAGGTTGTACACGATGCTATCCAAGCGAGTCTCGAGTAACTGGAGGAAGATGGTACCAGTTACGCCACGAGTTGCCTTAGCACGGTCGAAAGTACGGCGGAACTGCTTCTCCATCAGCCCGTACATGAAGCGAAGCTTCTGCTTTTCGCCTAGACCAATCGAGTATTCGGACTGCTTACGGCGGAGGCGTGGTCCGTGCTGTCCAGGTGGGTAGTTGCGCTTCTCTAGAGACTTCGACGAGCCGAAAATTGGCTGTCCGAAACGTCTGCTGATCTTTGTAGTTGGGCCGGTATAGCGAGCCATGATCTTCTTAAATTTTGAGAGTTCAGAGTTTGAAGCAATCCGCGATTAGACGCGACGACGCTTTGGTGGACGGCAACCGTTGTGCGGTATCGGCGTAGTGTCGGTAATTGAAGAGATTTCCAAACCGAGAGTTTGGAAGGCGCGGATGGCGGAATCACGTCCCATACCTGGGCCCTTCACCTCGATGACGACTTCCTTCAGACCGTGAGCCATTGCGGCTTTGGCAGCATTCTGCGTTACGACTTGAGCGGCGTAAGCAGTGGACTTGCGGGAACCACGGAAATTCATTTTTCCGGCGCTAGCCCATGAAATAGTGTTACCCTTCAAATCAGTGATCGTGACGATCGTGTTGTTGAAGGTCGCGCTAACCTTGGCGATGCCAGTGGTTACGTTCTTGCTGCCCTTCGCCTTACGGATCTTGAGATCTCCGATCTCCTCCTTGAGTAGGTCTTGTGCGGTTGGCTGCTTCTTTACACCACCAATCAGCTCTTCCTCGACAGGAGCCTCCGCGGAGACGTCCTTAGCTTCTTCTTCTTCAGCTTTTACGTTTTCTTCAGACATGACGTGATGGTCCTAAATTATTTGCGGAGTGAACCCTGCGTTTTAACCTTACCCTTGCGAGTGCGAGCATTGGTCTTGGTGCGTTGACCGCGAACCGGTAGACCACGACGATGGCGAAGGCCGCGGTAGCTATTGATAGCCTGCAGACGCTTCATGTTGGCTGTGAGCTCACGACGGAGATCACCCTCTACCACGAACTGCAGATCCTGAATCTTGCTCATGATAGCATTGATCTGCTCTTCGTTAAGATCCTTAGCGCGCATGTCTGGGTCGATACCAGTTTCTGCGAGTATGGTCTTTGAACGAGTTGGTCCGATACCGTAAATGTAACGGAGAGAATATTCGAGCTTCTTGTTGGCTGGAATGTCAACGCCTAGGATACGTGGCATAGTGTTCTAGCAAGTTATTGGTTAAAAGGTATTTGTATCAGTCAACAGCTATGAGGAGAATGACTTTTTTCTCACCGTTGAAACAATGTTCGATTAAGTCGTTAAATTGGCAGAGAGGTCGCCAAAGGAAAAAAGAGCAACGGAATGGACCCTCTTCACCCGAAAGTAAAGAATTAATTTGTTGCGATCTGTATGAAATATGCCGCGAGACCAACGAGAAAGATGGCCAACACTGCAGCATAGAGGGCTCCGACGTTTTTGAGTTCAGTTGCGCCGGTAAGTGCAGCGTCCGAGCCTTTAGCTTGGTTGCGTCCACGAATGCGACCTTTCTTAAGGAAGCCATCGTAGTGGCGCTGTAGCAGATGAGTCTCGATTTGCTTCATTGTATCCAAAGCAACACCCACTGTGATCAACATACCTGTTCCCCCGAAGAAGATCGCGACACGCATCGGAATCTCGTAGAGGAAAAGCAAAACGTCCGGAAATACCGTAATGATCGTCAAGAATATGGCGCCCGCTAGAGTCAGACGTGTCATGACGAAATCGAGAAATTTCGCGGTGGGCTGACCAGGACGCACTCCCGGAACGTAGCCACCGTACTTTTTCAAATCATCAGCAATCTGGATAGGACGGAACATAACCGAGACCCAAAAGTAGCTGAAGAAGAGAATCATCAAACCAAAGATGACGTAGTAGGTGGTGGAACCACGAACGAGGAAATTGGCCGCATCGACCATCCATGGCAAATTGAGGGACGCCCCAATTTGTGAGATGATCTGCTGTGGAAAGGACAATAACGCCGAAGCAAAGATGACAGGCATAACACCCGCGTAATTCACCTTCAGCGGCATGAATGAGCTTTGTCCTCCGTAAACCTTACGGCCAACAACACGCTTAGCATACTGGACCGGAATCTTGCGCATCGCTTGAATCACCGCTACCAATCCGGCGGTAACCAAGACGAGCAACCCAGCCATCAGGATACCATGTCCGAAAACGAGCTTCTGCACGCCAACAGGACCAAAGAACAAGTCATAGGTGGCCTTCGCAGCGCCAGGAAGGTCTGAAATGATACCAATGGTGATCAGTATCGAAATACCATTTCCGATCCCAAGCTTAGTGATCTGCTCACCGATCCACATCAATAGCACCGTACCAGCGGTAAGGAACACAGTGGACGAAACGAGGAACCAGAACTTATTGACGATAACGATTTGACCGTAGGTGTCTCCAGAAAAACCAGGAAACAGCGTGCCCGGGTTTTGCAAACCGAGGATGAGCAAAACCGCTTGAACAGCACAGATTACAACCGTGGCGTAGCGAGTATACTGAGAAAGCTTTTCGCGCCCTGACTCCCCTTCCTGCTGCAAACGGGCAAGAGCGGGAAAAACGGCACCCATCAACTGAAAAATGATAGATGCCGAAATATACGGCATGATCCCCAAAGCGAATACGGCACCACGCAGAAACGCGCCACCGGTGAACATGTTATACAAACCTACCAAACTGCCACCGCCTGTCGCGGTTTGATCAGCGAAATAATCCTGCAGCGGTTTCATATCGAGACCTGGAAGCGGGATATTAGCGCCGATACGCGCGATAAACAGAAGAGAGAGCATCAGAAAGATTTTCTGACGTAGCTCAGGAATCTTCAGACAGTTGGTAAATGCGGATAGCATGCCTATTGGTTTCGGGGATCAGTACAAGATTTACGCTTCGGCTACGATAGCTTCACCACCAGCCTTTTCGATCTTCTCCTTAGCGGAGCCGCTGAACTTGGCAGCCTTGATCTTGAGAGCTTTGGTGATTTCGCCTTCGCCGAGGATCTTGAGTGGCTTGTCGTTCAAACGAACGAGCCCAGCAACCGCAAGAGCGTCGCGATCAACCTCAGTTACCGAATCATCAAGCCTGGCGAGTTCGCCGACGTTGACGGTTTCGTATTCAGTACGGAAGTTCTTGTTGTTGAAGCCGCGAATAGGAAGACGACGGAAGATAGGCATCTGACCACCTTCGAAACCGATACGGATACCTCCCCCGGAACGAGCCGTCTGCCCCTTGCCACCGCGACCAGAAGTCTTACCGTGGCCACCGCCTTCACCACAACCGACGCGCTTGCGACGGTGGGTTGCACCTTTAACGTTAGATAGATTGTGGAGTCTCATTTTGAGCTTTTCCTTTCAAAGTTTAGATTAACCGCGCAGGCGCTTGTAATCCTCGAGAGTCTTGAGCTGCTTTAGCCCGTCCAAGGTAGCAAGAACGATTGCGTTAGGGTTGTTAGAGCCAAGAGACTTGGTGAGTACGTTCTGAACGCCTGCAGCCTCTAGTACGGCACGCACACCGCCACCAGCGATGATACCGGTACCCGTTGTCGCAGGACGCAAGAGAACCTTACCTCCATCGAACTCGCCGAGTACTTCGTGAGGGATGGTGTCACCCTTGAGCTTAACTGGCTCGAGGTTCTTACGTGCTTGCTCAGTGCCCTTGCGGATCGCTTCAGGAACTTCGTTCGCCTTGCCGTAGCCGATACCGACCTTGCCAGCTTGGTCACCTGCCACCACGAGAGCGGAGAAACTGAAACGACGTCCACCTTTAACAACCTTGGCACAACGATTGATGAATACTACCTTTTCGGAGATTCCATCGTCTTCGCGCTCTTCACGTTGTCCACGAGGTCCGCCACGGTTGCCACCTGGTCCACGGTTTCCACCTGGTCCACGATTACCACCTGGTCCACGATTGCCACCTGGTCCACGGCTACCGCCTGGTCCGCGATTACCACCTGGTCCAGACTTAGCAGGACCGTTAGAATTTTGCTGTGTCATCATAGGGCAATTAGAAGTCTAGGCCGGCCTCGCGAGCGGCTTCTGCGAATGTTTTGACGCAGCCATGATACTTACGTCCGTTACGGTCGAAAACGACCTTGCTAACTCCAGCTTCCTTGGCCTTTTCGCCAAAGAGCTTACCAAGGGCAGCTGCACCGGCGTTGTTTGCCTTGAGGTTCTGTGAACGCACGTCTTTGCCGAGGCTGGAAACGAAGGTTACGGTGGTGCCGGATTCGTCGTTGATCGCTTGAGCGTAGATGTGCTTGTTGCTGAGATGAAGGCTAAGGCGTGGACGCTCTGAAGTGCCAACTACCTTTTTGCGTACGCGCCAGCGGCGCTTTTGCAGGAGCTCGTTTTTCTTTTGAATTTTCATCTGTTAACTCTTCTTTCTGAGTTTGAGGTTAGCATCTAAGCCCTAGCTTAGACGGACTTACCTTCCTTGCGGATTACGTGTTCGCCAACGATGCGAACGCCCTTGCCCTTGTAAGGTTCGATTGGAGCGAACTTCTTGATAGAAGCTGCTGCCTGTCCGACCATGTGCTTGTCGATGCCTGAAACCTTAACTTTGGTACCGCCGTCAACAGTGATGGTAACACCCTCTGGGATGTCGTAGTTACAATCGTGCGAATAGCCGAGCTTTAGGTTCAAAACCTTGCCCTTGAGGTTCGCCTGGAAACCAACGCCGGAGATCTCAAGATCCTTTGAGTACCCTTCGACTACGCCCTGCACCATGTTGCTGATGATAGAGCGGGCTGTTCCGTACATGGAGTTGGCGAAACGTGTTGAGTCCGCTGGGCTGACCTTGACCTGCCCGTCTTCGATGACGACCGCGACTGCTGAGTTGAAAGTTTTTTCGAGCTTACCCTTCGGGCCTTCGACCTTAACGGTGGTTCCGCTTACGTCGACTTTGACACCCGCTGGGATCTCTACTGGTAATTTTCCGATTCTGCTCATTTCTGGAGTCCCTTTCTTACCAAACGTTGCAGATCAGTTCGCCACCAAGTTTCTGGCGGCGAGCTTCGCGATCGCGCATGACGCCCTTCGGCGTGGTGAGGATACAAACTCCAAGTCCGTTGAGGACGCGTGGAATTTCGTTGCTCTTCGCGTAAAGGCGAAGACCTGGCTTAGAGACGCGCTCGATTCCATTGATGGAGGCCTCGCCGTCTACGTACTTGAGAGCGACGACGATGGTCTTGTGACCCTTGGCGTCGGTGCCCTCTTTCACTTCGCTTACGAAGCCTTCGTCGAGAAGGATCTTGGCGATAGCAGCCTTGAGCTTTGAATGCGGCGCTGCGCACTCGGCCTTTCCGGCCGAAGACGCGTTTCTAATGCGCGTTAAGAAGTCGCTGATTGGATCAGTGTGCATACTATTATATTAGGTTGAGGGCCACGCGATATCCAAACTCGTGGCCCGAGATGATTTTTTTGGAAAAGCGGACGATTTGATCGCCAAAAGGCAGATCGTCAACGCCCAATCGCTTACCAGGACGACTTAGTTACGCCTGGGATCTTTCCTTCCAGAGCGAGCTCACGGAAAGTAAGACGAGAAAGTCCGTAGCGGCGGATGTAAGCGCGAGGACGTCCAGTGATGTTGCAGCGATTCTTCACACGAATTGGAGAAGAGTTGCGAGGCAACTTGCAGAGCTTGCGCTGTGCTGCGTAGAACTCTTCGTCGGTGCTGTCCGGATTGGCCATGATAGCCTTCAGGTTAGCACGCTTTTCAGCGTACTGAGCGACCAGACGTTCGCGCTTCTTGTTACGGGCGATAGCTGATTTCTTTGCCATGTTCTAAATAAATTAAGCTGCGGTTTCCGCTTCCTTCTTTTCTTGCTTGCGGAAAGGCATTCCGAGAAGCGTGAGCAACTCCTTACCTTCTTCGTTGGTGGACGCGGAAGTCACGATGGTAAACTCGAGACCGGACTGGTACTTGAGAGCATCGGTGGTGATTTCCGGGAAGATTGTGATATCGGTGATGCCGAGTGAGTAGTTGCCATTGCCGTCGAAACGGGAATGAACTCCACGGAAGTCACGAATGGAAGGGAGGCCTACTGCGAGCAAACGGTAGAGGAAGTCCCACATGCGGTTGCCACGAAGGGTAACCTTGCATCCGATTGGCATTCCTTCACGAAGCTTGAAGTTCGCGATGCTCTTGCGAGCGTAGGTGCGGACCGCTGCTTGACCAGCGATGGCGCTGAGGTTCTTGACCGCCTCTTCGAGGACGGACTTGTCTGCGGAAGCATTGACGCCGATGTTCAAAACGACCTTTTCGATCACAGGGATCTGCATGTCGTTCTTAAAGCCCAAAGACTTCTTGAGGCCTGGCGCAACTACGTCAGCGTAGTGCTTCTTGAGTACTGGAGTTTGTTGAGAGCTCATTGGTTTTTACGAATTCGGATTTCCGTCCCGAATTTCTTGGTTCTCGTGTCTATACTAGACTGATTAATATTAGGTGAATTACTTGGAGCGGCGGGAATCCCACTTCTCTGCAGCCATGAGGTTGGATACGTGGATGGAGCCTTCGCGTTCTACGATGGCGCCTTCCGGCTTTTCCTCTGACTTCTTTTCGTGACGCTTGACCATCATCAAACCTTCGACGATCGCGCGGTTCTTGGAAGGAAGCAGCTGCAAAACCTTGCCGCGCTTCCCCTTTTCCTTGCCAGCGAGTACGATTACTTCCTCGCCCTTTTTAATGTGTGCCTTGGCCATCTTAGAGAACCTCCGGTGCTAGGGATACGATTTTCATGAACTTCTTACCACGAAGTTCGCGAGCGACTGGGCCGAAGATGCGAGTGCCCTTCGGGTTGCCGTTGTTGTCGAGGATAACGATAGCGTTGGAGTCGAAACGCAGGTAGCTTCCGTCCTTGCGGCGGATTGGAGCTTTGGTGCGAACGACTACCGCCTTAACGACAGACCCCTTCTTCACAGAGGAATCAACGCTAGCTTCCTTGATGTTTACGACGATAACGTCGCCTACATCAGCGGTCTTCTTGTTTTGACCAAGTCGACGGATCATGCTGGCGCGCTTGGCTCCAGTGTTGTCCGCGATTTGGAGAGATGAACGTAGTTGAATCATTTTAAGTTACCCTCCTCTGCTTATGCTTCCGTACCGGATTCCGCTGCGTGAGCTTCCTGTTCGGCTTCGACCTCTGCGAGTGTCTTCTTGCCGAGCATTGGAGCGCGCTCAACGACAGAAACGAGGCGCCAGCGCTTTAGGCGGCTGAGTGGACGTGTCTCCATGATCTCAACTTTGTCGCCTAGACGAGCTGTGTTTTCCTCGTCGTGTACGTGAACGACGGTCTTACGGTTGATCACCTTGCGGTAGCGAGGGTGAGCCTTCTTGTAGCTGTAGGTGACCTTGATGGACTTATCGCCCATGATGCTGGTCACTACGCCGGTGAGATCTTTTCTCTTGTTACGTGAATTTTCCATTGCCTGGTAGTATTAGGTGTTAGGCGGACTTCTTCTCAGCGGCGATCTTCGCGGAACGGATGGTTTCCATCCGAGCGATATCCTTGCGAGCTTCCGTGATCTTGTGGGTCTTCTCCACTTGGCCAGTCTGTTTCTTGAGACGTAGATCGAGCAGTTCGGCGCGGGTATCGCGGATCTTCTTTTCGATCTCGGCAACGGAAAGTTCCTGAATGTCTTTTGTCTTCATTTTCTTGTAGTTCCTTCCGGTTTAGTCGCGGTCGCGCTCGATGAAACGAGTTCTGAACGGGATCTTTGCATCTGCGAGTGACATCGCCTGACGAGCTACTGCAAGTGGTACACCTGCAAGCTCGAAAAGGATGGTACCTGGCTTGATGGCAGCGACGTAGTGGTCAACTGGCCCCTTACCCTTACCCATACGAGTTTCGAGAGGCTTCTTGGTGATTGGCTTGTGCGGGAAAACGCGGATCCAAAGCTTACCCTTACGCTTCATGTGACGAGTGATAGCGACACGAGAAGCTTCGATTTGACGACCGGTGAAGTGACCACGGTCGAGAGCTTGGATTGCGAAGTCACCGAAAGCGATGGTGTCGCCACCCTTCGCGTTTCCGCGGAGGCGACCCTTCATTACCTTACGGTATTTAGTGCGAGATGGTGTTAATGGAGGCATGGCTTGTTACCCTTTCGGCTTAGTCTTCCTTGTTGAATACCCAGCACTTGATACCGATAATACCGTAAACGGTACGCGCTTCGGCAGTGCCATAATCGATTTCTTCACGGAGCGTGTGGAGAGGCACGGAACCCTGACGCTGTACTTCCGTACGAGCGATGTCCGCGCCGCCGAGACGACCACCAACTTGAATCTTGATACCCTTCGCGCCCAAAGACATGGCCATCTGGACAGCCTTCTTCATGGCGCGACGGAAAGCGATACGACGCTCAAGCTGCAAGGCCACGTTCTCAGCTACCAAAGTAGCGTCGAGCTCGGGCTTCTTGACTTCTTGAATGTCGAGAAGGATCTCCTTGCCAGTTGCCTTGGCGAGCTCGTCCTTGATCTTTTCGATTTCCTGTCCCTTACGACCGATAACGATACCAGGACGGGCGGTGAAGATCTTGACGCGGACGCGGGCAGAAGCGCGCTCGATGAAGATGCGCGGTACGCTGGCGAACTTGAGCTTTTCCATCAACTTCTCGCGAATGATGTAGTCCTCGTGAAGCGTGTCCGCAAAATCGTTTTTGCGAGCGAACCAGCGTGACTGCCAGTTACGATTTACAGCGAGGCGAAATCCGATCGGATGTGTTTTTTGACCCATTTTGCGTAATTCCTTTAGGCGTTATCAGACAGTACGATGCGGATGTGAGACATACGCTTCTTGCGCTTGGCAACCCCACCACGAGCAGCAGCCTTGAAGCGCTTGAGCGCGGGGCCTTGTTCGACGGTAGCGAGCTCCACGGTGAGTGAATCACCGGAGAGGTCGTGGTTGTTTTCAGCGTTAGCGATTGCGGACTGAAGTGTCTTAGAAAGAAGGAAAGCCGACTTTCTCGGGATGAACTTGAGCAGTTCGAGAGCGTCGTTGGCGTTCTTTCCGCGGATGGCGCGAGCGACCTCGATCACCTTCTTAGGCGACATCCGAGCGTATTTTGTGCGTGCTTGTACTTGCATTGCTATTCGATGCTCCTCGCTTACTTCTTACCACCACCGTGGGCCTTGAAAGTACGAGTCTGTGAGAACTCGCCCAACTTGTGGCCAACCATGTTTTCGGTCACGTGGACAGGGATAAACGCCTTGCCGTTGTGTACGTTAATATTCAATCCAACGAACTCAGGAGTGATGGTTGAACGGCGGGACCAAGTCTGGATCGGCTTGCGATCGTTGGCGGCTTGGGCAGCGTCCACCTTCTTGAGAAGGCTGGGGTCTACGAAAAATCCTTTTTTTATGGAACGAGCCATTTTCTATTTCCTCGCTTATCTGTTCTTCATTTTCCGTCCGTTGCGACGGACGAGGATGAGGCTGTTGCTCTCCTTCGACTTGCGACGAGTTGGGAAACCCTTCGCCAACTGACCCCAAGGGGATACCAGCATCTGGCGTCCGCCACCACCCTTGGACTTCGCTTCACCACCACCATTGGGGTGGTCAACCGGGTTCATGACAACACCACGAACACGAGGACGCTTGCCGAGCCAGCGGCTGCGACCAGCCTTGCCTACCACTACGTTCTTCTTCTCGGCGTTGCTGACCAAACCAATCGTCGCCATGCACTTCTTAGATACGAGGCGGATTTCACCACTTGGCATCTTGATTTGAGCGGAATCTCCATCGATACCGATCAACTCGACTGCATTGCCCGCTGCACGAGCGATCTGCGCACCCTTACCTGGGAGCAACTCGACGGCGTGCAACTTGGTGCTTGGTGGAATGAACTCGAGAGGCATCGCGTTGCCTGCGTCGAAAGCGATCATCTTTTGCGAGGACAAAACCGTGTCGCCTGTCTTCACTCCGGCTGGAGCGATGATGTAGCGCTTTTCACCATCTGCATAAGCGATCAAGGCGATGTAAGCAGAACGATTTGGATCGTACTCGATGGCCTGTACCTTAGCTGGGATATCAAACTTGTTACGCTTGAAATCGATGATGCGGTAAAGCTGCTTGTGACCGCCACCGCGACGACGCATCGTGATACGTCCGTAGCAGTTGCGACCCGCTTGCTTGCCCTTTGACTCGGTAAGCGCCTTTTCAGGACGCTTGTTCGCTACATCCTTAACCTGGATCGCCGCAAAGCGCTGGGTCGGAGTAACTGGATTAAAACTTTTGATAGCCATTGTGTCTGGTCTCCTCGTTTAGGCGGTGAAGTCGATCACGTCGCCCTGCTTGAGGGTCACGATCGCTTTTTTCAAACCGGATCCACTAGAGGTCTTACCGGTCTTGCGGTTGCGGCTTGGCTTGCCGATCTGGTTGATCACGTTCACGCGCTTAACAGTGACGTCGAATGCCTTTTCAACAGCAGCCTTGATGGTGTCCTTGGTTGCGGTCTTGAAAACCTGGAAGGTGTACTGACCAATCTCGGAAGATTGGATGTTGCTCTTCTCGGTTAGGTGAACGGATTTGATGATCTTATCTGGCTGAATCATTTCGAGCCTCCTTTCGCACGCTCGACGAGAACTTCGAGACCTGCACGTGTAACGATGATTGTTTTGAACTGACAGAGGTCAGTTACGCTTACGAGTGGCGCTTCCTCGAGGTCTACACCGGCGAGGTTACGCAGCGACAAGATTGCGGTTTCGCTGAATTCCTTGTCGATAACGAGCACCTTTCCTACGGGGGCGATGCCGCGGACGATGGATTCGGCAACCTTAGTCTTGGCAGGAGCGATGTCCAAAGCGTCTACCACCACGAGAGACTCGTCGGAGATGCGGTCGAACAAGGCGCGGCTGAATGCCAAGGTCTTTACCTTCTTGTTAACCTTCTTGGAGTAGTCGCGAGGACGTGGTCCGAAGACGATACCACCGCCAACCCAAATTGGGGAGCGAGTAGAACCTGCACGAGCGCGGCCGGTGCCCTTCTGGCGCCATGGCTTCTTGCCACCGCCGCGAACTTCGCCGCGAGTCTTGGTGTTTGCACTGCCTTGGCGAGCGTTGGCCGCCTGAGCTACAACTACTTCTTTTACAGCTTGCAGGCCCTTGTCACCTTCGAAGACGGGAAGTCCGTCTACTTCAGTTTCGCCGTTTGCGCTGCCGTCGTTTTTGAAAAGCTTAAGTTTCATGGTCGATCAGTCCTTTCCTATTTCTTGGCTTTGATCGAAGAACGGATCATCACAGTGTCGCCATTTGCGCCTGGGATGCCACCCTTGACCAAGATCAGGTTCTTCTCGGCGTCGATGCTGACGATCTCGAGATTTTGAATAGTGCGTTGCTTCGCACCCATGTGACCCGGCATCTTCTGGTTCTTGAAAACGTGTCCTGGCCATTGGCAAAGACCGATCGAACCGATGCGGCGGTGGAACATGGAACCATGAGAAGCAGGTCCGCCCTTGGTGTTGAATCGCTTCATAACACCCGCGAATCCCTTACCTTTAGTGTTTCCGATGATGTCGACCTTCTTGCCGACCTCGAACTTGGAAACATCGAGGACGTCGCCAGCAGTCGCGTCAATCGCGTCGCTGCTGCGGACTTCCTTGATCACGCGTGGAGCGTGAGCAACGCCAGCCTTCTTGGCATGCCCGAGAGCTGCCTTGCTTGCGTTCTTGTCCTTCTTGGTTTCGAAACCGATCTGGATCGCATTGT
This sequence comes from Pelagicoccus albus, assembly GCF_014230145.1. Lineage (NCBI taxonomy): Bacteria > Pseudomonadati > Verrucomicrobiota > Opitutia > Puniceicoccales > Pelagicoccaceae > Pelagicoccus > Pelagicoccus albus. Next base: position 80,415 of record NZ_JACHVC010000012.1, read on the forward strand.
ATCCGTCGGACTCAACCGTCTTAACTTGTAGCACTGGGCAAGGACCTGCCTGCAGTACGGTGACAGGGACAACCTGGTTGTCGCTGCCATAAACCTGGGTCATTCCCAGCTTTTTGCCTAATAGCGTATAGTTCATATTTCTAAGAGGTAGGTGAAGACATTCGCCTTCGTTTTTATTAGACCCACATTAGCGCCCGGCGGAGTTGCCGAACGAAATTACTGTGTATTCTAGAATCCGGATAGATTAGACGTTGATGCTGATATCTACGCCGGAAGGTAGGTTTAGCTTCTTGAGTTCGTCCACGGTCTGGGCAGTTGGCTCGATGATGTCGAGCAAACGCTTGTGCGTGCGGATCTCAAACTGCTCCATAGACTTTTTGTCTACGTGCGGAGAGCGGTTAACGGATATCTTCTCGATACGAGTCGGAAGGGGTACAGGCCCAGAGACACGAGCTCCGGAACGCTTAGCTGTATCCACGATTTCTGACGCGGACTGATCGATTACTCGATAGTCGAAACCTTGAAGTCTGATGCGGATTTTTTGTCCTGTCATGATTGTTCGGTAGAAAAGTTGCGGCGGGGATTACCAACCTTGGTTTAGAATCTCTTCGAGGAGCTTTGGCGCAACAACCTCGTAGTTTGACCACTCCATGGTGTAACTGGCACGTCCCTTGGAGAGTGAACGAACGTCTGTCGCATAACCAAACATGGTTTTGAGAGGGACGGTCGCGTATATGTAACCCAGATCTCCTTTTGTCTCCAAATTTTGGATCTGGCCTCTGCGGCGATTTAGGTCTCCGACCACATCGCCTTGAAATTCGTTAGGAGTAACAACCTCCACCTTCATCACCGGTTCGAGCAAAACTGGCGAGGCCTGTTTCATCGCTTCTTTCAGAGCGAAGATACCAGCCATCTTGAATGAGGTTTCGGAGGAATCCACTTCATGAAAAGAACCATCAACAAGGCGAACCTTGAGGTCGATCACCGGATAGCTCGCTACCACACCGTTCAGTGTAGCCTCGCGGATACCATCCATAGTTGGCTTGATGAACTCACGAGGTATAGAGCCACCAACAGTTTCGTCGACGATCTCAATCCCCTTGCCCACTTCCTGAGGTTCGATCTCGATCACCGCGTGACCGTATTGCCCCTTACCTCCGGTCTGACGAATAAACTTACCTTCAGCCTTCGCCTTGGCAGTAATCGTTTCGCGGTAGGCGATTTGTGGTTCTCCCGAGCGTGCGCTTACCTTGAACTCGCGGAACAAACGGTCGCGAATAATTTCAAGGTGCAACTCGCCCATACCGGAGATGATAGTTTGTCCAGTTTCAGGGTTGGAACTGACAACAAAAGTTGGATCCTCTTCGGCAAGACGCGCCAAACCTGCAGCCAGCTTATCTTGGTCTGCGGAGGTCTTTGGCTCGATCGTCATGGAGATGACTGGCTCTGGGAAACTAGGTGGAATCAGAGAAACGTCATAACCCTTGGGTACGAGCGTATCGCCTGTCGCCACATTCTTGATACCAACCAAAGCGCAGATGTCGCCTGAACGCACAATCTCGAGATCTTCGCGACTATCCGCCTTCATCTGAAGGATGCGGCTGACTCGCTCACCCTTGCCAGTGCGAGGGTTGAACAACATATCGCCCTTTTTGATCGAGCCAGAATAAACCCGAACGAAAACGAGCTTACCAACGTAAGGATCGCTCCAAAGCTTGAAAGCCAAGGCAGAGGATTTTGCTGCATCGTCCGCCTCGATTTCGACGATAGATTCGTCTTGGGCGTGGCCTTGAGTGGCTGGCAAATCAAGCGGGCTTGGCAAGTAATTCACAACCGAATCAAGTACACTCTGCACACCCTTATTCTTGAAGGCTGAACCTGGGATAACACCCACGAATTTGAGAGCTATGGTAGCCTTGCGGATCGCTAGAATCAGCTGCTCGACGGAAATCTCTTCTCCTCCGAGATAAGCCTCAGCCAATTCATCGTCAAAGTCCGCAACGGATTCGATAAGCGACTCGCGTAGCGCCGAAGCTTCATCTGCTAACTCGGTAGGAATTTCAGCGTCAATGGTCTGAACTCCCATTTCATCGGATTCGTCGAACAAGAAGGCCTTGTTGCGAACGAGGTCGACCAAGCCTTTGAAGTTTTCTTCGGAACCGATGTTCAGGAAAAGCGGATGGGCGTTTGCGCCTAGCTTTGCCCGCATGTCTTCCAAAGTCGCTTGGAAGTTAGCTCCCACACGGTCCATCTTGTTGACGAACGCAATGCGAGGTACCTTGTACTTGTCGGCTTGGCGCCAGACGGTTTCGGATTGCGGCTGAACGCCTGCTACCGCGCAAAAAACCGCGACAGCTCCATCCAAAACGCGAAGGGACCGCTCTACTTCGGCGGTGAAATCGACGTGCCCGGGGGTGTCGATGATGTTAACCAAGTGGTTAACGTTTTCGAAAGGTCCGTACTTTGCCTTCCAATTGCAGGAAATGGCAGCGGAGGTGATGGTAATACCACGCTCACGCTCCTGCTCCATGAAGTCCGTGACGGCGTTTCCGTCATGAACTTCCCCTACTTTGTGAACTACACCTGTATAATAAAGAATGCGCTCTGTAGTCGTAGTCTTCCCCGCGTCAATATGGGCGGCGATGCCTATATTGCGCATCCACTCCATCGGCACCGGTCTGTCGGCGCCGTTTCGTGGCGAATGAGCTGTAAGGGAGACTGACATTTACAAAGAACAAAACAGGCTAAGCTGCAGAGAGCTGCGGTTGATTACCAGCGGAGGTGGGCAAAGGCTCGGTTAGACTGAGCCATCTTGTGAGTATCTTCCTTCTTCTTAACAACAGTACCCGTGTTGTTGTAAGCGTCGACGATCTCGGCAGCGAGAGCATCTTTCATAGGAAGACCACGACGGGAAGCGGCACTGTTCACGATCCAACGGAACGCGAGCGACTCCTGACGATCGTAAGAGATCTCGACTGGTACCTGATAAGTTGCACCACCAACGCGGCGGCTCTTAACTTCGAGGCGTGGACGAGCGTTTTCCAAAGCACCGAGGAGGAGATCAATCGGATCACCCTTACCGAGCTTTTCGGCAACCTTTTCGAATGCGGAGTAGACGATACGCTCAGCGACAGTCTTTTTGCCGTCACGCATGACGGTGTTAACGAGGCGACCTACGAGTACGCTGCCGTAGCGGGCGTCTGGCTTAGCTGGTCTTTTAGTAGCTCTTCTGCGACGTGACATGGCTTAAAATAGTTGGCTTACTTCTTATCCTTAGGACGCTTAACTCCGTATTTGGAGCGGCTGCGGCGACGCTTATCCACACCCTGGGCGTCAAGAGTGCCACGGACGATGTGGTAACGAACACCTGGAAGGTCCTTAACACGACCACCACGCACGAGAACGATGCTGTGTTCCTGAAGGTTGTGACCTTCGTCAGGAATGTAAGCGATCACTTCGTAACCGTTGGTCAGACGAACCTTAGCTACCTTACGGATAGCGGAGTTCGGCTTCTTAGGCGTACGCGTCATAACTTGTACGCACACACCGCGTCGGAACGGGTTTGCTTCGAGGGCACGTGACTTGGACTTCGCCTTGATCACTTTGCGGCCCAATCGGACTAACTGGTTAATTGTAGGCATGGTGTGAAATTTTGAGAAAAGAGCGTGAACGTATCGTTTGAAGGTGGTTCGGCAAGTATTTTCTCACCGAAAGAGAACAAAAAGCAGCTCCAGCCCGTTCACCGGCTGAATCTGCTCATTTTCCTACACTGTTGTTTGGGCGGGGAGCCCTTTGGGAGCCCCCTATGTGACGGGAAATTTTAAAGGACGAACGGTTTGGGGCGCTGTCCCCTCGTCTTCAAGAAGAATTGTCACAGAAAACACACTTTTTCGCTTCCAGCACGAGGCAACCGTCTAAATCCGGCCTTTGCACCCTCAAACCAACACTAGTCCAGGCGGCAAGGCCTCGCCAAAGCTGGTATTCTGGTCTGAAACCGAACGGGCCACGTATATTTCCAAAGGACGAAGTTTGGAATGTTCGACGCCAGACTTCTCAAGCTTGGATCGGATTTTGCGAGCGAGTCCGCTGGAGAGGTCCAGATGCCTATCGTCCACGATCCGCCCTGCCCTCAGAAACAAGTTTTTTGCTCCCGCGAAACGCGAGTTCGTCCAATCCTCCTTTTTGAGGAGTCCGAAAATAGTCTCCACTCGGTTTGGCGGCACGACCCGATCCAAACCTGTCCGAAAAGGCAGCCGGGAAAGCAAGATTGCCATACCCGTCAGGAAGGACCCGACTTCCCCAGAACTCTGCATCGAAATTCTCAACCTCTGCGACAATTCCTCGAACAATCGGCCTTTCCTTTCCAAATCGACCGCCTCCAAACTACAGAGTAGCCGAATACGTTCCGGCTCGGACTTGGGGGATCCGATAAGCAATTCGAAATGCTTGTCGAAAAGACTAGCCTGTTCTTCCTCCGAAAGCCCGAAGCAAACTCGCCTCAGAAAGATGAGCTGTTGCACCTCTACTCTTCGTGGCTGGGCGGCCGGATCGCCTAACAATTCAAAAAACAAATCCAGTCGCCTGCGATCCCTAGGTGTACCGAACCCGGGTCTCATCAAATAACCCGCGAGCTGGAACCAGGCTTCAAGCGCAGAATTGTTCTCAACTGGGACCACTCCCTTCGCTAGCAATCCGTCGATGAGGGCCCTACAAAGCGGTAAATTCCAGTCCGGTTTGGGCAAAGCCAGACTCGACTCCAATTCTTTGAAGATCCTCGATGCTTTTAGGTTCGGATCCTTGCTGAACAATCGCCCGAGGAGAATCGACTCGGCTTTTTGAGCACGCTTTAAGTCGTAAGCCTGCACCCCTTTGTCAGCCTGTGTCGATGCAGTGGTCGCCACCGAAACATCCCCACGCAGGTTAAATTCCAACTCCCACTCCCCTTCACGCTCGGGATCCGTGGACTCGCACACCACCGTGACCAGGCCCAATTCGTTTAAACACGCACGTAGACGAACCGGAACCGAGTCGCTTCCGTCCATTTCCACTTCCGTCTCGAGCGCGGGCAGAGTCCGCAGACGACTGGCATCCGAGAAGCGTCGCTCTCCCGCTGAAAGACTCATGTCAGCATCCCCAAGCGCTGCTTCGAAGCGAGCCACTTTATTCAGCTGCAAATGGAGGCCGTCAACTTCAGCGACGAAGACCTCGAGCGGCTGTGCCCCTTTGGGCAAAACACAGACATATTCTGCCCTCTCATCAATCGCCAGCTTAAGCAATACACAGCGGGATGCCCCGGAATCGATCACCCTTTCTTTTCTATAGGATAGTGCACCGAAGTAAGCAGCGCCGCGGGCAACCGCCAAATCAGTTTCCGAGCTTGCCATCAAAAAAGGTGTTTCGCCGCCTTGCCAGTTTGCCAGTAGCTCGAGCAAGCGCTGCTGAACTACAGTCGTCGAAAGGCTGCCTCCATTAAACAAGACAGCGTCCACACGAGGTTCCGCTCCCAAAAACTCAGAAATATGATGAGTGACCGCGCAATCCACCGCGTAGGGCAAGCCCCACTCCCGCATGCCCTCCTGAGCTTTCTCTGCAACGGTCCCCGCTGAACACAACGGATAGAATCCCTCCAGAACCAGCTCGCGAGCTTGCGACAGAGAAATTTCCGCTGAGAGCGTTCCAGCCAGCAAGCCCGCACCTTTACTAGGAATCGCTACCTTGAAGGAGCCATCTGACTCCGCTTCTAGACTCGCCTCTTTCAACTCTCGAGCTCGACTCAGCAAAAAGCCCCATTGGTCTACACTCAGTTCCTCACTCGCCCCAACCAGCTCCGACTCCAAGGCATACGAAAGGGCCAAATCCATATTATCGCCGCCCAAAAGCAAATGTTCGCTCACCGACTCCCGCTTGATTGAAAAGGTCCCGTCATCATCTCTCGCAACGGAAAACAGGCTGAAATCTGAGGTACCCCCTCCCACATCAACCACAAGAATTCGACTTCCGACTTCCAACTCCGACAGCGTGACTGACTGGGACTCAAGCCAGCGGTAAAATGCGGCTTGCGGCTCTTCCACAATACGCACTCCCGCCGGATATCCGGCTTGCTTGGCAGCTTGAAGCGTCGCGGCCTGCGAAGCGGGATCGAAGGAGGCAGGAACGGTTATGACCACAGACTGGCTGCCAAAGGGGGCGGATTCTCCAAACTTGCGATTCCACGCATCTCTCAAGGTTGCCAGCAGCAACGCGGAGGCGCCCATCGGTGTTAATTTCTCACTCTCAGGTACGGCTCTAGACTTCCAAGGGAGAATTCCAGAGCTCGGGCTTAGCGAAAGATTGCCCAACCAAGATTTGGCGGAATGTGCGACCAAGTCGGGAGTTTCACGGGCTAAACGCTTTGCGTAGGCCCCAACCAACCAACGCCCCTCTGACTCGTAGGCGAGAAACGAAGGCAACGAGGTTCGCTCGACCTCCGTAGCCCGCTGCTCGAGCTGGGGAATCATCAAAACCTGGGATTCGCCATCCGTCCGGCTCAAATCGACATAAGCGAGCGAGCAGTTGGTGGTCCCAAGATCGATTCCAATACTATAGCGTGGAAAACCGGCCATACCCTCACTCCATGCGAACCTGGAATTCTATCTTCCAGCTCCGATCGGAATCCACGTGCTGCATCCAAAGCTCCAAATTGCCGAGCTCTGTCACCACCGAGTTCAAACGCACCGGAATAGGCTGGCCTTCCGGAAACTCTTCCATCGGCGGCAAAGTAATTTCCAGTTTGCTGGTTTCTTCCAACTCCTTGTCCGCTTTGGGCACCAAGTCTCCCGGTTTGTCGCCGCTGCGAATTTCAGAAGCGAAAAAGCGGAAAACGGCAGGCTTCCCAGTGACCAAACCAAAGGAACGCCCCTCAAGCGTGAGCGAGGATCCTTCTTCCATACCTTGAGGCACAACACACACCGCCTTAATCGGTGGCTTAAACCCGGGAACTGCGGGACGCGAAGATTCGAGACCGAGGTAATAGGACCTCGCCGTTCCCGCTCGGATTCTCAGCCCCTGTCCGGTCACCCGATTTCGTCCGTAACTGGCCGCTCCCTTCGCGACCGCCAAGTCCGGCTGAAATCCTTCTAGTTCACGAGGAGCTGTTCCGCACCAAGATGCCAGCAAATCGAGAACCCGCTGGCGCAAGGCATCAGCCTTGAAAACGCCTCCATTGAACAGGACAGCGGTGGGCTTAAGCAGGTCACCCACCAGAGCTTCTTCCGCTTGCCCGATCAAGGCAGACAGATTTTCGCTAGCCTTCACATTCTTGAGGCTGCGTGACAAGAAGCGGGCCAAGTGCTTGCTCACCACCGCATCAGAAGCGTAGGGCAAACCAAATTCTTGCAGAGCCGCCCCGCCATCTTCCACCGGCATTTCACTCGCTGCAGTCAGTTCGAAAAAGCCATCTATCACCACCGCTTCCAACGTCTCGCGGGAGAGCGTTGTGGTAACCGTCCCAGCGAAGAGGCTGGAACCACGAGAGGGCACAGAAATGCTCAACTCACCGAGCGACTTATCTTCGAAGAGTTTCGCTTTGGCCACGCTAGCCGAGTGAACTAAGGCCATGAACTGCCAATCGTCAATCTCGGTACCTTCCTCTTCCAGCTGAGCCTGCAAGGTGTAGGCCAGGGCCAAATCCATGTTATCTCCGCCTAATAGGATGTGTTCGCCCACCGCGATTCGCTCGACTGCAAGATTCCCCTCTTCCTCACTTACCGCGATGAGGCTGAAATCGGCCGTGCCCCCACCGACATCACAAACAAGAATCACGTCTCCCGCCGAGACCTGCTTACGCCAATCGCTCCCGACTTTATCAGTCCAGGCATAAAAGGCAGCTTGCGGTTCCTCCAACAAAACCGGCTCCGGGAAACCAGCCGCCTTGGCGGCGTCGGAGGTTAGTTTACGGGCAACTTCATCGAAAGATGCCGGAACAGTGAGCACCAGTTCCCCTTGTTCAAAATCCCACTCTCGCCCCTCCAAACGCTCCGCGTAGAGGAAACCTTGCTTGAGATGGGACAGATAGCGACGCGATGCCTCCACGGCGGAAACTTTGCCCTCCCCTATCTCCGAATTCCACGGAAGCACTGCAGCCTGCGGGTCGACGTGCGGATTGGACAACCAAGACTTGGCGGAAGTCACAAGGCGATCGGGAACCTGAGCTCCATGTTCGCGAGCGAAAACACCTACGATATCGCTGGCCTCCCCCTCGCGCCAAGGTACGCGGACCGCGTCAGCCGAAAATTCACCCTGGCCCGGCAAGTAAAGAGCAGAGGGCAGCGAACTCCTTTCTCCGACTTGGCTGGGGGCGAGGATCTGAGTAACTTCTACGACGCGGCTTTCACCTGATTCCAGGTCGTAAAGCGTCACAGCGCTGTTGCTGGTTCCCAGATCGATTCCTAAAACAAAATTCTTTTCCATTATTGTGGCTTTGATTTGGTCGCCCCGGACTCCTCGTTCGAATGGATGAGAGATACGAAATACGGGCGACCTTGCTCTATTTTCAAAAATTGGACTGCGAGCTTGTTCGGATTAAAAGCCCGATGGACGCGGTTTAATCAAACCTCAGTCCCGCGAGTCCAACCGAAAAGCAGTTCTCGAGCCGCATTCGGGTTACGGTAGTTCTATCAGGCTAGTCTAGATTGAATTCCCAATTCAAAAAACCCGCCGATCAATTGAGCGGGCTACACGTTCGAAGAAACGGGGTAAGCCGAGCGCCCGACAGTGGAGAAAGCGCCTACTTGGATAAGATCGTCAGCTGAATTTCGATTGATTTCCTATCGAGGCAAAATCGGCTGGCATTTTTTCACCAGGAGGCTCACGGGTAATTCTACCGGTAACAATCCAAGATGCCTGTTCTCATCTTGGGATCAAATTGCCCTTAACGGGCTGATTGAACTAAAAACTGAATCGAGAGCAAAACGGCAGGTACTATACCGTAGCTAGATGACGTTTGTAACTAGCAGGTGACAGGCGATTATTTCACCTCTACTTGGGCAGGCGCGAGCGGAGGCAGATTTCCTTTTTCCAAGGCAGTGACACGGGGCAAGTTTAGCTTGTTGGTCATCCAACCCTTGTGCACCAACTTGCCACTATGGGGTCCTTCTCCCGCAATCGAACCCGACAAACTGTAGAATGCACTCAAAGCCTTCGGCACCGTCACTGTTTCGCCCTCTTTTTCGGACGCCACCGGCACAACGCTCGCAATCTCGTCTAGAGCGCTCTTGCAACCCTGATGCACGACGCGAGCCGCTCCGCCGACTTGGGCGTCGCTGTACTTGCTGATATCATCCATCAGAAAATCGATAAACCGGCCTTTGCTCTGGAGAGCCGCCAAAACGGCAACCACTTCCGCCTCTGCATTGTTTTTTTTCTCTGGAGCAGGTGTGCTCGCCGCGGAAACAGGCTTCTCCTTGATCTGCTTTTCTGGCGGAGCGACGACGACCTTAAGCACTAGCCAGAGTGCCATAGCCAAGGCTCCAGCGATCATGTAGGTGCCATACTGTTCGAAGCCAGGGACAAAAAGCAGGCCGTTGAGTATTGCGATTAAAACTCCAGCGATAAGGGCTTGGTTTTTCATAGGATAAACTGGTTTGGTAAAAGTTTAGGTCAGATTCAAAAGATCAATTTGCGACCGGTTCACCCTAGCCTATTGGCGGCGATTCCATCGGTGTCCACACCGAAAACGAAACCTAGCGAATCGTGGGCCGACAATCAAAGAGCCTACAGTCTAAACAACGAAGACCGGCAAAGACCGATTTAACAGAGCACAAAAAAGCCGTATCCCTGATCAGGATACGGCTTGAAAGTATTAGTCTTACCAGTCTTTAGCTCGCTTCTGGAGTCGCTGTTGGAGCAGAGACCTCTTCGGCAGCTTCCGCAGTGTCTACGTTGTCCTCGATATCGCCACCAAATGGGAGCGTGATGCGAAGGTCGCGGTAGGTGCGAAGACCGGTACCCGCTGGGATCAAGTGACCCATGATTACGTTTTCCTTGAAACCGTGCAGCTTATCGATCTTCGACAATGTCGACGCATCGGTAAGTACGCGGGTGGTTTCCTGGAAGGATGCAGCGGAGATGAAGGACTCTGTCTCGATCGACGCCTTGGTGATACCGAGGAGAACTGGCTCAGCTTCGGCAGGTTTACCACCCGCTTCGATGATCTCGTTGTTCTCACGGATGAAGGTCGTACGCTCGATTTGCTCACCCCAGAAGAATTCAGTGTCACCTGGATCGGTGATACGAACCTTGCGGAGCATCTGACGGATGATGAGCTCGATGTGCTTGTCGTTGATGGTAACACCCTGCAGACGGTAAACCTCTTGAACCTCGTTGATGAGGAACTCGTACAAGCGGTTTGGTCCGAGGATATCGAGGATTTCGTGCGGATCGGCGGAACCTTCTGTGAGGTGCTGCCCCTTGTGCACGACGTCGCCAACTTGGACGATGATTTGCTTGTTGTGAGGAATGAGGTGCTCTTCCGCTTCGCCAGACTCTTCGTCGGTAACGATGAGCTTGCGCTTGGAGCGAACGGTTCCACCCAAGGAAACGACACCATCGATACGGGCCATTTCAGCAGCTTCCTTCGGACGACGAGCTTCGAATAGCTCAGCAACACGAGGAAGACCACCGGTGATGTCCTTGGTCTTAGAAGCCTGACGTGGTGTTTTCGCAAGCAATGCACCCTGAGCGATTTCGTCGCCTTCGGTTACTGCTACCTGAGCTCCCGTTGGAATGCTGTAGACCGCGAGTACCTTACCAGAAGCGTCCTTGACCTCAACGGATGGATTCAAGTCTTCCTTGTGCTCGATGACCACGATGGCGATACGACCGGAGGACTCGTCGAGTTCCTTCTTGATAGTAACACCTGGGATCATGTCGCGGAAACCGATGACACCTGGCTTTTCGGAAAGAACCGGGATGTTGTAAGGGTCCCACTCTGCGAGCAATTGGCCGGCTTCGATTTCGCCACCGTCTGGAACGCGTAGTAGCGAACCAACTACGATATCGTAAGCTTCCAATTCGCGCCCAGTACCGTCAACGATTTGGACAGAACCCGTCTTATTGAGAACAACGCTTACACCTGGGGCGATCTCAACGAGACGCAGACCGCGGTACTTGACGGTACCACCGTTACGAACCGAGATGCGTGGGTCAGTAACAACCGAAGACGCGATACCACCAATGTGGAAGGTACGCATGGTCAGCTGTGTACCAGGCTCACCGATCGACTGCGCAGCGATGATGCCGACTGAGTCACCAATCTTAGCCAAATCGTTGGAAGCCGGGTTGATGCCGTAAGACTTCGCATCGATACCGTATGGAGCGGTACAGGTGAGCGGAGACATTACCTTGAGACGCTCGATTCCGAGCTCTTCAACACGCTTAGCGATTTGCTCGGTGATCAACTCACCCGAACCGACGACCAATTCGTCCGGTTCGATTGGGTTGTAGACGTCGTCGCAAGAGCAACGGCCTTCGATACGCTCACGCAAGCCAACGATCTCGTCGTCACCTTCAAAGATAGCCTTCTTCCAGATACCTTCACGGGTTCCGCAATCCTGTTCAGTGATGATAACATCCATCGCCACGTCACAAAGCTTACGAGTGAGGTAACCTGCGTCCGCAGTCTTAAGAGCGGTATCCGCGAGACCCTTACGAGCGCCGTGAGTAGAGATGAAGTACTCAAGAACGGTGAGACCTTCACGGAAGGAAGAAAGAATCGGACGTTCGATGATTTCACCAGATGGCTTAGCCATCAGACCACGAGTACCGCAAAGCTGACGAACCTGGTTCGGGTTACCACGAGCACCGGAGTCCATCATCACGTAAACTGGGTTTACGCCTGGCTTGCCGCCATTGGTCTTCAATTGCTCGAACACCGCTTGCTTGATCTCGTCGGTCGCTACGGTCCAGATGTCGATGATCTTGTTGTAGCGCTCACCTGCGGTGATGATACCCTTCTGGTACTGCCCATCAACGTCAGCGATCTTGCCGAACGCGCGGTCAACGATATCAACCTTGGCATCAGGGATGATCATGTCGTCGATACCGATCGAAATACCAGCCATGGTCGCAACGTCGAAGCCAAGCTTCTTTAGCTTGTCCAAAGAAACAACCGTCGCTTCAGGACCAGCCACCTTATAGGTGTTGTTGATCACATCGCCGAGTTCCTTCTTACCAACCTGGAAGTTGATGAAACCAAGCTCGTCTGGCCAAATTTCGCTGTAGCGGATACGGCCAACTGTGGTGGTGATCGTCTTTTGGTCCGAGTTGCCAAAAATGGTTTCACGTCCGTAATCCGGATTCGGGATACGAACCCAGTCGTGAGTGTGAAGAGCTCCGTCCAAGTTGGCGAAAATCGCCTCTGTCTTGTTTCCAACAAGCGGGATACGACTCAATTCTTCCGATCCCTGACGTGGAGTCATGGATAGGTAGTAAGAACCGAGGATAACGTCCTGCGAAGGAGTGAGAATTGGCTTACCGGATGAGGGCGAGAAGATGTTACCTGTCGCCATCATGAGCATCTTACACTCGAGCGTCGCTTCGAGCGAAAGAGGCACGTGAACCGCCATTTGGTCACCGTCGAAGTCAGCGTTATACGCAGTACAAACGAGCGGGTGAACGCGGATCGCCTCACCTTCGATCAAAGTTGGCTCGAAAGCCTGGATCGAAAGACGGTGAAGAGTCGGAGCGCGGTTGAGAAGAACTGGGTGTCCCTTGGTAACTTCTTCCAAAATATCCCAAACTTCTGGCGAGCGCTTCTCGATCATGCGGCGAGCGCCACGGACCGTGTGAACGAAGCCAAGCTCCTTGAGACGGCGGATGATGAATGGCTCGAAAAGAACGAGAGCCATCTTCTTAGGAAGACCACACTGGTTCAGTTTCAGCTCAGGACCGATAACGATAACGGAACGACCGGAGTAGTCGACGCGCTTACCGAGAAGGTTCTGACGGAAGCGTCCTTGCTTACCCTTGAGCATGTCGCTAAGGGACTTGAGCGGACGGTTGCCAGCGCCAGTTACCGGACGGCCGTGACGACCATTGTCGAAGAGCGCGTCAACAGCTTCCTGCAGCATGCGCTTTTCGTTGTGGATGATCACGTCCGGCGTCTTCAACTGCATCAAGTTCTTGAGGCGGTTGTTACGGTTGATTACGCGGCGGTAGAGGTCGTTAAGGTCGGAAGTCGCGAAACGGCCACCTTCGAGTGGAACAAGTGGGCGAAGGTCTGGTGGGATAACCGGCAGGACTTCGAGCACCATCCACTCTGGACGAGAGGAGGACTTGATGAAGCCTTGGATAACCTTGAGACGCTTAGCCAACTTCTTCTTGATCTGCTTCGACTTGGTCGAGCGCATCGCTTCCTGCAGTTCGAGAACGGTGACTTCGAGGTCGGTGTTTACGAGAACATCGCGGAGAGCTTCGGCACCCATTTTGGCCACGAAGGAATCGTCGCCGTACTCGGCCATCGCCTCGAGGTACTCTTGGTCGGTGAGAAGCTGCTTCTCTTCGAGTGGAGTACGGCCTGGATCGGTGACCATGTACGCTTCGTAGTAGATCACGCGCTCGAGACTGCGAGCAGTCATATCGAGCAAGAGACCCAAACGCGAAGGCATGCTCTTGAGGAACCAGATGTGAGTGACAGGAACTGCCAACTCGATGTGGCCCATGCGCTGACGGCGGACGCGAGATACAGTTACCTCAACGCCACAACGGTCGCATATGACACCCTTGTACTTGATTCGCTTGTACTTACCGCAGGCACATTCGTAGTCGCGTACTGGACCGAAGATTCGCTGGCAGAAAAGTCCGCCTGGCTCCGGCTTGAAAGTACGGTAGTTGATGGTCTCCGGGTTCTTGACTTCGCCACGTGACCAGGAACGGATGATTTCTGGTGACGAGACATTAATCGTAACGCAGTCGAAATTCGACTCACGTTCCGCGCTGAGCACTTGTTGAGCTTCTTGCGTAGACATTATATAAAATCCTCAGTCGGTTTGGTTGATTACTTGTAGTCGAGTTCGCTTTGGCGGCCGAGCTTAACATCAAGACCGAGGGATTGGATTTCCTTGATCAAAACGTTGAATGATTCCGGCGTACCGGCCTGCAGCGTGGAGTCGCCCTTGACCAGTGATTCGTAGATTTTGGTACGTCCTTGGACGTCGTCAGACTTAACAGTGAGCAACTCCTGGAGAGTATACGCGGCACCGTAAGCTTCAAGGGCCCAAACTTCCATTTCCCCGAAACGCTGACCACCGTACTGGGCTTTACCACCCAATGGCTGCTGCGTAACGAGCGAGTATGGACCAACTGCACGAGCGTGAATCTTGTGCGAGACAAGGTGATTCAGCTTCAGCATGTACACCCAACCGACAACCACTTCGTTATCGAGCTTTTCACCGGTACGACCGTCGTAAACAGCGGACTTACCTGTGGTTGGGAGACCGGCGTCTGCCAAGTGCTGACGAACAACCTTTTCGGGAATACCGTCGAAGACTGGAGTCGACACCTTCATGCCCAGAACCTTACAGGCCCAACCCATATGGGTTTCGAGAACCTGACCAACGTTCATACGGGAAGGTACACCCAGAGGGTTCAAACAGATCTGGATCGGAGTGCCATCTGGAAGATAAGGCATATCCTCTTCGGGAACGATCTTAGCGACAACACCCTTATTTCCGTGGCGTCCCGCCATCTTGTCACCGACCTTGAGCTTTTCCTTGGTAGCAACGTAGACCTTAACCTGCTTGATAACTCCGGTTGCTGCATCATCACCAGACTCGATGTTAGCAGTCTTACGCTCACGGTCGCCTTCGAGCTCGTCGAACTTGCTCTGGTAGGAACCGATGATCTCCATGATCTTGATACGAACTGGAGATGGGTCGATTTCGACGTGCTTGGAAACCGCAGCGAGCTTACGGAGAAGCGTCTTAGTGATCTTGCGGTTGGCAGGAATGATGATTTCGCCATTCTGACCGTTGACCACGTCGAGAGGAATCTTTTCACCCAAAAGGATGTTGGAGAGAGCCTCGGTGAGACCTTCGCGCAACTTGTCCATCTGAGTCTTGTAGTCCTCATTGATCTGCTTCACCTGACGGCGACGATCCGATGGGCTCAGACGCTCCCGCTCGTAATCGAGACGGCTGGAAACCTTCACATCCATAACGATGCCATCGACACCAGATGGTACGATCAGCGAGGTGTCCTTAACATCGGCAGCCTTTTCACCGAAGATCGCACGGAGAAGCTTTTCTTCCGGAGCGAGCTCAGTTTCGGACTTTGGAGTGATCTTACCAACGAGAATGTCGCCTGGCTTAACTTCCGCACCGACGCGAATAACACCATCGTGGTTGAGGTGCTTGAGAGCTTCCTCACCGACGTTTGGAATATCGCGAGTGATTTCTTCCGGTCCGAGCTTTGTGTCACGGGCAGTAACTTCGAATTCAGAAATGTGGATCGAAGTATAGATGTCGTCCTTGAGAACCTTTTCGGAGATCAGAATCGCATCCTCAAAGTTGTAACCATTCCACGGCATGAACGCGACGAGGATATTCTTACCAATGGCAAGCTCACCATTTTGCGTACAAGGACCATCGGCTATAATCTGCTCCGCCTTGATTGGCTGTCCCTTGGCGACGATCGGCTTCTGGTTGAAACAGGTTCCCGCATTCGAACGCATGAACTTGCGCAACTCGTATACGTGGATGCCAGCCTTTACGTCAGTGTAAGGCTTGCGATCGAAGTTGGCGGGTAATTCGCCGTCCTTGGAAATTACGATTCTCTTGGAGTCAACCGAAGCGACGATACCGTCGATGTCGGAAACTGACACAGTCTTCGAATCGCGGGCAACGCGCTCTTCAATTCCGGTGCCCACAAAAGGAGAGTCGGCTTGAAGGAGAGGAACGCCCTGGCGTTGCATGTTCGATCCCATCAAAGCACGGTTAGCATCATCGTGCTCGAGGAACGGGATAAGACCCGCCGCGACAGATACAACTTGCTTGGTGGAAACGTCCATGAAATCGACTTGATCTGGATCGACTTCCAAGAACTCGCCGGATTGACGGACGGTAACCTTACCCATGAAATTGCCGCTCTCGTCGACCTCAGAATTAGCCTGAGCGATGATCTTCCCCTCTTCCATATCGGCATTGAGGTACTTGATCTCTTCGGTCACGCGCCCATCGACGACTACACGGTACGGAGTTTCGATGAAACCGAATTCGTTAACACGCGAGTATGTCGACAACGAGTTGATCAGACCGATGTTCGGACCTTCAGGAGTCTCAATCGGACAAATACGGCCGTAGTGGGATGGATGAACGTCACGAACTTCAAAACCAGCACGCTCACGATTCAAACCACCAGGACCAAGAGCAGAAAGACGACGCTTGTGCGTGAGTTCTGCGAGCGGGTTGATTTGGTCCATGAACTGCGATAGCTGCGAACGAGCGAAGAAGTCACGGATAACAGTGGTCAAAGCCTTCGGGTTGATCAGCTTCTGAGGAGTGATCGAATCGACGCTTTGATCGTAAAGTGTCATACGCTCACGAACGAGACGTTCGGTACGGGCGAGGCCTAAACGACACTGGTTAGCAAGCAATTCGCCAACGGTACGAACGCGACGTGAACCGAGGTGGTCGATATCGTCGAGGTACCCCTCTCCTGCCTTCAGCTTGATGAGATACTTGGTGGCGAGAACGATGTCTTCGCCTTGCAGCGTGCGTTGCTCAACGTCCACATCCATCTCGAGCTTCTGGTTGATCTTGTAGCGACCAACGCGACCGAGGTCGTAGCGCTTTGGATCAAAAAACAGACGTTTGAGCAGGGCCTTGGCGTTTGCGGTTGTAGGTGGTTCACCTGGACGCAGACGCTTGTAAATTTCCTTGAGGGCCTCCTCTTCATTTTGAGAGGTGTCCTTCTTCATAGCGCGAACAATCGCGCCATCGTCGACTGTTGTGTCGATGACCTTCAGAGTTGGAATACCGTGACCTTCGAACTCGCGAACGATCGCCTTGGTAAGAGGTTCAAAAGCACGTGCAATGACGACACCCTTCTCAGCATCGATGGCGTCTTCAACCAATACGTACTGGGAGACGTTTTCCTTGGCCAAGGCTTCTGAGGTGCCGAGGTCTTCGATCGTGTAAAAGAGCTTTAGGATGTCTACGTCGGAACTGTAGCCAACCGCACGAAGAAGCGTAGTGATAAGGAACTTACGACGACGGCGGCGACGATCGAGGTAAACGTAGAGCAGATCGTTGTTATCAAACTGAACTTCGAGCCAAGTGCCGCGGTCCGGAATGATACGGAAAGCGTGGAGAGGTTTGCCATTTGTGTGTGGAGTTACCTCGTAGGCGATACCAGGGGAGCGGTGAAGCTGAGAAACGACAACACGTTCCGCTCCGTTAATGATGAAAGAGCCGCGCGCCGAAACCATTGGGATCTCTCCCATGTAGATTTCCTCATCCTTGATGTTATCCTCTTCACGAAGACGAAGCTTAACATAGAGAGGAACTGAGTAAGTGATGCCCTCGCGGATACACTCGATTTCGGTAGCCTTAGGATCGCCAACTGTGTAAGAGACAAACTCCAACACCAAGCGCCCGTCGTAACTTTCGATTGGGAAAACTTCCCTAAATACGGCTTCGATACCGTCGTTTTTACGCTCGGATATCGGGGTGTCCTTTTGCAGGAAGTCGAGATACGAGTTTATCTGGATCTCGATAAGATTGGGCGGCGTGATAACGTCCTTAAGTTTTCCGAAATTGATACGGTCTGCCATGTGAATCTCTGCTAGATGTGGGCGAAAATGTGATGAGTCGGCTTGGTGTAAAACGAGGTGGAGTTAACTAAAAAACCCCTCGGTAAATAAACGCAGGAAAGACAGGCGCGTTAAAACGCGCCTGCCTCACGTGAAAAGCTGTAAAAAGCAGCGTGCAACAATGTCTACTTAACTTCGACCTTAGCGCCAGCAGCTTCGAGCTTGGACTTGAGTTCTTCTGCTTCTTCCTTGGAGCAAGCTTCCTTGACAGGCTTTGGTGCGCCTTCAACGAGGTCCTTTGCTTCCTTGAGGCCAAGACCAGTGATCGAACGTACTTCCTTGATCACATTGATCTTCTTGTCGCCAGCAGCGGCGAGGATTACGTCGAACTCAGTCTTTTCTTCAGCAGGAGCAGCAGCGTCGCCACCAGCAGGAGCAGCAGCTACAGCTACGGGAGCAGCAGCGGATACGCCCCACTTTTCTTCGAGGTCCTTAACAAGACCTGCGATGTCGAGTACAGTCTGGCCGCTGAGCCATTCGATTACGTCTTCTTTAGTGATGTCTGCCATCTTCGTAGTGATCGGCTAGTTCAGAGAGATATCTCCTCTTTTAAGACGACGTATCGTCCTAGCCTGTATCTTTTTGTTATGGTGTTTAGAGACGAAGGCATCCAAGCCCTCAAAAATGTGTGTGGTGAATAAAGGGCTACTCGCCCTTGTCGGCCTTGGCCTGGAGCACGTTGAGCATTGCGGTTGGTACGCCGTTGAGAACGAATACCAAGCTTTGAGCTGGTTGGCTGAGCAATCCAAGGAGCTGAGCGCGAAGGGAGTCCAGGTTTGGAAGCTTCGACAAAGCGACAACCTCATCCTTTTCAAGGCGCTGAGAGCTGAGAATGCCTACCTTAACGTCCATCTTGTCCTTCTTGTCGAAGAACTTGGTCAATACCTTCGCAACGCCTGATGGATTGTTGCCACCGATAACGATCGCGTTCTGACCATTAAGGTGCTCGTCAATCTCAGGATAACCACGCTCGCGAGCGGCTACTCTCAGGATGTTGTTCTTAACAACGTGGAACTCTGCCTCTTCCTTTACGAGCTCGGCACGCAATTCGGCGATGTCGATAACGGTCGAACGCTCGTAGTCGGCCAAGAACAAGTAGTCCGACTTGTCGAGGTGAGTGTTGATTTCTTCAACGAGAAATTTCTTTTCGGGTCTCATTTTCTGTAAGCTCCTCTATTTTAGTACTTAGCGAACTCGGAGCTCGAAAGCTTCAAGCTTGGAGTTTGAGTGGCCGAAATGTAAGCGCTCTTGATGTAGCGGCCCTTGAAAGCGGAAGGCCGAGCCTTACCGATTGCTTCCATGATCGCTGTCAAGTTGCCCAGCACTTCTTCGTTGCCGAAGGAACGCTTACCAACGCCAACACCGAGAGAGGCGTTTTTGTCTACCTTGTATTCAACACGACCAGCCATCACTTCCTTGATGGCCTTGGAAATGTCGTCTGAAACGGTACCGGCCTTTGGGTTTGGCATTAGTCCCTTTGGACCGAGGACGCGGGCGATCTTACGAACGTCTTTCATCGCGTCAGGAGTCGCGACAGCTACGTCGAAATCGAACCAGCCGCCTTGAACCTTGGCGATCATATCTTCGAGACCGGCCTCGGTAGCACCCGCTGCCTTAGCAGCTTCCGCATCAGCGGTGAACGCCAGAACACGAACAGTCTTACCGCTACCGTGTGGAAGCATTACTGTACCACGAACCATTTCGTCACCCTTGCGTGGGTCGACGCCCAGCTTGAGAGACACTTCGATAGTCTCGTCAAACTTTGCCTTCGGCAATTTGGCGAGAACTTCAACCGCTTCTGCGATTGTGTATTCTTTACTAAGATCGGCCGCCTCTGAAGCAGCGCGAAACTTTTTGGATAGTTTAACCATTTAGTACTCCTTGCGGTGCAAACGCCTTGCGGCTCCCGCGTTGAGGTTCTTTTCTATTTAACCTTCTACTTCGATACCCATCGAGCGAGCTGTACCTTCGATGATACGTGACGCCGCCTCTGGATCCGTAGCGTTGAGATCGGCCTTTTTCATTTCGACGATCTCGAGAATCTGAGCTTTCGTTACCTTACCTACCTTGTCGCGGTTAGGTACACCAGAGCCCTTAGCCAATCCAGCAGCCTTCTTGAGAAGGACCGCAGCTGGTGGGGACTTTAGAACGAAAGTGAAAGACTTGTCTTGGTAGACAGTGATTACGACAGGAAGGATAAGCCCTGCCTTGTCTTGTGTCTTCGCGTTGTACTCCTTACAGAATGCCATGATGTTGACACCAGCTGCACCAAGAGCTGGGCCGACAGGAGGCGCTGGGTTTGCGCCGCCGGCTGGGAGTTGTAGGCGAATGGTTCCTGTAACTTTCTTTGCCATTTGTTTAGCTTGTTAAGCGTTCGACTTGCCAATACTCCAGCTCTACTGGAGTGAATCTTCCAAAGATCGAAACCGACACCTTGAGCTTGCCCTTTTCCGGGTCTATCTCGTCGATGCGGCCATTGAGATTCAAGAATGGGCCATCCGTAATTTTGACTTCTTCTCCGATCTCGAACTGGACCTTCGGTGTTTCCTTGCCCGTGGCGGCTTCCACTTGGCTGAGAATCGTATCGATCTCAGCCTTTTTGAGAGGCGTTGGACGGTCTCCGCCTACGAAATTGATGACGCCCGCAGTCTCGCGGACGAAATACCAAGGCTTGTTGAGTAGCTTTCCATTCTCGTCGTAAAGACGCATGTGAATGAAAGCGTAGCCTGGATAAAACTTACGCACGATCTGAGACTTCTTGCCGTTTTTAACTTCGGTCACAGTCTCGGTCGGCACGAGGACTTCGAAAACGAACTCCTCCATCTCCTCTTCTTTGATGAACTTGTCTAGGTACCGCTTAACCTTACCCTCTTGATTCGAAAGGGTTTGGATGACGTACCAGGCGGCGCCGGTCTTTGCGCTTAATTCAGACATGGGAACTATAGAACTGGGAGATAATCAGGGGACTAGCGCATCCAACTCGTGAAAAGATTCACGACGTTCGCTATAGAGAAATCCGCAACCGCCACGAAGAGTCCCATGATTGCGATCGCAACAAGTACGACAAAGGTCGACTCGCGCAGCTCAGAAAACGAAGGCCAGCTTGCCTTCTTGAGCTCCGTGATCGTCTCACTTGTGAATATGCGAATACTGCGGAACGGATTTTTCATTTAATAAAAAAATGGCAGGGCAGGAGGGACTCGAACCCCCAACCCTCGGTTTTGGAGACCGATGCTCTACCAATTGAGCCACTACCCTATGCCAAAAAAAACTAAATACAATCGCCGGAACCCGAGGGACGGGCTCCGGCAAAGGATAAAAACTTTAAAACGAAGCTTACTCGACAATCGCAGTGATACGGCCAGCACCGATAGTGCGACCACCTTCACGGATTGCGAAACGCTGACCAGCCTCCATTGCGATAGGCTTGGTGAGGTCAACTTCGATAGAGATGTTGTCACCTGGCATAACCATCTCAACACCTTCTGGAAGCTTGCACACGCCAGTTACGTCCGTGGTACGGAAGTAGAACTGTGGACGGTAGCCATCGAAGAATGGAGTGTGGCGGCCACCTTCGTCCTTAGAAAGAACGTAGATCTCAGCCTTGCCCTTGGTGTGAGGAGTGATCGAACCTGGCTTGGCCAAAACTTGACCACGCTCGATAGCATCCTTGTCGATACCACGGAGAAGGATACCAACGTTGTCGCCAGCCTGACCTTGGTCGAGCATCTTGCGGAACATTTCCACACCAGTAACTGTAGACTTCTGAGTGTCCTTAAGACCAACGATTTCGATTTCTTCGCCAACCTTGATTACACCACGCTCGATACGTCCAGTTGCAACAGTACCACGACCAGTGATCGAGAACACGTCTTCAACAGACATCAAGAAGGGCTTGTCAACTTCACGCTCTGGCTCAGGGATATCGGTGTCGATCGCATCCATTAGTTCTTGGATACATGCCTTACCGAAGTCAGTACCTTCGAGAGCTTGGAGAGCGGAACCACGAACAACAGTTGTGCCGTCGCCATCGAAGTCGTACTTGTCGAGAAGTTCGCGAACTTCCATTTCAACGAGCTCGAGAAGCTCTTCGTCGTCGATGAGGTCACACTTGTTGAGGAATACAACGATCTTAGGTACACCTACCTGACGAGCGAGAAGGATGTGCTCGCGAGTCTGTGGCATAGGTCCATCAGAAGCGGAACATACGAGGATCGCGCCGTCCATCTGAGCCGCACCAGTGATCATGTTCTTTACGAAGTCGGCGTGACCTGGGCAGTCAACGTGAGCGTAGTGACGCTTGTCGGACTCGTACTCAACGTGAGCAACGGAGATTGTTACAACCTTAGTTTCGTCACGAACGGTACCACCCTTGGCGATGTCAGAGTAAGACTTGAGCTCAGCCAAGCCCTTCCCAGCCTGTACAGCCAAGATGGAAGTTGTAAGCGTAGTCTTACCGTGGTCAACGTGTCCAATCGTGCCAACGTTTACGTGTGGTTTCGTTCTTTCGAAGGTTCCTTTAGCCATTTTTGATTCTGAGTTAGGTGTGTATTAAAATTGGTTTCTTGAGAAAAGGTGACCCATCGATGAAACCGATCGACCTCGAAGTGGAGCCCTCGAGCGGATTTGAACCGCCGACCTCGTCCTTACCAAGGACGCGCTCTGCCAACTGAGCTACAAGGGCCTTCCGAGAAGTGGATCTGGAAAAAAAGAAGTGAGAACATGCGCAGGCCGATTTTCCCCGTCAACTACAATATCAACAAAATTCAAAGGCTTTTCACGGTACAATTTCCAGCAGGTAAACCCCGTCCGCAAGCGGCCCGAAGCCCGCTAAATTACCATACACGATACGGGTCAAAAGCCTGTCGGCCTCGATAAAGCCGGTCCCCTCCACCACCGAAACCCCTCCTACAGGAAAACTGCTCTCAACCGTAGCGAGCAAAACTGCCGGTCGCATGTCAGGCCATGAAGCGAAGAGACGCTCTACCGCATCATTATATATAGTAGTAGCTAAAATCGTAGCGCCATTTTCTGGCTTCTGCAAAGCAAGCGACAACCCCTTGCCATCGACAAATTCCCTTTCGCTGATCTCCCTGCCGAGCTCGCGGAACGGCGGGTAACCGAATTCCACCTGAGCACGGGACAGCCTATCGTAACTCGCGGTGACATTACCAAAATCATCGATGTAGTTTCCGTCCTCCAATTCGAACTCGGGAGGAAACTCAGGAAAGATCTCCTCCTCCTCCTGCCAATAGCCCACGAAATTGGCAGCATTGGACGAATTCCAACGCGTCGGAAGCAACATAGGCCGCGGATCAAAGAGCGACATCTCTTCAGTGGCGGAATCCAAATACTGGATTTCCGCAAATTGTCGGCTTTGCCGCTTCAGCTCCTGCTTACTGTCACGAGTCAAAGCCACGCTCCAATATAGAACGAGATGAAAAAGAACCGCCGCGACTGCCGCCCAAGTCCAGCGAATCGTCCGGCCAAACGTGGTCTTCGCCTCTTGCTTCAAGGCCCGAATACCTCTCCGGTCGACTTTTTCGTCTCCGTGGCAAGCTGTACGCGCTCGTAGCCATTTGCGATAGCCAGCTCTACTAGAGAGCTGAGCGTTGTCATTGAAACAGCCTTGTCTGCTTTCACCAACAACGTTGCCTTCTCCGGTGCAGCGCCACGCGACTCGAAGAGCTTCGCCAACGAATCTAGATCGAGCACACTATCCTGGTAAAAGATCATTTCCTGCCCCTTCACCTCCGAGACACTGACCACTTCATAAACGGCCGAAATCGCGACCTGCGATGATTCCACTTCCGGAAGAGCAAGCGTAAGCCCTGGAGCCATCACGAACTTCGAACTGAAAAGGGTAAAAAACAGCCCGATCGCGCAAAGGTCCAAAAAGGGCCAAAACGTAAGCTTAGCTCTCTTTGGCAACTCCGCTTCCAGCTTCAGCATCGTCCCCTCCCTCCTGAGATTCGGCCAAACCGACAAGGTCTTCGCGGCCCTTCACGCGGGTAAAAATCACGACTAGCTCCTGCGCCAACCACTCCATCTCTAGAACGACGGTCCTAATCCGCCCCACGAGAAAGTGATGCGCCATAATCGCAGCTGCTGCTAAAGCGAGTCCGGTCGCAGTGCTGACCAATGCCTGCCAACCGCCGGATGCAAGATGTCCCGCATGGACATACACACCTTGCTGCTCGTACTGCATGAAACTGTCGATCATGCCGATAATCGTTCCCAGCAAACCGAAAATGGGGGCCACTTGAGCGACCGCGTACAAGGCCCCCACCCGACGCTTGACTGGAGCGAGCTCTACCACCGCAGCCTCCCGAACCACTTCGCGGATCTCGGCGTTGCTCTCGCGAAAACTCATCAGACCAGCCTTCACCATGGAAGCGGCGGGACCCGGGGTGTCCTGGCAAATGGTTAGAGCTTCGATCAGTCGCCCTTTCCGAAGAGAATTCTCGATCCCCGACAGAAACTCCTTCGAGCGAATCTGATTACGGTGGAGA
Organism: Pelagicoccus albus; assembly: GCF_014230145.1. NCBI lineage: Bacteria > Pseudomonadati > Verrucomicrobiota > Opitutia > Puniceicoccales > Pelagicoccaceae > Pelagicoccus > Pelagicoccus albus. Next base: position 104,772 of record NZ_JACHVC010000012.1, read on the forward strand.
AACAAGGCTCGCTCCACAAAAACTACGAGGGCAACCAAGCTGAGAGCAAACAGAGGCCACATGACCAGCCCTCCCTGCCTAAACGTTTCGAACAACTCTAACTGAAGCGATTCCATCTATGATTCCAATTCCTAGAAAAAACGGTCCATTAACCCGGTGTAAGCAAATCAATTCGCCAAGGAAGCCCCTACCGAAGTCTCGAGCAATTGCAGCCGGTCCCTCGCGAGCTCCGCGCCATTGAGGCCGTGCTTAATTATCTCACGGTAAAACAGATTCGCCTTATCGATATCCCCCTCTTCACCGCTTAACTCAGCTAGGCTGAAAAGAGCGCGAGCGAGCCAGTACCGCCCCTTCGCATTCAACTCTCGGATCCTCAGTTCCTCGACAAGCATTTTGTCGTAAAGCACCCAAAAGATTTGCTTCGCCCTCAGAGCTTCGCCGCGGGAACGCCTGACTTGCCCCAGCTTGAACCCCGCTTCGATTCGCAGATCCAACGGAGCCTCCGGCAAATCCGCCAAATGCTCGAATCGCGAAATGGCCCCGTCGAATTTCACAGGATTACGATCAGCCTGAGCCAGTAGGGTTTCGGCCATGGACATTTGAGCCAAAAACCGATCGGGGCGGTCCGAGTATTCGTTTTCCAAACGGTAGTAGATTTGCTCCGCAGAACTGAACTTATTAAGGCGCCGCAGCAAGTCAGCCTGCATCAGACGAGCTCGGAACACGATATCGGAATCGGGATAGTCCGTCGCGATCCGCTGCAAAAGCTTAGTCGCCTCGTCCAAGTAAGCGTCTTGCCCGCGTTGTTCCGCATTCAAGGCAGCCTCAAACAAGGCCAACGGAGCCAGCCTGTGCTCACTGTAGCGGTCGGCCAGAGACACCAAAAGCTGCTGAGCCTCTACCGTGCGGTTGATCTTGGTGAGATAACGAGCCTCCGAGATGAAGGATAATAGCGACGCCTCTTTCCCGGGATACTCCGTCCGCAATTCCTTGAGGATCTCCACCGCTTCCTCGGGCTCTCCCAAGGCGAAATATGCTTCGGACAACGAAAGCTGGCTGCTCGCCAAAACCTTACCAAGCAAGTCTTCCTCTTCCTCGGTCCAAATTTCGCCATCAACAAAAGACTCTATCTCTCGCACCCAATCGATCGTGTACTCGGGATCTCCCGAGACCACCGACAAGCGTGCAGTCAGCCACAGGAGCCGAAGCTTGAGCAAACGGGTAGTCGACTCTGACAAGACCGCCTCTTGGGCACGGTCGTAGGCCTCTGATCCACGACCCTGTCGCCTCATCTCCCTCAACACAAGCCACTGGGCCTGCCAAATCATTTCAGATTCCGCCAAGGATCGGAGCCGATCATCGTCGACCGCTTCGATCGCCAGATCGAGCTGACCCGCTTTAAGCCGCGAGTAGATCAGCTGAAAAAACAAACGGCCACCTTGCCCGAGCGAGGTTACATTGGCCAAGGCAGTGGCGTAGGCTTCGGCGGCGTTACGGAAGTCATCCCGCGTATTCGAATGCAGCCCTGCATGGAGGTAACAATCCGCGATCAATGACGAAAGCCGGTAATCTGCCCTCAAGTCGGCATACTCCGTCCGCATCTGTTGGAGTCGACTGGCTGCAGTCCGGTAACGCTCTCGATTCCAAGACGAGGAAGCCTGCAGGGCCAACATTCCGCGGCGGTACGGAGAGCGCGGAAACCTTCTTTGCAATTCGGCGGCATCCTCCTCCGCTTCGACAAAGTCATCGTCCAGGAAGCGAAACACCGCTCGATAGTACAAAGCTTGGTCCAACAGCAAATGCTCCCGGCTCGCCCCTATCATTTGGTCTAATGTCTGACGGATGATATCCTGAGTTCCAGCCCCCTCGGTGCGGGCCTGACTAAAGGCCTGCTGCAGAGCGATGCTCATCAGGTCTGGGAAATCATTGGCAGAAATCAACTCCGTTAAAGCCTGCCTCCCCTCCGACCTTTCGAGGCCCGCCGCCATGGTCGCAAGCAACTGAAATTGGGCTTTCTCCAAGCCCATGCCTTCGGGGATTTCCATCAAACTCCTCGAGATCAGATCGATCGCCGCCTCCCGGTCTCCAGAGTCGTAGAGCAACGCTGCCAATTGCTGGGCATATACAAACCAAATTTCACGCCCCTCATTCTCGAGAAGCGCGCTTTGAAGTTGTGGAATGGTGGCAACCGAAGCGGCGCTAGAGTCCAACAAGCTACGAAAAATCAAATATCCAATCTGAGAGGATAATGCCGGAGAGGTGCCATATGCGGCTTTACGAGCTTCGGCAAAATGCTTCTGTGAATCGTCGAAATTACCGGCTGACAAATCCCCCCAACCAAGCAAAAACCAGTACCAAGCCCCTTCCCCTCCTTGCAGGCTTTCCATAGATACGTCAGCAAGGTTCGTCATTACGCCCGCGTCATCGCCCTCGGCATAAGCCATCATTGCTTCGCGGAGTGCGATGCGTTCCAAAGCTTGCCCTTCCGAGTACTCGCCAGCGAGCTCGAGCAGGCGAGCCCGAGCCTCTACCCATTGCGTGGTGGCCAACAGGGAATCCAAAACCACCAAAGAATTTTCGAAGGCCGCATCCTCTTCCTCCACATAAGACTCCGCTTCGACCGCGAGTTCGTAGCTCAGGTCATAAGCTCCCACAGCCAAAGCACGGCGAGCGCTTCCCGCTAGCCAGTAACCTTTCGCCAGAAGCGAAAGATCCTCTTCGATCGATTCGCTCTCTGAGAAGGGAGCCGGATCTTCCGCAACCGGGATCGCCAAATCCTCCGGCTCGATAGCCCTTAAGCCTATAGGGCCAGCCATAAGGCAAACTACGCTGAGTATGCAAAAACGCATTCGCTTCTCTAAGTCAGCAAAGACCAGACGAGGTTTCAGCCCAATGCCGAATACGGCAACGCTTAAATATGGCGAGAATCCGCCTCGTCCTTGACCGTATATCCGCTGTCCTGCCGCTGATGGTTCACCTTGTTCTTAGCAACATAGGCTTCATAGACATCATCCGCAGACATTCCCAAGGTTTGGGCTAGCGAAATCAGGAAGTGAAACAGGTCGATCACTTCAACCTTGGCGTTCTGCTTGTCAAATTCCTGGTACTTGGCCCACCACTTCCAAGGGACCGAATCGATCAGCTCAGCCATCTCTTGCTGCATGGCCCGCGAATAGTTTAAAACCCACTTCGTTTGCTCCTCCTCATCGATCTCCTTGAGATTCACGCCGATGCGCGCGTTGAGCTCTTCCTGCATTTCAAATATCCGCTGAAGCTTATCCATAAGGACCTGCTTGCTAGCCAGCATCCCGCCGTCACGCAAGGACCAAGGCATTTAAGTTTGAACTTTTCATTTCATTAGTAAAGTACCTCTCCCGCGGTATAGAAGGGCCCCCACCCAACGACTCGCCGGGTCCTCCGCATTTCTCACCGCGAGTCGCACGCCAGATCGATGACTAAATACCGACTGGCAAATGAGTAACACCATGTCACACACAGAAGAAAAAAACACTCCGTCGCAGCAGCCGGAGGCGCAAAACGATCCCGTCGCTGAATTCGCAGACGAACTCCATATCGTTGACGCCATGAAGCCCAGCGCTGCCCCGACGTCGAACAACAAGCCGCTCCGATACGGCACCCGTAGAAAAAAGGCCGGCGAAGCCGGGCCTGTCATCCAAAACCTCAGCTCATTCAGCGAAGCCGAAGAAGAAGAGATCGAAATGGACGATCTCCCAATCCGAGCCAACGCGCCGGAAGAGCTGATCGATACGAGACCTAACCCGAGCGAATCTCGCGAAGAGTCCGGCGAACGCCGTCCTCGCCGCAACGATCGCTCGCGCGGAGAGCGACGCGAACGCAAGCCACGTGAACGCGCTCCGAAAAAGACAAACGAAGCAGAAACGGCTGAAACCTCCGGTTCCGAAGAGATCGCGGAATCCGAGCGCCCCGCCCGCTTCGGCACCGTAGCTCCAACAGACTCGAGCTCGAAATCCGATGTGGTAGAATTCCGCCCATCTCGCGATGGACGCACCGCCAAGAAACGAGCTCGCAAGCCTCGCGAGGAAACAGCAACTGCCAAACCAAGCAGCAAAGCGACTCCGCCCAAGAAAAAAGGACTTCTTTCCAAAATCATCGCCTTCTTCACCGGCGGCGAAAAGGAAGAGGAAAGCAAGCCAAGTCGCGGTGGCAAGCGAGGTGGTCCCAACTCTCGCCGCGATCGCGAGCGCAGAGGACCTAAGAACCGCCAAAATCGTGAGGGCGAAAACAAGGACAGCGAAGGGGGAGAAAACCGCCGCCGCCGTCGTCGCCCACGCAACCGTAATCGCAAACCGCGCCCAGATGGCGAGAATGGCGAGCAAAAGCAACAAGGCGAACGCCAGAGCCGCGAAGGCGGTGGCAATCGCCGTCGACGCCCGCGTCGCCCACGTCGTGAGGGCGGCCCGAGAGGAGAAAGTTCCGCTCGAGCCGAAGGCCGTCGCGCCCGACAAGAAAGCGAAACCAAGTAACCGTTCGCGTTAAGAATCACCTCAAGCCCTGCAGCCAAAAGCTGCAGGGCTTTTTAGTACCTCGGCACTATCTTTAAGACATTCCGCCCAAAAAGATCCGCCCGGAATACACCCTAGTCTACCACCAACGTTTCGTATTCATCCTACTAATACACTACAAAAGCAGTACTAAAATAGGGATATTTCCTGCGTTTTTCTATCTCCTTCATCCTAAGGATCGAAGGTTACCCACCCAGATTTGTAATTATGATTCCCCTACAAAGATATGCCTTTGTAAAACAATTCTGAGGATGCCCGTCCTCTGTACACTAATACCTAAGCAGGACGAACTAGATGCCTACTAATATTCTCAAATAATCGTTCGTCATCAGCAACTTACGATTCCCGGCTGAACAACAAGCCAATATCCACCCTTCCCACGCTAAGCGCATGCCGCCCAACTCTATTAACAATCACCTTATCGGTATACCACGAATTGCCCGTCTATTTCGATTAGAGCCACGGGTATCGCTCCGCAGGCGAAAACACCGATTCAAACTATCCGAAGCACTTCGCAGGTCAGAAAGAGAGTTGGAGAAGTCGAATAAGTTGGTCCAAGACGTCTTCATAAGTCTGGGCGACCACTTCAAGCACCAGGTATTTTTGACTGACAAATTATTGGAACAAGGGAGAGCGATAACCTCACACCAAGATTCAGGTGAAAAATCCGGCATCTTTGACCAAGCCTTAGAACTCGTAACTAGCTCTATTGACTTCGCCGTCACTTCCTCCGCAAGCAACACCCGTCTCGTCGAGGCGTTCACTCGATATAGCGAGCAATACAATATCGTGAAAAAGGGCGAAGCCCAGCTAGCGAAAACTGTCGTCCCTCTCCAAATCATAGAACGCCTGTTCCGAATCGAGGCGTCCAACCTTCCCCAAGAGCTACAAAGCTCCTTCGATTCTCTATCAAAGGAGATAGCGAGTCTCCACGGTGAAATGCGACTAATTCTGGATGACCAATTCGCAGCCCTGCGCGCGACGGGGCAAAAGATCACAAGCGCAAAGTCTCAGCTCTCGGAACACTCTCGGCAATTGAGCGAACTCGTCGCGAAGACTCGGGTGGAAATTGATTCCACCCTCGTAAACATCCGAGAAAACATCGAGTTGAACCAGCTTCGAAATCAGAAGCTGTTAGAGATCACACATAAAATCTCCGTTCAAAACGAACAAGTTATGGTCGGGCTTCAGCAGCAGGACTTCATGAACCAACGCTGCCAACACGTGATTCAAGGAATCAATCGGATCATTGAAGGGCTGAACGACAAAAACGGCCTCTTGAATCAAACGGGCCTTAACGCCATAGCTCCCCTACTTTTTGTTGAAAGCAAGCAACTGCAATCTATTCAAACCGAGCTAGATGGTGCTTACGCATCAATAGAGCAAGGCTTCCAAAACACTTCCGACTTACTCGAGGGTTTCGGCGAAAAGCAGCTATCCCACGTCAACCTAGAGGAAACTAAAAATTCGATTACCGTCGTAGTTGATTCCCTATTACAGGCAATTGAACAAGCCAATCATCTAGCTAAAACAGCCGGAGAAGGTACATCTGCGATCTCACAAGCAGTTGACTCATTTAGCGGCACAGCAAGCGATGTAACTCGCAATCTGTTCACCATCGCTTCTGGGATTAAATTGATCGCCCTCAACGCACAAATCCAGGCCGCCAAAATGGGAGAAGGAACCGGACTCGAGGTTCTCTCAGGGCGTACTTGCGAGCTCTCATCTGAAACTGAGACGCATACCCGTCAAATAGGGAGCGAGCTTGAAAACCTTTCCAGCCTCTTGGAGTCAGTAATAAGCGAATGTTCCTCATTGCAGTCGGCATCCGCTCAGAAGTCAGGCTTCTTGCAAGCCAAAGGAGACAAAATCAGAGAAGGATTAAGTGGATACAGGCGACAAACCTCTGAATCTCTAAACGCTTTTTCTCAATCGCTAAAGGACAGCTACCAGAACGCTAAGAGAATGGTAGTTGCATCAAAACTACCGAGAGCTCCCCAAGAGACAATTTCACTTATACGAGCAAAGCTAGAGGAAGCCGAACTCTGCCTTCCGCAACGTTTGGGTAGTCTCAAGCCAAGCGGCATATCGCATACAGTCCAACATAACTATACCATGGAATCAGAACGGAAAGTGCATGAGGAAGCCTTGAAAATTTTCGAAAACCGAGAGTTGAAAAACCTGCAAGGGTTAAATCCAGCAACTCCTCCCGGGGATCTCCAAACATCATTCGCAGCAAGCAACAATATAGAACTCTTTTGAGGATGAAACAGAACCAAGAAGGCGATAACACCAGATACCAAACAGGAGAACACCTCATAGTAGAAGACGTTCTGGAAGCGAAAGAAAAGATACTAAAAGCGTTAGGCAGAAACTCTAAGCTCATCCTCGATCTATCGCAGCTAAATCAAGTCGATACCTTCGGTATACAACTTCTCGCGTCAGCTCTTAAATCAAGCTCCGCCGACTATATAAAAATCGAAAATCCAACCGAAGACTTTCGAGCGACCTGCCGCAAGGTCGGACTGTTCTCAATTTGTACAGAAACCCCTTAACAGCACGAAAATGAGCAAAACAATAATGACTGTAGACGACTCTCCCAGCGTCCGGCAAATGGTGGGACTTGCCCTCATGCAAGCCGGACACAAGGTCGTCGAAGCAGCAGATGGGCGACAGGCTTTAGAGAAGCTTAAGAGCAATCCCGTCAATATGGTCATCACTGACCTCAATATGCCGAATATGAACGGTATCGAGCTGATAAGAAACCTTCGAGCAAACCCAGCCTTCAAGTACACGCCAATCATAATGCTCACCACCGAAACACAGGCGGAGAAAAAAGCGGCAGGAAAGGCGGCTGGGGCCACAGGTTGGATCGTGAAGCCATTTTCCGGAGAGCAACTCCGTGGCGTAGTTACAAAGGTACTACGTTAGGCCAAAAAACGAAACACTACCCCATGAGAAAGATCGACCCCAGCGAAACGTTTCTTCAGGAAGCCGAGGAACTTCTGCTCGTCATAGAGGGAAGTGCCTTGGATTTGGCTAACGACGATAGCGACGAAGAAGCGATCAACCAGCTATTCCGAGCCTTTCACACCCTCAAAGGCTCAAGCGCCATGTTCGGCTTCGATAAGGTTTCCGGTTTCACCCATCACGTTGAATTCATTCTCGAGGAGGCGCGCGACGGCAAACTCAAGCTTAGCGATGAGTTGATTAATTTGATACTGGAATCAAAAGACCAAATAAAAGGCCTTCTAGAGGGCGAGGAATCGGAGGCCTGCAAACGTATTGTCGATCGGCTAAGAGCGATTCAAGGAAGCCCAGAGGACACCGCATCACCCGAAAATCTGGACAATGTCCCAACAGCAGCGAAAGCAGAACTAACCACCTACAGGATTGTTTTCAAACCATCGCCAGACATAGCTCTCAGTGGCCAAGACCCCGCTCACCTCCTCGAGGACCTCAGGGGACTTGGCGAATGTAATATTCAATCGGATACAGATAGCATTCCACCAATTGAAGAGATCACACCCGACATTTGCTACCTAGCTTGGACGATAGAGCTAACGACCGAGGTAGACGAGAACGCGATTCGAGATGTCTTTATTTTCGTAGAAGATGAAAGCCAGATTTCGATAGAAAAACTCGAGTCAAAAAATGTGCCCACCCCCCAAGATGAGTCGCCTGAAGAAAAAGCTGAGACAATCTCAGCAAAGAAACACTCCAGCCACCCACAATCCACAGTACGCGTACCATCCGAGAAACTGGATCGCCTAGTAAATTTAGTGGGAGAATTGGTGATGAACCAATCCCGGCTCACTCAAGTCGCAAGTTCCATAGAATCCAGTGAACTAGGAGTTCCGGTTGAGGAGATAGAGCGACTCGTATCCGAACTTCGTGACAGCGTTTTGGGAATTCGCATGATGCCCATCGGATCCACCTTCAATCGCTTTCGTCGCCTAGTACATGACCTATCCTGCGAGCTCGGTAAAAAGATAGACCTGACCACTGAGGGAGAGGAAACTGAGCTCGATAAGACCGTTTTGGACCAGTTAGGAGATCCACTCGTTCACCTAATCAGAAACAGTATCGACCATGGCATCGAATCTCCCGCGGAGCGAGTCGCCAACGGCAAAGAAGACACGGGAAACATCCGACTCGCCGCAACACACGAGGGAGCTCACGTCGTAGTGACGATCGAAGACGACGGTCACGGAATCGACGAAGAACGCGTCCTGGAAAAAGCCCGCGAGCGAGGCTTGATTAACAACGACTCAAACCTTTCTAAAACAGAAATCTTCGACCTTATTTTCCAACCTGGTTTTTCGACTGCGAAAGACCTTACCAACGTATCCGGTCGAGGAGTGGGAATGGATGTCGTCAAACGGCAACTAGAAGGACTCGGGGGCTCGATAAAGATTACCAGCAATCAAGGTAAAGGTACCCGAATCGATCTGACTCTACCGCTTACCTTGGCCATTATCGACGGACTCCTCGTGGAGGTAGACGGGGATCGATTAATCATTCCCATGTCTGCGGTGACAGAGAATGTAGAGATAACGCCAACGGAACGTGCTGCGGATAATGGCCGAAACATCGTCAATGTGCGCGGAGAGCAGGTTCCTTACATTCGCCTGAGAAATCTCTTCAACAGACCCGAAAACGGACCGGCTATCGAAAAGGTAGTCATCGCCAATCACGAACGCCAAAGGATCGGCTTTGTCGTGGATCGAGTCCTCGGCAGTCACCAAACAGTAATCCAATCGCTGGGTAAATTGTATGATGATATCGAAGTCGTATCCGGTTCCACTATCATGGGGGACGGTAGCGTCGCCCTGATCGTAGATGTAGCCGGCATCATACGGTACGACACGAAAACTTTTCGTCCGGAACAATCGCGAAGACCAAGTCCGGATCAGCCACACCCCGACCAGCTCCTCCACAACTAGAGGAAGCTAGAAAAACAAACGTACCAGGAACCCATGAGTATCGAATCAAAAGAACCCACTCAGTACATCACCTTTAAGCTGGGGGACGAAATCTTCGCGATCAACGTTTCCCAAGTCAGAGAGGTACTGGACCTAACAAAAATAACCCGCGTCCCCACTGCCCCGCCCTATATGAGAGGCGTGGTAAACGTCCGAGGAGCCGCTATCCCAGTCGTCGACCTCAGGCTCAAATTCGGGCTCCCGCAAGCCGAGAATACCGTCAATAGCCGCATCCTCGTTCTAGAGTTAGAGCTCGATGGAGAGACCTGCGTCCTAGGCGGCATCGCCGACAGCGTGCACGAAGTCATCGAACTTGAGGAAGACCAAGTCAAAGCGCCTCCATCCATCGCCATGCGCTGGAGGAGTGAGTTCATCCGCGGCATGGGCAAGCGAGACGAGCAATTCATCATTCTGCTCGATATCGACGCAGTCTTCGCCTGCGACGAGGCCATTATAGCTGATGCCGCCAAGGAAGCCCGTCAACTGGCCTCCGCCACGGAGTAGCACTCTCACCACACCTCTAAAGAAAACAATATCTCCCCCCATTAACAATGAGCTTAAAAGATAAAATAAACGACCTCCCGATCGGCAAAAAGATCGGATACGGATTCGCCAGCGTGATGCTAGTCTTCATCGCGACCGGCGGGTATTCGATTCTCAACATGAGAAGCAATGCCACCGAATCCAAGCACCTCGCAGAAGAATTCGTTCCCGAACTCAACCTCTCAATCGCTCTTAGCGCTGAAATGGCAGAGGCAAACCTCAATACCCGAAGCTACGCCACCACCGGCAAGCCCGAATACCTCAAGCTCGCATATGAATCTATCTCAAAGCTAGAGGAAACGCTTGAGGAAACCGAGGAGCTCGCCGCTAGGGCCACGCAACTTCAGAAGCTAAAGAAGAGCATCACCGAAGCTCCCCAGCTACTCAAAGAATTCGAGGACGGACTTGAGGGTATAGACAAGGCAAATGCAGAGTTGGATAAATACTACAACACTGCTGCTGGTGACGGAAAAATCGCTACACAAGGCATAAACGATATTATAGATGGCCAATACGCCAAAATGAATGCCGAACTGGAGAAAGGTGCTCCAACTTCCTCCCTACAAGAACGCCAATTCAAAATCTCAGAATTCAACAATATTCGCCTTCTGTTTCTAGGAGCGCGCATGGAGAATCTTCGTTCCATGGCTTTGGATGATGCGTCGATACTCGAACGTTCCTTGAACAATTTCGAGCGAATCGGACACATCGTTTCAGAAATCAGACCATTGCTAAGAGTCCAAGCCGATATTGATGAGCTCGAGAAAATCTCTTCGGCGTTCGACAACTACAACAAGACACTAATCAAGCAGGCCGAAAGTATGGAAGCCTTGAGCGAAGCGATACTCATGTGCTCCGAAGCAAGCGAAGCCTTTGAAGAATTCGCTGTCAGCCTGAGCGCAGCAGCGAAAGAGGAAGTCGCGACCACTTCATCCCACGCAGCGGCTCAACTATCGATGACCTCTATCTTCGCCCTGGTAGGCATCATAGCCTCCATCGCAATCGGAATTTTCGTATCAATTGGTATCACTCGCTTGGTTACAGTCCCCCTTTCTCTCGCTATGGAGTTAGTGAACAAAGTTTCCGAGGGCGACCTCACTCACTCCGCCGATGTTCGCTCTGACGACGAAATCGGACGAATGGTTCACTCCCTCAACAACATGGTTATCTCCATCCGCAAGGTCGTGGGAGAAGTCACGGTGGCCGCCGACAATGTAGCATCAGGAAGCGAAGAACTCAGCTCCTCCGCAGAAGAACTCTCCCAAGGCGCAGCAGAGCAAGCATCCTCTACCGAAGAGACAACTTCCTCCATGGAACAGATGACCTCTTCCATCCAGCAAAATTCGGACAACGCTCGCCAGACCGATCAGATCGCCTCCAAGGCAGCGGAAGACGCCGAGCGGAGCGGCCAATCCGTTAATCAGACAGTCGCCTCCATGCGTAACATCGCCGAGAAGATCTCCATCATTGAAGAGATCTCCCGAAAGACCGACCTACTCGCCCTCAACGCAGCCGTGGAAGCGGCTCGAGCAGGCGAACATGGCAAGGGCTTCGCTGTAGTTGCCAGCGAAGTACGCAAGCTGGCCGAACGCAGCCAGACCGCCGCGGCGGAGATCAGCAAGATCACCGGAGATGGGGTGGAAGTTGCGGAACAGGCGGGACAAATGCTCGCCGCCTTGGTGCCCGATATTCGTCGCACCGCTGAGCTAGTGCAGGAGATCAACGCCTCCAGCGCAGAACAGGCAACCGGAGCAAATCAGGTTAACAAAGCAATCCAGCAGCTCGACCAAGTCACACAGCAGAACTCCACTGCGTCTGAAGAAATGGCATCGACCGCTGAGGAACTCTCCAGCCAAGCTGAGCAGCTCCAATCCTCCATTGCCTTCTTCAGAGTAGATGAAAGTTCGAGCACTGGAAATATCGCCCAACGCAAGCCTCAACGGAAAAGCTCAGGCGCAGTAAACCGGGTCACCTCGGCAGGCGGATCAGCAAGGCATAAAGGGCTCGATTTAGCCCTGAACCGATCTGCATCGCCTAGAGGAGCTTCGATCTCATTAGAGGATAAGGGAGCGGACAATCTAGACTCCGACTTCCAGCCGTACTGATAAAACAGATACACAATATTTATCAGCAAGAATTCTCAGTGGGTTCTGAACGATAAAACGATTTCCGCGGTCCGGTTCGCCATTGGCTGGCCGGGCTGCGCATTAATCCAAGCTTGCACCCGCCATGAGGCTAACAAACGCAACAAGAGAAGGCCTATCTTCCTCGAGTTTCCAAACCTTTGCTGAGGTAATTCAGCGAGAACTAGGCATCAAAATGCCTAGCGGAAAAGTAAACATGCTGCGAAGTCGTCTCCAAAGACGCCTCCGTCAACTCGGGCTCGATTCCTTCGAGGAATACGAAGAGCTTCTTTTGGATTCCCCACAAGCGACCGAAGAGTTCGTACATTTCACCGATGCAGTCACGACGAACAAGACGGAGTTTTTTCGGGAATCTGCCCACTTCGATTACCTGACCGAAAACTGTTTGCCCGAACTGGACCGAAACAGAAACATCCCATGGCATTTTAAGCTGTGGTGCGCAGGCTGCTCATCAGGAGAGGAACCCTACTCCTTATCGATGGTGCTGAACGAATACGCTAGTTTCAGGCCCGGGTTCGATCATTCGATCCTTGGCACGGATATTTCCAGTCAGGTCCTAGAGAACTCGAAACGAGCGATCTACCATCACGACCGCATCGGACCAATCCCTGAGAATTTCCGAAAGAAATATCTACTACGCGGCAAGGATACATCCTTAGGTCTTTTTCGGATCGCCCCAAATGCGAGGACCAAGGTCTCGTTCAGTAGCCTAAACTTCATGAGAGACAGCTATCCGATCAGGGAAACGTTCGACATTGTCTTTTTCAGAAACGTCCTGATCTACTTCGACCGTCCCACGCAAGAGGCCGTAGTGAACAAAATTTGCGAGCACTTAAGGCCAGGCGGATATTTGTTCATCAGCCATTCCGAATCGCTCAACGGCCTAGACGTACCGCTTAACCTAGTCGGTTCATCTGTATTCAAAAAATGGTAAGCGTCCCTTCTTCGAACATGACCTCACCTCGTAAAATTCGCGTCCTCATAGTGGACGACTCCGCATCAGTCCGGCAAATACTGTCGACCATCCTATCCACAGATTCGGAGATCGAAGTGATGGCCACTGCCTCCGATCCCTACATCGCTGTCGAGCGAATCAAGAAGGAAGTCCCCGACGTCATCTTACTAGACATAGAAATGCCTCGCATGGATGGGCTTACCTTTCTGGACCGCATAATGAGCCAGCACCCTATTCCGGTCATCATTTGCTCCAGTCTTACTGACTCTGGCTCTCAATCCGCACTCGCTGCTCTCGAAAAGGGAGCAGTAGAGATCATCTGCAAACCGAAAGTCGGCACCAGGCAGTTTTTCGAGGAGTCATCCATACAGATATGCGATGCAGTCAAATCAGCGAGCCGCGCCGGAACGAAGAGGCGTCCCTCCCTCCCAGCCACAAACGGAATCCGTCCGATCCAGCCCAAGCTCACTGCTGACGCTGTGATCGAAAGAGGCAACTCCAAGGCCATGATCGAAACCACGGAGAAAATCATCGCTGTTGGCGCTTCGACAGGAGGGACCGAAGCGCTCAGGGTCTTCCTGCAATCGTTTCCCGCCGACTGCCCTGGCATCGTTGTCGTCCAGCACATGCCAGAGAAATTTACCGCCAGCTTCGCTGAGCGACTAGACTCCATCTGCTCCATCAACGTCAGGGAGGCAAAGGATGGCGACTCCGTCCTTCGTGGCCAAGCCCTCATAGCCCCCGGAAACAAGCACCTTTTACTAAAGCGAAGCGGAGCTCGCTACTATGTGGAGGTTCGGAACGGTCCACTCGTCAGCAGGCATCGCCCCTCCGTGGACGTGCTTTTCCGTTCCGCAGCTCGTTACGCCGGAAGAAATGCCGTCGGCGTTATCATGACGGGAATGGGCGACGACGGAGCTCGCGGCATGCTTGAGATGCATGAAGCAGGATCCTTCAATCTCGCCCAAGATCAGGCAAGTTGCGTCGTTTTCGGCATGCCCAAAGAGGCCATCGAGCACGGGGGCGTGAATAAAGTGGTCGGACTCGACCAGCTAGCTCGCGAAGTGACTCTCGCCTCCCGGAACTGAACTACCGGGCAAAACTTGTCCAAATAATCATTGGCGTCTCGGATCCCTTTGCCGATCATCGACGCCACTATGAACGAACCGGACACCAAAGGAGTCGATTACCTCAGCAGCGCCCTTTCAAATCAGCTGAATACCCAAACGGAATCCCTCCTTAGACCTCCGTCGTTCGACGAATTCGTCGGCCAATCCAAGACTGTCGAACGCCTCAAGATCATGGCCGGAGCGGCCAAAAAGCGTGGCGAAGCTCTCAACCATATCTTGTTATCCGGCCCTCCTGGCCTGGGGAAGACATCCCTCTCTTTCATCCTCGGAGCGGAGATGGGTCGCAACGTCCGCATCACTTCCGGTCCAGTGGTAGAAAAGGCGGGCGACCTTGCCGGCATGCTTACCAATCTCGAAGAGGGAGATATCCTCTTCATAGACGAAATCCATCGGATTCCCAAAACGGTCGAAGAGTATCTCTACTCAGCGATGGAGGACTACTGTATCGACATCATGATCGACCAGGGCCCCAACGCCCGCTCCGTCAGGCTCAACATCCCACGCTTTACCTTAGTCGGAGCGACCACCCGAAACGGTCTGCTTACTGCCCCGCTGCGCTCGCGCTTCACTCTGCAAACACGACTCGATTACTACGGCCCCGAAGACCTTCTAAAAATAGTTACCCGCACCTGCCATTTGCTCAACGTTCCGGTGGAACGGGACGGCGGACTGGAAATTGCTCGGCGAGCACGCGGCACTCCACGAATCGCCAACAATCTGGTTAATTTCGTTCGCGACTACGCGGAAGAAAAGGGTAACGGCACCATCACCAAAGCGAGCGCTCAAGCTGCTCTCGAATTACTCGAGATCGACGCCCTCGGCCTAGACGAAATGGACAAGCGGATCCTGCGAGTCATGGCCACCACTTACAAGGGGCGGCCCGTCGGACTAGCGACTTTAGCGGTAGCGGTCGGCGAAGAAAGCCACACGCTGGAAGAGGTTCACGAGCCTTTTCTGATTCAAAGCGGACTGGTCCAACGCACCGCCCAAGGCCGAATCATCACCCCCGACGGCCTCGCCGCCATCGGCCTTGAAGCCGCCACCAGCTGAGACTCTGCCCAGCAAAAAGCCCGTTCCCCTGTCTAGGGAAACGGGCTATAAAATGTAATTTTTAAACCGATACGTTACGCGAGAGCTGCCTTGATGCGCGCCATCGCTTCTTCGATCTTTGCCCGGGAGTTGAAGGCGCTGATACGGATGTGACCTTCACCACAAGTCCCGAAGCCGGCCCCTGGGGTACAAACCACGCCTGCTTCATTCAGAAGTAGGTCAAAGAAATCCCAGCTTGGACGCTTCGCGTTGATCCAAATGTAAGGGGAGTCTTCGCCTCCGACACAGTCGAATCCGAGCTCACGCATCGACTTGAGCACGATCTTAGCATTGTCCAAATAGAAGTCGGTTAGAGCCTTAACTTGAGTCGCGCCCTCTTCCGAGTACACCGCTTCGGCTGCCTTCTGAACAGGATAAGAAACGCCGTTGAACTTGGTGCAATGGCGACGGTTCCAGAGTGCATGCACGCTGTGCTCCTTGCCGGAAGCGTCTTGAGCCTTCAAGGCCTTAGGAACGACTGTGTAAGCGCAACGGGTACCGGTGAATCCTGCGTTCTTTGAGAAGCTGCGGAATTCGATCGCCACGTCGCGAGCTCCTTCGATCTCGTAGATGCTCTGCGGAAGTGATTCGTCGCGGATGAATGCGACGTAAGCCGCATCGTAAAGGATGATTGCTTCGCACTCGCGAGCGTAATCGACCCAAGCCTTCAACTGTTCCCGAGTCGCGGTTGCGCCTGTCGGATTGTTTGGGAAGCAAAGATAGATGAGGTCTACCTTTTCATCAGGGATCGAAGGCACGTATCCATTTTCTGGAGTTGAGTCTAGATAAACAAAACCTTCGTAACGTCCATCGACATTGTTGCCAGTGCGGCCCGCCATGACGTTGGTGTCCACGTAAACAGGGTAGACTGGATCCGGTACCGCAATCTTGATTTCGCTGCCAAAGATTTCCTGGATGTTACCACTGTCGCACTTGGCACCGTCGCTCACGAAAATCTCGCTCGCATCCACATCTGCTCCGCGGGCTTGGTAATCGTTTTTGGCGATCGCTTCCCGCAAGAAAGCATAGCCTTGTTCAGGACCGTAACCGTGGAATGCCTCCCGTGTGCCTTGGTCATCAATGGCTTTGTGGAATGCTTTCTGACAAGCTTCCGGGAGAGGCTCAGTCACGTCGCCAATACCGAGGCGGATGATTGGCTTTTCAGGATTCGCCTCCTGATAGGCAGACACGCGCTTAGCGATGTCGGAGAAGAGATAGGAAGCTTTGAGCTTCAGGTAATTTTCGTTGATGCGGATCATGATTGGAAAAGTAGAGGCGCCATCACAATGAAGCCTCCAAACTAGTCAACAAAGGAGCGTTTCTAGACTTCGCTGGGAGTGGAAGAGCTGCTAGCGACGCTCGATCATTTCTTCGATCGGGAAACGTACTTTCGGCAGCGTGCCATACTTGTCCCCTTCCCCACGGTAACCGAGTGGACAAGCAACCACAGTCGCATAGCCGGTCCCTTCCAAACCGAGAATCTTGTCGTAAGCATCCGGCTGGATTCCTTCCATCGGGCAAGCGTCGACTCCCAAAAGAGCTGCCACCATCATCAATTGCCCCAGGGCGATGTAGACTTGGTTTCTTGCCCAGCCGTCAACGATCTTGGACTCGCTGGCCCGATCAATGAAGCCGCCGGCGATCTGCTCGTACCCGGCAAGACTCTCCACAGTCGATCCGCGAACCTCGGCCGTACGCCTGATAAAGTCTCCCACATCCTCACGGCTGTATCCGACCTTTGCCGTGAAGACAACCAGATGCGAACAATCGCGAACCTGCTCTTGATTCCATGAAGCTGGCGTCAATTGGCTTTTGAGCTCCGGGTCTTCGACCACGAGGAATTTCCAGGGTTGCAAGCCGAAGGAAGAAGGAGTCAGCACGAGGCTTTCCTCGATGGCCTTCATCGTCTCCGCCGGGATCTTGCCGGCCGGGTCGAAGACTTTAGTGGCGTAGCGCCAGTTCAATTGTTCTAGGAGGTCTTTTGCTTCAATCGTTGCCATCTTGGTCTAATGCTAAAGTTGATGCTCTCAATGAACGCTGAGCCATCGCCGCTGACTGCGGAGAGGAAAGCCCAGCGGTATTACTTTTCGTCTTCCAAAGGCATGGAAGGTACATCGATCTCTTCGTCTTCCGTGGCGATGTAGTGACACCCGTGGCTCGTTGGGTTCAGGGTAGCCGCGTGGACCACAAGCTGAGCCGCCTTCACCGCGTTACGAAGCTCGACCAAAGAACGAGTCAGCCGTGCTCCCGCGTAGAAACTGCTAATCTCCTCGTCAAGTTGACCGAGAATCCTGCGAGCTCTCTTCAAGCGACGAGGCGAACGAATGAGGCCGACATAATTCCACATTGTGTCTTTGATGAGATGCATGTCTTGGCGAATGAGTACTTCATCCGCTGCGCGCGACGGGCTGATCCATTCTTTGACATCGGGTAGATGGAAGGATTCCTCACCAATATCCCGAGCATCCGCCTGAGCAGTCAGTTTGGCGGAAACGAGGCATTCGAGCAAGGAGGTGCTGGCGAGGCGGTTGGCCCCATGCAGTCCCGTGCAAGCGGTCTCTCCGATCGCATTGAGATTGAGAACCGAAGAACGACCAGCCATATCGGTGTAAACACCTCCGCAGGTATAATGCGCCGCCGGAGCAACCGGGATGGGCTCTGTCCCAATGTCTACTCCGCAAGCAAGAGCCCTCTCGTAAATCGAAGGAAAGCGATCACGAATAAACTCCGGCTTCTTGCTGGATAGATCGATGTACACACAGTTTTCGCCAGAGGCGATTAGCTCCCGATGAATGGCTCGCGCTACGATGTCACGCGGAGCAAGCGACTTCATAGGATGCTGCGTATCCATAAAAGCACTCCCATTTCCGTCCACGAGAACGCCGCCTTCGCCACGTACCGCTTCCGAAACGAGAAACAGCGGGCAGTTCTTTTTCAGGAAAACCGTAGGGTGAAATTGGACATACTCCAAGTCGATGATACGAGCTCCAACTCTCATGGCCATGGCAACGCCATGCCCCACTACTCCGGGTTGGTTTGTCGTATTGCGGAAAACTTGGCCAAGACCACCTGTCGCGAGAATCGTCTTTTTAGCGATGATTGCTTTCACCTCGCCGCTTAACGTATCCAAAACATAAGCGCCAACACAGGTGATGGGCTTGTATTTATCGATTGGATGCACCGAATTGTGCGAAAGGGTGAGCAAGTCTACCGCGACATGGTTTTCGAGAATATTTAGCTTATCAAGGCCGCGAACATAATCGTGGAAGCTGTTAAGGATTGCCCGGCCGGTGACGTCTTTTGCAAAGATGATACGCTTGTCGCTGTGCCCCCCTTCGCGAGTGAATTGCAATTCCCCCTTCTCTCCTCGGTCGAATGGTACGTGCAACTGATCCAGCAAGAGGTCCTGCACGGCAGCTTGTCCTTCAACGACCAAAGAATGCACCGCTTCCGGGTTCGCCGTGTTGTCAGAGGCGACCATAATGTCCTTCTCCAACTGCTCCGGGTGATAAGAGGTATCAAAAATGATACCGCCTTGCGCCCACTTGCTATTCGCTCCCGTCGACAACTCATCCGCGCAGATCATCGTAACCGACAATCCTTGCGAAACAGCATGGTGCGCGTAAGCGCTTCCGGCGAGCCCAGCGCCGATGACGAGACAATCAGTTCGAATCGTTTCCACTCAGGTACTTACCCAAAAATTAAAGAGGAGCTAGCAACCCTTGCCCGGCGCATGAGCGGTCCCTTCCGCAATCTCAAACATGCGATCAATTGAGCCGAGAGCTTTTAAGCGAAGCTCCTCATCGAGCTCAATGATTTGCTCTGGCCTAGGTTCGAGCAATACGTCGCGTATCTTCTCCAGAGAATTCATCTTCATGTACGGACAAAGCTTACACCCGGAGATAAAGCGTTTCTCAGGGGCTTCGACTTCAATTCGTTCCACCAGTCCGCACTCGGTTAACATCATGAAATACGGAGCTTGCGTGGCCTTCACGTATTGCATCATTCCGCCAGTGCTGCCCACGTAGTCGCTGCGCTCCGTGATGTTCAAAGTACACTCCGGATGCGAAACGACCTTGAGTCCGGGGAATTTGGAACGGGCCTCTGCAATTGTCTCCGGATCAAAATTGTCGTGTACGATGCAAGTGCCATCGGAAGAAACGATCTCCTTTTCGATACCCATCTTCTTCATCTCCACCCGAATATTCTCGGCCATGAGACGATCCGGCACAAATAGGACCTGCTTCTGCGGAAGCGAAGCGACGATCTTATAGACGTTGCTTGAGGTCACGCATACATCGCACTCGGCCTTAACTTCCGCGGTGCTGTTTATGTAGCAAACAACAGCAGCCTCAGGATAAAGTTTTTTCAACTCGCGCAGCTGCTCGCCAGTCAACGAGTCCGCTAAAGAACATCCCGATGCTCGATCGGGTACGACAACCTGAGCTTGAGGCGAGAGGATTTTGGCCGTCTCCGCCATGAAGACCACACCCGAAAATACAATGGTTTCCGCTGCCGCCTCTTTCGCTTTGAGGCTAAGCATATAGGAATCTCCAGAATAGTCAGCCACACCGTAGATGATTTCCGGCTCGACATACGAATGGGCAAGCAGGACCGCGCCCTTCTCTTTTTTGAGCTCGTTGATCTCAAGGGTCAGCGGAGCGATTTCTCGGCAAGCGTCCAAATTCCAAGAACGACTGGCTTCGCACTCCACGTGCATAAGCTTGGCGAGGAGACGCTCTGCCTCCGCTTCGACTTGGTCTTCCGAATAGTTTCTTTTGTCTGCTGAGCTAACCATGATCAAAACTCGGTGGGAGTTAAAACCACTAAACTTGATCGTTTACCCGCAGAAAGGGAAGCATTTGCTGCAAATCGCCCTCTCACTGGATTCGAACGCAAAAAAACGCTCCCGGCTAAGGAAACGTTTTTTTAAAGGAGTGGTACCCAGGGAGGGATTGATTCGCTGCGCTCAGGGCTACGCCCCGAACCTCCGGTTCGCCCATCTCCGCTTCGCTCCGTCGAACCCGAGGGTTCAAGTCCCTCGCTACCGCCGAACGCAAAAAAACGCTCCCCGGTATGGAAACGTTTTTTTTAAAGGAGTGGTACCCAGGGAGGGACTCGAACCCTCACTTCCGAAGAAAGCGGATTTTGAATCCGCCGCGTCTACCAATTCCGCCACCTGGGCATCTTTCGATGAAACTGCCGCCAAAAAACTAGCTGCAAGTGAGATCGGCTGTTGTGCCACGAGCGTGAATCGATGCAAGCCCAATTTGGAGAGACATCGAGGAAGCGCGCTTTTTTGATTCGGTCTCCATGGAATCGACAGGAAGTCACCCGAAACTCGGCGAGTGATTCAAGCTTCAGCCAACCGAAATCCCTTATCCGAAAAAATACTGAGATACTTTTGAACGGCTAACCCAAAACACCGTCTACCCAAGAGGACATATAAGGGTTTGTTCAATTTAGTATCTAGTTTGTAGTTTGATAAGTCGAAAGGGGCCCCGCAGAAGCGGGGCCCCTTTTCGTTGCCCGCCTCCAAGGCAGCAATTCAGGCGATTCCAGAAAAATTAGAAATCGGCCCAATTTCTTTTGAACGTTTCGCCAACCAACGCGCCTATCCCAGGCATAGGTAGTTTTGAATTTTTAGTATCTAGTTTGTAGTTTGATAAGTCGAAAGGGGCTCCGCAGAAGCGGGGCCCCTTTTCGTTGCCCGCCTCCAAGGCAACAATTCAGGCAATTCCGAAAAATTAGAATTCGGCCCAATTTCTTTTGAACGTTTCGCCCACCAACGCGCCTATCCAAAACATAGGTAGTTTTGAATTTTTAGTATCTAGTTTGTAGTTTGATAAGTCGAAAGGGGCTCCGCAGAAGCGGGGCCCCTTTTCGTTGCCGCTTCCAAGGCAGCAATTCAGGCAATTCCGAAAAAATAGAATTCGGCCCAATTTCTTTTGAACGTTTCGCCCACCAGCGCGCCTATCCAAAGCATAGGTAGTTTTAAATTTTAGTATCTAGTTTGTAGTTTGATAAGTCGAAAGGGGCTCCGCAAAGGCGGGGCCCTTTTTCGTTTTCGGTTCAATCCTCAACTAGCTCCCTCATGCGACAAATTTGCTGATAGAGAGCAAAATCTTTTGAACGTTTCACCGACCAACGCGCCTATCCAAAGCATAGGTAGTTTTAAATTTTTAGTATCTGGTTTGTAGTTTGATAAGTTATTAAGGGCTCCGCTAAGGCGGGGCCCTTTTCTGTTTGATATCGCGACTGCCAATCGGCTTTGCTCTCAAACATGTCAGACTTTCGCTGCTACTGCGATAACCTCCCCCTTGCAGAAGGAGATCAAATCGAGCTCAGTCCCGAAGAATCCAACCACCTGATCGCCGCTAACCGAGCCCGCGTGGGAGATCTTGTCAGGGCCTTCGATGGACAAGGGATTGAAGCGGATTGCCGAGTCGAGATAGCCAACAAACGCAGGGCAATCCTAAGCCTTTCCGCGCGTTACCAAATCAAGCGACCTCCCTACGAAATCGCCCTCGCCCAAGCCCTTCTCAAGGGAAAGCTACTCGATAACATCATCCGCAAAGCGACCGAGATCGGAGCTCAAAGAATTTTCCCGGTAGCCACCGAACGCACAGAATCGAAAATCGGCTCCGAGAAGGCAGACTCTAAAAACGCAAAATGGACCAACGCCACCCTGGAAGGAGCCAAACAAAGTGGAAATCCTTTCCTAGCCGAAATTGAATCCGTCCTCCCCTTCAAGGACTTGTTGAAAGCGGCCGAACCCTACGACCTGAAACTCATCGCCTCACTCGAGACGGATGCGATGTCACTTAAAAAACACCTCGAAACATTCCAGCCGAAACGGGATGGCGAGCGACCTCGCTCCGCGATTTGGCTAATCGGTCCCGAGGGCGATTTCTCACCTCAAGAATACGAAGCTGCCAGAAATGCAGGTTTCCTTCCCACCACTCTCGGACCCCATGTGATGCGCAGCGAAACCGCCGCAGCCCACGCTCTCAGCATCACGCTCTACGAACTGAGCTGAGTAAGTGGATAGGGATATTGAGCTCGATGAGGAGCTCGCCTACCAAGTCATTAATCCACCCGCGAAGGTGAATCCTGCTCCCACCGAGCAGAAGATAATCTTGTCGCCATCTTCGAAAATACCTTCTTCCGCTGCCCAGCCTAGGGCCATGGAAACCGATGCGGCCGAAGTATTTCCGTACTTGTTGATGGTGACCACGAACTTCTCGTAGGGAATTCCCA
Organism: Pelagicoccus albus; assembly: GCF_014230145.1. NCBI lineage: Bacteria > Pseudomonadati > Verrucomicrobiota > Opitutia > Puniceicoccales > Pelagicoccaceae > Pelagicoccus > Pelagicoccus albus. The sequence continues at coordinate 127,422 of NZ_JACHVC010000012.1, forward strand.
CCCGCTTGCTTACGGCACGAAGGATACGAGCATTGGCTTGGTGGGGAACAATCCAAGATACGTCCTCTGGAGTCAGCCCATGCCGCTCCAACGCGCTTTCGATGATGTTCGAAAACGACAGTACGGCCCTCTTGAATACAACTCCGCCATCCATGGTCAGATAGAAAGAATCCAAATCTTCTCCGGGCTTCGGAATCGGGCAGAGAGCCCCGCCTCCCACACGGGAAATAGCATCCGTGAATCGAGCGTCGCCACTTAGTTCCAAACGATGGAGGCGATGACCGCCCTCACCACTCGTCAAAATCGCCGCTCCAGCGCCGTCGCCAAAAAGGAAAGCAGTCTCGTGATCCTTTGGATTGGTGATGCGAGAGAGGATTTCCGCGGTAACGACCAAGATGTTTTTCGCGGTCCCGCCATAAATCAAGCTACGCCCTACTTCCAAAGCGTATAGCCAACCTGAACAGGCAGCATTCAAGTCAAAGGCCAGAGCCTGCTCGATACCCAGCTCCTTGGCCAATATGCTCGCGGCTCCAGGGACCGGCTGGTCGGGCAACAAGGTTGCTACCACTACTGCATCGATATCGGAGACCTCGAGTCCCGCCATCTCCAGAGCTTTGCGGGTCGCGGAACTCGCTAGGCTCGTGGCGGACTCTCCTTCGGAAATTACATAACGCTGCTGGATACCGGTGACCTTGACGATCTCCTCCTCGGTCTTGCCCGGGAATTGCTTCAGAATCTCGGCGTTGGAACGGACGTTTTTCGGTACCGCGTATCCGATTCCCGCAACGCACGCCGTTTGCTTCGATCCCGATCCAGCCGGAGCATCCACCGCTGCCGGAGTCTCAACTACAGCTGGCTGAGCTTCGCTAACCGAATCTACGTAACGTTCCAAATCGTCACCAGTCACTCTTCCCCCGGGACCCGTTCCCAAAATATCGGTGATCGATTCCGGATTTAGACCGCGCTCCACGGCGAGTTTCTTCGCTCTCGGTGTCCAGCGAACTCCATTGGCCTTGGCAACTGCTGGAGCGGTAGCCACGACTGGTTCCATGCCCAGCTCGGGAGCCAAGGGCTCGACCACTTCGACTTCGGGCTTCGGCTTAGCAGCTTGAGGCTCTGCGTCCCCATCCACTTTCAAATGACTTACGGCCGTATCGCTGGTTTCGATCCGGACGAAAGGATGCCCAACTTCCAAGATATCCCCCGCTCTGCAATGGATTTTCTTGATCGTCCCATCACAAGGGGATTCGAAATCGAAGACCGACTTGTCGCTCTCCAATTCCGCTAGCTTCTCGCCTTTGGCGATTTCCTGCCCTGCTTCGACTTCTAGGTCGATCAAGGTCATTTCGTTAACCGTTGCTCCCATAGAAGGGATCGGTACATCGATTTGAAAGCTCATGGCTTAGGGCGAAAAAAATTCAGATTGGGAGTGTTGGGACCTAGCACCGATTAACGGTTCTCAGCCCGATTGATTGCAGCTTCCACGAAAGCTTTGAAAAGCGGGTGCGCCTTATTTGGCTTGGAGAGGAACTCTGGGTGAGATTGTACGGCGAGAAACCAAGGATGTTCCTTAAGTTCCACCATCTCAACTAGATTTCTCTTGGGGTTTACTCCACTGACAACCAGTCCGGCCTCTTCAAGTTGGCCGACGAACTCGTTGTTGACCTCGTAGCGATGGCGATGGCGTTCCCGAACACTTTCCTCCCCGTAGGCATCAAAAGCGTGAGTGCCCTTCTTTACGCGGCATTCGTAAGATCCGAGCCGCATGGACCCGCCCTTATCTACCACCTGCTTCTGCTCTTCCATCAATGTGATGACTGGGCTCGCGGTCTTCGGGTCGAATTCCAAACTGTTCGCATCGCTCAGCCCCAGAACGTTTCGAGCATACTCGATCACCGCAATCTGCAAACCAAGGCAAAGGCCGAAATAAGGAATTCCCTTTTCGCGAGCGTAGCGCACAGCTTCGATTTTCCCTTCCGTACCTCGATCGCCAAATCCGCCTGGAACCAAAATGCCGTGAAGCGATTTTAGAGTCTCGCGACCTTCGCGGGTTTCGAGCGATTCGGCATCGATTCGCTTGATGGTAACCGCTGCATCGTTCGCAATCCCGGCGTGGGTGATCGATTCGTAAACCGATTTGTAAGCGTCTTGCAGCTCGATGTACTTGCCTACGACTCCGATGGTTACCCGCTTGGAAGGAGACTTAATGCGACGAACGATATCAGTCCAAATGCTCTCCTTCGGCTGAGGAGCATCGAGCCGAAGAAAATCGACTACGAGATCGTCCAGATGTTCGCGGCGGAGCATGACGGGCAATTCGTAAATCGAATCGTCTACGTCGATCTCCTCGATAACAGCCTTCACCGGCACGTTACAGAAAAGGCTCATTTTCTCGCGTAGTTCGGCGTCGATCGGATGCTCGGTACGGCAAACTAGGATGTCTGGCTGGATACCGATTTCACGCATCTTCGCCACGCTCTGCTGGGTTGGCTTGGTCTTGAGCTCTCCCGCTGCTGCCAAAAACGGGAGCAAGGTACAATGGATGAAAAGAACATTGTCGCGCCCCGCCTCGAGAGCGAATTGACGCATAGCCTCCAAGAAAGGAAGCCCTTCGATATCGCCCACGGTGCCGCCAATTTCGGTTATCAAGATATCGACATCCTCGCTGGCCGCCTGGATGCGTTGCTTAATCTCGTTGGTCACGTGAGGGATGACCTGCACCGTCTTGCCCAAGTACTCGCCTCGGCGTTCCTTCTGGATGACCGACTCGTAAATCTGGCCAGAGGTGAGGTTGTTGAATTGGCTCAGCTTTCCGGAAGTGAAGCGCTCGTAGTGGCCGAGGTCCAAATCGGTCTCCGCTCCGTCATCCAAGACGTATACTTCGCCGTGTTGGAACGGGTTCATCGTTCCCGGATCGACATTAAGGTAAGGGTCGAATTTCTGAATTCTTACCGTGCAGCCGCGCTCCTCGAGCAGGGCGCCCAGAGATGCGGCCGTCAAGCCCTTGCCCAAGGACGAAACGACTCCGCCCGTCACGAAAATATACTTCTTTGCCTTACTGTTTTCCACGTTGGCTGCCATGAGAATTAGATAAAATTGAGGAGGTCAAACTACAACGCGCTATGGAGATAAAATGATCCAACCCGCGAAGAGCACGATAGCTAGCAGGGCGGCGGTCACCAAAATAGCCATGCTGGCTCGGATAACCTTCCACAAGATCCAGCCCAGTCCGAGACCCACAATAACTAGACAAGTTGTGACTAGCCACTTGGGGTAGACCTCATAGAGGGCTTGGATTTCATCTATTAGCTGCGCCATGGGGGTCGACTCTAGGTTAGCCCTATCTCACGCATCAACTCCCAATTCCACCGCTTTGCATTTTTGCCTAAAAGCTGGCGTTAAATACCGTGCAAGCGCCTTGCGAGTTAAGACGTTGCCAAGCGGCGAGCTTCACTCCACAACCCCACTTCGATGGCAAAAAAATACAATGTGTACGGGATGGGCAACGCGCTCGTCGACATCGTGACCGAAGTCGATGACGGCTTTTTCGCAGCAAACGAAATTGAAAAAGGCTTAATGACCTTGGTCGACGAAACGCGTCAGACCGCCTTACTCACTGCCATCGATCTTGAAAACGCGGATAAGCAATGCGGCGGCTCTGCAGCCAATACAGTTATCGGAGCTGCCCAGTTCGGGGCTCGATCCTTTTATAGCTGCAAAGTGGCCAACGACGAGTTGGGAAGATTTTACCTTACCGATCTAATCGCCAACGGAGCCGATACCAATCTTAAGGAAGACGCCTTGCCCGAAGGAATCACTGGAAAGTGCCTCGTCATGACCACCGCAGATGCCGAGCGTACCATGAATACCTTCCTGGGAGTCACCGCCGACTACTCGGAAAACGAAATCGACGAAGCGGCACTCGCCGATTCGGAATACCTTTACATCGAGGGGTATCTGATCACCTCGACAAACGGGGTCGCAGCCATGAAAGCAGCTAAAGCCTTCGCCGAAGAATCGGGGGTAAAGGTCGCCCTCACATTCTCGGATCCTGCCATGGTCAAATACTTCGGCGAGCCGATGAAAGAAGTTGTTGGCGACGGCGTGGACCTTCTCTTCTGCAACGAAGAGGAAGCGATGCTATTCACCGGCACCGAGAGCATACCCGAAGCGGTTGAAGCCTTGAAAACATCCGCCAAAAACTTCGCCCTCACCCTAGGCCCGAAAGGCGCTCTCGTCTGGGACGGCGCTGCGCTCATCGAAATCGCTCCCGTTCCCACCAAAGCGGTGGATACGAACGGAGCGGGCGATTTGTTTGCGGGAGCCTTCCTGTACGGAATCACCAGTGGCCTCAGCCACCAAGAGGCGGGAGATTTGGCAAGCCGAGCCTCCTCCGCCGTCGTCGGAAAATTCGGACCGCGGTTAAGCATGGAGCAGGCAAAGGCCTTGATCTAGCTCTTGCTATTCAGGACCGCGAAGCCAACTGACTTCCAGTTACATGAAAACCGTCGCCGTCATAGGAGCAGGTGCAGCCGGCTACTTCGCAGCGATCAACGTGGCGGAGGGCGATCCTTCAGCCAAGGTGGACCTCTACGAGTCTACTCGCCGGACCCTGACCAAAGTTTCCATATCAGGCGGCGGGCGCTGCAATGCGACCCATCATTGCTTCGACCCTCGTGAACTCGTTACCTTTTACCCGCGAGGGGGCAAAGAGCTGCGAGGCCCCTTTCATCAATGGCAGCCTCAAGACACCATCTCTTGGTTTGCGTCTAGAGGAGTGGAGCTAAAGACAGAGGCAGACGGTCGCATGTTTCCGGTGACGGACAATTCGCAAACCATCATCGACTGCTTGACGAAATCCGCCGAAACCGCCGGTGTCACCCTTCATCTCAAGTCGGGAGTTACCGACCTGACCGACCTCGACGATGGTGGGTTCGAGCTAACGATCGGAGACGGTCAAAAAGTGCAGGCCGATCACGTCTTGATCGCCACCGGCGGCGGACAGAAAAACGTAGGACACACACTCGCAGCAAACCTAGGCCATACCATCACCGACCTAGCCCCCTCGCTTTTCACCTTCCACATCGAGCATCCCCTCCTCGCAGACCTGCAAGGCCTCTCGCTACCGGCGGTACAAGTCAGTCATAGACCTTCCAAACTCAGCCAGACCGGACCCATCGTTTTTACCCATTGGGGACTTAGCGGACCCGGGATGCTAAAACTCTCCGCCTGGGGAGCCCGCGTATTCAGCAAGCTAGACTACCGTTGCGAGCTTAGCCTGAATTGGACCGGCGGGACGAAACCGGAAGAGATCCGTCAGCTTCTGGAGAATACAAAACGAAGCGAAGCCCGAAAATCGATGATCAGCTTGAATCCTTTCGATTTTCCACGGCGATTCTGGGAACGACTGCTAGAATACGTTGCCATCCCCAGCGATTGCCAGTGGGCCCAGTTATCTAAAAAAGGTCTCCATCAACTGGTGGAAACGATATCGAACACCACTCTGCAGACTCACGGCAAAAGCATGAACAAGGACGAATTCGTTACCTGCGGCGGGATAAAGCTAAAGGAAGTCGATTTCAAAACCATGCAAAGCCGACTCGTCACTAACCTACACTTCGCGGGAGAGGTGCTTGATATCGACGGAGTCACCGGCGGCTTCAATTTCCAAGCAGCCTGGACCACCGCGAAAATCGCCGCAGAGGCAATTTCAAAAAAATAGGAACGTTCTGTGTTTTCACGAGTCCCCCCGCCCAGCTAGTTCCTTCTTTTCAATTGATTTAGCCATTCTTACCCACATTTTAAAAGCTTATGAAAAACCCAACCACGATCCTAACTCTTGCTCTCACAGGAATCCTCGCCCTTTCCGGCTGTTCTAAAAAAGACGAAGTCACTGAGGCAGACGTCCAAGCCGCAGCCGCCGAAGTGAAGGCTTCCGCAGCAGCCGCACAAGCCGAGTCAGAAAAGAAAATGGAGGACAAGCTCGCCGCTGGCCTCGCTTCCATCAAGGAAGAGTCCGATAACAAACTGGCTGCCGCCCAAGAGCAGATGGACAGCAAGCTCGCCGAGGAAAAGGCAGCCATGGAAGAAAAGATGGCTGATGAAAAAGCTGAGATGGAAGCCAAACTCGAAGAAGAGAAAGCCGCCCTTAAAGCTGAAATGGAAGAAAAGCTAGCCGCTGAAACTGAAAGCCTCAAAAAGCAGTTCGCTTCCAATGCTTCCGCTCTGCAAAGCCAGTACGACTCTCTCAAGTCCAAGTACGACAGCATCAAGGATAGCCTTCCAGAAGACGTCGTATCAGCCGTTTCCGCCAAGCTCCCAGAATTGTCCAGCAGCATTGGAAATCTGCAGAGCCTGGCATCGAAGTTCAGCCCCTCGACTCTCGAGCAAATCGAAGAATTCAAGACCAAGTATCAGAGCGAGCTTACCACCGCAAAGAGCCTAGCGGACGAAATCCTCAAGCTAGTTGGTAAAGGTTCCGTAGAGAGCCTGCTTCCTAAGCTCTAAACGATCCAGCTGGTTCAAAGCACTTTATTCGCGAAGGCCGCCTGACTAGGCGGCCTTCTTCTTTTTTGCTGAGACAGATCAAAGACTTATCTCCGCGAGCATTGCCAATTCAGACAGGACTCTTACTATCTTTTAAAACCTAGAATCGAAAAGCCGATTGATTCGTCCACCCACTGCTCAGAGGCTACCGGCTTCTTAAGTGCCCATTCCATCTAAGACACTATCATCCCTCCAAGATTGAAATACAACGACAGCAGCATGACTCCATTTGAAGAACTAACAGAAAAGCAAAAACGTATCCAATCTTTGGAGTCCATATCTAGCCTCCTCGGTTGGGATGAGCAAACGCTGCTACCAGAAGATAGCGCCGACCAGCGGCAGGACCAAAACGCGACCATGGCCTCCATCATCCATGAGGCAAAGACAGACCTGCAAATCGGGGCCATTCTGGATCAAATGGAGAAAGAACCCCGAGACGAGAAGACTTACCCGATCCTCAGAGACGCCCGTATCGAATTCGACCGCGCCACGAAACTTCCAGCGAGCTGGGTAGAAAAGCATGCCCGTCTCTGCTCCGAGGCCTATCATGCCTGGGCCGCTGCCAGAAAGAACAACGACTTCCCATCCTACGCCCCCTACCTGCAGCGTCATCTCGATTTGGCTTTGGAAGCTTCCGACCTACTCGGCTGGAGCGAAAAACCTTACGACCTGCAAATCGACTTCTACGATCCTGGGGTCGATTCAGCCACCATTGACAACCTTTTCTCGGAGCTAAAAACCGAGCTCGTACCTGTTCTCGACCAAATCCTAGGTTCCTCGGTTCAAGCTCGTACAGACATCTTCAAAGGCTTCTCTGTCGACAAGCAAAAGGCTTTCCTAGAGGATGTTACCTCGTCATTAGGTTTCAACTACAAGCGAGGGCGGATCGACATCTCCCTGCATCCATTTTGCAGTGGCAACGGAGCGGACACGCGAATGACCACTCGATTCCACGAAGACAACCCTCTGGATTCCTTGTTTTCATCTATCCACGAAACTGGCCATGGTCTCTACGAGCAAGGACTACCGCTCCACTCTTTGCACAACGCTCTAGGCAAAGCGGCCGGCATGGGAGCCCACGAGTCTCAGAGCCGCCTCTGGGAAAACCAAGTCTCGCGCTCCCGAGCGTTCTGGGAACATTACGAACCCAAGTTCAGAGAAGCCTTCCCAAGCCAGCTCGATGGGATCTCCTCCGATGAGCTTTACCTCGCAATCAATTCCGTATCACGGAATCCAATACGGGTAGACTCCGACGAGGTCACCTACAATCTCCACATCATCATCCGATTCGAAATAGAGAAGCGACTGTTCGCTGGAGAATTGAAAATCGAAGAGCTGCCTGATTTCTGGAACGCCCAATACAAGGAACTCCTAGGAATAGAGCCCCGCAACGATGCGGAAGGCGTGCTACAAGACGTACACTGGTCCGGCGGCTCTTTCGGTTATTTCCCAAGCTACTGCCTAGGAAATATGCTAGCTGCTCAGCTTTGGTACACTGCCTTGGACCAACTGCCGAACTTGCAAGACGACTTCTCTCGAGGGGACTTTTCGCGTCTGCTTACCTGGCTCCGTGAAAACGTGCACAAACACGGGGCTCGGTATCACCTGCTCGAACTAAGCAAGCAAGCGACCGGTCAAGCCCTCTCTCCCAAGTCGCTTATCCGCTACTTGCAAGACCGCTACCTGCCTCTCTACCAAAAGTAGGCCAAAGCAATTCAAGAACTGCCGAAAGTTAGGCGAACTGAACTGCGAGAGCGGTTCAACGCTTAACTTCGCGACCAATGGCGCCGATTGGCAGGGGGTGACCACCAGCAGCCTGACCGCCAAGCAAAATACGCCGTTCTACCGCACTCCCTTCTTCCGAAATCTGCGGCCTTGGATTCCCATCCTTATCGCCTGCTGCTTCCTTTCCGCCTATTCCGCGCGTCAAAAAGGATTCGTCGCTCCAATGATAGAGCTAAGCTTCCGCGACAAGGTTGACCACTTCTGCGTGTATGGACTCCTAGGTCTGTTGGTTCTGCGGGCGCTTCCCGCCCGTATCCAAGGAACCAAACGCTGGCTGTTCGCCTTTCTTCTCGTAAGCTGCTTCGGGCTTTGGGATGAATTCCTACAACACTTTAATCCGTCTCGCACCGGGGACCCGCTAGACTGGCTGGCCGACTCCCTCGGAGCCTTAACGGCCATAGTACTCTACTCTGCGATTCCACCCTTGCGAGCTCTCGCAAATTGGCGGCCTTTTCAGAAATCATCCGAACTGGGTGTTTAAACAGGCGGACTCGCTCGCGTAAGCCGGACACAAAAATACCCGCGGCGCTCAAGACGCCACGGGCTTAAAAAGATTAGGGTAAGCTAATCGAAGGATTAGTGGTTAGGGAGAGCCTTTTCAGCTTCTTCCTTGAGCTTTGCAGCATCCTTCTCAGCAGACTTAGCTGCATCTTCCATTTGGCCAGCAGCATCGTCGAGTGCCTTTTCTTCTTCTGACTTTTGGCTGCAGCCAGAAAGAGTCAGTCCGAAGACAACGGCGAAAATAGATAGGAAGGAAACAAGTAATTTGGAATTTTTCATAAGGTTGCAGGTATGTATCAGAAATTCATCTGTAGCAAGGCCTTAAAAGCGATATCGCCCCCCGGTTGGGTAAAAGCCTCGTGACAAAAGCGTGGGTAGCGCGCAGGGTCACCTTTTCGAATTTCGAAAAAATTCCTATGACAGTAGCAGAAACAGATATTCCGAGCCTAGTACAGGACATCGCCTTCCGAGCCAGAAAATCATCACTGATTTTGGCCAACGTAGATAGCGATCGAAAGAACAAAGCCATCCTTCGGTTGGCAGAGCTCATCGAAGCAAACGTTCCAGCCCTGCAAGAAGAAAACCAGAAAGACCTCGATGCTGGCGAAACAGCCGGCCTCAGCTCTTCCATGCTAAACCGCCTCCAGCTTAACGAGAAGCGGATATCCTCGATGGTAGAAGGAGCCCGTCAGGTGGCGGCTCTCCCTGATCCAGTGGGAGAATCTCTCGACACTTACAATCATCCGCAGGGCTTCACCATCGAAAAAGTCCGCGTGCCCATCGGCGTGATCGGCATCATTTACGAATCCCGCCCAAACGTCACCGTCGACTGCGCTATCCTTTGCCTGAAGTCTGGAAACGCCAGCATCCTTCGTGGAGGCAAGGAAGCCTTCCATACCAATACCGCGTTAGCGAAACTGGTATCGCAAGCCCTCGACGAAACCGGCCTTCCAGCCGATGCGGTGCAGTTCATTCCCACCACGGATCGGGCCGCTCTGAATACCTTGCTCAAACTCAACGAGCAAATCCAGTGCATCATTCCTCGCGGCGGAGAAGGCCTTATTCGATTTGTATCCGAAAACTCCACTATACCGGTGATCAAGCACTACGACGGCATTTGCACTGTGTTCGTAGACAAGGCGGCAGACATAGCCATGGCTGAAAGCATCGTGGTTAATGCAAAGACCCAATACCCTTCCGTGTGCAACGCGGCGGAAAACCTGCTCGTACACCGAGAAGTATTGGAGTTTCACCTACCGCAGATCGCTAGAGGGCTGGCTGCGAAGGGTGTCACGCTGAAAGCCGACCCTGAAGCGGCCGAGGTACTCGAATCCGCAGGAATCGATTGCGAAGTAGCTACCGAGGAAGATTGGTCAACCGAGTACCTCGATCTCACCATTTCCATCAAGGTGGTTGATTCTGTCGAGGAAGCCATGGGGTTCATCAACAAATACGGCAGCTCCCACAGTGAAGCGATCGTCACCGCAGACAAAGATACTGCGGAGGCCTTCCTCAACGGTGTGGACTCTTCCACCGTCTACTGGAATGTCAGCACCCGCTTTACGGACGGTTTCGAGTTCGGTCTTGGCGCGGAAATCGGCATCTCCACCGACCGCCTGCACGCCCGTGGTCCCATGGGGCTACGCGAGCTTTGCAGCTACAAGTACAAGGTAGTCGGCGAAGGACAAATCCGCGGCTAAGTAGTGGCCAAAAAAAATGCGGCCCGCTTAAGCGAAACCGCATGAAGTTTTTCTCGAGGGGACTGATTTATTCAGCCCCCTTTTTTTGCTTGGGAAACTATTCGGATTGTAGCGAAAGCATAGCCGCAGCGAACTGCTCTCCGAGATCCATGAAGCCTTCAGAGTCGTAATGCCATTTGTCGGAATAGCCATAGGTATCAGTCGAGGTGACCAAGGCAGCCATCGGATCGCTCTCGCAGTAGGCCGCTTGCTGGGCGCGGATCACGTTTCCAAATTCCCAAACTCGACCGCTTTCCGACTGTCCGGAGTCGGAAATCCGACCGATCACGACCGGAAGGTCGTCCACTCGCAGGGCGGCACGGAAAAGTGACACGATTTCAGCCAGATTCTCTTCGTAACGATAAGAAGCATCCAAACGATGTCCGTCACTCTCCCCTTGCATCCAGACAATTCCAGCAGGAATGAGTCGGTCCGTCTCTCCGTCGCCGTCGATATCCGCAGCGGAAAACGCGTTGCGAATGGTCTGCAGACAATGGTCGTACTGATTGACGCCCAAATTCGACACGCTCCAGTTTCCGGACTTTTCTCCAAATGAATAGTCGAGCGTCGTGCCACCGCGTGCGTACTTGATAATCGCTACCGGGGTATCCGAGGCCTCTGCCTGTAGTTTCTTGGCGAAACCTAATTCCGGACCAAATCTTTCTCCCAATACGTTTGCCTGTCCATCGGAGGAGAACCCTGTCCCGTGCCCCGCTTCTAGCGGAGCCCAAAGTCCCCGCCCATCTCGAGCTTCGCCATCCTCACCTATATTTCCGTGGAAAATGTAAGCTCCGTTGCCAAAATCCGCGTACTCGGGCGGGAGCTCATTCACATAGCCATAGCCTTCCATATTCGACTGGCCAGCCAGTAGATAGACTTGAAAATCCTTGGATTGAGAGGTCGTAACGGCCGCTAATGCCAATAGAGTTGATACAAGAGAACGTCTCATAACCAAGCGTTTAGGTTAGCCAAGAAATGTAGGCAAACGCGAAAAAGCGGTCACATCGCAACTTATTGAGGAGCACAAAAAAACCGCGGCACACACAGGCATGCTCGCGGTTGGAAAGTTTGGGATGCTCGAAAGAACTAGGCGCGGCCCTGATAGCTCTTGTCTTCAGGGCGGATCTTGATGATTTCGCCTTCTTTGATGAAGATCGGAGTCTTCACTTCGATACCGGTTTCGAGCACGACAGTCTTCTGAACGTTTCCGGAAGTATCGCCACGTACCGCTTCAGGAGCTTCGACGACCTTCATCTCGATAGAGGAAGGAAGCTCAATTCCGAGAGGGTTGCCATCCACATAGAACACTTCGTAAGTCTTGCCCTCGATAAGGAAGTCCTTCGTTTCACCAACGATGTCCGAGTGAATTTCTAGAGTTTCGTAGGTGTCCAAATCCATGAACGCGTAGACGCCTTGGTTCTCGTAGGAGAACTCGAGCTCCTTGATCTCCTTGTGGAGAACTTCGTAGGAGTCGCCCACATTGGTGCGGTTGTGAATCGTCTTACCAGTCTTCAGATTCTTGAGCTGCATCTGGCAAAGAGCAGACATGTTTGGGGGAGCGACAATCTTACACTCGATCACCAAGCAAGGTTGCTTCTCGTATTCGATGACGTTGCCGCGGGAGATTTTATTTACCTTGGTGGCCATAAGAGGAGAAACGAGTAGCGCTGAAACCGAGTTTGTCGAGTCTGTTTGGACTTAGGTCACATCGAGCCCTCGCTCGTCTACCAGACGACCGACCAAAGGGCCTTCAGATAACGGCTCTCGGGACAATTCGACATCACCGGATGATCCGCCCCTGCCCCAGTCCGCTCGATGATCTGCAGCCGTCTGCCCGCCCGATGGGCCGAACGAATCGCCATCGCCTCGAATTCTTCCGCAGACAGTTGTCCAGAACAGGAATAGGTGGCCATTAGCCCACCTGGTTTCACCAGCGTGCAGGCGAGCTGATTCAAATCCTCGTACTTCTTCATTCCTTCCGCCTGCTGTTCCTTGCTGAAAACGAGCTTAGGCGGATCGAGGTTTACCAAATCCCATTGGCGACCATTTCGCTGCATTTGTCGCATGAAGGAAAAGGCATCGCAGTGCGTCCAGTTGACGCGGGCTTGTCCATTCAAATTGGCATTACGTTTAGCTTGGGCGATCGCTTTCTCGTCTAAATCTACCGCAGTCACGTTCGTGGCTCCGCCCCGAACCGCGTTGAGCGCAAAGCCTCCGGTGTAACAGCAAACATCAAGCACGTCTTTGCCATCCGCCAGATCACCGAAACGTTTGCGGTTGTCGCGCTGGTCGCAAAAGAAACCGGTCTTGTGGCCATCCCGGAAATCAGCCTCGTAGCGAATCCCATGCTCTTCAAACTTGGCGAATCGAACGTCATCCGAGAGCTGCGCATCGATTTCGATCCCTTCCAAGTCGGCGATCTTGGGATCAACCTCCACAATCGCCTGCTCTGCCCCGAGCTTTTCCTTCAAGTAAGGAAGCCATTCCGGCAAACGCTGATAAATCCCGTAGCTGTGCACCTGAATACTGAGAACCGTCCCTAAACGATCCACCACTAGACCGCTCAACCCGTCCCCATCGGAGTGGGCAACCCGATAGGCTTCGGAAACAGAGTCGAGTTTCAAGGCATCCCGACGCAGGGAAATGGCCCGATCTAGCAGTGTCAAAAAATCGGCTTCACCAAAGGACTCTTCCCCATGCTGGTACATTCGCAGGGGTACTCGAGCCCGCCCGTTGTAGAGGCCCGATCCGAAAACCTGCCCCTTTCGGTCGTAAACCGTGACAATGTCTCCCGCAACCGCGCTGGGAGAGGTTTTCCCCAGCATCGATTTGTAAATGGTGGGATGAAAAGTGAAGGTTTTGATCTCCACCCAGGGAGATCGCCTCTTAGCAAGTGGAACGCTTTCTCGATCTCTTCTATTCATAGCGAATCAAAATGTAATCGGGACCAAAAATGCGGAGACTAGTCCCCTTTCGTTTCCTGCAGGAACTGTTGGCGAGTAATATCATGGAGCGTCACAACGCCAATAACGCGCCCATTGTCCAAACGGCTTACCACAGGTAGAGCAATCCACTCTGTGTTCACGAATTGCTTCGCCGCGTCCTTGATCTTGGTATCCGGATAAACCTTCGGGAAAGTGTCAGAAATGAAGATATCCTGCACCTGCTTCTTGGGCGATTGCTCGCTTACAATCCTTACTCCCTTGCGGTGCACTAGACCGACGTAGTGCATTTCTCTGTCAACGACTGGATACACCTTGAAGCCTTCATTCCTTATCGTCTCCCAAGCTTCGCCCAAAGGCATTTCTGCGTTAAGGGTATGCACCGTGTTGGTCATGATCGAGCTCACCGGCATGCTCTGCCATCCTTGGCTAGGACGAAGGATCGGGAACTTGCGAAGGTTCACGCCATCTTGCAGGAGCAGGGCTTCATAGATGGGTACTTGGCGCAACTTGCCCGCGATCGCGTAAGCGCTGAGGTTGGCCAGCATAATCGGTAGGATCAGATTATAGTCCCCTGTTAATTCGAAGATAATGAGGATCGAAGTAACTGGAGCGCGAATGACTCCCGCAAAAAGAGCTCCCATCCCTACCAAGGCGAGCATGTGAGGCAGCTCTCCGGTATTACCCACCACCATCTCAGCGAGGGTCCCGATCGTACCGCCCAGCATGGCTCCGATAAAAAGCACCGGAGCGAAAATCCCTCCCGAGCCTCCGCTCGCGTAGGAGAAAATGGTCGCCGCAAACTTGCCAATGAAAAGGGCCAGCAATCCACCCAAAGCGAGACTGCCAGCCAAGGCAGAGGACAAATCGTCATAGCCGATTCCAAATACCCCCATGTGGCCGAGGTTCGTGTAGACGATCGCGCCGGTACAGCCGGTTAGCAATCCACCCACCCCTGGCATCATCCAGTCAAAGGGTCCGCGAACGAGTTTCACACGCTCCCGAGCCCGCAGCATACCTTCCACAAACAAGTGGGAAACGAAGCCAGCAATTACTCCCAAAACAACGCTCATCAACAAGCTGAGCAATGAAAGGTGATCGGAGTGGGCTGGAACGGTGAAAACCGAAGCAGTTCCCAAGATCGAGCGCTCGATGACCGCCGCGATCACCGCCACCATGACGATACCCGCGAAGGCCTTATGCTTCAAGTCACCCATGATCTCCTCGATGGCGAAGACGATGGCCGCCAGCGGGGTGTTGAATGCTGCCGCGATACCTCCCGCGCAACCGAGCGGAATAAGAGCCATGATCTGACGCGGAGCTAAGCCGAACCAACGTCCAACCCATGAGGCAATGGCGGCCGCGATATGCACCGTAGGGCCCTCACGTCCCAAACTCGCTCCCGAGCCAATTGAAGCCGTACCTAGCACAAATTTGCCCATAGCAGCCCTGAACCGAATCCGGCCAAACTTCAGAAAGTAGGAAGCCTTGACTTGAGGTATACCACTCCCCGCCGCCTCGGGGGCCCAATACTTGATCAGAAACCCGACAAACAAACCGCCAAACGTAGGCAACAAGATGAGAGCCGCCACTCCCCACCAGCCGGGGATCTCGCTCATGCGATGTATCCAGTTTAGCTCAGCCCAATGGATCGACTTGTGAAACGCCACAGCGCTACCGCCGCTGGTGAGTCCGATTAAAATAGCCAAAAGATTGAAGCGACTTTTCTGGCTCAACGCCAAACGCCCCATCAAATCGGCGAACCACCTACGGGAAACGCGATAAAAGGATCGATCACTACGTGACATGATCTGCCAAAGGGAAGCAAAGCCCGCCAGCAAAACAACCTAAAACCTTCCCCAATATGGAATTGTTGGCCGGACAGTCCCATATCTTCTGTTGCAATAAAAATGGAAACCCGCTCAAATAATCGCTTTCCTTACAGCGACAGGCGCTGCAAAAGAACCGTAGACATCCAGCGCCAATCCCACACACAACCATGAAGCAAATCACCCGGATCGCACTTGCCTGCCTAGGATTCGTCCTTCTCGCCGCTACGACTCAAGCAGCGCCGAAACGCGAGAAGCTCGTCGAAAACATCGTAAACGGAGAGTACGTGCTCGAAGAAATTATGGCCAATCCTGAGACCGCCATCCCAGCGGATATTCTCAAGGACGCCAAAGGCATTATCTTCACCCTGAACTACCGCGGTGGTTTCATGGTGGGAGGACACGCCGGAAACGGAATTCTCATCGCCAAAAACCCAATCACCGACGAATGGGGAGTGCCTGCCTTCGTCCGCACCGGGGGAGCAAACATAGGGCTCCAACTCGGCGTGAAGGAATTCGACGCTGTTTACGTCATCATGGACCTCGACACCGTCCGCAAGGCATACACAGGCCGCTTCGATTTTGGAGCAGACGCCGCCGCCGTGGCCGGCCCACTGGAGAGTTCTCGCGAAGCCCGCCAAAACGTTGACTTCAAAAACGCCAAGATTCTCGTCTACTCCAACAAGAAGGGTCTGTACGCTGGGGTCTCAGTCAGTGCCGGTTGGGTCGCTCCTAACAACAAGGGGACGAAGTTTTTCTACGATACGGACTACAACATGCCAGAAATCGTAATGAGCGATTGGTTCGAACTTCCCGTGGAAGCTAAGGCCCTACTACAACGCCTGAATTTCTACACCGACGGCGGCCGATAAAAAGCCCCAAACTTTCAATACGCCCATCTTCGGATGGGCTTTTTTGTATCCAGGGATCGAGAGCGAGTCCCTAATCTGCTCTCACCAGTCTCACGGAACCGAGGGCAAGACAAAGAGCCATTCCCGGCCAGATTACAAAAGAGGGATCGTTCAGAAGTAGCTTCTGTCCTTCTCTCAACAATGTCCCGAGCTCGGACCAATTTGGGTCGCCTGCCAAACCGAGATACGTCAAAGCACTGAGCTCCAGTAAGGAAAAGGCGAATACAAGCTTCCAAAGGCCAAGTAGCTGTGGCCAGAGGTTGGGCCAAATCGTAAAGTTGAACCGATGCCAAGCGCCTCCACCGATTGCCTTGCTGGCCTCCACGTAGGCTGTCGATTTCAACTCGCTCCAAAGCACGCGTAGTTGCCGAAAAGCAAAAGGCACTCCGGCTACGCTGATGGCCGTCGTCAAAGCCCATGGCCCACGCTCCATAAAGGTTACGATCAACAAGCCCACGAAGATGGCCGGCATGGCGATTCCGAAGGATACCACAGAACGAACCGCACTCCCGATAACTCTTCCGCCCTTCTCTTCTAAGCCAAGCAAAAGAGCAGAAACGACAATCGATACAAAACTGCCTAAAAAGGCGAAAAGAATAGAGTTGCCCGATCCACGCCAGATGCGGCTTAGATAATCTTGGCCTAAACGATCTACACCGAGCCAATGCTCCCAACTTGGACCACTGGCCCGCAAAGTGAAAAATTCCTGACCGTACGGATCGTAAGGCGTCCAAAATAGACCCGCCAGAAGAACGGCAAAAAGACCGAGCACAAGACGATTTAAGACTTTGCCACTCACGCCTGGCCTCCATTTCGCTTGGGGTCTAAACGCAACACGATCAGGTCGGAAATAAAGGCTACCATGATCACCACCAAGACCAAGAAGGTAAGGAGATTCTGAGCCACAAACACGTCCCGAGCCAAAATAGCATTAACCAAATAGCGACCTATTCCAGGCCATGAAAAAACGGTTTCGGTCAAAAAGGCTCCTCCCAGCAACATGCCAAAAGTTGTGCCGATAACAGTGATAGTCGGCCCCGCTGATACACGCAGCAAATGCTTCCAGAGGATTCTGGCATCACTGTAGCCTCTCGATCGAAGGGCCACTATAAAGGCCTGTAGCTCCGGCTCACCCAATCTCCCTAGAGTAACTGAGGCGACGCTGGCTGCTGGTAAAACGGAGAGGCAGAGGGCAGGCAGTATCAAATGCCACAGAGAGAGTCCAAAGGACCTGAAATCCCCATCCAAAATCGAGTCGAGCAATAGAGACCCCGAAATGCGGGGTGGCTGTAGGCTCGCCATGTCAAATCGTCCTCCCATCGGAAACCAATCCAGCCAAAGAGAGCCAACAACAAGCAGCAATATGCCTACCCAAAAAATGGGTACAACCAATCCGATCGACCCGATACCTTCGGCAACACGAGCAAGCCAAGGCCTGCCCACCGAGGCATACAGAGCAACAAGGAGCCCAAAACCCGATCCTATAGCCATAGCGGCGATGCTAAGCTCAATCGTAGCCGGCATGAACAACGCAAAATCATCCGTAGTGGATCGTCCACTACTCAAACTCTTCCCCCAGTCTCCAGAGAGGAAACGCTTTTGCGAGAGAAGGAAACGTTCGGGCCAAGCGAGATCCAGGCCTAGCCTTTCCCGTTCGATCGCGACCCGTTCCGGGTCGACCGTTTTGCCAAAACGTAGCGCGATTGGATCGCCGGGTATGGCATTGATCGCTGCGAAGATCGCCAAACTGGCAAGCAGGTACAAGCAGATGAAAAACGGGACTCTCCGCAGCAAGATAGCCATAGCAAAGGGGCTGGATCGTCGCCTACCGCCTACTGTTTCAAACTGAGTTCGCTCAGCCTCAAGTCTCCGATTTTCTGTAACTTAAAGCCCTCGTAGTCCGAGCTCAGCACCACGATATTATCACCATGACAAAGCGGCAGCAGTGGGATGTCTCGCATCCAAAGATCCAATACTTCTCCATAAAGCTCTTCCCTTTTTTTAGAATCCACAGTTTTGCGGGCTGTGAGAAGGAGTCGGTCCATTTCGTCGTTTCGATAAAAACTGTAGTTCGTAGCAGTCCCCTTCTCCGCTGCCCAGCTTCCAAAGAATACACTCAAGAAATTGTCGGTATCTCCATTATCCCCGACCCATCCGATCATTCCTATTTCGAACTCTCCGTTTCGCAGGAGATCAAGCTGTGTCTTGAAATCCACCGAAACCACTTTAGTTGGCACTCCTATGGCCTCAAACTGACCTTTGATAAAAGTCGCCGCTGTAACGGGATCCGGAAGATAAGGTCTCGGGGCATTCATGACGAGAATCTCCAATGGCTTGTCTACGAAAAGCTCCTTGAAGGGACCGATCAACTCTCGAGCCCGATCAGGATCATACGGGATTCCGGATCCATTCTCTGGATACCCAAGAAACCCCTCTGGCAAGGGGAATTTTGCAGGCCGACCCGCTCCTTCCAAGGCCACTGCAGCGAAGCTCTCCCGATCGACTGCTAAAGAGAGCGCCTCCCTAACTTCGGGTATGGAGACTCGGGACGAATCTTGATTATAAGCTAAATAGCCCACATTGAGTCCTCCTTCCTCATAAACCGTGAGATTTGGGTCCTCTCGCAAGGAGGCAACCTCAGTTGGCTGCAGTCCATCCATGCCCTGCACTGCGCCGGATTTCAGCTGCAAAAGCCGAGTCGTATTATCAGGGACGACCTTGAGGATCAATCGCTCGAATGCTGGAGCCTCTCCCCAGTAATTCGGATTTCGTTCCATGACGATAGCCTCGTTTGGACGCCATTCCACCAAGCGATATGGACCCGTTCCTACTGGATGGCGCTGCATTTGAGATCCATAGGTTTCAAAAGCCTTGGGGCTAATCAACCAAGCCGGGAATATCGCCAGAGAGCGAAGCATCGACGCGTTTGGCTGCGAAAGCGTGATCCTTAGATCCATCGGTCCAGCGGCTTCAACCGAGGCCACATCCTGGTAGAGATAGTTCCAATAGGAAAAGGCCGCCTCAGGCAAATGGGCGGGGTGGGAACTATCCATCTGACGAAGAAACGAAAAGGCAGCGGCCTCCGCATCCAGAGGAGTGCCATCGTGAAACGTAACGCCTGGTCGAATCTTGAAGTCATAGATCAGACCGTCTTCAGATATCGAATACGATTCAGCCAAAAACGGTTCGACCTCCAAGGTTCCGCTCTTGAACCGAACTAGGCCTTCGAACATCTGAGTCAGCGTGTTCACCGATTCTCCATCGTCGATATCAGCGGGATCCAGCTTTTGGGCATCGCTACCGCGAGCAAAGATGAAGACCTTTGCCGACGACTGGCTAGAATCCGATTTCGATCCGCAACCGACGAACAATAGAGATAGACAGGCAAGGCACAGTGCCAGAAGACTCTTTAACATGGACCGTATCCAATCGACTCCCTACGCGAGCGCAACCTTCTTGCCGTCCAACGGCCCGAAAGGTGCTGCAAAAATTATAGATCATGAAACTGAAACTCTACACCGTCGATGCGTTTGCATCAGTTCCCTTCACCGGCAACCCGGCCGCCATTTGCGTATTGGACCAATGGTTGGACGATTCTCTCATGCAAAGCATAGCTGCCCAGAACAACTTGGCAGAGACCGCCTTCCTCGTAGCAAAAGGGACGGCTAGCTACGATATACGTTGGTTTACACCTCTGACAGAAGTGCCCCTCTGTGGCCACGCGACCCTGGCTAGCGCCTTCGTGCTCAAAAATTGCCTAAATGAACAAGCCGAGGTGATTAATTTCGATTGCGCGAGCGGTCCGCTCAAAGTTGAAGTAAGCGATCAGCTCCTGACTCTTGATTTCCCCAGCAAAGCGGCCTCGGCAACAAAAATACCCGACTGGGTCTCAAATGGCTTAGGGGCAATCCCAATCGAATTCTATCAGTCCCACTATTCGATGGCCGTTTTTCCGAGCGAGGAAATCGTCGCCGCGATCGAACCCGATTTCGCCTACCTCTCCAAGATTTCCGACTCCACGATCATCATCACGGCTCCGGGAAAAGGCCACGACTTCGTCTCACGATTCTTTGCCCCAGCTTTTGGCGTTGATGAAGATCCAGTCACTGGCTCAGCCCATTGCATTCTAATACCTTTTTGGGCTAAACGGTTGAAAAAAAGCGAGTTACACGCGAAGCAAATCAGTCTAAGAGGGGGGGAGCTCTATTGCAAAGACCAAGGCGACCGAGTGAAAATCGGTGGTACCGCCCGCCTTTACTCCGAAGCGACCATTCACGTTTAGCTAGGCGTTCGGCAGGTCTAGAAAAACTAAAACGCCAGGCCCCGAAAGACCTGGCGTCGTTATATTCTGTTTAAAAGCTAATTAGTCGAATTCTCAGCTGAGACCCTTGCGTCGGTGCTTCGCAGCCGAGGAGCCGACTAGTACGGCGATTCCACAGCAGGCATAGGCGGTCACCAGAGCGATCGACGGGTTGCTGTTGAGCCAGAGCACTATTTCATTCATTGGATTTGTAGGTTGAAGGAATTACTAACTTCAACCCACTTAAAGCATATCCAATGCCAGCGAACCTAGCGCTCTGGAAGAAACAAACAGCCTACTTGTGCAAGCTTGGGTCAGCCCCAATGCAACCAACAAGATGTTCGCGGTATTCGGGAGAACGGAATGTTTCCAAACGTCTCTCGATAGCAGCTTTCATCTTATCAGCTTGAATACGTTGCGCCATTCCGACGTTGCGTTCGTGTGAGAGGAATTTGTCAAGGTAAGCAGCGTGGCGTTCCCAAAGGCCGATATCCACTTTTTGCTTAGCATCGAGACGTGCCTTGTACCAGTCACTTTCGATCATAGCTTCGTAAGTGAAGAGCTTTCTGAACGCTTCGTCCTGGTAGCCCATTCCTTCGTATTCGCCGTAAGCCATCACATGCAGCAAGGCCTTGAGCGGAGGACACGCCGCATCGATAGAACCGTCCGCGAAGTAGTTGAGAGCAACACTACGCTGAGTCTCTACGATGTTCTTAATGCCATCCACATAGGCTTCCATCGATTGCTGTTCCGGACGAAGCACCGCTTCTGGAAATACCGAACCAGGGTTTGAGAAAACGCGACCGCCGATCGACTGAACGAATTCTTTGGTGATGCGATATCCGAGACGGCTGGCTTCGATCTTTTCCCCTTCGAATTCGAAATCCTCACATGCTTCCAGGAAGCCCTTCTTCTTGAGGTAGCTGGACTTCCGTTCTTCTGGACGCATACGGCTCCAGAGCTCAGGAACCAACAAGCTGATGTCGTGATCTACTCGGAAGTTTGGACCCACACAGCCTGCGGAGGAGATGAAACACTCGTAGCCCGTCACGATGAACGAAACGAGAGCGTTATTCATATCCACGATTGGCAGAAGCGCATTGAATGGGCCCTTGGTGAGAGCTCCTTCCGAACCTGCGCCTGTCGTCGATGGAGACTTACCGGTCAAACTCGCAATGAAGTCCATGAACGCCTCTGGTAGTTCTTGGAAGTGAACAGGGCCAAAGGGAGCCAAGGCGCGAACGCCATCGCTTGGAGGGTTGTTGCGGCGACCTGGGAGTACGCAATTCACTGGGAAGTGAACCGTATCCTCTTTCTCAAGACGACGATACAAACGAGCTCCAACTTCGGCTACATATACGCTTTGTTCATCTTCCAGATCCAAGCGGTTTTGCAGGTAGCGTGGGTTCTTCGTAAATTTACCATCGACCAAACGTGGGTGCGACGAATCGATTGCGTAGTCGGGCTTTGTCTCACCATTAAACTCGGTTAAAACGCGCTGCATCGGCTCTGTGAATTGACCAAAACGAATAGCGTCCTTGGCTAGCTCGCGAGTCGTTTCACGGTCAAGCGGCTCGTAGTTCGAGAAGAACATGTTATCCCGTGAGAAGTCGCTCTCCGTGGTCTTGTCGTAGCCCCGGTGGATCGCTTCGTCCGGACGTTGGAACAAACGGTATTCGCAGTTTACGATAAACTTCAACGAAGAGTATCCCACTGCGCCCTTATCCAAGCCCTTCAGCAAGTTCGCTGGAACAACCACAGTGGAAGAGATATCATCTTCCGTCTGGATTTTAGACGCAGGATAGAAGTCCTTACGCAAACTGAATACACGCCAAGAACCATCTTCCTCGAAGCCAACACGCAAGTACTGGGATATCAGCTTTTGATCACGATACTTCAACTCGTTACCAGGAGCGCCATTCACGATATCGACAGTGAAACGGTCACGCCAATTCTGCGCCCAGTTTTCCTTGTAGAAACGTTTAACAACCAGAACGATATCGATCACGTAACCAGGAATGCTCTGCAGCCAAGCATTGTACTCGTCTGTGTATCGCTTCGATGGCGACAAGAGCTGGATGACCGACCCCAGCGAACGCTTCATGCTCAAGAGCGGGCGGTCGTCGGTGTCCTCAGGATTTTTGAAGCGAGTGCTGTAGTCCTTGCCAACGATTTCTTCAACTTGGTCGAAGTCCTTCTTCACATCGGCAGTGAATACTGGACCCGCCACAATCGCGTCGGTCAGAAGCTTGGAAATTTCCGATTTACCACCACCTGATACAGTACAAGGCTTATGGCAGTAGGTGCCCACCGCTGCGGTACCCAGCAAGCGCCAACGACGTCCCGCCATCGGCTGTTTCATTTCCACCTTATATCCGCCTGGAAGGATGTAGGTGCAACCTGGTTGAAGCTGAAGCTGACGCTCCTCACCACTCGCCTTCCAAATGATTCGCTGGTCCACGAGACGGAAAATCGAGCGCTCTGGAACGTAGAAGATATTTGGATACTTTTTGTCAATTGCGTATCCCTCAGGCTTCACATCGATGGAGTCACCCAAACGGGCAACAACTTCGTCGAAAACGTGCTCTTCGTAGTTCTTGGACTTCTGAAGCTGAAACTCCTCGCCCAAATCGTAACTGGCAAACGCGAGAGCTCCACCAGCGTGCTCTTCCTCAACGTTACCCAGCAGGTTAGACGCATAAGAAATTTGGGTCTTAACCTCCTTCTTGCAGTAACCGAAGTAGTTGTCCGCAATGAGCGTTACCACAACGCCTCTGCTGTCGCGAGAAGTTAGCTTGAAGGCTCCGCCATCGTTGTAGAGCTCATCCTCAGATTCCCAGCACATGCCGTCTCGCTTTTGACGCTCGGTTGCTTCCGAAATGTGAGGCAGGCCAAGATCCTTCTTTTTCGCCTTGGTCATGTGTGGAGCTAAGATCACGCAACCAGTGTGGCCGGACCAGTGCTTCACATCTAGGCCTGAATCGTTCTCAGCCAGGAATGGATCGCCGGCGTTTCCAAAAATCGACTCTACAAAGTCGAGGTTGCTTGTCATGTTACCTGGAGCGAAGAAGCGAACTTCCATGCGCTTTTCTTCGGTCACACCGGGAACCTCTGGCTGGACGATCGGACGCAACAAGAGAGAAACAAAGGTACGCGCCTTTTCTTCCTGATTCGCTGTAAACGCGAGCTCAAGCAAGCTTTCAGGTGGGTTCAATGCCACCTCGAGAAGCTTGGCGAAAGTCTTCAGAGGCACTTGCTTTTTGTCAAATGGGACTGGCAGACCACCTTCGGCCACATGGAATACACCCTGTGTAGTTCTACGGTCACTACGTGGATTGTGACAAACGCCCTGCTTAACTCTGAAGCTGCTGATAATATCAGACTCGAAGCGGTCCGAATCTGGCGGCATGGACAAAGCGCGAGCCATACCGTGGCGCTCAAGCACTAGGTTGTTCGATGGCAACCAAACACGATCTTCTACATCCAATTCGCTAAAGAGAGACTCCAAGTAGTCTTGGATACGCTGATCGGCAGGACAGAGATAATCCTTCAAGAGCCTGTTCTTTTCCTCTACGCTTCGCAGCAGGGAATCACCGAGTTCCAAAATTGGAAAGTCCTTTGCGTCTCCGCAAATGGGCAACCCGCGAGAACGCAACTTTAAGTTCAAGTACTCGACTTGATTCTTGGCGTCGAAAACGTTTTCGCCGGTGGTCGGATCGAATCCGATTTGTGTTTTGAGATCAATACTATGCGTATCCATTTTATTTTTCTTTTCGGGTTAGCCAGCAAATTTTAGACGGCTGGCAGATTCGTTTAGACAAAATTCTAAGCTAGAAGGCTCGGCATTTTAGGCACCGCATCTAGCAATTTCCGGGTGTATTCAGTTTTTGGTTCGTTGTAGATTTCTTCC
The DNA here is from genome assembly GCF_014230145.1 of Pelagicoccus albus. Lineage (NCBI taxonomy): Bacteria > Pseudomonadati > Verrucomicrobiota > Opitutia > Puniceicoccales > Pelagicoccaceae > Pelagicoccus > Pelagicoccus albus. The sequence continues at coordinate 151,885 of NZ_JACHVC010000012.1, forward strand.
GCAGTTCCCTTCTCCACAATCTGGCCAGCTTGCATAACCACGACCTCGTGGCTCATATGCTCGACCACTGCCAAGTCATGGGCAATGAAGAGGTAGGTGATTCCGTACTCGTCCTGTAAGTCTTGCAGCAGATTCGCAATCTGCGCCTGTACACTTACATCGAGAGCACTTACACACTCATCACAAATAATGAATTCCGGACGCGAACTGAGAGCTCGGGCTATACAGATTCGTTGCCTTTGCCCACCACTAAACTGGTGCGGGTAGCGGGACATTGCATCCGCGGGCAAACCAACCTTAACCAACAGAGAAGCCACCTTTTCCTCTCGCTCTGAGCGACTCAACTCGGGCTCGTGTACAATTAACGGCTCGGCTACGATGGCTCCGACATTCAATCGTGGGTTCAGCGAAGCGTATGGATCTTGGAAGATGGTTTGGATCCGCTTCCGGAATGGCAAAAAGCTCTTTTCGCTGAGGCTGGAAATTTCGGTGCCATCGTAAATAATCCTACCCGATTCCGAGGGTGTCAGTTTGAGGATCGCCTTTCCGATCGTACTCTTGCCACTTCCACTCTCTCCGACCAGACCGACTGTTTGGCCGCGCTTGACGGAAAACGAAGCTCCTTTCACGGCTTGGAAGGAACTCGGTTTAGTGAAGATCCCACCCGTGCTAGTAGGATAGCTAACGCAAAGGTCAGCTACATCCAAAAGGGCTTGCTCCGAACTAGGCATCCGCTGCGATCTCCTTTTTTCCGATTTCCGAGTAATCAACCACAGGTAAACGTCGCTGCTTTACCCCAAGCTGGGGAATGCACCGAATCAGAGCGCTCGTGTATTCGTGCTTCGGCGATGCGAGAACCTGCTTGGTCTCTCCCTGCTCGACGATTTCCCCTCGGTACATAACCGCGACCTTGTCGGCAAAACCGTCTACGATTCCAAAATTGTGGGTGATCAAAATGATCGCCATGTTCTCCTTTTCTCGAAGTTCACGGAGCAGCTCTATTATCTGCGCTTCGATCGTCACATCCAAGGCGGTCGTTGGCTCGTCTGCCACCAGTATGTCAGGCTGACAGGCCAGAGCCATCGCGATCACAACCCTTTGCTTCATACCTCCACTCATCTGGTGAGGGTAGTCGCCATAGCGTTTCGAGGAATCTCTGATTCCCACTTTCTCCAGCAAGCTGATAGTTTCAGCCTTGAAGTCAGTAACATCGTCGCGATGAAAGCGGAGCGCTTCCTCGATTTGGGCCCCTACCGTGAAATAAGGATTCAAAGAGGTCGAAGGCTCCTGAAACACATAGGCGATCCGCTTCCCGCGAACCTTGCGCATCTGTTTCTCCGTATAATCGAGCAGGTTCTCTCCATCGAGTAAGGCCGCCCCCTCAACAACGCATTTGGGAGCCGGTGGCAGCAGTCTCGACAAAGACATGGAGGTAACACTTTTTCCACTGCCGCTTTCCCCTACGATCGCAAGCGTTTCCCCTTGGTCGAGAGAAAACGAGATGCCCTTAACCGCATCGACTTTCGAGTGGCGGCCATTGAAGCGAATTTTCAAATCTCGTACCTCAAGCAGCATAAGCAACGCTCATCCTGCAAAGCTCTATTGAGACAACAAGATGAAAAGAAGGAATATAACTTACAAATGTGTATTTTTTTCTAATAGGGCCTGAATTAGGGGGTTCTGAGCCATTCGAACACCTTATTCTGACAAAAAATCCGCTCTTTCAAACGGGCAATTGTCAGATTAGCCGCCATCGAGGATCGAAATGGGCTGATCACACTTTGCGTAAAACTTTCTAGATAGCCGAATACGATCAATTTCCCACCAGAAACGATCATCTCGGCATAACGGTAGCTAATTCTGTTTTTGCGCAACATGGAGAGCGAGCAGCAAGCAAACATGGGGGCTTGGGCAACGGGGAAATCCAAGAAGCAGTCTGTTTGCCAAAACTCACCCTCTCCAGTCAAGAGATCAAACTTTTCCTCAAGGCGCCCCTACCCAGTCTGTCTTCGAAAATCAAATACACTGTCGAAACTAAGAAGCACTGAACGAAAAACTCATGTCTCGGCCGATAGCTTTGCCTGAGTCCGGGGTAACTTTGCCAAAAACGCCTCCGCTCATAATCAACATCGTCGGGCGGAGCCTAGGGAGCCTACTCAAGACCTACTACCTACCATCGACTCAATTTGGTGCCCAGGGAGGGACTCGAACCCTCACGTCCTTGCGGACAGCGGATTTTAAGTCCGCTGCGTCTACCGATTCCGCCACCAGGGCATACAGATGTGTTGCCGAAATGCAGCAGACTTGTTCCTTGAAAACAAGCTTTGGCTTCGGAAATTTGCCGGCTCCTCCTCTGCCAACTAGAGCTTGCTTGGAAAAGTTAGCGAGATAGGCTGCTTTTCAAGTTCACTGATGGAATCCCTGCCCCAAGCCAACATCCTGAGCATAGTCAGGTTTCGCCGCGCCCTGAATTGGATAATTGCCAATCCCGCGTGGCTAGAGGCTTTTTCTGGCGAACTGGCAGACCTTGGACTCAAAGGACAGCGACAAGGGATTTCGCTAGAACGGGCACTGAGGACTTTAGCGCTGGAAAACAAGTACCAGTTGGCGAAGCGTTGCCTACACAAGGGCCTTGAGCGGATCAGGTCTGAGGAAGCGCAAAGGCTAGCCAACCTTCTAGGTGTAACGAAACTCCGTCCCCAAAGGTACTCGGACTCCCTACCGGAAAAGAAATGGAAAGAGATTCAAAGCCTATGCCTCACGCGACTGAACCAAGGCTACCAGAAATATAAAGATGCTCAAACAGAGCTCTTCTTAGAGTACTCTGAGCTACCGAAAACCTGGACTGATAGACTTAGAATAAGAGCATCAAAAAAGGAGGACGCCCTTCAGGTTGCCCGCTTGGCTCTTTTGGAGGCGATTGACCGGATCGAGCCTGAACAAAATTTCGCCAGCTACGCAGGAAGCTGGATTAAACGCAGACTACGGAATCACATTTTGGAAGAGCTGAGCCCCGTAAAGACTCCAGTGAACTTGATTTCGGAAGCTCTTCGTTCTTCCGACAAACGACACGAGGCCCTCGCGGATGCCATTCGCGCTGGAACAATTTCACTAGACGCCTCACCCATAGAGCTGAGCAAAACTCAAGAGCACGGCGAATTGAGCAGCGAGGAGAATCCCGCTTACCAGCATGTCGCTGTCGTGGAGACTACCAAACTGGTTAGGGATGCCCTTTCAGGACTCAGCCAGAAGCAACGAGAGGTGATCGAGATGCGATTCGGACTTGGAGACGATATGGAGTGTTTATCCCTCGCCCAAGTCGGAAACAAAACTGGCATCTCCCGGCAGCAAGTCGCCCAACGCGAGAAACGGGCATTCCAAAAACTGAGGAGCACCTTAACGGAAGCGAGCCGAGAGCTATTTCAATACAGCCAAGCAGCAACCTGTTGACAGGACTGGAATTAGCACGAAAGGCTTCGAGAAGTGAGCAATAGAATAGGAATCATGGGAGGCAGCTTCGATCCGATCCACTCGGGGCACCTAATAATAGCTCTCGACGCCGTGGAGCAGTTCGAATTGGAAAAAGTTCTCTTCGTGCCAGCCTATCAGGCTCCCCTTAAATCGAAATCACCATCTGCCTCAGCCGAGGCTCGCATGAAAATGGTGGAGCTTGCAACCAGCGACGAAGACCGCTTTCAAGCTTCGGATGTAGACTATCAGTGCAAGGACACGAGCTACTCCGTGCGAACCGCTAGGAATTTGAAAAAGGAATTCCCGGAAGCAGAGCTTTTCTGGATCCTGGGAGCAGATCAAATCGCTCAACTTCACCTCTGGAGGGATATCGAGGAACTCGCCCGAGTGGTAAGCTTCATCGCATTCGATCGCCCCGGATCAAAGAACCAAACCAGTGGCAAGATGCCAGAGCACACCCGACTACTGCTCGGAGAGCCCAGACCCCTTCAGATCAGCTCTACTGAAATCCGCGATCGCCTGAAAAGCCACCGGGGGGCCAAGTACTTCTTGCCAGCTAAAGTGTTTGATTACATCAAGGCCGAAAATCTCTATATTTAGAGGCGAAACACTATGAGTACCGAACCGAACGTAGAACTAAATGGCGAAGAGCTGCTGGCGCTTTGCTGCAAAACCTTGGACGATGCCAAGGCGGAAGACATCGTAGCGCTCGACGTCAGGGAAACCTCTTCTATTACAAACTACTTGGTGCTCGCTTCTGGACTCGCGGAAGCGCATCTGCGCGCCTTGCGGAGAGATTTGGACAAAGCCTTGAAAAACCATAAGGTTAAGATTCTCGGAGTAGATGAAGGAGAGTTTAGCGGCTGGGCCGTGGTAGACGCCTTCGACATCATGATCCACTTATTCTCCCAAGAAACTCGTGACACCTATAAGTTAGAGTCACTCTGGAAAGACGCCGTACCAGTAGACGTAGAAAAGCTCTTGGCCCGCTAGCGAGCCGCTTCATTTAGAAGGAGTAACCCAGCGAACTGATGATACGCCTGTCCTCCTTGAGATCATCCTCTAGAGAATTGTCGAAGCCGAACTGGAAACGGATCGAGAAATTGATCGATTTCGTAACCGCGCTTGATAGCGAAGCAGCAAAATTTACCTCGTAATCTTCCGACTGCTCCAAAGGCATCGCAACAGTGAAATCCTGCTTTAAGGCGACTTTTTCTGTCACTTTGTAATCCCAATCCTGCGAAAGATTGAGCAAGTAAGCCACCTCGTCTTCTTGATCGTCAGCGAAGTTACGCCAACGTCCGCTGGCGCCTAAACCTGCAGACAAAGAACTGCGCGTGTTGTCTATGAAGCGAGTTCCCAATCCAAATTTCTGCTCAATGTTGGAATCGATAAGCTTGATAGAATCCGATGAGTAATCGGATTGCGATTCGTAGTAAATTCCCGGGCCGATGTCTTTTCGCCAGCGAAAGCGGGTCGCCAGCTTGTCAAGAGTAGTAGTGTTGTCCGCCTCACCATAGTCGTAGGCCGCATTGAAATTCAGTTGGTTCTTCTCGATCTTGCGCGACATCTGTAAACTGTAGTTCAAAGAAGACTGCTCCTGGCGACCCGAGAGCGAATTAAACCCAAACTGTAGCTGCTTCGTCCACGCCGGCAAAGGGTTGAAGCCCTCCTCTAGCTCAGACAAAGTCGCCAGAACGCCCACGATGATTCGCTTAGGAGGATCCAACACTTGGCCGCCTCCTCGGATCATGTCCGAGCCGTCCGAATTGACCGCTTCCTCGCTTGTTTCTTCAGAATCAGCGAGCTGCTTTTCCGGACGCTCACCCATCGGCTCCTTTTGTTGTGAAGAAGGCGGCGGGCCCTGCCCCTCCTTAGGCTCTCCGACTCTATCCTCACTCCCCCTCTCAGCTAAGGTTTCCACTGAAGGGCTAATGATGAGATCGACGATTCTATCCCGCGGCAAAACCACCTTTCCAAGGTAGTCCACTTGCAGATCCACCTCCTTCTCGTTCTGACTGAGAAGAATACCGCTCAACCGATCCCCATTGTCCAAAACGGCTTGAGCTAGCTCGGTTTCTGCAGCCCCCAAATGCGTCCACCCAAGAGCTAGCTTGAGGATAAAAAGGCATAGGAGTATTCGGCTCATTGGCATTAGGTTAGGTTCTCTATTCGGAGCGTGAGTTTCGCAAAAACACAACGGTCTTATTGGAAAAAAAAAGTAAACAGGCTCTGCTCGATCCAAATAGCCCCATTTGGGGAGCAAAGCGTTTAAGGGCTCTCTGAGACCAGCCGTTGAGAAAGATGTTCGTATCCAAATTCATCATAAGAACATCAAACTTAGGAATATAACATAATGCGTAAGAACACATCTAAAAAGGGTTTTACTCTCGTTGAAATCATGATCGTCGTGGTCATCATCGGCCTCTTGGCTGCTATGGCTATCCCAGCGTTCCAGAAGGTACGCCTCGACTCCCGCGAAAGCGCCGTGACCAATGACGCTCGTCAGCTCGCATCCGCAGCTCAGCAGTACATGCTCGAAAACAACACCACCACTGTAACTGTTGGCTACACCAGCACCGATGGTACCGTTGGATCCGATCTTGAGGACTACGTTCGTCGTGTAGGAACTGGCTACACAATGGCTACTACTCTCGGTATCGACAGCGATTTCACCATCTCTCACCCACAGCTCATCACCGATACAAACACTACCGGTACGCTTACCTTCACTGCTGAAGGTCAGCTCAAGTAAGCTAAGGTTCAACGAGACGAGAAGCTGATCGCCTAAAAACGATCACTCGCTCAACTTTCCACTAGGCCGTGTCGATACAATCGACACGGCCTTTTCTTTTTCCGGATCCGAACCAAAAGGTCGATGAAACAGCAGAGAACGACCCACAGTTAATCCCATCCATCAATGTCCCTCGAATCGGCTCCCACAGCGAAACTAGGCGAAAAACTGATACTACCCGCTTTTCTAGCGGCGGGATGCATCGCGTTCTATCTCGCATTCATCGGCCCGGACGTCGTGCAAGCCGAAACAGCCTTCATCGATTTCGGCTACCTAAACATGTGCCTGCTTTTCGGCACTTTTGTCTGGTGCTGTATCCCCTTGCTTCAAGAGAAACAAGGCTTCTGGAAAAATAGGGATTTTCTGGTCTTAGCTTCCTGCGCCTTGCTAGGGGCGTTTTTCCTCTACACCCGAGAGGGAGGTGGCTTTAAGGTTTCCTTCGACGAGGAGGTACTTTCCAACGTAGCTCAAAACCTCGCCAACGAACACATTCCAGTGATGCGGGAATCATCGCTGCAAGGGCTGGCAAGCTTTGAGATGATCGACAAACGCCCGCTCCTCTTCCCTTTTCTCGTTTCGATTCTGCACTCAGTTTTTGGCTTTCGCATCGAGAACGCGTTCTATCTAAATTTCGCTCTCACCTTCGTCTACCTTTACCTGCTGGCATCGATCACCAAAAAGGTGCACTCCACCAGTGCCTCCTACTTCACCCTCTTTCTCGCCTGCATGATGCCAATTCTCGGGCAGAACGCCAGTAGCGGCGGGTTTGACATACTGAACATGACCATCGCTCTGGGCGTGGCTTGGTTTGCGATCGACTATAAGCAAAATCCTAACGCGGCGACCATGGCTAGGCTCCTTTTCGGGACTGCACTCGTCGCCCATATTCGTTACGAGTCTAGCATCCTCGGGGTGCCTGTCATCATATTGATTGCGAGTGAATGGATTCGATCGAAACGTATCACGCTTTCACCTAGCATCCTTCTAATCCCCTTCACCTACATGCCGGTGATCTGGCAGTTACGTGCCATCAGCGCGAACCCAGAAAACTTCCAATACAAGACCGACGGGGCTGGCACTTTCAGCATAGCCTATGTGGCTGAGAATCTGCAAAGGGCTTACAAATTCTTTTTCATCCCCAGCGATTCATACGCAGGGTCTCCCTTCGTAGCATTCATCGGCTTTGCAGGACTACTGGCTTTAATCGGTAAACTCGCCTCTAGCAAAACGCCGTTGATTAGAACCAGCGATACAAGAAAAGCGATACTGATAATGAGCCTGTATCCGCTTCTTCACTTCGCTATGATAATGTCCTTCTACTACGGACAGTTTGACGACCCTATCGTTACGCGATTAAGCATACCCATTGTCACGTTGCTGGTTGCCTGCGGGGGCGGACTGCTAGCGAGCCTTTTCAGACGAAATGGCAAATTACGCGTAGCAGTCTCCATCGCTCTCGTTTGCTGTGGCGTCTATGGAACTAGAGTGTATTCCTCTCACGAATACAGCTCCACGAGCGAGATCGCGAAACGTTCCGAATGGGCACTGGAGTTCGCCGATTCACTCCCTGTCGGCAATTATCTCTTTGTTACAACCATGCCGCGAATTTTTGAGCTCCACGGTCTCAATAATTTGAGCACGGTAAAGGCGCGAGGTGTTCTGAAAAAGATCAAGAACCACCTGGATCTGAAAACCTACAATGCGGTTTTCATCCTCCAAAATCTCAAGCTAGAAAGAAAAGACGGAGAGTTGATCGAAACCGCTCTTCCTTACAATGATCTCGGCCCCGCCGTAACACTCGAAACCATAAAGGAAATATCATTCACGCCACACAATTTTTGCCGCATTAGCCGCATAGCCGCCATCGACATTTCCGCGGACGTCCCCGCCGCCAAGCAAGTAACCACAGCAGAGGAAACTGCTCAAATAAGACGAGTCTCGCCCGAAGAGATTCGCAAATGGCAAAAGTCTCTCCCCTAGCCCAAACTCGTTTGTCAAACTTCGGCGAGGTAGATGATAGAATCGCTATCCGCTTCGGGTGGCTCGAACCCGAAATCGCCATAAACCGACACGTCGGAAAAACCTGCTTCACCCAATAGTCGCATCATGTCATGCGGCATGTGCCAGCGGATCCACATTTCCTTTTCCTCCACTTCGAGCACATCACCATCGGCGGCAAGACGCTCGTAGCGGTTTTTCAATAGCAACCTCTGAGAAATCGAGTCGATCTTCCATCCCTGCCAAGCCACGAGGCTTCCTTCATTGTTGGGCAGGATTTTAGCGCAACGTTCCTCCATCGGAATTTCCACCCGGCCATCCCAGATCATTTCCCAGGGCATGTGTGTCGTTACCAAGAGCTGACCTCCTTCTCGCAGATGCTCGCGGCAATTGCGAAAACAGGCTAGCATATCGTCGTCAGTTTCCAGCATTTGGATGCTGAAGCCGGGTATGATAACCATTCCGAATCGCGATTCGCCGATATCGAAACTCCTCATATCGCCCACCACAAGTTTGGCGTCCCCAGCAACCTCCCGCAGACGCTCCCGGCAAATATCGAGCATCGCTTGCGAATTATCCAAGCCGCACACTTCGAAACCTTTTTCGACCAAGGGCAATAGCACGCGACCAGTACCGCAACCGACATCCAAAACAGGACCGGGCGACGCCGAAGCGAACCATTCATAGAAATGCAGATCATCGAACTCACTCAATTCGTCGAGCTCGTCATAAAGCTCTGCTTCTAGGCCGCCATACTGATATCCTCTACTCGGCATGCTTCCATGGCATGCGCAAACCCGAGCCGCGAACAAACACAATCCCTTGGGTAAGCTTCGCTATGCTAAACTGAGCACCATCATACAGGAGTGAGATTACCCCAGTTAGTTTAGCAGAGAATCCTTAAGCTCGTACCAAGTTTTCCGATTTATCAGAGGACTCGACCCAAGGGCTAATGCCCGCCTCAGATCTTACCTTTCTTAGAAAAAGCGACGGAACCAACTCCTATCCATGACCACTCGGATTCTAATAATCGATCCTTGCGAGGACACCCTTAAATACTACCGCGAGGTATTAGAGCCAAAATCCAGCCAGTGGACACTCGATTGCACGGGAGACTCCACCGAAGGCATTGAACTAGCCAAAAGGAACACTCCCGATGTCGTCATAGTTGCCCTTTCCATTGACGACGACCACGGGCCCGACCTGCTAAGAAGCTTGGACAAGATAGCCCCAGACGCACAGCCGTTCATTTCTGCTACCGAAACAGAGAAAACGAAACTCGAGTCTACGCTCGGATCCAAATTCCATTTTCTTCCCAATCCCTGTCACGCGGACAAGCTCATCACGGAAATCAACCGCTGCATCGCGATCGAAACCTGGCTGGGTAATCCTCGGATCAAAGAGCTCATCTCTAAGATGGGCGAGTTCCCGAGCCTTCCCTCCATTTACCTGAAGGTCGTCAGTGCTCTCAACAGCAAGAACGCGTCCGCCGAACTCATAGCCGATTGCATCTCGGGAGACTTGGCGATTTCCGCTAAGGTTCTACAAACCGTCAATTCTTCGTATTACGGGTTTGACCAGAAGGTTTCCAACATATCGGAAGCCGTCAGTATCCTCGGCTTGGAAAGCGTCAAAAACCTCGTTCTCGGGATCGAAGTATTCAACAAACTCGGGCGCTCGAGACACCATAAGGCAATAACCGATCAGCTGTGGCACCACAGCATGTCGGTAGCTACGGCAGCTCGCCGCATCAGCCAGTTCGAGACAAACGACAGCGACATGGCGGAGGAGGCCTACACCGCAGGCTTGATGCACGACATTGGTAAACTGGTGCACTTGAATGCAGAACCAGAGAAATTTCAGGACGCCATCAAGATGGCCAACGAGGAGTCCATTCCCCTTCACGAGGCGGAAGAAGAGCTGCTCGGCTGCACGCACGCAGAAACAGGAGCTTACATCTTGGCTCGCTGGAGCATGCCTACCAATTTGACAGAGGCAGTCGCTCTCCATCACCAACCAGTCAACTCGTTCGGTAAGAGCTTTTCTGCCCTCGCCGCCGTTCACGTGGCAAACGCAATTGTTCACCACCGACAAAACGCCGAACATCCTAGCTCCACGCCCAACGAAGAATTTATCATCGAAATCGGAAAATCCGATAGCTGGCAGGACTGGGTAGATACCAGCACTGGAAAGACTTCTAAGAAACCTCAAGTAAAGGAAGCAAAAGAGGTTGAAGCAAAAGAGCCGACGCAAGAGCCAGCCTCGCCAAAACTAGCGGTTAAAAAGAGCGAGCCAACTTCCGAGCCGTCTCCAGCCCCAGCTGCTTCGACGCAGAGCGAGCCCAAAGTGGAGGAGAAGCAGAACAAAAAGAGTTTAATGCCTCTGGTCGCTCTTGCTGCCTGTATCGCCCTTGCCGCAACAGGTATTACTCTCATGAATACGGTTCCGACAGAGGAACCAAGTGAGAGTTTGAGCCTGGCAGAGGAAGCGCCAACCAGCTCGCTCGCCTCTGCAATCGAACAGGCTAAGGAGATGTCAGGAATCACTGAGACCGAGGAAGCGTTACAGGAGATTTTCGACGACCAAGAATTGGCGGCGACACCGGAACCAGCCGAAGAAGAATTACTTGTCCATGAAGAAGCAGACGCTTCCGACCTCGTCGCCGAGAAGGAGGAAAACGAGCTTCCCAAGCCAAAACTACCAGAGCCCGAGCCGGAACAAGTTTTTCCCGAAGTGGTTCTGGGCGGCATTTTCTACAGCGAGAAACGTCCCCTCGCGAGCGTGAATGGCAAGATCGTCAAAACAGGCGACACTATCAGTGGAGTTAAAATCGTTCGCATCGAAAAGGCCCGCGTGACAGTTCAATACGAGAGCGAGCAACGCTCCTACAAGCTGAACTAGTTACAACCCAGACCACTTTCGAAAAAGCCCGCCCTTCACTGAGAAGGGCGGGCTTTTCCGCTTAAGCTAGAGAGACGTCTTCGAATTCAGAAGGCGCTGCTGTCGACGCTTTCGATCCATTGCACGTAGCTGGAAGCATCGCCATCGTCGATGAATTCAGTGGTACCTTCCACCGTTCCTTCCTCCGAATAGAATACGAGAAAGGGAATTCCGGTTATGCCAAATCGCTCTCTGATTCCTTCCACATCCTCAGTTTTGCGGGGAATCAAAATTTTCGCGCCCAGAATGCCTTCCGTCTCCAAGTAGTCGTCAAGCGCTGAACTCTCTTTCAACAACGCGTCTAAGGCATTGCACCAGCGGCACCAGTCACCGTTACCTTTGAAAATCATCAAGAGCCGCTTCCCTTCCGCAGCCCGTTTCGCCAACGCTTCTTCAATATCAGAGATCCAGTTCATACCGGCGTCATCCAAAGCAAGGTCACTCAACAATCAATCCCCGATTGCCACATCACCCATTTCATAGGTCGGGGGCCCATAGATTTTCACAATTTTCTAAAGACGCCAACGAGCCAGAAATACTGCCGCCGCGACGGCTGCATTCAACGACTCCCCTTCTCCGAATTTCGGCGCAAACAACTTGCCGTCCGCCTTTTTGGATACGATCTCCGAAACACCTCGCGCTTCGTTCCCAATCACTAAGGCACAGCGATCGGGGAAACTGAAATCCGACAGCGAGACCGCCCGCTCATCCAACTCCGTAGTGAATATCTGAACTCCAAGTTGCTTCAATCGATCCAAAGCGGAATCTAGATCAACTCCCACCGCGATGGGTAGATGAAAAAGCCCCCCCATCGTGGAGCGAGCCGTTTTGCCGTTTTCCAACTCCGCGCAACCAGTACCGAGCACAACACCGTTCAAACCAAACCAGTCGCAGGCTCGCACAATCGACCCACAATTTCCCGGATCCCCAAGCTCATCGAGTAACATCAGACGCACAGACCCTTCGCTCGGCAACCGGTCCAGAAGCGTATCGAAAGAGCAGCCGACCTTTGCAGCAAGGGCCAAAACGCCCTGAGATGCCTTCGTGTCGGATAGCCGTTCGAGCTGGCTTGCGTCCGCCTCATAGGCCTCATCGCAGGCCTCTAGAGCGAGCTTCAAGACCTCGTTTTCGCTGTCATCCCGCTTGGCTGTTGGATCGTAGATTAGCGTCCGCAGTGGGTGGGAGGCTTTGAGAGCTTCCTCTATTAAGTGCCAACCTTCGATGATGAAAAGCCCCTCCTCTTCTCTCACTTTCTTTTGCTGGAACTTTCGAAAATAGGAAAGTTTCGTCTTCGATAACGGCGTCAACATACTCAGTGTTAAAACAACACACCGCCGCCAACTCACAACACCAAAGCCTATCGCCAAGCAGAGACAGATCATTCACATCGATATGGACTGCTTCTACGCAGCCATCGAGGTGCGAGACCACCCTCAGCTCCGCAATGAACCGGTGGCAGTGGGCGGGCGGAGCAGCCGAAGAGGCGTTTTAACCACTTGCAACTACAAGGCTCGGGAATTTGGCATTCGCTCCGCCATGCCAACCTTTCAGGCGATGCAGCGCTGTCCGCACCTTATCGTTATGCCCGTCAGGTCCGAGGTCTACCAAAAGGAAAGCCGACGCATTCGAGCCATATTCGCAGACTACACCGACCTCATCGAGCCGCTCTCCCTGGATGAGGCGTACTTGGACGTGAGCCATATCGACCGCCCTGCGGCCGAAATTGCGAAAGAGATCCGAGCTCGTATAAAAAAGACAACAGGGCTCAATGCCTCAGCCGGAATCGCAGCCAACAAGATGCTGGCAAAGATCGCAAGCGATTGGAAAAAGCCCAACGGTCAATACGAAGTTAGAGACGACCAAGTATCCGAATTCATGGAGGATCTTCCCGTATCCAAAATATGGGGCGTTGGAAAAAAGGCGACAAAACGTCTGTACTCGATGGGCATCGAAACCTGCGGACAGCTACAACTTCGCGATCGCCCAGAGCTTCAGAGACACTTCGGAAAATTCGGCTTGGAACTCTATAATCTGGCCCGCGGCCTCGATGACAGAGAAGTAGTCTCCCACCGAATCCGCAAATCCATGAGTTGCGAGCGCACCTACGCTCAAGACCTCGATTCGCTCGACGAGCGTCAACAGCATGCTGCGGAGATCTTTCAAGAACTTAGCTCCGACCTAGCTCGTTTCAAAAGCGATCGACCCATCGTAAAGATTTTCGTGAAGTGCAAATACTCGGACTTTACTCGAAGCTCCATCGAGCGAAGCGGACTCCCTTTCGAACTTTCGAGCTTTCAGGACCTACTAGCCGAATCCTATCAAAGGCGAGCCGAGCCGATTCGCCTCCTTGGGCTAGGCGTTCGTTTCGCAGATCCCCAAAGACAGGCGAGCACCGCCGAGCAGTTGCAATTCGACTGGGGCTAAAGCTCCAAAAACATCTCACCCCTAGTGATTTTACGGCCATTGGAAATGGCAGTTCGAAGCGAGCTCAAATTGCGTCTGTCAATGGTGCCCCAGGCAAGCATTCCGGCCCCAAGCTCTTCTTCGAGAAACCGTTGCTGCATCACAGCGCCTAAGCCTCTGCCGCGGCAGCTGGCTTCCAAAGCGATTTCAATGAAGTAGAGGGCGTCGTGACCGAGGTAGGGTTCCCGTATGGCCGCGATCAAACCGATTCGTCTCCCATCCAAAAAACCTTCCCGCAACAAACCGAGGGAAAAAGACTCTTCCATCTCTTCGCGAGGATTACACTGCACCCAATCCCTCATGGCCGGATTCTCTGCAAAGAATTCGTCGTAGATTTTTCGATACCAATCGTAGTCCAACGATGCAGGTGATCGTAACTCCAAGGGAGGCTCAATTTCCGACTTCTTGTTTTGTGCAAATAATAAAGCTCCACAGACCAGTTCAAGAGAGCCTCCGGCATTCCCTCCTCCACTCGGAGTCATCACCTGAATCCATTTCGGGGAAAACATCGCAAAACGATCCGCGAGCAAGCATTGATAAGTACTCAGAATTTGCTCTGTTGATTCCCAAGCGAAATTCGCGGTCAACTTAACGAAAGGCCTGGCCAAATTCATGCCCAAAAAGCGAATCCCGCAAATCACCTTTCGCCCTTCTCCCAAATCGACCAATTGCTCCGCAAAATCGACAGGCTTTGTACCGGCAAGATTACAGGAGCCATGGCGAGACTCGCAGACTGATTCCTCCCGGAGTTCCTCAAAATCTCTCTTAATCCCAGAACGGAGATCACTCAGAACCAAGCTCTCGTCCATCCCCAGCCCTTCAAGCTGGTAGCTTGCTCTCTCTGTTCGAACGAATTCTTCTAAGGTTTGCTCATCTAGATCCACTTTCTGAAGGCTATCCGACTATCCTCAAACTTTGCACCTCCAATCTCGCCTTGTCGTGACAGGCAAATGACATCAAGCTGCCCGATCGATATGTCCTCTCTCTCTGGAAAAAGAATAACCCTCATCGTTACCGGCAGCATCGCTGCCTACAAAGCCCTCGAGCTCATAAGGCTTTTGACCAAGGCCGGCGCCAGCGTGGAGGGTGTTTTGACGGAAGGGGGCGAGGCCTTTATCACTCCTCTTTCGGTTGAAGCACTGACCGGGCGGCGGGCTCATACAAAAATGTGGGACGAACACTCTTTCGAGATGAACCACATCGAGCTTTCGCGCCGGGCGGACCTGATCGTCATTGCTCCGGCGACCGCGGGAATCGTGGCCAAAATGGCAAACGGCCTCGGCGACGATCTTGCCTCTTCTGTGCTCTTGGCTCGCAACAAACCCGTCCTGATCGCTCCCAGCATGAACACGGCGATGTGGGAGAACGCTGCTTTTAGACGTAATCTCTCACAAGTCGAAGCCGATGGAGCGATCATAGTGCCTCCCCAAACCGATACGCTAGCCTGCGGTGAAGTGGGCGAAGGGAAAATGGCCGAGCCAAGCACCGTTCTGCAGGCTATCGCCAACCACTTCGATTCTGCCGAAACGCTGAAGGGCAAAACGGCGATTGTAACCGCGGGAGGGACTATCGAGCGCATCGATTCTGTACGCTACATCAGCAATTTCTCTTCAGGAAAACAGGGCAATGCTATCGCGATCTCCTTGGCCAAAGCCGGAGCGGATGTCACCCTAGTAGCGGGCAACATAAAGGATCCCGCCCCTCAGCACCCTAAGCTAAGAGTCGTGTCAGTTGAATCCGCCCTCGAAATGAAAGCGGCCGTGCACAATTCGTTGCCCGCCGACATCTATGTCGGCTGCGCCGCCGTTTGTGACTTCCGTGTATCCAATTCCTCGGACAGCAAAATCAAAAAAGAGAGCGGTTTGGATCTAACTTTCGAAGAAAACCCAGACATCGCCAAAAGCGTAGGCACCTTGCCTGAGGGGCAAAGACCAAGCGTGGTGATCGGCTTCGCTGCGGAAACCGACAATCTGATCGAATACGCCCAGAAGAAGCTAGCTAGCAAAAATTGCGACCTGATCGTCGCTAACAACGTCAGCAATGGCTCCGTTTTCGGAAAGGACTCAAATACAGTCCATTTTGTAGAGAAGGATTCGATACAATCCTTGCAAGAGCTTCCCAAGAGCGAAGTAGCGACCCAGCTTGTAGACTGGATCGCTAAGCAATTTCAGGGATCCGACTAAGCTCAGTCGCTTGTGGATACCGGCGTCGTTAAGCCGTGCGGCAGGGCTTTCCCTTCGCTGTCTAGATTTACGAATACAATCCGGTTGATAGCGATAATTGTCTGCTTACTCGCCTTGTTGCGAACCTCGGCCTTCATCGTAATCGAGGTCCGGCCAAACGACACAAACTCAACTCCAATTTCAATGACTTCGCCCTGCCGAGCCGAGCTGACAAAATCGATTTCCGACATGAATTTCGTCACCAAATGCCGGTTGTTCCCCAACTGGCACATGGCATAAATCGCCGCCTCTTCATCGATCCAGGCAAGCAAGCGCCCGCCAAAGAGAGTCCCGTTCGAATTCAGGTCCTCGGGCCTGATCCATTTCCGCGAAAAAAACTTCATAAGCCCAACTGCCTTCCACGTTCGAGTCGCGAAGGCAAGGGAAGCGCTATTCTAAGCCTCCGTTCTAGCCAATCAGCAGAATCTCGAATCTAAGGAAGACGCAAAATCACCTTATCTTTTCCAATCTGGAGGGAGCGAAATAAGGGGCCAGCCCAAATACCAAGGTATTTCAGCGGCTAAAGGAACTTGCTGATATCCGGCAATTCAAGGGCTCGATGTCCGCCCGAGATACACTTCAGAAAACGGTCTTTCGTGATATCCCCGGCTATCTCTTCGTCCAGGTAATCCTCTTCCTCGTCGTCATCAAAGACCTCGGGCACATCGAAAATTCTGGTGATGCGGCGGGCCTGAATATCGAGAACCAGAGAGGGATTGTTCACGCGGCCTTTCTTAACGTAAACCCAGAGGCAGGGATAACACTCCTCCTCGTAATGATCGAGGAAGGCTTTCATCGATTTGTTGGCGACGTTCTCACGCTTCGCCAACAGGACCACATCCGAAAAGTGGATACAGCATTCAAACCAAGCGAAAGCTACCTTTCGCTCCACCGCGAGATCGCAATTGAGTACAGTCAGAACTCGAGCCAGCTCACAACCACTCTCGGGCAACCAAGCGTGGAAAGCTTCCACTACGTCCGAAGGATTGGCCAGACCATCAGCTACGATAAAGACGAGGTCCGGTTCTCCCTCGACGGTTAGGTCCAAGCTCCGGCCTGAAAATTGATAAACGCCCGTAGCGGCCTGGCGGTGTTTAACGCCGAAATCTGAAGAAAAGTCATCCTCGTCATGCGATGAATAATAAACCGCTGCGCTTTCTTCCGCTGAGGTTCCGAACTCGATCAGGTCCGACACGACCTTGAATTGTTCGGACCCCTTGCAACCAAGAACCAAGTAGACGAGCGGCTTTCCCATGACTTGAACTAGGCTTCGAAAGTGAAAAGGCTATTTTGAGCGTGCTGGCGCATCAAGTGGTCCAATACCACCATGTTGGCCATCGCCTCTACGATTGGAATTGCACGTGGAACAACGCAAGGATCGTGTCTTCCCCGCCCCATCAAAGTGGTCTCTTCGCCAGACAAATCTACCGTAGCTTGCTCTTGTAGAATGGTTGCGGTCGGCTTGAAAGCGACGCGAAATACGACGTCTTCGCCATTGGTGATCCCACCTTGCACGCCTCCAGACAAGTTTGTCTTCGTGCGCACTCGGCCATCCCGATTCTCGAACAAATCGTTGTGCTCAGAGCCTTTGAGGAGCGTTCCCTCAAAGCCACTGCCGACCTCGAATCCCTTGGTTGCCGGCAAGGAGAGCATTGCCTTACCTAGGTCCGCTTCGAAGCGATCGAAAACTGGTTCGCCCAATCCCACTGGCAAATTTCGTATCCGGCATTCCACCACGCCGCCAACTGAATCTCCTTTGGAACGGGCCTCCTTGATACGCTCGATCATCGCTTCCGCTGTGCCTTCATGCGGACAACGGACGATGTTGGCCTCGATAGCCGATTCGCTGATTTCCGCGTCCGCAGGCATCGAAATATCGTGAATGCGCGTTACGTACGCCAAAGTCTCGATTTCCGACGTTAGCTTGAGAATCTTTTTGGCGACTGCGCCAGCCGCAACACGACCTATGGTCTCGCGAGCGGAGGATCGCCCTCCCCCTTCGGGATTTCGGTGGCCGTACTTGGTCTGGTAAGTATAGTCGGCGTGCGAAGGGCGAAACTTCTCTTTCATTTCGGAGTAAGCGCCGGGACGAGCGTCTTTGTTGAAAACGAGCATCGAAATCGGAGTACCAGTGGTCTTCCCTTCGTAGACACCTGAGAGGATCTGGACTTGGTCCGCCTCTTTGCGCGGGGTAGTGATCTCGCTCTGTCCGGGGCGGCGACGATCGAGTTCGGGTTGAATATCAGCTTCGCTGAGGGGTAGGTTCGGGGGGCATCCATCGATGACCACGCCGACTCCGCCACCGTGGCTTTCTCCCCAGGTGCTGATAGTGAATAGCTTGCCGAAAACGTTAGGCATGGCGGGCACAGTACGGAGGAGGCGACATGAATCAAGCCGCGATATAATTCTCTAGATTTCTTATTCCTCGAGGGGAAAATGCTCCCAAAGAGGTCCTTCCACGAAATAGCGATGCGGTTCGAACACGCCTCTCAGTTAGGAAATCATGCAGAAACATGCAGAATGCCAAATGCAACCTCGGGCGGATTGCTAAACGCACGAAAAGAAGCGCTTCGGGCTCGTCTCGGTATCTACCTAATCCTTTGCATACTCGACCAACGGCAAAAATGAAGCGAAAGATTCAGACTTGGCATGCAACTAGCGTTGGAGGAGGCCTATGAAAAAATTCAAGTTAACTCACCTTCTATCACTATTTACCGTTGTCGCAGCTCTTGGACTTACCGCTTGTAGCGATAGCGAAGTTGGCGACGACATGGAAAAGGCTGCCGACGAAGCTGGAGATGCCGCTGAAAAGATGGCAGACGAAGCTAAGGACGCAGCCGATGAAGCCGCTGACGGCATCAAAGACCTTACCAACTAAACCTGGTAGTCCAGCGGAGCTGGCGAATCAGCGCCCCCGTCTTCGATTTGTTGATTCATTCCGAGGGCTGGGGCGCTTTCTATGCAGGTACCAACCGACTTTGCTGGAACCCCAACAACTGTGCAATGCGGATCCACGGAACGTAACACCACGCTTCCAGCTCCAATCTTGGCACCGTTTCCAATCTTTATATTGCCGAGCACCTTCGCTCCGGCCGCGATCAAGACCCCATCGCCCACCTTCGGGTGGCGATCTCCACGCTGCTTGCCAGTACCACCAAGCGTAACATTGTGCAGCAGCGAAACATTATCCCCGACCACAGCCGTTTCTCCGATCACCACACCCGTTGCATGGTCAATTAAAATCCCCTTCCCGATCGTGGCAGCGGGATGAATATCTACCCCGAAAGTTTTCGAAATCAGCGACTGAAGGTAGAGAGCGAGCGGTCTCCGGTTGTCCTTCCACAAATGGTTAGCGAAGCGGAAGGAAGACAGGGCGCTGAAGCCCTTGAAAAACAAAAATGGCGAGAGGTAGCCATTCGCAGCAGGATCCCTATCTCGAACCGCCTGCAAATCGATTCGGATCGCCTCCCGCAAAACCTCGTCCTCTTCAAAAATCTCCAGAAAGAGATCTCTTAGCGTAATGCTAGGCAGAATCTCGTCCTTGAGCTTGGAAGCCAAAGTATAGCTAAGCGCTGCTTCCAGGGACTTTTGGCCCAAGATAGTTTCCTGCAAATAGGCGACGAGCAAACGCTCCGAGTCAGCCGCCGCAGCAGCCTCATCGCGCAAAGATTTCCAGATCGCTTCTAATTCTTCAGTCATTTCGCTCCTTGGTGGAAGGAACGGCCACTCTGGGTGTCAGACTGCAGAGCGACAATCGTAATCTAAGCGAGTCGAGCATCAACCTCGCCAAAATAGCCTCAGCTCCAAATATGAACAGGAGCTGAACATGTTATATTTTTTTCATAAACTGCTGATCCAAAGTTAAATGTATATCTGGACAAACGCTTCTTTTGGGATCTTTTAGAGACAGTAGTTTAACCAAAACCCAGTTAACAAAAACAATGAAACTGACAAAAGCTATAAGCTTAACCGCGTTGGCGTTTCTCGTAAGCGCCGCATCCGCTGATGTGATTTACACAGTGGGCGGATCGACAATCAACGGCAAGGTATTGGGTATCGACGGTGGAAAGATCACGATATCCACCGATTTCGCCGGAAAGATCCAAATAGAACAGGATAAAGTCGCCTCCATGAGCACCGACGATCCCTTGTACCTCTCTCTCGAAGATGGCTCCACTTACCTCGGTCCAGTCACTGGCAGCGAGGAGGGGCTCGTGGTAGACTCCGAAGCGGGCGAAATGAACACTACGGTCGCTAAGATTTCGGAAAGCTGGCAGCCCGGCGAAAAGAGCCCCTCAGCTCTCCGCCAAGAAGCGAAGTACAGCAATTTCGAACGCAAGTGGGCCTACGAGGCAGCTTTTGACCTGACAGGCAAAAGCGGTAATTCGGATTCCAACGGCATGGCCGCCTCTTTCCGAGCTACTCTTGACGGTGAAGCCGACACGCTCGCCTTCTACGCCAAGGCCAACTTCGAAGATGCGGATGGCGTCAAGAGTGCCGACGACGCGAATGGCGGGGTCGATTACTCCAACAAGTTCACCGAGAACTATAACTGGTACGTCCGTAGCGAATTTGGCTATGACGCGATCAAGGAAATCGAACAGTACTTCACCGTGGCGGCCGGTTTCGGTCGTATCCTATCGGATACGGAAACTCGCAAGATGAGCCTCCGCGGCGGTCTCGGTTACATCTTCGAATCCTATGACGACCTCCCAGTCTTGAACGACGCGGGCGAGATCACTGGCTACACGCCGCGCTCCTCCACTAGTTCCGCGAGTTTGGACCTTGGATTCACCCACAAGGAAACCCTCAAGTGGGGCACTTGGGTCAATCGCACGACCTTCACGCCTACCATCGATGACTTCTCAAACTTCCGTGCCGTTCACGACACGAGTTTGGACCTCCCTCTAAAGGCGGAGGGTTGGAGTCTTCGTACGGGCGTCAACTTCAAGTACGATAGCGAAGCGGATGTGAGCAACCTCGAAGAGCTCGACACCACTTACTACATCCGAATGGTACTCAAGTGGCTCTAAGCCTCGACTAACTTTTAATTCAAGCCGTATCCAAACAAAGGATGCGGCTTTTTCATTTCTTAAAGCAAAACCCACATTCGCTAGGGCTTGCAGTGGGCATTTGATGGCCTGGTAATTTCCGGCCCGCTAATCGCAACGCTTTCTTCAATTCGCCTGCACGACGCTCCATTCGTTCATCGCAGATCCCAAATCTGGATACTCGGGGAACGAACCTGCCACCACGCGGCGGCGGAACGTGGCTGTATCCATTCTCTCGACGCGGTTCATGCGAGCAGCGTTCTCGCATTCCAGTCTTCCGTCAAGTGGCTAGAAAGCTCCCATTAGAAAGACGTCAGAGAAGACTCCCTATCTGGTAGACCAAGGTCGCCATGATCCAAGCAAGCGTTGTCATAAAAACGAACGAGAACACGCCATACTTCCAACTCGTCTCTTGGGAGATAACTGCCACCGTGGCTCCGCACTGTTGGCATAGAGCAAAGAAAACCATGATCGCGCTCACCACTGGGATCGTATAGATCGGTTCGCCCATTCGCGGTCCGTCCTGCCATTTCTGCGCAGCCATTGTCTGACGCAAGTCGCTGCTTTCCTCATCCGTGTCTCCACCCAAGCTGTAGATGATTCCAAGGGTAGAAATAATGACCTCGCGAGCTGGGAAGCTGGCAATTACCCCCACGGTGATTTTCCAGTCAAATCCTGCCAAAGCGAATACAGGCTGTACGGTTTTGCCAATACGCCCCATGTAGCTCTGCTCCACATAGGCGGACATAACCTTACGTTCCAAGGCTGCCGCCATTTCCTCGTCGCTTTCTATCTGCTCCAATATGTCATTCGACTCAAGGCCGAGTTCAGAAGCCTGCGTTTGAACAAACTCGGCCGTAACCGACTCCGCCACCTCTTCGCTACGAGGAAAATACAGCAAGGCCCAGATTACAATGGTAATAGCAAAGATCACGGTGCCGGCATTTCTCACGAATTCCTTGCCTTGGTTATACATCCGTAAAGACACATCCCGAACTTTTGGTACCTGGTAGGATGGCATCTCCAAAACGAATGCTTGGGGAGGTATTTTGAGGACGTACTTGTTCGCTACATACACAAAAGGCATGGCAACAAGTAGGCCAACGAAGTGCATGGCAAAGAGCGAAGCCCCCGCGATAGTCGCCCCGTAGGTTGGCTCGATAAAAGCTCCAATCAAGAGCACGTAGACCGGCAATCTTGCCGAACAACTCATAAAGGGGGATAAAAGAACGGTAATGATTCTGGCCTTGGGATCCTGAATCGTACGAGCCGCCATTACTCCGGGAATTGCGCAAGCATAACTGGATAGCAAAGGAACGAAGCTCTTCCCGGAGAGCCCGCACCAGCTGAATAGCTTATCCATGAGGAAGGCCGCTCTCGCCATGTATCCAGTATCTTCTAACAAGGTGATGAAGAAGAAAAGGATAAGGATTTGCGGCAAAAAGATAAAGACCGCTCCAACGCCTTCCACGATGCCATCGGTCGCCAGACTCTGTAGCATAGGCCACGACGTTAACCAGCCGCCCACCAGATCTTGTACAACGCCTTTACCGGCATCGATAAGATCCATGAAGGGTCCTGCCCAGCTATAGACCGATTGGAAAACCACGTACATCAAACCGAGAAATGCAACCAAGCCCCAAATCCGATGGGTTAGAATTGCGTCAATCGATTCGCTCCCGCTGGTTGAACGGGAATGGGCGACATCCACACAGGGCGATATCTTTTCTTTGATGTGGCGATAAAGAAGAACCGTCTCAGCGTTTCCGGCGTTTAGACCGCTCTTGAAAATGCCTTTACGCCCTTTTTCGATCGCGGAAAGAGCTTCCGCTTCACTCGCCCCTTCCCGGATGAAAAAGCTTTTATCTTCGTCAAAAACACTGCGGAAAAGAACTGCACGCGAAAGCGAGGAATGCACTTTTTCAGGAAGTTCGCTTTTGGCCTCTTCCATAGCAGCTTGCACCTCTTTTGGCCAAACGGGTTCAGCCAACATAGGCTTGCTTTCCATGGCATCGAGCAGGCTCTTCTTGAGCTGAGGAATCCCTTCCGCTCTCGCGGCCGAAATCGGCACCACCGGCAAACCGAGCTCTTGGCTCAATCGCTCAACGTCGATCACGATATTTCTTTTACGAGCCGAATCCCAATGGTTCAGCGCCAAGACCATCGGTATACCCAATTGAGCTGCCTGGAAGGCGAGAAAGAGGTTTCGCTGCAAATTCGTGGCATCTACAATGAAAAGCACCAAATCAGGGCGAGCAATTGTCTCCAATTCCCCCAGCAAGGCATCCACTACTACACGCTCGTCGGGTGAATCCGCCGCAAGGCTGTAGGTGCCCGGCAAGTCGATGATCTCAGCTACCTTCGTTCCGAAAAGCATCCGGCCCGTCTTACGCTGTACGGTAACCCCCGGATAATTTCCGACCTTTTGCCGCAAACCAGTTAGGCAATTAAAAAGAGTGCTCTTGCCGGTATTCGGATTACCTAGCAAAGCGATGCGTACTAGCCCGTTCACTGACGGGACCATATCAGTAGCCACTTTATCTTAAAATCGCTAAACTCGCCTCAAACGGACTGCACGTTAATCTGCGCAGCGTCCACCCTGCGAAGACTCAGATGACGCCCATCTACCTCCAGCGCGATCGGATCGCCGAGCGGGGCCGCCTTAACGAAGCGAACCAAAGTTCCCGGCATGAGCCCGAGCTCCATCAATCGGCGAGCTGCTGTGAAACGTGGCAGATAACAGCTGATTCGAGCAGTTTGTCCCTTGGTAAGATCGTTGAGCGTTTTCAAGTTCGTGTCCCTCTCGTAAGTTCGTGCTTGTTGAGATCGAGTTTCAGTATACTTAAAGGAAAGTCAACTTGGATTTTGCCCAAATGAACATTACCGCAGAAGGAGCAGTAGTCGCTCTAATAGTAATTTTAGCCGCTTCTTATCTGGTACGCCGTCGCTTGCAGGAAAGGAAAAGGAAGGCGGACAATTCCGCATGCGGAGGCAATTGCCGCTGTTCACAGAGCAAGCCTGCCTTTTTGAAGAAACCCTGAATGAGAAGGGCCGCCATTGGCACAAAGCGCTTGCAGGCCAAGCGGAAATCACTTTTTGTTTCGCCCTTCCCAAAACCTATGCTCAGGTGGTGAAATTGGTAGACACGCTGTCTTCAGGCGGCAGTGCTTAACGGCATGGGGGTTCGAGTCCCCCCCTGAGCACCAAATATGGCCGCGATACGCGGTCTTTTTTTTTGGCCAAATCGAGGCTGACACCAACTGGATTTTCCAAAACTCGCATGGGGTCCTCTGTCCCTGTACTCTTGGAGCATGGAATACCGCACTGAAAAAGACACCATGGGGTCA
Source organism: Pelagicoccus albus (assembly GCF_014230145.1). Classification (NCBI taxonomy): domain Bacteria; kingdom Pseudomonadati; phylum Verrucomicrobiota; class Opitutia; order Puniceicoccales; family Pelagicoccaceae; genus Pelagicoccus; species Pelagicoccus albus. The sequence continues at coordinate 176,171 of NZ_JACHVC010000012.1, forward strand.
GTCAAAGTGCTAGTCATCGAACCTAACCTTTCCAGAATCAAAGAGCACCTGGAGAATTCACTGATGCTCGTTACGAGCTCTGAATCCGCACATTGGATACTACAACGCATCAAAGATAGCAAAAAAGGCGCACCAAGAAGGTACGACTTTGAAAGAGGCCGCCATTGAGCTGAAACTGCTGAGCGAAAAGGAATTTTCGGAATGGGTCGTACCGGAGAAAATGACCGGACGCTCGTCCGACTAATTCCAGTCAGAGAACTCTAGCTCGCGACTGAGTGAGGAGTCTGCTCCAGCCTTCTTTGAAGACTCCGAGCCAGACGATCCTGAGCTTTTCACTGCAGCCGGCTTCCGCTTCCGCAGCGATTGCAAGAGTGAGCCTTGGCCGTGCAGCAAGGTCTCGAGCTGATCTACCGTCATTTCCAGATCCCGAGCTTGCATCTCTAAAGACTTGGCCGAATCCAACGCATCTTGAGAGCTCGCCGCCGTTTGCTGGGTCACATTGTCAATTCGCGTCACCGAATCGCTGATTTGATGAATTCCTTGGCTTTGATAATGTGTCGCTTCGGCGATACCTGCAACACAGCGTTCCGTTTCTTGGATACGTCCCAAGATCGAATCAAGCCGATCCTTCACTTTTTCAGTTATAGAGACACCTAACTGCGAATTTTGGATCGCCTTGGATATCTTTCCTTCAGACTCATTCGCAGCCCGAGACACCTTGGCAGCCAAGGTACGTACTTCATCCGCCACTACCGCAAACCCCGCTCCGGCCTGCCCCGCCCGAGCCGATTCCACAGCCGCATTGAGAGCAAGAATGTTTGTCTGGAACGCTATATCCTCAATCGTCTTGATGATTTGGGCTATTTCTTTGCTACCTTCCATGATCGCCGTCATGGCGCTTTCCATCTCTCGCATTTCCAAGACACCGCCTTCCGCCATCTCTCTCGATTTGACGGCGATATCGGTGGCGACTTCGACACTCTTTTCATTTTGAGAAGACCTGCTTGCCACCTCCTGCAATCCGGAATTGGTCTCTTCTATCGAGGCCGCCTGCTCGGAAGCCCCTTCCGCCAAACTAGAACTGGTAGAACGCACCGTAGCGGTTGATCCTGTCAGCTCGGTAGCCGCGGCCCTTATCCTTCCACCCATTTTCAAAAGCCCTTTCGCGACAGCAGCCGGCATTGTCCATGCAAGCACCAAGGAGATCCCCATGGCGATGATACAAGCCGTCAACAATCCTCGCCGAGCGATACTCGCTTCAGCAATCGCCTCTTCAGAAGTGATCTCAAAGTGCGAGACCATACTCTGTGACCGAGCTCGAGCCGCTTGCTGCACTTGGTCCAACTTTTCGTAAATAAGCTGCTTCGCCGCATCCACAGAGTTGGACTTGATAACCAACTGTTCCAATTGTTGCGAAAGCCCTCCGTCATCAACGATCTGCATAAAGACGCCCACGATGATTGTTTCGAGTTCTTCGTAGCGGGACTCGTCAAAACCTAGCTTGGACATCGACTCACTCAACTGTGTCAGGCTTGGGTAAAGCGAGTTCGTGGATTCGGTCAACGCGGCTTCAAATTCGCTAAACTTGTCATCTTGATCGATGAACGCCATCGCTCCGTAAGCTTTGCTTAAAACACTGGATAACAATGATGGCACTCGGGCCAGAGAACCTTCCATGCGAGCTCGGTGTAGGTCGAGCTCCGAGCTACTGTCAGCCTTGGTGTCTTCGAGCATTGTTTCACCCTTCCGCTCAAAATTCGCTAAATTCTGGCTCATGTCCTCCAGCAAGGCTGGAGTTCGTTCACGCAATTCCAGGTAGTTCTTTCGAGCCACCAGAAACTGGGAAAGCTTCACCTCGATCTGCTCTTTTTCGCCGGGATCTTCTATCACGCTGGCCTCTCTTGCGATAGCTTCTTCAAACCCCGCCGCCACCAGCTTTGCATGCGTTCTGGGGACTTCAATCGCTCTCGTCAGCTCAGCTATAGACGAGGACAACTCTATGAGTTTCGCGTCTTCCAAAAATGTAGTGGAAACTTCCTCACAGCCTGTCTCGATGTGGCCGACAAGTCGCTGCAAGGTAATCACCCCAACAACTCCAATCGCTCCCGCGAGCAAAACGCCAACAAAGAAACCGCCGAATATCTTAGACTTTAGTCCGATCTGAATTTGCATAGACATGTGGATTTGCAGAGGTATCGGTAGCAATTGCCGAACTTTAGTCCGGAGCCTAATTCGTAACAATTAAGCAACTACACGAAGATCGTTTTCAGTAATCCAATGCAATTTGCATGTCCGAACGTAAAACTTTGACCAGTACGTAGGGGCTCGGAACTGCCTAAAACAGCACGCCCGCAGCATATCTTCGTGCAAGTTCCACAACCCGGAGAGCCAGGAAAAATCCCTAACATAAAATAGAACCACCCCAGCAAACGTATTGATGGAATACTGACAAATAGCGGGAGCCACTTAAGAGTGATGGACGCCAGAGAGGCTCCCATCGGTCCTACATATCTGGCAAATCGTCTATGGAATAAACCTAAAACGCCTTAGCGAGCATCCAGATGGACATGGCGATCATCATCAAATTTTCGCTTAAAGATACGAACCCAAGGGGCACCTTGCTACCGCCTCCGACACATGCACAGTTCAAATCTCGCTTCTTGATGTAGACCGCATTTATTATCGAAATCGCTCCAATGCCGCTGGCCAGCAGGACTACTGGGGCGACGATGACAGTACCTACCGAAGCGACCATGAGAACTCCTGCCGCCGCTTCGATTAAAGCGTAAAGGTAGGCGTAAGGGACATAGTTTCGGGCAATGAGGTCATACTGAACAAATCCTGTGGCATAGCTGTTGAGATCCTGCAGCTTCAGCACGCCGAGAATACACATGGTAAAGGCGACAAATAACTCCGCTACCCGTACGACAGCAAGCTGCCCTAAACTCATGTAGGTAACGGCGAACGCCATCGCCAAGGCCATTGCAAACACCACCAACACCGGCTGGTACGTTTTGCCTTCTTTGGGGTCTGGCTTCTTGCCCAGCTTCTCCCTCAAATCGTCGTAGGTCCCGAGTCGCTCGCCATCTACGAATATCTGCGGTGTTTCGTCGTAGCCATTTTCTTTCTTGTAGGCATCGTTCGCCTCCATCGTTTCGAGGTGTCGATCGTCCACCCGATATCCGCTCCGCTTAAGAAGATCCTTGGCCTTAATGCCCCAAGGACAAAGATGTTCCGGAGTCACCATTCGATAAATCGTCGCTTGCTTCTTCATAACTTCAAAGGAGGCAGTCGCCTCGCGATTGGAGTCGCATTAACAATGCCAGTCCCCTTTTCCGCACTTCCCAGCAACGGGTGCCTGCAATGCGCAAAGGCCGTGCCTTTCTCATCCCACAATTTGCAAGATGTTGCCCAAATCCCGATTCTATCCCGTCTCGTTTGAAAGAATGCCAGCGAAGCATACCCTGATAGAACGTAATTGCTAAGATCCTTGATTTATCATTAAATCTCCATCTTAACCATAAGCCAAGATATGTATAAAAACCTCCCCCTTTCCATCCGTGCGGCGGCTTTGGCAGCCACGACTCTCGCCTCTGCCAGTCCGCTTCTCGCCACTGAACCAGCCGGCCCCGGCATCCGTCTCAACACCGTAGGTTATCTGCCGGAAGTAGCAAAAACCGCAACGGTCGTAGGAGCGGACAAAGCTGATCGCTTCGCGGTGATCGACTCCGCTACCGGCAAGATCGTCCTCAAAGGCAAACTCGGCGAATCCTTCGACAGCCCGCAAACAGGAGAGACAGCGCGCTTGCTCGACTTTGGTAAGCTGAACAAAGAAGGCTCATACATTCTACAAGTTCCCGGGCTTCCAGACTCGGCCCCCTTCTCCATTTCGGACGAAGCCCTAAACCACTCGCTGGAGAACATCATGGTGGGATTCTACGGGCAACGCTGCGGCGAGGCAGTCGAATTCGAGTGGGATGGTGATACCTTCGCCTACGATGCCTGCCACTTGGATGATGCCTGGCTGGACTATCTCGAACCCGAAAAAGCTGGAGAGAAGAAGGTGTCCACGGGTGGCTGGCACGATGCAGGCGATTACGGGAAATACACCGTCAACGCATCCTTTGCGTCGGCCATGATGCTACAAGCATGGGAACGCCGCTCCGAGGCCCTCGAATCACTGGAGCTCCCCTTTATCCCCGAGCACGGCGGAGAGTTGCCCGACTTTTTGGACGAGATTAAGTTCAATCTGGATTGGCTAATCACCATGCAGACCGAGAACGGCGAAGTAGCCCATAAGCTAACGACCCTTTACTTCGGAGGCATGGTTTTGCCAGCGGAGATCGACGCCAAACGCTATTTCACACCTACCAGCAAACTCGCCACCCTAGACTTCGCAGCCGTTGGCTGTATCGCTGCCCGAGTCTTTCGTCCTTTCGATGCCGAATACGCCGACACTTGGCTGGCTGCCGCCAAAAAGGCATGGGACGCCGCTAAAGAAATGTCCGAAACTCCGGAGGACACATCCATGTTTCACACCGGAGGCTATATGACCTCCACCGACAGCGACTATCGCTGGGCGTTGATCGAGATCCGACTAGCTTTCGGAGCCGAAGCCCTAAGCGAGATGGAGGGCTACATTTTCAAAGATGCGGTCGACAACGACAACCGGATGGTCGACGTAGCTTGGGATTGGGGCCGCGGCTATAACCTCGGGCTCTACTCATGGCTCTTCAGCGAGGAAGCCAAGAAAGATCCCGCCGCTCTGGAACGGCTCGAACTCGATCTCCTCTCCGCAGCAGATGTCATTGTCCGAAACTCAGCGGAACACGCCTACGGCCGCGGAATTCGAGCTTACCAATGGGGCAGCAGCGGGGTCTTGGCCAGAAGCGTAATGACTCTCCACGCAGCCCACGAGCTTACCGGCGAACAAAAGTATCTCGACTCCGCCTACGATCAAATTTCCTACCTTTACGGGCGTAATCCATTCGGACGCTCTTTCGTGACCGGCGACGGCTTCCAACCTCCCCAATTCCCACACCACCGCCCCAGCGAGGGCGACCAAGTGGAAAAGCCTTGGCCGGGACACGTTATCGGAGGAGCAAACCCCGGAGAACTCGACTGGTTCGACGAAACTGGGAGCTATCGAACCAACGAGACAGCCATCAATTGGGACGCCGCCCTCAGCTACGCGCTAGCAGTCTTCTACCAGCCCTAAAAAGCGGAAAAAGAGAAAATTTTGAAAGCAGGCGATTCGCTTATCCGGATCGCCTTTTTCGTGCCCAAATTCCGTTGCCTCAACAAGCTGCCGCAACCCCTTGGAACGCCCTAGGCATAACTTGTACACTGCTACTGGGTAGATTTTAAATTAGTGCCCCAAATAGTGCGGTTACTCTCGCGAAAGATGTCCAAAAAGCGTTGCCTCATTAGTATTTATTCTTAGGGAATGCGTCCTTCCTTATACTTATAACCTGAGTCTATCGCCCTATGCCTGAGTCTGAAGATCCCTCAACCCCTCCGAGTCCAAGCGAACCCAGCCCCGCCTCGCCCGACTCGTTTGACGCAAACGTCGCCCTGAAGTCATTCATTTCCTATCTGACTGATCCCAAATCGTTTCTGGGAGTCATGTCCGAAACGGCAAAGGATTCGAAGTCCTTCTTCGCCGAGAAGAAAGATGGCACCGTCAATCAAGCCCTTGGCTTCTTCCTTTGCACGGTTACCTACAGCGTAGCATTTGCCTGCCTCGGTCAGCTACTACAGCTCCAATTCCTCGGTTTCATCGTGGCATTCCCACTGGCCATTTTCGGAGCAGCGATAGGACTCGCGATCGGCACAGCGCTGATCTGGGCGATCGCAAAATTTCTCGGCAAGGGAGAAGGCAGTTTCGCGGATGCAGCCATGCTCGTGATGACGCTTTGGTGGACTGGACTCATCGCAAACATTCCGATTTTCGTTTTCCTGCCCGCGTTCTTGCAGGCCCTTTTCTCAATCGCAGCGATCGTTCTGTTCGCCTACCTGATCATTCCGGCGATCTCCGAGCGCTTTAAAACTCAAGCGACCACCCATGGACCAGCGATTTGGGGACTCTGCGCCCTCGCCTGCATTCTGTCCATAACCGGAGCCATGGTCGGCGGCGCAGCCGACAAAACGGCAACCAGTGTGGAAGGAGCGCTCGCGGAGGCTGAAACCGCCTACGAAGAGGCAATGCGCAATGCATCGGAAATGGAGCAGCAGATGCTCCAACAAATCCAGCAAGAGCAGGAACAAGAGCGTCTCGCACTTGCTGCCGCCGAGAAAGCTGAAAACGAGCGGCTGGCAGCAGCACAAGCCGCCGCAACCGTGTCTCCCGAGAAACAGGTTAAAACTGTGATTGCGGAGCTCAAATCCTTGGGCGACGCCGAAGTCCCACGCGAGCTGAAGCAAGCTTTCCGCAAACTGGACGGACACCTAGCAGGAGCCGACTTTTCAGATATGAAGGTGAAGGGGCTCGACCTGCGCATGCTCGACCTGACCGGAGCGAATTTCGAAGGGGCCGTGTTGGATGGCTGGACCTTCCACGGTATCGGCAACACCCCTTCCTCCAAGCTCGATGGGGCGAACTTCAAAGGCGCCACTTTCAAAAACGTAAACATGGCCGGCGTTTCGGCCAACGGAGCGGATTTCTCCGATGCCAAGCTAGTCGGACTCGAGCGCTTCAAGACCGTGGTAAACCTGCAAGACGCCCAATTGCAAGGAGCTGACTTTTCCGACATCTCCTACAGCGGAGACCCAGGAGCCAAGTCATTCAATTTCGGAAACGCTCACCTCGAAGGAGCCGAATTCGAAGATGCCGTTATCCCGAACTCCGCCTTCAACAAAGCTCGCCTCAAAGGTGCGAGTTTTAAGGGAGCCGACCTTCGCGGCATCGTGCTTCGCGGAGCAGACATACGAGACGCCAACTTCAGCAAGGCGGACCTGACCGATATGCAAATCGGGGAGCAATGGAAATTGGGCGGACAATACACACCTTTCCGCCAAGATATGTCTCAGACAGAAGGAGCCAACTTCTCCGGAGCGAAGCTCAACGGAGTTAACTTCAAAGCCCGCAACTTCCGTTTCTGCGACTTCACCGGAGCCAGCCTGGTCAATGCCGACTTGGAAGCCGGAAATTTCGTAGGAAGCGACTTCTCCAAGGCAGATCTCACCAACGCTATTCTCAAGCGGGCCAATTTCGCCGCGGTTGACTTCAGCGGCGCGAAATTCCGCAACAACGACTGGGAGCACGCCCATATCGCGGGAGCGACAGTAGAAGACTTGGAAGACTACAACCCTACCAACCTTCCCCAATTACCCGAGGGCTCCAAACTGCCACGTCTAGGCTCCGGCAAAAAGAGCGAGCTCACCGACTCTATGGTCGACGGATCTAAGACCAACTGGGTGGGAGCCGACCTAGGAGGAATCTCCTTCGAGCGCCTTCGTATCGACAAAATGGATTTCACCGGAGCAAATCTAGAGGGAGCTAACTTCAACTACGCGGAGTTAGGACGCTGCAACTTCTCCATGGCCAAGCTCAACGGGGCCACCTTCGCCTTCGCTCGCATTTTCCAATGCAACTTCAATGAAGCTGAAATGCTTGAGGCCAATTTCTACGGAGCCGCATTCGCGGACAACACCTTCGTAAAAGCAAAGCTCGACGAAGCCGACTTCAGCTACACAGGCCGCGCCGAGTACTCCACCAGCAATGTGATGAATTTCACTGGAGCCAGCCTCGTCAAAGCGAGCTTCGAAAACGCCCAATTGAGCTACGTCGCGCCCGAAACGATCAAAAGAGCCAGCACCTCGGACTCTATGATGAATATCAAAAAGATCGGCTACGGAGCGAGTTCGGGATACGTGAAATTCGACGATGCAAATCTGACCGGTGCCAATCTCCGAGGTGCCCAACTGGACGAGGTCGGGCTAGCCCGTGCAAACCTCACCGACGTAGACGGACGAGGCAGCAACATTGGCAGCTTCTACGCGACTTGGGATACCACTTGGAAAGGGGCCGACTTCTCCAACAGCAATCTTGCCTGGGGCCAAATTTGGCACCAGGGAGCGAAGCGTGAAGACGGACGATCTGACTTCGCAGAAGCAAAGGTCACCGGTTCGAACCTATTCCGTTTCGCGGCCACTCCTGGCACCTATCTCGGTCCCGTCGATTTCTCGGATTGCAACCTCGCAACCAACCCATGGGGCACCCTGGAAGAAGATATCGATCGCTACGGGGGCACTGCCCTCAATCTGCTCAACCTCGAAGGGGCTAAATTCGAAAACGCAGATCTGAGGAACTGTAGCTTTTCGAACTCATACCTAGTCGGCGCGAGCTTCGAGGACGCCGACATGCGGTACGCGGACTTCAGCGTTGGAAACAGCGTGCAAGCCTCCTCTGGACTCGAAAATAACCTCAAAGATTGGTCAGAGCGCTACAAGAACATCAACTTCAGTGGAGCAAATCTAGCCGGGGCGGAGCTCAGCACGGGCGACTTCTCGGGGAGCAACTTCAGTGGAGTCGACGCCACGGGAGCAAACATTCGCCATGCTGCAGGGGGAGACTACCAGCCTATGAACTACGTTTACGGCGTACCTAAGTCTCTCTAGCCCGAAGCCCGACACAGGCACTCCTCTCGAAAACGGCTCCGTCTAGGAGCCGTTTTTTCATGCCCGAACATAAGGCAAAACCTTCAGAGTTTTCGCTAAAGTTTAGAGGATCTAATCAAAAGGTCGTACTGTCATGTAAAATTCCAACGGTCGTAGGAACCATAAGGCTCTACTTTAAGATCCTAACTAGAATAGGAGAGCCCTACAGAGTATGGCTACCTTCAGCCCTCCCCTTACTGTTCAGTAGCCTACCGGTCGTACCGAATCCCGCGCAACCCGCGTTCTCCCCAGATGAAAACCATAAAAGTTGATTGTTCTCCACTCGTTGCCGAGTGGCTCGCGGAGCTCCGCCCAGAGCTGGATGCTGATGCCGTGGACGCAACGCTTCCGATCAGCGGCTTCGTCGAAAAGATAGATCTGGTCATCGTTGGAAACGAGTGTGGGGAACCGATTAACTTGGCCCGGACTATTTCCGAGTGGAACAGCGCCCCGATCAGCATCTTTCTGATCGAAAGTTTGGAGTACGAAACGCTCGACCATCAGTTGCAATACGCTCCTGGAGTCGGCAAGAACATCCTGAGTTGCCGATTGGATAAAGACTCCTTCGCGCAAGCCCTCTCCACCGCGCTTCACGCGATCAAGCAACGATCCCAAATCAGCTTGGACCTTTCCCGCAATAACGTCCTCTTCAATCAAAACCTTTCTTCGCGTTGGCTGCTAAACAGGCTGCTGCGAGAGCTCCCCGAATATATCTACTTCAAGGATACCAAGTGCCGTTTTTTAGCCGTAAGCGACTACTTGGCCAAGAGCACTGGGCTTGGCTCCGGTTCGGAAGCGATTGGCAAAACCGATTATGCCATCTTTGACAACGATCACGCTCTGGACGCCGAGAAGGACGAGCAAAATCTAATCGAAGGGAAAGTACCTTTCATCGACAAAGAGGAATACGTCACCTGGGAGGGAAACCAAATGTGGGTCCAATCCTACAAGCTCCCGCTCATGTCGCCATCCGGCTATCCGCTGGGCACCTTCGGAATCTCTAGAGATATCACCCAGAAGAAGATAATGCAGGACGAGCTCGTTGCTCGCCACAAACAGCTCAACGAGGAGATGGACCTGGCTCGTTTGCTTCAAAAAAGCCTGCTTAACAAGGACCTGCCACGCTTCGCGAACTCAGCCGGAGATCCCACCATGGAGTTCGCCGTCAAGCACGTGCCCTCTACTAAACTAAGCGGTGACTTCTACAACATTCGCCGGACTCCGCAAGGGCACCCAGCCATCTTCCTCGCAGATGTGATGGGTCACGGAGCCAGCGCCGCCATGATCACAGCTATGCTTTACGCCACGCTCAACGAGATCTCCTACCTCGCCGACGAGCCCGATCGCTACATGCTGGAAATCAACAACCGTTTGCATTCCTGGCTAAAGGACACTGGTCAATTCATTTTCGCCAGCGGGGTGTACTGCGTTTTGGATACAGAATCGAAGAAAGCCCACCTGTGCCAGAATGGCGGAGCCCATGTCATGATGGCGAAACAAGATTCCACAGTGTATCTCAACTCGCAAAATAGCCCCATCAATTCTGCCCTTGGCATCACACCCCAAGATTCTTTCACGTCACACAGCTTGGATTACCAAACCCAAGATGAGTTTTTACTCTTTACGGACGGCATCATCGAAGCCATGAACCCCAAGGGCGAAGCGTACACGACAGAAAACCTAGATGCGAGCATGGCAAAGGCTGCCGGATCAGATCCAAACCAAAAGTTGGATACGCTCTATCGCGATCTCCAAAACTTTACCGACAGGGAACATCAAGAGGACGACATCTGCATGGTTTTGGCTAAAGCCTTTTGAGAAAAAACGAAAAAGCCCTCGACGAATCGAGGGCCGCAATCAGATGGAAACTATTTGGCGGAGCTTAAGGCCTCGGGAATAAGAGCGGAAACCTGAATCGCCGCCAATCCCCATTGGGAGGTCCCGTTTGTCGTCACCCAGCGGGCCTCGTCGATCGGATTTAGAACATCCGGACCTTCATAGCGTTCCGTACTCAAAACCGGCATGCGATTCTTCCACTGCACATCGACAAAGGTTTGAGCCGCAGTAGCCGCCAGCTCTTCGTCATCCGTCTGGGCCGCCGCATAGGCTACAATACGGCAGTGAGCATCTGGAAAAGGTGGTCGTTTAAAGTTCGGGCCCAATTCCTTTTCCAAAACTTCTTCGGAAGCGCCGATCAGCTGGCAGTACCGCAGCCAAGCAGCTTCGAACTCTGGCACATCGAAATTTTGGATCATCTCCGAACAGATCGTAGGCAGACCAAACATAACGCTCAGGTGAGACGCTCGCGGCTCTACCCCTTCCGCCGGGGTTAGCTTCTTGGTCTCTGGATCGTATTTGAATGTAAGGTTGAAGAAGCCAAGTTCTGACCCGCCAATATCACGCATCGAACCTTCCAGCCATTCGCGGTACTTCGGATCTCCCGTCCTTTCCCAAGCGGTGAACCAGTTGGAGGCGATAGCTCCGTAGTCCGTACCCACTGACATGATACATTCTCCTTTAATAGGCTCGCCGGGAAGTTTGCGCAATGGATTCAGTGCATCGAGCATGCGATCCGCCTCAGTTACCTCTTTCAATACATCTCCAGTACGTTCATCCGTGGTCAAGAAGTAGTGGAAACGGCGATTCATACAGGTACTGATTCGCAGTTGTTTCGCGCTGCAGCCCCAATGCATCACGTTGTGACGAGAGCCAAACCCTGCAAATCGGCCTAGGTGGTAGATGTCCACATCTCGATTGTGTCGGTTCATCGCTTCCGCCATACGAAACGCCGTCGGGTCTCCACTTCTCAAGAACATGAACCATAGCCACATGTCGGAAGAGAGCTCGGAATTATCCCACGCAAAGCCACCTACGTCGTAGCGCCAAACATGGCGAAACTCATCGTATGTATGCATTATGTCGCCGTAGTCCCAGAAACCATACCAATGACGTTGCTCGACCTGGTCCGCGTAGTAGTTGAGACTCCAGTCCAAACGCTTCTCTACCATTTTCAGATTTACCGAGGTAGGATTCGGCAGACCCCACATGGTGCCAAATACCCGAGCCTTGTATATTTCTTCCGGATACGGAACAAGCTGAGGTGGAGTGAAACTCTCTTGCGCCCAGGCAGCGCAATCCTTGCGCTCGGGTACCGCTGAAGTGATCTTGAGTTGAAAATCGCTCGAGCGGGCTACTCCATGAGGAGTTCCAAAGCCAGGCTCGTAGTCTTCATAGGTGATATTCACTCCGTCGAGCTGTTTGGCGTACGCAGTCTCCGGCATACTTGGCTCGACTCCTTCGAACCCAACCCCAGGCACAACGCCTTCCATCTCCATGCCCAAGCCGTCGTGATAAAACCTTAGATCCATTGGACCTGCCTGAGGGGAATAGATCCACAGAGTCACCTCCGACATATCGGTGTTAGCATTCCGTACGTCGAGCTGGGTAGGATGCAGCTTCCAAAAATCCCTCATCCCGAAAGCGACTCCCCCAGAGACTCCACCTACGTATCCAAATCCTTGGGAACGCTTGCCTTGATCAGCATTTATCCAGGCATGTCCGGCCTTGGTCCTTTTACGGAGCGAGAACCCATTTGAGTTCGGCTGAAACAGGGAAAAATCACCCCAAGTCGGCACCCAATGTAGTCGAGAACTCACGATCTCTGGCCAAGTCCGAATGTCAGGCAATGGCTTCCCATCGATCTGGGCGTTCATGATCTCGTCGGGTGCCTGCCTACGCAGACCGGTGATCCCAAGCACTGCTTCCGACCAGAGCCCTTCCCCATCGCCCGAGAATCGTACGTGACGATCGTAGAGCTGATCAGTCATCGGCACCGAAAAGCGCAATCCGAGCCCACTCAAAAAATCTTCATTCTCGTCGCCATCAAATACGAAGGTATGGGAAACCTTTATCTCATCGCTACCGGAGAAGAAATAGAGCCTCAGCGTAAAGGGCAGCCACTCCCGTCCACTCTCCTCGCGGTGCATGCCTTCCAGTTTTAGCACGCAACGAATAGGCCCTTCCTGCTCGATCTCCACCGACTTGAGCTCGCTATTGAACGATTCAACGCCAGCCCCCGGCTCCGGGCTTTCCGAACGAGAGCCAACCAAACATCCATCTACCAAGCTAAGTCTCCCGTTTCTCCACACCTTGGAGACCAAGTTGCTTCCTTCGCTTGGGATCTCGGCCTTGATGAGTCCCGTATCCACCAGGATGGCTGAACCGCTCCGGCTCACTACAATCGGGCTGTCGACCTTGGCGGACTTACCAGAAACGACTTCATAAAATTTGGACTTCGGCAAGCCCGCCGGCAAAGCATGCCCGGTCCACTTCAGACTGCCGTCATCCCACATGGCTGTGCTCCATGTCTGTAAAGGAAACACACGCCCCTCCGCCGTTCTCAGCGAAAATTCGCTTTCGTGTTGCACCTGCCCACGCGGCCAAGGAACTCCGAAAGCAGTTCCGAAATGATTGCCCACACGCTCTTTTTCCAACCATGAAATTCGAACGACCCCCGGGGAGAGCTTGTACTCCTCCTTGGCCAACAGCCTGTCCACCACGCCTTTGGCGTTTCCAAGCGCAGGCATGGCTGCGGCAGACAAGCCTGCTAATTTAACGAAATTCCTACGAGTAACCGATTTTTTCATGGGTATAAATTCAAACGCCCTACGGGGCTTAATCAGGGAGACGTGAAGCCTATCCTTTGGACAGCGCACTACTCAAAACTTTAGTAGGGTGACCGTCAATTTGCGAGCTGGCTCCCTAAGAAAGCAAAGACAGACCTGTTTCCCCATGCGCAAGCGAAGCTGACTCAGGCCCGTTGATTGGGGTTACGAAGATCGGCGAATCATCCCGGCGGTCAAACGCAAGTATCTTAAAGTTCAATACAAGAAAGCCCGACCATGAGCTCTACGCCCGCTTTATTCACTCCCTTCTCCTTAAAGGACCTTACGCTCCGCAATCGTATCGCCGTCCCTCCCATGTGCCAATACACAGCCCGGGAGGGATTCATCAACGACTGGCACGACGCCCACTATACGAGTCTTGCGCGAGGCGGTGCGGGCCTAGTCATAGTCGAAGCGACCGGCGTGGCACCGGAAGGTCGGATCACACCGGGATGCCTTGGCCTCTGGTCCGACGACCATATCGCGGGACACGAGAACATCGCTCGCTCCATAAAAGCCGCCGGAGCGGTTCCCGGCATCCAGATCGGACACGCGGGCAGAAAAGCGAGCGCAAATCTACCTTGGGAGGGCGACGACCATATCCCAGATAGCGACCCGAGATCATGGCAAACTATCGCCCCCTCCGCAATTCCCTTTGGAGCCGGGCTTCCCAAAGTGCCTAAGGAAATGAGCCTGCAGGATATCGAGCGGGTCAAGTTGGACTTCGTCTCGGCGGCGGAGAGAGCCTTAAAGGCAGGTTACGAATGGCTGGAGCTCCACTTCGCACACGGCTATCTTGAGCAAAGCTTCTTCTCCGTTCATTCCAACCTACGTACCGACCAATACGGCGGAGACTTAGCGGGCCGCAGCAGATTTCTCCTGGAGACTCTGGAAGCAGTGAGAAAAGTCTGGCCTGAGAGACTTCCCCTCACCGCTCGCTTCGGTGTTATCGAATTCGACGGGCGGGACGAGGAAACCTTGGCCGAATCGATCGAGCTCGCCAAGAACTTCAAGGCCGGCGGTTTGGATATGCTTAGCGTGAGCGTCGGCTTTTCGACGCCCACCGCAAAAATCCCATGGGGCCCAGCTTTCCTCGCGCCCATCGCTCAAAAGGTGCGTCAAGAGAGTGGCCTACCAGTAGCTTCCGCTTGGGGCATCGACAATCCCCAGGTCGCTAACCAAACCATAGAAGACAGCCAACTTGATTTGGTGATGATCGGGAAGGCCCATTTGGCCAACCCGCATTATCCATACGAATTGGCGAAATCTCTTAGCCTGGAAAAACCAGACTGGATCCTTCCTCAGTCTTACGCTCACTGGCTAGCGAGCTACCGGACCTCGTAGTCCGTTTTAAAGAAAAGCTAGTCTTCCACCTCGAGCAACCGAGAGGAGAGCGAGACATCGATGACGTTCTCATTCATGGCCTTTTCCTTGCGGAAGTTTTCTACCTCGATATTAGCCATACGAACCTTTTTGACAGGAAGCTCGGCCTGTCCTTGAATCTTCACTACATATTCAACGGAACCGGCACGGACGTTTTCGAGGTATACCTCGCTAATCGGCGTGAGACGACGTTCGTAGGTCGGCACCAGATCCCTCCACTGATAAAGCACATCGGTCTCGATCCCGAGAACCCCATACCTGAGGTCACCCGATTCGATGTTGCGTAAATGGATATTCTTCACCCAACCACCTCGGCGCTCATTGGTCTTGATGAAAAGCAGATGCCCTACTCCGGCAATAGAACGGTCCAAAGAGCAATTTTCGATCAACACGTTCTCCACTCCGCCTGAAAGCTCGCTGCCTATCGCCAAGAGTTGGTGCCCGTTTTTCACGAAGCAGTTTCTGACGACGACGTTACGCGTGGGCGTATCCAATCTCCAAGCATCCTGGTTACGGCCGGATTTAACTGCGATCGCGTCATCGCCTTGGTCGAAGGTACAATCTTCGATTAGAATGTTCTGACTCATTTCCGGGTCGACACCATCGTTGTTGTGACCATGGGCCCGCACTTTCACCCCTCGAATAACCACATTCTTCGAGAGAAACGGGTGGATGACCCAAAACGGACTATCCTCAATTGAAACGCCCTCCAGCAAAACGTTTTCGCATCGGTTGAACTGGATAAACTGAGGACGCATGTTGGCGTCATCTTTGGTCATAACGCGATCCTCTACCGGCACGTCGGTGGAAGCCATTTCATAGAGGAGCTTGAGAGCCTCCATGTGAGCTGGTGGCCGCTTGTACCATTCCCGCCAAACATCGAGCTTCGCCTGCAGCTTTCCACCTCCCGTAATCGCGATATTCTCGCACTCGTAGGCGTAGACCAGAGGTGAGTAGTTATAGCACTCCATCCCTTCCCATGTCGTTTTAACCGCAGGAAGATAGTCTTCTGGGTTTTCGGAAAACAGCAGGATCGCCCCTTCCTCCAAATGGAGATTCACATTGCTTTTGAAGTGAACGGGGCCGGTCAACCACTCCCCCGCTGGCACTACCACAACGCCTCCTCCGGCAGAAGATGCCTTGTCTATCGCCGTAGCAATCGCGTTCACCGTAGCGTTCTTATCCCCCTGAATTGCCCCGTATTCCGTAATAGGATACCGCTCGCACTCCGAGAAGTCCGGCACCGTAATCACAGGCATCTCAAACGGTGCTTCCACTTCGATCTCCTCAAAACGGAGCCCGGATGCCGCATGGCCATCTGAGCAGGACTGCAGAGCCAAAGCGAACAAGGCCACGACCAACGTGGAAATCAGGAGATTGAAAAACTTACCACATCTAGAGGCACGGAAATATCTTGGAGCAATCATAGCGAAATGGGATCGGGCAAACCTAGGCCAATGCCTCCACACCTTGTACCGTCTAGTAGGTGTACAGTCAGCAAAAACGAAAAAGCAAGGCCGCCTCGCCGATCCGCGGCCGGGACCCCCCCCCGGAAACGCAAAAGTCCGGCCGCTGACTCAACCACGACCGGACTTACATACCCACGCGCTTTCCACTTCGCCACACCCATAGGCTCGGGAAAACGCGATATTTTGCTTTTTACTACTCAAAAGATGAATCCTTCATTCCTGATCAAGCCGCAAGAAACACTACCTATTGCCTCAAGTCAGCTTATCCTAATCAGGTCTTTGAGATTCGTCACTAATAAAACTGTAACTGTTACAGTTTTAAAGTCATTTATTTATTTCCGAACGATTTTTCGAAATTCGGCTTACCCAGTGTATGCTGGTCACAGATATTGCTTCGTTGATCCCTCCGAAGACTATTATTCGAACACCCCAGATTCCTTTAAACCCTAGAAAGGTAGGGATCTCATAGCTTCCTCCACACTACTTTGACCTTATTGCCGGGGAACCCCGCAGTCTATTTGCGCCTAGGCTTCGGTGGCAAAGTTCAACAGCTAGATGACATACAGTAAAGAAAGTCAGAACAACAATCTTACTGTCCACTTTGACTATATTTGCTGTAACTGTTACAAGCATCAGTAGTGATCTTTACCAAACCAAAAGTTTTCGCCCCAAGCACCCCCCTGCGAGAGGCAACCTCCAACTGATAATTACCCAGGGCCACTGCCCGTACCCCCCCCCATTACTCTATCCCGAGACCGGAAAGCTGCACTTCTCCATGCGGTGTCCGCTTCACCCCTCTCTGTAACAAAATACCTAATACAGTTAACCCAAACTACAGCGTGTTATGAAACATACCAAACAGGTACCCAAAAAAACGTCGCACTGGCTTCTGGCCTTAGCGATCACCTGCCCTTTCGCCCTCAGTGGCGTCTATGGGCAAGACGAGGACCTCGAAGAGGAAGAAGTCTTCGAGCTTTCTCCTTTCGAAGTAACCTCTTCCGAAGACGATATCGGCTACCGTCAGCAAAATACGCTGGCCGGATCGCGCATGAATACAAACATCGGGGACATCGCCGCCTCCATATCGGTAATCACTAAGGAGCAAATGGAGGACACCGCGTCCACCGACCTCAACGATATCTTCCGTTACGAGGCGAGTACCGAAGGCTCATCCACCTATACTCCAGGCGTATCATCCATGCGCGGCGACGGTGTAGCCGACGTCAACGCTGGTTACGCGAGCGGGGCTAACGGTGTCGCTCAAACCAACGCTACCGCCAACACGGTACGTGGACTGGGTTCTCCCAGTGCCGCGATCAACTTCTACCGTGCGATTAACCAAATCCCACTGGATTCATACAACGTCCAATCCGTCGAAATCAGCCGTGGTCCAAACTCCATGCTATTCGGCACGGGCAGCCCTGCTGGCGTGGTCAACCAATCACGCTCCAGCGCGGTATTGAACGAGACAGGCTACTCCGTTAAGCTAAGGTTCGACGACCGAGGATCCAAGCGGGCCAGCTTGACCTTCAACGCGCCCCTCATCGAGGACAAGCTCGCCTTTTTCGGAGCGTACCTTACAGACGACAAGGAATTCACTCGCAAGCCTTCCTACGACGACACGGAACGCTTCTACGGCGCCATAACCTACACGCCATTCGAGAAGACCAAGCTTACTTTCAATTTCGAAAACTACGAAAACGAAAATAGCCGGCCCAATACACTGACTCCCGTCGACTACGTCTCCACTTGGATGGAGTCCGGCATGCCGATGTACGATTCGGTCAACCACACCGTCACCTACGCCGCCACCGGAGAAACTGCCGGTATCTACATTCGCAATACAGCGAGTCCATTGATCGACGACGTGCGCAGCTATATCAGCTCGCTCGACGGATACGACGCATCGCTCTGGAACGAAGCGCAGACCACCTACAACGGTGTTAGCATCGTGGGTTCTTCCGCCATGACAAACCCAGATTCCGTTCTCTACGTGTCCGGCATGGGATACGCCGCGAGCCGCCCAACGATGCAGGTTGCGGACGGATCTATCGCCAATTGGGTAGAAGGCTTAACAGGAAGGTACTACCAACAATACGGTTCAGAGACCGATCCCTCCTCCTACCCAGCCATCTATCCCACTACCACCGAGATCTACGCCAATACGGCCAATGCCAATGCCTATGAGCAATTCTGGACTACGTCGTACGACAACTCCGCGGCAAATGGGAACATAGCCAACTGGAAATACGCAGGCGTCACGGACCAGTCCATCTACGATTGGGAAAACATAAACATCCTCTCCATGAATTTTGGAGAAGAGGAAGCCCAAACTTACAATCTGGAATTCGAGCAACAGCTAAGCGACGACCTCTACTTCTCCGCCGGCTGGTTCCGTCAGGAATTCGAGTCCTACTCCAGCTACACGGTTTCGCAGCTTAACGCGACCGCTCTTTACGTAGACACCAACCTCTACCTGCCAGACGGATCAGAAAATCCGTATGCAGGGTCCGTCTACGTCCAAGATATGGATCCGGATCGCTTCCGCACTCAGATCACCAACGATCAGCTCCGTGCCATCCTGGCCTTCACGCCAGACTTCACGACCAACGACAACTGGACCCGCTGGTTGGGCAAGCACCAATTCCTCGCTTTCGCCTCCGAAGAAGAAGAGCTACGCGACTACTGGCGCATGCGCCTATCTTGGACTGCTTCCGACGAAGAAGATGCCGGCATGATCCGCTACCTCTCCAACTACTATGACGATGCGGATGGAAACGCGACTGGTTTCAGCTACGTCAATAGAGGGCGCACCACTCGACGCGCCTACTACTTGACCGATAGCGGCCTGACCGTCGACGAATACGGATTGGCCACTACAGCCAGCGGCGGACTTAGCGCTGACTCCTACACAGACACCATGATGGTATACAACTACGATACCGAGTCATGGGAAGAAGTCTCCTACACCGCTTCTTATGAAGCCTTTGCCGCTACCACTGGCAGCTCCAAGACCAAAATTTCCTCTTGGAACATCGGAGGTACCAGCCACTTCTGGGAAGACCGCATCGTAGCCACCTACGGGATACGCAACGACAAGGTGTCCAACACCAGTACCACGACTGGAGCCATCTATGACGACGACGGAAACCTCGTCGAAGCAGCCCTCGAGTCGACCGATATCTATGTCGACGGATACCTCAACGAAGACTTGGTCATGAACCGCTACCGCGGCTGGACCACAGTTGAAGAAAAGACCAGCACCTTCGGCGTAGTATTCCGTCCATTCAAAGGATGGGAGAACGTCGAATCATCCGCCAAGAAAGGAAATCTCTTCGCAGAGTTCGTAAATACGCTGGGCTTCACCTACAACAACTCCGAGACCTTCAATCCTCCCACCTCCGACTACGTCGATCTCTTCGGAAACGAACTGCCAAAGCCAAGCGGCAAGGGAGAGGACTGGGGTGTACAATTCTCGCTCTTCAATAACAAGCTCTTCGCTCGCATCAGCCAGTACGAGTCTAGCAACGAGAATCAAACCATTAGCGGAGGCACAGCCTACAGCCGCTTTACCAGCAATCTGGATACAAGCACCTTCCGCAACTGGGCCCGCACAATCGCCCTCATCAACTGGGGTCAGGACCCGACCGACAGCGAAACCTTCGGCCAAAACCTAACCACTGCGCAGCAAGATCAGCTTGAGGCCGACATCGAGGCGATCTGGGGCCTCCCTTACGACTACTACTCCGACCTCGGATCAACCGGAGCCACTCGCTCCGTCTACGCCGAGGGTACCGAGTTGGAAATCAGCTACAACCCGAAGCCAAATTGGACTATCAAGCTCACTGGCTCCAAACAGGAAACCGTCTACGACAATGTCCTCAAGGAGTACACCGAATGGTTCAACTACCGCTTCCCGGATTGGGAAAATGCCCAGGCCGCCGACTACCTGCTTGCTGACTACGCAAACTTCATCACCTACACAACCGATACAGGCAGAGAAGTCGACTTGACCAACTTCATGTCAAGCTATGGATACGTATCTCAAGTCACTCTGGACAATGTGTACGGTAATACCAGCGTAGAGGCTTACTACAACAACATCCTCGTTCCGCAAGTTCGCTTGCAGCAGGACCTAGAAGGCCAAGTCATCACCAACCAGAGCAAATACCAAGCGTCCTTACTCACCAACTACAAGTTCACCGGTGACCGCCTGAAAGGCGTTTCAGTCGGCGGCAGCCTGCGTTGGCTAGATAAGAAGTCCATCGGCTACTACGGCATGGCAAGCGGCAACGGCGGCGACGACTACCTCGATCTATCGGACGTAACTCGCCCCATCTACACGCCTGCCCAAACCTACTACGACTTCTGGGCAGCATACCGTACCACGATCATGAACGAATCCGTAGACATGAAGATCCAGCTCAACGTGGTCAACGCATTCGAGAGCGGCGGTCTGCAGGTCGTCGGGGTCAACCTAGACGGAACGCCTTACGCATACCGTATCATCGATCCTCGCACCTTCCAGCTCTCCTTGTCCTTCGACATGTAGAGCGAAGCATTCCCCGCGAAATGCCAGAGGCGTCCCATCGGACGCCTCTTTTTTTGTATCCAATCCCTGAACGATCCGGAGCGGATAAAACTAAGTTCCGCTAACGGAATTCCGCTCAATCAGGGATATCGGTAGGGTCCGTACTTTCTCTTCAACTACAGATCCGGCAATGAGTTTATCCATCATTTCGACCGCTCCCTCCGCCATTTCCTGCAGAGGCTCTTCAATCGTAGTCAAGGGAGGAGAAGAGATCGCGGAGATGCCCTCATTCTCTCCTCCCACGATCGAAATGTCCTCTGGCACCTTCAGGCCCATGACATAGGTCAAGATGTGCAAGGCCTCCAAAGCCTGATAACTAGAGCCGGGTATGAAGATGGAATCCGCTCCGGACTTGGCTATCCGAGTAATGGCCGCCAAGCGAGCTGACGTATCATCGAGAACCATACTAAACGGATCTACCGTTAGACCGGCGGATTCGATGCCATCTCGGAATCCTCGCAGTCTCTCTTCGTGCGGCAGAGTCTTTTGGGCAAAGAAAGCCAGCTTCTTTTTGCCACGAGCGATCAGATAATCTGCCGCTTTTCGCCCCGCGTCGTAGTGATCGGACCTAACGCTGTACTGATGGCCGGATACATCGAACTTATCCATATAGACAACCGGCAACCTCGTTTCCATTTCAGCCAGGAAACGTCCAAAATTCGAAACGCAATTGATGGCAATGATACCATCCAAAAACATTTTCGGCAGGTCCTCCATCGGATTAGCCGGAAAGGAGACCGCGATATCCCGGTGCGATAGAGCAAACGCGAGGTGAGAAGTCAGGTTTGCCGTATAGCCTTCAAGTCTATCTGAACTAAAAGGATCTGTGAGGATAGCCACCTGCCGCATTCTCGCAGAAAGCTGCGGTCGAATGTTCAGCTCCTTCGCAGCCTTGAGAATTCGATCCCTCGTCTTTTGCGCTACATTCGCGCGGTTGTTTAGGACCCGACTAACCGTTCCTGACGAGTAGCCAGAAATCCGAGCCAGATCATAGATCGTCGCCTTCCTGTCATCGCCTGAACCTTCATTCGATTCGACCTTTTTGGGCATTTACCTTCGCATGTTGCGGAAGGACCCAAACAGCGGGCGCCGAGAAATGGGGTGTTCGGCAGAAATGGCCCTTCCATGAAAACTAGGCAAGAAACCTGTATCTCTAACACTCAGGATGCAAGAAAAGATCGTCACCTTCGGCAAGATGCTGATCTAAATAACTTGTTGCTCAGCGAGGGACGCAGAGCACACGTCGCGTCGGCAAAACCCAAAAACGCTCAAATCAGGCGTTCGCCCTGATGCCTTTGATGGCAGAGTGCGTCAATTTTTCATGGGAAGCCGTACTCCATGCGAACAAGTCGGGCCGATCGCTTTGGTCACTGGAGTTTCGGGAAACAACTCTGTATCGCTCCGAAAACTGAGGCATGCCCACGGTTGAGTGGCCTCTCATTTCAGCATCCAGGCGAGCCGCTGCTTCATAACCTAAAGTCTCAAGCGCGCAATCGATACTGCTTAGCGTGATCTCCGAAAACTCGCAAAGAGCTTCGTTATTGCCCACCCCCAGCACTGAAATTTCGCTCGGGACATCGTAGCCAAGACCCACTGCTGTCGAGATGACAGTTAAAGCGTTCAAATCACTTCCCGCCATCACCCCTAAAGGCTTACGAAACTCGTCCAGAGATGCTTTGAGATCATCGAACGCCACGACAGAAACAAATGCCCCGCAATTGTCCGCAGCATCCAGAAAGCCTTCCATTCGTTCCTTCTCTCCTGCAATACTGTGATCAGCCACGTAAAGCAAATGGCTAAACCCTTGGTCCCTAAGATGTTCCGCCCCGATTGCCCCTACCCTAAAATGATCAATACCTACGGGCGATTCGCATCGGAAAGAGTCGAATGAATCCAAAACCACCGATGAAAGGTCCCCTCGCCCGAGCAATGCGTCCAGATTTTCCGAGCTTTGACCAGGGCGGAAATTCGCTATGATGCCGTCCCCCTTCCAGTGAGACAGATTTGGCAGGTGGCGAGAGTACCTCATACGGGTATCCAGATCCCAACCATGCTCGCCAGCGAACCGAGCCACCCCTTTGAAAAGCCGTTCATCCCAATCCTGAATGCCAACCATAACCCGGCGTCTCTTCTTAGAAAAACTATCTGCTTTCATCTTGTCTCGATTCATCTGCTCTCGGACCAAATCCACAACTCGAGTGCCGTTTTCCGATCCCTACTTAAGAAATTGTTCAGAGCCGAAACTCGATGGGTTCCCGTTCATGAGTCACCGAGAATCGCTCTGAAATTTTCGAATGCAGCATACTCTCACGCAAATGAACGGAGCATGAAGAGCGGGTCGATCCACCCCCTAAGGAGTCGAAAACGGCGAATCTTTGCGCCTCTACGAAGGGACCCGAAACAAGGAAAACACCCTAACTATTAAGCTGCAATTTCGCGCTACATTTACGCATAAACCGGGAATTCTCCCCCGAAAAACCAAGTCTCAAGCGAGGACCGATTTCTCCCTGAATTAGGGCAAAACGCCAAGGCCTCTGCTGAAATCCTACAGAAAGTCGCATAATGGGGGAAGAAAGAGGGGCCAGCTCCTCAATTAGAGGAAAATATCGCCGATCCACACCGTGTCATTACTTAGTTTCGAATCACTTTCAAAAACGACGAAGAAAAACAACGACTAGCCCAATCAATCCGGATGGCAATGGACGCTTCCCGCGTCTCTCGCCTAGCGGCCGCTGTGCCTATTCAAAACTCCATTTGAATCTAACAAACCCATGAACCGACCCGATCCATCGAGCAGCTAGCGAGCTCTCTCTGATTATTCGCCAGATGCCCCCAAAAGACGAAATCTCTTTTGACATGCCAGATGTAAGTTCGAAGGACAGCATTCCCGCTTTCCGCTACTCGAGCTCGGGCGCTGTGCACGAGGATCAAGAGCTTCAAAACGCCGTCCAGCATAAGCTGGACGAGATAAAGCGAATCACCGAGGAGCGGAAAAAGGAACGCGAGTTCCAAGCCCGCAAAGGGGAAATCTACCTGACGACTCGCTCGGTCTTCGCCCGCGCCCTTTGCGCCGTGGTCGCGAGCTACCTCTACTTCCTGCCGGATGGCTTTGGCATGAAGCTTTTCGGCATCCTCCTCTTTTTCGGAATTCTCGAAGGAGTTCGGAAAATATCACCCAACATCAAACCTCCTACCGAAATGCGAGAGACGATCGAGAACTATGTCGCGATCTTCTTTTCGTTGGCCATTCCCTACACGTTTCTGGGAAGCGAGGATCAGGAGAGGATCGGAATCGCCTTCCTCGTTAGGCAGCTGGAGCTCCTTTGGGAGTACCTGCTGGGATAAGAAGTCATGAGCGTCCACCTCTTCCTCAGGCTTATCGCCCTCTACTTCGTCGCTTGGATCGTGGGGCCCTACTACCTTTTCACGGTTCCAGAAGGCAGGCAGCTGAAGGACAGGACCATGTCCACCATCATCGATGCTTCCGCCTACACGGACTTAGCCAAATACAACAAAAGCCCCTTCTTGGCATCCGATATTGATCATTCCGTCAAAATGATGCCATCGGATCATCTTCACGCACTCCGCCTGCGCGCGACTTACATGCCTCGTTACGCCATGATACCTCTTTTTAGAAAAACGGGGGAGATAGCGGGACCGGTGCTAGGAATGCGGCCTGAAAACCGAGCTCAAAGCTATGAGCTCGGCTTGCTACTGATGGCCTTTCTCTCCGGAGCAGCGGCTATTTTTCTCCTGTTGATAACTAAGAAACACCCGAAATCAGCCTATATGGCAGTTATCGTAGCATGCTTTTTCGTGGGCGAATCCGTCCGCGAGTACCATTTGACTACTCTGTTCGAACTGGCCTCCATATTCTGTATCGGGGCCACGATGCTCTCGGCCAACGCCATACTTAAACGGATCGGCTACAAGTAGAGACCTGACAGAACCAAACGAGGTCCGCGTCTATTCCCCGCTGGAGATCCTGAAGAGACCGGCTCCATGAAAAGGAATGACTGGCGAGAAAATGCCATCAACTTCCCCCAGATCCTCCCGCTTCCAAAGGTCGCGAATCGTCACCGTTCCCTCAAAATCAAGCAGCGATAGATCCACAGGGACCGCAATTCCGGGCTCGACACTCTCGTTGCCATCTCGAGCCACGCTCACAAGGAATCGAGCTTCGCCCAGCTCCGATGATCCCCAGCTCTCGACAATGCCTTTGGCAGTAAATCGCTCCACCCCATCTGGGAGATCGTAGAAAATTCGAGCCGGGGCCTGGGCTTGAATCCCCAAAGCCGTTCCCGATTTGTCCACCCGGACTTTCGCGCTATCCCAGAGGGAATCTGCGAGGCTCCACTCCAAATCAGTCAATGGCTTGGTAGTCCCATCTTCGAAATGCAAAGTCGGCTCACTCCAAAAACCGTGATCGAACTGAGCCCCTTCCAGAATGCCGTCAAAGGTGAGGAAGAGCTTCGTGCCGCGACTAATACCGACCGCGATATCAGCCTCAGAATCACCACCGCGTTCCAAGGTTTCACTCACGTAATCAGCGTGTTCAGCCCCCAAGCGGACGCGATCTCGGGCATTGAAAACCGCCAAATACTTATCGCCGGAGCCAGCCACATCTGCAACCCACGCGATGAGGTCATCATTCTCGAAAAGCGGCTTGTTGTTCTCGCTGTCCTGATTGACCGCGAGCACCTCGTCATTAGTCAGCAGGTCCAAGGTAAAGTCATCCAGCTTTGCCAAGTCGCCTCCCATCATCAAAGGCGAGCGAGCGATACTCCATAGAGTCATGACCGTGTACTGCTCGTCCTCGGTGAATCGGGTGCTGCGTTTTCCCAATTCCAAAACTCCAAACGGCAACATATCCGCATCTGGCCAAGAACCAGGGATCCGGTACTCATTCCAATTCGCGAGTTTGGTGAATTGCTCCCGCACCGGCAGCCAACGGTCCCAGAAATCGTCGCTGATACGCCATAGGTTAGCATGCTTCTGGGCGTGCTCTGCCGCAGATAGCGCCGTCGCCCCAGGAGATAAACTAAGCACCATGGGCCGACCTGTTTTATCTATCGCCTCCCGGATAGCTTCGATCTCAGCCTCATGATCGTGGTAAGGACGCGAGATATCGTCGACCTTGACATAGTCTACCCCCCATTCTGCAAACAAACTGAAGACTGAGTCGTAGTATTCTTGAGATCCCGGTTTCGACATATCCACCCCATACATATCCGGATTCCAAGGACAGAAACTGTCCGTGTTGGCGATATCTTTAGCGTGTAGGTCTGTGCCAAATACAGGCAAATTCTTTTCAACCGCCTGACGGGGAATTCCTCTCATCAAGTGCACTCCAAACTTCAGACCCTTTCCATGAACATAAGCCGCCAGGTCCTTGAACCCCTTACCGTTCTCCGACGATGGGAAACGGTTGACCGCAGGCTGAAGCCTTCCGTATTCATCCATCACGAGTACCGCATCCGAGCGATAGGCATGGCTCTCAGCTCCCGGTTCGTACCACTGGATATCGACTACGACATACTCCCAGCCATGAGCCTTGAGCTTGCTCTCCATCACGTCAGCCTGCTGCTTAGTTTGAGCTTCCGTAACAGTGGTCGCGAAGTTATCCCAACTATTCCATCCCATCGGAGGCGTAGTTGCCCAGTCATGGAAATCTTTTGAGGAGACTGAAGTTAAAGGGCTGGATACAACGGCAAGAGCCATTGCTCCATAAAGAAGCAGGTCGGAGTTCATACGCGGATACTCAAATGGGTGGGGTTAAATCTATAATCCCGGAATACTCCCACTTGGAGCACCCTGAGATCGATGAACTCTATCTCCCAGAGAAGTTCTCCGGTCAACCGAGAAGCTACCCGATTCGCCTATTCCACCGCACAATGTGGACGCCCTCGCGCGTCGAAACGCACCCGAAGCAACAGATCTTTTCTCTGGAAAAAGCCGCCCTCTGCCCCGGGTTTAAAACGTGAGTTTTTGATGAGCCTAAGCGCTACCCTCGCTACGATCGGACTGGTTTCCGAAAGTACAGTATGGTCGACACTATAGCCTTTGTCATTCACCCCGATAGCGATGAGAGCTTCCTCACCCGTAACCGCGCTGGCCAAAGATTGCGGGACCTCTAGCGAAGCGACTCTTTCGATCTCCGGCTCTCGACTCTGGATTTCCCTCACCGGGATCAATCGTCCATTTCGCTTACCAAGCTTCTTCTCGGTGGGAGCGAAGTATATCTCCTCTCCCCCTGAAAAGAAGTGATAGTGATAAACACCACGATTCAGGTCATCGAAAGCCAACTCCGGCGAAATACGAATGGAAGCCGCCTTCTCTGCTTCCAAATCAGGGATCTCAAAGGGCAACAAAAACTCCCGTCCATCCATCGCGTACAGACGTAGCACCACGTAACAGTCCGTGAAGTCCCTACTGGGTTTTGCCTTCACAGTGAAATCGAAACGGGTCGTCCGTCCCTCCTGCAAGATGTGCCCTATCGGTCGGTTGATTTCCAGGAAGCCATCCGCATAGCTACTCGCCTCATCAAAGAAATAAGATCCCGCGACCACGCTCTCAATAGAGAAGCCGAGGTCGACCACGCAGTGCGAGTTATTGAGCGCCAATACTTCCAGCCGTTCCTCAACATCAAAAGGGCTGGGAATCATAAGCCGATGCTGGGCTCTTGTACTGAAACAAAAAGCCGTCCCTAGCAACAGGGAGACGACGAAACGCAGGACCTGCCGAAGTGGCAGTCCACAGGGGCATGTAGACATAGATTTCTCTCCTCGGGTTGGGGTTTCGGAGAATTAGGGGTGGATCTATGAAGCTACAAATTTCCCAGTAAATCGCAAGACACTTGCTCCAATCGGTAAATTTTACCTTCTAAAAACAAAAAAGGCGAAGAAGCAGTACTGCCTCTTCGCCTCTATTAGGAGGGCGGAAAAATTGTTAGCTGAAACAGACTACTTCTTGGCCATCAGACCGCCAAGGATGGAAAGAAATTCGTCCATCTGAGGTTCAGTCCCGATACTGACACGAGCCCACTCCGCATACTTCGCTTCCGGAGCGCCTGAAACGCGGGAACCGCTGATCAGGATTCCGTTTTCGGACATAGTGTCGCGAAGAAGCTGTTGGTCGATTCCGGAGTGGAAGTAAACAAAAGCGCCGTCTGGCTGGGCATATTCGATACCCATCTCGTCGAAGGCATCGGTAACATGCTTACGCACGTCCTTGTACTTCTGAACGTTGGCAGCCAAATGTTCGGTATCCTTGAGAGCCTCGCACGCAGCAATCGCGGAGATGTAGCTCGGAGCGCCCATGTAGAATGGCTTGATTGTGTCGAGCACCTCAGGATTAGCTATTCCATAACCGATGCGGAAGCCCGCTAGTCCGTAGCCCTTTGAGAAGGTACGAGTCACCATCATGTTCTTGCGAAGCTTGGTGAGCGGAGCGCAAGTCGCCATAGCGAAACTCGAATTCGTAAGCTCAAGGTAAGCCTCGTCTACGAAAACCAGGATGTCTTGAGGCACCGACATGACAAACTTCTTGAGCTCAACCGAATCCGCCAAAACGCCGGTTGGGTTGTTTGGGTTACAGATATAGACGATTTTAGTATTTTCGTCGATAGCATCACCCAAGGCCTTGAAATCATACCCCATGTCCTCGCTCAAAGGAGCGAACTTCACATCACCACCACGCTCCTCAAACTTACGGATAAGCTGAGTGTAACCCATCTCAGTGGTAACGACGTTCACGCCTGGCTCCGCGTAAGCAAGAGCAGTCATCATGAGTAGAGGGCCAGAACCCGCAGTTGTCAGGATGTAGCTTTCAGGTACTCCTTCCTTCTTCGCGCAAAGCTCTACCAACTCCCCAACGTTGTTACGGTTGTAGTAGCTACCACCATCAAGAGCCTTGATCATCTCGGCCTTGGCTTTCGGAGTGTATCCAAAAGCGTTCTCATTACTGCTCAGCCTGATAGGACTGTCTTCCAGAGTGGGAGCTGGCTCTCCAATAAGCGAGCTAGTCAAAAGCGCGCTGGCTACTGCCATTGGAGCGAGCCAACGACACTTCCGCAAAACTGCGGGATTAGACATCTTTTTCATGGATTAAATGCGGGACCGAAATTCTGTCAGGAAATTTCTAATACAAACGATCCGAGGCAACTACATGCGCAAAGCCGCTTGTTCGATACGGAGCAAGTAATCTGCTACGTAATCCTTCGGATCGATCTGTTGAGCTTCGCGCAAGTACTTGGCCGCAGCAGCGTAGTCGCGTTTACCCACGTTCAATTGAGCGAGAGCGAGGAAGGCCTGATGGGCGTAGTCATCAATCTTGGAAGCGTTTTCGGCGTAGTATTCAGCCTTGGCCATATCGCCGCGCTTTTTCTCGAGCTCGCTAAGCGAGAGTAATGCCCCTCCATTGAGTGGGTCTTTCTCAACCAGGGTCGCGAGGAAACCGGCCGCGCCATCGATATCGTCTTCACTCATCGCGATACGAGCCTTCACGTTCAAAAGACTAGATTCCTGAGCAGAAGTCAGCTTGTCTCCTAGAGTAGACTCTAGCTTTGAAAGTAATGTCTCCGCACTGGAAATCTTGTCCATGAAGATCAAAGAATTCGCGATCTCGATAATGCGCCCGGCGCGTGCCCCACCCTTGTCCATCGCGGCGATGTAGCTTTCGACCGCGGGCTCAACAAGACCTTGGTTAACGAGTAAGTCACCTAGAAGTCCGAGAGTAGAACCATCTGCCTTCCCCATGTCCTTGACTACCGTCAAGTTGGCGGCGGCCTTAGCAGTTTCGTCAGTGAGGAGGAACTGGTTGGACTGCAGCTTCCACCAATCGGCATTGGTCGGTTCTGCCTTGATGAATTCATAGAGGAGACCGATGGCTTCCTGAGGACGCTCCAGAGCAATAAGACACTGCAGTTGGCCCAATTTCCAGTCTCGGCTGTCAGGATCGAGCATGATCGCTACGCGGTAAGCATCCAAGGCAGTCGCGGGACGATCCATATTCAGATAGCAGTATCCAATCAATCCATACATCGATCCGTCGGCAGCCTTGATTTCAAGCGACTTTTGCAGGCCCTTCAAAGCGTTCGCAAAATCATTGTTCGCAACATAGGCACGGCCGAGGTTGTAGTAGGCCTGCGCATAGTTGGGAAATTTCTTAACCGCAGTCGCGTAAGACTCGATCGCGCTATCTACGTCTCCTTCTTGATAGTAAAGATTTCCAAGGATGAAATCAAAAGCCGCACTGCTTTCCGCATTGATCGATTGAGAGATCTTTACGATCGCTGCGGCTGGGTCAGTGCCGATCAGAGGAACCACCTCGTCAAACAAGCCCTTTTCAGTGGCGGTGATGTTGGGATTCGTAGAGGACTCCGCTACATAGCTTTCCGCGAAGCGAGCACGGAACTCAGGATTATCGAAAGACTGCTCGGTAAGCTCATAGACTTGAGCGAAGCTACAGTGAGCGACGATAGTCGCAGCAGCGATGGCTAGTTTCTTATTAAGGTTCTTCATGTTTAATTCTCCCATTTGACTGGGACTTGGAAATAGACTCGTGCAGATACTGGCTTACCTGCCACTGTTGGTTTTGTGTAAACGATGGACTCGAAATAATCTCGGAAGAAACGTTCGTATTCATCGTCGATCACTTGGTTCACCTTGCTGATGGTAACGGAGCCATCAGGGTTGATAGTACCCACCATATCGATCATGCCGGATTTCTTCTCACGTTTCATGCGCGGAGAGAAGTTGATCATAGGCGTACGAGTTTTGCGGGGAGCTTCGTCCAAATCGCTGATCTCGAACAAGCTAATCTGCTCCATGGTCTCAGAAGCGCTTACTCCTACCTCACCCAGAGAGAAACCTCCTGCGAGGGCATCCCCAACACCTGGGTTTAAGGCCATGTTAAGCTGCGAGAGCGACAACTGTGGTGGAGGTGGTTGCATCTCCGGTGGAGGATCGCTCTCCGGCGGTGGCTCCGGAGGAGGAGGCTCCGGCGGAGTAAATGCTGGCGGTGGTACAGTCACATCGAACTCGCGCACTTGGAGATCCGCCTTCTTCAACCCAGCAAGAAACTGAGTGAAGGGCAACATAGCAAACATAGCGAAAACCGCTAGGGCTGCCAAACCGCCGGACCCCAAGGGCAACTTCTTGAGAACTGGCCCCTCGTATATTTTGTATTTAGCTGCCATAGGACTTACCTAGTTAACCTACACTCAGCCTTCGGTAGCCAAATTAATGGTATCCGCACCAGCCAGCTTACACTCGTCGTGGACTCGAGTGTACAGGTCGATCGAAGCGGATTTATCCGCTTGGATGATTACTGGCATTTGGTCTTTGGATACAAGCTGGCGCACGATGGATCGCACTCCAGACAGGCCCACTTCCTTGCCACCATAAACGATCTTACCGTTATCAGTGATAGCGATCAGGATGCTATTCTTTTCGAGATCCGATGCGGATGCAGCTTGCGGCTTGTTAACTTCAACCCCTGTTTCTTCTACGAACACCGTTGTTACGATGAAGAAGATCAGTAGGATAAATACCATGTCGATCAGCGGGGAGATGTTGATCTCATCGCTTTCAGCTTCGCCTTCTAGAAGGGAACGTCTTGATTTCATAAAGCTTTAACTTGCTAAATTTTGTTTCTCTAACTTGAGGATCGTTAGGATCTCCATCCGAGTGAAAAACGAGTCGAGCTCGCCGATCTGTTTCTTAACCACTGTCATCATCACGTAGGCTGGAATAGCTAGAACCAAACCGGTTTGAGTCGTGATCAATGCCTCGGAAATACCCCCAGCAACCAGGTCGATCGTATTACCGCCAGTGCTGACCGAAAGGCCGAAGAAGGTACCCAGCATTCCGATAACTGTTCCTAGAAGGCCTGTCAGCGGAGCAGCTCCCACAAGGATATTGCAAAAATACAAACGCCGTTGCAGCAGCGGCAGATGGGCAACCCGCAGCTCCTCGAAACGTGCCCGAGCACTGTCTAGATCGTTTTTTCCACCTTGGGTGAACTCGATCATCTCCCCAACTTCGCCCTCCGCGTCACTTGGCACATCGATCCAGTGACCAAGCTCGTTGGAATCCATCTGATAGAAGGAATTCTTCTTCATATGAAGATAGAGCTCAAAAATGGCGAAGTATATCACCGCTCCCAGCATGGCGAGCGGGATCATAAGCCACCCACCCGCAGCCCAGAGCGTTAACGTTTCATGGATGATACCTTCGTCCATGTTAGGAAATGGTCTTGATGCCGTTAATGAAGCTGATCGACATCTTTTCCATACGAGCGATGTACCCCTTCGCCTTGCGAGAAAGGATTGCGTAGAGCAACAACGCCGGGATGGCCACGATCAAACCAAATTCAGTTGTAATCAAAGCTTCGGAGATACCACCAGAGAGGGATTTTGCATCACCTGTACCAAAAATCTTAATACGATTGAAGGTGTTGATCATACCAGTTACCGTACCGAGAAGCCCGAGAAGCGGAGCGACCGCAGCAGTTACAGATATAAATGGCAACAAACGCATAACCTTAGGCTGCGTATCAACCATCGATTCGTAGAGAATTTCCTCGACCAGTTCTGGATCGTGATCCGCGTACTTTACGCCCTGCTGGATCATCTTGCCCATCGGGCCTGAAGCGTTGTTGGCAGCGTGTGCAGCACCTTCTTTATCCTTGGAAGCAAGTTTCGAGAGCACTTCCGACAAGAAGCCCTCCTTGGGCTTTGGCAAAGTAGCGAGCTCAAAGGCCTTGAAGGCAGCAACCGCAAGAGAAAGGAATGCGAAACCGAGAATTGGATACACCCAGATACCACCCTTGCTGATATGGTCCAGGACACTCTCCTTCGTCGCTTCGATAGCCATAGCATTGTCAAGCGTTGCATCGATCGGGAGCGAACCTTCCTGGCCTGATGCGATGGCAGCAATACCTGGATTGAAAGAACCATCCATGATCGGCATAACCAAAGGTTCCGTGGAGTTACCTTGCTCGACCAAGCCAGCCGTTTCACCGCTAGCAAAGTAAGTAATAGGCCCGAAGCGAACGAACGTACCATCTTTGAGAATACCATCCGTTGTGATAGCCTGCCCTTCGTATGTAGCGCCTCCTGCGAGTGCTTCCATGCGTTCGAGAGCAGCCTCGATGATCTCCTTTTGGGCTCCAAGCTTTTCCAACGCAGTGGTGTTTGGATCCTCGTTAGTCATTTCCGAGGCGGTTATCTTATCCCCGTAAAATTCATACTCAGAAGGATCCAACTGCGAGCCGAACGTGCGTCCGAACTCAGAGCTCAAATTGATCAAATAATCCACCATCTCCTCCTGCGAATTGAGGGAGGCTTCATAGGTTGAAAGGTCGGAGCTTTGGTTGTCGCTAATACGTTGCGCCCTATCGGCCTCGCGACGAAGATCGCGCAACTTGGAGAAAAGCGTGTCGCGCTCCTTGGTCAATGGAATCTTCTCGGACCCGATTTCCTCTCTTAGGTCCGCCAACTTCTCAAGTGAAGCGTCCAGTTTTTTCTGAGCATTCTCTGCGGCAGCCTCTAGGGAACTTTGGCCCCACATAGGGATTGCGGATACGAGAAGCGTAGCTGCGATAATTGAAAGTTTCTTCATGGATAGCGTTTCCTTAAAATCGTTATTATGGAGTGACGATCTTAGCTGGGAGGCCGATGAATTTGGCATCCGTAGCCCGATCGTAGATGGCAACTAGCAGGCCGATGTCTTCCGCGAGCGAGGCGTCAGAAACCCATTCCCATCCTTCGCTTACAGATGGGTATCCATAACCTGCATACTCGCCTGTTCCATCAATAAAATACGCGTACGCGAACCCGAAGTACAGAGTAGTCACCTCGCGAGTCTCGCCGTCGACATCCTGTATACCGGTGTCTTTCGTTACTACACTTTGAAATTTGTCGTACTGAGTCATGATCGCTACGATGTTTTGCAAGCGAACCGTGACTGCAGTGGTCTCCTTATCCTCTTCGCTCGGCATGCGCTTGAGGAAGGTACTTATCATGTCTTTGAAAGCTTCCGGCCAAGTGGCGGACAGCTCCTTAATTTTAGCTTCATAGCTGTCCACTGCGGCGGTGATGTCGTCAGTCGACTCGTCTAGGACAGCCTTTTTATCGTCGAGCTCAGCTCGCTTCTTTTCACCCGCTGAGGCAGTTTCTTCAGCGGTTTTGATTATTTCCTCAAGGCTTGCGATTTCGGTCTCCATAAACTCGATGGAGTTCTCCAACACTTCCTTCTGCTCGATCCACTCGGACTTTTCCTCGGAGATCTGCTTCTCAAGCGAGATCCACTCGCTAAGAACGTGCTGCGTGTCTTTAACCACGTCAGCGGAAAGTGAATACAGACCCGCGAATGAGAACGTCGCAACGGCGGTCAGTTGTTTCAGTGGAAATTTATATAAACCTTGCATTGTAAAAATTCTACCCCTCTACGGGGAGCATGTAGCGTTTGTTAAAAAGGCCGTGGCGGAACTACCCACTCCGCCACGGCGTGTTTCATCAAGTCAGATCGGCGAACAAACGGGTGCCGAGAACTAGAAGGTGGTCTCCATCTTCAGGGTGTACTGGCGACCGCGATCGGCACGTACTGTACCGTCTTCGTCGGTGTAGCCTGCAGCGTACACGAAGTAAGAGTCGAAGAGATTGTAAACGTTGAGTGATACCTTCCAACCTTCGAGAGCCGTGTCAGCCTTGCCGGTGTAAGCGATGCTTGCGTCGAAAAGGGTGTAGGAGTCGATTGGCTGAGTATTCAAGGTGTTCACGTATACATCGTCGTAGTACTTACCACCGAAGGTGTAGCGCATCTGCCCCTTCTTGTAGATCGCGTCGAAGTTAGCAGTAAGGAATGGAGTGTTACCGAGGTCGTTACCGCCGATATCGAGGTACTCGAGGTATGCGTCGGATTCGCCCGTAGCTTCTGGGTTAACTTCGTAGCGGTAACCTGCAACCGCGTCGTTGGAAGCGGAGAAACCATTGAAAAGGTCTTCCTGGAAGGTTGTTTCCTGGATGGCGATAGAACCGCTAAGGGTCAAACCGTCGATGCCAGTTTGGAAGTCACCGGAAGCTTCAACACCCCAAGAGTCAACACCACCGACGTTCTGGTAAACGCTGTTACCCGCAGCACCTGCATTCGCAGAGTCGATAGGTACCGCGGAGGCCAAGATACGGTCTGTGTAGCTGATCGAGTAAGCCTGCAAGGTATAGCTACCGAATGGAAGAGAACCACGAATACCGATATCGAAGTTGTCAGAGTATTCTGGCTTCAAGATATCTGGGTTGAAGGTGTCACCCGCAGTAGTGATCGTACCGGAAGTTGGCGTAGCCATGTTTTCCGAGTAGTTGAAGAAGAGCTCGGTGCTGTCGTTCAGAGAGTAGAGCAATCCGAACTGTGGCAGGAAGAAGTCTTCGTACGTAGTGGAACGGAAAGTCTCTTCGTTGGCGAGCCACTCTGAGATACTGAGGAAACCGTGAGCATCACGATCAAGCTGCAGAGCCTTGATACCGAAAGTGATATCGAGGTCACCATCCATAGTGGTGTAGGTGTCCTGTACCCAAAACTGCATTACATCTTGATCGATGTAACGAGTGTAGTTGGTGAAGTTGAACTGGTCGTAGCGATAGGCACCCATGACCGATCCACCATCGAGGTTGTAGTTAGGACGTTCCGTGCCGTGGTGGTCGAATTCGTACCAACCACCAACGATCAGCTTGTTGTTTTCAGTTTCCCATGTGTAGGAAGCAGTCACACCGTAGCGGTGGCCACCGAAGTTTTCGTCACGAGCAGTACGACCAGGGACACCAGCGACATACTCTACACCGTCGGCGTAAGCAGCGGTGCCAGGAGCAACGATCGCGTGGTCTGCGCTATACTCTTCGACGATTTCACCGGTTGAGCTGACTGGGTTCCCAGCGGCGTCGTACCACATCTGACCCCAGATGTCCGTACGAGTAGGATCGTTAGCGTAAGCGGCGCGAATCTGTGTTTCGGCGTAGTCCGTGCCACGTCCCCAGAGACCGTAGTTGTTCTTGTCCTGGTAGTAGACGTTGACGTCCATAGTCTTGCCGTCTTCGAAATCAAAGTCGAAGTTGAAACGCTGGAGAGTATCCATACGTCCATTACGCCACTTATCGTAGTAAACGGCGTTGGTACCTTCACCTGGTCCAACAGTGTAGTCAAGGTAAGCGAGAGGGCCGAGGTTACGACCACCATCGGAGTAGTCACCATAGTTCCAAGTACCAAGGTCTGGGTAATCCCATGGAGTGTACTCCTTGTAGCCTTCACCGGTACCGAGGTAATCGCCTGCTTCCAACTGCGTGTAGTCGGAGTAGCTCATGGTCATGGTGTCGTAGTCGTCACGGTCGTTGTACGTCATTGCGTACGTGATGTCTACCTTATCGAAGCCTTCATACTTGAACTTCGCTTCAGCGCGGCGACCAACGTTCTTGGCGAGACCGTCGAGGCCCTTAGGAGTGAATTCGAAGTGAGACGCGCTTACGTAACCAGTGAAACCTGGTACGATTTCGCCCATCTCGTACTTGGCGAACATGCTCAAGTGGTCGAAGCTACCGTAAGAAGCCGAGACGTAAGCGCCCGCTTCCTTGGATGGGTCCTTAGTGAAATACTGCATAGAACCACCGAGAGCCTGGTAGGCTGGAGTGGTAACGTCACCTGCACCCTGAGAGATCTTGATGGTAGTCAAGTTGGCAGAGTCAACCATACGGCCGATTGGAGTACCGTAACGTGGGTTACTGTTACCTACTGGTACGCCGTCTAGAGTAACACCGAGGTTGTCGATGCTGAAGGCGCGAACACGAACGTCATTGGCGAATTCGTAGAAACCGAAAGGGTCACTTGTCGCAACGTTAACCCCAGGGATCTTGTCCACCATTTTTTCCGGCATAGCTCCCGGCATGGCGATTTCCAAAGCTTCGAGGTCCAAAGAATTGTTAGCGCGGCTTTCACCTTGACCAACAGCTGTGAACGTTTCGAAGACTTCCATTCCAGAGCTGGAATCATCTTGTGCGACGGTGGCTTGTGTAGCCAAGCCCGCGAGCAAAATCGCGAGTGCTGCTTTTGCGAGTGGGGTCTTGGAGGACGACCTCTCGCCTTCATTCGAACGTGAGCATGCAGCTACGCCGTCCGGACTTAACGGTGTTGATTTAGACATCTTTTTGTTAGGTTTGAGTTTTTCTTAAAACCAAGTCGCCGAAAGCATCATCAATGCCAAAGCCACCTCTCGAAACGGAGTAAATTAATTAATTCCCCTAAAGCAGTGTTTTTTCCCAAGCAACTTGCAGATACTGCGTAAAATGCGAGGCATCACAGCGAGCGTATCGCGATTCCAAATACCGCAAGGCACCCCGAACTCCCAAACGCCCAGAACGAAAGCGCTGCAGCACTAGAATGAACATAGGATTAAAAACCCTAGCATATATTATAGTTGCAAGCTCCGCTCATGCACGAAGCCCAACCGGAGAGATCAATTTCGAGCAGGCTGGAGCTAGTATAGATTGTACAATTGTTAACAGCCGAAAAATAGCTACCCCGAAGCATGCAAATGGCATAAGCCCTGCTCGCGGGCCCTTCCGGCTTGCTGAAGAGCCTACACAAAAAGATGTCTAAATGAACTCCGTGTACCGTAACATTATGGCGGCGGCTGGAACCTTGTCCTGCATACTCCTGACAAGCACCGTTTCAAATGCCGCTGAAGAAACAACTAACGCCAAAGCTCCCGCCACGCAATCCGCTGCGAAAGACGAGACCAACTCCAGCCCACGCGAACGCGGTAGGATTCTGGTCAAGCGAAACCCAATCGCATCAGAGTATCAAATTTTTGGCGACAGCGGCACAGCCGCGGGAGCAGATGCAGACGGTGAAGGAGTAGACTTCAGAGCCTTCTTTCCGCAAAGCAATCCAGCAGACGACCCAAGCGAACTTCTCAAAATCGGCTACACGCTAAACTACAACGACCAATCCGGAATCGGAAAAAGCGGATATAACATATCATGGAAGCACGCTCTCGATTCGAAACAGAAAATAGTGATGGCCGCTCAACTCAGGCACTCGGCCTCGGATCGCTTGATTGAGCACTACGAGTCTGTATGGTCCGAGAGAAGCGAAGACGGGAACTACTACCTGGATCGCCCAAGGTTTTCCTACGATGAGATCCTTACCGAAAACACGGTAGCCTCCGCTCAAATAGGATACAAGGCGAACGACCGGAACTCCTTCTACTTCAAAACCTATCGGCAAGACTACAAGGACCACGCATACCGCAACCGACTCGAACTCCAGTTTGCCGGGGCAGACCTCATAGAGGACAGCCAATCAATAACCGAAGACGGAAGCGCCTCCGAGGCTATTTTCAACAACGCCAGCAGCCGACGCTACTTCGGCGACACCACCAACACACGAACTCGTGTTCACAATAGCATCGGAGGTACCTACACAGGCGAGGAGTGGACCGTAGACTACGTCGTATACATGCAAAAGTGGAATCTGGATACGGAATGGTTCAACTGGAACTTCACGGAATCCGGCCTAGATGTCGGATACGAAATCGACAATCCTTACAAACCAACCTTTACCACCTACAACGACACCAACTTGCAGAACCAGAGCAATGCAACGCTCTCCAGCCTAAGAATACACGACACCCACACTCGAGATCGCGATCTGGCTGCGAGAATCGACGCGGACCGAAACATCAGCCTGGGCAGTCGAGACCTGTGGATACAAACGGGAGGCTTGCACCGCGAGAAAGAGCGCGAGGTCTGGCAGACTATTCAAGTCTACTTCCCCTCTAGCGACAACCTCCTCTATCTGACCGATGTCGCAAACGACGAAGAATTTGGATCTATCCTAGAGGGCTACTTCGAAATGCCGACCGGACTTGATCCCGCAAAAGGCCGAGACGCTTTTTACAACAACCCAGAGTACTTTGCAGCGAACGATTACCGCCAAGCAATAGAATCCGCGCCCCAGTCCTACACCGCCAAAGAATCAGTGACCTCCGCCTATCTCCTTGGCACCCAAAAAACAGGAGACTGGACCTTCGAAATCGGTGGGCGCCTCGAACATACTGAAACGGAAACACGAGGCACGGTCGTGATCCCAGAATCGGTCAACGACGCCGACGAGGGCGCATATCTAGAAACTGTCGTAAACCCGTCCAACGGAGAGGCCCAAATCATCAAGGACTTGTATTCGGAAAACAGCTACGACAATTTCATCCCAAGCGCGGAAGCCACCTACCAATTAAGCGATTCGGACAGGATCAAGGCAGCCTGGTTTCAACTCCTCATGCGACCCCAATACTACAATATTGTGGACTATCGCAGAATCAGCGTCCCAACGCGCAGCATCTCCGAAGGCAACCCAGAGCTCAGCCCAACATCAATCGACAAAGCTCGACTATCCTGGATAAGGGACAACGAGACGCTCGGCAGCTTGGCTTTCGAGCTCTACTACATTCAAATAGAGAACTTTTTCTACGGCTCCGTAACCGACGAAGTGATACTTGAGGACGGAGTTCCTCAAACCTACAGGGTAAGCCGAGTCGAGAACGGTGAGAAGGCAAACATCAAAGGCTTCGAAATACAGTGGAACAAGACGATAAACGACTTCGCTATTTTTGACACGTCTACCGCCACCTTAGCTTATACCTACTCAGACTCCGAAGCGACCGTGCAATCCCGCCCAGAGGATATCCTAACCACCCCCGAGCGATCTAAGCACCTGCTAAAACTGAACCTATCCGGACGCATCGGCAACTACAGGACAGAACTTGAATACGCTTACCAGAGCAAAGCCTTGGATGATCTCGGCAACTCCGTCGAGCAGGACGTCTACCGGGAGCCCGTAGTCAGCCTTAGCTGGCTGAACCGCTATAGTCTGGATAAAACAACAAGCCTAAACTTGAACTTCGCCAATATTACCGACCACGCTGAGCGTTCATACGAGGGTTCGCCCATCCGGGTAACAGGAAACCAATACAGCTCCTGGTTCGGGACGTTCAACCTGACGAAGACCTTCTAATGAGCGGCCCCGCATGGAGCTAGAGGAGCGAAGGTCCGAATCAAAGACGTGGAAGGCCCTATTCTGCGTAAACCTGATCAACTCCACCCAAGCCGCCCTTGGGGTGGTTGGGATCCCTTCCCTTTCCGACAGCGCCCAATTCACCAGCCACCAGCTGACCATCCTGCTCGCGGTTTTCCCAATCGCGGCAGGGCTCTCAGCGCTGATTACCGGCCCCATCTCCGACCTCATAGGGAGGAAAAACACCCTCGTCGCAGGACTCTCCCTTCTCGGACTCTCCCTCGCCCTTCACGGGATCGCCAACCAAGCGGAAACGCTGATAGCTCTCCGCTTTTTCGCAGGTATCGCCACCGGATCGATCACCGGCCTGCCGGCATCATTGCTTAGCGACAATTTTCGGAAAGAGCGGCACCAATCGCTCAACGCAAAAATGCTTTGCGGTTACGCTATAGGCCAAACGATAGGCATCCCAGGTGGAATCGCCCTCCTCGAGTGGACGAGCTTCAATCACATATGTAGCGGGCTCGGATTCATCGCCCTCGCCTTAATCCCGATCGCCCGCCATTTCCTTCCCGGAAGAAACCCCAGCCGCTACGTAACCAAAAACTGGATAAAAGAGTACGCCAGGACCGCAACCTCAACGGTCAGAAACGCCTTCTTCGCCCGCATCGCCACGAGCTCCTTCCTGAGCTTCACCGCCCTATCCACCTTCTACGTTACGTTCGCCCTCTGGCTTTTCCAATCGGCAGGTCTTCGTCCGACAGAGATAGCGCCGATGTACCTTTGTGGAGGCCTACTTCAAGTAGGCGTCTTCGTTTTCCTTATACCAAGACTCAAGGCATGGCCAACGATGAAAGTCATAGCTGCCTCGCTTGCCGCAAATGCCGCCCTATTTATCCTAGCCTACCCCTTTTTCCAAAATGTCATCCCAGCGGCGGCCCTGTTCTCCCTGACCCTTGGTATCGTATCACTACGCGTGCCTGGATTCCAATTCCTGGTCAACTACTCAGGGCCCGACTACCAAAAAGGACTCCGAACCACTATCGTACAATCTTTCAACCAAAGCGGCAAAGCCGCGGGAGCGGCGCTTGGAGGAACCCTCTTCCAGCATATCAAAATGCATCATATTGCGCTGATATGCGCGATACTGATCATCTTCAGTTGCCTCTTTCTACTACTGGAGGGACGAAAGGGTAGGAATCTGGGGCAAAGCAAAGAAAGGTTAATGTAGAATCCAATATGAAATTGGGATGAAACTAGATTTGGGGTAAAAAGTAACGGCTTTGGCGCAGCCAGTGCTAACTGAAGATGTCTAGTAAACAGGTGCGGGGTCTACACCAAAGCCTGACCCAAAAGAGATAGGATCGATCCATCGGAGATCAATTCCAATCTCCGAATTTACCTACAGTTATTCAGCGACACCCTACAGAATATAGGAATCGAGGGAACTACTAGGGCGAAATCCCTATCTAAAGAGTTAGCCAAAGACCGCCTCCATCGCCTTGGCATAGGCCTCCATTTCATTGACCTTGCCAATACTGATACGACACCAGTCCTCGTAAGGAGGGAAAGGTCGCCCTACGAGAAAGCCATGCTCCTCCTTCATTATCCTTTGAAATTCGCGAATCTCGATTCCCGTGTGATGGAATACGAAGTTCCCAACCGAAGGAGTGTACTCCAAACCGTAGGAATCCAAAAGTGAACAAAAACGCTCCCGGCCTTCCGCGATCAAACGCTTTGACTGACGGTGAAAAGCCACGTCGCCTAGACTAGCGATAGCTGCGATCACTCCCAAATAGCTGGGGCTCGACATCTTAAGCTTACCCATCCGATCTACGATTTCCTTGCTGGCAATCGCATAGCCGATCCGGTGGCCCGCAAGCCCATGCATCTTCGAGAAAGACCGCCCAATGATCACCGGGTAACCATCCCTCACTAGCTGCACCTGCGTTTGCTCCTCGTAGTCCTCCAACAATTCGAGGTAAACCTCATCGAGGAACACCGAGCTGCTCTCCGCAGCTTTTACGCAATAGTCTCGTATCTTCTCTGGAGGCAGGATCGTTCCCGAAGGAGTATCCGGATTACAAACATAACTAAGGACGGCCTTCTTTTCATGCACCTTCGCTAACATGCCCTCCAAGTCATGATGCATGCTTTCAGTGTGGTCTACCCATTCTACGTGGGCTCCTCGTTTCTCAGCATACTCAGCCAATTGCAAATAGGTTGGCCGTGTAGCCACGACCGTCTCCCCCGGAGCGCCATAAGCCGCTCCCGCAAGCGATAGGATTTCGTCGCAACCATTTCCAAGAAGCACATTTTCAACTCCCACACCTTCGTGCTCAGCGAT
The DNA here is from genome assembly GCF_014230145.1 of Pelagicoccus albus. Taxonomy (NCBI): domain Bacteria; kingdom Pseudomonadati; phylum Verrucomicrobiota; class Opitutia; order Puniceicoccales; family Pelagicoccaceae; genus Pelagicoccus; species Pelagicoccus albus. The sequence goes on from NZ_JACHVC010000012.1 coordinate 218,341, forward strand.
TCTCTCCTTCAAAATCTCCTCTTCGCGAAACGGATAACGGCAACTGTTACTCACCTCCCTCACAATGGCGATGCTAACCTTTTGTGAGGGTCCGAACGGGTTTTCGTTTCCTGCAAGGTTGATGTATTTTAGTTCCGGATACCGCTCGACTCGACTGCGGGCATCCGGAGAAGCCTGCCCCACAAGCCGCCCGCCGATGGCTAATCCCAACGCGGACACACCAGCACTCTTCAACCAAGCCCTGCGGCTCACATTACCACCCATCCCCTCAATTCCTTTTTCCCTCATCGCCTAAAATCAAACTCATCAATAAAAAGACCGGCCCTCACCACCCGCAGCTACCCAAGGGATGCTACAGAGTAAAGTGGTCAAGGCCGGCCTCCAAACCGCGATTAAGCGGCTAACTACCTAATAGAACAAAGAACAATAAAAACCAAACAAGGACTAGAGCTTACCTTGCCCCTTCATCACTTCCTCGAAAACGCTCAAGAAAGTAGTCATCTCCTCTTCGGTACCGATGCTGACGCGGCACCAGTCAAACATCGGAGGGAAAGGACGTCCTACCAAAACGTTCTCAGCCTCCATAAGAGCTTGGAATTCCTTGATGGGAACTCCGGTTTTCATGAATACAAAGCTGCCATGCGGCGTGGCATACTCGATGCCGAGTTCGTCAAGGCGATCAGTAACCATCTTACGAACGCTCTTGTAGCTGGAAACACTCATTTCGAAGAATGCAGGATCCTGCAACGAAGCAGTGGCAGCAACGCAACCAAGCTTGTTAGGCCCACCCATGTGGAAATCCGACAACTTCTTCTTGAACTCTGGCTTCATAACGCCGTAACCCACGCGGAGACCAGCCATGCCATAAACCTTCGAGAAAGTACGAGCAAGAATCACGTCCTCACCTTCGCGAACGAGGGAGATCATGCTGTTCGCCTCGAGGCCGCCCTCGGAGAGCTCAAGGTAAGCCTCGTCAACAAACGCAACTACGCCATCGGGAAGATCGCGGATGAAAGCCTTCAACTCGTCAGGGTCGACGATCGTGCCGGTCGGGTTATTTGGATTACAGAGGTACACCATTACGGTGTTCTCGTCGATAGCCGCCTTGACCGCCTCGAGATCGTACTCAAGCTCGTCGTTGAGCGCTACAAGCTTAGTTTCGCCACCGAACTTCTCAAAGGTGCGAATGAGCTGAGTGTATCCAGGCTCTACAGACACGACATTCTTGCCAGGCGCCGCATAAGCCATCGCAGCCATTACCAATACGGGTCCTGATCCCGCTGTAGGCATAATGTAGTCGCCAGGAACCATCTCACGCATGGCGATCGCATCGATCAACTCCATGGTTTCTTCGAACGCGTAGCGATTGATATCAGGCAACTCCTGCATGATAGCCATCATGGCCATCTGAGAGTAGCCGAAGGCATTCTCGTTTCCGTTAATCTTGACCGGACCTTGGCTGCCCTCATCTGTATCAACCTCATGCTGGCTGAACGCCACTTGTGGCGCGAGAGAGAGAGCCGCGGCTGCGAACAGGGAAGCGACGAGTCGGGAGGAGCGTTGCTCCATACCGCTGAGTAGTGGTTTAATAGACATCTTTTTGTGTTTTCGGTTAGATCAAATTGAAATTTGCCTGAGCAGGCCCTGTGCCCAACCGGCCTATGTTTCAAAATTAAACCCAATTTCCTGCATCGGTAACGGGCCCCAATACAATAATGGCCCAGCTAACTAGCCTATGTTAGCGCAAGCGCCTATGAAATAGCATGTATCTAAGATTTAGCGACGAGTAGGCACGACCTTTGCTAGTGGCCCACAAAGCACGCGAAGAGCGTTATTTTATACAAAAAGATGTCTACAAAAGCGAAACTCACTCGCCGGAACTTCATTCGGCAAGTCGGGGCGTACGGTGGTTGTGCACTTACTACAATGACCGCGCTCGGACTCATGACTCAAGCAACAGGCCACGGGGCAGAGCTCGCTGGCCTGCCTCCCGTCGACGGCAAGTCGAATAAGCGGGTCCTCATTTTAGGGGCAGGCATAGCCGGGCTGACCGCGGCCTACGAGCTGGGCAAACTCGGCTTCGATTGCGTCGTGCTTGAACCTCGCGACATCCCAGGCGGCCGCAGCATGACCATCCGCAAGGGCGACAAGATCACCGAAACGACAGGCCACTCGCAAACCTGCAAATTCGACGAAGGGCAATACTACAATCCAGGTCCCTCACGCTTCCCACAGTGGCACGTCACCATGGACTATTGCCGCGAACTGGGCGTAGAGATCCAACCATTTGTAAATCTAAACGAAAACGCCTTCTATTACGGAGAGGGCGATATCGGCCCGATGGCTGGCAAACGTCACCGTATTCGCGAAGTGAAGACAGACCTTCGCGGCTACACAGCCGAACTCCTTGCCAAGGTCGCCGACGACGAGCTTCTCGACACCGAGTTGAGCGAGAGCGACAAGGAAGCCCTAATCGACTTCCTCCATTACGAAGGCGGCCTGAGCGGATCGGCCAACGAATATAAGGGACATAACAGACGCGGATACAAGGTCTGGCCAGGTGGCGGCCTGCAAGAAGGCGAGCTCGATGATCCTTACCAATTCTCGGAACTTCTGCAGTCTGGATTCGGCAACCTCTTCCACAGAGCAAACGAGTACCAGTACCAGTCACAGATGTTCACTCCAAAGGGCGGCATGGACAAAATCCCCATGGCCCTAGCCGAAAAGGTCAAAGACAAGATCGTATACGGAGCCCAGGTGAAAGAAATCCGCCGCACCAATCCGGGTGCCCGCGTGGTCTACACAGTCGACGGAGCTGACCAAGAGATCACTGGAGATTACTGCATCTGCACTATTCCACCGACGATTCTCCGTCGCCTGCAAACAGACTTTTCTCCGATGCTCAAAAATACACTGAACATCGTGCCCTTCCAAAACTCGGGTAAGATCGGCATGCAGTTCAAGCGTCGTTTCTGGGAAGAGGACGACCGCATATTCGGCGGACTATCCTGGACAAATCTTCCGATCGGAGAGGTGTGGTATCCATCTTCTGGATTCTTGGATAAAAAGGGCGTCATGGGCGGTTACTACGTTTTCGGCCCCATGTCAGACCAGCTCGGCCGTATGTCCCCAGAGGAGCGCACCGAATTCGCCCTCAGCAACGGAGAGAAAATCCATCCTCAGTATCGCGATGAGTTCGAAAACGCATTTTCGGTAAACTGGGCCACAATCCCGCACATTGAAGGCTGCCTCGCCCACTTCCCACAGGCGATGCTCAAAACCTTCTATCCTCTGCTAATCAAGCCTGAGGGTGAATTGTATCTGGCCGCGAGTTGGGCAAGCCACCTCGGTGGATGGCAAGCCGGAGCATTCGAAGCAGCTCGAATCGCCGTCAAAAACATCCACGAGCGCACCATGGCATCATGAGGACAAACCTCAACACCGCAGCCACCAAGTTCGGATTTAGCGTAGCAGGATTCGGGCTCTGCTGCATTGCTGCCTACGTCGCGGGCAATTCGGGAAAGGCTCCGGAGCAAAGTACATTCGTTTCCTCCAATTCGAGTATCGCCGCTCCTACTGAACCAGACTCGACCTCGCCTTCTATAGAGGAGCCAGCCGCCCCCGAGGAACTACCCGCAGAGATCGTGCCCGCTTTGGATCCGGCATCCGTCGCCAAGGGCAAGGCGAACTACGATATGTTCTGCTTGGGCTGCCACGGTCCGGAGGGGAATCAGATAGATTCCCCCAGCAACCTGTTTGACTCCAAATGGTATAGCGGCGACGGCCGCGAAGGCGTAGGGAAATCGATCCGCGTAGGCATCATGGATAAAGGGATGCCCGGCTGGGAAGCAATGATTCCAGAAGAAGATATCACTGCACTGCTAGATTATTTATTCAGTTTCCAAAATCCAGAGACACAAACCGATGCATAGCGTATTCAACCTTTCTCGACTCACTAAAATTCTCCTTCTGCTTTTCGCTGTTGGATTCGCTCTCTCGCAAGGCGGCGAACTTTTCGCTCAACATCGCGTAACCGAGGGCACCTACGACGAATACATAGACACGATCACCGCAGAGGAATCGTTCTTCACCATAAGCAACGTCTGGCTTATCGTATGCGCCGCCATGGTTTTCATGATGCACCTCGGCTTCGCCACCTTGGAGTCCGGCCTCACTCGAGCCAAGAACACGATCAACATCATATTCAAGAACTTGTTCGTTATCAGTTCGGGTTTGCTTCTGTATGCTCTAGTCGGCTTTCGCACCATGTATCCAGGTACTGAATTCAATGGCATCATGTCTTTCGGCTTCTGGATAGACGTAAACCCAGCGGACTACTTAGACATCATGAGCGCCAAGTACGCGAACTATACTTGGTGGACTGACTTTATCTTCCAAGCGATGTTCGCGGCTACCGCCGCCACGATCGTATCGGGCGCTGTGGCAGAGCGCGTAAAACTGAGCAGTTTCATGGTATTCACCATTGTGATCGTAGGTTTCGCTTATCCTGTGGCAGGCTCTTGGGAGTGGGGTTCTGGCTGGCTAGACCGCAACGGTTTTCACGACTTCGCTGGCTCTTCGATCGTCCACGCCTTCGGAGGCTACGCCGCTCTCGCTTGTATCCTTATTTTGGGGCCAAGAAGAGGCAAGTATGGCACGCCTGGCCCCAGTAAACCCATCGTGGGACACAGCATGCCCTTGGCTGCGGTTGGTGTTTTCCTCCTTTGGTTCGGTTGGTTTGGCTTCAATGGCGGCTCCGTTCTTAGCGCCCACCCCGAGCAAATCGGTCTTGTTGTTACCAACACAGCGCTCGCAGGCGCAGCTGGCTGCCTCGCTTGTATGGTCGCCACTCAAATCATCCTGAAAAAGCCAGATGTCTCTATGGCTCTTAATGGGGTACTAGCGGGGCTGGTAGGCATTACTGCCGGGGCCGACTCCATGATGCCAGCTTCTGCAATCGTAGTGGGAGCTATCTCAGGTGTGCTGGTTGTGTTCGCGATCCTCTTTTTCGAAAAGATCAAAATCGACGACCCTGTCGGGGCCACTTCAGTACACGGAGTTTGCGGAACGTGGGGAACCTTGGCGGTTGGCTTCTTTGGTGAAGCTCCCGTCCTCTGGCAGCTAATCGGTTGCCTCTCCTATGCCTTATTCGCGTTCGTATTCTCTTTTGTCGTCTTCTACCTAATCAAATTAGTCATGGGAGTTAGAGTAAGCGCCGAAGAAGAAGATGTCGGATTGGACATCTCGGAGCACGGACAAGAAGCCTACTCAATCGACTAGTTGATTTTTCGATTCTCAATAAGTATTCACAATGGGACTACTTCCACAACACAGACTGGGCTACGTAGCGGGCATTTTCGCTCTCGCTGCCACAGCCTACGTCGGTCTTCGCTACATCGGAGCGCATTCCAATAACCGCATCACGGTGCACGAACAGCCTGAGCTACCATACGCTGATGCGGTGGAAGTCCAGCCTGGCTCGGAGTACTTCTACACTTGGGGTGTCACTGCCAGCCCTCGTATGAAGGAAATCGCCCGTAATAGCGTGGAGAATCGTTATGGTGATACTTATGAGCAGACATTCAGCGTTTTGACCCAACTTACTGCCGATCTGGCAGAAGTGGGTCTCACGCTTAGAGACGTGGTCAACGTGCGAGCTTACATCGTGGCGGATCCCGAGCCCGACTTCGACGGCTGGAACCGAGCGTTCGAGCAGTTTTTCGGAACAGTGACGAATCCACACAAGCCCGCGCGTACCACCGTCGGCATCTCAAGACTCTTTCATTCTGACTATCGAGTGGAGGTAGAGTTCATCGCGGTTTTCCCTGACGGGAGAGGTCCCCACGTGGTGGGGTCTCGCCAACATGAACGCTACACCCGCCTGAGCAGGACCGAGACAAGCGACCGTTGGAAATCCTACGGTCGCCCTGTCTGGCCCATGAGTACCGGCAAGGCAACCATGGCCAATACCGGAACCTTCTTCTCCTCTTCCGTCCGGCCAGAATCCATGATTCCAAATCCTCCTCCTGGGTTCTTCATGTACGGGACAATAGCCCAACAATCGGCTTCCCTCTTCAAACAGATGGGGCAGCAACTGAAAGCGGCTGGCTTGAGCTACTCGGACGTTTTCTTTATCCGCGCCTGCGTTTACCCAGGCAAAGATTCTATTTCCAAGAGCTTCGCCACGTTCAACAAAGAGTACAACAAGTACTTCAACAACGCGAGAAACCCAAACCGTCCGACTCGTACAGTGATGTCGACACCTGGGTTCAACTACCGCAAGCAAAGCATTTCAATCGAGTACTACGCTGCGTATCCATCGGATAGCGACAAGGAATTCCCAACCGCTAAAGTATCAAGTGGAACGACCAGCAAAGTAGTGGATTCGAAACCTATCGGCGCAGCAGGAGTGTCCGTAGCTCCAGACGCGAAAATGGTTTTCTTAGCCGGCAGCATTTCTTCGGTAGAGGGAGACATTAAGACCCAGGCTGCATCTGCCCTTGAGGCACTCAAGGCGAGAGTCGAATCAGCCGGAGGGAGCTTCGCTGACCTGGTCCATGTGCGTGCCTACATCGCTGAAGGAGATCAAAAAACTCTCGACCAGCGTATAGCAGCTTGGGAAGCGCTGTTTGCCGAAACCTTTGGCACGGAAAATCCTCCGGCCCTCACGACTTTACCAGTCGTGTCGATTGTGGGAGGGGGTCCGATCGAGATCGAAGCCGCGGCCGCAATCAGAATTCAGGAATAAATACCGGGTTAGGATCATGCCTCCTCCGAGTAGGATCAAACTATAGACGAATGCGAAAGTCGCTCCTCAGCATGGCCATGATAGGTGGTCGTCCTTGTATCGGAGACGAGCGATTCGACGTTATCGATCCCTCTTCTGGAAGCGCTTTCGCTTCAGCTCCCCTCTGTGGTGCGGATCACTTGGAATCTGCAGTCCTAGCTGCCGAGAAGGCTCAGCCGGCGTGGGCTAAAGCAGAGAGAGCCCGTCGAACGGCCTTGCTCACTTGTGCCAATACGATCCTGCGAAACCGGGCGGAACTAGCCCGGCTGATCACCAAGGAGCAAGGCAAGCCGCTACCTGAGGCTAAAAACGAAGTCGCTTACGCAGCGGATGTATTCAAAACCTACGCCGAGATGGAGATTCCCAGCAAGGATCTCTCAGAGGGCAACGCGCCTCGCACCCTGCTTCTCAATAGGCCTTACGGCATCGTGGGTCTGATAACACCTTGGAACTTCCCCATCGCGACCATCGCAGTCAAACTCGCCCCTGCCTTGCTGGCGGGAAATGCGGTGATTCTTAAGCCCTCACCCCTTGCTCCCTTATCGCCTCTTCATCTCGGGAAGATCCTTAATCGCGATCTACCTTCCGGCATCTTCAACTGCCTCTCAGGTTTTAAGGACCTTGGAGAATGGATCGCGAGACATCCTAAGATCAGAAAACTTTCAGTGACAGCCTCGATCCCGACTGGGAGAGCAGTACTCTCTGAAGCAGCTTCGGAGATTAAGTCAGTCACCTTAGAGCTTGGTGGGAACGATCCAGCTATCGTTCTGCCGGATTCCCAGCCTCATAACATTGCAAGTGAGATCCTAGAATCTGCCTGGAGAAATGCCGGCCAAGTCTGCAGCGCGATTAAAAGGATCTACGTTCACGAATCGCGCTACGAGGAACTGACCGAAGTGTTGTCAGCCGAGATGGCAAACTACGTTGTCGGAAACGGTTTCGTCGAAGGCGTTCGTATCGGCCCTTTAACGACAAAACAATCCGTCGAGCGAGTCGAGGAAATGATCTCCAGTGCCTACAAGTCTGGGGCAGCCATTCTAAGTTATCCACGGACCAACGAGGACTCCGGATTCTTTACCACCCCTGCGATCGTAAAAGATATCGATTCCTCTCATCCTCTCGTCTCTGACGAGCAATTCGCTCCCATCCTCCCCATCGTTCCCTACAAGACGATAGAGCAAGCGATCGCTTGGGCCAACGATTCAAATTACGGCTTATCGGCCTCGGTTTGGACAACGAATCCAAGAATGGGCTACGATGTGGCGTCACAACTCGAGTGCGGGCGCGTAGGAGTAAATGGCCACAAAAGAGCAACCACTCATGCCCCTTTCGGAGGTTTCAAACACTCCGGTATCGGGCGGGAGTTGGGAACTTGGGGCTTAGCTGAGATGCTCGAACACCAAGTGGTCAATATCTTCGACTAGCCTGCTCAAGCCGAATTCCCAAAATCGAAAACCTAAACCAAGCTCAAAAAGATGTCTAAGTCTACACTCGCCTTCGCGTTGGGGGCTCTCGCAATGACGGCCAGCCTCTATGCCGCTCCAGAACCTCCCATCTACAATAGCCAGTCGACAAGCCATCCTGAGTCAGGCTTGCATGGCATGGTATCCAGTCGTGAAAAACTGGCTACAGAAGCGGCTCTGGGCGTCTTAAAAGATGGAGGAAACGCTATCGATGCAGCCGTGACCCTAGGCTTCGCTATGGCTGTCACCACTCCACAGGCCGGAAACCTTGGAGGAGGAGGCTTCATGCTTATCCGATCTGCGGATACAGATACAACGATTGCTATCGACTATCGGGAAAAAGCGCCGCTCGCGGCCCATAAGGACATGTTCCTGAATGAGAATGGGGATGTCGACAAAGAGCTATCTCGCTACAGCCACCTCGCGGCCGGAGTTCCTGGCACAGTCGCAGGCTTCGCCTTGGCCTTGGAAAAATACGGAACGATTACCCTAGCCGAAGCCTTGGCTCCCGCAATCGATCTCGCAACAAATGGCTTCCCGATAAACGAAGATTTGTACGAATCGTTGAAAACGGGGAAACCACGTCTGGAGAGTCATGCCCCGCAAACCATCGACATTTACTACGATGAAGAAGGGAAACCGTATCCACCTGGCCATATCATCAAGTTGCCGAATCTGGGTAAGTCACTGCAACTGATAGCCGAACAAGGCCCGTCTGCGTTCTACGAGGGCCCGATTGCTGACCTAATCGTAAAGGACATGGAAGCCCACGGCGGTATGATCACCAAAGCGGATCTAGCCAACTACCAAGCCGTCGAACGCGAACCCGTTCGCGGCAACTACAAGGGATACGAGATCGTTTCCATGCCGCCGCCCAGCTCCGGAGGCGTGCATATCATACAGATGCTAAACATTCTCGAACCTCTCGATCTAAAGCAGTACGGGCACAATAGCGCCCAGTCCATCCACCTCATGGCGGAGACGATGAAGTACGCCTACGCAGACCGCTCTAAGCATCTCGGCGATAGCGATTTCAATCCCGTACCCGTGGAATGGCTCACTTCCAAAGACTACGCCGACGAGATCCGTTCCAAGCTCAGTATGGGAAAAGCGACTCCGAGCACCGAGATCCTACCGGGCGAGCCCATTCACGAAGGCTTGGATACCACCAACTACACCGTGATCGACAACAAGGGGAACGCCGTAGCCAACACGTATACAGTCAACTTTTCCTTCGGATCCAAGATTATGCCCCCGGGCACCGGCTTTTTCCTCAACAACGAAATGGACGACTTCTCGTCCAAGCCAGGGGTTCCGAACGCATACGGACTCATTGGCGGAGAATACAATTCCATCGAATCGGAGAAACGGATGCTTAGCTCGATGTCTCCGACCTTGGTACTGAAAGACGGCGAGCCGTTCCTGCTCACCGGTAGCCGAGGTGGCAGTCAAATCATCACAGTGGTGCTGCAAGTGCTTCTCAACGTGATGGAGCACGAAATGAACCTTTCCGAAGCCGTAGCCGCGTCCCGGATACACCACCAATGGCTGCCAGACAAACTCTTCGTCGAACGCGGGCTTAGCCAAGATACAAAAGCGATTTTGACTGAGAAAGGCTACGAAGTCGTAGAGGGCCGGGCTATGGGCACCGCCAATTCAGTCTCCAAGGAAGATGGAGTCTACTACGGGGCGGGTGATCCACGCCGTCCGGATACTTTCGCGGAAGGATTCTAGAAAACTCAAAACCGAACTAAGATTATGACTCGACTACGCGCACTGACCGGCTGCCTCGCCGCGGCTTCGCTCCTAGTAAGTGGATACGCTGAAGACGCTCCAAAACGTATCCCACGCACCGATATGAGCGACACGGAGCTGGAGGTAATGGCTCGCGAGATCCACGCCGCGCACCTGACGATCGACACTCATATGGACGTGCCGATGGTCCTGAAACGACCAGGATTTGACATCTCCAAAGAGTATAGCTGGTACGAAAACGCTAGCCAGGTGGACTTCCCCCGTATGAAAAAGGGCGGGATCGATGGGGGCTTTTTCGTGGTTTACGTCGGCCAAGGTCCCCTCACCCACGAAGGTCGTGCACAAGCCATAGACGCTGGGTTCGAGATTGCTGACCTGATACGCAAAACAGTGGAAGAGCACAGCGACATTGCGGCAATTGCCACGTCTTCCGACGAAGCTTACGCCATCCGGGAAACCGGGAAACGTGTCGTGTTTCTTGGAATCGAAAACGGTTACACGATCGGCCGAAATCTCGACCTGCTCAAAGACTACTACGAAAAGGGCGTACGCTATTTTGGCGTGACTCATAGCAAAAACAACGACCTCGGAGACTCTTCCACAGACCCGAAGGGCAATATGCATATGGGCCTCTCAGACTTGGGTCTCGCTGCGATCGAGGAATGCAACCGACTCGGTATCATGGTGGATATCTCGCACTCCTCGGACAAGACGGCATGGGATATCCTCGAGGCCTCCGCAACCCCAGTCATTGCCTCGCATAGCGGCAGCTACGCCAATTACCCGCATCCAAGAAATCTGAACGATGCCCTCTTGAAGGAAATTGCGGCCCGCGATGGCGTAGTGCAAATGAACATGTTTAGCGCTTACATGATGGAAGTTCAGCCCAATGAGGAGCGTTCCTCTGCGATGAGCCTGTGGTTCAAGAATTACCGAGGAGGCAAGGAGCTTAGCGAGGCGGAAAGCCTGAAATCAGTCGATGAATACGTAGCGATTCAGCAGAAGTATCCAAAGCCCCTATCAACCGTATCCGCTGTAGTTGACCACATCGACCACATGGTCGAAATCATGGGAGTGGACCATATCGGAATTAGCGGTGACTTCGACGGAGGAGGCGGTGTAGACGGCTCCATGGATATCGGACAAATGATGCCAATCACCATCGAGATGTTGAGACGCGGCTACACCGAGGAGGACTTGAAAAAGTTCTGGGGGGCAAACGTCATGCGTGTTTTGGACGCCTGCCAAAGCTACGCCGAAAGCCTCGTTCCAGAAGAGGAAGATTAATCGAAAAACGGAAACGAAGCGCCTGCGCTGCGGGTAGTTTCGTTTCCTGATCGTTACAACTTTCCGGTTTCCTTCGCCTAGGGAGTTGTCTAGCTCAGTCGGACATATCACAAACCTGAGTCAGACCCTACTGTGAAACTAGCCCTAGTAACCGAAACCTATCCGCCCGAGATCAATGGGGTCGCGATGACCCTAAGCCAATTGGTCGCAGGGCTGCGCGAAAAAGGCCACCAGGTTCAAGTCGTACGCCCCCTCCAAACCAGCGAGACGTGCGAACCCACTTCCAAACCGGATAGCATAACGGTATCCGGTCTTCCCATACCGAGATACCCCGACTTGCGATTCGGTCTGCCTTCCCGGAACCGCCTGATCCACTCCTGGCAAAAAAGCAGGCCCGACATCGTCCATGTCGCCACAGAGGGACCTTTAGGGCTGTCGGCCATTAGAGCTGCCAAACGGATGGGCATTCCCAGCACCTCTACCTTTCATACCAACTTCCATAGTTACAGCGAGCACTACAACGCTAAGTTCGCTACGCGCCTAGTGCTCGCCTTCTTGCGTTGGATACATAACCAGACCGAGAGCACCATGGCTCCCACCCAGGAGCTGGCAGATCAACTGGCAGCCGAGGGCTTCCGAAACACCGCCGTTTTCGGCAGAGGCGTAAACCTGAAAGTGTTCAACCCTCAAGCTAGGGACCAAGGTCTCCGCCGTAGTTGGGGAGCGGATCCGGAGACTCCAGTCATTATCCATGTTAGTCGTCTGGCCGCGGAGAAAAACTACAGCTTACTCCTCAAATCCTACAAAGCCATCTTACATGCCTGCCCCAACGCGAAGTTCGTGATTGTTGGAGGCGGCCCGATGGAAAGCGCTTTGAAACGAGATTTCCCTTTCGCCATCTTTCCGGGAGCAATCCCGCTGGAAAACCGCCCCGCTCTTGCACGCCTCTACGCGTCGAGCGACATTTTTCTATATCCCAGCAAAACCGAAACTTATGGGAACGTTGCGACCGAAGCGATGGCTTGCGGAAACGCTTTGGTAGGCTTCGATTACGCTGCGCCCGGGCAGCACATCAAACAGGGAATCACTGGCTTCAAGGCGGATTTGGACGACGATGAATCCTTCGTGGAGCACGGCCTAAAACTCGCTACAAACACACAACTCCGCAGGGAAATCGGGCTAGCTGCTTCGGGCTACTCGGAGGCTTTCGATTGGCAGCCGATAGTCGATCGCTTCGAATCGATACTCTTTCAGGTCAAAGCTGAAAATGAGATGGCTCTCCTCCCCTAGTCGACAAGTTCGTCTGCCCGCTCCTGGTACAGGCGGTCGTAAGTGGAGCTGAGCGTTTCCTTCAAATCCGCTGCCTTGAAGGGCTTGGTTAGATAACCGTCCATTCCCGCGCCATAGCAATTTTCTCGGTCTTCACGCATGGCGTTCGCCGTGAGAGCTATGATTCTCGGACGGTCGTCACCGTAACGTTGGATGATTTCGCGAGTCGCTTCGAGTCCATCCATCTCCGGCATTTGAATATCCATAAACACGAGATCGTACTTCTCTTCGCCGATCATATTGACCGCTTCCAAACCATTTTGGGCGATGGCAATGCTGTAGCCCATCTTCGTAAACAAACGTTTTGCGACCTTTTGGTTGATGGCATTGTCCTCCGCGAGCAAGACCTTCAGAGGCTTCGACTCACCCAGTTTCGCTCCATCAGACGAGACACGCTTTACCCGCGGAGCGGCTCGCCCACTGGCTTCCAGCATACGGGACTTAACCGTCTCCAACTTGTAAGGCTTAAGCAGAGTCAGCGTGTTCGAGTCCGAGCCACCTCCGATTTGCAAGCCTCCCAAGCGCCCCGTTACCACCACGGTTACAGAGTCATTATTGAGTACGGAATGCACCTTGGACCTGAATTCCTCGATACCGAATCCGACAAGTCCTGAATCTACGAATACAAAGTTAACATCCGTTAAGTCTTTCGCTTTCTCCTCGAATGTCTCGAGCGAATGGCAAAAGGCGGCTTCCACATTGAAAAACTGGAGCTGGTTAACGAGGGCCTCGCAACTGAAGTCGTGTTGGTCGATGACAATAGCTTTCCGCCCGGACAGGGTATCATGAGCGACCATATGCGGCATGTCGAAACTGACAGCAGCCTTGTTGAAAGAGACCGTGAAGTGGAAGGTTGACCCTTCTCCATCGTCGCTTTCCACCCACATGGAACCACCCATCAGCTCCGCCAAGTTCTTACTAATAGCCAAGCCTAAGCCGGTTCCACCGTATTTGCGCGTGGTCGATGCATCGACTTGGCTGAAAGAGCCAAATAGTCGGTCTAGTCGATCGCTTGGAATCCCAATGCCCGTATCAGTCACCTTGAAGTGAAGGATCACATCATCATCCTTGATGTGGAAAGGATCGACTCGAACAACGATGCCGCCCTTGGCAGTGAATTTGACCGCATTGCCCAACAAATTGACTATGATCTGCCGCAATCGAGTTGGGTCGCCCAGAAGTGAACCTGGGATTCCCTCATCGAGGATATAAGAAATGTCCAATCCCTTCTCAGACGCCTGTATGGCTAAGGTATCGATCGCTTCCTCCACACAATCGCGAAGATCGAACATTATATTCTCGATTTCGAGCTTACCCGATTCGATTTTCGAAAAGTCTAGGATATCGTTGATTACAATGAGCAGGGCTTCACTACTGGCGCGAATCGTATCCACATAGTCATGCTGTTCGCTCTCTAGATTCGTCTCCGCGAGTAACCCAGTCATGCCTATGATCCCATTCATCGGAGTACGAATTTCGTGAGACATATTCGCCAAGAAATAGCTCTTGGCACGATTCGCCTCTTCGGCCTCACGCATCGTCGCGCGAAGTCGTTCTTCCGAACGCTTCTGCTCGGTCACCTCATGGAAGAACCAAACTCGCCCATAAGACTCGCCTAGAGGCGAAGAAATTGGAATCGAGGTACGTTCGAATGTTCGACCATCCAACAGCTCCAAGACGTCCTTGTAAGTCTCCGTCTCGTCTTTCGAAATCATCATCGCCCTAGTGTAGTAGGCGTCGGAATCGGCGACTTGTTTGGAAGCTACACTCCAGATCTTTTCCGGACGCCCGACATCCATGAGGTTCGTGGACAAGCCCCAAATCTTACAAAATCGTCTATTAAAATTGGATACAATTCCACGTTCGTTAACAACGAGTATACCGTCTGTAGCCGCTTCACTTTGCGCCTTAAGAACGGAGTTGTACCGCTTCAAGAGGTTCTGCCGCCGCTTATTGTGCGTAACGTCTGTACCAGTCACAACCAAGGCCGTAACTCGACCTTTTTCATCGTTCACCGATACCGATCGGAAATAGATGTCCAGATGTCGGCCCGCATCGGTCATCACTTTCACGTCACCTTGCCAATGACCATACTCGAGAGTCTCTTGGAGTATCTTCTCGTATACGTGGTGATCTCCAAAAAGAGCTTCAACTCCACCCTTTTTGTTGAGAATTTGTATAGATTTGTACCCTACAATATTCGTAAACGAATTATTTTGATAGAGAGCTTGTCCCCCTCTATCGACCATCAAAACGAAGTCACTAGATGCTTCTACCGCTGCAGAGACCATTCTCAGCCGCTCTTCGGATTCTTTGCGGGAATTGATGTCCTCAAAAATCCCATACCAAACTACTCCGACTCCAGCCTTTCTCTCAGGGATAGCTTTGATGGCAATCCATTTGGTGACGCCGCTTGGAGTGTTGATTCTGTATTCCTGATAGAGAGGTGTAAGGTTTTTGCTCGAGACGGCTAGCGACTCATATAGTTTATCCATATCTTCGATACAGACAACGCCTATCGCCCTTGAAGCATCGGCCATTACCTCCGCAGCTGGGACCCCAAATAGAGCCTCCACCTTTTCACTTATGAACGGGAAGCGAGGTTCTCCACCTTCGTCCATGACAAGATGAAAGTACACTCCGGGAACCTGAGCGGAAAGACGATCTAACTCATTGGCACTCTTTTCGAGTTTGTACTGAGCCCGTATCGCCTCCGTCACATCCTTCAAGCATAGCACGTAATCTCCATCGTGCGAGAGATAGATCGATACCGATAGTTCAAGCCGCTTGCCGTCAGCGAGCCGGATGGATTTTTGGGAGGCTAAAAGGCCGCCATTCGAAACGGATTCGAAATGAGACTCCAAATCTAGCTCCTCGAAATAAGTAAACACACTCTGAAGCTCGTTTCCCCGAGCTTCTTGCGTACCGCAGTTCAGATAACTCTCCGCCTGACGATTGGCAAAAGTGACCAAAAATTCTCCCGAGTTGGTAGCTTCGCCTGTACTGCTGACACAAATGACGGCGTCAGAGGTAGCGTTGAGAGCTCTCTCTAAAGAAAGGTTCGAGCAAGACTGTACGATCTGCTCCTTCCAAACAGGTTCGAGATTCCACAATGCCGTAGTGCCGCCAATTGGCGATATGTCTACGTTGCACCCGATCGGTGTGTCCTCTGCCGAAAGCCGTAGCGTCAAGTAAACGGAACCGGCCATGATTTCGGCCCCTTTCATCGAGTTTTCAAAAAACTCATTGAGCAACGACCCATCCAGATCCACAGGTTCGCTCGCCCCTCCAAGCAGACGCCTTGCAGCCATGTTCGCAGACAGCACCTTAACCCCCGAAACCAGCATCTGCGGCTTTGGGGATTTGAAGAAGACGTCTTCAAAAGTGAAAGTGGATTTCATGGAGTGGGATTGGGTAGCATCAATAAAACGGCTAGATCCCTGACAACGTGCAACTTAGCCAAAACACATGGCTGCTTGCTGGACAAAAACTGAGAGGTGCGGGTGGCATGATAATCTGAGGATCGTAGCTTAGGCCTCTCTCAATCGGCGTTTTTACACGGGACTTTACCCTCAGGCGCAAATCCTTCCGACTCTATCGAAAATAGTAACTCTACCTATGCAGCAGGAGTCTGAGAACCCAAACGCGAGCGACGGTGCAAACGCACAAAAAGGGCCGCCGCGGCCACAAATAATCCACAGGCCAAACCCACCCAAACCCCTACCGATCCTAGGCCAAAAACAAAAGCGAATGAATAGCCCGCCGGGAGGGCCAAAACCCAATACGTCAGGAAGGTAATGACCATGGGGATATTAACATCCGACATGCCCCTAAGCGCCCCCATGCAGACTACCTGAGCTCCGTCAAAGATCTGAAATAGCCCCACCACTACAAAAATCGACGATGCGAGACTAACCACCAGATCGTTGTGCACAAAGAGTCCGGCCAGCCAACTGCCTCCGAGAAGAAAGAACACGGCGGAGGCCGTCGTCTGCAAAAAGGTGAACCCAAGAGTGGAAAGATAGATTCTCTTGATTCTCGATAGACTCATTCCTCCAAAGGCCTCGCCTACCCGAATACCGCAAGCGATGGAAATACCTAAAGGAACCATAAATGCCATGGCCGCGCAGGACATCGCGATCTGGTGGGCCGCCAAGGCCTCTTTGCTGATCCAGCCCACCATGATTCCAGCCCCCGCGAAAGCCCCGACTTCAAACAAATGTTGAGCTCCCATAGGGAGACCGAGCCTTAGCAATCGAACAAAAGAACTCTTCTCGAAGCCACTCCACCAACGTCGAGGTAGGAGAGCGTGGAAACGCTTGGAGCGTAAAGTGACAGCCAACATAACCCCCATCACTACCAATCTTGAAATCAAGGTAGCCGCTCCTGCTCCTTCCAATCCCCATGACGGAAATCCAAACTTCCCAAAAATAAGGATCCAATTGAGCAAAACGTTGAGCCCAATACCTCCCATTAAAATCAACATTGGAGGCTGAGAACAACCCACTCCCTCCCAGACGCTTTTCAGGAAATGATAAACAAGTGCAGGAATGAGCGATAGGCACATTAACCAGTAATAGGTCTTCGAAGCCAGCACCACGTCCTCTGACTGCCCATAGAAGCCCAGGAACCGAAAATTCACGGCCATGAGTAAGCAGGCACCCAAGGACAGCCCTAGCGTCATAGCCAGGCCATGCCGTATGTGCCGACCTACCGCTCGCGAATCATCAGCCCCGTTTGACTGAGACACCAAGACCGTTACGGCCGCCAAGATGCCCATCAAAGTTACGAGGGGAACGACAAAGACATTGTTGACGAATGCCGCCGCGCCGAGAGGGACTACTCCGATCCGGCCAATCATGAGCGTATCCACGACTCCGATCAGAATTTGCCCGAGGTTTCCGAGCACGATCGGTCCAGCGAGCCACAAAGTACCTTTTAGCTCCGATTGCCAGCTTATGTCCTCCCTCGTATCCCTCATTAGAAGGCGAAGGGGCTAATCACCCAACATCGGACCGGCAATTCTAAATAAGCCGGAACCGGTTAGGAATGCAGAAAGGCTGACTCGCCTAGCTGGCGATTTCGAAAATGCGGTGAAGGCGCAGCAGTTCGATTACAGACTGAACAGGCGCTTTCACTTTGGTGAGTTTCACGCTTCCTGTCCCCTGCGGTAGTCTTTTGTAGACGCCCAGCAAAGCTCCGACTCCAGAGCTATCGATGAAATCAACCTTGGAGAAGTCCAATTCCACTGCCGTGACGTTGTCACCCCAGAGGGACTCCATTTCCTTTTTGAAATCACGAGATGAAGCGGCGTCGAGACGCGCTACGCCTACTTCTGCGCTCAGCGTTCCTTCGACAGTCTGTCCTTCGATTACTATGCTCATTTGGCCTGAATAAATTGATTTGAGTTGGCATCGGGTCGGGATAACCCGTCCCTTTATTACGACGTTCTCGTTCAGCTCTTGAGCCAGCGACCCCATTTCCTAAAAACTCTCCCAGATTCATGCAAAAACCAATTCTCCTCGGCATTATAGGCGGTAGCGGGTCGGGCAAAACCTGGCTTGCCCAGCACGTTCTTGAGTCCTTCGGACCGGAAAAAGCAACCCTGCTGGAGCAAGATTGGTACTACCGGGACCTCAGCCACCTGCCCGTCGAAATCGCCGCTCGCTCCGATTTCGATACACCAGACGCCCTAGAGCTGGATTTGCTGGAAAACCATTTGATCGAGCTTCTGGAAGGGAAAGGAGTCAAAGCTCCACAGTATGACTTCTCCCGTTTCTCGCGAAAAAAGGATACACTGAGTATAGAGCCCAGACCTCTCATCGTGGTGGAGGGGTTGTTCATCTTGCACCAGCCGACTCTTGCCCAACGCCTCGATCTCAGCGTATTTGTCGAAACCCCTTGCGATATGCGCTTGCTACGTCGGATCCGTCGAGATTTGTCCGAGAGGGGCTACGATCTCGATACGGTTCTAGACTTCTGGGAGCGAATTCAATACCCCGGATTTACAAAATACGTACGCCCCCAAGCTCAAAAAGCCTCTCTTATATGGGACTCTTTGCAAGATAGCTCTTTTGTCCCCGCATTTCTGGCCGATTTACAAAATCGAATAACCAGAAATGCAGCCAAATCCACATCTTGAAGACGAGGATATCGTCAAATACTGGTCAAAAGCCGGCACCCCCTTGGGCAAAGCCAGGCTCAAATTCCGCGTAAAGTTCAAACGAGCTCTTTGGGCAAGCGTCCTCGCTCTTTCACTTGGACTCAAGCGAGTGATCGACGTCATCATTTCCGCCTGCGCCCTGCTTGCCTTGTCCCCGGTCTATGCGGCAACCGCCCTACTGATAAAACTAGAGGACCGCGGACCTATCTTTTTCAAACAAGAGAGAGTCGGCTACCGAGGAAGCCGATTCTACATGTGGAAGTTTCGCTCCATGGTCATCAACGCTGACCAAATAAAGGACCAGCTGCTGGCCCAAAACGAACACGGAAGCGACACAGTGACATTCAAGATGAAGCACGACCCGCGGATCACCCGGATCGGCCGCTTTATCCGTAAATACTCCGTAGACGAGCTTCCCCAGTTTTGGAATGTCTTTCGAGGCGACATGTCGATCGTCGGCCCCAGACCTTGCGTCCCCCGCGAGGTGGTCATGTACACTGTCGAAGATCGAGCGCGACTCCTGGCAAAACCAGGCCTTACCTGCTTCTGGCAAGTGGCTGGACGAGCAGACATCGATTTTGCCGGTCAAGTTAGATTGGACGTGGAGTACATCCGCTCCGAGAGCGTTTGGCTCGATATAAAACTCCTATTCAAAACAGTCCCTGCCGTATTGCTCGGCAAAGGAGCCTATTAATCCTTCCTCCCCCACACCATGAAGAGAACCTGGCAACTGCTGCTACCTGACTGGAGCGAATACGACACCCTTTGGCAATCAGACCGTCCATTTGCCCTTTGGCCAATTGGAAATCAGCCCCTCATCTCCTACTGGCTCGACCAAGCCGTAAGCGAAGAGATCGATCAGATAACAATCTACACTGCGGATCGACCCAACGAAATACGAGATTACTTGCAAGACGGGGCTTTCTGGTCACGCCCCGTATCCGTCGTACCCATCAGAAACGACGAAGATGCTCCATTTGAAGCCATCCCAGTAGTCGGTCTTCCCAATGCCAACAAGCTTCCTAAGCCGATCGAAGGAGAAGCCGGACTGATACAACAGTGGCTCCGCCTGAACAATAAATGGCTTGATGATTTAGATGACCATTCACTGAAAATCGAGGTCAAGCACAGCTCGGGTGGATGGATCGGTCCTCACGTTAGCATTCACCCGAAAGCCAAACTAGTACCCCCCTTTTGGATACAAGGGAAATGCAAGATCGGATCGGAAGCCCAAGTAGGTCCGTACGCCTGCATCGGCCAAAATGCGATCATCGACGAGAACGCCTCGGTGCAACATTCCATCGTCCTGCCCGGAACAATGGTTGGCAGCAATACCTCGCTAAACAATGTAACCGTGGATGGCGGTTTACTGCTCGACGCCAAACGCGGATGTCGAGTAGCGATAACGGATTCGTTCATTTTGTCCGACATCAGCGAGCAGCTTACTAGTCCCGGATTCTTAGAAAGAATCGTAGCCTTGTTCTTATTCTGTCTCGTCACTCCGATGGCAGCATTGTCGCGAGTAGACTGGAGTGAACTGGAAGCCCACGATGGGCGCGGAGGCGCGATGCGTTTAAAAACGGGCAACCGAGGGCGACTTATCGTCCGTCGCTGGCATTGGCTTAAGCAAGTTGTGATCGGCCGCATGCGTCTAGTTGGCATCCTTCCACGTTCACTCGACTGGTCCTCCGAAACGGCAGATTCGGATGTAGCGAGACGATTGGCCACGGTTCCTCCTGGAGTCATAGCGCTTTCGGATATGCACGACTGCCACAGCCCCCTCGACCCCACAGAGTGGATACATGCTTCCTACCAGGCTCTTTGCGATGACAAAAGCATAAGCAAACTCGTACGTTCAAGCCTTCTGAGGCTCGCATTTAAACCGATCAGATGAGTCTCGGCGATATAGCCTATCAAGAAACCGGGAGCTGTACATTTCCCGCAAAGCTGGAAAACGTGGCGGAGGTATCCGCCTTGTTGAAGGCTTTTTGCCAACGCCATTGCATGGACGAAACGCTGTGGCCACAAATTGATTTGGCCTTTTGCGAAAGCCTGAACAACGCCGTTGAACACGGTTGCCAAGAGGACGCTTCTCTCTCTGTCAAAGCGAAATGGACCTGGGCAGATGAACAACTAATAGTGGAAGTCGAGGATCCCGGCCCTTACTTCGTGCATCAGGGGCAAGCGGATCTGCCAGAGGACCTGACAGCCGAATCCGGCAGAGGCTACTTTATTATCCAGTCGATCGCTGAATCCTTTAAGACCGAGGAAACCAAATACGGACAAAAAGCGACTCTCGTTTTCGCGACCCACCCTTCCTCGGACATTCTCGTGAAAACCGAGGAAATGTACACCATGCTTCAAAGCCTGACGCATGATCTCAATCTAGCTTATGCAGAGAGGGACATCGTGGCCGGCCTGGCGAATGATCTGGCAGTCTGTCCCGCTATCGAAACTTTCATCGAAAAGAGCGTCTCCAGACTACGGGGTCTCGTAAACATCAACCAAGCTAACGTCTGGACTCTCATGCCCGACGGTAACCTAGAGAACGCGTATCATGATGGCGGTGACGGTCTAGAGATCAGAGAAGCCCTGATCAACAAGGAGCAGGCCTGTGCTTGCATGACGGTCATTGCCTCCGAACGTGAATTACTAGTTGATAACTGCGACCACCTCGATCCTACGGATCCCATGTACGAAAAATCCGGATGCGCGGTCGCTTTACCAATTATCTACCAAAGGGATTGTCTCGGCACCATTGCTCTACACGCCCCAGAATCGAGTAAAACAGATCTTTTCGAGACCGCACTCCCTTTGGCTCGAGCGCTTGGCCAATTCCTCGGGCTCGCCTACACGAGCTCAAAAACATTTAGGCAGCTCGAAGAACAGGAACGTTCTCAAACCCAATTGGAAGTCGCATCCGAAATCCAACGCTCCCTTCTACCCTCCTCTTTCCCCAGCAACCAATACTGCAAATCCACGGGCAAATGCGTGGCTGCGATGGCCGTAGGCGGCGATTACATAGACGCCATCGAAATTCGTGACGTGGGTTTGTTCATCGTCATCGGCGACGTAATGGGCAAAGGCGTACCCGCCGCGTTACTCGCAACTATTTTCCGTACCGCGATTCGTTCACGCCTGAATCTCGCGGAGACGCCAGGTTGGCTTCTAACCAAAATCAACAAGCAATTTTGCGAAGAGCTTGGTCATCTGAACATGTTTATTACCGCTCAAGCGGCTTTCTTGTCGTATGAAAAAAAGGTACTGAAACTGGCGAGCGCAGGTCATTGCCCTGCCATTCTCTTAGATACCAATAGCAACGAGACTCAACTTCTAGAGGCGGAAGGGATGCCACTTGGTATAGACGCGGGCGACATGTATGAAGAAAATCTCATCCAACTTTCGGATACGTCTCGCGTCATGTTTTTGACGGACGGTTTCTATGAAGCGGAAAATCCGCAAGGAGATATGCTAGGCTTGGATAGCTTGGTAGCCTCAATTCCTGAAATATGGGATGAGGGGATTGATCACGTCCCCCAAAAGGCTTTCGATCTCGTTAAAAGATTTGCCCAAGGACGTTCCGCCACGGACGACCAGACAATGATGGCTCTCCAAATTTTATAGAACGCGCGAAATCTAGCGAACTTCCGATCGCATTCGGCTCATATCGATCATAAGACTGTCCTCTCGAATTTTGGTAGTATCCAAAGTTTGGAGCAGTACAGATAGAAACGCTTCGCCTTTCTCTTTGTCAAAATTCGCGTGCCCGCTAGGCAACTGGATTAAGCCAGCAGGAATACGCCGTTTTTCCCTCTCCAGGCGATCCATCAAGCAATAAAAAACGTAGTTAGCCAAACCAGTACCGGCGCTGTGGGAAGCCATGGCTGGGAGCTTCGCGTCAGAAAATTTGATAGCGAGCTCTCGGTACGGTAGAGAAGTCCAATGGCCGGTGGCCCCAGAAGGAAGCACTTCCTTTCCCCTCGGACGTCTACCCTGCTTATCCTTGAGCGTGACGTCTGCTTCATTGATAGCCACCCGTTCGATCGCCAGAGAATCGCAGTCCTTCTCTGCCAAACAGACAACAGCGTCCCATTGCTTCGCTAATCTCTGCTCGAGTGGGGCAAAACATCCGTCCCAGCTCTCAGGCAACTCAACCGTCTCGACTCGGTTTCCTGTTAATTCCAATTCTGCGAATAGCTGCAGGGCAGACGCAACAGTATCTTTCGACTCCGCATTGCCCTCCTTCACGATTCCGGCGATCAACAAATTCATGACATCAACAATGGAGGACTAGGATAAAACGTCAAAACGGACCGGCATTTTCCCAAATCGAATATCCCTCAAAATTCGTCAGAATCGACTTCGAGTTTGCGGTAAAAGCTACGCTTCTTGCCGACTCCCCCCACGCACTGGCTATCGGTCAATCTCTCAACTTCCGCCGTGAGGGCGTCCATTTCGTCACGATCCGCCTTAAACGCGATTTTGATGAGTTCTTCTTTTTCGAAGGCTTTCTTGAGCTCCAAGACAACCGAATCCGCCAAACCCTTCTTTCCAACGTGCAGGGCTGGTTTGAGCCTTTGGGCGTATCCCCTTAGTTCCGATTTTTCCTTGCTGCTAAGCAAATTCATTCAGCTCTCTTGCGAGGGCGAAACCTATTTGTCAATCGAGAGATAGTCGGGAACGGGCACGGTTCAGACTATCCTGCAAACGATCGAGGGTCAGTGGTTTGGAGAGATAGTCATCCATACCAGAAGAAAGGCACTTCTCCTTATCTCCCTGCAAAGCGTGGGCCGTAACGGCGATTATGTACGCCTTCGCATTGTGGTCTCCCGCTTCACCAGATCTGATCTTCTGGGCAGCCTCGATACCATTCATGGGCGCCATTCTCACATCCATCAAAACGATGTCGAAAGGCTTGTCCTTTAGCAAAGACAAAGCATCTACCCCGTTGTTGGTCGTTTCCGCATCGTATCCAAGGTACTGGGACAACTTGGACGTGATTAGCAAATTGTTCGGATTGTCGTCTACGACGAGGAGTCGAACAGGCTTCTTCCCTGCATCCACTTTTGAATCGCTTTCTAAACTGAACCGCTGCTCATCCATTTTGTGCGATCAACCTCCGCTGCTTAGTGGATTTTCGCAACACTTTCTCCCTCAATTCTCGAGAAGTTTCGACGTAAACGTAGGAGGGAAACATCTCGCTTTTCTGGATAGGGGGCGAATCCACTAGGGCATCTATCTCATTTCCCGTCTTTCGTTTTAGGTAGCGGCGAAGGAGCTCCCCAAATTCGAATTAAGTATTCGGCAAGGTTTAGCATGCTAAGCTTCGATCCCCCCGATTCAACGACTCGCGAGAAATCCGGCTCATGCCTGGATCTCTCTTCAAAATAGTCCCAAAGTTCGGAATTCAGCTGCAAAGCGGTTGCCTCGCGGCGGGTGTTGCTTTTCTCAATTTCAACGACTCGGCTAGTCCAATACCGTTTTTCCTCGGGAAGGGAATCGATGTAATCGTGCAACATCTGCTCGTAGCGATTCAGGCTCATAGAAGCTACCCGTGGCTAAGCAGTTCTGTACTGGCAAACGTTTAATAGCGAAGGTCGCCTATCCTTCGGATATCGAGTGACTTCGCTAGCGAATCTTCCGTTCGCTAATTCCGTTTACCGCCCTCATGTCTTGGATAAAGGTCCTCGTGAAGTTGAGCAACTGGCTAACGTCTTCGTCGGAGAGAAAGAGCCGCTTAAAGTCGATACGCAGTAGTTTCCCGCGTACCAAAGCGTAACTCATAGTCTCGATCATGGGCTGTCTGAGCTCTTCTCTCGGCGTTTGGAATACGAACTCAGAAATGGCAAAATAAGTGATAATGTCCTCTTCTTCGTTGGCCCGAAACCAGTATCCATTCAGGGATTCTTCAACACTCTCATCATTACCCTTCTTGAACGCCAAATAGTCTTCGAACTCCCAAAAGTCCTCACGCTCGACCCGCATCTTGCGGTCCTCGACCAACTGACTTTTGAGCGTGTCCTTAACCACTGCAAATCTCTCGGGCGTCATAGACGTAAAGGCATGTTCCTGCGGCACCCATACGAGTCCAAAATTATTCACGTACTTGGAACGGGTCCCCCTCACGAAATCGCTGTTCATGATTGGCAGGGCCAAGTGCTCACCTGGTTTTCCATTGGAAGCCTGCGAGTAGTAAAATTCGGTTCCAGCTTTGACAGCTTCCCAGCCGGGATAAGCTGGGACCCTGAGCTTGAGGGCTCCCGCGCGGATAGTCCACTCGTCGTAATAGGGGATGCCGTGCCGGTAAATTGGGTCCGAGGTCCCGACTCGCGCTTTCCGGCGAACCTGAGATGTAGAGGCAGGGCTACGTTTATCGACACCACGCTTCTCCGCGTCCTGAGCCACTCTCGCTAGCGCCGCTTCCGCCGCTCCGCTCATAGCCTCGTCCAGCTCCGTCGCATCCTGAGCCGAAATCTCCGATTCCGACAGGAGTGCTAAACACAAGCCGATGCCTAAAGTTAACCTAATGAACGCCTTCATTTCCACTTCCCTAAAATCATCAAAGATCGAGCGAATTGACTTCCTTTGCCTGAAACATGTCAACGCGTCATCGAAGCTTCCAAGATTAAGCTACCGCGAAACTCAGAAGAAGTTCCCCTAACTGGATCAAGTTCAACCGCTAAGCACGAGCGGATCGAATTTGTGCAGGATCGGATGACATAACAATCCCTTCAAACCTGTCAAAAATTGGTAATCTGGCTCCGAGGGGCAAAATTCATATTAGGGATATCACGCATTGAGCCGAATAAAGAACCACAAGTTAAAAAGCCCGCTCATCCTCCCCTGCTCACACACAATTTAGACTCTTAGTTGGTTGGTTAACTACAAAAGGCGCTCGGACGAAAGTCCGGGCGCCCTTTTTCATTTGGCACGCTAACGGCTCACAAAAAAGCGACCGAAAGGTATCAAAGCTAATCCCAATCGCTAGCGAACCATCGCACTTTCAAGCCTCAGAGGCTTTACCCGACGCTAGTTGGAATATTTTCCAAAACAGAGGGAAAACCATAAAATTTCTGCTAATACAGAGAAGGTTATTGACCTAAGCTGTGTTAATAACATGGGGATATGTTAATAAGAACGAAGTGCACCGTCGTGCACTTAACTTATGGTCCTGAAAAACGGAATGAATCCTCAAGGGTTAAGTTCAAAGAGAACACGGATGGAAAACACTCCAGACGAGGCTGTCTTGTCCAGAAACACCGTGTACTCCAAACAAAGCGGGCCAATCGAAATCCGCGAGAGCCGGAAGACACCCAGCAGCCTACAAATCCTCTGATAGGAAGCGGGAAAACAAAGGCTCCGCATTTTGTAACATAGGAAGAGATAAAAAGCACAAGTGACTCCCATCCCCAAAAAACTCTTCCTACTTTCAATTTCCGACCGAGAGAATGACCACGTCGATCTGGTCAGACTTCTCGAACAATCTTCTCTTGAGGAATTCCGTACCCAAAGCTGTCAGCCGGGGGAGGACCTCAGCAGAAGGCTCAAACTCTGTAAGTTCGATCTAGCGTTCTTTCATCTGGCAGATGGGACAGATATCTCAGAACAGCACGCACGCATACGGGAAATTGAGCCTGGCCTTCCCATCATCGCCTTCACCGCGAGCAAACGAATCAACAGCGAGCTGGAAGACAATTTCCTCGATTGCTACGCGCGCAGCGACCAGAGCCCAAGTCTAGTCCGTTGCGCCATTGCCCAAGCCCTTGGCAAGAAAACAGCCCTGGACCGGGAGCTCGAGTTCCACCGGAAACTTGATATGGCAGCCCGCTTTTCCGATCTGGGATCTTGGGTGGTAGACATCAACGAACAGTCATTCCAATTCGACACGACCGTTGCCCGACATCTAGGACTTGCAGAACGTTGCGGAACAATGGAACTGGAGACCTTGTTTGACCTAGCCTCGCCAAGCGACCAGCAAGCTGTTCGATCCGCTTTCAACTCAGCCATTTCCAAAGGCACAGATCTGAACATCAGCTTCGAGACCGTACAAACCGAGGGTCAGCCTATCCGAATTGCTTTGAGGGGTAGCCTGAGTAGCGATGCTAACTCTAAGCTCATCGGCTTTTCCCGCAAAATGCAGGACTTTCCCGCCATCTCCCGATGCGAGCAAAGGGAGTCAATGCCAACCGAGCTTGACCATCAATTGATCGAAGCTTGCTCGAGCCAAGAATCGAGTGACTCGCTTAGCATTGACCGCGACAAGACGCTGAAACGGGTCATGAAATCGATCAAGAGCCAGAGCGGGCCAAAATCGAGTAGTGAGTTTCCCTTCGACTTTTCCTCTCAGCAAGCTTCCGACTACGCCGAACCTAGCGTCCAACAGGACGGCTTCGTTCGAGCTGCCGAGCGCTTGGTTGCCATCACTGGCAACGGTGATTTCGACCTCTCCATTACCCTGAGCATCGAAAACGACGGGGCTATCGAGCTGGAGCAGGAAAAAGAGCTTCTCTTCGACATCATGCGCGAACTGCTTACCAACGTGGTGAGACACGCCAGCGCAAAACGTTGTATCATCGCCCTGTTCCGTCACGAGGGAGAATGGATACTCCAAGTTGAGGACGACGGAGTCGGGCTCGAAAGTAAGATCGTATCCGTCTCGACTCCCCTCGACAAAATCGGCCTCTTCCACATCCGCAGCCAGCTCTCCACCAAAGGAGGCCAGCTTGACATCACCGCAGCGCATCCGACCGGACTCATCGCCCGAGCTCGTTTGCCGGTCAGCTTAGGCAACCGCGGAGCCGAGAGAGCTTAGGATCGCAATTTAAGAGCTAGTTTTCTCTGGGGATTATCAGCCCAGTAAGCCGAGATCATAAGCGCAAGGGCAACCAAGCCCGCCACCCAATTGGGTAATGAATATCCTCCAAGATAGGATCTCGCCAAACTGAAGACCAAGGGTCCTACCGAGCTTCCGATCACTATGATGGAGGCGAAAACGCCGCTTATGGCACCCAGATGCTTGAGCCCAAAAAAGCGCGGCATAAAAACGCCGCTAAGAGCGCCAAAACAGCCCCCGCTAATTCCAAACCCCAAAACGATGGCCACTGAGAGAGCCACTCCATCGAGGGCCGCCAAACCTAGGCCAGCGATGACAGTGCCCATGGCCATGAAAGCGAGCAGGTACTTCAAACGCCACTTATCGCTCATCCAGCCGACAAAAACGCTGATCACAGCATTCAGCGCGGCGATGGGAACGAAGAGGTTCAGCATCGAATCCGCGGTTCTCCCAAGATCGTTCGCCACGTCGATCACATGAAAGGCGTAGCCGGTGAAATAGCAGGATTGCAGGGCAAAAACTAAACTGAAGGCCCAGAATGGAAAGCTGCGAACCGCCTCGCCTCTCGTAAACTCTTGCACGATTGAGAATTCAGGATCCCCCTCCCGCTTCCGGTTTGGCTCCTTCCCTCCATCGACCGTCAAACCACATTCGGCAGGATTGTCCCGGTAGAGCAACCAAGCTAAAAGGCAAAATCCAGGGGCGATCGCCAAAGCCATTAGCCGCCACGACTCTCGCCAGCCAAAGGTCTCGATCAACTCGTTGAAGAGCTTCGGAGCAAGAGAGAAGCAAACCGTTACCGCGATCCCGCCGATCGAGAAAATCTTCCCCCGATGGGCCACCCACCACTTTCCGATCATGTTGCGGGAGGTCATCATCACCAATCCCTGCCCAAAGAAACGGATCAGAAAGAAACCGAAAACCAAACACAGCATCGACGCCCAGGACGCTTGAATCGCACCACCCAAAACGTCTCCCACCCCTCGGGCCGCGAAGTCTACTAAGCTCATGTAGCACAGCGAGAGGGCCAACGCCACGCTAGCGCCTACGATCATCAGACGCGCCCCAAATCGATCGAACAGCCGACCGGCATAGGGCAACAGCAATCCGCTTGCCGCAGTGCCTACGAAATAGGCGGCGCTGACTCCCGTCCGACTCAAACCGAGAGCCAAGATCAACTTTTCGTTGAAGACGTTCACCCCGATCGTCTGCCCGGGCACACTGGCCACCATTCCGATAGTGCCGGCTACCGCGATGATCCAGCCATAGTGCAAACGGCCACTCGCTGGCTTGAACGGGACCTCCGCTCCAAACGCCTTTTCCCTAATGCTCACCCCTCCGCTCTAGCGGCTGCCCGGGTAAAATCCACCCTCAATATCGGAAGGGGCAAAAAACGTTTCGCCAAAGACCGGCTTCATTCGTAGAAGCAACGAGGAGCACCTCATATGGAAATTCTTAGCAAACTCGCCAGCCACACTTGGGCAATGATCGCCGAGATGGGGCCCTATTTGATCCTGGGGCTAGCCATCTCCGCCTTGCTGCACCGCTTTCTCAAGCAGGCGTGGATCGAACGCCTGATGGGGCGGAGAAACCTGAGCTCCGTCCTCTGGGGAAGCGTGGTAGGCGTTCCCATGCCCTTGTGCTCCTGCGGGGTCATTCCTGTTACGATGAGCCTTCACTCTCGAGGAGCGAGCAAGGGGGCCACCGTGTCATTCCTCACCTCCACACCTCAAACCGGTGTAGATTCCTTTCTAGCAACTTACGGGATGCTGGGACCCGTTTTTGCCATTTATAAAATCATCGTTGCCTTCGTGTCCGGCGTACTCGTCGGACTAACCACCGACTTCTTCGAGAAGGACCAAAAGGCAAAGTCTGACAATTCTCTCGCTTCCGCCCAAAACGCCAAGCAACCGACCTTGCGAGAATCCCTTCGCTACGGCTTCTACACCATGCCGGGCGATCTCGCCTCCGCTCTCTTGATCGGTTTCGTCCTAGCCGGTCTGATTAGCGCCTTTGCTCCAGAAGAGATGCTCGGCAACCTTCCGGGCGGAGCCTTGTCGGCCATTCTGCTGACTACCTTGATCTCAGTGCCTTTCTACATCTGCTCGACCGGTTCGATACCTTTGGCTTTGGCTTTGGTTCACAGCGGTCTACCGATCAGCGCCGCCCTCGTTCTGCTCATAGCAGGCCCAGCCACCAACATCGCCACCATCACCACCGTACGGAAAGTGCTGGGTGGACGCAGCACTCTAATCTACGTGACCGGGGTCGTACTCGCTTCTTGGATTGCCGCAGCTATCTACCACTTTTTCATCAGCTCCAGCACTCTAGGGCACCACCAAATGGACCACGTGATGGAACTCCCACTCTGGAAACACATCGGAGGAGCCGCTTTGCTCGCTCTTTTAGTGTTTCCCCACTTCAGGCAGCGCTTTACTTCTTCCCAGCCGCACGATCACGATCATTTCGAACCAGAAACCATGTCACAACAACACAAGCTCTCCATCCAAGGCATGAACTGCAGCCACTGCGAAAACTCAGTGCGCAACGGACTCGCCTCCCTTCCGAATACCGAGGTTCTCTCCGTCGACAAAGCAAACTCCTCCGCAGTCATCAAATCCGATTCCTTCGACGAAGAGCTCGTGCGAGAAAAGGTCGTATCTCTCGGCTTCGAATACCAAGGCACGCTTTAGCGAAGATCCTTGAATCCTTCGCGGCAGCGCCTATCGACCGTGATAAACAAAACCATGCGTCTGCCCATCACAATCGCCGCCCTTTCCTGCCTCGCCAGCCTGTTGAGCTCCACCGAGATCGTTTCGCTGGACAACAGGGCAACGCATCTGGAGACCCGTTTGTCCAGCCCCTCAACCTTGGTCGTCAAGGTAAGCAACCCCGCGGAACTCTCCGAAGCTCAGCGTTTGTTAACTTTGGCTTTCTCCTACGACCAACCCTGCCTGATTCTGGTCGTTCTGCCAAACGATCGGGCCGAAGCACTCTACATACAACAAGCAGCCAATCGCTTTTTCCGCTCTGACTTTAGCTTAAGCTCTACCTACTTCCTGACTGCCGAAAACGACCCCTTCCCTCGTGCCAAAACCTTGCTGCTGAGTCCCGGGCAATCGCGGCCTCTGTATCAGTCTGCCTACTACCCGAGTGAATTGCCCAACTCGAAAGGCTCCTCCGGACGCTGGGCGCCCAGACGTCCCAAATCCAGCGACTCTCAATAAACCGGACAAGAAACAGCGACGGTTGCTCCCCTTTGCTTAGACTTTCGAAATGTCGAAACCCTCCGACAAGCTGCCTGAGTTCAGCATCCCACTCCCGGTTCAGTACCCGCCGGAGCTCCCCATTTCCCAACGGCGAGAGGAGATCATCGCCGCCATGCGCCAGCACCAAACCATTGTTCTGACGGGCGAAACGGGATCGGGCAAGACCACCCAAATTCCCAAGATGTGCATAGACGCGGGCCTCGGGCGAAAGGGACGCATCGCCTGTACCCAGCCTCGCCGCGTAGCGGCCTTGTCTGTAGCCAAGCGGGTAGCCGAAGAGTTGCAGGTGGACTTCGGGGCCGAAGTTGGTGCCAAGATCCGCTTCACTGATCAGACCAATAAGTCGACTCGGGTTAAGTTCATGACCGACGGCATGCTGCTAACTGAAATCCATGCCGATCCTTTGATGCGGGACTACGAAGCGGTTATCATCGATGAAGCTCACGAACGCTCTCTCAACATCGATTTCTTGCTCGGCCACCTCAATCAACTACGGTCCCGCCGCCCGGATCTGAAAATAGTCATCACTTCCGCGACCATCGATACCGACAAGTTTTCCGCCGCGTTCGATGAAGCCCCGATAATTGAGGTTTCAGGCCGCGTCTACCCAGTCGACATCGTCTACGCGCCCTTGGACGAGCTCCTCGAAGAGTCGGGCGACTTCACCTACATTCAAGGCATCGTCGAATCCACTCAGCGAATACAGACCGAATTTGGAAACTCCGGAGACATTCTCGCTTTTCTGCCTACCGAGAAAGATATTCGCGAAGCGATGGACGCAGTCGAGGATCGCTTTCGCAATCGGCTAGAAGTCATACCGTGCTTTGGCCGACTTTCCAATGCGGACCAGCAACGCATCTTCCAAAGCTCCCCGAAACGGAAACTGATTCTCTCCACCAACATCGCGGAGACCTCGCTCACCATTCCGGGAATCCGTTTCGTCATCGACGCGGGACTCGCACGTATCTCCCGCTACAATCCGCGCGGACGTACCAAACGCCTGCCCATCGTAAAAGTCTCCCAAAGTTCCGCGAACCAAAGAGCTGGCCGTTGCGGTCGCGTTGCGGATGGTGTCTGCATTCGCCTGTATTCAGAGAAAGATTACCTGTCGAGACCAGTCTATTCCGTGCCAGAGATTCAACGGTCCAATCTGGCGGACGTCATCCTCCGCATGACCGCATCACGCTTGGGGAATGTAGAAACCTTTCCTTTCATTGATCCTCCCACGCCTGCCGCGATCACCGCGGGCTATCAGCTGCTACAAGAGCTGGGAGCGCTAGAATCCTCCGATTCCGATAAACGGTCTCGTCTCACAAAACTCGGTAGGCAGCTGGCACGACTCCCTGCTGACCCGACGGTCGGTCGCATGCTTCTCGAAGCTGAACAAGACGGAGTGACTCACGAAGTCCTGGTCATCGCATCCGCGTTATCGATACAAGACCCACGCGAGCGTCCCATGGATAAAGATGCCGCCGCTCGCCAAGCCCACGCCCAATTCGACCACCAACATTCGGACTTCCTCACCCTTCTTAATATATGGGAAGCCCTGCACGACGACTTCGAAAAGTTGTCCCAATCGCGTTTGCGGAAATTCTGCAAAAAGAACTTCCTCAACTACCTGCGTATCAGAGAATGGCGTGACATCTATCAGCAACTGGAACGCTCGCTGCCCAAGAAGCGCGAAAACAAACCCCACAAGTCGTTCAACTCCGACAAGGGAGAACTGACTCGCGACAGCGCCAGATACCAAGCTATCCATACCTGCCTACTTACCGGTCTGCTCGCCAACGTGGGTCAACGCGAGGACGTTAATCTCTACAAGTGTTCGTCCAATCGGAAACCACTGGTTTTCCCAGGCTCCTCTCTCTTCATACGTCAACCAAGGGACAAAAACGGGAAACGGAAAACCCAAGCCAACGAATCCAAGGCTAAGAAACGGAAATCCCCCGAATGGATCCTATCCGGAGAAATCGTTGAAACAAATCGCCTCTACGCGAGGACAGTCGCGTCCATCGATCCTAATTGGATTCTGGAGGTAGGTCGACATATCCTGAGCTACTCGTACAGCGATCCTGAGTTTCTCACGGACCAAGGCCGAGTCGCTGCCAGAGAGTCTATTCGTATTCACGGTCTGGAGATACAAAACAAGCAAGTTTCCTATCTAAAAGTAGACCCAGTTAAAGCGACTGAGATCTTCATCCGAGAGGCCTTACTCAATGAAGACTATCAAGCTCCCGCGAATTGGACCTTCCTTGAATCCAACCGTAAGCTAATCTCCCGTATCCAAAATGCCCAGACCGTCATTTCGGTTGCCCATTGGATGGGCGTTGAGGAAGCGGCCTTCCGCTTCTACCGCGATCGCCTGAGACAAGTCGCCTCCATCGCGGATCTGAATCGCGTTCTGAAGAACGGGGGCATCGAAACCCTCGTCATGTCCGAGACAGATCTGACGGCTTCCGAAGAAGCCGCTATCGATCTTTCCCTCTTCCCAGAGTCGGTCACCCTGGAGAATTCAGCCCTTCCCATCGAGTACCAGTATAAGCATGGCGACCGGAAAGATGGAGTTACTCTGAAGCTCCCCTACCACAAGACCAAGTCGGTAAACGACGCCATGTTGGACTGGCTTATTCCCGGACACCTCGAAGCGAAAATCCACGCCCTTTTCAAGGCCCTGCCCAAAGCGACTCGTCAGCAACTACAACCACTAGCGGAAAAGGCAAAAACAGTCGCTGGTGAGCTTCGCCCTACGGGCCAGACCTTGGTGGATGCGCTCAAGAGCCACCTACTTAGCAAGTATTCGATTGAAACTTACAGCAGCGATTGGGATGTATCCGCTATCCCAGAGCACCTAAAAGCGCGTGTAGAAGTTCACGACAAAAAGGGACGAGCCATAGCCGAAGCTCGTGACACCGTGACTCTCCGCCAAGAGCTCGCTCGCAAAGAGGCCGAGCTAAGCGCGACCAAGGCAAACGACACCTCCTTGCTTTGGAAAAAGGCTAGGCAAAAACATGAAAGGACGCTGAATAGCATCAGCGAACTGAAAGGGGCTCATCTTCCGAAGAGGATTCAGATCGGTTCCCCTCAAGGCATTCCGCTCTACGCCTACCCAGCGTTACGAGCTTCTGGTGAAACCTTAGAGATACAGCTTTTCCGCTCCGAAGAGGATGCTCGCTTGGCTAACAAAACCGGAATATCGGCCCTCCTCGCCCACGAACTCCGTCGCGAGCTTGCTTGGATACGGTCAGACCTGAAGGACGTACAGAGAGTCGGACCTGCCGGAGTCGTTTTCAGACCGATCAAAGACCTTAAAGAGGATGTCTACGCTCATATCGAAAAGGATTTGAGCACCCACGATTTGGATACAATTGATTTCGATACCATATACGAGCAACGAGAACGAGCTCACGAAAAATCCAAAGGGATCCTCTACCGCGTCGTAGACCAGCTCAAACTGATCTTAGAGAAACGACAATCCTTGGTCGTCGACCAAGAGCTCCTCAAGGCTTTCGGAAAAGACATAGACCGACTGCTTCCTCCGAATTTTCTGCGTCACACTCCGTCCCGCTATCTGAGTCGTTTCCCCGTCTATCTCGAAACCATTTCTCACCGGGCCAAGACAAGAAATCAAAACCCCAAGCGCGACACTCAACGCCAAGTTCAGGTCGATCAGTTCCGAAACCGCCTGAACCAACTGGCAAAAACGGGAAAAGACGCCAATCGTATCGATGAACTGCGCTGGCAAATCGACGAGTTTGCGGTGTCTCTCTTCGCCCAGCACCTCGGGACCGCTTATCCGATTTCCGCCAAGAAACTAGAGCAAGCCTTCGCAGAAGCCGGTTCGCCAGAAACGGAGAAGAGCACTGTGTCCATTTCAACGAAAACAGCCGAAAACCAGCCTACACAAAAGGTCAAAAGCAAAGACCGACCTACTCAAGCCGATCTAGACTCGCTCAAAAAACTCTTTGGATAGTTCAGCTTTTTCGAGCGTTTACTAGCCAGTTATGAGCTTCCACGATTGAACTCAGCAGCGCCTTTTTGCGTATCGGCTTGGTAAGGAATCCATGCATTCCAACCTCGATACTCGTCTCCAAATCCTTTTTGGATGCGTTGGCTGTGAGAGCTAGGATGTAGGGCGGCTGATCAATTGGTATTCGTTTTCTGATTTCAACAGTTGCGCCCAAGCCATCGAGCTCAGGCATTTGCAGGTCCATAAAAACGAGATCGAAATCTTCAGCTTCCATCGCGGACAAAGCTTCCCTTCCATTGTTCGCAACTGTGATATCTGAATATCCCTCACGTTCCAGTACCAGCTTCAGCAACTTCTGATTGGTCACATTATCCTCCGCTACGAGAATCCTGAGCGGAAACTCGAACGACAGCAAACTTCGAGACTCCTCGATCGGCTCGGATTCTCGCTTATTTGGGGATTTCTTACCGATTAAACTCAATATCCCTTCCAGAATGTCATTGGGTTTTGCGGGGCTCCTAACCACCTCAGTCCCTTCCCCCCAGCGCGACCAATCAGATTCGCCTTTAATTGGAGCGATAACTAGAAGCTTCGCATCTACACTGGCCTTCCGCGCAAGATCTGCAGCCATCGTATCCACCACATGGATTTTTTTCGACGAGCTATCAAAACTGACAGGCAAGTCTCCCTCTTCTACCGAAGCGCCCCAAGCATTTAATTGATGCAATAACGTTTCCCTACAAAGTGATCGCGTGGTGGACAAGCGAACTTGCAGCCCCTCGGGCAATCCCCAGTAGCTCAGCTCTTCCGCGATTCGAAGGCTTGTGCTAAAGCGGAAAGTCGAGCCCACCCCGATCTCGCTATCCACACCAATTGTTCCCCCCATGAGGTGCACAAGGCTTTTGCAAATTGCCAATCCTAGCCCTGTGCCACCAAATCGTCTGGAGATTGAGGAATCCGCTTGCGTGAAGGAATCGAACATTCCCTCGAGCCTATCCTTCGGGATACCTATCCCAGAGTCTTTGACCTCAACATAGAGACTAATTTTCTCCTTTTTGAGACTGCATGTCACGGAAATGCCAATACCTCCCTGAGAGGTAAACTTTATGGCATTGCTGAGCAGATTCAGGAGCACTTGCCTGAATCGTACCGAATCCCCGGATACTAACTTCGGCACGCTCGGATCCATAAACAAGCAAATCTCTATATCTTTCTCAGCGCATTGAAATCCAAATACATCCAATATACTCTCTATCGCCTGATGCAAATCGAACTCGTGAACGTCTAGCTCCAGTTCACCGGCTTCAATCTTCGAAAAATCAAGCACATCGTTAATTACGCCTAACAAGCTCTCACCACTGCTGAGAATCGACTCCGTATAGTCGCGTTGCTGTTCAGTCTGGTCTAGTTCGATAAGCAGATTGCTCATACCGATTATAGCATTCAACGGCGTGCGAATCTCATGGCTCATATTCGCCAGAAATTCGCTTTTGTGACGGTTTGCCGCTTCCGCTTCGTCCCGAGCTCTTCTTAGGTTTCGTTGAGCTTCCTCGGCTAGATTGACCAGTTCTTTTAACTTGTTGTTCTTTTCGGTTAGCTCCGCGGAGCTAAGAGTCATGGCACGTTCCATCAAACGGCGATCGTCATCAAATTGTTGATACGCCTGATCAACAGCATCTACGAAAGCTTGCAAGTTTTCGGGTACATCGCCCTCGATACCCAAGTGCTTTCTCAGCTGCCTTTGCAGCAGTCTATGCATTTTCTCCCCCCATTTCCTTGAAGATCGTGATACTAATGCTCTGGTTGTGCAATTGGCAACGGGACTCCATGTCTAAAGGACCGATCTCCCCATAGGAATAAAAACCTGCCAGGGGCGGATCTCCCAGCACGGACAGCACCTCTTCAAGCTCCTCTTCCACTCTTTGTCCCAGCACGAGCCTTCGGGCTACACAACTTACGCAGAGCGCGAAATCCGGTTTTTCACCCTCGTTGACAACCACGTTGGCAGCCCTGTTCGCTCCCTCAATCAGATCGTCTATGAAGCCTCGCATGAGACGAACCTTAGCTCCTTGAGGTATATCGCTGGCAAAAGTTACGCTCTGTCGTTTTTCATCCATCGATAAGATGGTCCGCACCACCGGCCCCTCGTCTTCGTTTACCACCAACGAAAGCGGGAATTTTAACGCCGATGCCGGCAGTCCCGCCGCTTGCTCGCCGAGGTAGCGTTTGTAAATGTCTAGGGCAGACTCTCCATCGACTCCAAAAAGCACTTTACCCTCCGAATGAGACACCGTGCGCTCAGGGCCAAACGGATGCCATCCACCTCCTGAACTGCACCTAACCTGGAGAGCCGTCCCATAAAAGCCGATCCCCACAATCCTCCCAGAGACGGGATTTTCGTCGAGTCCGATCCACGTTTCCTGAAACCGTGTTCCGTCGCCCGCTATCCCACCTGATAACGAAACATCCGCTCCCAATTCATCTCGAAAACCGAGCACCAACTGCGCTCCATTCACAGTTTGCCCGTCAGAGAAAAGCAGGACGTGCACAAGATCTTCTCTATACAAGGCTTTCGCTAAATGCTGGCCAGCCACTCGCGAATCAGCAAATTCCGTCGAATCAACCTGATGTCCAAGTACCTCCGTCTCTTCAAAATGCAGAGCGGTCGCGCAAAGGGAATCATCAGTTACCGCCGCTCCCGAAATCGTTCCTGATGTTGAGCAAGAAGCGATCAAGGAATCTGGAAATAGATCCTGCAGGTCGCCTATTGCCTTTTCGTCGAAACACCTGCGCTCGCCAAATACCAAAATCAGTTGAGGGTCCGTTGAGACAAACGAGAACTTCTCTGAATTCGAGTCCCAAGCCTGGCCGGGAAGACGCATTAAGGTGTTAACAAACATAACTGAAAATTAGGGTGTAGGCCTTAATTTCGGATCAATAGGCTACCGACAGATTCAAGTTCCAATTTGGTTAGCATAAAACTCTAATCATCTGATAGGTAACGAGTTTTAGAACAGGATCAACTTAAGGGCCTAATCGTACTCTAGTATAAACACCGCAGAAAGCCACCCTTGGAGTCCGTTTAATTCAATTTTTAGAGTTTCCCGGGCATATTCCTCTAAAAGTCGACCACAAACCTAGCTAAGCATCCACTATACTGCTTGCGGGCGGCCACCAGGATCCGAAGTATGGATCTCGGATGTCCCACACTCAGACCGAATCCAAAAGTCTTTTGGCCCTGGCAATCACGGGTCTTGTTTGCTGGGGGTTCGCTCTTTACCTACCCTTGAGCCAAGTCTCCAAGTTCGGACTCATCAATTTGGGTCGCCTGATTTCCGTTGGGGAATCCTTTCGTAACAACGGCCAGCACATACTCGCATTGGTAACCGACCTGACCATCGTGGTATTCCCAACGTTGCTATTCCTGCTTTTGCCAATCATCGTAATCTCCCAGAATCGAACCTCCCCCGTGCCCGGAGCACGCTTCGCCTTCAGTATTTGCGCCGCAGGCAAGGAATGGGCCATGCCGGAAGTTCTGATGCTCTCGGCACTCGTGGCCTTTATCAAGTTAGGCGACCTCGCCACAGCTGAATTCGATACTGGTTTCTACTTTCTTTTGGCAAGCTCCCTGATCCTCATTTATTTACTGCGAGCCGTTAGGCTTCCAAAGCCTAGATTGAGAGGAAGCCGAAATGCAGCGTGGGCTTTGCTCATCTCAGCAACGATTCTTTTGGTACCCGCAAACGTGCTGCCGATCATGGAGGTACGAAGCGTCAGCGGAACCTCGAGAAGTACAATTATCGGCGGAGTTGCAGACCTCTCGGGACATGGGCTCTGGGGAATAGCCAGTATCGTATTTATAGCTTCGATACTCGTACCTTTCGGAAAGATCGGCAGCGTAGCTTGGCTGCTATTCTCGGAGAAAAATTCAGCAACCCTTGAAAGGCAAAACCGTATCCATAGAGCTTTGCACGTTATCGGGCGTTGGTCCATGCTGGATATTTTCCTCATCGGAATACTGGCAGGTCTCGTGGATTTTGGAGCGATCGCGACGATTCAAGCCGGCCCCGCCGCTCCCGCCTTTGCAGCTTCTGTTGTGCTTACCATATTGGCCCTGAACAAAGTGGATCATCCGAACTTTCAATTGCAGACACAGCCCACACCATGACAGAACCCCATTCCAACTCCAAGTCATCGCTACTCATCTGGGTAGTGCCTCTCGTCGCCCTTCTGGTCGGTGGATACATGATCGTAAAGGATCTACAAGAGCAGGGTCCTACCATAACCATAGTCTTTGAGGAGGGATCTGGTCTGGAAGCAGGAAAGACAGTCCTTCGCTACAAGGGACTCGCGGTAGGCACCGTGGAATCCGTGGCCTTGACGGGGGATCTATCAAAAGTGGAAGCCACCCTGCAGTTGCAGAAATCAGCGAAAGGACTGGCTCGGGAGGGTTCCAAATTTTGGATACTCCGTCCGGAAATCGGACTGGAGGGGATCACAGGGTTAGACACCTTGATTAGTGGCCCTACGATTCAGGTCTTGCCAGGCGTAGGACCCAACCGAAAACACTTTACGGCCTTAGATCGAGCCCCACTCAAAGGAAGCGAAGTCGGCTACACTTACCTCCTCTCTGTAGACCAACTGGGCTCCCTGAAAGTCGGCTCACCCGTTCTATACCGCCAATTCAAGGTAGGCGAAGTGGTTGCCACCTCATTAGCTCCAGACGCGACCGGCATTCAGATCAAAATACAAATAAACTCTCCTTACGACAAACTGGTCCGGACCGACTCTATATTTTGGAACGCAAGCGGGATAGCTCTTAAAGTGGGACTTCTGGGAGCAAAGATCCAAACCGATTCCCTACAATCGGTATTGGCCGGAGGCATTATGTTCGCCACCCCAGAAGGGAAGGAAGGCCTATCCCCCCTCGCCTCTGAGAACACGGAATTCATACTCCAACCCGAATTCGACGAGGAATGGCTAGAGTGGCAACCAAGCATCGAGCTGGATTTGTAATACCGCTTCGCTGCTTTGATTACCTCACTAGTTTACTGGAAGCGGTTAGAAGACCGAGAAGGATATAGATCACTGCAGGCAAGCGTACCCAAAATCCAGACACGCTACCTCTCCTGAGTTTAGAGGTCAAAACGCCTGACAGGAGTGCCCAGGCACTATCACCCAGATATCCAATCGCTACGAAACTCACTCCCAAAACGAGAAGCTGGCGGGGCACGTTTCCCGCTTCGTGATTCACGAATTGGGGCAAAAACGCCACAAGGAAAAGGATCACTTTGGGGTTAAGCAAGGCGACCAATATTCCCTTTCGAAAACTGCCCTCCAACCGCTCGCTCGATTCTCGCTCAGCCGACGCCCCTTCTCGCGGGCCACTCTGCACAAAACTGCGGATACCCAAATAGATGAGGTAAGCTGCTCCCGCGTAACGCGCTAAATCCAGCCCCCAACTCGTCGAAATGATTAAAGCGGATACCCCAAACGCCGCAGCTATGGCATGACACAAATTGCCCAACCCGATTCCCGCGGCTGTCCGAAGCCCTACGCCAACGCCACCCGACAGGCTACGGGCGACGATAAACAAGACAGCAGGCCCAGGTATAGCCACTAAAGCCAAGGACGCTCCCACAAAAACGAGCCACTGTGATCCTTCAATCATCGTCCAAAGCTTTTGGCAAAGACCCAGAAGGGTTCCAGAATGAAATTGCCCGCCCTCGAA
Source organism: Pelagicoccus albus (assembly GCF_014230145.1). Lineage (NCBI taxonomy): Bacteria > Pseudomonadati > Verrucomicrobiota > Opitutia > Puniceicoccales > Pelagicoccaceae > Pelagicoccus > Pelagicoccus albus. The sequence continues at coordinate 258,925 of NZ_JACHVC010000012.1, forward strand.
TATTTGAGGACGGGCATTTCAGAAAATAGCTTTCAGCTGCGTAAGATTTTACGTCGATCAGTTCCAAAGGTCGGCATCGGCCGTGCCCCTCGGAGCAGGTTCAAAACTTGCAGACTCTTTACGCAGATCTGATTGCGAGAAGGAAGGCGTAGACATTGCGTCTGCAGGAGCCTCTGAGCTCTCTCCATTTACCACATGTCGCAAGGATGAGATCGCTCGTTCCAAAGTCGCAACTTGGCCAGACATCTCCACCGCGGCGGACGCTAACTCCTCACTACTGGAAGCAGAACTCTGTGTTACCGTGTCGATTTCAGTGAGGGCATGGCTCACCTGTCCCATTCCTTCCGATTGCATATCGGAGCTCTTTTGCAGCTGGATCAACAACTCATCAATGGAATGAACCTGCTGGGTAATCGATTTAAGCTCAGTTTCAACTTCCGTTGAAATGGCATTTCCTTCACTACTAGCCGTCACCGATTTTCCAATACGCCCTGCAGAATCTTGAGCAGCTCTTGTCGCTCTCATGGCTAGCTGACGAACCTCGTCTGCCACAACAGAGAATCCTGCTCCTGCTTCGCCAGCTCGAGCGGCTTCCACCGCAGCATTCAAGGCTAGAATATTGGTTTGGAAAGCGATCTCCTCGATCGTTTTGATAATGTTCGAAATCTCGCCACCTGCCGCGGCGATACTATCCATCGCGACTCTCAGGCTACCCATGCGATCGACAGCACGATCCACTCCGTTTCTCGCTTCACGGGCCACTCCCACTGCTTCGTCAGTACTGGAAAGGTTCCTTTTGGTAGCGCTCGAGATCTCCTCTATTGAAGCGCTCGTTTGCTCGAGAGCAGCAGCCTGACGCGAAGCGCCCTCTGCGAGTGTAGTACTGGAGTCAGTCACTTCGTGAGAAGCGCCAACTGCAGCAGTCGTCGAACGGGCAATGTCGCTGATGGCCTGCTCGATCGGACCAACTACCTTGGTTCGTAAGAGACGAGAAGCGATGTATCCAAATATCACGCAAATGGGCAAAACCCACATTAACACATCTCGAAAGCTCGCTTGTACTCCTGCGTAAATAGGCTCGGTGCTGGATTTAAGGACAAACGCGCCATGTACCTCGCCTGCCTTCCATCCTTCCATTTCGAAACCAAGGATATCCTTACCATCTCCCGTAAGGCTGTTACCTGGATCTCCGTGACAATAAAGGCAACCTTTGGAGAGAACGACCGGAGTCGCGTAAACCATATGTCCCGTTTCTTTGTCGTTCACAAAATACTCGCTCTTGGACCCATCCTCGAAATAGCGGAGGATCTCGGCTTCGCTTTCGTCAGGTTCATTGTCAGGATTCCGAGCCTGGAACTTAGGAGTCCGGAGTGTCACCCCTTCTTCTTCAGCTATCTCCTGGATAGTCTGCCAAGAGGCTACAACTGGAATAGTCTTATAGTAGGTTGTCTTTCTAAAATCGCTGGCTGTCGTCAGCTCGCTACTGAGGTGCTCCCTATCAAAGGCTTTGGCGTCTACAAGCTCAGACATGTGCTCCTTAACTGCGTTGGCCTGGGCAAGAATGGACTTCATGCGCTGCTTGCCCATATCGAGCCCCTGGCTCTCGATGGACTTGTACATGACTCCTAAAGAGGTGGCTACCACGAGAGCGACAAGGACGGATCCACCGACCAGAATTTTTGATGCGAGCTTCATTATTGGGGGAATTGTTCAATCAACTTTGGATACGCGCCACCTCGGATTAGGTAGGTGTCTCAATGATCTATCGTCCCCTACACACGCATGATGTAGATTCCCTGAGTTGGCCAACTCCCTTTTTAAAGCTTTTCTACAGGAGCTAGGAATAAAACCCTAACCCAATACCTAGGGCCAGCAAAGCACTCGTAAAAGGGATTCAGGAGTATTGTAAAAACCGATATACCTACAGCTGCAATCCGGCCGACTCAGCGTGCGAAAGGAAGCTTTCTTCTCTGCGGTCCAATACACGTCCCACCCAGGCGACCCCTACAGTAAGCGGATCTGGTACAGGGTCCAACTCCAACAGCCGAATCCTTCCTCCCGCCACGCATCCAAGCGATTCGCTAACAATCGATACTCCGAGCCCCGCCTCTATCGACGCAATCAAACTGCTCACACTTTCATGTTCTTCCGAGAGCTTGGGCCGATAACGAGCCGGTTCGAAAACCCGTCTCAAAAGATCTCCATATTCTGGATACTCCTCCAAGGAATAACCAATCAAATTCTCTTTTTTCAAAGCCCCCAAGGAGACAATCTCCTTTTGGTCCCAGCGGTGGGACAGCCCGACCGCGAGTCGAATCCTCTCTTCCCTGATTGCCCTGAACTCGAGCGATTGCGCCTTGCGGGCCTTACTCTCTAGCATAAAAGCGAAATCGAGCTTTCTCTCCCTCAGCCCAGCCAACATCTCCTCTGAGGACATGTCGTAGAGCTTCACTTTCACCTTCGGAAGCTCGGCCTGAAAAGCTCGAATCGTAGGCGGTAAAATACGCACTGTTAGAGAGGGAGCGTAGCCGACATGCAATTCTCCCGCCTCTCCTTCCGCAGCCTCCCGAGCGGCCGAAATCCCCTGTTCCAATCGCTCTAAAACCTCGCTTGCCTCATCCAAAAACACCCGACCCGCATCCGTCAAAGCCACCGACTTCGCGCTACGTTCCAAGAGGGCAAAACCGAGTTCCTCTTCCAAATCCTTGATCTGTCGACTCAAAGCCGGCTGGGAAACATGAAGCTTTTCCGCAGCTCGCGTCACGTTCTCCTCCAAACCCACTTCTATAAAGTACCTTAAATGCCTCAGCTCCATAAACGACAACAAGCATAACCAAAAGGCATGCTCAGGCAAGAATCATAGTATTTCACGCTTCACCTAATTTCTGTCAAACTAGGAACATGATGAACATTCGCAGATCAAACGAAAGAGGTCAGGCCAACCACGGATGGCTGGAGACCTACCATTCTTTCAGTTTCGCCAACTACTACGATCCGAACTGGATGGGCTTTCGCAGCCTCCGCGTGATCAACGACGACATCGTCATGCCAGCCAGAGGCTTCGGAAAGCACCCGCACCAAAATATGGAGATCATAACCTACGTGCTCAGCGGACAACTCGAGCATAAGGACTCCATGGGCAACGGCCGGATAATCCAAGCCGGAGATTTCCAATACATGGCAGCGGGCACAGGCGTTTTGCACAGCGAATTTAACCCTTCGCAAGACGAAGCCGTTCACCTTCTTCAAATCTGGATACAGCCCGATCGCAATGGAGTAACTCCACGTTACGCGGAACGTTCCATGGCAGACGCCGAAAGCGGGAAGTGGCATCTTGCTGCGAGCAAGACCGGCAGGGACGAGTCAATAGCCATCCATCAGGACGCAGATCTTTCCCTAGCCCGATTGAACAAGAGCCAGGAAATTGAATACACACCCAAAACTGGCCGCTACGTCTGGCTTCACTTAGCCGAGGGTTCAATCGAACTAAACGGAAAAACCCTCCAGGCAGGCGATGCTGCTTACTTTGATTCTCCTGAAATACTGAATATCGCAGCCAACGCGGATTCTCAAATCCTCCTTTTCGACCTGGCCTAATACGCCTCGCCAAGGGCTCCCGTACTTCGATGGACATTCTCCATCCACGGGGCGGAGCCTACCCTCCTCTCAAGAATAAATTAACTAATATCGTAATTAAAAATGAAGTACACTAACGCAATCCTCGCCACTTCTAACAGTGTCGCTCCACTCGTAGCTCGCCTCACCTTAGCCGTAGTAATGTTTCCCCACGGAGCTCAAAAGCTCTTTGGCTGGTTCGGAGGCTATGGCTTCGGAGGAACGATGGACTACTTCACCGATTCCCTTGGCATTCCTGCCTTCTTCGCATTCCTCGCTATCATAGCTGAATCAATTGGAGCCATCGCTCTCTTCGCAGGGGCTCTAAGCCGAGTCGCAGCTTTCGGTATCGGTATCACCATGACAGTTGCTATGTTTATGGCGCACACGGGCAACGGCTTCTTCATGAACTGGTACGGCAACCAGGCGGGTGAAGGCATGGAGTACCACCTTCTAACGATCGGCCTCGCCATATCACTCATGATTTCCGGAGGAGGAGCTCTCTCCGTCGACAAGGCAATTCTCGCTAAAAGCGAAAACTAAAAACTCTGGGCGAGCGGGCCTAGATCGACTGGGCCCGTTCGCCCCAACCTCCACCACCCGGTGTTTTCATCAAAAGGATAGAACCGGCTTCCAGCTCCCAACTTCCGTTTCCGGCAAGTTCCATTTGTTCGCCCTCTGGAGACACGACGAGCTGAATTCCACAAGCGCCGGGCTCGCCCCCTTCCATGCCAAAGGGTCGCTCGTTTCGACGTTGAGTGAGAAGTGATAACGTAACAGGTTCAAGAAAACGGATACGTTTCACAACTCCGTCGCCTCCACTTTGGCGACCTTTACCGCCCGAACCAGACCTGATAGAGAACTCCTCCACACGAACCGGATAGCGGAGCTCCATTATCTCCGGATCAGTCATAGCCGTATTGGTCATGTGGGTATGCACACCACTGGCCCCAGGTCGCGAGTCCGTCGCTCCTTCTCCCCCAGCTATGGTCTCGTAATAGCCGAAGGACTCGGTTCCAAAAATCAGGTTATTCATGGTGGACTGGCTGCAAGCCGCCAGTTTCAAGGCTCGTATGAGGCAGGAAACAACCAGCTGACTCACCTCAACATTTCCAGCAACAACAGCAGGACATTGCTTCGGATCACTTTCGAAACGGGGATTTAGCATTCCCTCTGGTATCCGAATATCCACCACCTCGAGAAAACCCTCGTTCAGCGGGAGATCTACATCGGCAAGGAGTCGCAACACGTAGATGGCAGCACTGGTCGTAATGGCGGGCGTAGCATTGTAATTATCTCCCTGCATCGCTGCAGTTCCAGTGAAATCAAGAAGCCACTTTGAGGAGCTCTGCTTGCTCAAACGAGCCCGCACGACGGCCCCGTTGTCCAAGCGCTCTTCGATCGTCTCCGTCTCGCCAAGCCCCTCCAACGCAGAACGTAACGCCGTCTCGGCCCGTCCTTTGAGCAGATTCATATAGTGCCCGACTCGCTCTACCCCCTCCTTCTCGCAAAGCACTCGCAATGCCTTTTGGCCGAGTCGGATCGAAGCGAGCTGAGCCGAAAGGTCTGCTACGTTCTCCTCAACCGATCTGCTTGGATAATGGCTATCTCGCAGCAGTCGGAGCATCGAAGGCCAATCAACCCCTTCAGAACTCGCCAGCTTGAAAGGTGAAATCACTACCCCTTCTTCAGCCAGGCTTCTTGCGTTAGGAGGCATGCTCCCGGGAGAGATTCCCCCAATTTCCGCATGGTGAGCTCGATTGGCCACATACCCTATCAACTTGTCTCCAGTTTCCGTATACACGGGTGCGATGAGAGTAACATCAGGTAAATGCGAGCCTCCAAACGCAGGATGGTTTGTTACCACAACATCCCCATCCTCGAGAGCCATCGCCTCAAGGACCTTTCGCACGCAAACACCGAGAGCTCCCAGATGCACAGGAATATGCGGAGCGTTCGCAACAAGATACCCTTTTGCATCCAGCATCGCGCATGAAAAGTCTTTTCGATCCTTCACATTCGTCGAAAACGCCGCCCTTTCCAGCAAGGCGCCCATGTCTCCTACGATTGATAAAAACCGGTTGGTAAACAACTCCAGCTCGACCACTTCGTTTCGCTCCCTTCGAACATCCGCTTCTTTGCTCTTCCGCATCAGAAGGGTGCCGTCACTACCCGTGCAAGCATTCCAATCCCGAGCGATATAAACGGTGCTGTGTGGTCCTTGCAAAACCTGAGGCCCCTCAAGCGTAGCCCCGCCGCTCGAAGACTCCTGCTGAGCAAAATGCTCCGACTCTAAATCATGTATACGACTTCTGGCTACAGATCGGATCGCGACGAGCTCAATAACTCCAGCCTCAGGCAAGAAGCCAAACTGGTTTTGATAGGCTGTCTGAAAGCGGCTTTCGATGCTACCGGTGTCACCTCCACTAATTTCAAGGATCGATTCCTGCCCCCGGTATCGCAATTCGTACCTCGGAGCGACGATCTCAATCTCCCGCCTTGCCACTCCATCGCCCAAGAGCTTCTCAATAGCATTTTGCTCTAACTCTCTGACCCAGTCTTCGATCTGCCCTTGGCAATTCTGCAAAGCTTCCAAAGGCTGCTTTTCAGCGAATTGCTCAACGGACGCTTGCCCCAATCCGAAGGCACTGAGCAGCCCGGCATCCTTTGGAAATATAACGGTATCCATACTTAGCATACTTGCCACATCGCAAGCATGCAAGCCGCCCGCTCCTCCAAACGCGACCAGGGCGTAATCAGCAGCGTCAAAGCCTTCCGCAGTGGAAATCTTGCGAATCGCTTCCGCCATAGTCTCGTTGGCTATCGCAAGGAAGCCTTCGAGCATGGCCGCTTTTCCCATTCGCTTCCCCGTGGCCTTTTCGATTTCATCGCCCAATTCCTCCAACTTCAGCTCAGCCGCATTTGGGAAAACCGGTATTCCGAATGCCTCCGCTCTGAGCCTTCCGAGCAGGAGGTTAACATCGGTAATCGCTAGCGGTCCGCCAGCTCCGTAACAAGCAGGTCCGGGACTCGCCCCGGCGCTATGAGGCCCCACTCTTAGCGCCGATCCATCAAACCAGCAAACGGATCCGCCACCAGCCGCAACCGTTTCTATTCGCAAACTTGGTGCATAGACGCGAGCCGCACCTATTCTCTGCTCAAAGCGATAGTCAAACTCTCCATCGTAGCGTGAGACATCAGTGCTAGTCCCCCCCATATCAAAGGCGATCGTCTTGTGGTAACCCACCTTAAGACCCGATCGAGAGGCTCCGACCACTCCGCCAGCCGGCCCACTCAACAGGCTGTCTTTCGGATGATAACTGCCCCTGCTCACCAATCCACCGGCACTTGTCATAATACGAAAACGACGGGAGACCTCATCTCTATCAGAACCAGCACCGTCCTCTCCAAGAGAGTTCGCCACGGAATTCAGATAGGATTCCATGATGGGCGACAGATATCCATCTACGACCGTCGTTTCTGCTCGCGGCAATAGCTTTACAAAAGGCGACAATTGACAGGAGACCGAAACAAAACGTACGCCCTCCTCCTTCAGTATTTCGAGGGCCCGTAACTCATGCTCCGGGTTCCGGTAAGAGTGCATGAATGCAATCGAAAATGCCGTCACCCCTTTTTCTAAAGCGCTTCTCGTGAACTTCCGGACGCCCTCTTCGTCCAAGGCTTCAATCTCGTTTCCTTTGTAATCAAGCCGCCCCGTTGCTTCATAAACTAATTCAGGAAGTGGATCCAGTTTCTGAATACCGAGCTCGAATAAACGAGGTCTCCTCTGGTCACCTATACCCAACAAATCCCGGAACCCACGAGTCGTTAGAAAAGCCGTCCTGGCTCCTTTGCGTTCCAAGAGAGCGTTAGTGCCTCGAGTGGTCGCCAAACGTAAGTCGATATCAGGCAAAGCCTCGTCGAGCCTGCAACCGGTCAAAAGTCTGGCTGCCAAGATGGGCGGCTCTTCTGGAGATTGGATTTCACACAAGTCTCCCGATACTTCAAGCGCCAGCTCAGCATCCAGCTCGACCAGACCAGACTCTGCATCCCATGATAGAATCTGGGCACTAAAACCACGACCCTTTCCGCTTAAAACCCTGAATTCGTATCCTCTGAAAAAATCCTGCGGGACGCGTTCGCTCTGCTCGATTTCTAGCTCACGATCGGATACCTTCCTCACAACGCGTCCTCGCACGCAACTGCTCGAAAGCACCTTGGCTCGCAAGGTTTGCCCTTTTGGATCAGTCGCAATGCAGTCCGTGAAGGTACCGCCCGTATCGATGCAAAACTTCCACATCCTAGAATGCAAAGGGATTACCGTTGCAGAAGGAAGCGTTAATTTGGCAAAGCGATTCCTACTCCTTGATTAAGTCAGTCTGCACCCGCCAAAGCTTGGCATAATGGCCATCAATGTGAATCAGCTCATCGTGCGTACCCGTTTCTATGATACGTCCTTTTTCTAACACGACAATTTTATCGGCCTTGAGTACCGTCGAAAGCCTATGGGCAATCACCAACGTCGTACGCTCTTTCACCAGATTGTCTACCGCCGCCTGAATTTTGGCTTCCGTCAAAGTATCTACCGCGGAAGTAGCCTCGTCTAGGATTACCAAGGGTGGATTCCTGAGGATAACTCTTGCAATGGTAAGACGTTGTTTTTCTCCCATACTTAGGCGTATCCCACGTTCACCTATAAGCGTATCCATTTTTTGAGGCAATCGGGAAACGAAGTCCCACGCGCAAGCGCCTTCCAGAGCTTGAATCAGCTCTTCTTCGGTGGCGTCTTCTCGAGCTAGCAAAAGATTATCCCTGACCGAACCATCAAAGAGGAAAGGATCCTGGGCAACCATTCCGATCTGCGAGCGAAGAGATTGCAAAGTCAGCTCTCGAACGTCTATCCCATTTATAGATACGCTTCCCTCGCTCACATCATAGTAGCGTTGCAAAAGGTTTGCGACAGTCGACTTACCAGCTCCGGTGTGGCCAACTAAGGCCGTCACCTTCCCTGCAGGGAGGATAAGGGAGAAATCAGACAAAAGGTTTGCCCGCTCCGAATAGCGGAAATCGACGGAGGAAAACTCCACTTGGAGCGGAGTCGAAGGGAAAGGTTTTGCGACATCGGGGTCCTTGATATCAATCGGAAAATCGAGCAGGTCGAATACGCGTTCGGCCGAAGCCTTGCCTGTCGCGAACATGTTGTTGAGCGAAGAGATCTGCGTAAGTGGCACATACAACATGTAACAAAAAAGCAAATACTCCACGAGATCCCCAGTTTTGAATGTTTCTGGTTCAGACAGTGTCAGGTAGCCGCCATAGCCGATTACGGCCACGGTACCGAGACTGACTACGAATCCGTTCAAGGGCCCTTGGATAGACCAGCGAAACATACCTTTCAGAGTGAAGGCCTTGAGCTCTTCGGCCTTGTCGGAAAATCGCTTTTTCTCCCGGTCCTTCAGAGCGAAAGAATTGATTAGCCTGTTCCCTTGGATGTCTTCGATCAGCAAAGAGCTCAATTCGCCCGAGGCGCGTCGCACATTACGCCAGTTGACGCTCTGGGTTTTGAAGTGTAGTCGAGACATCACGATGATGATGGGGATAGGCAGCACCATCAACCCAGCCAGCCTAGGCTCTGAAGCGAACATCATGGCACTGACTCCCAGCAGTGTCAGCAAAGCTGTACTTCCCTGTTCCGTGCCGTCCAAAATGACGCGCTCCACGTTTTGAACATCTTCGATGACTCTGGATGCGATATCGCCCGACTTGCGACTATCGAAATAGCGAACCGGTAAATCCAATAGCTTGGCATGCAAGTCGTGCCGAATGTCGATTAACACCTTTTGCTCCAGCACATTGTTGAGCCTGATTCGCATAGAGTTGAGAAACTCCCGCATCCCGTAACACGATACCAACAGCAAAACCCATAGCCAATAATTGCTTAAATCCGCCTGTTCGGTGATCCGATTCACAATCGCTCCAGCGATTTTCGGGACGGCCAAGAAAAATAGCGTACTGCCAATCGCGAGGGCGATCGTCCCCCAAAACATGAACTTGTACCGAAACAAGTAAGTCGAAACTCTCCAAATAGTCTTCATCGAGGCCCTCGATACACACTACACTCTCAGGTGATTCAAGCTTCATCCCGCCAAAGAACGGCTTCCCGCTACGCTCCCCATTGGACAAAAGAAACGGCCTGCCGATTCTCGCGACCGGCAGGCCTTCTTCAGTTGGTTGTTTTGGCTTAGTTGGTTGTTACTTAGCCTGGTTGGTAGCTCTATGTTGGTTGTTTAATCTAAAACTTCGATAACCGCGCTGGAGAGGTTGCCATCCGACTGGGAACCGATCGTCAGTCCGATCATGCCTCCTCCGGCGAAATCCAAATCCAGACTTCTAATGAGGGTCCAATTCTCACCGTTGGCAGAGTGGTACATAGAAATTCTCCGTCCTGACCGATCAAGCCGTAGGCAATGAACCTCGCCGGCATAACCTCCCCGAACTCCAGAAAACGAGCCGCCCTGAGCTAAACGATAGCTGGCTTCCAAAAGACCGTCTCCATTCATGGTGACAGAAACATGCTTGGAATCAGGGTTAAGAGTCTCACGCAACATCAAGCCAGTGCGTCCCCAGCTTGCGTCTGCCTCGTAGTCATGAACCCGGATTTTTAGGCTGAAGTCACCTGAAGCGGGCACCCAGGTGTAGCGGAGCTCATCCTCGTACTTTTCATGGCCTAAGCCAGAAGCGCTGTAGTAGTACAAACCGCTTTCCGCATCGAACAGTTCTTCACCTACATCGATCATTTCCCCTATGACGTCGCTAACTGCTATTTGATCGAGCAGGGTAAAGGGCTGCGGCGCTTCAGGCTCGGACGCTTGAACTGATTCGCCCATTTGAAAATCGATTTGCTCGACCACCACACTGGACAAGTTTCCGTCGTTCTGTGAACCGATCGCCAAGCCAACCATGCTGCCCTGCGCAAATTCGACTTCGATGCTCTTTATCAGAGTCCAGTTCTCCCCGTCCGCAGACTCGTACATCGAGACCTCATTTCCTATCCGGTCGAGACGAAGGGCAGGATCTTCCATCGAACTGCTACCGCGAACTCCCGAAAGCGAGCCACCCGGGGCCAGACGATAGATCGCCTCTACTAAGCCATCCCCATTCACCGTTACCGATGCATGTTTTGAGTCAGGACTTAGCGACTCTCTGAGCATCAGCCCCGCACGACTCCATGTCGCATCTGCCTGATAATCATGCAATCTCACTCTGAGACTAAAATCCCCGTCAACGGGTACCCATGTGTAGCGGAGTTCATCCTCATATTTTTCGTAACCCAGCCCCGAAGCGCTGAAATAATACAGTCCACTTTCCACATCGTAGTAGGATTCTCCCACTTCGCTCATTGAACCAACGATCGAATCCTGAGTTACGAAACTAGAGAGAGCGTAGGGATGCGGTCCTTGGTCCTCAACCTTTGCAAAAGCATCCCCCGTCTCGCTGACAAGTTCGATATCGCAGCGCGAAAATCTTCCATCACCTTGAGAGCCTATAGAGTATCCTACTAGGAACTCTTCTCCGAGAGGAATGGATTGGGAGGTCACTTTCGTCCACGACTCTCCGTCTTCAGAGCTGTAGCCGGTCAAAAGGTCCCCGACCTTCTGTATCCGCAAATAAGCTACACTCGGAGCGGCCCTACCTCTAGTTCCTTTCAAAGCGGACCCATCCTGCAAGCGGTAAAGACTTTCAAACATACCATCTCCTCGAACCAACATAGACAAGTGGGCTGAATCCTGTTCCAAGGTCGAACGTACCATCAAACCGGCTCGAGCCCAAGTCGCATCGGGTTTGTACCCAGACAGCTTTACGGAGATGTCAAAATCTCCAAAGGCGGGAACGCTTACAAAACGAAGTTCATCGTTTATAGATTCGTAGCCAACCGTTGATGAGACAATCTTGTGCACTCCCGTGTTCGAGTCATAGGAGTGCGATCCGTCCTTGTCCTTTTCACCTATCACACCCGCTTCTAGAGGCTCACCTAGCAGATACGGCCACGCGGAAGACTGCCGGGCAAAAGCGCCTATATTCGAGTGCACAATTTCTACAAGGCCACTAGAGAGGCGGCCCCCAGTCTCCGATCCGATCGCCAAGCCAACCTGTAGTGTACCCGTCATCAGCTTTGCGCCTCCTGATACCTCGGTCCAAACGAGTCCGTCCGATGAATAACGAAGGGTAACGAATCCGTATTCACGACTCGCCTTCAGGTAAACCGGACCTTCCATCATCGTCTGCTTTGTCGCACTCACGGAAGCCCCCGACTCGGGACGCGACAAATGCTCAATGTATCCGCTTCCTGCCCACACGATAGACTCATGAGCTGCGTTAGCCTCTAGACCTCCCCTGACCATGAGGCCTAATTGCCCCTCATCTCCGTCGGTGGCAAAGGAGTGAACAAGGATCGTCAGTTCGAAATCTCCACTCACACTTGCCTGTGTGAATTGCACAGCGTCCTCGTATTCCCCAAAGCCTGATGCAGAACCATACAACAGGTATGCTCTAGATTCTGCGTCATAGATGGATTCGGCCGCTAAGCCGGGTAGTCCTACATTCTGAGAAACAACGACCTGATCGACTATCTCCTCGACACTGGGGTACTCGGAAAGAGCATAGCCGACAGCCGTGTAGTCCGAGTAACCGAAGGCATTGAAGGATCTCAAGCGATAATAATATTCCTGCCCATCACGAACATCGGCATCCGTGTAATTGGTCACATTTGCTCCGGTCTGAGCAATCTCCTCGAAACGGACTCCATCATCGGAACGTTCAATCAAGAAACCGTCCTCTTTGTCGCAAGAGTCGAGCCATCTAAGAACCAATGGATTCCCGAAATTGATTCCCGTTCCGTCCGAATCGACAGAGTCAGCATAAATCTCTCCCTGCATGCTGACAGTATATTCTGAATACCCAAACGCGTTGTATGCTCTTAACCGGTAGGAATAGGTAACACCCTCGACAACATCTTCGTCCAAGAACTCTGTGAGCGAAGCATCTAAGTCAGCTACTTCTATGTAATCTCCCCCATTAGAAGATCGTTCCACCAGGATACCTTCCGCCCTGCTGGACTCGTCGAGCCAAGACAGATGCAGCGACTTAGCCGAGAGTGAAGTAGCAACAAACGATAACAGTATCGTCACAACAAGCTTCGCAAACCCTTTATTGAAGGCATCAAAAAGAGAACATCTCGCTCTCTTATTATCCAGTTTTTCGATACGCTTTAGGCATCTTTCCCGTATTAAATTTCCGGCTACAGCTTGCTTAGACATGGGTTCTTTTGGTTGATTTTCGATAGAGCCCCAAACGTCTATGCCGCGTCCGCCTTGACGCGTGATTTTCAATTAATCACGCTTTTACACAGCGTTTCTTTTGCCCCCAAACCGGGCATCCAAGGAGTTCCCTTAGCGGCGCTTTTTCTGGTGCCTGAACAGATGGGAATCGAACCCTTCATCTGCATCCCGGGATTTCTCCCTAGGCGACCTTAGTCGAAACCGGAAACGCTACCTCCAAACCACTGAAGTCTTCGTATTCATAAGCTAGCTACACTTTGGTTGATGAGTAATCTTTTCGTGGCTAGCCCAGAATTGCCCCTTATTTCCCCAATCGGCAGGCATTCCAGATCCCCTTACTTTAAAATAGGGAACTTTCCTCTCTGGTAGATGGGGAAGCTTGCCGCGAGATATATCCCTACCGCCCTAAGGGAGGTGCGCTTCCTTTTCCTTAGATCCTGTAATGGAACACCGCAGCCCTTTGAGTAGCTGAAGGCTTGTCACCTTAGCTCGAACTCCCATGCTCCTGCGGAATTCGAAAACCCATCGAAGAATGCAAGATACGGAAATCAATTGGGATACGCTACAGAGGCTTCGAGCCCACTTCCTCGAAACCAGCTCCACACCTGGCGTCTACTGGCAGAACGAAAGCGATTTAGCCGACTACCATGCCACCTTCGCCGCACGCATCGGCTGGAAATGGGATAGCGCCCTACTTGAACTCAGAAAGGCAGGCTTTACTCCAATTTCCCGCAAAATCTTCGACTGGGGCTGTGGCTCAGGGATCGCGACCTTGCGCGTGCTCGAATTTTTCGGGGCCAGCTATTTCGATGAGGTCTACCTTTGGGACCACTCCGCGGCAGCCTGTCGCTTTGCGCAAAAGACCATCAGTCAAGCCTACCCGCAACTTCAGGTTAAGATCGCACCCGCTCCAGTTTCAGGCGAAAGCAGCGAGCTAAGCGACGCCTTGGCCTTAGTCAGCCACGCAGTGAGTGAACTCGGTTACGAAGCACAACAGAGCCTGTCAAAGCAGCTCCGTACAGCAGCACAACTTATATTCGTGGAACCTGGCAACCACAGCGCTAGCCGAAAGCTCATCGCCCAGCGGGAAGCATTGCGGGATGCGTTTTCCATTCTAGCCCCTTGCAGCCGGTGCGACAGCTGCCCAATGCTCGAAGATGAAAATACCCGCCACTGGTGCCACTTTTTCGGCAAACCACCAGTGGAAGCCTTCACCGAAAGTTTTTGGACTAAATTCTCCCAAACCATGGAGATCGATCTCCGTTCCTTGCCCTACAGCTTTCTCGCCATGCAAAAAACGGTGCCCGCGGAACGAGGTGACAGCAGCAAGCATTCTCGACTAATCGGTCGTCCGCGGCAGTTCAAAGGCTACACCCGTCTACTCAGCTGCGACCAAGAGGGTCTTCGAGATCTGGAGCTGCAAAAGCGAGACGACAAGCAACTCTGGAAAGTTCTCAAAAAGGGTCCGGATACGACCTTATTCGAGTGGACTCAGATCGATGCAAGTACTGGCCGCCTAAAAAGTGGCGTCCAAATCTGAAGCTTATCATTCACTTGAACCCACCTAGTCTCAATCCCGCGCAAGACCTCCCAAGACTTCCGGGTAGCAAGGTTTCAGTCCAACTGAGGAAAAAAAGAAAATCCAAGTAACCCATCCCTCCTAGAAGAGTATACATAGGCAAGTAACCGACTTGCCCATGAAACTAAACACACTCTTTTCCCACGCCTTTCTTCCGGCTATCACAGCCGTTTTAGCAGCCACGTTAATCGCCTCCCCTGTCTCTGCAGCGGACGAGATAGAAGTCATCGACCTAGATGGAATCACAGAAGTGGATTTCTCGATTTCAGGAGCAAGCGTGGCTCTCGTTGGTTCAGAACGTAGTGACCTTGAGCTTGTGCTTGAAAAACCACTTACAGGTTTCGACCCCTCGAGGGCTAGCAAATCAATTAGCAGGGATGGCAGCACACTGGTAATTGAGATCGAATACAAAAAGACTAGCGGGGTATTCGGGTGGTTTTCCGAAGGATCCAAAGGCTACAAGAGCGCGACCCTCACCCTTCCGAACTCACTTCCAGCAGCCATACACACAGCCGGCGGCAACCTGAGCGCCGAAGATATGAACGCCCCCATTAAGCTTCGAACTGCTGGCGGTAGCATCAGAATCGAAAACGTCAACGGAGATACAGATGCGCGCACTTCAGGAGGAAGTATTCGCGTCGAATCAGTAACAGGTCTAGTCACGCTTCGCACTGCAGGTGGCAGCATCAACGTAGAGGGTGAAGTGGCAGGACTCGACGCCCGCACCTCGGGGGGAAGCATCAAGGTCCACCTAAACACAGCCCCACAGAAGCCCGTAACCCTAAAGACCTCCGGCGGAAGCGTATCCGCAGTTTTAGAACAAGGAACCCAAGCTCCAGCGAGCCTCTCTACCTCAGGAGGAAGTGTGAAAATCGAACTTCCCCGTGATCAAGGATTTACGCTGGAAGCGAAATCCAATGGAGGAAACGTATCTTTCAGGCACGGAGGAGCCTTTGAGGGTACCATGAACAAGAGGTCGATCGAAGGCAGGGTTAACGGCGACGGCCCCCTCGTTCAGCTATCCACTAGCGGCGGTGGCGTAAGCATTTCAGAAATTTAGTATGGTATAAGACAGTCAGATATAAGGTTATGAGCTGGCCCGCATCCGAGGATGCGGGCTTTTCCTTTTGTAATATTCAAATTTCAATCCGATCCTAGTTCCCCATGCTAGAAGCCGAGTCCATACCGTCTCTTGATATTCTGTATCGCGACGATCGATACATCGCTATTCACAAGCCTTCTGGATTACTCGTGCACCGAAGCCCCATCGATCGTCGCGAAACGCGTTTTGCGATACAGGTCCTAAGAGATCAGATTGGCCAAATGGTTTATCCCGCCCATCGAATTGATCGTCCTACCTCAGGCATACTACTTTTTGGCCTGGACCAAGAGGCGGGCACCCGCCTATCGGTGCTTTTTCAAGAGCGGAAAGTCCAGAAACGCTACCATGCTATCGTGCGTGGACATACCCCCGAATCGGGTTCGATCGACTCTCCACTAAACAAATACGAAGACCTCGACGGGCACATAAAGAGCGAGCAAACCCAAGAAGCCCTCACCCACTACCAGCGTCTTTTAGCTTCCGAACTCCCGTATCCGACCGAAAGATACGCCACCTCTCGTTTTTCTTTGCTAGAACTGAAACCTCACACTGGGAGGCGTCATCAACTAAGAAGGCACCTAGCCCACATTCGCTACCCCATCATTGGAGACGTTCGTCATGGTTGCAACAAAACCAACAAACTCGCCCGCTCCAACTTCGACATCCAAAGACTGCTGCTCGCCGCGACTCATTTGAGTTTTCAACACCCTTTCGAGAATACCGAGGTTGCTATCGACTGCGAACCTGAGGACAGTTTCCTGCACTCCGCAGCTCTTCTAGGGCTTCCTTACGCTTATGAAGGAACCTAATAGCTTTGTATAATTCCTCATTCTAGTCGTGCATTCAGGCGAAATTTCGTGAAAGTCTCGCACGCGACATGAGCCGCATCACCACAATCGCTTTCGACGCCGACGACACGCTCTGGCACAACGAGAACCTTTTCGAGGAGCACCACCGAAAATACTGCAAGCTCCTAGCTGCCTACCATGATGAAGAAACGGTAGAGCGGACTTTGTTTAGAACGGAAATGCGAAACCTCGAACTCTACGGTTACGGGGTAAAGAGTTTCACCCTCTCGAGCATAGAAACTGCCATTGAGCTGACAAAGGGCTCCATCTCCGCCGAGGAGCTTCGCAACATACTGGACTTCGGCAAAAATATGCTGGCTCATCCAGTCGAGCTACTAGAAGGAGTCGAGGAAACCATCGCTGCCCTTAGCCAAGATTATCCCCTAATGCTCATAACAAAGGGCGATCTGAGGGACCAAGAACGCAAGATAACAAAATCGGGCCTAGCTCCCTACTTCAAACACATCGAAGTCGTATCCGAAAAGAAGCGAGAAGACTACGCTCGCCTATTCCGTCAGCATGGATTGAACCCGACCAAACTTCTCATGGTCGGAAACTCCCTCAAATCTGACATTCTACCGATTCTCGAACAAGGGGGCCTTGGAGTACATATTCCGTATCATTTGACCTGGGAGCACGAGAGGGTCGCGACCGCTCCTAACGAAAACGACAACTTCCACGAACTCGCTTCTATCAAGCATCTACCCGCTTTGGTTGCGGCCCTGACGAGCTAAAATGCTGCTGTTTCCCGCCGTCAAAAAAATCGTCCTGCACGATGGATTCTATCGCGGGGCTGACAACTTCGGGATATCCATTTCTCATTTAGCCCCAAAGAATGGATACACCATCAAGATTACGGAGCAACAGGTCGCAGTATCCTCCTACGACGAAGCCGCCGCTTTTTACGCACAGGCAACCCTGAATCAAATCAGGCAGCAATCTCCAGATACAGGCACACTTCCCTGCCTCGAAATCGAGGATTGGCCGGATCTAAAGACAAGGGGCTACATGCTCGATATTTCCCGCTGCAAGGTGCCCTCCATGCAATCCCTGCTCGAACTGGTCGACCTGCTCGCATCACTCAAATACAACCAGCTGCAGCTCTATACGGAACACACCTTCGCCTACCAAAATCACCGCATCGTGTGGCAAGATGCCTCTCCCCTAACACCGGATGAGATTCGCGAAATAGATGCCTATTGCGCCGCTCGTCATATCGAGCTCGTTCCCAACCAAAATTCATTCGGGCATATGGAACGTTGGCTACGCCATTCCCAGTACCAACACCTTGCCGAATCTCCAAACGGTTTTGAGCATCCCATTGCCGGATGGAAGGAATTTGGCTCTACCCTGAAGCCGACTCTAGAGTCAGCGAAATTCGTCGACGAACTGTTCGCTGAATTACTGCCAAACTTCTCCTCTCAAAACTTCAATGTCGGTGGTGATGAACCTTGGGAGCTGGGACAAGGTTTTAGCAAAGAGTTGGTTAACAATCATGGCAAAACAAGAGTATACCTAGACCATCTCCTTCGTATCCAAAATAATGTGCGCAAATACGGAAAGCGTATGCAATTCTGGGGAGATATCATTATAAATGATCCCCAATTGGCCACAGAGTTAGGAGAGGATACCACTGCCCTACTGTGGGGTTACGAGCTTGATCATCCGTTTCCGGAGCAATGTATGGCGATGAAGAACGCAGGAGTTGATTTCTACGTCGTGCCGGGAACATCGACTTGGAACTCCATTGGAGGCAGGCTGTACACATCGCTGCCAAACATAGATTCCGCCGCATTCAACGCGTACCAACATGGAGCAGTAGGACTCCTGCTAACAGATTGGGGCGACAACGGACACCATCAAAGCTCTCTCCTTAGTATTCCTGCCATTCTCCAAGCAGCCTCCCGAAGTTGGAATGCTAGCAACGAAGACCTCGATCTTAAATCGGCATCCCAAAGGATTCCGAATCCGTTATCGGTTTCTGAATACGATGCAATTATTGCACTAAGCGCTATTGCCGGAAGTTTCTCGAAATATCTCCACAACGGAAGCTGGCTGAACAAGATTCTCTTCGCCAAAATTGACAGCTTGGAAAACCTGCGAGGAGATCTCGACTTGCTGGAGCTAGAGTCCGCTAGGGAGAGCCTAACAGGTCTCGCTGTGGATGGCGAATTGGGACTCGCTCGCGATCTACTCCTCTTCGCTGCCGAAAAAGGGATTTCCATCCTCAACCGACAGCATCCGTTACCTGTACCCAAGGAGCTGATTTCGAGATTTCGCCACTACTGGCTGCTTCGAAACAGGCCCGGAGGGCTGGAAGAATGCGTAGCCTTCTTCACCTGATCGCTTTCAGCATCGACGCGACGTGCGACTTGTCCCCAAACAATTCGTCGTGCACGCCAGCAACGAAACCGTCTCCATCAATCAAATACGTTATGCGTTTGGTGACCCCAATAATTGGCATTCGAGCATCATAGAGTTTAGCTACCTCTCCGGAAACGTCGGCTAATAGTTCGAATGGCAAGGAATGTTTCGCCTTAAACTGCAAATGCGACTCGATCGAATCCCGGCTCACCCCGAAAACTGGAATGTCCGTTTGCCTCAACTCCGCAAACTCATCTCGAAATGAGCAGGCCTCTTTGGTACAGCCCGGAGTGAAGTCCTTGGGATAAAAATACAATACCCAACGTTTCCCATGCATTTCTCGCGAGACGAAGGTATCTCCACTTGTGGAGGGAAGTTCGAATTCGGGTGCTTTTGTTCCAATTTTTAAGGCCATATCAACACAGGATTTTTTCCACAGCCTCTACGGTTTCAACGGGCTCTTTGCATGCAAAGTCTTCACAAATAAAAACCTTGGCTCCACCTTCCGAAACACTCTCCAACATCGGTGCTAGCTTCGAGTTGCCACTAAGGATACTTGGAATCCCTTCCCTTCTATCTAGAGCGACAAACGCACTGCCTATATCCCGATGTCGGTGAATCGTCGAAGTGAAGCTTTGCCACGAGTCGGTGCCGCGCTCTCCTATCAAAACAATCTGCTGATCCGAATCGAGGAATCGCGAGGCCGCTACAAGCATTTGAGGCATAGCTCGCGGGGCTCGTTTCCACTGGAAGCCAAATGCCTCCACTGTTCGCCTACCACGCTCTCTGAACTCATCATCATCTAGCAAACTCGCAAACTTCAGCTGCGCCATGGCTGCGAGAGAACTGGCCGCTGGCTCTGATCCGTCGTAATCGTCCCGCAGCCTAACCAACAAATTCTCGTCTCCTGATTCCGTGGCGAAATATCCACCCCTCTTGTGATCCAAGAAACGGTGTTCCAACTCTTCAAGAAGCTCGCGTCCCATTTGGAGCCATTTGACCTCCGACGTGCTTTCGTAAAGATCCAAACAAGCGCAGGCAAACGCTGCGTAGTCCTCCGCGAACCCGTTCTGATTTCCGCGACCATTTCGAAAAGCTCGTGCAAGGCTACCAGTCGCCTCCTCCCGCATCGACGCGAGTAAAAACTCTGCTGCATCGGTCGCTAATTCCAACGCCGGTTCGTATCCGCATCTTTGATATACCTTGCAAGCTCCCGAGATCATCAAGGAACTCCATGACAGCAGAGTCTTGTCATCCAAAAGCGGGCGAGGCCGCTTGATCCTCTTATCGAAAAGTTTTTTTAGACCTGCCTCGATAACACGAGCCACTTCAGATTCCGTTTTGCCAAACCGAGCCGCTAGCCCCTTGTCGCCACGAATCCGCATAAGCGTGTTCATTCCCGTCAATTCCCCGTGAGGATCCGATTCAGGGCGAGCATTGCCTTCTGACTTAATATAAAAAGCCTCAGCGAACAGTTCAAAATCGGATCCTAAAAGAGATTCGATTTCCTGCTTCGTCCAGACATAAAACGCGCCCTCCCCGTGTCGAGTGGGGTCCTCTGGCAGAGAGCTATCCGCATCCTCAGCCGCGAAGAGCTGACCGAGCTCCCCTCTTAAATCGCGTGATACGTAATCGATAATCTGACAAGCGGCCTTGGCGTATCGAGCAGAGCCTGAAATCCGAAAGGCTTCCGCAAGAACGCCTGACATTTGGCCCTGATCATAAAGCATTTTTTCGAAGTGCGGCACATGCCAGTATTGATCCACCGAATACCGATGCAATCCTCCGCCCACATGATCCCAAATCCCTCCATCCAAGATTTTGTCTAAAGAACTCGTTATCAAATTTAACCATTTCGTTTTCGAGCGTCGAGCCGACTTCTCCAAGAGAATATTAAAATAGCCAGGCATCGGAAACTTTGGGGCTCTACCAAAACCACCCCATTCTTCATCGAAGTCCGTATTCAACTCCTCTAGACACATTTCGATCGCGTCCCCGGCCTCGGCTATCCCTTCCAATTGGTGATGACCGGCATTTTCTTGCAAGAGCTCGCGGCTTTTTTCCCCGTAGCCTAACAGAGTTGCCTTGTCCTCGCTCCACAAGGTTCCGATCCGATCGATGAGCGTTGTAAATCCGACGCGACCGTAGTTGTCCGTTGGTGGAAAATACGTCCCTCCATAAAACGGTTTCAAATCTGGAGTCAGCCAAACGCTCATGGGCCATCCTCCTTGCCCCGCAGTCGCCTGAACGTAGGACATGTAGATCCGGTCGACATCGGGTCGCTCTTCCCGGTCGACCTTAACGTTTACGAATAGTTCGTTTAACGTTTGGGCAATCTCTGCGTCTTCAAAACTCTCGTGAGCCATGACATGGCACCAATGACAGGTTGAGTAGCCTACCGATAAGAAAATCGGAACATCCCTTCTTCGAGCCTCCGCGAAGGCCGCCTCTCCCCACTCCCGCCATTGCACCGGATTATCCGCATGCTGCAAAAGATAGGGCGATCGGCTGCGGGCTAGATCGTTAAGAGAAATCTTATTTGGGTCAGGCATATCGGAAACAGCTTTGCGCAGCTGGCTATGGGCTAAAGAAAAAAGCGGAGACCGCTCATCGCAGTCTCCGCCGAATTCTCACTTCTCGGGAGGGTATGTTTTATAGATCAGTAGATTCCATCGCTCTGGTAATGAGCATGGGAAACATGCGCTTCACCCGTTCGGGTTTGGGTTACGCTCACGCGATCTCCTTCTACGAAGCCCACATCCTTGCGCTCTTGAACCACAACCACGGTACCGCCATCATCGAGGCTCACCGTCACTTCTTGAGCGACTTTTTTAGTCATCTCCTTCTCCACCATTCCTCCTACGATTCCGCCTACTACAGCTCCACCAGCCGCAGCCAGGGTTCGGCCTGAACCTTCACCCGCTGTCTGTCCAACCGCGGAACCTATGATAGCTCCACTGGATCGACCCACATAGGTTGCTTCCCCCTCGATTACGACAGTGCGAGTCGCTACGACCGTGCCACTATCGACTTGTTGAATTTTTCCAGAGGTAGAGCGAGGAACCGTTTCATAGGCATTCGAAGCGCAACCTTGCAAAAAAAGGATGAGCATCGAGCCGAGAAGCAAACGTCCTGCAAGACGTATTGCTGAAACATTGTAGTTGTCCATCAACGACCAATACGCGGCCGCCTAGCAAACGGATTCACCAACTTGGTGATGCCGGAAACGACAAATAAAACTACCAACTTACCGGTTCGAAATCACCTTCCAACTCTTCATCCTCCGGGATTAGATAAGCGTTAGTCTCGGGATCTGCATTCGGATCGTAGTTGGCATGATAAACAACACTTTCGCCCATGCGGCCCGTAAGGATTTTCACCCGCTCGTTTTCGTAAAAGCCGGGCTCTTCGTATTCCTGAACGACCGAAATAGTTTCACCGCCATCCATAGCGATCGTTATTTCCTGAGCAAGTTTCGCAGTGAGGGCTTTCTCCACCTTTCGCCCTACCACTGAACCAACTGCTGTACCGACCGCCATCGCGGCCCTGTTCTCATTTACGTTTGAACTGGAGTTGATCGAGATAGTGTCTGGTCCCGTTTGCTGGACTGTGGTCTGAGTTTCCACCGGCACTGCCACTGAACCAACTGCTCCGCCAATTCCCGCTCCGACAATCATTCCCATGTTCGTAGCGACTCCATCTATGCGGACTTTACGAACCATGACAACAGTGCCCTCCTCCGCGTTCTTCATCGCACTAGCGTTGGGAACGGGAAATCTCGAACTCGCAGAATGGGAACTGCTCGCGCAGCCGCAAAGCGATCCGAAAACCATAACCTGGAGGAGAAAAGCGAGGGGGATGTGGTTCAAATTCATCTTAGGGGTACGCCTTGATCGCGCCAAAACGGAAGCGAGTCAAGCTAAGCATATCTACTTACTCCTAAATTTCTGGTAAGCATAATGGTCAAAATCGTTTCAATCGCGCCGATTTAGAAGATTAGACGCGGGTAACTATTTACAGAACCTATTTTACCTACTACTGTCATAACCTTACTTAAAGAACCTCAAATGAACGACCTCAAAATCAAGAAGACCGGAATGCTGAACCCCCCTCTCCGCGTCCTTATCCCAGGACCTGGGGGTGACCTCGCAAGTGCCGCAAATGAAAGATTTGCCCGACCACAGCTTCAAAGCTTGGTGAAGCACGACCGCGTGGTGCGATATTTCAAACGCCGAGAATCCCTCTTTAGCTCCTAACTTGACTGAAACTTAATTTTCAGAATACGTTTTTCAAACCGGAGCAAATCGCTCCGGTTTTTTCTTTCTCCCAAACACCCAAAGACCTGATTCCCGAATACCTGAAATGATTAACTTCGAGATCAAAACCCAGTTGAGCGTAAACGTTGAAAATACTCCTGGAGCCATCGCGACCTTGAGTGACAAACTTGCTGAACACGATATAAGCCTAAACGCGATCACCGTGAATGAAGGGCATTCCAGCGGAAGCTTTCGCTTTGTCGCCAACGATCACGAAACCGCGAGAACAGCGCTCGTGGAGGCTGGCTACTCGGTCCAGACGGACGACGTGCTTTCCATCCGGCTTCAAGACAGCAAAGGCAAGCTGGCATTTTTGACCAAAGCGTTTTCCCAAAGCGGCATCAATATAGACTACATGTACGCAAGCGTGGATGAAGAAGGAGGCGGTTCCAAACTGATCCTGAAGGTTTCCAACATTCACTTGGCGAGCCAAGTCTTGACTGCGATTTTGGACGCGGCCTAGCCGTTAGACTTAGGGTCACTCGAACGACCCTCGACCTTGAGTTGCAATACTCCATCGCTCAGGGTCGCACGAAGCTCGCTTCCCTTCTTAACGAAGCGACTTTGCGTGAGAACGCTACCGTTCTCATCTTCGAGGATAGCGTATCCACGCTTCAGTGTCCCGCTGGGGCTCAAGGCCTGAAGCTTGGCTTTTGCGACATCAAGCCTGCCTCGTAAGGCAACCGTTCGCTCCGCCAAACATTTCTCCATTTGCCGACCGAAGCGATCCAATCGCTCTCGCGTAGAGGCGATAAGCTGGGAGGGATTTTGCTGAGAAAATCGACGATCAAGCGCTGTTAAAACCGCTCTGCGATCAAAAAGGGAAGCGCGGAAAGCCGCCTCGAAGCGGGTACCCACTTCATCAAGTTTAAGAAAAGCCCGCTCCAAAGACGAACGAGGAGAAACAGCACGCAACTCCCTGCCCATGCTTTTCAATTCATCTTTGAGCTCAAGCAGTCGCTCTTCCGCTAATTCGCTTAAATCTGAACGAGCGAGTTCGAGGCGATCTAGGGTCTCCATCAAACCACTGCTTATCATCTCGGCAGCGCCCGACGGGGTTTCCGCTCGGATATCGGCAGCGAAATCAGACAAGGTAAAATCGATCTCGTGACCAACACCCGAAACAACAGGTATCGAACTACTCGATACAGCCCGAGCGACGCGTTCTTCATTGAAACACCACAAATCCTCGAGACTTCCTCCACCTCGCGAAACAACGATGAGGTCGCTGTCGCCCAACTCATTGATATATCGGATCGCTGTTTCAATTTCTTCGGCAGCCCGAACGCCTTGCACACTAACCGGAAAAATCTGTAAACGCCCCAACCAAGAACGCCGCTTCAAAATCTGAATAAAATCCTGCAAAGCCGCGCCACTGGGAGAGGTAACGATAGCCACCCGCATCGGTAACTTCGGAAGCGGACGTTTCCGTTGCTTGTCGAAAATCCCTTCTGCAGAGAGCTTCGCCTTGAGGCGCTCAAACTCCTTGTAAAGCCGCCCTTCTCCATTTTCTTCGAGTTCTCTAACCACTAGCTGATAGCGGCCATGAGGCTCGTAAACGCTCAGCTCCCCAAAAGCCGATACTTGCATTCCATCCCGAGGAACAAAGCGGAGTCGAGCTGCTTGGCCGCGAAACATGACTGCAGGCAGTTGAGAACCCGCGTCCTTGATCGAGAAATACAAATGGCCTGAGGCCTGGCTTCGTAGATTTGATACCTCACCTATCACCCAACTGGGAGGCATCCCACCCTCCAAGAGCTTTTTGATGCCCTTGGTATATTGGCTCACGCTAACTCGCGGAAAATCATCAAACAGATCCTCAAGCCCCATTATTCGAGCCCTCCGCAATCGATTTGGCCTGCAACCGCCCCCTCAAGAAGCGAAGCAAAATGGCAATGGCGATCGCCAATCCAACACCTGCCACCGCTAATTTAAGGTTTCCTGTCATGAGCGATTCTCCTAGCACGATAAAACTAGCCGAGACCGTCCAAATGATCGGTAAGGATGCCAAGAGATATCTGCCAAAGGGCATTTGAGCCAATCCCAGCAAATAGTTCTGCAAAGCGAATGGAACCCCGGGCGTCAGTCTCAACATGAGAGCGATACCCAACATCCTTCTCTCCGAGAACTCGGGTATAGAGTATCCGAATCGAGCAACCAAACGCACGAACACGGGGCGGAACCACTTTCCTGATACAAGCCACGATACGATCATGTTGGCCGTCAGGGCACAGAGGGAACCCAGAATGGCTATTTTCAACCCAAAAGCGGGGGCGAAAAGTAGAAATGGCGACAGCGGAAACCAAAACAAAGGCAGAACAGCCATAAGCCCAAAGTAAGCCCACGGCCCCATGGCGGCGAAATGCTCGATTACCTGCATAAGGCTCTCGCGACTGATGTACTCTCGATACCGCCAAACCAAGAGAGAGACAATCAGGAGGCCCACAAGAGCGAGTAGGATGAGGCTGACTTTTTTGCGCGGCAAGTTCACTTGCGACCACTTTTACGGGCGAATTCCGGAAGGCAAACTCAGTTTCAAGTCTGGGCCTGGATTGGGAAAGCAACTTTTAGACTGCATAGCCTAGAAAAGCGTATTCAAGCGTTGGCTACGACACAGGTCTTTGAAGACTTGAACTTAGGCAATTGTACCACTTTCGCATACTAAAGCTTTACTCGTTGCCAGATAGACCGAAAAAACAGTCTCATGCCTGAGGAGGAAAAGGGAAAGATACTGATAATCGATGATGAAGACGGGATCCGAGCGGTCCTGAAAGCCATCCTCGAAAGCATCGATATACAAACCCTTGAAGCCTCAAACGCACGTTCAGCACTCGAGGTTTTGGAAGAGAACAAGCAAAGCATCGCCGGCTGCCTGCTCGATATGAATCTCGAAGATAGTTACGGAGAAGATTTGTACGACAAATTGCGCACAACCTCTCCTGACCTAACCGTCTTTGCGATGAGCGGCATTTTCGGAGCCGAAATTCGCGAGCGCCTAGGTGAGCGGGTGATCTCTGGCTTCATTGCCAAACCCTTTACCGCAAGCGATATCATCCAAACCGTTCAGGCAGGACTCGAAAAGAGGACGTCCTCAGAAGAGCAGAACTAGGCGATCGTATTCAGATTGCTACCGATAGGGCCGCTTGAAACCGGCTCATTCTCGTGCAAAGCAACCTCCCTCGAACCTAGAAAATAGTAGGTATCGCTCGGATCAGCTTCCGGCTCTGCCTCCTCGGCACGCTCTTCCCTTTCCCGCTGTTCACGCAGTACCGGATAGTGCCTTTCTAAAATGTTTCTTGGATAGAGCTGTTCCATGCTCGTGGTGTGTTATCAGAATCCTTTCTGTCGGAAGAATATCTCTTCCCGCATCGTGTATCGCCGTCTACGACCTTAACTTAAATTGGATCAAACGATTTTTATGATTTTTAACAAAACGCAAACAGATGGAAAAAACCAAGAGGCATGGCGGAAAGGTCCTTTTCTGCCCTAAGCTTGTTGCCATCGCGCAGCGCGCCCTTCAACCTTCTTACCGTGCAATCCGTAGACCTGACAGCCGCGAAAAAAGATGCGTTTCGTAGCCTGCTCGATGACCCTAGCCCTCTCGTCCAAAAGGCTTTGATCACCGAACTGTCGCGCCTCGGACCGGAGGCTTGCGATTTTTTGGAAGATCTGGGCAACGGCGAAAACCGCCTGCTCGCCGCCCATGCGAAACGAGTCTTAAAACAGATCATAAACGCCAACCCTGCCGCCGAATTCAGAAAGTTCATTCGATCTCAGAATTACGAGTTGGAGACAGGGATGATAATGCTCAGCCGAGTCGCCTACCCAGACCTGCAAGCCGGCGACATTTGCTCACAAATCGAAGCCATAGCCCAACGTTGCAAGGAGCTAATCGCAAAACCGATTTCGCCAAGGGAGCGTTGCGTCGTGATAAATCGCGTCCTTTTCCACGAACTAGGATTCAGGGGAAACGTGGAAGACTACGAAAACCCGGAGAACAGTTTTCTGAATCGTGTTTTAGCAACCAAACGCGGCCTACCTATTTCCCTATCCATCCTCTACCTCCTAGTGGCTCAGCGACTGGGAGCTGACCTAGATCCAATCGCCTACCCCGGACACTTTCTAGTAGGCTCATTCGAAGAGGATCTTCCTTTTTACATAGACCCTTTTAAACGAGGGCGCTTTATCGCTCCCGGTCAACTTCTCGACTACTCTTCTGGTTACCTTTCTTCTGCTCAGATTGGAAATCTAGCCCCAGCCCCGATTCGCGAAGTGCTAACCCGCTGCTGCCGAAACCTGGCGAATCACTATTCGACCAAGGGTGACGAGAACATGTCCCGCCTCTTCACTAGCTTCGTGCAAGAATTCCAAGACGCCCATACCAAGCAGCCAAGAGCCTAGGCTTAAAAAAGAGCTCGCCAGAGGTGCTTGATAATTAACGATATCCGAGATGCCCGACACCTCAGCCGATATCACTTACACCTTGGAAAATTTGACTGATTGGTCCCGATCAGGCCCGTCTCTCGCAGTGATTGGCAATCCAGTCCGCCACTCCATCAGTCCTCAGATGCACAACGCTGCGATCGCTAAGCTGGCGGAGAAGGATGAGCGTTTTAGCAATTGGAAATACTTTCGTTTTGAAATACCCGCGGAGCTCCTAATCGAGAGCCTTCCTATTTTTCGGGAGAAAGGCTTTCTTGGGCTAAACCTAACCGTTCCCCACAAGGAAATAGCAGTTCCTGCGACAGCGGAAATAGATCCCCTGGCAAAAACAATTGGCGCCGTGAATACCCTTCAAAAGACGGAAAACGGTTGGAAAGGGTTCAATACGGATGGCTACGGACTGGCCCAAGGCATAAAAATCTCCCTATCCAAA
This sequence comes from Pelagicoccus albus, assembly GCF_014230145.1. Classification (NCBI taxonomy): domain Bacteria; kingdom Pseudomonadati; phylum Verrucomicrobiota; class Opitutia; order Puniceicoccales; family Pelagicoccaceae; genus Pelagicoccus; species Pelagicoccus albus. The sequence goes on from NZ_JACHVC010000012.1 coordinate 286,963, forward strand.
GAGATCGCCCATTCAGATTTCGTTCTCTTGGGAGCCGGAGGCGCGGCCAGGGCTGCTGCCATACAGGCCATACACTACGGATGCGCTACGCTAACCATCGTAAACAGGAATCAGGAGCGGCTAGGAAAACTAGTCAACGAACTGAGGCCGCTCGCTGAAAAGTCTGGAGTCGAACTCAGGTCCCTTTCACCCCAATCGATCGACGAGCTCCACTCAGACTGCCTTCTCGTTAACGCCACCTCGCTGGGCCTCAAGCCAGACGATCCTACGCCGATACCCGAGAGCAAGATACCAGAAAACGCGTACTGCTTCGATATGATCTATAATCCGCCTACTACCAAATTGATGGAGATTGTTCGCCTCAAAGGGGGGACCACCGCAAATGGGCTAGGCATGCTCGTTCATCAAGGAGCAAAGGCGCTCAGCATTTGGACCGGACAGGATGCCCCTTCCGAGATTATGCAGGAGGCTGCTGAAGCCGCCCTCGCGAAACACTAACCAACTCCGAATGCAGACGATCGAATTCCTAGAAAGCGAAATACCGTGGTTCCTAAGCTCGTTCGCCTTCGTCTTCGGAGCCATTGTTGGTAGTTTTCTGAACGTATGCATCTACCGAATACCGGCAAACAGATCGATCGTCACGCCGGGTTCTACCTGCGCCTGCGGGCAAGCCATTAAGTGGTTCGACAACATCCCCATCCTTAGCTGGTTTATCCTCGGCGGGAAAGCCCGTTGCTGCAAATCGAAGTATAGCTTTAGGTACCCAGCCATCGAGGCACTCACTGGTTTTCTTTTTCTATTCGCCTGGCTCGAACACAGTCCCCTCAAGGCACTTTGCATCTTGGTACTTATTTCCATGCTGGTGTGCGCTAGCTTTATTGACCTAGACCATATGGAAATCCCGGATCGCTTTTCCATTGGGCTAGCAATCACGGGCTTTGCAATTTCCGTATTAGTCCCGGAACTACATAATTTCGACAGATCCGAATTCGCTCAGGCCGCGATAAATTCTGCATTTCAGTCTATGCTGGGAATCTTGATTGGCTCCGGAACGATCCTATGGATAGCTCTACTAGCAGAGACGGTGCTGCAAAAAGAAGCGATGGGATTCGGCGATGTTAAGCTGATGGGCGGCATCGGCGCTTTCCTAGGTTGGCAGGGAGCCATCTTCTCCATTTTTGGAGGTGCGCTACTCGGATGCATCGGTCTTCTGCTCTGGCTTCCTTTCAAAAAGAAGTCTCCAGTTGTTCCGGAAAATGAGAATTCGGATACAGAAGAACAGGCCGAGGAGGAAAACCACATTCCTTTCGGTCCAATGCTGGCAGGAGGAGCGCTCTTGTTTTCGCTTTTTTTGGAAACCGAGGTGCGACAATACTTCGCTCAATTCGAACAGCTTTTCCAATAGAACTTGAACGTATCCGGAATGTAGGCACAAAAAAACCTGCAACTCGAGAGCTGCAGGCAATTTTGAAAGTTTATCAGGTCTTTTAGAGAACTTCTTTCAAACCAGCGCCAGCCTTGAACTTCACGTTCTTGCTAGCCTTGATCTTGAGAGGCTCCTTGGTCAGCGGGTTGATGCCCGTACGAGCGGAACGCTTGCCGACCGAGAAAGTACCAAAACCTACGAGCTGAATAGCTACCGCATCCTTGGAGTCCTTGTCGCGAAGCTTAACTTCCTTGGCTGCCTTCTTAACAGCAGTCTTTACCGAAGCCAAAACAGCGCTAAGTGCCTTCTCGGCTTCTGCCTTGGATGAGTCGCCTAGGTTCTTTTGGATTTCGGCAATAAGTTCAGATTTATTCATATGCGGAGTAATTAATAACGATGTTAGGGTAAGTCTGAGAAACAGATTCGAGAGATTACTGAATCGCTCAGAGAGGGACGGTCAAAACAAAACGTGCACACAAAGGCAAATTTAAGCCGCAAAACCCCCTAATTACCAAGATCTTCAGGAGATTCCCCCGCTCGCCCAGAGCGCACAAGCTCCAGAAGCTTTGTCAATGCCTCTAGTCGATCGATGCCCCTTTCAACCGCGATCTGCTCCGATCGCTTAAGAAGTTGCCCAGCCATCACCTCGGCCTGCTTCGCATCGGCACCCATCTTTTCGAGCAACGCCGCCACCTGCTCACGTTCCGTCATAAGTCCGCTTCCTCACTTCCTCTTAGGAGCTGGAAGCTCGCTCCGGCTCCATTCAGCATATCGCCATCGAAACCTAGATTGACAATCGCCAGCCCCAAATCTCCAGAAATCGAACGCACTTGGCCCTGTTTCTTCCCAGCCCCGTCAATCAGGTCGATCGGCAAAACAAGCGCTTCCGCTCCCTCCTCAAACTCAATCCGCAAAAGAGCCAGCGTTTTGCGAACTCGCCCCATCGCATTGAGACGAGCCATAACTTCTTGGCCAAGATAGCAGCCCTTTTTAAAAGAAACTGCCTCTCTCTCCAGTCCCAATTCTTGCGGCAAGTCAGAGCTCCCAAAACCACGCCCGATCTCAGGACATTTGGAACGCACCGCTAAGGCTTTCAGCTCGGCATCCTCCACCCTTTCCCATTCGAGAGAATCGACAAACGCTGCCGCTGCCGCGGAGGAATCCTCATCGAGAGCGAGCATCTCGAAGTTGCGGCCTTCTCCGCGCCTTCCTGCAAAAACGATCAATCCCTGAGATTCCACAAATTTGCCATCAGCCGGCAGGGGCAATCCGTCCGGTAGCTCAAAAGAGTCTTCCAGCCCGAGCAAGCAATAGGCCGAGACACTGGAGGTCCGTCTCCTGAGCTCCGCGTCCTCCATAATCAAATAGCTATCAAGGCGCTCGTAAACCAGTGCCTCCGGGCAATAGTAGCTTACTAGCAAATACTCTTCTTCTTTTCTACGGAGGACAAAGCTGTCGGCTACGATCTTTCCCTTTCGATCCAGCCAGAGGCCATAGGACATTTCGCCAGTCTCCAGAGAGGACAGATCGTTGGAAAATTGACCTTGCAGAAATTCGCCGGCATCCGGTCCGGAAACTTCGATTACACAAGCGGGAGTATAGGGGCTGTAAGGCATTTAATGAATCAGTTGGGCTTATTCCCGAGGAGCTAAACTAGTTGTTTTATTTATGGTTGACACTTGTAAGAATTAAAACATCAAGGCCCTCAGATCAACAATCACTTTCTCGCTTAGCGAGAATTTGGGGTAACTAAGAAAACGAATGGCGGATCGCTTAGGGGTAGGCGATCCGCCTGATTTTTGCCCACTCTTCGAGAATTTCCGTAGGAATAGAGGGAATTCGCATTTGAAATTTCCGTTGGGCTCACCCAATAACGCACGCCGTGAAAAACACCTCCGACATAAACGTCACTCAAACCGTGGCTCTCCCTACCCCATCTCAACTCATTTCGGAGTATGACAAATCGGAAGAGCAAGCGGAATTCATTTCCAAGTCTCGAGAGGAAATCCATGAAATCATCTTCGGCGGAGACAAACGCCTCCTCGTGGTAATCGGCCCTTGCTCAATCCACGATACCGCCGCCGGACTGGAGTATGCAAAACGCCTCGCCGCCCTGAGCGAAAAGGTTAAGGACCGCATCTATTTGGTGATGCGCGTCTACTTCGAAAAGCCTCGCACTTCTCTTGGATGGAAGGGGCTTATCATGGACCCCGACCTGGATGGCAGCGAAAACATCCGCAAGGGCCTTCGCGTCGCCCGCCAGTTCCTGCGCCAGATAATCGACCTTGGCCTCCCGACCGCCACCGAGCTGCTGGACCCGATCACACCTCAATACATTGCGGACCTAGTATCTTGGGCCGCTATCGGAGCGAGAACCACCGAATCGCAAACCCACCGCCAAATGGCCTCAGGCCTCTCCATGCCACTTGGATTCAAAAATGGGATGGACGGTACGGTCGGAGTCGCGGTCAACGCCATCAAGGCGGCCAGCGGTTCACAGACATTCCTCGGCATCAATACCGACGGTCAAGCTTCCGCAGTCACCACTCGCGGCAATCCTAACTGCCACGTCGTACTGCGTGGCGGAAGCGCTGGGCCCAACTACGAGGAGCAATACGTCGAGAAGACAGAAGCCGACCTCAAGAAAGCAGGCCTCATTCCTGCCATCATGGTCGATTGCAGCCATGGCAACAGCAACAAGGACCACGAACGCCAACCCGTCGTCTTTGAAGATGTCGTCAGCCAAATCGAACGAGGGAACGATTCTCTGATCGGCGTAATGATCGAGAGTAACCTGGGTCCAGGAAACCAAAAGTTCCCTGCCCCTAAGGAGTCACTCGCTTACGGCGTATCGATCACCGACGCCTGCATCGACTGGGCTACCACAGAGGCAAGCATCCTCTCCGCTTACGAGAAACTTGGAGCACGCTTCGCAACGACCTCTAATGCATAACTTACACTTTTGTAAGTTTTTCTAATCACCCTGAAAAGGTAGTGCTAATTATTAGCACTGCTTGTTTATTTGATTCGCTTTCATAACATCTCCAACTAGTTTGGAGGAGCTATGAAAAACCCAGTACACGTGGCCGTTACCGGCGCCGCCGGACAAATTGGATACTCCCTCCTGGTACGCATCGCGTCAGGACAATTACTCGGGCCAGACCAGCCAGTGGTCCTGCGTCTCATCGAGATCGAGCCTGCCATGGGCGCCCTCGAAGGCGTTGTGATGGAACTGCAAGACTGCGCGTTCCCACTCCTCAAAGGCATCGTCCCGACCTGTGATCTCGCCGAAGGTTTCAACAATGCGAGCTGGGCCATGCTCGTCGGTTCCGTACCTCGCAAAGCGGGTATGGAGCGTAAGGACCTTCTCGGAATCAACGGAAAGATCTTCACTTCCCAAGGCAAAGCGATCCAAGAGAACGCCGCCTCGGATATCCGCACTCTCGTAGTCGGAAACCCTTGTAACACGAACTGCTTGATCGCCATGAACAACGCTCCAGACATCCCTAAGGATCGCTGGTTCGCCATGACCAAGCTCGACGAAAACCGTGCCAAGACTCAGCTCGCCATCAAGGCAGGAGTAGACACTACCGAGGTTAAGAATCTCGCCATCTGGGGCAACCACTCCTCTACCATGTACCCGAACTACTTTGACGCCACCATCGGCGGAAAAGCGGCTACCGACGTCATCACTGACGAAGCCTGGTACAAGGACGACTTCATCCCAACCGTCCAACAGCGCGGGGCGGCCATCATCAAGGCTCGCGGCCTTTCTTCCGCCGCATCGGCAGCGAACGCCGCGATCGATACCGTAGCCAACATCGTCCGCAAGACTCCTTCTGACGACGTGTTCAGCGTAGCGATCTGCTCCCAAGGCGAATACGGCATCGAGCCAGGCCTCATGTATTCCTACCCAATGAAGAGCGACGGCGAAAAGCTCTCCGTGGTAGAAGGCATTGAACTCAACGCGTTCAGTAAGGAGAAGGTCGTCGCAACTGAGAACGAGCTTAAAGAAGAGAAAGCAATGGTCGCCGACCTGCTTCCTTAAGACTCGCCCCAACGAAGTTTTACGAATGCCTGTCGCAGCTGCGGCAGGCATTTTTTTTGTCAAATCCAAGGAACGTACTTAGAAACGGACCATCACATTACGAATCGAGTCCCCCAAAAACACGCCGACAACACCCAGCCCTAAGACAACATGTTACGCACCCTCACAGCACTTTGCCTACTTGCCACCCCCATGATAAAAGCCCAGACAGTGGAACTCTTTCAACCAAAAGACGTGCGGCTTCTCGAAAGCCCATTCCTAGAATCGGTGAAAATCGACGTCGACTACGTTCTGGCTCACGATCCCGATCGCCTGCTCGCACCTTTTCTTATTTCCGCGGGCCTAGAACCCAAAGCGGAGAAATACGGAAACTGGGAAAGCTCAGGCTTAGACGGACATTCCGCAGGACACTTTTTATCTGCCCTCTCCACACTGTCGATTGCCAGCAACAATCCCGAAATCCCCAAGCGATTGGACTACATGCTCGATGAGCTGGCTCGATGCCAGGAAGCCATCGGCACCGGCTACGTAGGAGGAGTCCCGAATTCAAAAGGATTCATCGCCAAGCTTGAGGCTGGAGAAATCGAAGTGGACCGCTTCGCCCTCAACGGAGCTTGGGTACCTTGGTACAATCTCCACAAAACCTACGCCGGTCTCAAAGATGCTTGGCTCGTCGCCGGAAGCGAGAAGGCGAAGGACATTCTCATCTCCCTAGCGGACTGGACCGTCGAGGCCACCTCCAAGCTTACCGATGAGCAGATGCAAAAAATGCTCTACGCGGAGCATGGTGGCATGAACGAGATCTTCGCCGACCTGTATCAGAAGCTTGGCGACGAACGTTACCTAAAGTTGGCCTACCGCTTCAGCGACAAGGAGATCCTAGATCCGCTTCTGGAAGGCGAGGACAAGCTCACCGGTTTTCACGCCAATACCCAAATCCCAAAGGTCATCGGGTTTCAACGCATAGCCCTCGCCGCTCACGACGAAACCATGCACCAAGCCTCCCAGTTCTTTTGGGACACCGTCGTAAACCACCGCTCCGTCAGCATCGGAGGAAACTCTGTGCGAGAGCACTTTCATCCTGCTGACGATTTCACATCCATGATGGAGTCACGCGAAGGGCCGGAAACGTGCAACACGCATAACATGCTACGCCTCACGACCCTTCTCTTCGAAGAGGAACCGTCCTCTACGCTAACCGATTACTACGAGCGCGCCCTCTACAACCACATCCTATCCGCTCAGCATCCAGAAACCGGAGGTCTGGTTTACTTCACACCGATGCGTCCAGATCACTATCGTGTCTACTCTGTACCCGAAAACGCTTTCTGGTGCTGCGTGGGCTCTGGTATCGAAAACCCAGGAAGGTATTCGGAATTCATATACGCTCACGACGATCAGGATCTGTTCGTAAACCTTTTCATCCCGAGTTCACTCACTTGGGAGAAACAGGGCTTGCGGCTGGAACAAACGAATAGCTTCCCCGAAACGCCGTCCACCCAACTAAGCATCAAACAAGCGCCTGCTCAAAAGCTTAGCATCAAGATTCGTCGCCCATCATGGACGACAGAAGAATTCTCCATCAAACTGAACGGAAAACCTACCAAGGTCAAAATCGACAAAGACGGCTACGCCGCCATCACCCGTAAGTGGAAGGCGGGCGACACCCTAAACGTCGAGCTTCCCATGAAACTACAGGCGGAGCAACTCCCCGATGGATCGGAATTCTACTCCTTCCGCTATGGTCCTCTCGTCTTGGCTGCGAACGATGGCAGTGACGATACTCCAGGCCTCTTTGCCGGATCTGGCCGCATGGAACACATCGCTCCAGGCCCCTACCGTCCCCTAGACCGAGAGCCAATGCTGGTCGGCGATTCCATCGATCCGGAAAATCGGCTAAAGCCAGTGGACGGACAACCGCTCCACTTCGAATTGACTGGAAACGTTAAGCCTGCCCCAGAAGAACCGATCATCCTAGAGCCCTTCAACGGCCTACACGAAACGCGCTACACAGCCTACTGGCGCCTGGTGGGGGAAGACGAATACGCTGCCTTGCAAAAAGAAGTCGCAGCCTCGGAGGCGATCCGACTCGCCCTGGCCGAACGTACCATCGACAGCATCGCCCCCGGAGAACAACAATCCGAGGTCGAACACGACTACGTTGGGGAAGAGACCCGCACCGGAGCTCTTTTGGGCAAACGCTACCGCGAAACATCCCAATGGTTTGAATACACGCTCAAAGTCAACAGCGACCAGCCACTCGAATTGGCTGCTACCTTCTTTGGCGGTGAATGGAGTAAAGCTGCGACTTTCCTAATTGACGGCCAGGAAATCGGCCAAGTCGAGATTCGCAACCAAGCCCCCGATACCTTCATCGAGGAAAGCTACGCCATCCCTGCAGAACTAACCGCCGGTAAGGAAACCCTCAAGGTCCGCATCAAAACGAGCGACAATAGAGCAACTCCGATGGTATTCGGAATCTCCCTACGCAAACAATAGCTAAGCTTACTCGCCGCCCTGCTCTACTTGCTGGGTGGCTTGCTGTTTCATAATCACCTCGATAGGTGCTCCACCCCGAAGATTTAGATCTCTTTGCGGGAATGGGATCTCGATCTGATGCTCCTTGAAGGAATCCCAAAGCTTCACGTAGATCGCGCTACGCAGATTATTCAATCCATTGGCGGGATCGCGTATCCAAACTCTTAGCTCAAAATCGACTGAACTGTCGCCAAATCCAAGGAGCCAGCAAACGGGTTCCTTGTCAGGTAAAACGCGATTGGTGGACTTGCCTGCCTCAATCGCGAGTTCCATGACTTTGTGGATATCCGAATGATAAGAAACCCCAAAAGGAACCCTTACCCGCACCATGTCGTCACTGAAGGACCAATTGGTCACCTTCTCCGTGATTAGGGTTTCATTCGGAATCAAGTGCTCCATGCCGTCTCGAGTAATCACCGAAACGTAGCGGGCGCTGAGCTTGTTGATCCAACCGTAAGTGTTGTCGACCTCGATCACATCGCCCGGCTTAATCGAACGATCGCTTAGCAAGATTACTCCGCTGATAAGGTTCGAAACCACCTTCTGAAAACCGAAACCAAGACCGAGACCGACTGCACCACCAAGAAACGCGAGTGCCGAAAGGTCGATGCCCATGGAGCTGATTCCAAACAGGACAGCCCCCACGATCACCAATGCCTTCAAAACTTTAATCACCAGCATCTGAAGGGCCGGCGTCAAAGACGGAGTCTTCTTCACCCTCCCCTCGCCAAAGCGCATAAACCAGCTCGCAAGCGGTATCAGGATAAGCAGTACAAAAATTCCCTTGAGGATGGTGAGGGCAGTGACGCGAGTCGATTCGCTATCTGCGATAGGCAATAGAAGGATTCGGTCCAGGCCTTCGCTGATCCCCTCCCAAATGCCTAGCAAATTCATCACGAGTACTAGCGAAATCGCCCAAATCATTACTCGGAAATACGGACGATCTCTAAACTTCGCCGGCACTGCCCGGTAGAGCAAAAGCAAGGTAGAGATGCTCGCCACGGCACGAATCAGGATGTAATTCTTGGCAACTACAGTAGCCGCCTCCTCAACACTCTGAGTCACCGCCAAAGCCTCATTGCGCGCGTCGAACCACAAGGAAACCGCCCACAAAAGACCGGCAGTTAGGAAGCGTAACAAGTTCGCGCTTACCCACCCAACGGCTCCTTCCACCCAGTCGTCACGCTTAGAGATAGTCGAGGTAAGTCGCTTGAAAAGCGGCCGCATGACAATGAGGAGCAACCATGAGAGAGCCAGCACTCCCACCACCACTCCCGCTTGCAACAACAGGTCTTCTCCGATGAGGGCTTCCCGAGTCGAAACCCAATAAGGCTCTACAAACTCAAATGAACGCTGAAGCCACACAGGCATCCCTTCCGTAGAAGCCAACAGAACAGAAAAAAGACACATGGAGGAAGAAGAAGAGAAAGCGATCATCGAGGCAAACCATATAGATCGGCGAACTTTCCAAAACGGGCGCTACCACCTCTTGCCAAGCGAGGCAGAGCCAATCACCATGCATTATGCTCCGAATTGCCCCCCTCCTGTTTCTGATCCTCACCTCAGCCGCGTTAGCCGGAAACTACCCGCATCGCGACGATTTCCTGTGGGTTACCACTCCCGACAAATCAGACTGGATCTACACTCTCGGTGAAGACGCGACTGTCTCCATTTCACTGTTTCGCTACGGCATCCCCCAAGACGGAGTCGAAATCCGATACGAAATCGGACCTGAGCAATTCCCTGCGGAATTGAACGGGAAACTAAAACTGGACAACGGGCACGCGACCTTACCCGTGGGCACCATGGCAGAACCCGGTTTTCTGGATATCCGGCTGCAAGCCTCCTACCAGAGTCAAACAACCAAACACCACATCAAGCTCGCCTTCGCCCCGGAGCAGCTCAGCACGCGAACTCCGCTACCAGACGACTTCGACAGCTTTTGGACAAAAGCGATAGCCGAAGCCTCGATGTGCCCGATGACAGTCGAACGCCAACATGTACCCGAATTTTCATCGGACCAACTGGATTGCTACCTCGTCAAAATCCAAGCGTATCGAAAGGGCAATTACGTCTACGGTTATCTCACCATCCCCAAGGGGAGCGGCCCCTTCCCTATCGTTTTCTCTCCCCCTGGTGCTGGCATCAAACCGATGACTCCCGAAAAACATTTGTTCTACGCCGAAAGCGGATTCATCCGCTTCGACATGGAAATTCACGGACTTCGTCCCGATCTCGACCATGAAACCTATCGCGATATCAACGCCTCCTTTGGATCTAGAGAAAATGGATACCTCATAAACGGACTCGACGATCGGGACCGCTATTACCTCAAAAAGGTCTACCTCTCCTGCCTGCGTGCCCTAGACTATCTAACCACGCTGCCAGAATGGGACGGTAAAAACCTGATAGCCCAAGGAGGAAGCCAAGGCGGAGCCCTCGCCCTCGTAACCGCAGGATTGGACAAACGTGTAACTGCATGCGCCGCAAATCACCCCGCCCTCGCGGAAATGGCCGGGCACCTGACCGGCCAGGCTGGAGGCTATCCCCACCTCTTCACAAAATTCGAAGGCATGGACACGCCGGATCGCCTCGCCACCATACCCTACTTCGACGTGGTAAACTTCGCCCGCCGCATCGAAGCTCCCACCTTCATGACCTGGGGTTACAACGACGACACTTGCCCGCCCACCACAAGCTACATCGTCTACAACACCCTCCATTGCGAAAAAGAATCGCTCGTCACGCCCCTAAACGAGCATTGGGTTTCCACCGAAACCCGGCACGCTATCCTTCGCTGGATTGGAGAACAGGTGAAATAGTCCCCCACGGAACCGAACGTACGTTCTCCCTGTCTATTCGCTTGATCTGGCGAAAAGTCCTGTCATTTTCCGCCTTCCTGTTCTTTGACTTCAAGTCAACACGCCGCGATAGCGGCACCAGCAGAATAGAATCTGCCAATCAATTTCCTAGCCCGACCTCGTCCGAAATACGAGCGTCAGGCTTAAAGGGGGTGTTCCGGATTCGACCTCAAGTTGGAGCGTCTGGCTGCATGTAGAGGATGATAGTTGGCCTCTTAAATCGTCTATCAAAAACACAAATGGCACACACGAAGAAATGCCTCTAGCTGCTTAAATATAGCGCTACGTTCCCCCACCGATACTCGCTAGGCGGTGTGGAGCGACGACCAGCGAGCATAGCCGAGAACGGGCGCCTCTTGCGCCTCGGCCGTACTTCACCAAGAGGCTGGCCCCGAAAGTAGCGCGGTTTCGTCGCGACTGAGGGGCGAGATTAAAAACGAAAACAAACATGTAGACGCCTTATGTGAAGGCTCGAGGGACGCGGGTTCGACTCCCGCCACCTCCACCATTTGACCATCCGAGACAAGGCTAGACAGAAGTCGTCTAACCCACTCGTAATCAAAGGTTTTAAAATCAGTTTTCGGCCTGTCCGTTGAGACAGGCTGAGACTCAATTTGCCCCCCTGAGACTACTTCGAGTGTACCAATCTGTGTACCTCTAGGCTTTCCCAACGCAGGAAGCGACTCAACCGCCTTGCGAAGTGGCAAGTGCTTTTCATCAGTGTATAGCTTCGTCGTCATGTCGATCGACGAGTGCCGCATCAAACGCATTGCGATTGCTGGAGGAACGTCATGCAAAGCCATGAAAGTTGCCCACGAATACCGCAGAGAGTGAAAATCTGCGTAATAGCCGTCTTCGTCCACATAAGGGAATCCAGCTTTCTCCAAATCCTTCTTCAGTGTTCTAGCTCTGGGCACTCCGTCAAAGAAAACCTTTTCGTCCTTCTTGGCATCCGTTGGCTTGTGCTTCTTCAATGCCTCGAACAACTCAGGAACAAGCGGAAGCGTCTCACGCCTTTTGTTTTTCGAGTTACTTTCGACCACCGTAACGGATCCAGATGATCCCGAAAGATCGACATCTCTCCACAGCAGGTCGTTCAACTCTCCCCACCTCAGCCCAGTTCGAGAGGCCGTGAAGTAAACAATTCGACGATAGTCCGGAACCGAATCGAGAAGGCGAACAAGCTCATCTTCACGCAACGCACGACGCTTCCGCTTCGACTCCGCCCGTACGTCTATTTTGGATACATCCTTTAACGGATTACTCTCAATGCGTCCCAATTTGCGGCACCATTCGAGAAATGTGATCACTTCAGCACGGTAGTGATTGAGCGTTGATGCACTTATGCTGCTTGAATTCCTCCACGAGATAAAGCCATCTGCACTCACGTCCGCAAAACGTTGCCACCCATTTTCAGCAAACAACTGATTCAATCGCTTTTTGACCTGCTTGTTGTCCTTACCGTTTCGCTTAAGCCCCTTGCCCCGTTTTTCACGGTCCAATACGTAATCAGCTACGTGATCCGAAAGGGTCTTCTTGGCAGCGTCCCTCAAACGCTTAGGAGGCAACATTCCAGCGAACTCTCGTTCCTTTTCTTTTCGAAACTCGGAAGCGAGAGCATTCGCAACCTGCTTGTCCGTAACCCCGAGCGAGATCGCCTTGCACGTTGGCATCCCCTCAAACTGATATCGCAGGTACCAGACTCCCGACTTCCTGCTCTTCGTACCAGAACGAGGAGCCCTTTTGAAGAGCGAGAACTTCACGAGACCCCCTCCAAAGCCAACTTCAATACGTCCGAATGACGAAAACGGACCGCCCCCCTGATTTTCACCTTTGCCAGAACCCGAGCACTGACGATTCGATCCAAAGTTCGCGTTGAAATCCCTAGGATTTCAGAAGCCTGCCGCTTATTCAGAAGCTTCGGTTGTGTTCGATTGACTCCAAAGGAGTCGGATTCATTACTCATTTCATAGACCTTTCTAGGTTTGTTGAGAGCCCCCTTGTTAGCCGCCAAGCACCGAGGGGGTTCTTTTATTTTTGTTCACGGTTTACATCTTCAATTTCTGGAATGTTCATCTTCCGGAAAATGTTAAATTGCTTTGGATCGATTTTCGAAGTGGGCACATCGCTGACTATTCTTCGAAAATGATTTCCCAATCGCACGAATGAGGCTGCTGTAAAACCCTCGTCTGCTAGTGGTTCCACAATATACGCAATCAAACCAGATCGTGATCGGAAACCTAAAGCCTTTGCCACTTTATCGACTACTTCAGACTCTTTCCTAGTGAGGCACACCCCCACTACAACGTCTCGAGGTTCTCTATTCTCTGCTTCAGCTGTCTTTGGTCCACGCTTGCCCATAAACGACAGAGAACTCCTTAAGGTATTTTCGTCAAGTAATTCCTTAAGGTATTTTATTCGAATAGAAACCGCTCACCACCCAACAAACCTACAAAATGGCTAAAAGTACCCAATCCATGCCCGGGATCGGCTGGAAGATCATCAACATCCAACTTCATCCCGTTTCTCGATGCTGGTCGGAAATCAATCAAATCGTACATTTGCGGAGAGAAGCAGCTTAGATAGCGTTCTCGGAGCTTCGCACCCTTCTCAGGCTTATCAAACAGCAAAGGATCAAAAACGTAAACTCGATTCAAATCCCGATTCGGACCCAATGCAGCCTTCAAGTAGTATTTCATATATATATCAGTATCAGGCAAACTATAACCTACGATATATATATTTTTCGCTCGCCTTAAAGCTTCCAAAGAACGCCTCCACATTTCCTCCGACTGTTCATTGTGCTGCTTGCTAAAAACCGGAGGCAACAAATAAGGCTCAGCGGAAACTTGTAACATGTCATCTACACCACCACCTTCGGATCTATTAAAGTTCAATGATCCGTGCAACTTATAATACTCAATCTTCAAAAGCTGCTTCTCCCAATCCCCCTGCCCTCCTTTCTCGAGGATAACTCCATCATTTCGATGCCTATTCCTATCGGTCCAATAAGCCTCTACCGTTTTGTAGCGGCATTCAGAATTACTACCGTAAAAATAGTCTACCTCCACTCCAGAGAACTTGTTTTTGCCGAAGAATTCTGCGGCCCGAATTCCTTTATAGGGACCTACTACACTACCGATAAGAGAACGCTCCAAAACCAAATCGTAATTAAAACTAATAATAACCGGAGGCACTCCACCAGTTCGGTTAACCCACCCTATATAATATTTCCAAAAGCTGTCATACATCGTCACAGCACGATCAACCTCTTCGTTTAGAAATCCAGAATGTTCAACCCGACACGACAACTCTATAGTATCACATATTGCTCGTATAAAGATCTCCAACTTATCTGACCCTGCCTTTTCCTCTACTAACATATTGAAGCTGAGTAAAGATAAGATGTGCTCAATATTTCTATCATTGAACGAAACACGACCATGATAACCATCTAGCTCCGAGCGGACATCGATGGCGGCTTTCAAGTTACTCATAATTCCATCTGAGATCTGTCCTTTCTCAGAAACGCCCGTGGCGGCGTAACGCCACATTTTTTCGACAAACCCAGAAAGAAGTGGAATCCCTGCTCCGACAGAAACCCCAGCACCAAATATAAAAACATTATCACTCATCCTAAATCCGTCCAATCAATCACAGTGCCTCCACCCGTCAAATAGTAAGGGCTAACTAATAAATTTGAATCACGTTCCCGCACAACTAAGAATTCTCTGACTCGGAATCTTCTACAAACATGCAAATCGTATTTCTCAGCACTCAAGTCCGGACAACCATCGAAAGGGTACAACTTCCTCAAAACCTCCTCCTTCTTTTCATCCGGAATCTCATACACTTCGATACCAACGGTATTGCTCGCCTTTAAAGGAAAAGGAAGCTTCGCCTCCGACCAATTCATTTTGTTTTTCATAGCTTTTATCTTTTCTGATTCTCATTTCGTGTAACCGAGCAAAGACGAACTTCCTCATCTGCTCTTCAGAAAATTCTGGGATATTCGTCTTGGTTTGCCCCAATTCCTGCCCCAATTCCATCGGGATCCTCATAGTCCTTGCCCCATCGTAATCATCGAATGGAAGGTAACTGATCACGTCCTTAATCCTATAGGCCCAACTAGGTCCCCAGAGTTTCGAAAACTCCGAATAATCCTTTAATCCAAAGTGCGTAGCCACTTCTCCGATACAACCTCTCCAACGTCTGCCGTCTGGTGAAACCCAAGACAGTCTTGAAGACGCTGCACGAATAGCCTTCCCGCCCTTCGCAACAAGCCTTCGACGCTCAACACGTGTCCTCTTCTCCTTCGCATTGATCCGGTTCGTGACGAAACCCTTATCCAGATACTTAGCAAGGTACTTACCGCATCCTTCCGCATTGCTTTTGATTGGCTCCATTTGACACCTACCAATCATTTTTGAACGTTCGGACATCTTTACGATACCCTGCCAATAGACGCGAATCGGATGATCTTTCGCACAACATTTCGCAAGATGAGCGTAAGCCTTACCTCGATTCTTCCCAAACAGCTCTTTAGAGGCTGACCAATGATCCCAATCGAATGCCGCTCGGATATTATCTCTACATTCAACCAGCATATGCAAATGCCATGATCCGTCCTTGTGCTGCTCCGCAACTCGGTACCACTTGCCGAATAGGCGGCAAAAGACATCAGACGAAACGAAGGAATGAAAAAGCTTTGTCGCTTTTTTGTACGCGTACACCTTCTCCTTGAATGTAACCGTCATGAAGCCAATTCGATCCGCACCGCAGTCTTCAATATGAGCTTCAAGATTTAGCCGAAGGGCAAATATCGCCTTCTTGTGGTAAGGGGTAAGTTCTAAGGTATTTCGTCGAACAAATTGGCTTAATCCTGCTTCTGTTCCCAGCCCTTCGTACCACCCGTCTTTTTTGGTTTCACTGCAATTACCACTATTTAGACAAGGAAGGCGGGAGCCACCTTCGCGAGCGGCCTTACGGCCGCTTCGCGAAGCTGCTTCCCGCCGATCGCAGACGCTCACAGGTACACCCCCTGCCCAAACGAAAGATTCTCGAAACAAGTTTCGCCCGCTCCGTGACTCCTCCCTTGTTGGCCGCAAATAGGCCTTTGCTCGAAGAAGCAAATGTGTTTGGAAGCGAGACACCCAGACCGACGCAAAAAGACGCTCAAGCGTCCCTGAGGCTGCCCAGCGGCCCAGTCCTTTCCTTCTTCGACCGGCCAATTATGCTGACGGCCAAAAAGGGAGCTTCCCTCCGCGGACCACAGCAAGCTGCTCGAAACTTCTTCCGAGTATCTTTCCAGCGATGCCCCTACCATCCCGCCTCGCCTCCCTGAGCTTCGACGATGAGGTGTATCGCTACCTTTACGCTGGTTTGCAGCTTCGGCCACAAAAGGACCAAATCGAGGAGCGATTTCTCGTCCGCTGGATTAAGTTGTGCGCCTATCTGTGCGCACCCCCCTTCCGCTACAAACCTAAGTAAATGTCTGTTAAGAACTTCCGCATGAACGGCGTCGGGTTCGACTCCCGCCACCTCCACCAAAAATGGCCCCGTTCAGGGGCCTTTTTTGTATCCGGTTCTAATCGTCGCCCCTTCAGGTCGAGGCTCCAATTTTACAACACAGCCATAACAACTATTTGAGAGCTCGGCTACCGAGGTTCCTCAAGCCTAGAAAACTCTGAGTTTGCCTTTTCGTAACATAAATCCAATTTCAGCTAGGTGGTGCGTCACCTCCCACGGAAGCGTATATGGATATCAACTACTGGAACAAAATTTGCAAAAACTATCAAAGCGAGGTGCTCAGCGTATTCGACAATGACCTACACGGCCTTGTAAAGCAGCGCGTCGGAAAAATCGCCCAAGAAGAAGAAATCGAGCGTGCAGCGGATATCGGGTGCGGTGTTGGGCGTTTTACACCTTTGCTTGCCGAGCAGTTCGAAGAGGTCGAAGCGTGCGATTTGTCTTCCGTTGGCCTGAAGAACGCGAAACGTCGCTGCAGTCAGCAGGACAACATTAATTTCTATCAAGTCGACCTGGTCAGCGAAGCCATCCCATTCGCCCCGGTGGATTTCGCCTTCTGCGTCAACGTGCTTATCATGCCGTCTCTTGACCAACGTCTTAGAGCGTGGCGATCCGTGACGAACCAAGTCAATCGCGGTGGAACGCTTCTTTTGGTCGTACCGTCGCTAGAGTCCGTGCAAATGGAGTTCTACAGCAATGTTGAACGCCGGCTCAGCGATGGGGAAGGCTGCGGCGAAGCGGTTCGCAATAGTATCGATGAAAAAGCGCGAGCTTCCGACTTGAGGCTCGGGGTGCACCAACTCGACGGAGTTCGCACCAAACACTATCTCAAAGACGAAATCGCCCAAATGCTGGAGGAACATGAATTCGAAATTCAGGAAATCTCAAAACTCATGTATTCCGAAGACGAACATACGCATTTCTCACAGTGGGACTGGCTGGCTACCGCCACCAGAAAATAAAGATCGTCTGATTACAGAAGGTCGCGGCCTAAGCCCCTGCACCTCGGATTGCTTGCGCGACGCGCTGACATTAGCTGAAGGAGCGAACAAATTCGCCCAGATCCCGCACAAAGCCTGATCATTG
Organism: Pelagicoccus albus; assembly: GCF_014230145.1. Classification (NCBI taxonomy): domain Bacteria; kingdom Pseudomonadati; phylum Verrucomicrobiota; class Opitutia; order Puniceicoccales; family Pelagicoccaceae; genus Pelagicoccus; species Pelagicoccus albus. The sequence continues at coordinate 304,451 of NZ_JACHVC010000012.1, forward strand.
AGTTGCATGGCGAGCCGGAAATGGCGAGACTCGCCTCCTGAGCCTACCTGTTACCTTCGAGCCTGATCCTTACTATGCCTGAAACCAATTCCAGCTCCAACCCGCGCGGAAAGCTTTCTCCCAATCAATGGCGGCTTATCGGCGCCGCCCTGGCAATCCTCAGCGTTACGATCATCGCCTTCTTCATCCTCGGCGTTTTCAACTTGCTGCGGGATTTCATCGCCACCTTTTCAGACGTTCTTTGGCCACTCGCCGCAGCGGGCATTCTCGCTATGATCTTCCGGCCCTTTGTAGTGTTTTTGCAAAGACGGGCAAAGTTTAGCCGCACCTGGGCAATCGTAACCCTCTTCCTCGTGGCCGCCTTGTTCTTGGCCGGCGTCCTCCTTTTGGTTGTTCCCACTGTGGTGGACCAGACCGTACGTTTCATCGAGTACCTTCCAGACCTCTTCCAAAGCCTTCGGACCGCGTTCGCCGAAACCTATCCCAAGGTGGTAGAATTCGCCAACGAGAAGATTGGGCAAGAGAACTTGCAGCGGGTGCAATCCTTCCTCACCGACTCGGCTTCCTCGCTTCTAGGCAAGTCGGAACAAGCGATTGCCAATATCGGCAGTTTCGTTTCCCGGGTCCTAGCGATCGGCACAGGACTGGCAATCATCCCAGTCTATCTCTTCTTCATGCTGGAAAGCCGCCGCAGCCTGATTCGCGACCTGAAAAAGCAACTCTCCTTTATCCGAGACGATTGGCGGGACGATATCCTTTTCCTGACCGAGGAGTTTATTGGGAGCGTCGTATCCTTTTTCCGCGGACAAATCATCATCGCCTTTATCATGGGAGTTTTGCTGGCCTTAGGCTTCATGATCATCGGCCTAAATTTCGCTATAATTCTTGGCCTTGCCATCGGTTTCCTGAACATAATCCCCTACTTGGGCAGTATCATTGGCCTAGGTATCGCTCTCCCTCTGGCCTATTTCCAGAAAGACGGAGGCGGCACGGAGCTACTGCTTTTCGCGATAGGCGTTTTTGTCGCGGTGCAAATGATCGAAGGCTACCTGCTCACGCCGCGTATCATGGGTAAGACAACCGGGCTCCACCCCATGGTTATTATCGTGGCCATTTTCTTCTGGGGCACCGCCCTCAATGGCGTCCTAGGCATGATCCTAGCCATCCCCCTCACCGCCTTTTTCGTGGTCGCCTGGCGCTTGGCAAAACGCAAGTACTTCGACCACCTGAGAGAGGCTCAAAGCTCTACTTCGGAGAGCTAGGACTTCCCCGACTAGATCGTTTGCGTCTGTGTTGTATTCGCACGGCAAGCACGTTTAAACGACTCAAGCTTCCTTCGAGCTTAACATTCTCGAGCTAAGCTGCGTCCACAAAAACGGGAGACTTGGGCAAGCGAGGACTTCGCCTCGGAGCCGAAATTCCACCGACCTTGGGATGGAACTTCTAGCGTCCCCTTGGCATATGTCGTGCTCCCCGCCCGCATGCCTTTCCAAGCCACTCCTGAGTTAGCCGCCTTTGTCCGGGACCTTCCCAAAACAGAAACCCACCTGCATATCGAAGGAGCTTGCCCCTTCCAGCTTCTGAAACAGCTCGACCCCATCAAGCACTCCCAGCCGCCCCCTTTTTGGGCAGATGACTTTCGCTATCGCAGCTTCCAGCAATTCATGGACCTCTACGTCCAGTACTGCTCCGAATTTTACACCGACGCCAAGCGATTCCACGAAGCCGCCAAGATCATCCTTAAAAACTGCGTCGACCAGGGTTGCCGCTACGTCGAAACAAGCTTTCACCTTCCGACCCTACTGTACCTCTCGGACGATGGTCCCACCATCATCGACGCGATCCGATCCGCAGCCCCTGCCGAGCTCGAGCTGCGCATATTCGCCGGCATGTGCCACAATGACTACAAAGACGCCGGCAAAGACCTGATCGATAGTTGCCTGACTTGGGAAGGACTGGATGGCATCGACCTTCACGGTCCGGAAGACCTTCCTCTCGAACCTTGGACCGCTGACATCTGGGAAAAAGCGCGCCTCGCCGGTAAGTTCACCAAAGCGCATGCAGGGGAATTCATGGGCTCGGACTTTGTCGATCGCGTCATAGACGACCTAAAAGTCACCCGGATCGAGCATGGAGTCCGCTCCATCGAAAACCCCGCTACGGTCGAACGACTCGTCCGGGAAAACATAGCTCTCGACGTCTGCCCTATCAGCAATCTCAAACTTGCGGTCGAGGGGATCCCCAGCATGAACCGCCACCCCATTCGCGAACTCTTCGATGCAGGCGTACTTCTCACCGTAAATTCCGACGACCCCTTTTTCTTCGGGAACAGTCTGAGCGAGGATTACTACGCATTGGTTCAGGAGCTCGGCTTTTCACTCCCTGAGCTAGCCAAACTCGCTGCCAACGGATTCCAAGTCGCCCTTCTTAGCGAAGAATCGCGAGCCTCCTACATGAGCGAGCTGCAAGACTACTGTCGACTCCACGGCATAGAGCTGTAAGTCGCGTCCAGAGCGATTTGAATACAAAATCCAACGATGAAGGAGCGAACGTATCGAAACTTTCGCTACTTGTCCCGTGAACATCCTTTTAGAAATGCGGCAGGCTAAAACAAAACGACAAGTGAGCGTGTCCTTTAGTATATACAGAAAACAAATCGCTTATCCTAAGTACTTTCGATTCGAAAAACAATGGCCCAGACGTCATGCAAAAAAGAGCACGGATTTAAATTTCCGTACTCTTTGCGAATCTCAATCGAGATGCGTTGCGTGATTCTCTAGACGTTTTCAACATCTGTTGCGAATTGAGAAATGAGTGCAACAACGATCAATATAGAATAGGCGATAACGAGCGTCATTTTAATGTTCGGTTGGTTGTTAGATTTGGATTAGCGATCTTGTACTAACGAGTACCCAACCGGCCCCAAAAGGTGACAGATTTTTTGTATAATTTTCTCTCGTGCCCTTTTTCAAAAGAAATGACTCCTTGGTGTTTTACGGAGGCGGAGCTCAAATCTATCTCAAATTGTAAAACATAGAGAAGTGGCGAAATGTCCATTGGAACGCCCTAGCCTTCACTTAGCTGAAAAACACCTCACTTTAACCGCAACCAGATAGTGGATACACCCCAACAGCGGCTGAGTGCATTCATCGAAGACTTATAGGCAGTGCGCATCTGCATCGATTGGCGTATGGAAAACTGATTCTTGGGTAATTCCCTTACCTAGGTGGGAGCGAATCAAACAGTAGTCATTAGAAACATTTATATACGTAAAGGGTGAAGATCGATTTACGTAAATGAACTAGACAGAATCGAGGCGATACTGGTAATCACTTAGTCTTCACAAACCTGAAACTCTGCTGCTCTGCCTAACCCCAAGTCAGCAAGCCGCGGACACATCCCCCTCCCCTTCAATGCGTTCTGCTGTATTCGCACTCCTTTCTCTATTTGTTCTCACATTCTGCTCTAAAGAGCTAGCCGCCCAAGATCCCAGTGTGTGGACTGACTTCGATATAAAGGGCGACATCGCTTACCTCCTCAGGAAGTCTCCCTCCCAAGTCATGCGATACGACCTGGCAGAGGAGGAATGGCTCGACCCTATTTCTTTCGAAGACATTCCGATCTCGATCGCTATTGACGACACTCACCTTTTTGTAGCCTACGATCGAAGCGTTAAACGTTACGATCTGGACGGCTCCAACGAGACACATGTCACGAATACGAGCTCTACGATTCTAGACCTGCTCATCGACGGTACGGTGCTTTTCGTTAGCCAAGACAGCTCTCTTTACATCGACTCTGCGAGCTATAACAAATCGACATTCGCCGAAATCGACACGTTCGAAAACTATGTCGCCGGTATCGCGGGCCCCTCACTAGCACCCTCTAAGCGCAAAATCTTCGGCCGCAGCAGAGGCTACAGTCCATCTGACATAAATTACCTCGAGTACGACGCCGACGGAAACTTCATCGGCTCCGGCGAAAGCCCCTACCACGGCGATTACCCTGGAGCGTCACGAACCTGGACCTTCCCCGACGATTCCAAGGTCGCCGATGATAGCGGCACCGTCTACAATACAGCAGACCTAACCTATAATAACTCCTTCGGAGCTCAGCTTACCGCGTTGGCCTTCTATGGGAACGATGTACCAATCGCTCTAATCGAAGATACGCTATATTCGTACTCGAACACACTCCTCGAGACCGGCAGCTACGCTCTCACAGTACCCTCGCCGAAGGACATCGTAGTCGTGGGAGAGAAAGTCATCGTTTTCTATGAAGACAGTACGCTGCCAACCAAAGTGGGCGTCACCTCTGTTTTGCTGACCGATCTCGGAGCAAATGAGCCAGGCGAAGCGATATCACCGATCGACCTTCCCTATGAGATCGATGATACCACCATCGACAGCGACGGTATCCTATACCTTCTAAGCAAGGCGCACAGCAGCCTCTTCCGCTGGGACACTGTTGACCAACAGTATATCGAGACCATCGCACTCCCAGACGCGTGTACCATCATCGAGTACAGCCCCTCTCAAAACCGCCTCTTCCTCTACGCTCCTCCTCGTAAGATCTATTTGATGGATCTAGATGAAGCCAGCCCGACCCCAACACACTTCATCAACGTTCCACTCCAAATCGACACGCTCTTACCCATGGGCTCCGATCTACTGGCACTCGCCAACGGAAGTTGGGATAGCCAATGGCTCTACGACCAAGATGGAACTTTACTCAATTCCTCCATAACCTGCTGCTACCATGACTACCACGCCTACGACGAAAGCTCCAACACGCTCTACTACGATAACTACCAAGTAGATTACCTCGGCAACGGCGAATTCGGCGAACCACAAAGCGCAGGCCAATACGGCTTCAACCCCATTGCCCTTTCCCCGGACGGAAAACTCTTCATAAACGAGAATGGAATTATCTTTGGCGCAAGCAGCCGCGAACAAATCGACGTTCTGTCAAACGACATCCAGGCAGCCCTCTGGAATTCCTCAAAGACACTCTTCACGGTTGAAAAACCTGCTTACGATGATCCACAGCGAGAGAGTCAATCCATCCTACAAAAGTGGAGCGAATACAACGCGATCGATGGGGAGGCTAAACTCGAAGGCCTCTTTGTGGACGCACACATGCATGACGATAAAATCACAATCGTCACTACCTTGAATGGCACGCCACGCTTCAACGTCTTAACGAGCGACCTCGGGATTGCAGCCCCTACAGCTATCGAGCCACCAAACCTCGCTGTTGAAAAATACTCGGCCACCGCGGCAACACTGACATGGAGCGACGTATTCGGCGAACAAAGCTACATTCTTGAGCGAAAGGCTGACAACGGAGCTTGGGCCACGATCGCTACCATCGCCTTTGGAAACACCCGCTATACCGACGTCACTCTAACTACAGGCAAAACATACAGTTTCCGGCTCAAAGCGATTAACGGATCCATCTCGTCCAATTACTCGGCAGCCGTCAGCATCGATCTCACTAGCGTAGTCGATACCCGCATTGATCCTAGAACCATATACTTCATTCCAGACGACGAGCTTCTGGGCGAGAATGACATACTCTACCTACTCTCAAAGGAGAACCAAAGCATCTTCACTTGGGACGCCCGTACTTGTGAGTGGGGTGTCACCATTCCACTGGAAGGTCAGCCAAATAGCTTCACCTATTCCCCCATCAACAACGCTCTTTATACCAGCTACCCGGACGGAAAGATCTACAGCATAAGCCTCGCCGCTGAGAACCCGGTGGAAATACTGTTCGCAGACGACACAAACGAAAACGTTACCACCGTTATCGCAGCTGGTAGATTCTTGGCATCTTACTCGAGCTCCGGAAGCTTCACTATGCACGACGCGACCGGCACCCTCGTAGAATCATCTTACTATCATTATAACATAGCCGGAGGGGTTTGGAATCAGTCCACTCACAAAATCTACCACCTTCGTGATGGCATTTCGCCAAACGATCTCCTCTGGGATCAGATCGAGGAGGACGGCACGATCGGCGAGCAAAAAGACAGCCCTTACCACGATAGTACCGGCATTCAGCATCCGGTTCGAGTCAACCCCCAGGGCAGCGTCGTCATTCTCGGCTCTGGGCGTATTTACCAGGCAAGTACGCTCGAACAAATCGATGTGCTAAGCACTTCCCATATCGATGCAATCTGGATCGATGGCCGCCTCTACACTCTGAAAGAGGGTAAACTCATAGCATGGAACCTCACTGCCTACACCGAATATAAGTCCATCACGCTCGACGATACCGGTTCACGAATATTCTCCACACAAGAGGGTCAGATCGTTCTCGTATCCAAAAACCAGGACCAGATTTTCCTAGACCTTATCGACAGCGAACTCGAAACAATCGAAAAAGCGTCCCCCTCCGCACCTTCAAGCTTACGCACTGAGCCACACTCTGGCGACGGCATACGTATCACTTGGGATGACGTCACTGGTGAGACCGGCTACATGCTGGAGCGGAGTTCGGACGGCAATAATTGGGAACAAGTCACCACCACCGATAAAAACGTTACCGCAGCCGCAGATACAAACGCTCAAGTCGGAAACACTTATCACTATAGAGTCAAAGCGCTCTTCAGTGCGTCTGATGTCGTTTCTCCCGTTCTGCAAATACAACTCACCGCCCCGGACCAAGTAGAAATCCCCTCGCTCACTCCGCTATCCGAATCGGCCATTCGTATCGAATGGTCCGAATCCGCCAATGCGATTGGATACAAGATCGAGCGAAGTACCGATGGCACAAGTTGGTACCTTGTCGACAACCTAGGCTCAAACGCGCGTTCCTACGAAGATACGGACCTTTATCGAGGTACTACCTATCACTACCGAATCACTGCCATCGGCATGGCCGGACTCGCAGATCCAAGCGCAAGCGCAAACGCTTCGACCCTAATCGATCCCCCCTCCAATGCCCCCGATTACCTCGATGTCTTCTCCGTATCCGCTCTCCAAGCGGAAATTCGATGGGGCTGGTCATATGACGCAGCTGGCTATAGACTTGAACGCTCCAAAGAAGGAGGTGACTGGATCGTGATCGGCGAATTTCCATACAACGGAGAAACCTACACAGACAAAGACCTTGAGCCCGAGACCTCCTATCGGTATCGCGTTTTTGGTTACAACAACGGTGGAGATTCCCCCGCTAATGTTTCCCCATCCATCACCACTCTGGCACTAAGCCTTCCTTCTTCGCCCACTCTACTGACCTACCAACTGAGTACTAACGAAGTCGCCATCAAATGGTCTGCCGTATCCGAGGCGACTTCATATACCATTTATCGTCGCAATGAGGGTTCTACAAGTTGGGGCGTACTGACTACCGTCGATAGGTTCACGATTGAGTACATTGACGATACAGTCAGATTAGGAAACGCTTTTGAATACACGGTAACCGCAGGCAACGACGTCGGAGAATCGGCTCGATCAGAGACCTCTGCGACAACGATAAACAACATAGCCACAGTGCTGGCTCTCGATTTCGAGGAAGATTCAGATTTATCCGAAATTACCTTCTCAGGGTACCTCGAAACTAATCCCGACTCACCGAGCGGGCGATACGTCGGTTTCTATTACAGCCCCATATACCTATATATCATGCCGCTTGACCTTGATTTCGGTGGGTCAATTTCATTCGACATTTTCTATGATTCGATACCTCCCAATCGGGTCACGCTGCAGTATTGGGATACGACAACTCAATCTTACAAAACCTTTCATACCCTCGATATCAACAGCGATTGGGTAAACACCTGGCAGAACGTTCAAGTTCAAATCCCTGAAGAGGCCGCATCTGATTACACCATGATCGCCATCGGACAAGAAGATGGCTACTCTTATTCGAATATCAATATAGACAATCTACTAGTCTATACCAATATCCCGGACGCTCCAGAAGCTCCACCCGTCGTTACTACGTCTGCAAATCCAGCCGGAGGCATAGCCCTATTCTGGCTGCCTAGCGAGCGCTCAAGAGGCTTTCGCATTGAGCGTTCCACAGACTCCACAAATTGGGAGACCATAGCCGAGCTCGGCAGGGATGTTTCCCACTACATCGACGAAGAAGCAACTGGTGCCATCGCCTACTACTACCGTGTTTTTTCCCTTAACACAGGAGGCGATTCGACTCCGGTCACGACATCCAGTTTCGAACCCAACGACGAAGTAGCCAACGCTTACCAAGCGGGCATAGAGAGCGTTACAGCAAATCCGAAAGAGTACGGACTCCAAAAATTAAATACAGTTTCAAACGTCTACTTCGAAGTCGCTCAGGATGTATTCTTCATCAACGGTGATCTGCTCACGATACCATGGACTGTCTATCGAAGCGAAGACCTCATCAACTGGACCCGACACAAGGTCGAAACCAGTGTCAGTCCCGGTGAAGAAGATTCCGAGGGCTCCCATTTCTTCCGCTTCCAGCCCGGAGATTAGAGTTCCTCGGAAAGTGCACGTTAAAAATCGACCTTGTTGTATCGTTAATCCTACTACTACCCCAGAAAACTGTTTCTAATTACACCTCTTATCGGCTGCTAAGAAATAAGCATCGGGGCCCGATGGCGCCTGTGTTGCTCGGCTTCGCAGTGGTAAAATGAAACAAGAAGGCAACTACTCAGGAGAGACGAAGGGGATCGTCTCGCTTTACGGAAAAGCGGGCTGCCAAGGGAACGCCCGTCAGGTGAAACAGCTAAAATCGGCGGGGTACGTCGTGCAGTTCATAGATTTGCTCAGCCGCAAACTAGAGGCGAGCGAACTCACCAAGTTCACTTCGGATCGACCACTGCACGATTGCGTAAACCAAAGAGCCCCGCTCATCACCTCCGGCGAATTCGACCCCTCCACACTGGACGAAGACGACTTGCTTCAAGCCATGGTGGAAAATCCGATTTTGATCAAACGCCCGCTCCTCTTTTACCGCGGCCACTTCGCTTGCGGCTTCGATCACCCTCTGGTCGAGCAACTGCTCGGCGAGACTCCTCCCGAGCTGGGTTGTCAGAAACATGACGCCTGCAACCACAACTAGATTAGACATGCCCAAACAAACCGGCCTTCGCCCCCTCTACCTCGTCAACGAACTCGCCAAAGCAGTTGGTGAAGAAGTCACATACGCCTACGACGACCTTGCCTTCATCTCCCATTCCGAGGTGCTGGTGCAATTCGTCGAAAATTCGGAATCCGAGGCGCTCCTGCACTTCTATGTGCACCAAGATTTCGACGAGGAGGTTTTCGCCGCTAAAAAGGCCAAGTACGAAATCGCGGCTAGCAAGCAGGGAACGACCCTTATTTGCCAAGGGCGATTCACGCTCAACGCCAAAGAGGACTCCGACGAAATCGACCTCCAGTTCTTCCCCCTCGCGAGCAGCGAAGCGGCCGCAGCTAACAATTGATACGCTTGGAGCCCTTTAGCGGGTTCTCGGCGCCCAATCGAGGCACCATCGCTGAACCGCATCCACAGCTTCAGGAAGTGGAGGTGTGCCTCCAAATAGTCGCGATCGTCTCATATCTATCCAATGGCGAGCCAGAGTTTGCCACCCTCATGGTACCGTTCGTCGATTCGATCCTCCACAAGCGGCCGCCTATCATAGCTTGCACCCAGGCGTGCCCCGCCTCCCCGGGCTTGTAGTCTGGGCTCACGCCGATGCAAATCGCGACCTCCTCGATTCCAGACGAGATAAGGAGCTCCGCCAATAGCAAAGACTTGTCAGCACAGTCACCCTCGTTGCGACGCAAGGTATCGTCCGGCAAGCCCCATCCGTGCGTTTGCCTAGCATACGGGATTTCGCCGACCTGTTTGGTGAATTCCTTGGCTACCCTGTAAGCATCTCCCAAACCCTGTCGGGAATGGACTTCAACTCCATTCAGATAGTTCTGAAGCCAGCGTATTTCTTCTGGGTAAATACGCCGTGCGTCCCCCGCTTCTTCAGTAGAATCAGGACTCCAGCCACCTTTGGATACTTTCGCAACTGATCTCAATGCGTTCTGCGACTTCGCATGATTAATAGGGCGAGGTCTTCTCGAATCATCGATAGTGAACTCGATTTGGGGATGGGCCTGAAATTCGGAGTCCTCAGCAATCTCAATAACTGGATAGTCCGCCACATAACTATCGCTCCCTTCCACAATGCCTCTGCCCTGTTGGTCCCACGCCAAGAAATTCTTGGCCAAAAATACTAAGCCAAGAGCTAATCCTAACCAAACGATAAACCAAATTAGCTCCCTTCCCGAAGGCACAAGCTCCTTTCTCTGACTCGATTTCGACATAATAAGAAAAAATATAACTAAGTATTTTTCGGCATATACGAATCAGGTTTTACTTAATTCACATCGAACCATCGTTGACATAATCCTCCCTGGAAATCCGCGGCTAACATAGATTCTCACCAGATCTGGCACGCTTCGTGAAATGGTGGCATGCAGGCGGCCCGAGATAGCCTCGAGGGAAAACTCTCGATGCACTTCGCATGATTCGCGGCCGCAAAACCTAAATTTTGCAACACCATGAGTCATTCGCACGATCACTCGCAAAGCAAAGGACTAAAGAAGCGCCCTCTACTCTGGAGCGTTGCGATCAACCTCCTCCTCTCAGTCTTCCAGTTCATCGCCGGTTTCATCTCGAACAGTTCCGCACTACTCGCTGATGCCCTACACAACACAAACGACGCGGCAGCTTTGGTAGTCGCTTTTGGTTCGAGAAAAATATCGGGCAAACAAGCGAACGCACGTTTCACTTTCGGATACCGCCGAGCGGAACTGATCGGGGCAATCATCCAACTCACCGCTTTGATCATCATCGGTTTGTTCCTCGTCTACCACGCCGTTCAACGTTTCAATAGTCCCGCACCGATCGATAGCCACTGGATGATCCTAGGTTCCACCATCGCTATCCTCATCGACCTCACGACCGGGGCTCTTTTGTGGGCAACTTCGAAAGGCAGCCTGAATATGCGTGCTGTCATGCTGCATAATCTCAGCGATGCCGGCTCGTCGATAGCCGTCCTAGCAGGCGGTATAGCCCTTTACTTCTTCGGCTGGAGCTGGATCGACCCTGTCCTGACCTTAATGATCGCAGGAGGAATCATCCTGACCTCCTACAAGCTGCTAATGCAGACAAGTCGGATCCTCATGGAAGCAACTCCCGAGGGAGTTGACCTCTCATCTTTGAAACAAGAGGCGGAAAACCTAACCGGAGTGAAAGATCTTCATCATGTCCATGTGTGGGAGGTAGACGAGGACCATAGAGCTCTAGAAGCCCACGTGGTAATTCATGATGAAATCGCTCATCGACAAAGCGTTATAAAATCTCGCCTGAAGGACCTCTTCGAGAATCGATTCGAAATCTCGCACTCCACTTTGGAATTTGAACGCTCCTCCGAAGCCTGCCGCGGCAAGAGCGCCAAACTGGTAGCTGCTCACTAAAGGCGATGATGCCCTAACCGTTAGTTTCAGGAGAGAAATCAACGCTCTCTTCCTAGGAAGCTGCGTCTGATTCGGAGCAAATCAGCTTAGCTCCTGTCGAAACGAAGAATATAAGCCAACCTCGCATACTATGAGAATACCAACGTTTCTGCTCGCCGCTGCAGCTCTTATTTTCGGGTCCCAAGCCCAAGCAGCCAAAAAACAGGTCCTCGATGCAAAGATCGAGCAGGCCATCGAGGACTTCCAAGAAGTTTCCGGTGCCGGAGCTCGCTTAGCCGAGGATGCAGTGGGCATGCTGGTGTTCCCAAGCGTCGGAAAGGCCGGTCTCGGAGTAGGCGGCGAATACGGAGAAGGCGCTTTGTTCGTAAACGGAGAAAAAGTCAGCTACTACAGTACGGCTAGCGCCTCGATCGGTTTCCAAGCCGGCGTGCAAAAACGAAGCCAAATCATCCTATTCCTGGAAGAATCTGCCCTCGAAAAATTCCGCAACGCGGACGGTTGGGAGATCGGTGTTGATGGAAGCGTCGCCATAGCAAACATCGGCGTGGGAGAGGAATTCGACTCCAAATCAATCAACGAACCGGTGGTCGCTTTCGTGTTTGGAAACAAGGGCTTGATGTACAACCTTTCTCTCGAGGGCTCAAAGCTCACCCCAATCATTAAGCGGTAAGGCAGCGATGCCACGCCAAGAGGAGTGGCTCAGGCTCCCTCCCGCTAGGAGAGCCGCCTTCTAAATTCGTGAAACCTTGCATAGGGACGGCGATGGAATTTTTCCTGTTCCTTTTTGTGAAAGCGCTTATGGGAAAGGACTGTAGCTAGTATAAAGACCCTAAGCGTTTTGCAAAACCAGATAAAATTCATCCCAAACAAGGAGGAGCCAGGGCTAGACAAGTTGTCTGACGCTGACCTTGTTTCCCGATGTCAGCAGGACTTGCCTGACGACATTGAGGCTTATCGCGAGCTTGTGGAGCGCTACGAAGGCCTAGTGTACAACTTTTGCGTCAAAACAATAGGATCCCCGCAAGATGCTGAGGAAGTCGCACAAGACGCATTCATCACCGTCTTCCACAAGCTCAAGCAATTTGAGGGCAAATCAACCTTCAAGACTTGGCTCTACAAGATTGTCCACAATTCCTGCCGAAACCGGATATCTAAGCTCGCTCGAAAACGCCAAACGCAAGAGGCCTACGAGGACCACATGAAGGGCGTGCAAAACAACCAAAGCCTGACAAACCGACAAAAGCTCGATAACCGAGCCCATATCCAAGAGGCCCTCACACTGCTTAAAGAACAGGAAAAAGAGATAATAACCTACAAATTCATTCTCGGTATGACCCTTCAAGAGATCGCGGACACTCTCAATCTAGGGGAATCCGCCACAAAGATGCGATTCTATCGAGCAATGGAATCCTTCAAGGCTGCCTACGAGCGGTCAGGGAAGGAAAAGCCTGCCCCTATCACCCCGAAACCGTAAGAACATGGACAACTTAAATTCCATTTCATTCAACGAAGCCGAACTGCTGATGCTGTTCGAAGAGGCGGGGCTTACCGAGCAAACTGAAAGCGACACGGAACGCATAAAGAAAGTTATCGAACGCAGCCTGCACGAAAAAGCGATCAAAGATACGGCATCCTTCGTATTCCAAGGATTCCCTGCTGCGATCGTGGGCTTCGTAGCCGTGGCAGCCAACGCAGTCGGTGACAAGAAATCAGACTACCGCGCCTAGCGCTTGCCAACTGCCTAAAGATTTTTCAAACCCGCCACCACATGATACCCATCGCCGCCGCCGAATTTTCGTTTTCAGGATTCTACCTCGAGGTCAAAACCGCCCTCACAGAAATGGCGAACGACTTCGCCCAGTTTCTTCCCAAGCTTCTACTAGCCCTCATCCTACTAGTAATTGGATACGCTATAGCGAAAGTCCTTTCCAAACTGGTCCGCATCGTATTCGAAAAACTGGGAGTCAACAGCCTCCTGGAAAAATCCGGATTCACTGGCCAACTGCAACGGGCTGGCATCAAAGCGAGCCCTGGCACCTTCATAGCCTCCCTCGTCTTTTGGGTCACGATGCTATTTGTTATCAAGATAGCTGCCCAATCGGCCTCGATCCAGGATATCTCCGACATTATCATCGCCATCATTTCCTTCATGCCCAACGCCATCACGGCGGGCTTGATCATGCTGTTCGGATTCATCGCGGCAGATATTATTAAAAACGCCGTCTTCAACGCGCTGGACCAAATGGGCCTGGAGTACGCCCGCACTCTCTCCAAGGTCATCTTCGGATTTATCTTCGTCCTAATCCTCACAGTCGCTCTATCGAAAATAAATATCCAGACGGAGCTATTGAACGCCACGGTTCAAATCCTCTTGGGATCCCTCGCCCTAGCGCTTGCTCTCGCTCTGGGCCTCGGGCTAAAAAGACTCGCTGGCAGCATCGTATCGGGCGTGTATTCACGAGACATATACAAGGTTGGAACCGTCGTAGAATTCGAGGGCGAAGACATGACGATTTCAGGCATCGGCCCTGTAACCACCAAGTTGAAAAGAAAAGACGGCGGCTTCGTAATCGTCCCCAACGAACGCCTTATCTCCGAGCCTGTTCGCGGCCGATCGGCCGAATAGCCGGCTTCGCGCATACTTTTATCCATAAAAAAACTACGGTATCAGCCGTAGTTTTTTTGTGACCATTTTTGCGATGAGAGAAACCAAAGGGAGCTTTATGAAACAAGCTTCCTTCCAATCCCTTCGCTCGAACATCACATTGGCCCTTTTCTTGGGCTTAGCTATTCTTTCCGCAAAATTTGCGATCGCCCAAGTCGGGGTAGCTCCGACAGCGGAAAGCTTCTCAACGCAAAACGCATCCCTTTCCGGCCCCCAAGCCGTCGATTCCGATCAGAAGGATATCAACGGGTGCGCCTCTTCCTCTGCCGGACGAGGCTCGACTGACACTTAACTGACTTAAACAGCCCCCCGAAGGGGTGAGCAGTCCAGTATTGGCAGAACCAGATTTCGCGAAAGAAGAAGGCTCCAGGCGTCCAACTCGATCCTATGACGACTTCGCGAAAGCAGCTGGTTTTTGTGACAATCCCGAACGACCTCGCCTCTAAAGGGGGCTGACCAGAATCTCGCCCGCACGAAGGGCAAACTTGTCTCCCATTGAAAAACGCCACGACCAGAACCGAGTGCTCAGAAACAGTCGCAGAATCCCGACCTCGCAGGCCTTCCCTCAAGTCGTCAAACTCAGATTCTGCCCACTCTCGTATGCCATTTGAAATCTCTTGGGAAAAACAGGGATTCCACATCCGTTTCTTCGGCCACATTACCGAAAAAGAGCTACAGGCCAAAAACTGGGGGTTCTCCAACAATCCACGCTGCAACTCCTGCAGCTACCAGATCGTCGACGGTTCGAAAATCGAATCGATCGAACTCTCAGATTTGGAGATAACCTACCTCGCCTCGAACGACGTAGGCATGGATTTCTACTTGAGAAACATCTACGTCGTCCTCGTCGGGTCCCACCCAGAGCTCAAGAGAATCTACCGCCAATACGTCTCCACCTGCCTGAAAACGGATATGAGCTGGAAGTACCATATCTGCGACACCGTCGAACAAGCTCGCTCTTGGCTAACGGAATCCAAGCTCTCAAAATGGCAGGACCAAATGGCGAAGCTCAAGGAGCACCGGAAGGCGAACTCTTAGGTCCGCCCTCCCCCGTTGAGAGAGACGAGAGCGAGTGTAATCCCGACCGCCAACAGCCTTGGACCTTCGAGTTTCTTTATAAGCTAGCCAGCAAGGATAGGGAAGCTCCGCGACTGTAAGCGAAATTGCTGGCCATCTTTTGTTTCGGAGGCTTGATCAATCCCCACTTTTGCGTGATCACCTGATCTGCTCACCACTCTCGCCAAGCAGCCATCGCCAGCCGTGAAAATTTTGGATAGTAAATACATAGTCGTCGGGAACTCCTCGGACGACCCCTTCGCAATCGATGTCGCCTTCGGCATGGGCCAGCTCCAAGACGTCGCTGATCAGATCAGCATGAAGCGGTTTGCGAACACAGAGTTTTGCCCGCGTTTCATTTCCGACGAAACGGATTTTGACCGAATCGGCCACAAAATGGACGGAAAATCGATCGTGATCGTGAGCGCCAGCAGCTTGGGCATGAGCCGCCAGAGTTTGGCCATGCGCACATTCATGATCGCCAGAGCGGCTAAGGAAAACGGAGCGGCGGAGGTCATTTTGGTCGAGCCTGACCTTTTTTACAGTGCTCAAGACCGGGGTCCCAGACCCGAGTTGGGGGATCCCAATAGCGATCGAGACAGGAAGGATCTGAAAAAATTCGACGGCCAGCCTTTCACGGCCAAGCTTTATGCCGAGCTACTGAAGCTTTCCGGAGTGGATGCGGTTCTTACCGTGCACAACCACTCCAAAACGGTACGCAAGATGTTTACCGAGGTCTTCAACGGCCGCTACCACGACCTCATCCCCTATGAGATCTACGTGGACTACTTCCTGAACTCCAACATCGTGAACTACGGGCCCGAAGGCGAAGGACTTGCCCTTTGCGCGCCGGATAAGGGAGCTCGCGAATTCGTTAAGGAAATGTTCGCAAAGCTCGGGCTTCCAAAAGCCAAATTCGTTCTCCTCGACAAAGAGCGTACCGGCGAACGAGAGGTCCAAATCAAGCTCCACGCTGAGTCCGAGACGACCTTCGAAGATATCCACGGCCATGACATAATCCTCTTCGACGATATGGTGCGTACCGGGTCGACCGTCGTGAAATCTTGCCAATTCCTCAAGCAGATCCAACCCGGCAAGACCGTATTCGCAGTGAGCCACTTCTATGCGAGCGAGGAAGGGCGCGTCAAAATGGCCAACACCGCCATCGACGAAATCCTTACCCTAAACACCATTCCGACCATTCTGAATAGAGATGTGCAGGGTCGCCTCCGCAAGAAGCTGGTAGTACTGAAGATCGAAAAGTGGCTCGCTATCAACCTCTGCCGCATCCTCAACCTCGAGGAGCCGGAGGGTGAAGACGACAGCCTATACCAGATCGACATGTCTTCCAAGAACGCCCGCTGGAAGCGCAAGATCTGGCTCAGCGAGCAGCTCCGTACTTTGCACAAGCCCTCTTGAGGCTGCTGATTTCCTAAAACCAGTCCCCTATTCTCGCGTTCGAGTTAGAGAAGCCATGTCCAAACTGTACTTTTACTACTCGTCCATGAACGCGGGCAAATCCACCAACCTGCTTCAGTCCAGCTTCAACTACCGGGAGCGGGGCTTGAATACGATCCTCTACACGCCTGAAGTGGACGACCGGCATGAGCGGGGAAAAATTCGCTCTCGCATCGGACTGGAATCGGACGCCAACCTTTTCAATGAATCCACCAATCTCTTCGAGGAGGTGAAGCTGAGTTTGGAAAAACAAGCCTGTCATTGCGTGATGGTGGACGAGGCTCAATTTCTGACCAAGCAGCACGTTTTCCAATTGGGCGAAGTCGCAGACCGCCTGGACGTGCCAGTGCTCGCTTTCGGGCTACGGACCGACTTCCAAGGCGAACCCTTCGAAGGATCGAAGTACCTTATGGCTTGGGCAGACGATTTCCGCGAAATCAAAGCGATCTGCTATTGTGGCAGAAAGGCCACCATGGTGGTCCGTATGAACGAGGCGGGGCAAGTGGTGACCGAAGGTGCCCAAATCGAAATCGGGGGGAACGATAAGTACGTTTCCTTTTGTCGAAAGCACTTCAAGGAACGCTTCTACGGCGAAAACCGCTAAACACCGCCACCGAGCAAACCAGATCCCTTCCACGAGGACAAGGCCCCCTAAGCCTTGCCTTCGCCTGCATTTTGCAGGAAGCCCAGCCCATCAGCCATGCGAACTGCGGATAACAAATGGGAGCCTCCACTGGAAATTGGCCAGTTTTCCCCTTTATTCAGAGGGAGCGGCCTTCGGTGAACAAATTTCGGGCAAGCTGGCGCAGCGAATGCGAAAGAGAGTTAGAAACTGTAAACAAGGCCTAACACCAGGCTCCTAACCGCAACAACCGTACAACCATGCTAAGTTACTCGATTACATTCTTCATCCTCGCACTCATCGCTGCAGCCCTTGGATTCTCCGGAATCGCAGGTGCGGCTTCTTCCATCGCCCAAATCCTCTTCGTAGTCTTTTTGGTCGTGTGGCTAGTATCCATGATCTTCGGACGCGGACGAGCCCGCTAAACTCGAGGTTGAGAAGACATCTTTAATGCGGGGCGAAGTTATAGAACTTCGTCCCGTTTGCGTTTGGTGGGTTGCAATTAAGACTAGCAGACTAAACGTTTGCCGAAACCACTAGCTACCATTTCAAACCACCCCCAATACGTTCCCTCTCCTTGCATCCGAGTTTGCACGCTTTCTAAAGACGGTCGGCTGTGCTTAGGCTGCGGTCGTACTCGGGAGGAAATAGCGAGCTGGCTGAGTGCTGACCAGTCCACCCGCCTGCAAATAGTTGAGCAGGCCCGCAAACGTCTGAAACGGGACGATTGAACGAACTCTCGCATTGCCCTTTAGTAGTGCGGCAGCGCATAACTATTCGTGTTGCGGATGATTGCGCGAAAAAGATGGATACAAGTTTGCGGTAGAGCTCTCTCGAGAGCTTCAGTTTATACCATTTTTTTCGCGAGCGTCCTTGCGTTGGCGGCAGTATTGGGACTCTCCCTCCAACTTGGGGCTCTGCTGGGAATCGCGCTTGGGATAATCCTCTTCCTTCGTGGGTCGTCACGAATCTCCTTACTCGCGTCTGCGCTCATTTTCCTCAGCGCTACAGTAGTTTACCTTTCTCGCCAACCGAGCAATGAAAGGACCTGGCTCGCCGAATACTCGAAACAGCCGAAGATTCAATTCGTTGAGCGAGATATGAGGATCGAAGATCTCCGCGACTTCCGATGGAAATCGGAGTTCGAGTTCGAACAAAACTGGATCAAATCGACTTACAAACTGAACTACCTTAATGGGCTAGAGGTGATCGTCGTCCCACTCGCCGATTCGGAATTGGCCGCCCACGTTATGCTGTCGTTCACCTTCGAAAATTCGGAGCCATTGTTGGTATCCGTTGAGGCAAGACGAGAAATCGGCGAGCAATATAGTCTGACAGCAGGGGCTACTCGCCAATTTGAGTTGGCATACGTTTTTGGTACCGAAAGCGATCTCTTGGCACTACGTATCCTACACCGGGGCGACATCGTATATAGCTTTCCCATAAAAGCAGACAGGGCCTTTATCGAAGCCCTACTGCGGGAGCTGGCGGATACGGCCAACAGCCTCGTGGACACCCCCAAGTTTTACCAAACCTTGAGGACAAACTGCACCACTACGCTTTTCGAACATACAAACCAGGTGCTGGACGAGACACTGCCATGGGAAAAAGGCATCCTGTTTCCAGCCAAACTGGGAGAGCTCCTCCATCGAAGAAAACTCGTGGATACGGAATTGGGATGGTCAGATGCTAAACAGCTCTTTCGGTTAGACGAAAGAGCCAGAGTTGAGGCCAAACGGAGCGGATTCTCCGAGGCACTTCAAAAAATCAGAACAACAAGGATAATCTCCCCGAGTGCCATCGACTAATCCTCTAGGTCGACCAAGTTGGCGACACTAGCGTCCACCGCATCGGATAGTTCTTCGTTGCCACAAGCGGCAAAAGCTAAAGCAGCTAGAATCAAGGCTAGGATCGAAGTCGTAGTTCTGGAAGCTTTGTATTTCATGCATTCCCCATTTCAGTATCCATGCCAGAATACAAAAAAAGGGAAATATTCCACGATACCAGAGGGGAGAAAAAAATCTTCGCCCTACGCGACTCCCCTCAATTGAGGGGAAAAATCATATTTGCAAGTAGAGCTAGTGCGTAATGCACGACTCCTTCACTCACAAAGCGATTTGATCTGCTCAACACTCAGCTCCAGCAAATCAGATGGCCCCTCACTATTAATGTATTCAACGAGGCATTTGCGAAGGCAGGTAACCACCGGATTGTCTTTGGCCCCTAGATCCACGCTACAGAGGATCAGACGTCCTTTTCCAACCTTGACCTCAAACGCCAAAGCAAGACGCCTGACGTGGAACCAATCATCCACCACCCGTATGATGGGGTTCACCGATTCGGGTAGTAGGTCCAAGTTCATGGCCGCCGCATTTTTGATAACGTACCACCACTGCCAATCGCTATACTTCCCAGTCGGAAATCCGTCCAAGGCTGGATGTTCCGGATCGCAGAGGACGCCCATCGTATGAGGAGCTTGTTCGTTGGTCCAGGATGTGTTCCAAAAAGTCGTCGAGAAGCCGAGTTGAACCGGACCATTCTCGTCTCCCTTAACCCTGTCTGGATCCAACTGAAGCAGAACGGTTTCTCCCGCATTCAATCGAGCCTCTGTTTCCTCATCCAGTTCAGACACCATCGACGGGTCTCCCAATTTGGAAGATTCCTGATCTTTTGAATACAACCAAATCGACCAATCGTTTTCAATCGTCGTCCCTTCGATTCCCAAAACAAAACGGTAGCGGGCCGGAGTCGCCAGTCCCTTGAAATCCAAGGAAACAATACCGAGCGGTAACAAACCATCCGGAGGCAAATCACGGCTGGGTAGCGTTCCCGCTAGTACCACTTCCCCTTCGTCATTAAGCATCTTCCACTCGGGTACAGCCGCTTCGATTGTCTTCTCGCCATAATGAGCCAATTCCAAATCAATGCTCACAGATTCTCCATCTTGGAAAACTCGCTTTGGGAATCGGGCCAGCGGCGTGATAGCTGAAGCGAAACGTCTATATTCTTCGGCAGAGATGTAAGCCTTTGAATCCCAAAAGGGATCGAGGACTCCGACTAGCGCCGTTCCCTGCCCGGGAAAGTCATGTAAGTCGAGTAACTGAAAACCGCCCATCTCAGGCGTCCGGAGGGCCGACTCGATATCCTCCTTGTAGCAGAGTGCCTGCAAAGTACCGGAGGCCATCACAAACTCATCCGCCAGATGCGACATGCCTTTATCGGCAAGCCATTTTTGGAAAATCTCAAAATTCTTCGGCTTCAAGTAGCCGGTATATTTAGACATCTCCTTGAAGTTTGGATACACACACCATTGCCCGATTTCGTGGCTCACGGTGGGGACATTTTGCTCTCGAATGAACACCCGATAGTCTGATACCGTTTCAGGCGGTAACGCGTTGATGCGAGAGCCGAGACCTTCCTCCCAATGTTGAATTCTCGGTTCAGAATGGATGTGGTAATCGTTGCCGGAAATAAGGGGCCAAGCGGACGCTCCCGTGTACAGCCTGCGTCTGTCTTTCTTCTTGCGACGCCTCAACCAGCTTTGCAGCCACTTTTCATGATTATCCCCCTGCGGTTCATTTCCTGAGGCCATCAGAACAAAAGAGGCATGGTTACCATAGCAATCAAGAATGCGGTTCGACTCAGCTTCGATCCATCCATCCACTCCATCACCGTCGCCAAGCGAGACGCTCTGGTTAGGCCAAGAGCCAGCCTCAATCTGAATGTAGACTCCCATCTCATCGGCGAGTCTGATTGCCACTTCCGGTGGACACCAAGAATGGAAACGCACGTGATTGAGGCCATGTGCCTTTACCGTGGAGTAAACCTTTTTCCACTCTTCTTCCTCCGTAGGAGGGTGTCCCGTCTTAGGGAATATACAGCACTCCAAAGTCCCCCTCAGAAAGAGTTTCTTACCATTGATGTACAACTGCCGATCTCTTGCTTCGATCTTTCGGAATCCGAAACGGACTGGGTAATTTTCAACCTCCGATGCGGCGAGCTCTTTGAGCTCGAGCGAGAACTCATATAGAAACGGATTGAACTCATCCCAAAGAGAGGCGTCTCCATCAAACCGATACACAAGCTCGAAGGCGACAGCTTCATCGGAAATGGCAATCTGACACGGTTCGCACTTTCCTTCTAGCGGTTGCGACTTGCCGATCGGCGCAACCGCGGCTGCAAGAGTGATCTCCTGACGCTTCTCAAAAATCGATTTCAAAGTACCACGCACTTTGACGTCTTTTTTCGCTGCGTCAGGATAGAGCTGCAAATCTTCCACCCATATAGGATCCATCGCTTGTAGTTCTAATCTACCGACGATCCCATTCCAGTTCCCTTGGGTGTGATCGGATATGCTATGAGAGTTCTCGCCCAAATCGATAAGTAGCGAGTTGTCGACGCGAATGGTGATCCGGTGCGATTCGCAATTAGTCGCCAAGCCAAGTTCATAGACATGGGGAACGCTCAGACTCATATTCGAACCAATTTCTTTACCATCGAGCCAAACCGTTGTTTTCCAGTGAGTTCTCTCGAGAAATAGAACGATGCGTTTACCGAGCCAAGATTCCGGAACCTCGAAGCTCTTTTCAAACCAGGACGCACCTGAATAATAGAGCTCCGGCTGCAACCAAAACGGAACCTTCACATTCCCATCTTCCCGGTATTCAGCGAAACGATCGGACTCGTAGTATGAAGGATCAAAGACACTACCAATCCAAGGAGTTTTGGCGGTAACTTCGTTTCCGATTCCTTGGGAAGTCAGGTCTCCGGGTAAGCGAGCTTGATCGGGCAGAGTCTTGCCATACCAAGCCTCGTCCAAACCAACCCCATTCGGGTCCAAGGCGAAATTCCATTGTCCAGCGAGGGACAAAACTTTGCTAGTCCGTGATATCACAGCAGGAGTATTCAAACTCATAGTAGACTAATTCAATTCGGGTTTTGGAGTAGCTTACACCTCGGACATCGCGGCGAGCCCTGCTTCCGCCAAGGATTTTAGCTTATCGAGCCGTATGGTCTGGGCCTCTTGTAGCTTATCTTCAAATACAAGGAGATTCGGAAGCGAAGTCGCAAAGTAATCAATCTTCGCCTTCTTTCCCCTAAGCTCTTCCGTGTAAGCGATCATCGATTTGAAAAGTTTGACGGCCTCCGCTTCTTCGCCGAGCTCCCGGAGCGACAACCCCTTGAAATAAGAGAGTTCCGAGAAGGCGACGACTTCCATATTCTGAAAATCATTGTCCTCGCTAGCGCTCTTGTGGAAAGCTTCCCTCGCTTCCGTTTCTCGACCGAGGGCCCGCAGAGCCCGACCGATCCAATAGTTCACGTCAGCCTTGGCTTGCAGCAGGTGATAAGCCTCACCCAAGTTTTCCGGTGTCTGAAGAGCCGACTCAAAGTACCCCAAGGCGGTTTCGTTCTCCCCTCGCTCCAAGCACACCTCACCTAAGAGCAACTTGGCACGTGTGTATTGACGCAACACCTTTCCTTCGCCGCCTTCCCACGGATGAAAGCGACGAGTCTCCAAAAGCTCCAAGGCTTCTTCCGCGCGACCACAAGAGTTCAGCAGTTCGGCATAAGCGACACAGGCGTCGTCTCTCGACAAAACCAAATCAATTCTCGATTCTAGATAGGCCAAGCGCTCATCTTCCGCTTCGCCTAGACGCTCACGCAGCTGATCAAACTCGGAAACCAAACGGGCATCAGCCGGATCCGCCGCGATCGCCTTGACATAGGCCTCTCTCGCTTTCGTCCCGTCACGTTCCAGATTCCAGTAGGCAATCCCCAGATTACGCTCCGTGGTGGAGTAACCGGATCCTAACGCAATCGCCGACTCCCAAGCCGCAACCGCGTCGCTGTGACGGCGTCGATCATAGTATAGGTTTCCAAGACCGTAGGAAGACAGCCACCCCTTCTTCTGAGCTTTCGCCCATTCGAGGACAATCATCTCTTCCAGCCGAAATGGGAAAAAGTAGTCCGCCTTCTGAGCTTCCGCTTCCAGCAAGGTCTCCTTCGCACTTTCGAGATCAACTGACTGAGCTTGAACCCACGCCTTTAAGAACAATATCGACTGAGAGCGCTCTAGTGGATTCGGTACCGATACCGGTTCAACGGGTGAACTCAAGTGCCAATCGATCAGTTTCAAGACGCTTTCGTATTCACCAATGGATACGTAATCAAACGCGATATCCAAAACTGTCTGAGCGTCGTTTCGGAAGGTGCCCAGGAAGCCTTCTCTTCCCTCTTGCGACAATCCCTTACCTTCCCAGCTGCTCCAGGGATCAAGCGGATCTATAGCAGCTATTTCGGCTAGGATCGACTGAGCTCCCTTCAAATCTCCAGACTTACGCAAGCAAATCGCAAGCAAGGTCTTGGCGCTATTGCTTGAAGCATTCGTCTCTAGGCTGCTCTTGGCATGCTCGATCGCTTTTGAAAGATCGCCTTTCTTTAAATCGAGACAGGCAATTGCATAATAGGCAGCGGCTCGCCATTCGTAATTCCAAGTGGACTTGTAGAAATACGCGTAAGCAGCTTCATCCTCTCCCAAATAACGTTTGGCAAGTCCCGCGTAATAGAGCGTTTCGCCATCGGCAGGATTCGGGTGCAACGCGGTCAATCGTTTCAATGCTGTATCCAAATAAGCGCTCGCCTTAGCAAACTCTCCGCGTCGTAAAGCGGCTTTTCCGAGCGCTGCGTTGCTACGTGAATCACAGGCATCCCGCTTCAAGGCCTCGTTCCAGTAAAGCTCTGGGTCACGCGTAGGATGACGATACTGCTCTAAATGTTCTCCGACCAAGAAGAGCTCTTCGTTCGAAACGATGTCCTCAGGCAGAGCGGGCTCTTTCGCCAGCTCGCGACTTGGTGCGGCATCTCTTTTACCTAATGGACGATATTGCCCCAGCAAGGTTCCATCGCTGTCAAAAACCGAGACGAGAAGGCTTTCTTCAGATTCGCCAGCCAGACGTAAATCGACGGCTCTCCATGTTTCGCCGGGTTTCAAATCAAGAGTTTCCTCCAGCAATACGGAGGCAGTCTCCGATACTCGAACCGTCAGCCCTGTCCGGTTTCTGGATACATTTAGCCCGAGCTCGATAGAGCGGTCGTTAGCGACCACGCATCGGATAGCGACCTCTTCGTTCGCCTCTTGCACAGGCCCGAGCTTCTGGATTGGCCACCAAAATTGAGAGAAGGTTTTAGTCTCATACGGCAAGAGGTAGGAGAAGTCTGGCTGGTTATCTGTATAAACTCCGGCCATCAACTCAACGTAAGGCCCTCCTTCATCGGTCAGCTCGCGGTCCCAAGCCCAGCCAAATCCATGATTTCCCCAAGTCCACTGCTTCTTGCCCGGAGACAAATGTTTGTTGGCCACATGAACGAATCCGCCTTCAGCCGCGTAGTCGTAACCACCAAAGAAGCTACCATCTGTTTCACAGACCATATAACTGGTGGGTACTGGAATGTTCTTGTACCAGCTTAGATCATTGGCTCCAGTCCGGTTTTGGTAGTCGACTCCATAATACGGATTATTGGCCTGCGGAAAAGAGCTCATGGCACGCACTGCATGGTCCGCCACGTAGGATACATCCGGCGGGAAGAAGCTCTGGAACTGGTCGTGCACCTTGGCCGCCACGTTTGCCCACCAGAGGAAAGTTTGGGTAACTGGAGTCCGGTTGAAAAGCCGGGCTCGAAGTTCCACCAAGGAGCTTCCGGGACGCAGCCGGATACCATGCATTCCCTTCATCCGTTGCAGGGGATCAAGCTCCGACATCCAAACTGTTCGCGCTCCGTCGGCTTCCTCTTCTATGAAAACATCGGATGGCAAATAAGTGCCCGGACGATGGTGCTGCGGCCAATTAAATTCTACACCACCTGAAAGCCAGGGACCAGCAAGGCCCACCAGAGCTGGCTTGATCACATCTTGGCGATAGAAGAAGTCGTAGTTCGCATTGGTCTTATCTTGCCCTTTGAAAATTCGACCACCGATTTCCGGCATCAACTCGAGGTAGACGTATTCGTTCTCCAACGACGCTATCGTGTAAGCCTGATCGACGGGCTCGTCGTAGACCTTATCCACAAAGGGGACCGGGTATACCTTGCCACTCGATCCTTGATAGATCCGTTTCTCGAAAAAAAGCGGATTCTTCTCTGGTTCTCCCAATGGGTAAGTCGGGATCTGACGTTTGCTAATATGGGCTTCTACACTCATGGAAATCGGGTGATGGGTGATGCTTGAGGCCGGACATTCTAATACGAAGCACTTGGTATTGCAATAGGTCCAATTAACGCCCTTGATGGACAATCCTATGATTTCCAAAACAGAGGGTTTCCCCAGTGAAAAGTTGATTCGCACCCCGCTAGAGTCTCTAAACCGACTCAAACAGCTCCCCTTATGCAAATCCCTCTACGTAACGGATATCGGCTATTTTCCTGAGGCAAGAAACCACTTCGTGCGGCGTGAAGACGGCTGTCCAAACCACATTTTGATTTACTGCATCGGCGGCCGAGGATTTTTGACGATCGAAGGAAAAACGAGTTCGATCGATAGCGAGCAAGCGATTCTCATCCCTGCTGGAATTTCTCACGAATACGGATCCTTGCCGGGAGAGAGTTGGAGAATCTACTGGATCCATTTCAACGGAACGGAAGCAGCGGAGCTGTGCGGACAACTCCGGGAAGAATCGTGTCACACACTTTTTCTACCTCGCCCAGCGCCCATCACCGCCGCCTTCGACGATACCCTTCGCTGGGCCCAACGAAGTCACACTCCCGCTTCCCTCATAGCATTTAGCGGCAGCTGCTCAAACCTGCTTGGACTGGTGGCCGAGGGCCGTCGCCCCAGCGCGAAACGCGCCCGCCTCGTGGAGGACCGCGTTCGCTCAACAATCGGGCGGATGCAAGAAACGCTACGCAATCCGCTGGACCTAGAGGAGCTAGCCTCAGAGGCGGCCCTCTCCGTACCGCATTATTGCACTGTCTTTCGCAAGCAAACCGGCAGCTCCCCCATGCAGGTGTATACGCATTTTCGGATACAGCTAGCCTGCGACCTTTTGCACAAGACGCAACTCACCGTAAGAGAGGTGGCGGAAGAAGCAGGCTATCAAGACGCCTACTACTTTTCGCGCACCTTCAAACGCGTAATGGGAATGGCTCCGAGAGACTACCGTTTGACCTTAGAAAACGCCCAATCACCGGGGTGACGTTTAGCGAAACTCCATTGAAAAATGAGCTTTCCACTCGCACTGGATAGAGAGTTTTCCGATCTCAAGATGCTTGCCTGATTCGTCGAATTCCGGCTTCAGTCCAGAATACTCCAGATCAACCATGTATTCATAATCCTCTAACATGGGATGAAAAACGAGCACCATTTGATCACCCTCCAATTTCTCTTGAAAGCGTTTCAGGCTGATCTCCCATGGCCTTCCAAGATAAAAATGGTCCGCAAGCAGCTCTCCATCAATGAAGGCCAACCCACGATCTCCCACGTAAGGAACCGACAGAATAACATCGTTCACATCGCGAAGATCGCCCTTCAAGGACAAGGCCAACTTCCGCTCCGAGATCGCTTCCACCTGAAGCTCCGGGCTATCACCTGTCAGTTCAAATTCGTAACTCTTGAAGGAGCGGTGGATCGGAGCAATCTCTCGGGCAAGCGCGGTTTCGGAGTTCAGCACAAAACCAGAATCGGCCGATAGGACGTGCACTATCGCCCGCTTTTCGCCTCGCTGCAAAAGCTCCATTTGCCCCTTGGACGGAAGCAAAGTCGCCTCGGAAAAATACAAGACATCCCCTTCTCCCTGCCACGCTTGGCAGGACATGCTCTGCGGAATGATCACAAACCGCACGCTTTCGATCGAGAAGGAGCTGATGGATTCATCAGGCAAAGCGATTTTCGTAACTCCGTCTACAGTATCAACAGCGAGATCGTCGTCAGATTCCACTTTTTGGATACCTTCGAAAACTATCTCAGCCGGTAGAGAATTCCGACTGGAAAAAACAAATAGCGATTTTCCATCTTCAACCGCGAGCTCGCTGAGAGGCTGCACGGTGGCTGACTTGATACGAATATCTCCGCAATCGAAATTCAAAGGCAAGATGGCATAACACTCCGAGGGCACGTCAAAGCTCCCAGCCTCGGGAATCCTTAGATTCGAATCCTCGAAGGCTACAGTAATCGAGACATCCTCGATTGTCTGCGTATCCAGATGATCCTGAAAGTTGTGCAAAAACACAAAACCGGATTCCCCATGCGTGCGAGTAGCGTAGCGTAGCGTATCCGTATTGTCCGGACGAATATCCGCATTCGTCTCCGGTAAGGTGGTTTTCATTGGAGCGAGACGAGATCCAAAGGATTCCAAGAAAAGGTGGATCTCGTTAAGGCTGCGGTGATGCGAACGAATCTGTCCATACTCGCCGATCGGAGCTTGGAAGTCGTAGTTGATTTTTGGAACGCCATTGCTTTCCTCACTCATGAAGAGTCCATCAACCACCGGCGTGGATCCACCGTGATACATGTAGTAGCCAATCCCGTTCGACCCACTGCCAAGGATCCTTACGATCATGGGGGCCACGCTATCGGGATCGACCATTGGCCGACGCTTCCAAGTAGCAACGATACCAGGGCCGAGTTCCGCTGGGATGGACGGATAGCGAGTCGCCTCGAAACTGACGGGTGAATAGTCCGGCTCGGCATGTATATCCTTGTAGAGATAAAATGGTGACGGCTTCGGTTTGGACCAAAACGGATAAGCGTATCCAGCGGTTACCGGCAGACTACCCTTTTGCACGATAGCGGCATTGCCCCAACCGGTCGCCGTATAAAGCGGAACCTCCATGCCGTGCTTTTTAGCGATCAGCTTAAGGGTCGACATGTGGTCCATGCCATATTCCGCATTTTCATTGACCACTCCACTTACACTCACCCCCGCATGGGTCACATCCACATCGCGATCCGCCACCGTGTATTCGCGAGCTGCTCCCGCGTAAGTGATCTCCCAAGGAGCCGCGGAATGCTGAAACTCGTTTTCCAACTGAACTCCTATGATCGGACCGCCATCTTTGAACAAAAGCCCTTCCAGCTGCTGCGCAATTTCACCATAAAGCCGATCAACCAGCTCAAGGTAGCCCTCGTCATTAGAGCGAATTTCGAAGGGTTGCCCGTAAAGCCAATCCGGCAATCCGCCGTTGCGCATCTCTCCATGACAAAAGGGCCCGAGGCGAACCACCACTTTCATGTCGTTGGCCGCACAAGTTTCCACAAAGCGGCGTAGGTCCAGGTTTCCCGACCAGTCGAAAGTCCCTTGCTGGGCTTCATGGAGATTCCAAAACACGTAGCTAGACACCACGGTGATGCCGCCCGCCTTCATCTTGCGAATCGACTCGTCCCATTTCTCTTGCGGATAGCGGGCGAAGTGCAGTTCGCCAAAGACAGGCACGATCGGCTCACTATTCCACTCCAGATAGTAGCTATTCACGTCCAAGCGATCGCCGGACGGGGTTTCGCCGCCTAGATCTAGGTGGCCACGCTCAATCTGCTTTTCGGTCGGATCAATCCGGATTTCATAGTCCATGGCCTGAAGGGAAGTCGATAGGGTTAGAAAAGCCGCGCTTGCGGTCAGGCAAATTACTTTAATCGAGGTCATACGGTCTTTTGGGATGCGAAATAAGCCACCCAAAGTACCAATGGACAGTAAGATAATCCATGCACCTTCCGAGCAAGCTGCATGGATTATCTGATGCATGCGGCCGACTTGCGAAGCCGGCAGTCTGGCACGAGCTTTGCAATTGGGCGAACAGTGTGCCTACAACAGGCGCACTGCCACAGCTTCCCACCTGACTTCCTCTACAACTATGGATTCCGACATTGCATTTCGCACGATAGCTCTTGCTCTTGGCATGGGCTTAATGCTCACCGTCATAGCCCACAAGTTCGACTTTCCCACGATTGTGCTGCTTTTTGGAGGCGGCCTACTGCTAGGCCCCATTGGCCTCGGCTGGATTCAGCCAGACAGTCTTGGCCACATTATGCCGGTCATCGTATCCCTCTCCATCGGCATCATTCTTTTCGAGGGAGGCCTCACACTTAAACCCAAGGACTATCTGGCGTCCCCCACCATCATCAAATTGCTCCTAACGGTGGGAGTAGGCATCACCTGGCTTTGCGCCGCGGCAGCGGTTTATTTTGTCTTCGACGCTTCGTGGCAAATCTCGCTGCTCTCAGGAAGCCTCGTGGTCGTTACTGGCCCAACTGTGATTGTGCCCATGCTACACCGTTTGCGGCTTAAGCCGAAACTCGGCTCCATCCTGCACTGGGAGGGCGTGCTCGTCGATGCCGTGGGGGTTTTTCTCGCCGTTTTCTGTTACGAGCTCGTCGTGCTGGACGGTGGCGGCTCCGCGGTAGGCGGATTGCTTCTTCGTCTTTCCGTGGGCTTAGTACTCGGCGCGGTCGGCGGCTTCGCTATCCAGCAATGTTTGGAGCGAAGCTGGATCCCCGACTCGCTTACGAACCCTTTCGCCCTCGCCGCAGCGGTACTAGTCTTTGGGTGCGCAGAGTTCATTTCCCATGAAGCGGGACTGCTCGCGGTAACTATCGCCGGCGTTGTGGTGGGACGGCGACGCTCTTCCGAAGTTCGACAGATCCAAGCCTTTAAGGCCGAGCTTACCGATATCCTGATCGCCACCCTTTTCCTACTCTTGGTAAGCCGACTCGATCCTACTGCCTTCCTACAGAACCCATGGCTTTTCGCTATCGCAGTTCTTCTCGTAATGCTTTTTGGACGGCCGCTTAACATCCTTGTCTGCTCCATCGGAAGCGGCTTGCAGTTGAAAGATAAGCTCTTTTTGGCCTGGGTCGCGCCAAGAGGAATTGTCGCCGCCTCCATGGCTTCTCTTTTTGCACTTCAACTCGGAAGCTCGCCTGAACACGCAGACGAAGCAAACCTAGTGGAAACCTTTGTCTACACCACCATATGCGGCACCGTAGTTGTCCAAGGCTTAAGCGCTGGTTGGTGGGCCAGAAAACTCGGCGTGTCGCGCGGAAAAGCGGAAGGCTGGCTCATCGTAGGAGCCCATTCTTTTGGGCGAGCCCTCGCTCGAGTGCTGGTCAACAATGGAGGCTCTGCCCTACTCATCGACAGCAACCAGCGAAATATCGACAACGCCAAACGTGACGGACTAGACGCAGTACTCGATGACGCCCGTGATGCGGAAAATCTTCGCGACGAGGAACGCTTCCAAAACGTCGGCCAACTCATCGCCCTAACCGATAACGTGGACCTCAACACTCTGGTAGCTCATCGCTGGCAAAGCTACCTTGGCCGCAACAACATCTATGCCTGGTCGCCTCGTACTGAAACCGACTCCTCAGAGCCTTTGGAAACCGTATTCAACGACCTGCCAGAGCCGAGCATCGTTTCCGCCGAATTGGAAAACGGCAGCTCCCAACTGGAGCTATCAGAATCACCAGTTAAAGAACATGAAGTCGTGCTGATGCGCGTGGACTCAAACGGGTTCAAGCCGCTTTCTCGCAACGAAGTACCAGATTCAGGCAAGCTTCTGCGCTTGGCCCGCCAGCGAAGCAGTTTGGGTCGAGCCGTGGAGCGAGGCGGGATATACCGGATGGGACCTATGCGCAGCTTGGACCATGTGTATCGAAAGCTTTGCGACGAAGCCTTGCTGGTAGAACCCCGACTGGATCGGGAAAAAGTTTTGGAAGAGCTTGCGGAACACGCCCGACGACGCTCACCAATCTTCGGCGAAGATGTATCCGCCCTGCACTTATATAGCCCTGTTCTCGAGCGAACCCTGTGCCTTCTTGCTTGGCTTGAAGAACCTGTTAGCTCGCGCAGCGGTAACTCTGAAGTGGAATTTGTCTTCCTTTTCCTCAGCCCGACCGACGATCCGGAAGAACCATTGCCCTTACTCAGCCAGTTCGTCCACCTCTGCCAAGACCACGACGAACTCCACGCATGGGCCTCTAAACAGGAAACAAGAAAGCCGATCTGAGCCAGCCCATGATCCCGACTTCCACGCGGCTGTCCTATGCTAACGGATACATAGAACTCGGCATGCTAAAAGAAGCAAACGAGGAGCTTGCCGCAATCGTAGGCTCCGACCGTTTGCTCGACGACGTCTTATCTCTACGGACCAAACTTTACCTGGAGATGGAAAACTGGGAGCTACTTGCCGCCACCGCCAAGCAACTTGCCCAGCAAGCCCCGCAACTTGTTCACGCTTGGATCCACTGGGCCTATGCGCTCCGGGAAATGAACCTAAACGCTCAAGCCAAAAGCATAGCGCTTGATGGCCTGAAACAACATCCAAGGAACGCCATCCTCTGGTTTAACCTAGCCTGCTACTGCTCGCTACTCGGCGAGCTACAGGATTCGTCTGACCACTTGGATACGGCCATAAAACTGGACAAAACATTCGAAAAGGAAGCGGTCGACGACCCTGACCTAACCGCCCTGTGGGACTGGCTGAAAAGTGACACCTAATCCAAGAAGACTCCAGTCTTCACAAAAAAACGCCGTACCGAACGAGTCGATACGACGTTGGAAAAACTAGGCTAAAGCTTGCAACTAGAGGGGCAAGTTGGTCGCGCCCATCAAGTACTGATCCACTGCGCGAGCGGCTCCGCGACCTTCATTGATGGCCCAAACGATCAAACTTTGACCACGGCGAGCGTCACCTGCGGCAAAGATACCGTCCACATTAGTAGCGTATTTGCCGTAAGCCGCCTTCGCGTTGCTGCGTTCGTCGGTTTCGACGCCGAGCTGCTCGATTACAGTCTGTTCTGGTCCGAGGAAGCCCATGGCAAGAAGAGCGAGCTGAGCTGGCACTTCCTTTTCACTGCCTTCCACTTCGGCTGGGATGAAGCGTCCTTCTGGATTCTTCTTCCACTCAACCTCGACAGTACGGAGAGCGCGCAAGTTGCCGTCGTCGTCACCGAGGAATTCCTTCGTCATGACGAGATACTGGCGTGGATCTTCACCTTGCTTGGCGATTGCTTCTTCTTGCCCGTAGTCAACTTTCAATACGCGAGCATACTGCGGCCACTCGTTGCCGGGGGCACGTTCTTCGCTCGGACGTGGCATGATTTCCAGCTGGATAACGCTTTCGCAACCGTGGCGAAGCGATGTACCCACACAGTCAGTACCAGTATCGCCACCACCGATGACGACCACATTCTTACCCTTGGCAGAGATGTAGTTTCCGTCTTCGTGCTTGGAATCGAGCAGGCTCTTTGTGTTGGCTCCGAGGAACTCCATAGCGTAGTGCACACCCTTGAGCTCACGGCCAGGAACCGGAAGATCACGCGGCTTAGTCGCGCCTGTACAGATGACTACGGAATCGTAGTCGTCCTTAAGGCGGGAAGCGGCAATGTCCTTGCCGATTTCCACACCGCAGCGGAATTCGACGCCTTCGTCTTCCAGAAGTTTGACCCGGCGAAGGACTACTTCCTTCTCCAGCTTCATGTTCGGAATACCGTACATCAACAATCCGCCTGGACGATCCGCGCGCTCGTAAACGACAACTTCGTGGCCGGCTTGGTTAAGCTGGTCGGCGCAAGCGAGACCCGAGGGGCCAGAGCCAACGACTGCGACCTTCTTGCCGCTACGCTTTTCGGGGATGTTAGCTTCTACCCAACCTTCCGCGAAAGCGCGGTCGATGATGGAAACTTCGTGATGCTTGATGGTGACCGGCTTCTGATTGATGCCCAATACGCACGAGCTTTCGCAAGGCGCTGGACAAACTCTACCGGTGAATTCCGGGAAGTTGTTGGTCTTCATCAAGCGTCCGAAGGCATCCTTCCAACGCCCCTTGTAGACAAGGTGATTCCACTCCGGGATCAAGTTATTGACCGGACAACCGGCGATGCCGGTGAAATGCGCCGAATCGCCGGCATGGCAAAACGGAACGCCACAATCCATACAACGAGAGGCTTGAGCCTTGATCTCGTCTTCTGGCATTTCCTCGTGCACTTCCTTCCAGTCGCTCAAGCGAGCGATTGGGTCGCGGTCGTGCGCGTTCTGGCGTTCTTGTTCTAGAAATCCTGTTGGTTTTCCCATGATTTGAATTCTCTTTCGAGTGTCTCGCTTTCGGGGTTTACGCCAATGAGGCGAGGTGCATATCGAAGGCTTCCACCGCGATATCGTATTCGTTGTCGAACTTCTTGGTGGCGCGAGCCTTATCCATGAGTTCGAGCATCTTCTCGTAGTCGGTTGGCATTACCAAAACGAACTTGCTGAGGGTCGCTTCCCAATCTTCTAGGATTTCAGCTGCCACATCGGAACCGGTCTGCTCCTTGTGCTCTTCAATCAAAGCCTTCAACTCAGCCACGTGCTCGGGCTTGTCGACACCTGCCAAACGAACCATCTCCATGTTGCACTTGGAGGCGAAGGTTCCATCTCGGTCCAGCACGTAAGCGATGCCGCCGGACATACCCGCCGCGAAGTTGCGACCCGTTTCGCCGAGGATTACCGCACGACCACCGGTCATGTATTCGCAACCGTGATCACCCACGCCTTCGACAACAGCGGTAACACCAGAGTTTCTAACACAGAAACGCTCTCCTGCGATTCCTCGGATAAACGCCTTGCCGGCTGTTCCGCCGAAGAATGCGACGTTACCGATGATCACGTTCTCGCGAGCATTGAAAGGAGCAGTCTTGTCTGGGTAAACAACCAAGGTTCCGCCCGAGAGTCCTTTGCCGAAGTAGTCATTGGAATCACCTTCTAGCTCGAAGCGTACGCCCTTAGCGGTGAAGACGCCGAAACTCTGCCCCGCAGAGCCCTTGAACTTTACGTTGATGGTGTCCTCCGGAAGTCCATCCCCCTTATAGATCTTGGAGATCTCGTTGGATAGCATCGCTCCTACCGCACGGTCCGTATTCACGATACCATACTCGAGGCTGACCTTTTCGCAGTCCGCAAGAGCAGCGGCCGCGTCCTTGATGAGCTTGCGGTCGATGATCTTGTGAATGAGGTGCTGTTGCTCCACGGTTTGGTACAAGCTATCGCTCTCGTAAGGCTCTTGCTTGAAGAGGACTGGCGAGAGATCGACGCCCTTGTACTTCCAGTGGTCGATATCGTCACGGAATTCCAAACACTGGCTCTGGCCCACCATCTCGTCGATAGTGCGGAATCCAAGCTCAGCCATGATCTCGCGAAGACCTTCGGCCATGAAAGTGAAGAAATTAACCACGTGCTCCACCTTGCCGCGGTAACGGCTGCGGAGCTCACGGTTTTGAGTAGCGACTCCCACTGGGCAAGTATTCAGGTGACACTTACGCATCATGATACAGCCTTCAACGATGAGGGCCGCGGTGGCGCTTCCCCACTCTTCCGCTCCGAGAAGCGTAGCGATGGCCAAGTCGCGAGGCGTCTTCAACTGGCCATCTGTCTGCACGACGATACGGCTGCGGAGACGGTTGCGAACGAGCGTCTGGTGCGTTTCGGAGAGACCAAGTTCCCAAGGAAGACCGGCGTGCTTGATGGAGCTCAATGGAGATGCTCCGGTACCACCGTCGTATCCAGCGATCAATACCACGTCAGCGTATCCTTTACAAACACCAGCAGCGATGGTGCCAACACCCGCTTCAGAAACGAGCTTTACGTTGATACGCGCATCACGGTTCGCATTCTTCAAGTCGTAGATCAGCTGAGCCAAATCCTCGATCGAGTAGATATCATGGTGAGGTGGTGGAGAGATGAGGCCCACACCTGGAGTTGAGCCACGAGTCTTACCAATCCAAGCGTCCACCTTGTGTCCGGGAAGCTGGCCACCTTCACCTGGCTTCGCGCCCTGAGCCATCTTGATCTGAAGCTCATCGGCGTTCGTCAGGTAGTAAGAGTTAACTCCGAAACGACCGGACGCGACCTGCTTGATTGCGGAACGCATCGAGTCACCATTTTCTTCAGGAGTGAAGCGGATCGGATCCTCTCCCCCTTCTCCAGAGTTCGACTTACCGCCAAGACGGTTCATCGCGATCGCCAAAGTAGTATGAGCTTCCCAAGAGATGGAACCGAATGACATCGCTCCAGTTGCGAAGCGCTTGAAGATCTTTTCCGCTGGTTCGACTTCCTCGAGAGGGATGGCCTTACGGTCGGACTTGAACTTCATCAGGCCGCGCAGCGTGAAGGCTTCGCGAGACTGGTCGTCCACGTTGCGAGCATACTCGCGGAAGACGTCCGCGTTGTTGGTCGCAGTCGCTTGCTGAAGTAGACGGATGGTGGTCGGGTTGAAGAGGTGACGCTCCCCGTCCTTACGCCATGCGTAGGAACCGCCGGACTCGAGTTCGTCTTCTTCGAAAATATCCTCATCGCGAGGGAAACCTGCGCGGTGCTTAGCAAGAGCTTCGCGAGCGATTTCGTCCAACCCGATACCTTCGATACGGCTGACGGTTCCAGTAAAGTACTTGTCGATGACCTTCTTGTTGACACCGAGAGCTTCGAAAATCTGAGCGCCTTGGTAGGACTGCAGAGTCGAAATACCCATCTTGGAGAAGATCTTCAGCAAGCCGCTGTTAACCGCCTTACAGTAGCGGTAGTACAAGGTCTCGTCGTCGAATGTGGAATCGATAACACCTTCGTCGCGCAGCTGGCCGAGCGTTTCGAGCGCTAGGTAAGGATTTACCGCCGCAGCTCCGTAACCAACCAAAGTCGCCACGTGGTGCGTTTCCCAGACGTCTCCAGCTTCCACGACGATTTCCGCATCGGCGCGGAGACCCTTGCGAATCAGGTAGTGGTGAACTGCCGCAGTCGCGAGGAGCGATGGCACGGGAGCGTGGTCGCTATCGATGCTGCGGTGCGAGAGAATGATGATCTGGTAGCCCTCGATAGCAGCATCGCGAGCATCGCGGCAAATGCGATCCAAGGCGAGCTCGAGAGCTCCTGACTTGCCGTTGGCAGGGAAGGTACAATCGATGGAGCGAGCCTGGAAGTGGTCGTGGTCGATGTGCTTGATCTTGAGCAGATCCTCACTGGAAAGCACTGGCTGACGGATTTCGATCTTATGACAGTGACGCGGTGTCTCGGTCAGCAGATTGAGGGAACCACCAATGTAACTCTGCAAGGACATGACCATCTCTTCGCGGATCGGGTCGATCGGAGGATTTGTTACCTGCGCAAAGAGTTGCTTGAAGTAGTTGGACAGATGCTGCGGCTTGTCGGAGAGAACAGCCAGAGGATTGTCCGCGCCCATCGATCCAAGCGGTTCTTTGGCGGTGCCAACCATACCAGCTAGGATTAGATTGAGATCTTCCTCGGTGTAGCCAAAGGCCTTCTGGCGGGCTGCCATGGTGTACTTGCTACGTTGGATAACGCTGCCATCCGCTTCAGGAAGGTCCTCGAGAGTGATCTTGTGCTTGGCTAGCCACTCACCGTAAGGCTGGCGGGATGCGATGTCCTGCTTCACTTCATCATCCGAAATGATTCGGCCCTCAGCGAGGTCAGCGATGAAGATCTTGCCTGGCTGGAGGCGGCCTTTCTTAACCACAGTAGCAGGGTCGACTGTCACAGCTCCCGTTTCCGATCCCATGATGACCATATCGTCGTCTGTAACGAGATAACGAGAGGGACGCAGTCCATTGCGGTCCAGCGTGGCGCCGATGACATTGCCATCTGTGAAAGATACCGAAGCAGGTCCATCCCAAGGCTCCATGATGCAGGAGTGGTACTCGTAGAAAGCGCGCTTAACCGGATCCATGTCGTCCTGCTTTTGCCAGGCTTCCGGAATGGCCATCATCATAACGTGGGCAAGTGGACGTCCGCTGAGAACCAAAAGCTCGATAACCATATCAAGGTTGGAACTGTCGGACATCTTGCGGTCGCAGATAGGATGAAGCATCTTGAGCTCCTCCTTGCTGAAAACGTCAGACTCTAGCAGCTCTTCACGGGCGCGCATCCAGTTGATGTTGCCACGCACCGTGTTGATTTCCCCATTGTGCGATAGGAAACGGAAAGGCTGCGCCAAGCGCCACGCCGGGAAAGTGTTGGTCGAAAAGCGGGAGTGGAACATCGCAAGCGCCGAAACCACCTTGTCCTGCTGGAGATCGAGGTAGTACTTGCGAACCTGATCGGTGGTGAGCTGCCCCTTATAGGTGATGGTGCGAGACGACATCGAGATGATGTAGAAATCGGAACCGACGCCACTGACAGTTTCCAAAGCAAGGTGGATCGTGTAGTTGCGAGCCACATAAAGCTTACGCTCGAACTCGACCGTGGAGAGTTCTTCGGGCTTGGCCACGAAGACTTGCTCGATGTTTGGCTCCGTATCGAGAGCCGCCTGCCCGAGAGAAGAGTTGTCTACAGGAACTTCGCGATAGCAGATAACCGAAAGGCCCAAGGTCTCGAGATTGCGATCCAAGATCTCGCGGCACTCTTCGCGCTGGCTCTTGTCAGCTGGGAAAAAGACCATGCCAACACCGTACTCGCCCGCATGCGGCAGACGGATGTCGCGCTTGGCGCAATCCTCCATGAAAAAGGCATGCGGGATCTGAATGAGCAATCCTGCGCCATCACCACAACAAACATCGTAGCCAGTACCACCACGGTGCTCCATGTTGGTAAGCATGGTGAGGGCATTCTCAATTACTTCATGGCTCTTGCGCCCCTTCAGATTCGCCACAAAACCGATACCACAGCTATCGTGCTCCAGCTCCGGGCAGTGAAGCCCCATCTTCTCTTCTTGGTTATCGATCATATGCGTAAGTCGTTATAGTTTTGTAAAATCGTAAGTCACTGACGATACGGATGTTACACGACAAAAAAACGGCTACTATTAGTAGTCGTCATTCCGAGCATGAGTAATTATTATCGGCAGTTATATAAAGTTGTATGCGCAATCGCACACCTCACAAGACAAAATGTGCCCGCCCTGCGTTTTCGTAGCCGCCTCCTGCAGGACCTACTATCCGGCCATAGAGGGATGACCCCTGACGCTTGGGAAATGCTAATGAGACCAATCGAGAAAAACGGGGATTGACGTTTCGAGAAACGCAGGTCACTCCCGCGCCGAATCCGACAAGAAGCGCTTTTCAGTCGCTTAGAACTTCAAGCTTGGCGACTCTTTAGCATAATCCGCCAGACAGCCAAACTTTCGCTCCGGTCTGCGGAGCTCAAAAATACCAGAATCAAACTTTCCTGACGAAAACTCGCCAAGTGGCACGCTACCCGCACTGCAACTTGGTCACATCCACATACCTATGGCCATCCGCGTCGCCCTCAGCCACAAAACCCACTACAGTTACGATCGACTCGCCACCTTGGGGCCCCAAGTCATCCGGCTCCGCCCCGCCCCGCACTGCCGCACCCCGATCGTGAGCTACTCTCTCAAGATTACTCCTGCTGACCACTTCCTAAATTGGCAGCAAGACCCGCAGAGCAACTATCTCGCTCGACTCGTGCTCAACGAGCCGACGCGCGAATTCGGCTTGGATATCGATCTGGTCGTCGATCTCGCTCCGATCAACCCTTTCGACTTTTTCCTTGAGGACTACGCCGAGGAATTCCCCTTCAAGTATTCAAAAGGAGCCCAAAAGGAGCTGCGTCCCTACTTCGCGAAGATGCCCATGCGCTCTCGCATGAAGGAGCTCGTCGAGTCGATCGAGCAAACGGGCAAGATGCGCACCATCGACTTCCTGGCCCACGTGAACCAGAAGATCAATGGCATGCTAGGCTACACTTTGCGTATGGATCCGGGAATCTTCACGCCTGAGCGCACTCTGAAGGAGGGCAAAGGAAGTTGCCGCGACATGGCCTGGCTCATGGTCAACGTTTTCCGACGCCTTGGGCTGGCCGCGCGTTTCGTGTCCGGCTACTCGATACAGCTGGTTGCCGACGAAAAGCCAGTCGACCCGAACGCGCCAGCAGGGGTGGAGCAAGACATTTGCGACTTGCATGCGTGGTGCGAGGTCTATCTCCCTGGAGCGGGTTGGGTAGGGCTCGACGCCACTAGCGGACTCTTCTGCGGTGAAGGACATATCCCGCTCGCCGCTTCCGCCAACGCGAACGAAGCAGCGCCTATCACCGGCGGTATTTCGAAATGTAAGTCCGAGTTCAACGTGTCCATGTCCGTGACACGTATCCACGAGGACCCACGCGTCACCAAACCCTACACAGAAGGTCAATGGGACGCAATCCTCGCCCTTGGTGACCGCGTGGACAAACGTCTGCAAGACGGAGACGTCCGCCTATCGATGGGGGGAGAACCGACTTTCGTATCGAACTACGACCAAGAGGGCGAAGAATGGAATACAGGTGCAGTTGGTCCTACTAAGAAGCCACTATCCGAAAAGCTGATACGCCGGCTAAGAGCCCGCTTCGGGCCAAAAGGTTTGCTGCACTACGGCCAAGGAAAATGGTACCCAGGGGAGCCGCTTCCTCGCTGGGAGCTCGGTCTCTACTGGCGCAAGGACGGCGTCGGCATGTGGGAAAACGAAAAGTACTTGGCCGATGAGACCAAAGACTACGGCTACACTCACGAAGACGCCAAAGAGCTCGTATCCGAAATCACCAGACAGCTTGGAGTCGAGCACAAGTACATCAACACCGCCTACGAAGACCCGGTTAAATACTCCCTGCGTGAGCGCGAATTGCCGATCAATGTCGACCCGCTCGACTCGCGGCTGGAAGATCCACAAGAGCGCGAGCAGCTGCTCAAGGTGTTCAGCCGAGGCCTGAACACTCCAGTCGGCTACGTCCTTCCTGTCGAAAGAGCCTACCACCACGACGGACCCACTTGGCACAGTGGCATTTGGGCCCTTCGCGGCAAAAGACTTTACCTTTCGCCCGGAGACTCGCCTCTCGGACTACGTCTCCCCTTGGAAAGCCTTCCTTGGGTTAAGGACGACGAGTATCCATACATTCACCCCTCTGATCCTTCCGCGACATGGCACCCAAGATTGCCTGGAAGAAGAGCGATCATCGTTCCCCAACAACGCGAGAAAGACCAATCCCTTCGTGAAGCTGAGAAAGCAGCCGAAGAGGAACGCAAAGCGGCCGACAGCTTTGAGGAGATTTTCGAAGAGGAACGCCAAAACACAGTTCCGCAGCTCGGGGAATCTGCCCCTTGGGTAATCCGCACCGCGCTCTGTGTGGAATGTCGCAAGGGTAAGCTCTACGTCTTCCTTCCACCTGTATCCAAAATCGAAGACTATATCGATTTGATCGAAGCCATCGAGCACGCAGCCACCATCGTGGACAAGCCAGTGCTAATCGAGGGATACACGCCTCCCCACGATCCAAGAGTCGAATACATGAAAATAACGCCTGACCCAGGTGTTATGGAGGTGAATATCCAACCCGCTTACGCTTGGCGGGAAATGGTTAAGAACACGGAAATAATTTACGAGGAAGCCCGAAATCTAAACCTCGGTACCGACAAGTATCAGCTCGACGGCCGCCACACCGGAACAGGCGGAGGCAACCACATCGTAGTTGGCGGATCTACTCCAGCAAACTCCCCCTTCCTGCGCCGCCCAGATTTGCTGAAATCGCTCATCGGTTTCTGGATGAACCATCCGTCTCTAAGCTACCTGTTTAGCGGTTTGTTCATCGGACCTACTTCTCAAGCGCCTCGTGTGGACGAAGGTCGCCCCGACGCTGCCTACGAGATGGACATAGCTTTCCGCCAAGTCCCTCGTCGCGACGAAGGCAGCATTCCGCCATGGCTGGTTGACAGAATCTTCCGCCACTTGCTGACCGACCTTACCGGAAACACGCACCGAGCCGAATTCTGCATCGATAAGATGTTCTCGCCGGATAGCGCTACTGGACGACTAGGATTGGTCGAGTTCCGTGGCTTCGAAATGCCGCCGCACGCTCGCATGAGCCTCACTCAACAATTGTTGCTGCGAGCCCTGATCGTTCACTTCTGGGAAACTCCCTACGAAGCGCCGCTCACTCGCTGGCTGACACAGTTGCACGACCGTTTCCTCTTGCCACATTACGTGCAAGAGAACTTCGAACTGGTGATCAACAAACTGCACGACGCAGGATTCCCCTTCCAGCTGGACTGGTTCACCACCCACTTCGAATTCCGCTTCCCAATCATCGGGACCGTGACCTACGACAATGTCACCATCGAGCTCCGCCAAGCGATCGAACCTTGGCTGGTGCTCGGGGAAGAAGCCGGCGGAGGCGGTACCGCGCGCTACGTCGACTCCTCGATCGAACGTCTACAGGTCAAAGTCACCGGACTAAACGAGCACGCCAACGCCATCGCTGTAAATGGCATCGAGCTACCCTTGTCGCCGACTAACCAGCCTGGCGTATTCGTAGCAGGAGTACGCTACCGTGCTTGGCAACCGC
Organism: Pelagicoccus albus; assembly: GCF_014230145.1. Taxonomy (NCBI): domain Bacteria; kingdom Pseudomonadati; phylum Verrucomicrobiota; class Opitutia; order Puniceicoccales; family Pelagicoccaceae; genus Pelagicoccus; species Pelagicoccus albus. The sequence goes on from NZ_JACHVC010000012.1 coordinate 346,001, forward strand.
CAAGTTGCCTCCACCCGACCATTCCGGTTCACGCTCCCTTGGTCTTCGATCTCATCGATCGACTCAACTCTAGAGCAATCGGAGGGTGTACCTACTTCGTTAGTCATCCTGGAGGTCGCAGTCATGAAATCTTCCCAGTCAACGCCTTGGAGGCGGAAACTCGACGAGCCGAACGCTTTATCTCATTCGGCCACACGCCGGGAGCATTTCAGATGCGCCGCATCCAGCGAAGCACGGAAATGCCCGTGACACTCGACCTTCGCAGACAGTAACTCGGAGCCTTAGGGCTCTGGGGGACGCTCCTCTTCAAATCCACCAGAGCCTATGTCCGGCCTAAGCAGCCCTCATTCAACAGATCCAGAAACGCAACGCCTCCAGGAGGAATCCTCCCGAGAAAAAAATTGGAAACGCTGGGGAACCTACCTGTCCGAGCGGCAGTGGGGCACCGTGCGAGAAGACTATTCGGCCAATGGGGATGCCTGGAATGCGTTCCCATTCGAACAGGCTTCGCAACGCGCTTTTCGATGGGGAGCCGATGGGCTTCTAGGCTTAACTGATCGCGAGGGCAGACTTTGTTTCTGCCCTGCCCTCTGGAACGAGGCAGACCCGATCATCAAAGAGCGACTCTTTGGTCTTTCGAGTACCGAGGGAAATCATGGGGAAGACTGCAAAGAGCTGTACTACTACTTGGACGCCACGCCAACGCATAGCTACAGCAAGGCACTCTACAAATATCCGCACGATATCTTCCCCTACCACCAGCTAAGGGAAGAAAACGCCAAACGCGACAGGCTCACCCCCGAATATGAAATATTGGATACGGGTGTTTTCGACGAGAATCGTTACACCGATGTTGTAGTCGAATACGCGAAACAGGGCCCTAACGACTTACTCATCAAGATCACGGCGACAAATCGTGGGCCCGAGTCCGCCCCGGTACACCTCTTGCCAAAAATATGGTTTCGCAATACGTGGGCTTGGGGTTGTAAGCACGAAGGATGCACCCTAAAGCCAAAAATAAGCCTTGAGGAGGAGGGTTTACTTAAGCTCGAGCACCAAGATTTGGGTGTATTCTATCTCGCCTACGCTCAAGACGAACAGCAGGTATCGCCGCCACTTGGTTTCACCGAAAACGAGACAGATACCGAAACCCTGTATCAGAAGGAAACCTACACCAAATTCACGCGAGACGCGTTTAACAGCTGGATTGTCGACGAAGATGATCAGGCGGTTAACAAAGAACGAGGCACAATGGCGATGCTTCAATACCGGACCGAACTCGAGCCTGGGGAATCCACAACAGTGCGCCTCAGACTTTACGCGCAAGACGAAGCTCCAGCTAAGCCACCGTTCCAAGAATTCGATCAAATAATCCAAGACCGCATCAGGGAAGCGGATACATTTTGGGCAAATTTGATTCCGAGCAATTCGTCTCCGGAGGAGCAGGCCATCCAAAGACAGGCCTACGCCGGACTGATTTGGTCAAAACAGTTCTATCATTACTCCGTAGCAGACTGGCTCCAAGGAGACTCAGCCATAGCGCCGCCTCCACCAGAGCGGCTCAATGGACGCAACTCCTCTTGGACACATCTCTTTAATCGCGACGTCATCTCCATGCCCGACAAGTGGGAATACCCATGGTATGCATCTTGGGACTTGGCGTTTCACATGATCCCCTACGCTCACTTCGACCAGACTTTTGCGAAGCGGCAGCTTATCCTCTTTTTGCGAGAATGGTACATGCATCCGAACGGCCAGATCCCAGCTTATGAGTGGGCTTTGGAGGACGTGAACCCACCCACTCACGCTTGGGCTTGCTGGCAAGTGTACAAGATCGGCGCAGCTAAGGGCGATGCCGATACCTCTTTTCTGAAACGCGTTTTCTCAAAGCTCCTTCTCAACTTTACCTGGTGGGTTAATCGGAAGGACCTGGACGGGAAAAACATCTTCGGCGGAGGCTTCCTGGGATTGGACAACATCGGACTCTTCGATCGCTCAAAGCCTATTCCTGGCGGAGCTACACTCCACCAAGCCGACGGCACGGCATGGATGGGCTTCTACAGTGCCATCATGCTAGGCATCGCTCTGGAGCTCGCCAAAGACGATCCGACCTACGAGGACATCGCATCGAAATTTTTCGAGCATTTCATGGGTATCGCCGAGGCCATCAACAACCGCGGTGGCGAGGGACTCTGGGATCCGGAGACAGGTTTTTACTACGATGAAATAGCATTCCCTGACGGACACTGCGAGCTAGTGAAAGCCCGCTCGCTCGTTGGACTTCTCCCGCTGATCGGCAACCACATTATCGAAATGGCCCAGCTGGAAAATCTGCCAGACTTCCGGAAGCGCATGAACTGGTACTTGGAACATCGTTCCGACATCACGGCCACGATGGCTTGTCTCCATAAATGCGATACCACGAGCAATCTTCTCTTGGCTATCCCAAGCGAGGATCGGTTACGCTCTCTGCTCTCCTACCTTTTCGACGAAAGCGAATTCCTATCGCCCTATGGGATTCGATCCCTCTCCCGTTACCACGAAGAGAATCCCTTCTCGTTACAGCTGGGAGACGAAAAATATGAAATAGGCTACTGTCCTGGAGATTCAGATACCTATCTCTTTGGAGGCAACTCTAACTGGCGCGGACCTATCTGGTTCCCCTTAAACTATTTGATCATTGAATCGCTCAAGCAATATCACGAGCACTTTGGCGATTCCTTCACCATCGAGTACCCAACAGGTTCGGGAGAACTGAAGACCTTAGATGAGTGTGCGAAAGATATCGAAGGTAGACTCGCTGGGATTTTCAAAGCCGACGAATCCGGCCAGCGTCCCTACGACGCCTCCCATCCCGTGCAAAGCTCCGACCCGCATTTCAAAGAGCACTATCAATTCTTCGAGTTTTTCCACGGCGACAGTGGTCAAGGACAAGGAGCGAGCCACCAGACAGGTTGGACTGCTTTGATCGCGACCATTTTGAAAAATCTCTCTTCGATTCCCCCTGCCCCCGATAACAAACATGACTGATCCACAAGAAACCGTCTACGACATAGCAATTCTAGGTGGAGGCTTCGCTGGAGTCTACGCCGCCCGCGAGCTCGCAAAAAGGATGAAGAAAGCGGGAAAGCCGATCTCCATCGCCTTGATCGCCGAAGAGAATCACATGGTGTTTCAGCCCATGCTTCCAGAAGTGGCGGGAGCCACCCTTTCTCCTAGACATGTCGTCAACCCGATTCGCAACCTTTGCCCGGACTCTCACGTCTACAAGGCCGAAGCCACCAAGCTGAATTTCGAGGAGAAGTCGCTGACACTGTCCGTGGGCGATTTCGTCGGCTCTTCCAAAATCCGTTTCAAGCAGCTTGCCCTCTGCGTGGGGGCGAAGATCGACCTCAGCCGCATTCCCGGCATGCAAGAGCACGCCCTGCTAATGCAAAATGTGGGCGACGCCATGAGACTAAGAGCTCACTTCATCAGCCGCTTCGAGGAAGCCAACATGGCGACCGACCCCGAAATCAAAAAGCGCCTCCTCACCTTCGTGATCGTTGGGGGCGGATATTCCGGTGTCGAAACTGCTGGTCAGCTCATCGACCTAGGGCGCGCTATCAACAAGCACTACAAAAACGTAGCGTGGGAAGATTGCCGACTGGTGCTGATCCATAGCCGTGATCACGTGCTGCCAACCCTTCACCGTAACCTCGGTGAATACACGGCAAAAAAGCTCTCCGAACGCGGCGTCGAAATGATCCTTGAACGGCGAGCAAAAGCAGTCACCGCCAACAAGATCTATCTAGACGACGATACGGTGATCGAGACCAATACCGTGGTCTGCACTGTGGGGAATGCTCCTCACCCGCTCATACAGAGCTTGAACGAAAGAAGCGAAGTCGAGCTCGATCGCGGAAAGCTGAAAGTGGGTATGGATATGGCAGCTCCCGGTTTGGATTGGCTCTGGGCAGCGGGAGACTGCGCCTCCATTCCCCAGGAAGACGGCAGCACCTGCCCTCCCACCGCCCAATTCGCCATGCGAGAGGGAATCATGCTGGGCAAAAACATCGCTGCGCGACTTCAGTCGAAAGACACCAAGCCATTCTCTTTTAAGGCCATTGGCGAACTCGCTTCCATCGGGCACCTCTCTGCAGTGGCGGAGATTAAGGGGATTCGCTTCTCCGGCTTCATCGCCTGGTGGATGTGGCGTACGATCTACCTCATGAAGCTGCCGAGCTTGGAGCGAAAAATCCGAGTCATGGTGGACTGGACGCTCGAGTTGTTTTTCCCCCGAGACATTAACTTGCTCAATCCACGCTATAGCTCCGACGTCTCCGAGACTTACCTCGAAGCAGGCGACAAGCTTTTCCACAAGGGCGATCCAGCGTTCTCTTTCTACATCGTAAAATCAGGCGCTATCGAGCTGCGCGATGAAGGCGAATTGGTAACCACCATGCGGGCTAATCAACACTTTGGAGAGCGAGCCCTATTGAACGGACGCCCATACATATTCGACGCCATCGCCACCGAATCCACCACCCTCGTCTCCATCCGCGAAAGCGTCTTCAAGCAAATCGTACAGGCGGACGCCTCATTCGCCAATGCTCTGGAGCAAAGCGCCAAGACCTTTCTAACCTCAAACGAATTGGACACCCTGTTGCGACGCCTTCCAGACGAGCGACTAAATGCTCCTGTATCCAGCTTGATGACCAAGGATCCTGTATTCGTGCGCAACACAGACTCCATTTCTGATGTGGTCAAATTGCTGAGGGAAAGGCCCAAGAGCTATCTTCCTGTTTTGGACGCAGACGAAAAGCCGATCGGCGTCATTCGCAAGGAAGCCTTTCTGCTCCACTTGCAAACCACCTCTTTAGAACGATCCGACTCCGTTCAGACCTTGGACTTGCTTCACCTCCCTCACGTGACCGAGGACGAAGATATTCGCCATGCCATGACCCTGATGGCCCGCAGCAGCGCGACCAAAGCTCTCGTAACGACTTCCGAGGGCAAGCTCAGCGGCGTGATCGCCTTGGTTGATGTGATCTCCATGGATTAGCGAGAGGGCTGGCTACCAGAATACCCCCCTCACCTCAGTGTAGAGCTGCGAACTCTACACTACCTAATCCGTTTCTTCGCTAGAGGGGTACGGCAAGCTCTTGGCCAAATAATAAGGCCATAGCTGACGATTAGACCATCAGCTACATTAAGTTGGCTCAATCATTCCGTTTCTGTATTCAAATTGGGGGTAATAGTCCTAATATGGCCTAACTAACACCCTAATCCAACCAGTAGACGGCATTCGATGGAGACCGCCGCGCGAAATCTATGAAACCTAACCACGCCAAGCGGACGCATTGGCTAGATCTCCTGAAAGCAGTCGGGATGCTTCTGGTCGTCTACGGCCATTCAGGTTCCACCAGCCCTGAGGTGGACCAGTGGATTTACTCCTTCCACATGCCACTTTTCTTTCTCGTCTCTGGCTACCTATTCAAAGACTCGGCACTGCTTATGACCACGGGGAGCTTTATTGCTAAGCAGCTGAAAAACATCCTGATACCCTACATTCTGTTTTCCGCTGTTGGCTACATGGCTTGGCTTGTCCTAACAAGAATTCTCGGAGCGCCTGAACAAAGCATCCCTATCTATTATCCCGTCCTAGCCTTCCTGTACGGGACTGGTACTCCGGAAGTCTTTCGTCTCGTCCCCGTTGTTCTTTGGTTTTTCCCATGCCTTTTGTGCGCCCAGATTATCGCTTACCTTCTGCTGAAACACGGCAAAAATCTGGCCCTTGCATTTTCTCTGGTCCTAGGAGCCGGCAGCCTCCTGCTTCCCCAATCCCTGGTACTTCCATTCGAGCTAGAAACTGCTCTAGGAGCCCAGTTCATAATCCTTCTGGGAGTAATCGCTCGCCGAAAAAATTGCGTCGAGTATCTGGCCGGAAAGAACTGGTATTTTTGGATACCCGCTCTTTTCGCAGCTGGAACCTGGGCAGCAATGCTCAATGTCCGGGTCGACATGCGAAGCAACGAATTCGGGAATGTAGCGCTTTTCTTAGCCAGCTCCATCGGCATTACTCTCGCCCTCTCCGCCGCTTTTTTCCGAGCTCGCAAAGTTAGGCTAGTAGAGCTGATCTCGAAAAACACTGTAGTCATATTTCCGCTACACACGATCGCCTTTTCCGCAGTCCACGGTATCGGCGTCCTGCTCGCCGGGGCGGGAATCGCGACGCTAGCGACTCCTTGGCTAGGATTGCTGGAGTCCGTCGCCATCACCATCGCCCTCGGTTGCCTTGGACGGATTTTCCGGACCAACCCTGCTGGGAACTTCGGGCTCCCTAAGCCGCTTCAGTTAAGCTTCTAGACTAAGCCAAAAAAATCGGCCGCACGCCAAAATGGCTTACCAATCGGAGCGGCTGGCTCGGCCTCTCAGGCTCTTGGTTTTTCCTCGAATCGCCTTCGACTTGAGACGCCTTTCTTTGGCCCCTTTGCTCGGTTTGGTGGGTCGACGTTTCTTGGGCACCACGCAAGCCGCAGCGAGGAGCTCCTTAAACTTGGCAAGAGCCTCCTGCCTATTTGCTTCCTGCGATCGCGAGTCCTGAGACTTGATTACTATTTGTCCGCCCGGGGTTATCCGATGGTCATTCATCGACATCAGCCGGTCCTTAACTCGCTCGGGCAATGTAGATTCCCTGATACCGAAAAAGAGCTGTATGGCCGTGGAAACTTTGTTTACGTGCTGACCGCCAGACCCTTGCGATAGGGTGGCCTTAAACTCCAGCTCGTCTTCCGAAACCTGAACGCTGTTCGTTATGCGAATCATAGCACTGAGATTGCCGCAACGGAGGAGCGAAGCGAGCCCCATTCCTGCTAGTACGCCATTGACGCCTCGTCGCACCTCGAACACAAGTGCCGCCTTCCGCCAACACCGCTCGCCATGATTGCTCTACAAAACATCACGCTCCAATACGGAGAACGTTATCTCTACAAAGAGATCAACGCCACCATATCCACCTCTGACCGAATCGGTCTGGTCGGAAGCAACGGAGCGGGCAAAAGCACTTTGCTCAAGGTCCTCTGCGGCCTGGAGGAATTCGATTCCGGAAAAGTGGACAAGGCAAACTACGTAACTTTCGGTTATCTGCCTCAGGATGGAATCGAAATGCACGGAAAGACGCTTTTCGAGGAAACCGAAACCGCGTTTGCAGACGTACTCGGCCTCCAGTCAAAAATCGAAGAGGCGGAGGCTCGTCTCGACGAGATGGATACATCTTCCGACGAATTCTACGAAACGCTCGAATTAATCGGAAGCTGGGAGCATCGATTGGAGGATCTCGACGTAGGCAAGCTCCCCTCGCGTATCGAATCGGTCCTGCTCGGACTCGGTTTCTCCACTAGCGACATGAAGCGCAAGACCGAGGAATTCTCCGGTGGCTGGCAAATGCGTATCGCTTTGGCCAAACTGATACTGGCTCAGCCGTCCCTGCTGCTACTGGACGAGCCTACCAATCACCTTGACGTCACCTCCCAACACTGGCTCGAAAACTATCTGAAATCCTACGAAGGCTCGCTACTCATGATCTCGCACGATCGCGGCTTTCTGGATGAGATCTGCAACCGTACCTTCGAGCTCTCCCTGGGAAATCTCTACACCTACTCGGGCAACTACAGCGTCTACGAGCGCCAAAGCGCCGAACGAAAGGAACTCCAGCTCAAAGCGTACAAGAGCCAGCAAAAGGAGATCGCCCAAGCCGAGCAGTTTATCAACCGCTTCAAAGCCAAAGCCTCCAAAGCCCGCCAAGCCCAGTCCCGCATCAAGCAACTGGACAAGATCGAACGCATCGTCATCGACAAGGAAGAGGACTGGGTATCCTTCTCCTTCGCCCCTCCTCCCCACTCCAGCCAAACCGTCGTCAAACTCGACAGCCTTTGCAAATCCTACGGGGACCACGAAGTCATCAAAGACGCCGATCTACGTATCGAACGCGGCGACCGTATCGCTGTGGTAGGAGTCAACGGAGCTGGGAAAACCACCATCGCCAAGATCATCGCCGGCGTTGAGCCTTTCCAGGTGGGCGAACGGGAGCTGGGCGGAGCCACCAAACTCTCCTACTTCGCCCAGCACCAAGCGGACGAGCTGGACCCGAACCTCACTATTCTAGAAACCATGGAGGAAGTTTCCGCCGGCAAGAACGGCACTTCCATTCGCGGAATCCTCGGCACCTTCCTCTTCCGCGGCGACGATGTATTCAAAAAGGTCAAAGTCCTCTCCGGCGGCGAACGCAACCGCCTCGCCCTCGCCAAGATGTTGGCCCAGCCCGCTAACTTCCTGATACTCGACGAACCGACCAACCACTTGGACATGCGGTCCCAGGATGCGCTGCAAAAGGCTCTCAAGGAATACACGGGAGCCTACCTGATCGTGACGCACAACCGAGCCTTCATCGACCCCATCGCCACCAAGGTTCTGGAGGTCCGCAAAGACGGCCTAACCCTCTTCCCGGGTAACGTCTCAGACTACCTCAACCACCTCGATCAACTGGAGGAGAACCGCTAGCAATCGCAGTCAATCGATCTGCGAGATCGTGTCACAACTTAGAAAACTTGACCGATTCCTTCAGAAAACAGGAATCCAAGCGAATAACTCACCTAATGTCCGAGAAACCCAACAGAAAAACCCAGATCATCGAGGTCGCTTCCAAGCTCTTCTTCGAGCAAGGCTACCACGTGACCGGCATCAAGCAGATCATCGAGGCTGCAGATATCGCCAAGGGCACTTTCTACTCCCACTTCAAGTCGAAGGAAGAGCTGGGTCTCGAATGGCTTCACCAAACCGCCCAGAAATGGATCGAGAGGAAACTGGAATACCTTTCCCAGTTCGAAGGCGATCCCGCACGCAAGCTGGTGGCCATGTTCGATTTTCAAGCCCAAGGAGCCGAGGCATGCCGTTACCGTGGCTGTGCCATGCTCAATACGCTTTCCGAAACTCCTGATATTAGCTGTCCCATGCGGCAGGCCATCCGAGAGTACAAAAAAGGCGGGCTAAATTTCATCCAGAGCCTCGTCAACGAGTGCCTACCGGAAGCGAGCGAAGAGGACCGCGAACAAAGAGCAGGCGCCATCTACCTGCTGTTCGAAGGAGCCACCGTCGCAACTCAGAGCTTCTGCAAAACGGACCCCATCGAGATCGCCAAAAAACAGGTTGTGAAGATTTTGGCCGAAAAGGCCTAGGCATCGGGCAACAAGCCCTACTTTTTGCGGTCCTCAAGGAAATAGGACCGCCAACCGATACGTTCTTCTTAGCATATGAAAAAGACCCTTATCCCCTTTATGGCCATGCTTGGCCTTGCCGCGTTTCTAGTATTTAGCGGAGACGACACCTATGCCGCCGGCGACGATCCATTCGTTGGAAAAGCAGGTCCCGCCTTCCACGTTGAAGATTGGATCTCCCAGGTCCCCGATCGAGAAGGAAAGTACCTGCTAGTGGACTTCTGGGCTACCTGGTGCGGACCCTGCATCCGAGCCATTCCTCACATGAATGAGCTGCACTCGGAATTTAAGGACGAGCTCACGGTCGTGGGCATATCCAACGAATCCAGAGCCAAAGTAGAGAGCATGAAAGGCCCTAAGATGGACTACTACAGCGCCATCGATACGAGCGGGGCCATGGCTGGCTTTTTCCAAATCCGCAGCATCCCTCACGTGGTGCTGATGGACCCCGAAGGCACTGTTCTCTATAAAGGACACCCCGCCTACCTCTCAGCTGAAAAAGTGAGCGAGCTGATCGCTCGTAACTAACGAAGCTGACTCCATTCGAATTTCCAGGCGACTTCCCCAAGGGAGGTCGCCTTTTTCGTGTCCAGTCACGGCAAAGGAAATGTTGCCGGCAGAAAGTTGTTTTCAGAAACGACGCAGTCGAAAATCCGAATCTGAAGCTATTAAATAAAGAATTTCCTTATTTTTTTTATTTCCTTATCAGTCTGAGACTTACGACTCCTTTTAACCTTTTTTCTGGCATATCTGGTACAATTTTCCAAATTAAAGGCAAGCAAACCGACCGACCGGTCGTTTTCATGGATAACAACGCAGATACAACCAACTCGAAACGCCATGAAGTCAAATATCGACACCGTTCCACAACTTTCCGCCCAAGAACTCATCCGCCAAGGACGCAACTACGCCTACGGCCTGACCCGCAATCTTCACGATGCGGAGGACCTCGTACAGCAGGCTTGGCTGAAGCTCATCCAAAAGTACGGCGACGTCACCGACCGTCGTTTGCTCTACCGGGCCATCAAGAACCTTTTCATCGACGGCGTACGTCGCTCCAAGATCGTTCAGTTCGATCCTCTGGAGAATCGCGACTTCGCCATCGGACGCGAGCAGAGCTTCGGTTCTAGCACCGATATCGAGTCTATGCTCTCCGTCCTCAGCGACAACGAACGCACCTTCCTGAAGATGAATGTCGTGGAGGGATACACCGCTTCTGAAATCGCCGAAAAGACCGGCGTACCTCGCGGTACTATCCTCAGCCACACTCACCGTGCCCGCAAGAAGCTGCATCGCCACTTCGATTCCGAATTCAGCGAGCACGCGGACTCAGAGGAACTCGCAGTCGCTGTCTAGGCAGCGATTCACAACGGGCTGCCAAGTTCGGTGGCCACGTACCGAAGATTTGGCGACAGTCTCGCCAGTCTCGATTACCGATTAATCACTTAATCGGACGGTCTCTCGTCGTTCCTAACGCGAGCCCGTTAGCGGATACACAGGGCTCTAGCCCTTAGAACAAACAACCGCTCCCCCTCAATTCGCAGGAATTCCTGCTCAGGGCGGAGCCTACCCAAATACCGCGACCAAACTCGCGACTAAAACTATTTTGAACCATGTTTCCTTCAATATCACGGAACGCCACAAGACGTTCCCTCTTCCCACTGGCACTCGCCACAGCGGCCCTAGTCCTGGGCCTCCAAACACTTTCGGCTAGGGAGCTAGACAGCTTCACAATCCGCATGGATAACGATTTCCCTGCGGGCACGGATGAGCACTACACTGCCGGTACCGAATTCGACTTCGCCTACCGCCCTTGGTACGATGAGGACGAGAAGGCCGTTTATCACCAGACTCTTGCCCTCGGACAGTGGATCTTCACCCCCGAGAACGTTGACGCAATCGAAGTCATCGAAAACGACCGCCCATTTGCGGGCTGGACCTACCTCCGCTACGGTCAACACCGTACGGACCAACGAAGCGTCAAATCTTGGCAACTCACTCTTGGCCTCGTCGGTCCGAGTTCCTTCGCCGAGGATATCATGCGCTCGATTCACAAACTTACTGACAACCGTATGCCGCTCGGCTGGCGAAATCAGCTTAGCGATGAACTGGGAGTCGCTTTGGAGCGCAGCGAGATCCGCCGCCTGCACGTGTGGAACTTCGCCGATGAGCGCGGCCTTGAACTGGCGTCATTCAACCGCTTTGCGCTTGGAAATGTGGATACCAGTCTCACCCAGGGCTTCCAATTACGCTACGGTCGCAATCTAAACAGCCTTCCTTCCGTGAACCGAATCGGATCACCGGCAGGATACATCCCGAGCAAATCTGACTACGCTCGCTATCCCAAGGAGCTCCGTCCACGACGCCTTCATTGGATAGCAGGAGCCCGTAGCACGTACGTAGCGCGCAATTTGTTTTTAGACGGTAATTCCAATGGGCGGAGCCATAGCGTGGACCGGGAACCATTTGTCCATGAGGGCGAGCTAGGATTCGCGTATTCGCAACCTGGATTCAAAGCGTCGGTCTCCATGGTCTACCGAACCAAAGAGTTCGAACTGCAGGAAGGCGGACAAACCTTCGCCTCCTTCGCAGTGACTATAAAGAGATAGCTCGCCTGAGATACGACAGCCCAACTGGCAATATCGCTTTCAACTACTTTTAGGAACAGGAGGCAATCGAACGATTTTGATCCAAAATTGTTCGATTGATTTCACAACCTCCAACAGCTTATTGATATCCACCGGTTTGGTTATATAGCAGTTGGCGCTGAGTTCGTAGCTCTTGAGAACATCAGAGTCCAAATCCGAAGATGTCAGGACCACGACTGGGATAAGTCTCAATGAAGAATCCTGTTTGATTTCCTTTAAAACTCCGTGACCACTAAGACGAGGTAGCTTTAAATCTAGAAGAATCAAATCAGGGCGGGCTGCGGACTCGTAAGGCGGCTCGTTTTTCAAATATTGAAGAGCACTCTTCCCATCTCGAACGATGCTCAAACGATTCATTAACTTCGCTTTCTTAAACGCGATTTTAGTCAGTTGGATGTCGCTCTCGCTGTCTTCCACCATGAGTATTTCAATCAATTGCTCCAATGCTATTACCCCCTTTTTATGAATCGGAATATCCCGACAGGACTACTGATACAGTCCAATTAAAATTACCTAGAAATTTGGGAAAGTCGCCCCCATTTTCGCAGCTTTTCAATTCAAGTTAAATTCCTACTGCGAGAGGCAAAGTGAAATAAAAAACACTTCCCTCACCTTCTTTTGACCGCACTCCCATGACCCCACCGTGCCGCCGAACGATCCGATTACACAGGGCAAGCCCGATACCATCTCCTTCGTGATTTTTTTCTGGATACAATCTTTCGAATATTTTAAAAATCGACTCGTGATATTCCGGATCTATACCAATTCCGTTATCCTTGACCTCAATTTTGCAGAAACTTTGGTTCCCTAAATAACGAGCTCCGCCATCATGCGAGCAATCTAGACTTGCGGAACGTATATGCACGACAGGAGATTCCTCGGATCGGAATTTGAGCGCATTTACGATTAGATTCTGAAAAAGCTGAGTGATCTGGTCCACGTTCCCAAAAACAGTTGGGCTCTCACCTAGAAACTCGACAACTGCCTCGTTCTCTTGGATCAGCTTCGATAACTCCGATACAGACTGGCGAGCTGAGGAGAATAGATCAAAGGCCTCTTGTTTGGAACCTGCACGATCGATCCGGCTGTAGGATAGAAGTCCGTCGATCATACTCTGCAGCCTCAAAGATCCGCTTCTAGCGAATCGAATATAGCCTAAAGCTTCTTCATCCAAACAACCCCCATAATCTTGATACAATAGCTGAAGAAAGCTCGAAATCGAACGCAAAGGCTCACGCAGGTCGTGCGATGTAACATAAGCGAATTCGCGCAGGTCTTGATTGACTGCCTGCAAGCGTGCATTCGCTCGACGCAATTCTTCTTCGGCCTCTCTCCTGTCGTGAACATCTTGGATGGACCCCACCATTCGCGTAACCTTACCAGTGGCATTCTTTACAAGCGTGGCCTGTCCTTGAAACCACCGATATCCCCGATCTTTAGTTCGAAGCCGATACTCCACTCCAAATGGTGTTCCGTTTTCTAAAGTTTCTGCAAAGGCACCTTCGAATCCTTTCCAGTCATCAGGATGCACCAAGTACTTTAATCCCTCCATACTGGGTACGATCTCCCCAAGCTCGTATCCAATAAGCGTATAAAAGCGAGGAGACCACCAACGCTCATCTTTCTCTACATCTGGCCAATCCCAAATCCCTACACTTGCACCTTCAGCAGCAAGTTGAAAACGTTCTTTGCTTTCCTCTAGGGCTGATTTCAAGGCAGCTTTCTGTTGCATCGACTCCGTTATATCAGAATGGGCACCAAGCATGCGGGTCGGCTTGCCCGACTTATCTCGTATCGCTATTCCTCTACACCGTATCCATACAGTCGATCCATCAGCATGCCTGAATCTCACCACTTGATCATAAGGGTGGTCTGGATCCTCACAATGCCGATGGAAATTATCCAAGGCCACTTTAAGATCCTCTTGATTAATCAAGTCCTGCCAAGCATCCGGCGAATGGGGCATGAGGCTTGGATCGTAGCCAAGCACCTCCCAGAAACGCTCGCTCATCCACTCGTTTTCCGGCTTCTCAATATCCCAATACCAAATGCCATCCAACGAGCCCGCTTGCAGAAAGTCGAAGATCGTGTTGTCTTTGCGAATTAGCTGATACAGCTCTTGCTTAAGGTAGTGATCGCTCATTATGCACAGCGGGCTAAGTCCCGAGGATCATATCCTTGAACAAACGAAGCAAGGATGAATCGGAAAAGGAGAACTGCGAGCGGTCCGATTCCATCGCCTCCCCTGCCCCTCACTACTGATTGGTATGCTGGAAAGCGTGCGCAGTGCCAATCAAACCTTTGAGCAGATTTAACTCGAGCGGCTTCGTTACAATCTCTCTGATACCAGCCGACCTATATACGGCATCATTTAGGCTTATCGCTTCACAGCCAAAAACAATGATATACGGGCCAGAGGAGCCGGAGACTTTGACCGCAGAAATCAAGCGGGCAGCCTCTACTCCTTCGGGTTCCCTAATTTGCATATCGATTAGAACGATATCGAACAAACGCTCTTTAGCTAATTCGACCGCTAAAGAACCGCTAGGAACTAAAACCGCGTCCCGGAAACCCATGCGATTCAAATTATCTCCTATTTGGCTTCGGATACGCGAATCCGACTCTACGACAAGAATGGATGCCGGGCACTTTTCAGCGAAACTCTTTTGTTGGTTCGGCGAGTCACCAATAACCGAGGAAAAATTGCTCGTTTGCCCGAGGGGCAGAACAAAAGAAAACTCGGATCCCTCTCCCAGCACACTTTCAACCGTGAGCTCTCCCCCCAACATCGAGACCAGTCTCTGGCTGATAGAGAGCCCGAGCCCTGAGCCATAAAACCTCCTTCGTCTGGAGGAGTCCACTTGAGTAAACGCGTCGAAAACGATTCGCTGATCTTCCTTCGAGATCCCAACTCCGGTGTCCACTACCGCTATCTTGAAACCAGATTCTCCGTATCGGCTAATCTTGGTACAAACGCTCCCCGATTCGGTGAACTTGATCGAATTTCCGACGAGGTTGATAAGGATCTGCCGCAGCCTACGACTATCGGAAACGATAGCGCGCGGCAGACTCGGATCGATATCAGTGGTGAGCGTCAAACCCTTCGCCTTGGCTTTGAAGGCGAGAGCGGTAGTTACCGATTTAACTAAGTCCCGAAGGCAGAAGACCTCTTTCACTAGATCTAGCTTGCCGGCTTCGATCTTGCCCATGTCAAGGATGTCATCGATCAAAGCCAGTTGGCTGTCCGCGCATGCTCGCATCATAGTGCCGAGTTCCTGAACCTTTTCGCTCGTATCTTCCAGCTCCATAAGTTGAAGACCACCCATTATTCCGTTCATGGGAGTCCTGAACTCGTGGCTCATTACCGCTATGAATTCACTCTTGGCCTTGTTAGCGCTTTCCGCTTTCTGCTTAGCGTCCTCCAGGGCATCGAGCAGGGCATGGCGCTCGATCGCGTAGCAAATGGCTCGCTCCAAACCGAATTCCCCCAATTCATCCTTCATCAGGTAATCTTGAGCACCCAGTTGTACTGCCTCCAACGCGAGCGTCTCGTCACTCATTCCACTTAAGACGATCACCGGGCAACGGGCTCGCGAACGAATTTTGGCAAAGGTCTCCAAGCCTACCGAATCGGGCAATCCCAAGTCCAACAGCATGAGATCAAAGGAAGTCTCCGAGCTAAGCGATCGCGCCTCCTCCAGGCTCATGCAGCGCCGGCAAACGTACCGCTTGCCACGGTGTGAGCTCTCAAGAAGAGTCAAAACAAACTCCGCATCCGCGTCATTGTCTTCCACGAGAAGAATCTTGACGATATCGACCTCTGAAACAGGCACTGGCAAAGCTGGATGTAACAAAGTACTCAAGAGTGGATATTTCGAATTAAGGTCCTATCGACTACGTAGATACTACCATAACGGTAGTGGAAAAAGAGTCAAGAGACCCAAGGATAACAGGCAATGTCCGAGCTAGGTACCCCCTCTCGTGCATTTGGCAATAGCTTAGGTTATTTTTGAAGGCCTTTTCAAACGAGCAAGCGTCTGCACCTAGGGTTTTCCCATATTAGTCGTCTGAAAATTGAAATATCAATGGGCCAATCCGCCACCCCCGAGAGCTAAATTTCTAGGGAAAGAGACAAAGCTCTATTTAGGTAATTCCCAACTTCACAATTTTTGAAATACCTGAATTGTACCTAATCATCATTGCCGGTGGCAAAATATCAAGTTTGGCACAACCATTAGTCAGCGGCCATAGCCCAATAACAAGTTAGTACGAAAAGCCAAAAGTAAGCCAAGCTGTCGTTGAAAACGACAGATCCCTCAGATCCCATGAACAAGGAACCAAAACCCATCGAGGCAGAAGAATCCACCCCAACAGAATCAAACCAGCCCAAATACATAGTCGGTATCGGGGCTTCCGCAGGCGGCCTCGAGGCGCTCGTCCAACTTTTTTCTGCCACCCCTGCAAACACCGGCCTCGCCTTCGTCGTCGTGCAGCACCTTTCGCCAGACTTTAAGAGCGTGATGGACGAGCTGCTGGCTCGCCATACCGACATGCCCATCCATCTGGTGGAAGACCGAGTGGAGATCGAAGCGAATACCGTCTACCTAATCCCTCCGAAAAAGGAGATGGTCCTCCTGGACAATCGACTCCTGCTAACCGACAAGGACCCGACCAAATCACTCAGCCTCCCTATCGACGTCTTTTTCCGTACCCTCGCTCAAGACAAGGGGGAGAAAGCCATCGCGGTGGTTCTCTCCGGAACCGGATCCGACGGCTCGCGCGGCATCGTGGATATCCACGATGAGGGTGGCGTGGTCTTTTGCCAAACCGAAGAGTCCGCAAAATTCAACGGCATGCCACGCAGCGCGGTAGAGACAGGCCTGGTAGACTACGTGCTAAGCCCTAAAGACATACCTCAGGCCATTCTGAAGTACACGGGCAGTCCTCTGGTCGAGCATTTGGACAACCAAGACCAATACCCTTATCTCGGCAACAGCACTACAGACCAGTACCTAGCCATATTCCAACGCCTGAAGTCAGTATTTAAAACGGACTTTTCCAACTACAAGCCGACCACCGTAAATCGCCGTATAGAACGGCGCATGGCCCACCACAAAAAGGAGAAACTCGAAGAATACATAAAAGTACTCGATTCTGATCCCGAGGAAGCCAAACAGCTCTACCAAGACCTCCTAATCGGAGTAACCAAGTTCTTCCGAGACCCCGACGCTTTCAACTCGCTTCGAAACGAAGTGGTTGAAAAACTGGTGCAATCCCGCTCTAGCGGCGACGAATTGAGAATTTGGATACCTGCCTGCGCCACTGGAGAGGAAGCCTACTCCGTGGCCATGACTTTCTGGGAGGCGATCGAACAGTCGAAAAAGAAAATCGTACTGAGAATATTCGGTACCGATCTGCATGCGGAATCAATAACATTTGCCGCGGCGGGAATCTACTCTCAACAGAGTTTAGAACACGTATCCAAGGAACGGATAAACAAGTTCTTCAAGCCCGTCGGTGAGAAATACCAAATCAACGCGGAATTGAGGAAAACGATCGTCTTTGCGGAGCAGAACCTTCTTAGAGACCCGCCCTTCACCAAAATCGATTTGGTGACTTGCAGAAACATGCTCATCTACCTTCAGCCCATTGCCCAGAAGAAGGTGTTCACCATGTTCCTTTTCTCTCTAAACGTGGGCGGCTACCTGTTTCTAGGTCCGAGCGAGTCGCTCGGAGAGATGGATAGCGAGTTCGATATCGTCGATCGGCAATGGAACATTTTCCGAGAAAGGCGCGACGTCAGGCTGCCTCCCATCATAAACCTACCCCAGCAACTCCCTCCCTCCCAAACCTACGCAGTGGGCCGCTCGCGTTATGGAGAAATGCCCTACGGATACCCCCGCCGAAGCGGGCTGGATGTAGATATATCCCAAGCCTACGACGAACTGCTGGGCACCTACATGTCACCAAGCCTATTGGTCGACTCGTCATTTCAACTCCTCCACGTATTCGGCAATGCCTCGGCATTTATACAACCGCCCAAGGGCCGCACCACCTTGGAGGTCCTCAACCTCGTCAACGGAAACCTAAGACTCGCCCTAAATACTGCTCTGCAAAGAGCGACTAAGGACCGAGAGCCATTCACCCTGAGCAACATACCGATAGATTTGGAAAACGAGGAGCGGAAGTTCATAGACTTGACGGTCCGCCCCTTGAGAAACCAACGCTTCCTCCTCATTCAGTTCGAGGAACACCAAGTCCACAGTACCATCGTCAGCGAACTGGCCCAAGACTTCGACATGGACGAGGAGACCCAAGGCCGCATTTTAGAGCTCGAAAAGGAGCTCCAATTCTCGCGAGAAAACCTGCAGGCGACAATCGAAGAGCTCGAAACGTCCAACGAAGAAGTGCAAGCCACCAACGAGGAGCTGCTTGCATCCAACGAGGAACTACAATCAACCAACGAGGAGCTCCAGTCCGTTAACGAAGAGCTTTTCACAGTTAATACTGAGTACGAAAAGAAGAACCAGGAACTAACCCAGCTAAACAACGATATTGATAACTTGCTGCAGAGCACCGAAATCGGGACCATATTCCTCGATCAAGACTTGAAGGTCCGTAAATTCACACCTGCCATCGCCGATGCGTTCAATCTGCTGCCTATGGACATAGGCAGGCCCTTCGAGCATATCACATTCAACATTGTTGGCATAAAGGACATAGCGGCGAAAATCCGTAGCGTGATAGGAACGAGAACGCCAATCGTGGAAGAAGTGCGAAACCGCGACGGGAAGTGGCAGCTTATGCGAATCTTACCCTACATAACGACTCGCAACGAATCCACAGGAGCAGTCCTCACCCTCGTGGACATCAATATGATCAAAGAGGCCGAGCGCGAACTTCAAGTAAAGGCCAACGCTCTCTCCAACGCGAAGGAGGACTTGGAAGAATTCGCTTACACTATTTCCCACGATATCCAAGAACCGCTTCGTTCAGTTTCTGGATACATCGATCTACTTAGCAAGCGATTCCAGAACGCCGACAGCGAGGTCAAAGAGTACTTAGACTTCGCAACAGGCAGTTCCAACAGGATGAAGGAAATGATCAACGGTTTGCTCGCCTACACCCGAGTCGAAACCAGGGCCAAGCCTTTCGTGGAAGTTGAATTGAGTACACTCATCGAAGATGCCAAAAAATCGCTGGCCGATAAAATAGAGGAGACAAATGCGGAAATCCGGCAGGAAGGCTGTCAACTCTCCGTTTTCTGCGAGAAAATTCAAGTGACCAGTCTAATAGCCAACCTGATAGATAACTCGCTAAAGTTCAGGAGCGCCCAAGCCCCTATCATCGTCGTTGCGGCTAAGACATCAGAAGATCGCGTCCTCGTCAGTGTTCGAGATAACGGAACGGGCGTAGAACCCGTCAACCAATCCAGTGTATTCGATATTTTCTACCGAGAAAACGGAAACTCTGGCCCCCAAGGGCTAGGACTCGGCTTAGCCCTTTGCAAACGCATCGCCATAAAGCACGGAGGCAACATAACAATCGACTCCAATCCCGGGTTGGGCACCACCGTTGAGTTCTGCCTGCCCCGCAACCAGCAAAGCGTAGTCGATATTTAAAGCTGGGCTCAGGACGCTATTTTCAAAGGATCATGACCACGGTTCAAAATTACGTCTGCCCTTCTCAACTGCTCCTCTTTGCGCCTACTGAGCTCGTCCAAGCGTTTTCTTTGCTCCAGAGCGCGGCGATGAGCCGCCTCAATACGTTGCTGGTCTTCGTGAAATCGAGCTCTAATCTGTGGCGAAGGCCGGGAAGTCATAATTGTCCGAGATAGTGTGGAGGGTGGAAGTCTCTGATAGTTAACAGGTCACAAAGGTAAAGAAGCCCTGCTCATGCCCCTCATCTTCAGCAAAACAAGATCTTATTCGACTAAACCGGGGGTTTTACCTCGGTTTTAAAAAATCTGGGTAAGAGTCGGCCCCCACCTTCCTCAAGCCACCCACACCATGAGAGTAAATCCTGATAAGACGGTAGAGAAACTAGAAGCGCAGACTCCCGGTCGCCCCACCGGGGTAGTGGCCATCGGCTGTGGAAAATACGATCTGCCCTATCTGGAATCCCTTCTTGCCGGCTTGGCTAGGCACAAGGAAATCGCCATCGTTATCGTCTCAAACGTTTCGACGCTCCACACCGACTCCATCGTTCAACTGGTCGCGCACATAAGCAACTTCTCCGTGGAAGTAGTCTCTCAATCCGCTAACCTGAAATCCAGTACCGTCTACCTCAATACACCTTTCCACTACCTAGCCTACGAGCAAGGATCATTAGTCAACACTCTCGCTAGCGCATTCACGGGTAATGAGAGACCTTTCGACAGGCTTCTGGAAAGTATCCGCAACGACGATTTCGATTGGGTAGCCGTGTCCCTACAGGGGATCGGCCCCGACGGAGAACAGGGTATCCAAAATCTGGAGAATAAAGGATTTTTCGGCTTCTCATGCGGCGGGTCCGATACCCCTGAGACTCCTGAAGCATCCCCAAGCGATCTGGCTGCGAGAATTAGCGAATGCCTGTCCCTGAATTGCCCGTCACAGGAAACCGCACAATCAAATCTCCTCGATAGAATCATAGACCAACTTGAGAGGCTTAGCTCCATCGATTTTCGGCGCTACAAGATAACGACGATTAACCGACGGATACAGTTCCGGATGAGACAGCTTGGATTGGAGAGTTTGGCGAGCTACCTGGCAAAGTTAGAGCAAAGTCCAGAAGAAGTCCAAGCCCTCTATCATGACCTCATGATCGGGGTGACACACTTCTTTCGCGACCCTCAAGCATTCCAAATATTGGAGGATCGAGTCATTCCCGAACTCTTTAAGAACCAAGATTCCCACGGTCGAGAAATTCGAGTCTGGGCGCCGGGAGTGGCAAGTGGAGAAGAGGCATACTCACTGGCTATCCTCTTCGATGAGTACGCCCAACGTATCGGTTTAAAGGACCCCAATTACCGTATATTCGCCACCGATGCTCACCCGCCTTCCATAGAAAAAGCGATGCAAGGGCTATTCCCCTCCCAAGCATTGTCGACCTTAACTAAAGACCGAAAAGAACGCTATTTCAATCGATCCCTTCAAAGCTATTCCGTCACTCCGGAGTTGCGAAAAAAGATAGTCTTCGCCCCCCACGATCTTTTGAAAGACCCGCCCTTTACCAAGATCGACCTCGTTTCCTGCAGAAACCTGCTCATTTATTTCGATGACGCCGCCCAAAAAAAAGCCTTGGGCCTGATCCTTTTTGCACTCCGACAAAAGGGATATTTGCTTTTGGGAGCCAGCGAGTCGCCTGCTAGCTACATTCAGCAGATTGAAACGATCGATAGCAAATGGAGAGTCTATCGAAAATCAGCCTCGCCACAGATTGATTTACCTGTGGGTCATTATCTCCCCCCAAAAGCAGCAGCGAAGACCAGCAAGGGAAAGAAAGGCGTTTTCTTGGACCGAGAAAGCCCGTTTCGCAATCTGATCACCGAACTGATGTCCTCTCAAATGCCAGCGGGCATCATTATCAGCGACCAAGACGAAATAATTCATACCTTCGGAGAAATAGAAGCATTCTTCTCTAAATTAGAAGGCCACGTCTCTTTGTCATTCGATAAACTTGTACGTTACGAACTCCGCCTCCCTATGAGGGTGGCCAGGAAAGAGGCTTTAGAGACCCGCAGGCGAATCGAAACGGTAGCAACGATGCCCATCCACGGAGAGTCTTCCAATGTAACAATCTCAGTAGAACCGCTCACTAGGTTTAGGGAGTTCCAGGATTATGTCTACGTCAAGATCCAGACAGTCAGCAACTTTTCAGTAGACGAATCGAAAGTACCAACGGTGAGAACAAGCCATAACGATGGCGACGATGAGACAAGTTCACTAAAGCAGGAACTGCAAGACACCAAAATTCAACTACAAGAAACCATACACCAGCTAGAGCTTAGCAACAAAGAGCTCATGATGGCCAACGAGGAACTACTCACCTCCAACGAAGAACTGCAGAGCACCAATGAGGAGCTACACTCAGTAAATGAAGAGCTCTTCTCGGTAAACGCAGAATACGAACTAAAAAACAGGGAGCTCGTCGCTCTCAACGAAGATATCGACAACCTCCTTCAGTCTACCGAGATAGGAACCATATTTATCGACAAAAATCTGCGTATCCGGAAATTCACTCTAGCCGCTTCGATATCAATGAACCTGCTAGATTCCGACCTAGGAAGACCCATTGAGCACATATCTCATGACTTTGCCAACTACGAGACACTCGTGGCTGACACACAAAAAGTTATCGAAGGCGGACATGGCATCGAAAGGGAAATTAGAACCCATTCACACAGTTGGTTTCTTCTGAAAATTTCACCGTTCAAGTTAGAAAGCGGTGAAGTAAACGGAGCTGTGGTGACACTGGTGGAAATATCGGCCCTGAAGGCGGCAGAAGAGCGAATCTACGAAAGCCAGCGAAAACTAAAGCTTGCTCTAGAATCCGCTGACCTAGGACTCTGGACTTGGGATCTTAAAAACCACACTATCGATTTTGATGAAAACCTAGCTCGTATCTTAGACCTGGATACCAAAGAAGAATCCGATGAAAGCCATTTCCTAAGGTCCCTGAACATATCCCGAGATGCCCTCGGGAAATACGATTTCAACAACGGCGACCTCAACCAAGATACCCTGCGCTACTCTTGGAACGCTCGTCTACGTAGTGGGGAAATACGCTACCTTTCAGCCAGAGGAATCATAAACAGAGACACAGACGGAAACGTGACTCAGGTAAGCGGCATCATCTGGGACGAAACAGACGTCAAACGCCAAGAGCAAATCGTACTACAAAAAAAGAACGACTTAGAAACGCTCCTCTACGTAATCTCACACGACCTTCGCGAGCCCTTGCGGGCGATCAGGAACTTCTCTCGCTTACTCGAAAGCCGTCATTCAGACCAGATACAGGGGAAGGCCAAAGATTTCCTACAACGAATCAACTCCGGGGGAGAACGAATGTCAAAACTCCTCGACGACGTGCTTAGCCTATCGCGAATAAGCAGGATGGACCCCCCTTCGGAACTCATCCCGGGAGACACGATCGTATCGGCAGCCTTAAAAGGGCTTGAAGCAAAGATAAACGAAACAAAGGCCCAGATTGTCACTACAACCGATTTTCCAAATATAAAAGCCAACCTAACCTATGCCACGCAGGCCCTTTTCAATCTGGTGAGCAACGCCCTTAAATTCGTCGCAGAAGGAAAAAATCCAGAGATCGAGATAAGTCCTTATCATGATCCAAATAACCAATACACTGGATTCATTGTGCGCGACAGAGGTCCTGGCATTCCTGAGGGATCTGAGGAACGAGTTTTCAGGCTCTTTCAAAGAGCGGTAAATCGAGATATCGAGGGAACCGGTGCGGGCTTGGCGATCGTCAAACAAATTGCTACGAAACACGGTGGAGATCTATCCTACAGCGCCAGAGAAGGTGGAGGATCTGCTTTCACCATAACCTTCAAAAGATAGGCGAAACAGTGGATCCTCTAAACGTTTCCAACCAATCATCCACCCGCTCCACCACGCAGCCATTTTCCTTGTTCGTAGTGGACGACAATGACGACGACATAATACTCTTGGAAGAAGCGATCTCTTCGATAGACAACGCATTTATCCAAGGGATTGCAAGAAATGGCATGGAGGCACTCGAGAAGCTAGATGTGCTGAAACAAACTCGGATGACTCCATCCCTCATGCTCGTCGACATAAACATGCCGATAATAAATGGCTTTGAGCTCCTCCAGAGAGTGAGGACCATTCTAACACTCGAAGAGCTACCTATAATCATATTTTCATCGAGTAGTCGTTTAGAGGATACGGAGTTAGCTTACAAATACGGAGCAAACGCATTTTTGCAAAAGCCGGAACGCTTCGACGAACTCGAGAAAACAATCACTGCTGCAGAAAAGTTTTGGAACCGAAGAGCGAGGTGAACCAGAAAAATATAAGTACCTGCCAAAACCATTTCTGAAGTGCCCTCCCCTTAAAAAACAAAGCAAGCTGACAAGCGTGCGAATCGAATTGGCATAACGCTGCTAACCCAAACCGTCTTCTCTAGAGTCTTCGAAAGAAGCAGCGGACAAAATCCTTTTTGACGTCCGTCTTAAACTGGGAGCATAGTCCAAACCTCTCCCATATATAAGCGCAACAATAGCAGCATATTCTCTGTAAATGCTCTGCTGCCCGGACTAGCTTGTTTAGGTGTACTGAAAAGCGCCAGAAATCCAAACGCCAACCCTGACCCCGCACCTAAAATGCCGAATGCCCCCCAGCTTCCTCGCCGCGACTTCATAAAAAACACCGCTCTCGGAGTAGCCGGAGCAACCCTTGCTAGCTCCATGTTGCCCCAACTCGCATTTTCTGAAAAAGCCAAGCTCGCCCCCATGACTGTGCCGAAATGGAAGGGCTTTAACTTCCTTGATTTTTTTGTCCCTGACCCGGCCCGTTCCCGCAAGAAGACCACCGAAGATCACTTCCGTTGGATGAGCGACTGGGGCTTCGATTTCGTACGTATCCCCATGGCTTACCCCTACTACTTGGATATCGACTACGAGCGCGACATCACGCCGGACGAAGTCTACAAGATCTCGGAGAAAAAGGTAGCAGAGGTAGATCGACTTGTAGAAATGGCTAACAAGCACGGCTTGCACGTGAGCCTAAACCTGCATCGGGCACCGGGCTACTGCATCAACGCGGGATTCCACGAGCCCTATAACCTCTGGAAAGACGACGAAGCTCTGGAAGCATTTTGCTATCATTGGGAAATGTGGGCCAAGCGCTACAAGGGGATATCAAGAGAGCTCATCAGTTTCGACTTGGTCAACGAACCCAGCATGCGCGAGGACATGAATGACCAATTCGGAAAACGTGAAGCGGTCCCAGGCATGACCTATCGACGCGTGGCCGGTGCTGCCGTTAAGCGAATTCGCAGCGTCGCTCCCGATCATCTAATCATGGCGGATGGCAACAACGGCGGACACGAGGCGGTCCCAGAACTCATCGACCTCGGAGTCGGTCAAAGCTGCCGCGGCTATTTCCCTTTCGAAATCTCCCACCACCGAGCCCCTTGGGTACACAAGGACCCAAGCGGTATTCCCGCCCCGAGTTGGCCCAACGGTCCGGAACAAGATCGAGCTGGCTTGGAGGAATTCTATCAGCCTTGGTTCGATCTGCAAGATGCCGGTGTCGGCGTACATTGCGGCGAATGCGGTTGTTACAAAGAAACACCTCACGACGTTTTTCTGGCATGGTTTGGAGATGTGCTGGGAGTCCTTTCGGAGAGAGGTATCGGCTTCTCCCTTTGGGAAATGGATGGCGATTTTGGCATCCTAAATTCAGGCCGAGACGACGTTGCCTATGAAGACTGGCACGGACAAAAGCTGGACAGGAAGCTCCTGAAACTACTCCAATCTGTTTAGCAGTCTTTGAAACCTTAGCGACCTCGGCTGGACTCGCTTTTCGTAAGCGATCAGTCGCAATTTCCGCGACTGCATGATTGCAAACGGTCGATGCTCAAAATCTACTGTGGCATCGTTTCTTCATGAAGTCAGATTCCGATCCCCAATACCAGGCCGAGCTAAAAAATCTACAGCGCGAGCTGGTCCTCCTACAGCAGCATGTTGCCAACAACAACAAGCGCCTCTTAATCATATTTGAAGGACGCGACGCGGCTGGCAAAGGAGGAGCAATCCGTCACTTCACCCGGCACCTAAACCCAAGAGCCATGCGGGTAATCGCCCTTCCTAAACCAACGGAAAAGGAAATGGGCCAGTGGTTTTTCCAACGTTATTTCCTAGGCCTACCCAATCCGGGAGAAATAATTTTCTTCGACCGTAGCTGGTACAATCGCGCCGTGGTGGAGCCAGTGATGGGCTTCTGCACTCCCGACCAGTACGAGGAGTTTATGATGCAGGTAAACGACATCGAACGCATGCTCATAAACGACGGAATCCAGATTATAAAATTCTGGTTCTCCATCAATCGCGGAGCCCAGAAGGACCGTTTCGAGGCACGCAAGTCAGACATCCTAAAGCAATGGAAACTGAGTACCGTGGACGCCTTGGCTCAGGAGAAATGGGACGAGTTCACCTACTACAAAGAGCAAATGTTCGAGCGAACCCATACCATGAAATCCCCATGGGTAATCGTTAACGGAAACAACAAGCCGCGGGCTCGCCTCGAATCCATTCGCTACGTTCTCTCCCAATCGGAGTATGATCGCAAGGGCGAGACACAGGTGCGACTTGAGCCACTTCCAGGCTCAGTCACTCACTTCGACCAAGCCTATCTGGAAGCGAAACGGGCCTCCGATAAGCTTTAGCCAAAGCGGTTTCCGTTAGAAATACCAGGCCACCACGGCCTTAAGAAATCCCCGTTCCATGAAGGGGAATGTAACCATATTTCGCAGGCCCATCTCTTTGGCCTTGGTCGCGACTGGACAGAGGTCAGCTTCCAAGCTCTCGCTCGTTCTGGGTATACCAGTGAGCCAGGTCTGACCGAGCACACCTAAGCCTTTCTGGACTCTGATATCTTCGGCCATCTCCTCCCAATCTGGATCGATCGAGCACAGGGCGGAATGCAATCGGAGACACTCGGAATCATCATCCTCGGGGACCCAAACTTCATAGCGTTTGGCGATCGGCATATGCTCGCTCGAAAGTAAACAAACCACCGTATCCCCCTGATTACCGCCCAAACACGGCAGCGCCAAAGCAGTCGTCATCTCAGCTCGCGAGGCATCGAAAGAACGAGCGAATACACCGGAATTTGCGAGGTCGCCCAGTACCACGGGAAGCCGTTGTTCAATTGCTAAGCCTGGTAAACCGAAGCCAGAGCGGAAGCGGGTCTTGCGGGAAATGAAGGCAAAATCGTCCAGCGATCCGTAGTACCCATCTTCTAGAACAATTTCGAAGGGAAAGGTCCTAAGCGAGCGCCAAACCTCCAGAGCTCCCGCGTGAAAGCCATCCTCCCCGCAGAAAAAAGTAACAACTCCCATGACAAACTCTCCCGCAAAAACAGGGATCGCGACTCCACAGGTTAGTCCCGCTTTGTGGGCCGCTTCCGTCCGCTTGAAGTTGTCATCGTTGAACTCGGTAAGCACCACCGGTTGTCCGGTCGCCCACGCCTTCCCTGGTAAGCCTTCATCGAAAACAAAGGACTCGTCCCTACTTGATTCCTTGAATTCTTCGAGATCCCCGTAGATTCCTGAAGACAGCTCTAAGCTCGTGCGGGAACCGTTTGGTATCCAGACTTCGGTTACTTTTATGAAGGATTTTTTTGTAGGCGTTTCTGCTGTTGGAGTCATGCCGAGAAACAGCACAAAAAATGCCCGATAGGCCAAATAGAGACTCTTTGTTCAACACTGAGCGCCCATTTAGCAAATCGATCGCTTCACAATCTCCTGCAGCGAAATCCCGTGACGTTTTTGGAGCTCTTCTTCGATCATGCGCAGCTGCTTGCCGGGATTAAAAAAGGCTTCAGACCAACCATAGCCAGAACAGGCCGTGTCAGCGATCCAATTGCCTGCCTTATCCTGCCCCCACCATTGACGATAAGCTTCCTGAGCCTCCGGTCGAAAATGCATCTCCGGCTCTGCGTAGTGCGGAGAATAATAGTAGTCCGGCGGCAACGCATTGAGCAGAGTCTCGAAACAATGGATACGCAGTTTCACATCGCTCCGAGAAAAATGGGCGATCCGGGCCAAACCATAAACAGCCGCCAAAGGGGCCACCAGCTCGATGCGTTCCAGGTTTGGAAAGCGATTCGTAAGCTCGTCGACGAGGCCGATTATGACTGTCCCGCTCGCCACGCTGTCCCCCACCACGGCGACTTTTACCGCCGCCTTTTCCGCATCCGTCAAATCCTTGTCCTTGAAAACCTTCAGCTCCATCCGCCTTCCCAAGTCCGGCACGCTGGGGTCTGGAACGTGGTGGGCGTCGACTACGATTTCATCGCAAACACATCCGGAGATTGATAGAACCGCATCGCTCAAGCCGTATTTCATTCCTTCGCGTAGCACTGGAAAAACCATAGTTTCTCCGGACCCCGAATTTTCCAGCAGCGACTTAAAAGATGGCGAGGACAAGCAGTCCCGAACGCCCTCTTCAGTCAAACGCGTTCGGTGGGCTCCGAGAACGAGCTGGCCGGGAAGCTGAAACGGCCGATCCCCTGGAAACGATAAGCCGAGAGTATCGAGAACCCCCGCCACCGGATCCTGGCCCGAGTAGTCGCCGAGGTAAATGAAACGCTCGGTGGCTGGGCTGTGGGAGAGGGAAAGTTCGAGGTCCGGGGCTCCTTCGACTTTGAGGACACCCTCGCGAAACGCCAGCGGACCCTGCCAAACCGCTTTTTCCAAGCGGAACGATCCGCGAAGCTGAAAACCGGATCCCATGGGAAACTCGAAAGCTTGCTCGAAAGACATGGTCACTAGACGGTGGTATTTCTTCCGCCAAGACAAGCGCTTAACAGCGTTTCCTACCCTCGACTCCCCAAGGAACTTCCTGATAGTTTGGGACTCAAATCAAATAGGTCCGGCAAACATTGCCTTTGCATCATCTCCCGCCCCAACAGTCGGC
This sequence comes from Pelagicoccus albus, assembly GCF_014230145.1. Lineage (NCBI taxonomy): Bacteria > Pseudomonadati > Verrucomicrobiota > Opitutia > Puniceicoccales > Pelagicoccaceae > Pelagicoccus > Pelagicoccus albus. The sequence continues at coordinate 374,569 of NZ_JACHVC010000012.1, forward strand.
CAACCAGATTCCAAACTCTAAAATGCCAGATCCACGCATAGCCGCCATACGTGACTCTCTCTCCACTCATATCCATGGCAAACCGAGCGCCATCGACTCCGTCATCACCTGCCTGATAGCAGGGGGGCATGTCTTGATTGAAGACGTCCCGGGAGTCGGGAAGACAACTTTGGCCTACGCCCTTTCCCGATCCATGAACTGTCTCTTCAACCGGATCCAGTTCACTTCGGACCTCATTCCCTCGGACATAATCGGAGTCTCTATCTACCAAAAGCCAGAGTCGCGCTTCGTCTTCCACCCGGGTCCTATCTTCGCAAATGTGGTGCTAGCCGACGAGATCAACCGCTCTTCCCCCAAATCCCAATCCGCTCTTTTGGAGGCTATGGAACGCGGACTCGTCACTGTGGACGGCGAATCCCATCCGATCGAAACCCCCTTCATGGTCATCGCCACTCAAAACCCGGTAGATTTCGAGAGCACCTTCCCCTTGCCGAGCGCTCAGCTGGATCGCTTCCTGATGCGTATCTCGATGGGTTATCCTGACGCCGCCTCGGAGAAAGCCATGCTCAAAAGCGGAGCCCTCCACTACGACGACATAAAGATCCAGCCCGTAGTAGAAAAAAGCGATATCGAAGACCTGAGAGAATTGGCTCGAGAAATCTTCATTGAAGATTCGACCTACGATTATTTGCACGAGATCGTGATGCGAACTCGTAAGCATCCAGGAGTCGCAGTGGGTGTCAGCCCTCGCGGGACCTTGGCTTTCAAGTCAGCCATCCAAGCGTCCGCCCTTGTCGACGGACGTGACTTCGTAACGCCAGAAGACATACTCCGCCTCGCCGTGCCCTGCCTCGCTCATCGACTGAGATTACAAGAGCGCCATGGATTTGAGCAGGACTGGAACGCCGCCGCGGAAATTGTCGAAGAGATAACGGAGTCCGTTGCTCAGCCGCATCAAGTCGACTAACCAAGCCTTAGCCTCGTGCCATCGAAAGAGAACACAGGAAAGATCGAGCTGATCCAGCAAGAGTCTGGAAAAGTCTTCGTCCGCCTGGGCGCGGTGTCTTTCTTTGCCTTCCTCTTTTTCCACATCGATTTCCTAGCCATCGCTTCGAGTATCCTTCTCGGAGCATTCTGGGCGTCCTCCATCCTAGCTAAACAGGCCATATCGGGCGTTCAACTCGAAGTATCCGCCCGGCAACCACGAACGCACTGCGAGGAATCGATGCGGGCAAAGCTAGTGCTGATAAACAAAAACAGATTCCTGCCGATTTTCTATCCGGTCATAAGCGTGCGGGAAGCTAAGTCGCTTCGTATTCAAGTTTTCCAACATCAAGGAATCGTACCGCCCCGCAAATCCGTTTCCCTCGATATAGACCCGTGCCTGCACAGCCGCGGGCTACAAAAACTGGAAGCCTTCGCCCCTCGAAGCCGTTTCCCGTTTTCACTCCATCTGGCGATCGCTAATCGCAATGCCTACAGCGAGGAAGTCATCGTCTGGCCCATCCCCGTCTCCATCGATTTCGCATACCTATTTCAGCATCCACCGCGTCTCGTGATGACTGATACAGGCGAAAAGCAATTGGCTACTGATTCCATTGAAGCAGTACGGGTACGCGACTACCACGCTGGTGATCCAAAAACGCGCATCAACTGGAAGCTCTCAGCCAAGCTAGACAAACTAACCGTAATCGACCCGCGAGACGAAGTCCGAGAACGCTACGAGCTCCACCTAAGCTCCTCACAAGAACTCTGGCCGAGCTCCTTAGTCTTTGAACGAATGCTGCGACTCGTCACGGCAGTCGTACAGGAATTTCAACTACGCAAAATAATCCGTAGCTTCACAATCGACGGAAAAACCTATCCCCTCGGAACGAAACGACAAACGGCCCAGTTTTTCGACGCTCTTGCCCTTCTGGAGGCGAGTAAAGAGAAAGCTAGTTATCCGAGCCGTTCTCGTCGCAATAGCCTCTGGATATTGCCCGCTCCCTACTCCCAAATAAAGCTATCAACGCTACAGGAGATCAACACGAGGGAGGAGGCGGCGCTATGAAAAACGAAAAGCCCCTTTTCAGCCTCGCTCGAGTGGGAGTAAGCTATTGGCTGGCTCTATCCTCGGCTCTAGTCGCGTTTTCTATCGTGAGCGGAGCGACTGCCCTTCCGTTGCTAATCACCGGAATCGCTCTTTTGCTTCAGTCCCTTTCGCCACAAGCAAGCCCTCGGCGACATGCCTGGTTTTCGGGACTGTTCATATTCGTGGCCTACCTCTTCGCCCTCTATCCGCTATGGCCGTATCCTTACTTCAATTACTATGGCTTACCGGCAACGCTGCTTTTTCTAGTCGCACTGATCGCAGCGCTAAACCGGCAGAGTTTTGGAGGAAGCCGCGGGGTAACCAGTATCGCGGCGATTTCGTTTCTTTTGTTCATCCGCAACGTAGCGATTTTCTTCGTATTCGAAGCACCGATTGCGGAACTGAGCTACAGCATTGGCTTCGTCTGCTTCATGGAAATCGCCACGAGCACTCGGTTTGGAAAGAGCAAGGATAATCCCCATCCAGAGCTGGCCTTTGGCCTGACACTCGCCCTTATCGCCAGTTTTCAAATCGAGTCGATGACCCTTGGCGTTTTCTTGGCCGGACTGCCAATCGCGGCTTTCCTAATCCGCAACCACATTCTTTCCGAAGTATCCAACGAATACACGCGGCCAGCAATACCGATCCACGCCACAAGGCCTCCCCAACGCTTTCATCCTAGCCTGTTCATTCTTCCTCTCGCCCTCGCGGCATTGCTTTATCTCGTAATGCTTCGACTCCCCTTTTGGGCCGACTCGATTCCGCGACACGCTCCTCCGCTGGCCAAGAATCTTGCCGAAAAAGCGAATGAACTTTCGCAAGCAGCAGACTTACCAAACGACAGTATTGAGTCGTTGGCCAATGACCTCATCAACGAAGAGTTTTTCCGGGAAAAAGCAGCCCAGCTCGCTGATACTTGGGAGACCTTGCGAGACGCCAAGAGCTCGCCAGAACAAGTAACCCGGAGCGAGCGTCAAGCCTATGACGATTACAAACCATCAAATTCTACCCGCCCTGCTCCCAACAATTCCTACTCGAATCGGGAATTAAAAAATACCGATGAGCCGAATACGATTACCCAAAGCAGAGCCATTCCAAACACCTCTCGACAAAAGCCCAATCCTCCTCCGCAGGATCCAATAGTCTTCGAGAATAAGCCGCAAAAAGCGCCCACGGGACCGAGCACTCCGGTTAGCGTTCCCAATCCTCCAACAGTTTCGCTCGGCTCGGGAACCCCTGAAGCGCTCCGACCCGATTCTTCCGAAACCTTTGGCTCAAACGAAAGTGGGGAAGAAACAGGATTCGGACTTGGAGACCAGGCTCCCTCCCTCGCTCAACGCGCTTCGGAGTATGAGCAGGGCGTAGACTTCGAACATTTTCTTGAGAATTTCGACCACCCCGGACGAGCGATTGCGGAGAGCCTAAACCTGGAAGGGAGCGACGTGAGCGCCTTACTGAGTCAAGAGCCGCTCATAACCGTAAAGCTCGATTCTGCTAAAACAGCTCCGGACCGAATCTACCTTCGTAGCAACGTACTGGATACCGTCTCTAAAAACGGATTCGGCGGATCGAGATCAGAGGAAAGCCGCGTGGAGGTCGAAACCGAAAACGCCAAGCCGCTGCCATTGGAGATTTTTCGAGCGAGTCGTAGCCCCGGCTCCACAGTCACCATTACAGCAAACCTGCAAAACCAGCCGACCCTGCCTCTGGTGGAGTCCTTTTCCGCAATCCAAATTTTCGATACGAAGCAGATCGCTTTTTACCCGCAGGACCGCGTCGTCGTCGCTCCCCTTTCCGAGCAACCAATCGCATACCGGCTATATCAAGCGGATATGGATATAACCGAGCGGGAGAATCTAGCTCGAAACCAAGATGCCTCCTACTTGCAACGCATGCTCGAGATCCCATTGGATCGATCAGACCGGAACTTCCTGAAGAAACTAGCTAGCCGCGTAGGCGGACTGAAATCTCCGACCAGCCAGTTCGCCAACCGATTCGCAAACTACTTCGAAAAACGGCATCCCTACTCCTACTTCGTAAGCATACCTCCCGGAAAAGGACACGCCGTGGTGCGTTGGCTCAAAAACGAGTCCCCCGGTCTTTGCTCGAATTATGCCGCAGCCTTTACCTTGCTGGCCCGCAGCCGCGGAATCCCAACTCGCGTAGTCGGAGGCTTTGCTTCCAATGAATACGACAGCAAAGACCAGCGTTTCCTTCTCCGACAAAGAAACGCCCACGCTTGGGTGGAATATCTAGACGAATCCAATCGCTGGATACGCTTCGACCCAACTCCCAGAATAAGCCCCGCTGAAATGCAGCGGGCTCAAAGTTACGTGAGCCAAGAATCTCCTCATGCCTTTGAAAACCTTGTCGAAGCAGAGCAAAAAGCACTCGCCCAAACTGAAGATACCAAAACCCAACTAGCCAAGGACTCGCTGGATCCCGAGCCCACAAAAATGGAGTCAATAACCGGAGCTCAAGATGAGCTCATACCGGAAGACACAAGCAGTGCCCAGACAGCGGATACTTCGCCCGTCGCGAGAAACGTGGAAGTTCCAAAGAACGAAGCCTCTGACACCCAAAATCCAACAGGCCAAAGTGGCCCTCAACCAACCGCAGACTCCTCCCGGAGCAGCGAACCAGCCCCTTCAGTTTCTCCCCCGCTCGCGGTTGCTAACCCAGAACCCGAGTCAGTTACCCCATCCCCACGGATCGCCGCTCAAGAGTCAGAGGACTTGGAAACCGCTCCGCCATGGCTCCTTATTTTGCTCCTCCTGACCATAGTTGTCCCTGGCGCATTTCTCGTTCTCAAAACCTCACGCCAAAGGGTCGCGCCACCGGAGATGCGTATCCGTCAAAAGGCAGGGAAATTGCTGGCTAAACTCGACTCCTTGCTCAGCGAGCACCAGCTCGCCGATGATCCCATCTGGAGAGACACTCGAAGAGATCTCTCCCAACAACGCTACGGCCGCGAAAGCAATGCAGCCCTAGTTCAAGACCTTGGCGTGAGGGTCGCCCTCCTCGAAAAACGCAAAAAAGCCTAAGCTTTGACCGGTCTCGATTTACGGTTCTCCTGCAGTAGAAAAAAGACCGAAAGCAAAATCATCCCCGACCCGACCCATCCTCCCCAAGTCAGAGTCTCGCCGAGCAACACCCAACCGAGAAAAAGGGCGACAACAGGGTTTACATAGGCGTGCGAAGAGACCGTGGAAGGCGAGCAATGTCGCAGCAAAAAAACATAGGAGGTGAAGCCCAGAAGCGACCCAACCACCACTAAATAAGCAAAGGCCAACCAGGATTCGATCGATATGGCGGCGAGATCGAGCTGTCCCGTCTCTTTCAGGAAAAGCCCCGCCACGAGGGAAACGATTCCTCCGCAAAACATCTGCATGCCAGATTGAAGCCAAGGGTTGATGGTCTGGGGATTTCGCTTGGAGAAGATCGACCCATAGGTCCAAAAAATGATCGCGGCAAACATGAGCACATACCCCCAAAGGGCTCCTTGCATTTCGACGCTTGCTCCCGAAAAGACCAATGTCGCCACTCCGGCTAATCCACCGCTGACGATCGCCCAAGTATTAAGGGTCGGTTTCTTCTGAACGCCTCCCAGCCATCCCATAAACGTCATAAAGAGAGGGCTGCTGGCTATGATTAGAGCAGCCATGGAGGAATCAATATGCAGCTCAGCGTAACAAACGGTACCATTTCCGCCCGCGATCAGAAAGGCTCCCACGGTGAAGGCATTCTTCCATTGCGCTCCGCTCGGTCGCGCTGCGCCTGTCACACGGGCAATCAAATACAAGATGGCGCCAGCTACCGTAAAGCGTGCCGCTGACATGAAAAACGGAGGAATCGTTTCGATCGCCACCTTGATCCCAAGATAAGTCGACCCCCAGATAATATACAGAGCCGCAAAAGCGATTCCTAGCATCCAAAGGGAAGGTTTATCTTGGGTCGTCTTCATAAGATTCGAGTGGTCGTGCTAGACTCATGCCAGCGAGGCCTCCGGTAGCAAGCCACCGTTTCAAGGGATGAAAAGTCCTTTAATCGTGACGAATCCGGGAACAAGTGGCCTCACGCAGAATCCATTAAGAGATGTCCGCAAAGCTCCTAGCGAGGACAGGGTCAAAACACGATTGCGACCATTTTCGGTGAATAGACTTCGATAAGTCAGCGTCTAAGGATATACAAAAGGGACACCCCACGACTCAACTACCCCAGCAAGGACACGCACCATGATGACGAATAAAAAACACCCCTACCCCCGCCATATCGTCACTCTGCTCGCGGCGCTTAGCGCCCTGCTCGCCACATTCACCTTCGACGATCTACAAGCCCGCCCCAGCCGCGAGGGCCAAGACAAATCCGAGCCCGTCGAACGAAAGCTTCCCCAGAAGAGTGCCCCCTCTCCTCGTAATTCGAGCACTCGGGTCAATAAACCGCAGCCGCGTCCCCAGACACCCGCCAAGCCCCAGATCCGCCAAACCCGCGGTGGATCTTCGAACCAAAATATTTCACAAAACCGCGGCAGCTCCCAGTCCAGCAGCAAAGTTAAAAGGCCAACTCGCTCCGTAATCACCAAACCCTCGAACCACGCCGTCAACCGTCCACCGCAAGTCACCTCGCGCCCTAGCTCCAGTTCCAAGCGGAACTTCGAGCCGCAACGCACGCAGCCTCCCAGCTCTACTCGAATTTCCCCATCCAATCGCTACCCCTCCAACAAACGCAGCGGGCCCTCCCTTTCCGCCACTTCACCAGGGCACAATCGTTCCTCCGGCACATCGAACGCCAATCGCTCCATCGGCCCACAGCGAGACCAGCGGGACACGTCTTCCCGAGGAAATAACTACCGCTCGCCCTCGCCAAACCAAAATCGCAGCACCGAATCTAAGATTGTCTCCAGCCGCCCTTCAACCAGCAGAACCATAGACTCCTCCGTCGTCAGCGGAGCGAATTCCAGAAACTCAAGCGTTGGACCTCAACGCCACAACCCTTCGCACGACAACCACTCCCGCGAATATGGTCGTGATGACTATCGGGGAGACCGGGATACGGCTCGCTCGCTCTACTTAGACCGGAGAAACAATGCTCTCCGCGACGCAAACCACCGCAGGGACCGAGAACGCACCATAACCATCCGCGATCGCAACCATCGGGACGACCACGATTCACACAACAATCGTAAACGCTACAGCATCGCCAAACACACCCACCGCCACAGCAAGAATTGCGGTCACTACTTTTACGACAACTGCTGGCACGACTATCCGCGTCACCACGTCAAAACCTGGTTCTCCATTAACATCGGCCACACTCATGGAGATGGATGCGGACACTTTTTCGAAAACGGAATTTGGCTCTCCTTCTCAGGAAGCCGCCACTACCACCACACCGGTTGCGGCCACTACTACTACGATGGCTTTTGGCACAATACGTCCTATTACCATTCGCACGGCCCGTACTGCGGTCACTACTACTACAATGGATACTGGCACGACTTCCCAAGCACCCACATCCACTCCGATTACTGCGGACACCTCTATGATGGAAGCCAATGGCTCGTAGACAGATCCGCCTCCCATATCCACGGCAACGATTGCGGACACTACAAGGTCAATGGCATGTGGCTTGAGTACCCGAAAAGCTACTACACGATGAATCGCCCTGACAGCTTGTTCTTCTTCATCGACCTTGGATCCTACTCTAATCGAAACATGGACTCCTGGGCTTATGACGCCTTTGTGGGGCGAGGCAGGGCGATCGATATATTCCGTTCTAGCGCTCCCCTAGCCCAGGGCTACGCCTCTTTCGCAAAAAGCCGCTACTACGACGCTCTTATACGTTTCAGAGAAGCTGCCCGTCGCGATCCTGATAACGCGCTTGTGTACTTCGCCAAGGCTCAGGCCCAGATCGCAGTTAAGGACTACCGCGCCGCATTCGAAGATATCCAACGCGGCATGGAACTGTATCCAGAGTGGGCGGACATTTACCTGAACCTAACCGAGATCTACTCGAAGCGAGAGGATCTAACGGAACACACAAAGCAGTTGCAAGAATGGGTAGAACGCTTTCCACGTGACTATAAAGCCCACTTCGTTTTGGGATACTTCTACTACTTCCAGCAAGACTACGACGCGGCTAAGAACGAACTGCTCTATGCCCTTTCTTGGGACGAAGACCTAGAGGCCGCCCACTTGCTGATGGACCGGATCCTGACTTTCGAAGCGGAATCGGAAATCACGACCATGGAGCTAGAGGGTTCGCCGGAAGACGAACCTATCGTCACCCGGGAGTGAGGCAAACCCCAGTGATTCAGCTTTTCTCTTCGCTATCCAAATCCTCTCGGTGAGCGTCCATTCGGGAAATCTCGGTCTCCAAATAAGCGATACGCTTTTCCGATTTCGCTTTTTCTGACTCCTCGAGAGCAGAGATCCCCTTTTCTAATTCTGCCTTTTCTTTAACCAGCTGGTCACGTTCGTAGACGAGACGCTCAACCGTTTCCGCTTCCTCCGCCTTATCGAAAATCCTTTCCTCCGGCACGCTTTCCTCCACCGGAGCTTGGGGCTTTAGCGGGCTGGCTTTCGGCATCATACGCTCCCCGTCCTTGAGTGGGCGTTGCATCATCGCATTAGGCGACAAAATCTCGATGCCTCCGTTGTGCAGCGTATTCATTACGTTGATATGCAGCTGAGATTTCTTGCTAACCATCTGCTTCACTTCCTTGAGCAAGCCAGCAACACGATAGACAACCGAAAAGTCTCCCAGCTCCAGTACGCGAACGAAGGGATCCTCGAGGCCAGTCTCTTCCGCAGCCGCCAGCAGCAAGGGTTCGACTGTAGCCTGGTGCGTATCGTAACCCAAAGAAACCGTAGCAGAAACGATCGTCCCAGAGCTTCTAACCACTGTCACTGGGTTGGTAACCAGATAGAGATTGGGCAAGGTCGTCAAATCCCGGTCTTCCGTTTGGATCTCAGTATGAAAAAGGCCTCGAGCTGAAACGCGACCAAAGGTCGAACCGACTCGCACAAAGTCGCCGGACCGAAAGGAGGCGATCGACCGAATCATGAAACCTCCCATCGCGTTCGCTACAAAGGTGGTCGATGAGAGACCGATGATGCCAGTCAGCACGAGTCCAAACAAACCTAGCAACTGGTCCTTGGTTCCATCTTTCAGTGGTAGAGCAATAATCACCGCCACCAATGCGAGCGCCGTGAGGACCAACATCACAATCGGGCGAGAGAAGTTGTTATGCTTTCCGAAGGCCGCCTCTCGCTTTGAAAAATACCATCTGGCGCTCAAGAGAGCTAGTGCCACAACACACAGGGTAACAATCAGAGGGATGTAGTTCGGGAAGGATTCAACAAGTTCAGAGGCCTCGGGCATAGGTGAATGCAAAGCCAGCAAACCGACTTTTGCAAAATTCAATTGCTCCCAGAGCTGGGACGCTAAGCCTTTTTGCTGAAAAGAGTACCGAGTCCTCCATCCACGCCGATCGTCTGCCCCGTTACCCAATCCTGATCGCGGTCCAATAGCCACATCAGGGCCCGCGCCACTTCCTCGGGCTCTCCAATGCGCCCGAGAGCGTGCATCGACTGCGAAGCTTTCAAGGCCATTTCGTTCCCAGTGATTCCTTGCGCCATTTTCGACCGCACTAACCCCGGAGCCACGCAATTCACTCGGATCCCATAGCTGGCATAGGTGGCGGCAGCGGAAAGGGTCAAACCGATGACGCCTGCTTTGGCCGCCGCAATCGCCTCGTGATTGGGAAAACCATGGCGTGCAGCCGCAGAGGAGCAAAAAACGATCGAGCCTCCCTCCTTCATCATCCGCTTGGCCACCGATCGCAAGGCGGCGAAACAAGATGAGAGGTTCTTGGAAACAACGTCTTCAAACTCTTCACGCCGCGTTAGGTGAGCCGGCTTGAGCAAAATCGAACCCACGCAGACCGCAACGCCATCGATGCGACCAAAAGACGACTCCATCTTGTCGTAAAAATCAGAATACGCATCCCAGTCGCAGGCATCGATCTCATACAATTCGGCTCCGTCCAGCTCCGAAACAGTGGCGGCTTCGGCGGCGTTTCGAACGCCAGCCATCACTTTGCAACCTTGGCTCAGAAGGCTTTCCGTTAGCTTGCGACCAATACCACCTGCCGCTCCGAGCACCGCATAATTGCCACTCTTCATAATCAATGTCCTCTTGAAGGGGGGAGCGTTACACAAGCCAAGCTCCCAAGGTCAGTCGCGAAAGCGGAACTAGTGAGAATTGGCAGTGGGAGACTTTGCCTTCATCTCTGCGATGCGCATCGGCATCGAGTCGATGAGCTCGAAAAACAAGGGCAGATCGAGACCGCTGCGCTGAAAGGCTTTTGCTCCTCCATCTTTGCCTACCAGCACGAACCTGCTTTCGCCGAGCGGCAATTGCCACAGCGTTCGCCAAAGCTCTTTCTCTTCAGCCGAGAGCGAAATGCCGTAAGGCGTATCCAAAACGATTTCGCCTAGGCTCACCAGCAAGATGTCTCGGTCGACGAGCTCACCTTCCCAAGACTCTAGCGTCGCCTCCAAAGCCTCTCTCTCATCCTCCGAGCTGACAACGTATGCAAGAAGACGATGACTCTGAGTTCCCATCTGCACGCTATCTTGCCCCCAGACCGTATTACTTGCGAAAAACACTCCTAAGAGCGGTAATGTTAACAATCCTACCTTCGCTAAAAATTTCATCTCTCCTCCCGCCATTGCACTCCATCGCGTTGTTCAATACAGGTTCAAAACATTAATCTTGTTGTTCGCGAACCTGAATTAACCTAACTGATGACTACCATTATTGGTTCATGCATAGTTCACAACAACAAAATCCAAGTTCATCATCCGTAACAGCCCTAAAGTGTTCGGGGATCGCTAAATCATTCGGCAGCAGATCCTTGTTTTCTGGGATAAATCTGGAATTGAGAAGAAGAGAGATGGTTGCCCTCCTAGGAGCCTCAGGCTCTGGAAAATCGACCTTGCTCCACTGCTTGAGCGGCGTGCTTCCGACTGATGAAGGTACAACGTGGATTGGTGAACAATCTTTGGACAACCTAAATCGCGAGCAGCTCGCCCAATGCCGACGAACAAAGATAGGCACCGTCTTCCAATTTTTTCATCTGATGCCCACCTTGACGGCTGCGGAGAACGTTGAGCTCCCGCTCCAACTTTTGGGTAACCCAAGGGCCGTGCGCGAAAATCGAGTCCAAGAGTTGCTCGAAAGAATGGGGATCGCCCACCGAGCAAACGCTTTCCCAAGCGCCCTGTCCGGAGGAGAAATGCAACGCGTCGCCATCGCCCGGGCCATCGCCCATCGGCCTCCTATCATCTTCGCTGATGAACCGACTGGAAACCTCGACCAGAATTCCGGCCAAGAAGTGCTGAGACTTTTGACCGAAATCACCCAAGAGGAAAACGCAGCCTTGCTGATGGTGACACATAGCGAAGAAGCAGCCGCCATCTGCCAGAGATCCTACAAGCTGGAAGAGGGAATGCTGACTGCAGTATGAGCCAAGCCTCGCAAGATCTAGGACTATTCCTCAGCCTTCTCCACCGATTCGGCATTCGGTATTGGCTGAGGCACTGGCCCAAGTTGGCCTTGCTGGTATCCATCGTGGGCTTAGGCACAGGAGCTTTCCTCGCAATCGGCCTCGCGAATCGCGCCGCAACAAACAGCTTCGACCGTTTCGCCCAAACCGTATCCGGCCAAAGTCAAATTGTCGTAACTGCAGCGGTCGGCGATCTCTCTCTCAACGATCTCAAGCGGATGCGTATCGCCCTTTTGGACACCGAAGCCACGCTCGCTCCCCAAATAATTTCATCCGTGCGGCTTGCTACGCAGAGCTCACCGACTGACAAGCCCAAAGATCAATCTCCAGTTTTTACTGTAATTGGAACCGACCTGCTCGCCGCATCGAATTTCCTGATACGAAACGATGCGAGCTCCTCATTTCTAGAAACCTCGCTTGGAACGGATTCGGGCGGTCCACTCTCTGAGAGCCGTAAAGGTGTCTACGCCCAAGCTGAAACTTCTTTTGCCTACGGCTGGGATTCCGAGTCGACCCTCCGTTTTTACCTCGATGACAAGCTGGTCGAGCTTCCCTGGTTGGGAGAGCTGCCTACTCTCGAAGGCGATCGGCAGGCCGGGGCAAATGTTCTGGTTATGGATTGGCGATGGCTAAGCGAACTCCAAAACAAACCACTGCACGCCGATCGCGTGGACATAGTTTGGTCGGATAAATTGCGTTCGGATGCGGCAACCGAAGAGGCTTTAACCCTGCTGACGCAGGCCAACAGCGGAAATTGGGTAATTGAATCCCAAGATCAGCGCCAGCAGACGGGGGCAACAATGACCTTGGCCCTGCGCATGAACCTGCGAGCCCTGTCTGCCCTCTCTCTTCTCGTAGCCATTTGCTTACTCTTTCAGGCCATGGATAGTGCCGTCGCCCGGAGGCAGAGCGAAATCGCGACCTTGCACTCGCTCGGCGTATCCACACGGCTTACACGGCTACTCTGGTTCGCAGATTCCCTCATTGTAGGAGCAGGCGGAGGGACTCTGGGCCTAGCGTTGGGTTACTTGATGGCTCAGTTTTCGACGAAATTGGTAACACAAACCGTGAACACTCTGTACTACAAAACGGGTGAAGCGGCTCTAACCTTTTCATGGAGCGAGGCCGCTCTCGCCTGGATCCTAACCGTGGTTTTCTGTGCATTGGCAGGTTGGTGGCCAGCTCGCCAAGCCGCGAAATCTCCCCTGATCGAAACCATGCGGACCGGACCGAACCGCTCCACTTACTCGCGCAGCTCTTACCTTTTAGCGAGCTTGGCCTTCGCCATACTATCTGTAGTCGCATACAAGATACCGCCACTGGAGGCAGCGAATGGGCATTATGTACCAGTAGGCGGATACACAATGGCGATCACGCTTATCGGCCTGATCGCCAGCCTGAGCTGTGTTGTTCTGGAATCAGCCGGAGCAATAAGTTCTCTAAAATTGGGAACTGCCAGCAGCCTGAAGATCGCTCTTAGCCAGTTCAGAATGCCGGTCACGCGCCATCGACTTGCCCTAGGGGGAGTAACGATTTCTGTCGGCATGACCGCTGCGATGATTTTCCTGATCGGCAGCTTTGAATCAACGGTCAGATCCTGGATAACAAGCACCTTGCAGGCGGATTTATTTATTCGCCCCAAAGCCGTGAGCTCCTCCCATGACGCCCCTACGATTTCTCTCGAGACCTTGAGGCTGATCAGCTCAAAGGAGCAAATTAGCGACATAGGGGTCATCCACATGAAACCGATTCGTATCCAGAATCTTTCGACCTATGTGATTGGATACGACACCGACTACATCAACCGAATCGATCACACAACCTGGATAAAACGGCCCGATCGACTGCTAGACCTGAAGGACGGTAAGACGGCGATCATCAACGAATCCTTCGCCAGCCGATTCAAAAAATCAGTTGGAGACACGGTGGAAACACATTCTCCAGACGGGCTTCGACAATTTCGAGTCATTGGCATCATGGCGGACTACGGAAACGAAAATGGGAGTCTCGGCATTGACCAAGAGGCCTTCAAAGAACTCACCGGCGAAACCCGTCCTCGGGCAATCGCACTGCACGCCAAGACCCCAGATCAAATCGACTCGCTCGCCAAAGAACTCGAAGAAGAGCACCCGGGTCTAAACATCATGACGAATCGCTGGCTGCGGGAAGAAACGCTGAGAATCTTCAACCGCGTCTTCTCTATCACCTACGCCTTGGAAGCGATAGGCTTACTCATTTCAGTGGTGGGCCTCGGGTCCATGCTTGCGTCTCTGCTTATCGAGCGGAGAGGCGAGATCGACACCCTGAAGCGAATCGGTTTTGGGTCTAAAGAAATTGCCCGCAGCACCCTTTTCGAAGGCTTGGTGCTCGCCGCAATCGGGATACTATCCGGCCTAATACTCGGCGTCTGTTTGGGACTCATACTTGTATATATCATCAACAAACAATCCTTCGGATGGACTTTAAGCGTATCCATTCCTTGGGCATCACTAATGGGCTTGAGCTTTCTATCACTAATGGGAGCAGGTGTCGTATCTTACTTCGTGGGCTTGTGGAGCTCTAGACAACCCATGCAAATCGAGGAATGAGAACAAGACTACTCACTGTATTGATCTCCAGTTTATTGCTGCTCGCCAACTTACTTGGTGAGTCACGTTTCAAGGCGACGAATCGGGACGGATACAAAATAGCTGTGCCAGGCGTTGAACTTGCGTTCCCTGAGGATCATGGAAGTCACCCCGACTTCAAAACGGAATGGTGGTACATTACCGGTCACCTTGATAACAAGAAGCGAGACCTAGGCTTCCAAATAACCTTCTTCCGATCTGCAAACCGCGATTCCGATGCCCAAGACCTAGAACAAGTCTACATGGCACACGCAGCGATAGTGGATAAATCAACAGGAAAATTCATTCATGAAGAAAGGCTTAACTCGGCAGATTGGAACGCGGACGCGAAAACGGGAGAACTGTCGGCTTACAATGGGAACTGGTATCTCCGTATGATCGATTCGGATACCGAAACGATGAAAACAAGATTTTCGCTCGAAGGTTTCGGCGCTCTCGAACTCGTTCTCTCCCCTGCCAAAGACAAGGTCTTGTTTGGTGAAAACGGATTCTCGAAAAAGGGCAACGAAGTGGGTGCTGCGAGCTACTACATCACATTTCCACGCCTCAATGTGTCTGGCTTCTTCACGGATTCGGGAGAAAAAGAGCCTCTAGAGGGCGTCGCGTGGATGGACCACGAATTTAGCTCCAGCCAATTGACCGAGGAACAAATTGGTTGGAACTGGAGCAGCATCATTCTAGATGATGGAACAGAAATCATGGCCTACGTCATGCGGCGAGAAGATGGGCAAGCCGACCCAAATTCAAAGCTCACCTTGATCGACAAAGACGGATCAAAAACCGAGCTCTCTAGCGAACAGTTCACATGGGACCCAGAGCGATCTTGGGAAAGCCAAAGCTCCACAGCGCGCTACCCCGTGGAATATGAAATCCGCTTCGACTCTAAGACCATAATCGTTCGTCCAGTAACTGACGATCAAGAATTGAGAGGGCGTATCGGCGACTTCGTCTATTGGGAAGGGGCCGGAACGGTATTCGACGAATCAGGACAGAAGATCGGAAAAGCGTACACCGAGTTAACTGGCTACTCGGAAAGTCTGTACGGGAAGTTCTGATACGAGAAAGGCCGTAGTACCGTCCACGGCTTCATTCAAAGAATGTCGCCTCCGGCACTACGACCCTACATACCCCGTAACAATACTACAAAAAACTTACTAACGAAATTGGTTAAGCGGTTTGATTCAGAACTCGCAGTTCATTCTCGAGATTCCTAAGCGCTAAGAGAGCCGCCGAGCGCTTGGCAAAAGCCCTGTACGGCTCCGCTTCTTCGCGCAGGTGGCTGACGTAGGAGAGGAGAACGGCCAGACCGCTGCGACCTTTCTCCACTAGCTGACGCATTGATGGAATTTCCTGAACTACCATCGCCCGAAAGCCCATCGGTAGCCAAGTTTCGCACATCGTGGCATCTAGCAGACCCGCAAGTTGTCGCAACAAAGAGTCGGCGGCTGTTTCGGACTGTCGCTCGAAACGAATGATTTCATCGTTTTCGACTCTCGTTCCTTTCACAGCGTGCGTGCTCATTTGGTTTCCTTTCAATTGTTTTTGCGACGTCCGAGAAACCGTATCTCTGGACACAACAAGTTTAGCACTGGCTGCGCCAAAATCGGATCCAGCTTCTGTAATTTGTTGGTAAAATAATTCGCCCTTCTTTCGTATTCACGTACTGCGGACATTTAAGCAGCCTTACGGGTCAATTTTACGCACAACTATTCAATAAGAGTTACAGCGCTTAAAACTTGCTCGCCAAGCGGGTCTGAAAAACAATCCGAGGCCCTATGAGATCACCCCGTTCTATCTGGAACCCCTCTCCTTATCTCGTGATTGCGAGCCTTGCACTCTCGGCCTGCGCTCCGTCGGAAAAGGACATCAAGCTCCCACCTCCCCCCGAGGAAACAACCTTGGTGGACTTGGATCGCTTTGTGGGGGAAGAAATCGGAGTCCCGATCGGCGATGCCCGTCCATGGGTAACGCACCTTCGAAGTGTCGACCTCGATCAGGATGGCAGGCTAGACCTCATCGGTTGCGAGGCGAAAGACAGCGAGGTCGTCTGGCTCCGTCAGCTCGAGGATGGAAACTTCAACGAAATCCTGATCGCTCCAAACGCCCAGGCCCCCGTGCATGCCGAAGCCTACGATATGGACGCGGATGGAGACCTCGACGTCCTCGTATCATGCATGAACATTGTCTTCCCAAACAATGACAAGATTGGGACCCTCATGGTACTGGAGAACGATGGTAGCCAAAATTTCACCCAGCGTATTCTGTTGGAGAACGTGGATCGGGTAACGGATGCTCGAGCCGCTGATTTTGACAAGGATGGAGATCTCGATATCGCGGTGGGCCAGTTCGGCTACGACCAAGGAGAGGTTCGTTGGCTCCGGAATTTAGGAGATTGGAAATTCGAGTCCGAAGTCGTCTTGAGCCTATCTGGCACCATCAATGTAACCGTAGATGACTATACAGGTGACGGATGGCTCGATTTCGCAGCGATCGTCTCACAGCAGTGGGAAGAAATCCACTTATTCGAGAACGACCGCAATGGCGGCTTTTTGAAGAGCCGAGTAATCTGGGGCTCGACCAATGACGACTATGCTTCCTCCGGCATGACCTCAGGAGACTTGAACCGCGACGGGAAGCCAGACCTTATTTTCACTAACGGTGACGGATTCGGACCCAATGCGGTTCCAGGCCCACGTCCATGGCACGGCGTGCAATGGCTCGAGAATAAAGGAAATGGCTTTTTCAAATACCACCGAATCGCCGACCTAGGAGGTGCCTACAGCCCAGAAATCGTGGATATCGACGACGATGGCGATATGGACGTCATCGCACTCTCCAGTTTCAACGATTGGGCGAATCCGAAAGCCGAATCCATGGTTCTCTACGAGAACGACGGACGCATGAACTTCCAAGCAATTGTACTCGCCCACGACCCGATTCAGCTACTTACAGTTGATACCGGAGTATACGACTCCAGCGGACGGCAGAGTATTGTCACAGGCGGGCTGCACGCCTACCAGCCTTACGAGCGCATGAGCCGCTTCATGATTTGGCGTCCTAACAAATAGTCACCATTACTACCCCAATCTTTCATTCGTGAAGAAGTTAGCCATTCCCCTCTCCCTAATCGCCATAGCGGCAGTCGCCACTGTTGGCTTTCTGCTGATACAAAAGGCAGCCAAGACAAAAGCCCTGATTGCCGAGGCCGTACCCGAAATCCCTGCAAGCAAGATACAACCCGAGGAACTGCTCCAGCGCGTAAAAAAATCTAGCGAACAAGCTAAAGAGGGACCTGAAGAACTGGAGGGATTGAAAGAGCTCAGTCGCCTCTACCACGCCAACGGACTTACTAATGAAGCCTGGAAGTGCTACGCCACCCTGATCGTGGCCGACCCTTCAGAACCTCGCTGGCCCTATCAGCTTGGCCGCATTCTTGCCGGCTACGGAAGGCTTGAGGAAGCAACGCCTCTTTTCGAAAAGACCGTCGATCTCGCCCCCGACTACTTACCTGCTCGTATTCGCCTCGGCGATACACTGCTAAAGCAAAACCTCACCAAAGAAGCTGGCAAGGTCTACCAAGGCGTCCTCTCAAAAGATGAATCAAATGCCTACGCCTTGGTCGGAGTTGCCCGCGTGGCAATCGCGGATGGCGACTGGCAATTAGCCAGAAAGCATCTGGAGCAATCGGTTCAGGCGACCAATTTCCAGATCGGTGCCGATTTGCTGGGTGATGTCTATAAGCAGCTTGGTCTAAGCGGCAAAGAACGGATCGTTCTGCAAAACATGGAATGGGGAAGCTACGCGGACATCCCCGACCCATGGTCTTTGACGCTCATGGACGACTGCTACGACGCGTACCAAGTTTCCATCGCTGGGGGCTGGGTCGCTCACCAAGGCGACAAGCGCACTGGGTTTCGCTACATAAAAAGAGCCGCCGACTTGGATCCGAATACTGCCATCTACCAGTATCAATTAGCAGGTGCCTATATGGATCTCAACGACCCGGAGAATGCGGAAATCCACTTCCGCCGCTGCGTCGAAATCCAGCCCAGTTTTGGCGATGCCTGGCTGGCCTTGATCAGTATCGCCAGAGATCGAAACAGCCCTACTTCCGCTCGAAGAATTCTGGAGGAAGGCCTCAAAGCCGCTCCCGAGTCGCCCTCTCTCAATATCGAAAAGGGCAACGTACTCGTCGCTCAAAGGCAGTTCGAAAAAGCCTACCCATACTTTCATCGCTCCATTGAGCTTCGCTCCCATGAAGCGGGAGGATTCATCGCCTTAGCCCAAGCATATATTAAAGAAGGCCGCATCGAAGAAGGTATGGAGCAAATGCGGGAGGCGCTCGTCCGCGAACCGGCCAACCCCATCGTGCTCTCTTCCATGGCATTTGATGCCATCATGAAATCCGACAAAAGCGCCGCCGACAAATGGTTTAAACGTATTCGGCAACAAGCGCGTTTCCTGCCCGAGGACCTCAATCGCATCGAAAGCATGTATTTCGAGGTCTTCGGAACCGCAGCTCCTAAGTAACTAGTTTCTCGCTCGCTGCCGGTTTTGGCAGGCCGAGCGCAGGCAGGCTCTGATGTTGTCCGAAGACAGAGGTTTCGCAATCAGGGCATCGATTTCCAGCTCATCGCATTTGGACCGGACATCCGCTGTGATAGTCGCAGTGATTGCTGCTAGGTAAGGGCGTTCCACGCCTCGGCGTGACACACAGTCCACAAGTCGTTCCGCGGTTTCGAAGCCATCTAATTCCGGCATACGTACGTCGATAAACACGATGTCAAAGCACTCATCGCAGCTAAGCCGGAGAGCTTCACGTCCATCCGAGGCCTCCTTGGGCTCGTAGCCGAGCTTGGTAAAGGACGCCATCAGGAAGCTGCGTTCCAGTGGGCTATCCTCCACCACTAAAACCGACAACGGATAGGCCTCAGCAAAACGGCTGGACAAATCAAAATTGTCCTCATTCAGAACTTGCTCGATCTCGCTACCGAGGCGGCAATCAATGGTGAACGAGAAGACAGATCCGCAGCCCACCTCGCTTTCCACCCTTATCTCTCCGCCCAAAATCTTCACGAGGCGCTGACTGATAGCCAAGCCCAGACCAGTGCCTTGGTAACGGCGACTGTAGGAGGAATCAACTTGGGTAAAGGTCTCGAAAATCGTATCCAGATTCTTACGAGCGATACCAATCCCCGTGTCACTAACACTGAACTCTATCACCCCGTCCCTCGCCATTCTGACATGTATCCGCACCTCGCCCTGAGGTGTAAACTTAACGGCGTTACCTACCAGATTCATCAAGATCTGCCGCAGGCACTGGGCATCCGAAACAATATCCTTCGGGATATCCGGAGCAATCTCTACCGCTAACATCAACCCCTTCTTGCGAGCGTCGTAAGCAACAACGCTCAAAACGGAGGAGACGATATCTCGCGGACTAAAAACATCAGGCGATAACTCCAAGCCTCCCGCTTCGATTTTGCTGATATCTAAAACGTCCCCGATCAGTGTTACCTGATTTTCAGCACACTGCTTCATCATCGCCAGCAAATCCTGAGCTTGCGGCTTTTCGCAAAGGCTCTCCAGCAAGTTGATACCGCCTAGGATACCGTTCATGGGAGTACGAAACTCGTGGCTCATTACGGCGAGAAAATCACTTTTCGCCTGGGACGCTGCTTCGGCTCTTTGCTTTGCTTCGGTGAGTTCAAGGAATAGACGAAAGCGTTCAATCGAGTGGTTGATAGTACGTTCCAAAGCGAGCCCGTTAAGCCCGTTTTTCCAAAGAAATTCTTGAACCCCTAGCTGCATAAGCTCACGCGCCAGATCTTCATCCTCCAAGCTACTCAACACGAGAACGGGACAGGGAGATTTGTCCAAGAATTGCGAGAGCACTTCCTTTTCAACCGTCGTCGACAAACCCAAATCGAGCAGAACCACATCAAAAACACTTTCCTCCAACAAGTGCACCGCCTCCGCGTAGGTCTTAGCCAAGGTCAGCGAATATTCGCACCGGAGATTCTTAACCTTCAAAAGTTTGCTGAGAAATTCTCGATCGATCTCGGAATCCTGCAAAAGGAGCACTCGATGGCTTTCGTCCGACGATCTGCCGGACCACCCGTCTTTTACCCCAACTGCCTCTTTGGACTTTAGCATAAAACCATGCTCCCGTACGAGACCCCCCATAGTAGCTAGGAGGAATATCCTAATCGAGAGTATGATTTTAGTACACTCCTTTTGCTGAAATCGCAATGCCTAGGACGCAGATGAATCAATTCTTATCACGAGTTTTAAGCTTTCTGCCAGATTGTTAGAAAATGGGTAATCAGATAGTTCTCGCGACCAGAGCGAGCCTCCATCTACTCTCCCTCAAATTGAGCGAATGCTACGCATTCAGAGCAGCTCTCTCTCGTTAAGAAAGTATGCAGGAAAACCCGAAAGTACAGGATCAGATTGCCCGAATCGCTAATTGGTTCACCCAAATTGAAGGGAGCATCACCGCATTTTCCGGAGGAGTCGACTCAGCCCTGGTCATCTACTTGGCCCGTCAACATCTAGGCAAAGGACTAGCAATCGCCTGCATTTCCGATTCCCCCAGCTTGAAACGGTCGGACCTACAAGAAGCGATCGAGTTCTGCCAAGTCCACGATATCTCCTTGGAAATCATAAAAACCAAGGAACTGGAGGACGAAGCCTACTACAGCAATCCGGTCAACCGCTGCTACGCCTGCAAGTCGCACCTCTACAACGACCTATCGGAGCAATTGAAGAGGTATCCGGGCTTTGTGGTTCTCAATGGCACGAACCAAGACGACTTTGGCGATTACCGACCCGGCCTGCAGGCCGCCCAGCAAAACGCCGTCCGCTCGCCTCTCGCGGAGTGTGGACTTAATAAGGACGCGGTCAGGAGCCTAGCTCGACACTTCGGCCTGAAGGTTTGGGATAAACCTGCCAGTCCATGCCTGAGCTCTCGGATTCCCTACGGTCAAATCGTAACGAGGGAAAAGCTATCCCAGATTGAGCAAGCCGAAAGCGAGCTGACACGGCTTGGCTTCAAGACAGCCCGCGTCCGTCATTTCGGCTCGGAAGCCCGCGTTGAAGTGCCATCCGCAGACCTGCCCAAACTAGAAGGACTCCTCCAAGCACTAAGGCTTCACTATAAAGAACTCGGCTTCAGCCAAACAACGATTGACCAAGAGGGTCTTGTATCCGGAAAACTGAACAGAGCGATCAGACCTTTAACATGAACGATTCGTTTAACTTAGATTTCGACCGCACAGAGCGACTCGGCTTCCCCGAGGTAGTCTTCGGAGCAGGTAAGACACTCGAAGTATTGACAGAGATACTACAGGCTTACCAAGCCAAAGGCTTGAACGCGCTCGCCACAAAGGTTCAACCCGAAAAAGGCAAACAGCTTCTCAACACTTTTCCAAATGCGTTCTTCGAAGAGGTATCGGGAATCTTCATGCTCGAACAGCCGCAGCAAAACAAAAAGCCGGGGCCCCAAGTGGCGATTTTATCCGGAGGCTCGTCCGACGCCTACGTTGTGAATGAGGCCTTCCACACTTTGAATTTTCTAGGATGCGGAGCAAAACGCTTTAACGACATCGGCATCGCCGGTATCCATCGCCTTCTCGCAAAAGTGGAGGAATTGAAATCATTCTCCGTTCTGATCGTAGTGGCTGGATTCGAAGGGGCCCTGCCCACTGCCGTTGGCGGTCTTCTTCCTCAGCCGATCATCGCGGTCCCCGCTTCGGTTGGATACGGAGTATCTGCCGGCGGCCAAGTCGCGCTCAACGCCATGCTCTCGAGCTGCGCCAACGGAGTTAGCGTAGTGAATATCGACAATGGCTATGGAGCCGCCATGGCCGCATTACGTATAGTTAAGGCCCTTACTCGATAACAATGCCCTCCACACTCTACATCGAACCGTTTTCCGGGATAGCCGGAGATATGCTACTCAGCGCTCTTTGCGAACTCACGGATGCCTACGAAGAAATCAAAGAGCTTCCCAGCCGGCTTCACCTGCCAGACGGGAAAATTGAAATCCAACGCCTCAACAAAAATGGGATCTCCTGCCGTCATATCAAGATAATCGATACAGGTGAGCACGGCGAACATACCCACACTCACGATCACGGCGGAGTCCCTCACACTCACAGCCATGGAGCCCATAGACATCTTAGCGACATCCTAAACCTGATCGAAAAAGCCCATATATCCGACGGAGCAAAAGAGATAGCCAAGGCGATATTCCTAATCATAGGTGAATCGGAATCCCGGATACACGACATCCCACTAGATACGATTCATTTCCACGAAGTCAGCGGGGTCGATTCGATTTTAGACATCGTGGGTTGTGCCGTCCTCTTGGATAAACTGGATGTAACGCAAACCTTTGCCGACCCGGTGTGCGTTGGGTTTGGGCAGGTAAATACTCAGCACGGAAAACTGCCCGTTCCCGCTCCGGCCACGGCTGATATCCTTAAGGGGATTCCAACTTACAAAGGGGAAGAGGCTGGAGAACGCTGCACTCCCACTGGCGCCGCTATCCTGAAGTTCCTAAGCCCTCGTTTCGAATCACCATCACGCCCAACAAAGGCCATCGCCTACGGACCTGGGCAAAAAGACTTCGAAGCAGCAAACGTAGTGAGAGTCTCACTACTTGAGGACGACATAGAAACAGCGACTTCCATTTGGATCGTCGAAACGAATCTCGACGATATGTCGCCAGAGTTGCTCGGACTTCACTTTCAAGAAGGTCTGTTGGAAGCTGGAGCTGTTGATTTCCACTTCAGTCAGGTAACCATGAAAAAGGGGCGTCCGGGGCTGACGCTTTGCGCTTTGACCCCAAAGGAAAATAGGGATGCCGTCGCGGAGTACATTCTCGAAAACACCACAAGCATTGGCGT
Source organism: Pelagicoccus albus (assembly GCF_014230145.1). Taxonomy (NCBI): domain Bacteria; kingdom Pseudomonadati; phylum Verrucomicrobiota; class Opitutia; order Puniceicoccales; family Pelagicoccaceae; genus Pelagicoccus; species Pelagicoccus albus. The sequence goes on from NZ_JACHVC010000012.1 coordinate 397,753, forward strand.
TCGCTTCTACCCTGCAAAACGACGAATTCTAAGCCGGAAAAAGATTACTCTGGAAACAAAGCTCGGTACAGTTCTAGCTAAAGAAACAGAGACACCTTCCGGCAGCAAAAAAAGGAAGATCGAGTACGATTCACTCGTTGGACTGGCCGAAAAGCACGGAATCTCCGTTTCTGAAGCCAAGAGAAGAATCGAAGCCCCCTAGCTGAAACACATTTATACAAAAATGAAAAAGACCACCACCCTACTCGCTACACTTGCCGCGGCTACTAGCGCCTTCGCCCACACCTCCGGCGTCGTCCATACTCACAACGACAATTCGATAAACTGGATGACCACCCTTGGGATCGCAGTCGTATTTGCGACCTTGGCCTTCTTCCAAATTCGCAAACGTTTCGGACGCTAGGCCCCGCACGCCAGCTACATCTTTTCCAAGCTCGGAGCGATTTCGCTCCGAGCTTTTTTTGCGACCGGAATGAAGTTCGAATGCGAATTTCCGCACAAGAGATCTTGCCCTCACTTAACGAGAGGCAAAGCATCTAACTATGCCCAATAGAAAGCTCCTCCCCCTTTTCGCCTTGGCCGCTTCCGCAGCTATCGTTCCCCTACAAGCCGATCCGAAGCTGGACGAAATACTGGCGGAACTGCAGAGCCTCAAGGGAGAGGTCGCAGCTTTGAACCAACGTGTTGAAGCACTCGAAAAACAAGAGAGCCAAGAATTAGCCAGCCCCACGACATCCCCCTCCAAAGGAAATAAGAAGTGGATCGATTCTATGCGGGTAGAACTGAAAAAGGCAGAGGTTCGGGCTAGTGGACCTTGGACCAACATGACGCCTTGGGAAAAAATTGAAAACGGCATGGAAGAGGAGGAGGTCGTCGAGCTCTTGGGAGAGCCGACTGCCCGCAAATTCTCAGTACGCCGCGACACAGACGAAATCTTAGTCTATGAGGGCGACTTGGAAGGAAACGGCGAACTGATCGAGGGAGAGGTACGAATCTACAAAGGAAAAGTCCGGCGCTTCACAGTACCGGACTTTCCAAGTGAATAATATTTTGGACAGACAAATCTCTCATTAGGGCATCGTACTCGATCTTCGAGTAGCGGATTTGTCTATCAGTTCGAAAGATCTTAACCAGACCCCCGAACCGCCGCCGCCCGAACTCAAACCATAGTCGATTCCGGCCGCCGATTTGGCTAAGCCCAATCGTATTTCCATGAATCGGGTTTCGCCACCCGCGTTGCTAACGGATTTGGTCGAGGCGGAGTGTATCACCTGCCCCGCGTCGTTTTTAACCGTTACCCAGAACTCTTGGTCGGAGCTAGCGGCATTAACCTCATAGGTTACGCGAGCAACCACTTCCTCGCCCCGGAACTCACTAGCGTCCACTTCCTGTACCCAGCTCTGAGGGCGGCCCAAGTATGCGGAGTTGAAAGAAAGCTCATTGGCGGTTTCAAAGTCGAAGCGATCGTTGTTTGCTCGGAAAAGCGATGCACCAGGAAAACGAGTCAGGCTCAAAAGACGCTCACCTTCCGTCTCCACGTCCGCTTCACCGGTGATTGAATAAACGAAAGAAGCTCCAAAAAGCGCAAGACCAACGGTCCCCAAAACGGGGCCAGAACGACGTGGGCTAGCGATCAAGTGAATACGATCCTTCAACGCGCTAGACTTGCGGTTGCCCAAAAGGCAAAGGGCTCCAGCTGGGGATACCAAGGCGCCGCGTCCGCGCTTCATTACTTGTAAAAGCGTTAAACCGTAATCGCGAACGGTAGTGATGCAAACCGTGTTGACCACATCCGCGTCACAAGCCTGCTCCATGGAAATCTTGAACTGGCGAAAAACGAGCCAGACCAGCGGATTGTACCAGTGGACAAAACAAACCAGCATCAAAAGGTGATGCAGGAAGAGGTCGCCACGCTTGTAGTGAGTCAGTTCATGCAGCAAGACGCAGCGCACTTCCTCGTCGCTGAGCTCCTTTTCGCAGAAAACGGGCAAGACCACGCGTGGGTTAAAGATGCCAGCAATACCCGGCGTCTTCACGTCTCGGGAAACAAGCAGCGGCACATTGGCATGAATGCCGAAGCGGTAGCGGGTATCCTTGAAAATTTCGTACAGCCTGCCGGAGTTCTTCCGATCCGCACGGTCGAAAAACTGGTGCAAACGGACCGCGTTGAAAACCAAGCGACCCATCAGGGCTAAAAAGCCCAAGGCCCAAAGGAGCACCAATGCATGCTCCCACGAGAAACCAACCAAGGTGCTCTTCACCAACTCGTCTTGAGTCCGGAAAACCGGGAGCATCGTCTCGCCAAGTCCGGCGTCCACCACTCCACTACGGAGCACGTTGGTCCAAGTCGAAGGGCGAAGGTTGTCGTTTAAATTGAAAATACTTCCGCTAAACGGGAGAGCGAGCGGAAGGGAAAGGCGGATAACTAACAAGGCCCAAGCCCAACAGAGAAGCTTCGGCGACAGCCACCGTCGCAGGAACGGCACTGCCAGCAACATCAACGCGCTGAGAAGAGCGAAACGAACCGAAGCGTCCCAATAGAGCCAGAATAAGTCAGCCATGCTATCTTGCTTTCCGCTCTAAGACTGCTCTTAACTCGTCGAGTTCGTCGTCGGACAACTCTTCGTTTTCGATAAAATGAAGCATCATCGGGGCGACTTTTCCCCGGAACACTTTACTCAAGAAATGGCTGCCTTCGGTGCGGCAGCACTCGCCTTCGCTTAGAAGGCAAGAGTAGACATTGGCGCGACCTTCGCGCCGAGACTCGATAACCCCTTTGTTCTCTAGACGAGCCAGAAAGGTATTAACGGTCTTCTGTTTCCATTGGTCATGGGGTAGCAGGTCGAGGACTTCAGTCGCGGTCATTGGGGCATGATCCCAGACGACTTTCATCACCTCCCACTCAGCATCGGATATTTTAGGGCCTTGTTCCATAGCGAGTTTACGAAAATAACAGACTACGCATGTAGTAGATAGTCAAGTCGTAGAAACGATTCAAAGAATTTGAATTCAACAGCGCCCCAGAGGGAAATTTGCAAGCTAGGAAGAAGACCGCCCTTACGTAGACGGTCCCTCGACGGCAACTATTAGCTGGAGCCCTTCAGTTCATTAACAAGCGAGGAGATAGTCGCCTTGGCGTCTCCGTAGATCATTCGCGTATTTTCCATCACGAACAGCTTGTTCACCAAACCGGAGAACCCCTTGCCCTGCCCACGCTTGAGCACGAACACCGTCTTTGCCATGTGGGCTTGGATAATTGGCATTCCATAAATGGGACTGCTTTCATCCTCAGTCGCAGCCGGATTAACCACATCGTTCGCCCCGATCACGATCGCCACGTCCACAGTCGGCATCATGGGGTTAACCGTGTCCATCTCCAGGAGCTTCTCGTACTCTACATCAGCTTCAGCCAACAGCACATTCATGTGACCAGGCATGCGGCCCGCCACCGGGTGGATAGCGAAATTCGCTTCCGCCCCATTCTCTTCCAGGAGTTCGGCCAGCTCTTTCACAACGTGTTGAGCCTGGGCAACCGCCATTCCGTAACCGGGAATGAAGACCACCGAACTGGCAGCTTCCAAAACGTAAAACGCATCCTCGACCGAGATTGCTTTCGGTTCGCGATCATCGTCATCGCCCGCTCCCGAAGAAGTCGCTCCGAAGCCGCTAAAGAGCACGTTACCCAAGGTGCGATTCATGGCCTTGCACATGATAACGGTCAGGATGAGCCCGCTCGCTCCCACCAAACAGCCGGCCACGATCAGCACGTTGTTAGCGATCACAAAACCGGCCGCCGACGCCGCCACACCTGAGAGGCTGTTGAGCAAAGAGATCACCACAGGCATATCGCCTCCGCCGATCGGCATGACTCCCATGATACCAAAAATGAGCGAGAGGGCGACTCCGCTAAGGAAGACCTTGTAGGTCAGGTCCAAATCGGTGCTCCAAGTGAAGATCACACCCAAGACAAGGATCACTATCAGCAAAAAGATATTGAGTGCTTTTTGCCCTCCAAAAACCGTGGCGCTACCACTCAATTTGCCAGAGAGCTTCCCGTAAGCGTAAAGCGAACCCGTAAAGGTCACTCCCCCGATCAGCATCGCGCAGTAGATGACAAAACCGCTGAACAAGGCATTGGAGCTCGTCTCCAATTCGTAGGCAATCCATCCCAGCCCACGGATCTTTTCGAACTCCGCCCAAGCTACCAGCAAGCTGGCCAATCCGCCAAATCCGTTAAAGACCGCCACAAGCTCGGGCATCGCCGTCATCTTGACCTTGCGAGCGGCGACGAGGCCAATCACGCCGCCCAATAGCAGGCCCACCAAGATCCAAATATAGTCCAGACCTTGCTCCAGCAGGGTGATGACCACCGCAAGCAACATTCCGAGGCCAGAAACCAGATTTCCTCGTCGAGCAGTCTCCGCCGCCCCGAGCATCTTGATTCCAAAGACAAATAATGTGGCCGAGGCCACGTAGGCTAAGTTGACAAAATCGTGCGCATCCATGGCCGCTTATTTCCCCTTCTTTTTAAACATCTGCAGCATGCGGTCGGTCACCACATAACCGCCAACGACGTTGATCGTGGCGAATACAAGCGCCGCAAAACCGAGAACCATTCCCACGGTTCCCTGCTCTCCGGCCCGAATCGCCAGCAGAGCTCCTACGATGGTGATGCCAGAGATGGCATTGGACCCGGACATCAGCGGCGTATGCAATTGCGAAGGCACCTTGCTGATCAGCTCTAAGCCAAGGAAGGCCGCGAGCACGAATATGAAAAACAAAAGTATTAAATCCATGAGGTATCCAGATTCTGGTTAACGAGATTGATCACTTCGCGAAACGTTCGTGCACGACCGCTCCGTCCTGGGTTATGACACAGCCTTTCAATAGCTCGTCGCTTAAATCGCGCTTCAGGGTTTTCTCTTCCGAATCCCAGAAATGCTCGATGAAATTGTATATATTCGCCGAATACATTTGGCTGGCATGAGCCGCGACTCCGCACTCCAGCTTCCCGATCCCTAAAATCCTCACTCCGTTTTCTGTAACGATTTCCTCGTCGAGTTTGGATCCGGCAACGTTCCCACCAGATTCGACCGCCAAATCAACCACCACGCTGCCGTGTTTCATACCCGCCAGCATTTTATCGTCTACTAGCGAGGGAGCCTTCCTGCCGAAGAGCTTCGCCGTGGTGATCACGATATCGGACTGAGCGCAAACCTTGGCCATACCTGCCTTCTGCAGCTCCTTCTGCTCATCGGTCAGCTCCTTGGCATACCCCTGATCAGTCTGCCCCATCTCGCCCAAGTCGATTTTCACAAACTTGGCTCCTAGCGACTTCACCTGCTCCTCCACCACTGGACGCGTATCGAAGGCATCGACCCGAGCTCCCAGTCGCTTCGCAGTTGCAATCGCTTGCAAGCCCGCCACTCCCACACCGATCACGAAAACCCTAGCAGGAGAAATGGTACCCGCTGGCGTCATCATCATCGGCAGAATGCGGTTCAACCGTTCCGCCGCTTTGATAACAGCATAGTAGCCAGCCAAATTCGCCTGCGAACTGAGACCGTCCATCTTTTGGGCCAAGGTCGTGCGCGGGATCATCTCCATGCTAACCGCCGTCACACCGCTTTGAGCGAATTGCCCGATAAGCTCCGATTCGTTGAACGGATCCAGAAAGCCGATCGACCAAGAGCCTTTCTTTTGAATGGCGGCCTCTTCCATCGCCGGCTTTCCTACTCGGAGAACGATGTCTGCGGAGGAAAGCTCATCAGTCCGATTTGTCGAAAGCCGAGCGCCTGCAGCTACATATTCGTCATCCAAATAGTAGCTCGATGTGCCTGCTCCAGACTCCACAACGATCTCCAATCCGAGACCGACTAAGCGCTTCACCGCTTCGGGGATTAGCGCGACGCGTTTTTCCGCGGGGGAGGTTTCAGAAGAAACGAATACTCGCATGAAGAAATCGTAGCCATTAGCTGCATCTAATCAACTCAATCCCATTATCAGATAATCTGATATCGATCGTTCGCAGCGTTAGGAATGTCAGTATTCAGTTCCGCTAATACCGGAAAAGCAGACCTTATCATCGAAGCGGTACGATCTCCGGCATTTCCTTTGCCTCACTCTTCTCCTTCTCAAGCCTGTCGAACCAAGAGGCTTTCAGAACGAAACAACAGAGCATAAACACGCCGACGCATATCCACATCGACTTGAACTCCTTGATCACGAGGAAAATGGGGATCACCACCAGCATGAAGTGCCAAACAGTGCCTACCGCCACGTTCACGATATGACGCGGCCAGTCCCGGTTAGGAGCCACCTCTGGTTCTTGCAAACGCAGGTACTGCAAAACCGGCCCCCAAGCTCCCCAAGGCCGAACTTGTTTGTAGAAACGACCCAAGGTTTCGAAGTCCTCCGGACGAGAGAGTAAACTCCCCGCAACCGTGGCGGCCAGCGAGACCAAGAAGATTCCGGGAAATACCTGTATGTAGGAGGTCCCTGGCAGCAGCTCAGGTAGGACAAAAGAGCTCACGATTCCGCCCATCATTCCACAAAAGTAGCCAATCCCATTCAACCGCCACCAGTGCCATTTCAGTAAGTTCGGAGCCGCATAGCCGCCCCATAAGCCACTCACAATCCAGCCCATGATGTCATTGATGCTCTCCATGAAATAGCTGAGGGCCACGCCGATACCGACCACCAAAAACGAAGCCAGATAACAGAAGCGGATGTAGCTGCTAGAGCTCAGGTTGGGACGCAGGTATCGTTTGTAGATATCATTAACTAAGTAGGCGGTCCCGGCATTGATAGTGGAGTCAAAGGTGGACATGAAGGCCGCCAAAAAGCCTACGATGATGAGGCCCTTCAATCCGATGGGCACAAACTCTCGGATCACGTGCGGGAGCATGAGCTCATGATCAAAAGCGGGATCCTGCAAACGCAGGTCCGTCGAGTAAAAGACCAGACCCAAAACCGTGATACCGGTGACCAATATCCAGCGAGGAAAAAGAGCTAAAGACACCACACCGCTCATGAGGGCCGCCTCCCGCGGATTCCGGGTGGCGAGGATGCGCTGCATATCGAAATTGGGAGCAGGGCCGGCCACGCTGACCAAAAAGCCCTTCAGCAGCATCATCATGAAAAACGGAAAAAACAGCTCGTAGCCCTGCAGGGCGATTATGTCGTCGAGCTGCGGTAGCAAATTGCTCCAATCCAAATCCAGCTCACGCCCGAACCACAAGCTGGCCCAGCCATCCGGGGTCACCTCTCGTATCGATTCCGCCGTAGTCAGGGTCATGGCGAAATAGCCCATCACGATGGAGATCGCCACCAGGAGGGAAAATTGGACCACATCGGTGAAAATCACGCTGCGAATGCCCCCCATGGAAGCGTACACCAATGAGACGCCCACAAGGATCGCCGCATAAGTGGTGGGCTCGAGCGTAGGCGGCAGAAAGGCGGACGCGAAGCCCGCCAGCCCCTTGAACGCGTAAGCGGAAAACCCAACCACGCCGAGAATAGCGAAAACCACCACTGCGAGGCGGGACATTTCCAAGCCCAATGGATTTTTGAACCGGGTTGTCATCCAATCGCCTCCTGTCAGCGCCCCCGAGCGGCGAATCCACTGGGACAGGTAGACCATGAGAAACACCTGATTAAAAGTTGGCCAGAGCCACGGAAGCCAAGCCCCCTTCGCTCCATAAACAAAAACCACCGATACCAGCCACATTGTTCCGGCGATATCGAACATGGAAGACGCATTAGAAATGCCCAGCAAGTACCAGGGCACTTTACGTCCTCCCAAAAAATAGGAATCCAGATCCGCCCCGGCTTTCCGCAAAGACAGAGCTCCAAAAGCGAGCACAGTCAGCAGGTACAGGCAAATTAGGCAAAGGTCTATCAGATGGAGCTCCATCAAAAGGTAGGCATACGGGCGGCGAAGGGCTCGGAGAGAGGATCGCGATAACTAGAGAGTTGGGTGGCGGCTCAAGGGGATGCAATGCCTAACACCGCAAAGGCGAAAAGGCCTCCAAGGAATCGAATCAGCTAAATCAGGGGATGAACAAGGCCCTACTCGGACTCCTCGTCTTCTTTGAGATAGCTCATCTCAACAGCCACGACCTCTTTGGGCACGTTCCGCATGAAAACTCGCATGAACAACTCGTCCCCGCCATTGTAGGCTGTATCGAAATCCTTGCGACGCACAGTGTAGCTCTTTTCCCAGACCACCTCTTCTGCTTCGTCGTATCCTTCAAATTCCACTTTGGAAACCGGGGCGATCATACGCTTCGACTTTACCCTCATACGGCAAGTGAGTAGCCAGCCATCGTCTTTCTTGTGGAAAGCCTCCCCCTCGAAAAACGCCTTTTCGCTGTCGGCGATCTCGAAGGACCAGACAGGCGCTTCTTGGGCTCGCACTCCCGCGATGCTGATTATTACTGCTCCGAGAGCCACCCAACGTAGCCCAAACCTCAAAATCGTATCCCTCATAGTTTTCCTCATTTCAGCCAAATTAATCGGACTCGAAACTGACATCGACCATCAGGTCGGCAGCTATCAGCTCCAAGTCGCTACGCAATTCAGACACATCGCAATCCTCGGGGATGCAAACGCGAGCCGTCACCTCGAAAATCGCTTCACCGGACATTGGGGCGCTCCGGCACTCTGAAGACAAATCTTCCACGTTCACTCCACGGCGAGTGAAGGCGTTCGCAATGTGGCTAACGATACCCGGACGGTCATTGCCCACGATTTCGATCGTAGCGACCTCGTGGCAAGCGCCGCCAGACGAGCCATCCGCATCCTTCAGCACGATGCTCATTCCCTTCTCTTCCAACTGTCGCAAAGCGTCCAGAAGCTCATCGCGCCGTCCTTCTGCCGCTCCGATCCGCAAAACCCCGGCGAATTGCCCGCCTAGATTGCACATCCGGCTCTCCAGCCAATTCCCGCCGGCCGCTTTCACGGTCGAGGCGATCAGTTCCACCAGACCCGTCCGATCCGGACCGATCACCGACATAACGATAGGGGTTTCCATAACGCTCGGCAGCCTAGCTAAGAGTCCTAGCCAAACAATCCAAATCCCTGTTTCCGAGGCCTTAACAGGTCAAAAACACAATCTAAGAGATTGCGACGGGATAAAAGCGCGTCTTTCAATGTCACACTTCGACACAACACGAACCTTGTCACCGCATTGGACTCCCCACAGCACACCATCGAAGTTGAACAACTCCACAAACGTTTCGGCAAAGTTGAAGCCGTGAACGGAATCAGCTTCCAAGTCGAAAAAGGACAGATCGTTGGATTTCTGGGTCCCAATGGAGCCGGCAAATCCACCACCATGCGCATTCTCACCGGCTACAATCGGGCTAGCTCCGGAGTGGCCAAAATTTGCGGGGTGCCTGTGACGGAAGACCCGCATTTCATAAAACGGCGAATCGGCTACATGCCGGAAAACAATCCCCTCCCCCTCGACCTCCGCGTTCGCGAATACCTGAAGTATCGGGCCAAAGTGAAGGAGATCCCCTTCTCCGAGCGTCGCCGCGCCATCGAAAACGCCTTGGAAGCCTGCGACCTTTTGAGAGCCCAAGACCGTATCATCGGAAAACTTTCCAAGGGCTATCGGCAACGGGTCGGCATCGCAGATGCCATCCTAGCCAACCCTGACGTGATCATCATGGACGAGCCGACCATCGGGCTCGATCCGCACCAAGTGGTCATGATCCGCGATCTGATCGCCTCCCTTCGCGGACGCATGACCGTGATCATCTCCTCCCACATCCTTCCGGAGATCGAGATGACCTGCGACCAGATCATCATCATCAATCACGGAAAAATCGTGGGCAAAGGCTCTCCGGAGGAGTTGCGAGAAACCTTCATCGGACACACCACCTACGAGGTCGAAATCCACGGAACCATCGACAAGCTGGAACAGGCCCTCGCCTCCATCGCCCCGGAATTGGAAATTGAACGGACTTCCGAACGGGATGCGGACGGATTCGCCACTGTGGAAATCCAAATCAAAGGCCCGCAAGACTACAGAGAGCAGCTTTTCCAGACCTTGTCCGCCCATCCGGACTTACGACCTCGCTCCCTGCGAAGCAAGAAGGCTCCCCTCGAGGATGTCTTTCTTGCCGCGACCCGACGCAGCTGGGACGAAGTGGACGAAGAGCTCGTCGACACGCAAACGGTACCAGCCAGCGAACCTAGCATCCAGCACCCAGCACCCAAAAACTAGCTTTGAGACACTACCTTACGCTCCTTCGAAACGAGATCTGGCGCCTCCTAATCAGCCCCAGCAGCTACATCGCGGGCTTTCTGTTCCTGCTGGTCATGGGCTTCCTCTTCCAGTGGATGCTACGCCTCTATACCTCGGATCCCCAAGACGAGACGCCTAGTGTCCTCTTCTTCCGCATGTTTTTCATCCCGGTATTTTTCATGGTCCCTCTGCTGACCATGCGCTCGGTAGCGGAGGAGCGTCGCTCCGGAACAATCGAAACGCTCCTCACGACCCCCGTGACCATAACGGAAATCGTGCTGGCGAAATTCACAGCCAGCTACCTCTACTACTGCTCCCTCTGGCTCATAACCGCCTCCTTCCACTTTATCTTTTTTGCCTACGCCCAAAGAGATACGCCCCTGGACCCCTATCCGCTCCTGGGCGGCTATGGATACATTTTCTTAAGCGGCACCCTCTTTCTCTCGCTGGGCATCTTCGCGAGCTCTTTGACCAAAAGCCAATTGGTAGCTGGGATTCTTGGGTTCACGCTCGTCTTCGGATTCATCGTGATCGGCAGCAACATCGAAGACCTCTCCGTGCTCGCCAGCGGACAAACTCGCTGGATTCGACAATTCGCGGACCACACCGACGCCCTCCAGCACATGGGCGACTTTTCTTCCGGCATCATCGATACCCGAGCCATCGTGCTCTATCTGAGCAGCGCCTCTACCTTCCTATTTCTCAGCGTACTCGCCATAGAGTACCGAGACGGCACCTCCTAGACGAGAAGAGCAGTTACCGATTCCCACATGAGTCAATTGGACCAATCCAACCTCAAACGATACACCGATCGCTTCCAAGCCATCGTACAGATCGTACTCGTTCTGCTGATACTGGTAGCCGTGAACTACATCGGCATGCGCACCTATCAGCGCATCGACATGACCGAGAGCAACCTGTACTCGCTTTCCCCTGAAACGAAGGCCTACCTCGCCCAGCTTCAGCAGCCGATAGAAGTCTACGTAACCATTTCCGAAGAATCCAAAGTGGCCACCTCGGACCAGATGGCAACTCAGATAGACGTCTATAAAGACGTTACCAATCTCCTCCGCGAATACGAGTACGCTACCCGCAACCAAGGCGAGAACAGCATCACGGTAGAAAACCTAAATATCTACAGCGAAACCAGCCGAGCCAAGAAGCTAGGCATCGAATCTCCCGAAGTCATCGTCTTCAAGTCCGGCGACCGCAAGCGGCTTGTAAGTATCAGCGAGCTCTATCGGGTTCGCGATTCCGAGATGCGTGAGTTCATAGGAGAAAACGTATTCACCCGCTCCATACTTGAAATCGTCGAGACTTCAGAACCAACCCTTTACTTCACCTCAGGACACGGTGAACTTTCCGCCTCCGACGTTTCCGCGGCCACCGGAGCCTCGGCTTTGTTCAATCAACTGAAAGCTCGCAACTTCGAAGCGAAATCGATCGATTTGAGCAACGTCGAAAGCGTACCGGAAGATGCCGCCCTTGTCGTGATTGCCGCTCCGCAAACCCGTTTTCTCCCCCAAGAAAAGCTTCTCTTGGAAAACTATCTCAACAAGCGAGCCGGACGGGTGCTGGCTTTCTTAGAAACTGGACAAGAGCATGGGCTGGAAGAACTTTTCTTAGACTGGGGTATCCTATCCGAGGATACGCTCGTGGTCGAGCCGGACCCTAACTACATCATAAACGGCGGAGACCTCATGATCCGACGTTTCTCGCAACATCCAGTCACCTTAAGTCTATACGAACAGGGTATTCCGGTTATTACCGATCGTGCTTCATCGGTGCGGGAAGATCCCTGGCGTCCGGTGGATGATTCACTGATCGTAACCGAGCTTCTGGCCACTTCCGACAAAAGCTGGGCCGACCACAACTACCGCAATATCAGTCGGCCCACTTTCGACGACACCTTGGACCTCGCTGGGCCCATCACCATTGGAGCAATCGCGGAGCGGCAAGTTGACTCCTCTCTCGGCATCACTTTGCCGGGCGGAAAGCTCACTGTATTTGGAACTTCCAACTTCATATCCAACCAAAGGATACAAGCTTCCGGAAACCTGTACCTAGCGCTCAACGCTATCAACTACTCGGTAGATCGACACACCCGCTTAAACATTCCTCCTAGACCAATCGAAAAAGTGAAGCTCGACCTAAGCATCGAGCAGCTTCACCTAGCCCGCTACCTTATTTGGTTCGGCCCGCCAGCCATCATCGGACTTTTCGGCCTGCTCGTCTACCTCACTAGACGCAACTGAGCCCCCTCTGGAAGCCAACTTTACCGAATCACTCTACACCCTTTCCAGCCGTGCGCCTTAAAATTACGCTAACACTACTCGCCATCCTCCTCGGCTTGCTGACTTATATTTTCTACATCGATAGCCGTAGCGAGTCGGGAGATGCAGACGAACAAAAAGCCAGTGTACTGGGAGACCTCGCCATCGGACTGGATTACCTCAGTATCGAAAACAACAATACCGGGCAAAAGATCACTCTCGAACGCGATGGAAATCGCTGGATGCTAAAAGAGCCCTACCTTTGGCCTGCCAACGAATTCGCAGTGCAAAGCATTCTCACAGAACTTCGCTTCCTGGAGAGGATCTCTAGTTTTGAGACCAATGTTTTTTCCAACTCCGGCGTCTCGCTTCCGGACTACGGACTAAGCCCTTCCCAGTTCGCTATCCAGATCGGACGTGGCGAACAGCGCTCCACGCTGCACATCGGCAAGCCCACCGAGATCGGAAACAATCTCTACATCCTCTCCATAGACAAGAGCCACGTGCACGTGGTTAACCGCTCGCTGCTCGACGCCATTTCAATCAACCTCGACACTCTTCGCTCCAACCGCCTGTTCGACATCGCCGTCTTCGAGGCGACCTCCTGGAATATTCAGGTGCGCGAGCCAAACCGTGATCTGCGAGCTTGGTTTTCTCGCAATGGCGACAACTGGGTATTCGAAACGCCTATACGGGCCCGTGCTGATTCAGAAGCGGTCAATGTTCTCCTGAACCGTTGCCTCAGCTTGGAGGCGGATTCCATCGTCGCCCCTGCCCCCACCAACCTTTCCCCTTACGGCCTGCAAAATCCAGTCTACCGGATCGCGATCGAATCGGATCAGAGCCGCGAAGTTTTGGAGATCGGAGAAAAAATCTCCCCCGACTCCGAGTTCCGTTACGCCAAACGGGAAAGCCGCCCTTCAGTCTTCCAGCTTCGTATCGACTTCCTCGACATCCTTGCCAACGCCCAAACCAGACTCCGCGAACGTCGTATTTTCGAATTGGATGTAACTGCGGCCAGCACCGCCACCATCGAGCGTCGCGACCAACCGCCTCTCACCTTGCAAAAGCTGGAAGACGGCACTTGGGAGCTCGTGGTTAGGGACGAGAGCCAAGGTATCCAAACTTTAAGCGGCGACTCGAAATCGATCAACCGCCTCTTGAAGTGGCTAGACGAATTGAAGGCCGTTCCAGACACCGGGTTCGTCAACGACGCCCCATCCGACCCGCAGAAGGAAGTCTACGGCGTCGAAGTGCCCGAGTATTCAATCACTGTATACTCCAACCGCATCTATGGTCAGGACAATCCTCTGCCGGAGTTGAAGTCCGAGACGCTTCTCATCGGGGAACGAACTCCCGAAGATCGGACCGAAAGCTACGTCATGATCGAGGGAAGAAATTTCATCTACGCGACCTACAACGAAATCTTCGATCAGATCGACAACAACCCGTCACGCTTCAAAGACCGAACCGTGATCTCGCTGCCGGCCGCATCCCGAATCTCGAAAATCGCTATCGAACGCCTTTTGGATAATAGCATCGTTCTTGAGCAGGAGATCGCCCCTGACAGCGATCCAGAAAGCGGCCCCGCAAAGTTGGCTGGCATCGTATCCAACCTGAAAGTGGAGGAATACCTGACCGATGGCTTTACGCGAACCGTTCCCATCGCCGGACGCGACACGCCTTGGGCCTACCAACTCATCGCGACTGTTAGTTCTGAGGATGCAGACGAATCGATCACTCAGCAGATCGAAATCTTCGTTTCCGAAACCACCGGCGGCCCCTTGCTCTATGGAGGCATAGCTCGCTCTAATCAGGGATTCAGATTCGGTATCGATTTCATAGATACCTTCTCGAAACTCGTTTTCGACCGAGTTCCACGGGAAAAGCCGGAAGACCCTTTCAGCTCAAAACCTCTCCCAGAGACGACCGATAGCGAGCCAATCCCCGAACCCCCTCTGGAAGACGTAGTCGACGCCCCACCTGCCCCCGCTGAATAGGGCTATGAGCAAGTCCCGCAAGAGCCCGACTCGCTTCCTTTGGAAATCGACCTGCCACACCTGCCAGGCGGTATTCCAGTGGTGCTACTCGGCTTTTGTTTTGCTCCTCATTGCCGCAACGGCCTTTGCCGCCTACGTGGCGACTCTCGATGCCATACCCGTACCGGAGTTCCTGATACGGGAGATTCGTGGCCAGCTGCAAAAAGAGGGTATTCGCCTGAACATGGAGGCCATAAGCTTCCAACCCAACGGGAGAATCGTGGTGGAGCAGCCGGAATTCTATTCGCAAGAGCTGGGCTCCACCATTGTTTCAGCTGAAAGGCTGGTTGCTAGGCTGAAGCTAAGGCACCTCTTATTCGGAGGAATCGCCTTGGACGAGATCAAACTGTCCTCCGGGAAATTCATCATCCCGGCCATGCTCACTCCTACCGGCGAGCCATCCACTGCCATTAGCTCTATAAACCTAGATGCGACTTTGCGGGCAGATCGCTGGAGCGTCCACTATGCAAACCTCGCTCTGGGCGACTTGAAACTTTCCATCGCCGGCCGACTGGACAGTGAGCTCATCCGGGTCCCCGCCCCGAAACCGGACGCCCCAAAGTTCTCCTTGGCAAACTTGGTTCTCAAAGTCGCCCCCCAAGTCGCCAAAATCCAAAAGGAGCTGGATCGCTTCGAATCTCCCTTTTGCATCGTCGACCTCTATATAGATAAGAAGCAACAAGCCGCTCGCATCTACGCGGGCTCAAGCTTGGCTCGGGTCAATCCTCAGGTATCCGTTAAAGACCTCGTCTTACACGGCGACTACTCTCAAAGAAACGGCATATCCGTAGTCCTGGAAGCCCGTAAGCTCCAACTGCCAAGCCAGATCTCCGCTAGAACTGCTAGAGTCAGCGGCGAGTGGGATTTGCCCCTGCAAATCGCAAATCCATTCCCACGCGGCATTCGTTCCGCTTTGGCTGGAATTTCCTACCAAGGTGTTACCCTGCCTTCCGTTGTGGTGGAAGGCGCCCTCGACCAAGCCTCGTACCAAGCCGAGATTTCCCTCGCCTTGCCGGATTCCCCAGTCGTTGCTCGCTTCACTCGAAATAAGGACTCGGGCCAAACCGATTTCGATATCCGCGGCCAACTGGATTCGGCCACCATCGATTTTCTTGCTCCGCTCGCTCAAACGTTGGCCAAACTGAATCTGCCCGCCATGGCCACCGTCGAGGGAGGCATCGACTTTCACGCGCAGGGCGGTGTCGACGCTCAGTTCAAGCCCACAGGCATCTCCGCCTTCGCCCAAGCTGGTCCCACCTCTATTCTCGGAGCCGACATCGACTTCGCCCAAACGGAAGCGAGTCTCGTTGGTCCGCAGATCGACGTCAGTTCCATCAAGATCAGATCGGGCAAACAGGGCGGCGAGATAAGAATCGGCTACAACCTAGAGACCTTGTTTCGCCGCATCATGGTGGAGGGCTCTCTCGACCCAACCATGATCAACGGCTGGTTCAAGCCGTGGTGGTCTGCCATGTGGGACGGCATGACCTTTCCGGAAGAAGGCATGATGACCTACCTGGACTCGCAAGCGACCTTCAAGAAGCCGGACACCGTCTTCGTCACCGGTACTGGCTACACCAAGGGCATGGACCTGCGTGGCATGAAACTAGACGAACTCCGTACCCGCATCTTCTCGCGTTTCCACTACGTCGACCTTTACGATATGGAGCTTTCCACCGCAGCGGGAGAGCAAGCCCAAGGCGAGATCCAGTTCCATATGGATCGGGACATTCGCGACGACAAAGACAAGCTAACCGGGATCTGGATCGAAGCCGTTTCGACTCTAGACGTGAAGAAGGCTCCCGACATCCTCTGGGAAATCTCCGAAGACGCAGCCGATATCTTAGAGCCCTACTGCTACGATTTGCCACCGCTCATCGAAGCGCGTTCCGCCTCCATTAGAAGACAGGACGAGTATATCAACGATATCGACCTAGACCTTCAGACTCAGACAGGCTTCACCTTTTACGGTTTTCCTTTCGAATCTCTGGATGCGTTTGTCCACATCGACGACGACATCATCGACATCCCCTTCGCCGAAGCCGATTTGGGCGGGGGCAAAGTCAACGTAACTGCCTTCATCATCGGAGACGTCCTAGACCTCGACGCTCGTATGGATCAGGTGGGCTTCGGCGAGGCCCTCAACGCCAGCAACACCTACTTCGCCAACGACGGCAGCGAAACCGCCCAAGCCATGGATCCCGAGCGTCTCCTCTCTTTCGGTGGCAAGCTGGATGCCAACTTCCTCGGAGCCGGCATCGTAGGGGACTCCCTCTCCTTTGAAGGCGACGGAAAGTTCGATATCAAGGAGGCTGATTTCGGTTCATTCCGACTATTCGGCCTTTTGTCCATGGCCTTGGAAATTACTCCGCTACGCTTCACCACCTTGAAGTTCACCAAAGCCTCCTCTCCCTACACCGTGGACAAGGACCAGGTCATCTTCACAGATTCGAAGCTAGAGGGAGGCGGAGCCGCAATCGAAACGGAAGGCATCTATAATATAGAGACCGACGCCCTGAACTTTTCAGCCAAACTCTTCCCATTTCGCAACAGCAAGGTGCCCATCCTCACCCCGCTTATCAACCTGCCCCTCAACGTCTTCTCAAACGTCTTCGAAGTCTCTGTCACCGGCACCTTCGACGAACCTGAGCTCCGTCTCTTCAACCCGAGCACCAAGGAAGAGATCGACGTCAGCACGCCCGCCGACACTCGCAATAGCCGCCCCGCCCCCGCGCGCAGATAGGAGAAACGGGCCTCGCCCGCCGTTACAGGCTCATACGCGATGGTTATCTAAAATGTAAAACGCGCCTTCCAAAAAATGGCGGTTCGGAGCGCTTTTTGGCGGCTAATAGGCACGATAGGGCCGCCTAATCGGCAAGATCGCCGACTCCGCTAGTATCCAGAGCTTAGCGTTACCAAATTTTTACGGAATTCACCCTAAAAAATCCGTGCCAATTCCCCCTTTTTTCAGGGTAAAAAACGGGTCAATCAATCGTCACAAATCGGCGCCAAAGCTAAGTCCCTGATTCGCAGTTTCTTATTCTTTTTCAGGGCCCGACACGAGTGTTTCCAACGGTAAATCAAGCCCAAAAAAATAATTTTACCGCGTTGACGGTGCCGAAATACTCCCAATATCTTGTGGTCCATCGAGGAAAAACCACTGTATATTGTGGTTAATATGAGGTGGATAAGTCCGAATAACTCCCGCTCGCCAGAGCGTAAGAGCCGTGTTCCTTTCACCAACCCTCGGAATCCGTTTCCATAACGTAAGCCAATCCATTCAAGCCAAAACTGTCTCTACTTAGCTCGTAACCAACCATGCAAAAAACCTACACCGTCGGTTCTAAATCTTTCGTCCTCGATCAGGCCAAGGCAGAAGAAGCCTTTAAAGCCAAAAAGATCATCAATGGTCGCGAAACGATGACCTTCAATCTCCTGCCTTTGAAGTACAACTGGGCCTACGAGATCTACAAGACCATGAAGGCGAACCACTGGGAGCCGGAAGATATCAACATGAACAAGGATATCGAGCAGTGGAAGGACGAGAGCCAGGTCAACGACATCGAGCGCTGGATCATTCGCATGGGCATTGGCTACTTCTCCGCCGCGGAAGGCATCGTGGGTGACAACATTATCCACGTCGTTCGCGAGCTGGTTACCGCTCCTGAGCTCAAGCTGGTGCTCGGCCGTCACGCCCACGAGGAAAACGTACACGCCGACTCCCTTCTCTACATGATCTCCTCTCTCGGCATCAACCCGCACGAGTGCGAGGCCATGTTCGAGGATATCGACAGCATCGTTAAGAAGAACGAGTTCGTCACCCGCCACTCCCACTCCCTCCGCAACGACATCGACCTCACCGTCACCGAAAACAAGCAAAAGTTCGCCAAGAACATCTTCCTCTTCGGCCAATGTATGGAAGGCACCCAGTTCTACGGAATGTTCGGCATGATTCTCTCCCTCTACCGCCAGAACAAGTTCCGCGGCATAGGAGAAATGTTCCGCTACACCCTACGCGACGAGTCCAACCACATCGAACTCCTCCGCAACCTCTTCATGGACCTCATCGAAGAAAATCCAGACGTCTGGACCGACGAGTATAAGGCCGAGCTCCGCGGAGCCATGTCCGAAGCGATCGCCCTCGAAAAGGACTTCATCGCCGACTGCCTGCCTGTCGATTCCATCGGCCTGCGCAAAGAAGACTTTCTTCAGTACATCGACTACATTGCGGACCGTCGCCTAGAAGGCTGCGGACTCGATCCCCTCAACCCCGGCGTCACCAACCCGCTACCATGGCTCGCCGAGATGATGGACATCAAGAAGGAGCAAAACTTCTTCGAAGGCCGTGTAACCGAGTACCAGAAAGCCTCGTCACTCGAAATCGAGTCCGACGACGACCTCTAGGGTCTCCGAGGCAGCGAGCGTCCCCATAAAGGCCGTTCGCTCCACCCTCGCAGACTCCGCCAATGGTTTTTTCAGCCGCGGCCCACCAGCCGCGTTAACCCCTCCCCACCCATACTTCGCTTCAGCAACTCTAGCACTTCGCGCCGCCACCATGATAAATCCAAATCTTCAGGAAGACTTAGCTCTTAAACGTCTCATCACCGCTTCCCGTGAAAAATCTCACGGTTTCAATTGGCAGGCCGGCCTCGCCGACCAGGACAGTCAACGCACCTCCATCAACGTCGTGACCCACGAGGGCGAATCCACCTTCGACCTCTCCAAGATCGTCGACACCATCGGCAACGCCCTTGCCAACGTCCTTCTTTCCAAGAACCAGACCGATGTGTATAATGACGCCAATCGCAGCTGGGTTTGCTCCGTAGCTCGCCAAGTCGTCGACAAGCTAGAGTCCAAGTCGGCTGAAACTCTCGAAGCCCGTGTTGGTCTCGGGGAACTGTACGACGTCATCGAAAACACTCTCGTAGACAACAACGCCTACGACGTCGCCAAATCCATGCTCATCAACCGTCAGCGCCAGCTCGTCGCCGACAAAAACATAGGGCTAAAAAACGTGCGCCTCATCCGTCGTGACCGAAAAGTAGTGCCTTGGAAGCAAGAGAAGATCGAAATCGCCGTACGCCGCGCTTTCCTCTCCCTCGAGCAAAATTCCGACCCCGCTGTGGAAGTCGCCGCAGCAGTGACCGAGCGAGTCCAAAAATACGCCCACGCCTTCATCGAAATCGAAGAAGTTCAGGACATCGTCCAGGAAGAGCTCATGCGCCAAGGTCACTTCAAGGTGGCCGCCCACTACGTTCTCTACCGCGAGCAACGCCGGGCCATGCGCGAGCAGGAAGCCCTTCAGATGGCCAACGACACCGAGCAAGACTCCATGGTCGTGGTCAAAAAGGCCGACGGCACCACCTACTTCTGGGATGGCATCGACCTGAAGAAACGTATCGAGTTTGCCTCCATCGGCCTCGATCTCTGCCTCTCCGCTGACGAAATCGAATCCGAGCTCCGCCGCTCCGTCTTCGACGAGATCTCCGAAGCCGATCTCGAGAAGACCATCACCCTCAACGCTCGTACCCTCATCGAGCAAGACGCCGACTTCGCCAAGTTCGCCGCCCGCATCAAGCTCTCCTACATGTACCAGGAGACCCTTGGTTGGGACATCGTCCGCGACGGTATCGCCGCCATCAAGACCTTCCACCAAAAGAAGTTCAAGGAGTACGTCCGCCACGGCATCCTGATCGGCCGCCTCAATCCGGACCTCAAGGACTACCAGATCGACAAGCTCGCTCGCACTCTCGATCCCTCCGCCGACCTCGATTT
Source organism: Pelagicoccus albus (assembly GCF_014230145.1). Classification (NCBI taxonomy): domain Bacteria; kingdom Pseudomonadati; phylum Verrucomicrobiota; class Opitutia; order Puniceicoccales; family Pelagicoccaceae; genus Pelagicoccus; species Pelagicoccus albus. Next base: position 418,095 of record NZ_JACHVC010000012.1, read on the forward strand.
CGACTACCTGGGAATTCAGACCCTTTACGATCGCTACCTCATCATCGACAAGACCAACCCGAAGAAGCAGCGTCGTATCGAGACGCCACAGTTCTTCTGGATGCGTGTCGCTATGGGACTCTTCATCCAAGAAGAGGACAAAGATGAGAAGGCCAAGACCCTCTACCGCCTCTACAAGTCACGCCGCTTCTGCAGCTCCACTCCGACTCTCTTCAACTCCGGCACCAAGCACAGCCAGCTCTCCAGCTGCTACTTGTACTACGTCGAAGACTCCATCGAAGGCATCATGCAACGCGGCATCGCCGACAACGCCTACCTCTCCAAGTGGGCAGGCGGCCTAGGCGGATCTTGGACCGCGGTTCGCGGCACCGGCTCCTACATCGGCGGAACCAACGGCGAATCCCAGGGCATCATCCCCTTCCTCAAGCTGCACAACGACCAGCTCATCGCGGTTAACCAAGGCGGTAAGCGTCGCGGCTCTGGCTGCGCCTATCTCGAAACTTGGCACAACGACCTCTACGACTTCCTAGAGCTTCGTAAGAACACCGGAGACGACCGTCGCCGTTGCCACGACATGAATACTGCCAACTGGGTACCCGACCTCTTCATGAAGCGTATGGAAGCCCGCCAGTCCTGGTCCTTCTTCCGCTCCTCCGAAGTACCCGACCTGCACGACGCCTACGGAGCGGACTTCGAAGCCAAGTACATCGCCTACGAAGCGAAGGCAGCCAAGGGCGAAATCTGGACCAAGGAAGTTCCCGCTATCGAAGTCTGGAAGCGCATGCTCTCCATGATCTTCGAGACCGGCCACCCATGGATCACCTTCAAGGACCCTTGCAACGTCCGCTCCCCGCAAGACCACTGCGGCGTCGTACACAGCTCCAATCTCTGTACCGAGATCACCCTCAACACTTCCCAAGAGGAAACCGCAGTCTGCAACCTCGGCTCCATCGTGCTCGACCAGCACTTGGACAAGGACGGCAACATCGACCACAAGAAGCTACGCGAAACCGTTAAGACCGCCATCCGAGCGCTCGACAACGTTATCGACATCAACTTCTACCCTACCGAAGCGGCCCGTCTCTCCAACTCCCGCCACCGCCCTATCGGCCTCGGCATCATGGGACTGCAGAACTGCCTCTACCAGCGCGACACGCCTTTCGCCTCGCAGGAAGCAGTCGAATTCAACGACGAGATCATGGAAGCTGTGGCCTACTACGCCATCGAAGCCTCCTCCGACCTCGCCGCCGAGCGCGGCACCTACCAGAGTTACAAAGGCTCCAAGTGGGATCGTGGCCTCCTCCCGCAAGACACCGTTGACCTGCTCGAGCAAGAGCGCGGGACCGAAGTCGACGTCCCACGCGGCGGCAAGATGGATTGGACTCCCGTCCGCAAGAAGATCGCCAAGCAAGGCATGCGCAACTCCAACGTCATGGCCATCGCACCGACCGCCACCATCTCGAATATCACCGGCACCAGCCCATGTATCGAGCCTGGCTACAAGAACCTCTTCGTTAAGAGCAACCTCTCCGGCGAGTTCATCATCCTCAACCAGCACCTCGTTCGCGACCTCAAGGACCGCGGACTCTGGGACCGCGAGATGCGCGACAACCTCAAGTACTTCGACGGCGAGCTCGACGAGATCGAAAACATCCCTGAAGACCTCAAGCAGAAGTACAAGACCGCCTTCTCCATCGACTACTCATGGTTGGTACTCGCAGCAGCCCGCCGCCAGAAGTGGATCGACCAAAGCCAGTCGGTGAACCTCTTCCTCGCTAGCCCGGACATGAAGACCCTGTCTCACATGTACCGCGCCGCTTGGAGACACGGCCTCAAGACCACCTACTACCTCCGCACCCTCGGCGCCTCGAATATCGAGAAAGCCACGGTCGGAGCAAAAAAGGAACTCCGAGGCATCGTCGGCAAAAAGCCCACCGGCCCCGCCGAACCCGAGGTCTGCGAAAGCTGCCAATAAGGTAGCATCCTTCGTCCCGATCGCCACCTAACTAACTGAGCTTTCAAGGCCCTGCACAAATATACAGTGCAGGGCCTTTTATAATTCACATAGGACTGTAATTGTCCTACCGAATCACTACACTTCTTAGATCATGATCGCATCCCCTTCATTTCGTTTCCTTGATTTTTGTGCCGGTATTGGAGCAGGTCACGCAGCAGCGGTAAAACTCGGGGGCGAGTGTGTAGGCTATTCAGAAATAGATCCGAAAGCGAAACGTACTTACAGAATGCTCCATGAGCTAGATACACTCTGGGAACCTCTGCTCGACCTAGGAGACCTCACCAAGATCAACCCAAATGACGTGCCAAACTTCGATGTAATGCTTGGAGGATTTCCCTGTCAGACCTTTTCAATAGTTGGCAGACGTGAAGGTTTCAGTGATCCACGTGGCCAAATAATCTTCGCCCTCAGCGATATCCTTGCAGCAAAGAAACCAAACTACTTCGTCCTTGAAAACGTCAAGGGCTTGATGAGCCACAACAAAGGCGAGACCCTACGCCAGATCTTAACTGAACTCGAATCCGTTGGGTACAATGTCGACTGGAAACTCGTTTCCTCTGTGGATTTCGGGGTACCCCAAATGCGTGAGCGTGTCTATTTCGTGGGTGTTCGGAAAGATCTAGTCAATGCGGACTTCGAGTTTGCATTCCCTGAAAAAGCCAAACGTATCAAGAATCTCCGCAGCTACCTAAGATCCAAAGACCCGAAATACGCGGTTTCCGAGACTGGTTACGCCTACCTTAAAAAGTATCTAAACAACAAATACAACAAGGAGTCGAAAGTCACAGTCGACGAACTAAAAGCGTTACCCGACTTCACAATGATTGATACGCGTCAATCAGACCTACGAATATTCAAAAAGATAGCTCCAACACTTCGCTCAGGACGACACGGTCTCCTATACGCAAGAGAAGGCCAACTAAGAAAACTATCCGGACTCGAAGGGTTAGCACTACAAGGATTTGATACGAAATTCCAAAAACGCATCCAAAACGTATCAGATTCAGACCTACTACATCAGGCAGGTAACGCATTCACTGTCGACGTTGTTCACTCATTACTGGAGAACTTGTTTCAGCAAGCAGCTTTTCCGGCAGCTTGTGCATGACTAACATACCCCCACCGTGGATCCATCGATCCATATCGAACTCAATGCGCGTAACAAAGGAATCCAATGAGCGCCGACCGGCTAAACGCCAAATTTGGTACCGATACAGAAAAACAACTCTGCACCCTATTTCGAAAGAACAAAGACCTTCCTGAGAAACTGCTTCGCAAACTGAACCTATCAGGAGGGGATTTCTTGGAAGTGTATCCGACAGGGACTTCCAACAAAAAATCAGATCTACTTGCCATGTACGCCGGCGGGGCCGGTATCGGGATCAACGTAAAGTCTGCGAGATCGATCGGCTTCAACCAAGTTACCAGAACTTGGCTTGATTCTTTTGCTTCAAAAATCGGCCTCAGCGAGTTTGCTATAAAAGCGATACAAAACGGAATAGACAACCACCGGCTCAAAAGATCCAAGATCCTTATAGAAGAACAATACCGCGACCTACTCGCCACCGAACTAAGCAAAAAGTCAGGAAAGATTATCGAAGAGATCTTCATGGGCATCGGCAACGACGTAGCAAAATGCTTGGTGCTCATTAATAAAGCCAACAACACAATACACTTCTACGATATCAGAGAAGCGGTTTACTCGATATCTAAACAGCCGATAGAATTCTCGAAGAACGGTGTAATTCAGTTTGGCGATTTCATAACGCTGCAAAGGAAAGGAGGAGATGGGAACGTTAAGAGACCTCCCAAATCCGATCCTAAACATCCGGGGAACCAAATTCAGTTTAAGATGAAAATCATTAAATACATGGAAGCAGTTCCTCCAATGCTTACATCAAGCCTCTAAATACGGGTACGCCCGAAAGGGACAGGGCTAAATTCTTGATCCTTAATCGGACTACGAACTCGAAAAGACAGACGCTAGGAACGACTCTTCGTCAGAACCACAAGCCTTTCTAAGCCAGACTCTCATCCTCAAGAGTCTGGCTTGTTCTTTGCGTCAAGGCAGGCAAGCAAAGGTTAACGCCGCCGATCGCTCCTCTCACGGGTCCTGATATATGCGTGCAACGTCCCTCCTGGAGTGCTCACCCGCTGCTAGAGAACACACGTAGGAACTTCATTTCAACTTGTTGTATAATTGTTTTATGTAGGTATTTTCAACATATTAGCCCATATTCTCAACAAGACCACATTTCCTAATCCTCAGACTGACGGATTTGGAAAGCAAAGAAAGGAAAGCCCCATGACTCCAACTGCATCTCAAAAGCCAAGCGCCCTTCCATCTCGCAACCATTCCACCCCCGCCAGAATGGCCCGTTCTCGGTTAACGATTCTTAGCTGCTTTGCGGCCCTGCTCCTCTTGCAAGTCGCCTGCACTCCCATGTTTGTAAGCGACTTTGAGAACGACCCCGTTGGCTCTGGCCCTCTCTACGATGTCCCTGGTTCACCAGTGGGTGATACGATTACCGGCAACGATGGTTCGGGCGACATCATCGCTCACGCCTGGCAACCCATCGAAGGCCTACAGTCCCTTAAGCTCTTCGGACCTGTTATCGACAACCAAAGTCCCTTCGTATACTTCAACACCACCGTTAACACCGACCAGAGTCGCCCCATGTACTTCATCTGGAAAGGTCGCATAGATGACGGGGTGACCGTTAACGCCAACGTGATGGCCATCGATGAGGCTCTCCTCCGTCTTCAATTCTATAACGGTTCCGTATACGTCAACAGCCTTAAGAAAGGCTCTTACACCACCGGCACCGTCCACACCGTATTCATCTCATTGTCGCCAGACTCCGACACCTACAGCGTCTCCATGTTCGGTGGAGCAGATCTCGGAGGTCCTGTTACCGGATCGCTCGAGAACCCCGACGAATTCCCCCATCCCCATCTTTCCCTCATGCTCGAGCTGTTGGAAGCAGACTACTTCGACACCTATACAGTGGATTCAGTTAATATCTCCCGGCTCAACAGCCCCAAAGCTCAAAGTAGAAGCATCTCCAAATATCGGATACCTAAAGAATTCAGAGAAATCACATCTCAAATCATAGCAGAAACCCTCCGTTACCCAAACGGCGAGGAACGAGTCATAGAAGCAGTGCGAGCCCTAGACGATTGGGACGACGAATCACTAAGACGAATGCTCAAAGAAGCCACCCGCAACGGCACCCTAAGCCCAGAAGAAGCCGCATGGCTTGAAGAGATTTTAAGGTTATAAGCTGGGCCGTGCTCATGCTCGGGCAGAGAGTTTTCAGGACGGTGCAGACCGCCATTTATTCCTAGGCTTGTCCGCCTTCTTAGGTTCATTCCCAGAATCATTCCTTATAATCACCTGTTTCCCAGCTCTCAGCCCCACCCTCTACCCACAGCTCACACACAACACCCCGCTTCCTCGGCGAGAAAGCGAGATGTGTAACTAAAATACCGATACTTTTTAGGTCGCGATAGCGCTTTCGGGGAAATAGAGAGACTATTACTAGCAGGCCTCAAATACGAATCCGCTGTACAATCGATAAAACTCGTTTCCACCAAATCTCTGAACACTAATCCCGATAGGGGAAGGTGCTTCCGAGCGTGGAATGAAGATAGACCGTGCCCGTCGCATTCGGGATCAAGTTCCGGAACCAAAACTCATCAACAATCCCAGTTCGGTTCCAGAGCAACAACGTCCACCAGCCTGAGTCAGGCAGATCGGAGGTGGGCAAGGATTCGCCAAAAAGGTCGAAAAGCTTCGGGTAGCTTCTAGCTCCTTGCACTCTGGAGGCGTACAAATGCAAGTCCCCGTTGCTAACTTCAATGTTTAGATTTTCTCGACCTGCTAGAATATCCGAAGGGAAACCGCCGATGTCATCATAAAGAATATGCATCCGTCCGGAGGATACATTTATCCTTTCGATAGCAGCGTTGTATAAAACGACGTCTGCATCCCCTTCGACCCTCAACTCTTCACAGGTAACTCCATTGAGATAGGTCTTGCCGCCCCGCGCTATCAACGTACGGATACTTCCGCCCCTCAGAATCGCTATAGCATCTCCGTCAACCTGCAGGGTCCCGAGGTCGCCTCCTTCCATAGTATACTCAGACTCACCGTTTGCAAGGAGCGTATCAAAGCTCCCCGAATGCAGAGTCAGCATGCCGTCTTGGTAAACGTATGCGTTTCGTGAAACTTGGTCGTTATTCCCCTGGGGTTGCTCCGTGGGTAATAGATTTAGCGAGACGACACTAGAGCCTTTCACATCGACCAAGGTTTCACTGGTTCCGTAGATCCAGCCTCCGTCCATCGTCACTTGGCTGGAACCATTTGTGGTCAAACTTCTGACGGAACCTGCGTCGATAGTTGTTATGCTATCGTCGCCAGTTGTTAAGTCCCCGACTCGACCGCTTATAACTCCGTTGCTCTCGCCATAGGAATACACATTCGACTCTCCCTCGCTTTGAATCTCGAACCTGCTTTCGCCTTGGCTGAATAAAACGGGGAAGCTGCCATTGGACACTAGAAGCTGGCTATTTTCCAGAAGCACAATGCCCCCGCCGATATCACAAAAGCCCATGTTCAAGATACTATCACCATTCATGGTTACCCATTCGCCTATTCGGCCATCCCTCAACTCGACCATCGCTTCACCGTAAGCCGTCAAAGATGACTCAACAGTAGCTCCAGCAAGCAGCAAAGTGCTCATACCTTGGGCGAAGACTTCTTCTATCTCTCCGCCACGCAGCTCCAGCAGGCTCTCGTCTAGCGATTGAGCAAGCACTCTGACATCGCCGCTTCGCATGATTAAATTGCTTTCGTCTCGAGAAATAAGGTTCCTAGGGACAATGTTATCTGCGATCAGGACAGAACTATCTTCTGAAGCGACCAAGTTGGTACGCAGCCGTGCAAGAGAAACGCTCGTGACGGTATCTCCCCGCGAAACATAACGCGTAAACCCAGGTCTGCCTGGATTCGGCACACCGGGAAAAGGGAGCTCGAACTGGGCGAACGCAGAGGTGAGCAAGGAACTGGTAGCGAATAGAAAAACGGTAGCGAACCGGAACAAGGACAAGTTGGTTGGATAGATCATACAAGCGAGTGGTTGGGTGTTTAGCTCGGACTGAAATCACGGCATCGTTTCCAAATCCCGCGATTACGTAACAGCCCTAATAAGGCTAAGTATTTTAACTTATACCCATAAAATAACAAGGCGATTCCTCTGGGGCTAATATACAGACGAGAGTTAGCTGGCTTTCGGATAAGACGCCAAGACCCTGAAAACCAGGAATCGATTCACCCCCCCCCGGGCATAACCACTTGCCGCTCTCGAAGATCGGAAGAGTAGAGGCAGCATATATCCGATAATCTGATACAGGCTACACTCGGAGGGACTCCTACTGCTTCACATCCCTTGCAAGCTCACGGACGATACCTCGCAACCCGTCGGCAGGGTACCGTCATAAATTCGACAGAACGTTAGCAGAACGCCACTTCCCTAGTCAGTCGCTAGGCGCAAAAACAGAGCCCCCGCTTCAGGAGAAGAAATACTAAAGGGGCTTTCAGAGGCGGCGACTTCCCATGCAGCAAGATCATCGCTTCGCTGAAGGGTCCACTCGCTCGACCAGACAAACTTCACGGAGTCAGGCTCGTTCACCTTACTCACCATGATGACATCTTCCTGCAATGCCACCTGCAGTGTCAGCAATGACTGGGAATTGTAAGAAAGGGCAGCCACGTCGACTCGTATTTCTTCTTCGGATACAGAAATTTCTTCGCTAGTAACGGCAAGTGTCGAGTTTTCCTCATCAACGGAAACGCTCAGGATGGGCGGTAAGTCATCCTGATAATCACTGATTACATATCCATTGAAGTCGCCGGGCGCGAATTCTCCGTCGCCGAGTTTCGAGAAATCGAAAGTGATAGTGGAATCCGATAGATCCACTGCAACTGGGATAGCAAAAAGGTCTCCCTCTTCTCCCACGAGTTCAGGATATTCTACGGCGGATCCCACCAAGGCAGTTCCTTGGTCCGCATCGAAGGTGGTCTCACCTTCTTGAATCGTCAGAATCCTCAGATGCAGGCTGCTGTTCGCAAGGCCGGCAAAGGAGTAGATTGGAAAAACGAAGGGCAACAACGAGAGTAGGATTGGATATTTCATAGAGCTGGATTATGAAATTTCTGTCAAAAGACGCCATCTACATCAAGACAGAAGACGGGACCAAAGCTCTCGAAAAGAGACTTCACGCATTAGACATTTAATTGCCAGGCCTGCTCACATGGATCTTTTAGCAATTAATCCGTTTATGATTCTCGGGTATATAAAACGAGCAATCGCAGCGGACTGCTCGATCAAGATTCAGAGGCCTCAAGGGGGGGCACACTGCGATAGAAAGTTCCAACGCGTGGGGAAAGCATAGGGATTTAGTTCTAGCTCCAATTAGGGCCCTGCATAGCGTCACCACGGATCGAGAAAATATTGAACCGGGCCGTGGCAGCTTCAAAGCTCGGCCTCGTGAATCCCCTACCCAAAAAATTCCTTATCCTAGCCTTTATCCCGTTTCTGCTCAGCCGTGTCGGAGCTGATGATTTCGAAAAGATCATCATCCCTGATTTCGAAATCGTCGGAAGCCAATTAATGCCGATTCTCAACGCTTCCTTCGACCAAAAATCGGCATTAGCGTTCAGATGCGAGGATGCCATGAAGGAAGGCTTTACTGAAGCGATCGCGGCAGCGAAATACGGTGCCTTCATTTACTATAATCGAGCCATTCAAGTTTCACACGCCAATGGTGGTGGCGGTTTTCTAGGAGACTTCGTGGATAAGGCTCACGCGAAACTAGGTTCCCAGATTCGCGGCTATGCGATCCCCATCCGCGATTCCAAGGACATGCGAAGCCCTATGTCCGCCAACAACGTGCTCAACACCTACTTCCAAACCATAAAGGAAAACAAAGGCTATGACATCGTCTTTATCGTCGAGTACTCGCTCCGCAAAACGATCGAGAAAACAGAACTGTTCAAAAACAAACAGGCCCACTTCGCATTCGTCCCGCATCATTACGATGGGCTCACGCTAGCCCGCCAAAGCAAGTTCTATGAAAAGTTCGGATCTGCCTATAATCCCAGCATCGCCATGCCCATCGACTTGCGACACTCGGACTATCAGGGCGCCGGCGTTCTAGCCGAATACAGTTCGGCGATTTCCGATCACCCGAAGCTGGTGCTTTTCACCAATTCTCAAACTTCGTTCAACGCTCTCGCCGACTACATAGCCTTACAAAACGCGGGAGGCTAAGTCACATCGAAAACCTATCGTATTTACCGACAGGATACACAGCAGAACACTTTAGAATCTTTTCAAAACCACAAGAACGGGCCCTTCCGTGTGGCACACTATATATCACTTAACGATCTCATAGGATACCCTTATCCTACTTTGGTCGTGAGATCGTTTTTGCGAGCGGATAAACACGTTCGGATCCTTGGGCAGCATAGCATTCGTTAGGTATCCAGATATTTCCGACTGATGGCTGCAAACGAATTCAAATACATGCAACCCGCTTTCCGAAGTGACATCGCAGCTAGCCTTCACGACGATCGCCCCTCCTCCCTCAACCAATACATCGCGACCCCAGATCTGACTTTCAACGAACTTGAAACTGAGGCCAACGCCATCGAGCGTAAGTAAACTGTCGTCGAGAAGGGATTGAGCATATCCGCGCTCCTCCTCCTCTGAAATATCGCCACTGCCATCGCGATCTATCAACGCCTCGAACTGATCATAGACCTCGACTCCGGGTACGACTCGGTAAGTAGCGAGAATCCGGCCCTCCTCAAAACGCAACTTCACGGAGACCAAGCATTCGTCCAAGCGGTGGGCCAAGGCACTCGCGACAAGGCCAACGATCGCTAATAAGCAGAAAAAACTTCGAATGAACCTACTATGTCCCATCTTAGAGTCCCTCCCCGTATTCATTTGTTGGATCTCGATAAATCGAGTGATAGTGCCCCAAACCACCCCCGCCTCCCATCGTCTGCGGAGACATTTCGATGAAGACAGTCGGACCGTGGATCCTAAAATAAGCGGCGCTCGAAGCCGACACCGGACCGCTCCAAGCAAAATATGTGGAGTCGAGATTTTCCCTAACTTCCGCTAGGCGATTTTCAGCAGCTTCGGAATGCAAAATACGAATCCACTCTCCGGCAAGATCCACAAGGGCCTCCTTTTGCTCATCCGAAAACGTAGATACTTGCACGCCTTCGTATGCGATCATCTGCCCATCCTCCCCAGGCCCGAGGACCAAGTCGATAAAGCTGGATCCGATCGTTGCTGCCGACTGCTGTGAAGCACTGAGCGATTGCATCAAGGCAAGTCCCTTGTCCACCTCATCGCCCATCGGACGAATCGTTTCTCCGTCTAGCGTGTAGCTCGAAGGCTGAGTAGCCGTCAAGGAAGGCGTCAGTGAGCCATCCGCTCCTTTGATAAATACATTAATTGCGAGGTGATGACCTCCGAATTGAAGCATCCAGATATCTTCTGCCGAAGGCGTGCCGAGAAATGCGATGTAGTATTGATGGTCGCCGTATTGCGAATTCGAGCCAGAGGACAGCTCATTATCCCCATTGACTATGTTCAAAGTCTTCTCGTAGCCCTCTTCGCTAAGGACCACAGAGAGCAAATTCCACATCGCTTGGAGTTGGGCGTCTGACATATCTCCGGTCCGTAGGCCGTCTCTAGGAACAATCCCGATTGGAAAATTTGACCAACGGGTCTTCTGAGTATCATCGTCCCAGTCAAACAAAAGGGTGCTCTGCTCCGAGCTGCTGAGCAAATTCAAGAACGCTTCTACCGCATCCATGATATCCGTCGCTTTCTGGCTCGATTCATCCGTGAAAGTGTAGGCTCGATAGAAGCGCTTATCCCCGAGGTAGCCACTATCGTCGGTAAAGATGCTCGGCTGATCCCCTAGAGTGATGGTCGATAAGGCCGTCCAAGACCCATCGCTCAGATCGTCCGAACCTTCCAGGACAACATTCTCTCCCTCCTCTCCACTTACGGTCACCACATGGGGGGAACCCGGCGCAATACTGAGGGCAGGAGCTGAAATGAGCTCCCTCGGCAGGGCAACTGCCAGGACAGCCGCCAAGTTTAAAACGATACGATGCATAAGTTGAATAGGTCGAATTAGGCATGTTAATTGCGACACTCCGGGTTACGCATTTTCAAGCTGATTCGGTTTCCCAAGAATCCTAATTTTAGAACATCTTGTGACGAATCTAGCTCCTTTTGGGATGAAACCACCTCGAACTTGCCTGGATCTAGCCGAAAAGGGGCGTAGTCGAGATGGAAAACCTAAGAGACGGGCTTCAGTACGCGCCTATTTAGAGGTACGAGCGTCCTCGTCCACCATGGAACGAGTTAGGGTACATTTTGAACTATCCAAAGGAGCTCGCAGTCATTCGGAACGAGCCTAAACGGGGTTTCCGAATACTCCGGCGACCGATAGGCATCAGGAGATGCGCGGAGCTATTCCACGCTTCCAGGAGCGACTTCCACTCTGAAATAGGCGTTTTCAGAATTCGCAACAGGCTCCGCATGGTACAGCGTTTCCACCTCATTGGTCTCGTCGACAAAGAGGAAACCGGGAGTATCCCATTGCGAAAGATCGGAGCTGAAAGCCCCGCCTACGTCGGGGGATTCTGTGGCATGGGGAACCGAAAACTGGAAGTGCACTTTCTCGTCCACCAAACGAGCCTGCATCGATGGCTCCGCTGATTCCAAGTCGTTGCCAGTATTCAGAGCTTTGCGACGCATTAGCCAGTCGCGAGCGGCGAGATATTTCGGAGCTTCCTCACTCGGCTGACGCCAGTCGGTTTTCAGCCCAAAGGCTTCTTCTTCATTCGGATAAAAGTAGGCCGAGTAGAAAACCATGGTACGACCACCCCACTCGTCCCATGAACGGAGAAAGTAATCGTAGGTGTGGCGGACCCCCTCATGCTGGTTTATCGGACTGATCCAGCGACCTAGATAGGCCAATCGGCCGGACTCATCCTCAAAGGTATGCAGGTGTTGCCCACCTTCGTAAGCCACAATTGGCTTACCGTAGGTTTCGGCAACTTGCCGATTTTCCTCGTTCTGAAGGCCAGCAATATACTGTTGCTCGAAATTGAAATCCACCAACTGTTTCAGGGCCACAAAGGCTTGGGCCCAGACGCGATCCCGTGGATCGAGAGCAGTCGGATCTTGTCCCTCCAGCACCGGCCGAAGCGGATCCTCGTGATCGTCGGGCTCCGGTATCGCGAAGTAGGGAGCGATACTAAAAACGTCGACCAAATCCATCGACCCGATACGTTCAATTTCCTGCGCTCCGGCGGCGAGCGGATAAGCGAAACCGTTCTGCCCCGAAAACACAGTCACGAGCTGATCGCGTTGTCCTGACGCACTGAATACACTATCAAACACAGTAAAAAGTTCGGCCGCCTTTCTTCCGTGCAAAATAAACAAATCGATTTGCTCTTCTTCTGGAAGCGGCTCGTTGAGCGTGAGGCTTTCTTGGTAGAGGTCTTGGTGAACGGGGAACCAGCTATTGAAAATCTCGTTCGAATATTCGACCCAGAGCCGATTCCCTTCGTCAAGCCCATCCCGAAAGAGCTGAGCCATCTGGGTACGATAGCTTTCTGAAGTAAGGTGCGGGACACAAACCCAGAGGTCCACCTCCGCTTGGTTGGCGAGCTCAATCATCGCTTCATAGGCAACTCCGTTCGTCTCGCCTAAGGCAATATCGTTCCCAAACGTGTACTCGCTTGGCGAACGGCGATCCGACCATTCCACAATCTCACGGCTCGAATCCACATTGACTCCCACTCCCCAACAAAACCGCAGCAATCCAAATTCGCGAACGTAGTCGACGAAGTGGTTTGTCCAAGTTCCCGAGCTCTCGTCATACCCTGGCAAATACAGCCGAACATTTCGAATCGGGTCTTCAGGATCTGTTTCTCGAATAGCAAGGGTCACGGAATCTTGAGCCGCAGTGGCGGGGAAGGTGAGTTCCTGGCGTTTGGTCGAAGATCGATCGTAATAATATTCTCCACCGATGTAAGATAGCTGCAGGACGCCACTACCCTCCCATACCAAGGTGTAACTCTGATCCAGACCGGTTGGTATGTGCGAATTTTCGCCAAACACTAAAGAGAAGGCCATTTGCTCTTCAGCCAAGGAGGTGGGATAATTGTTTTCGTCTAGGGTAAGCTCTTGCCCATCGCTGGCGTACCACTCGCTTGCGGTCTGCAGGGCGTTTGTAAAAGGCAAGGAAGTGGAGATATGGGAGAAGTCCGCCCAGTGAGCGTTAATCCCGCCGATTGGGAGACTGTCGGGATCGACCGCCTTCACGGACGAGACAAGGCAAAACAAGGCGGCTAAAATCGTTTTGTGCAAAGGGCGAAAAGAATGCATGACGAAATGGGTTAACGGTACCGTCACCAACTGCTTGAATCAATGGAGGATGATAGCGCAACTGGGGCATTTCTCTAGCCTGTCCACCAAAATGTCCCCAGTCCATCAACCTAAGAGATCAAACGTAATTACCGCATCTCAGAGGAACCCACGAGCGAGCAAAGGCAATATCCCAGAAAATCCACTAGAAGAGGTCACGCTCGCGATGCGCTCAAGTGAGTTAGACGGGGTTATTATCCCAAAAACAGCTGAGGTGTTGTTGCCATGACTCGGCAAACCTGATCTCATCAGCGCGAAAAATCACCCGCCCCCCATGGAGACTTTGTCAGAGCTTCTTCCCGACCAAAACCTAATCGTGCAAGTTCACTTCGAATCGTGCACCCTAGCGGAATTCATCGATCTCCGGAAGGAACAGAAGGCAAACGGCTGGATAAAAAAGGGCGTCAACTCCTTACTGGTCGATCTCTCCGGAGCCCCCAAGGTTAGCCTCGCAGATCTTAAAACCTATGGGCAATGGGCAGAGGAGAACCTAAAAGAGCTCGCTCGCTCCAAGACTGCAATCATCGTAAACACGCCACAGGCGGCCGCTTTGACCATCATGGCTACCTCCGATCTCAAGGGCCAACGGTATATCAAACAGTTTTCGACTTTGAATGCCGCTGTCCGCTGGCTAAACGTTCCCAAAGAAGCGATTCTCGAACACTTTCCACAATTGGAAGCAGTCGATTTGGATTAAGGGAATCGAGCGGAGGCTTCAAACTCTCGGCATTCGAGAAAGTTGGACGACCCAACAGCTGACTCATAGCACTCTACTTACCTCTCGAACCCAAAGACGGTTACCATCACTCAGAGTTTCTCCGAATAAGTCAGAAAACAAATACTTAGAGGAATTTCGTGGGCCTTTTTCAGGTGAGTCGACGAAGGCGATCTATTCGCCTTACCTTCTCCGGCCGAGGAGTTTACGCCCCGTGTCGACAAGATGAAACATTCAGTAAAAACTCCCCATACTTCATTGCGGGATCTGACGGACTCCTGTATTGTTCCTTGATTCTCATCTCGGAATCACTTGAGTCACGAGCCTACAAATTCAAACCCACGAAGTTCGATACAAGGGGTTTGATTTGACCCTTTCCCGTAACAAGTCGCAGACAATATATGAAATTCATTCTAAAGCTCCTGCTTCCACTTTCATTCGTTAACGTCCTGGTAGCTCAGGTGGAAACGTTCTTCTTTGACACCCCGCTGGCAGCGACCGAGTCGAGCACGGTGCTGGAAACAGGCACCAGCTATCGCGTGCTGATCACCGGGACTTGGAGCGTCTGGAAGGACCAAAACACATGCGGAGGCACCCCTGAGACCAGCGTTATGTATCCGACTGAAGGGTCGAAAAACGGAAAAGCCTACGCCGATGCGGGCTACATCTTTGCTTATCCAGAAGAATCCGGCTTATGCGGGGACGATGAGATTCAAATTCCAGCAGCCACTGGCCTCATTTTCTGGGACGGCAGTGAATGGACACCGCTTCGTCCTTCCCTAGACGAGTACCGCAACGATCACACCTACGAGTACATCATAGTGGGGGCTGGCGAAACGTTCCAGATCCAGACGCAAGATGACATTCCGGAAGACAACTACGGACAGCTGAAGATCGAAATTTTCGTAGCTCCTTCCGCCGGCATATACTCTTCGAAATCCGATAACGTGAAAATCGACTTCGTGGGTGTGCTTCAAACTAGCGAGGACGGTGAACAATGGGAAGATATCTCCCCTCAGCCCGAAAGCCCCTACCTCATTTCCGAGCCAGAGGAGAAGGCCCTCTTCCGCGTCCGTAAGGAAGAGAGCGAGTAATCTTCGCCCCGAATTGGCACCTTTCTCGATATAAACTCAAGCGAGGTGCTCTGACAAACGCAGCGAAAGGGCGGCGAGGGAGCGAACCGGGTTCGCCGCCGTGCTGATTGGCATAACCGACATATCGCAAACGTAGAGCCCCGGAGCGTTCCGGACCTGCAAGTTTTCGTCGACCACAGAATCATCGCTGAAACTGGACTCCGAGCGGGCCGCTTTCCACGGCATCCGCAAGGTTCCGCATGCGTGGTGTACCGTGCCCCAACCGAAGGGCCACTGCTGGCCAAAACCGCCCCCGTAATCGCCGGTAAGCGTTTCGAGGCCATTGAACAGGCCAAAAATGCGGTCCCTCGTCGCATTGAGAAGATTGAAAAAGTCCTGCGGGCTCTTTTGCCACCCAGCCACCTTCGGGAACCGGTTCTGCAAAAGATGGTCCAGGTCCGAGAAA
The DNA here is from genome assembly GCF_014230145.1 of Pelagicoccus albus. Classification (NCBI taxonomy): domain Bacteria; kingdom Pseudomonadati; phylum Verrucomicrobiota; class Opitutia; order Puniceicoccales; family Pelagicoccaceae; genus Pelagicoccus; species Pelagicoccus albus. Next base: position 433,897 of record NZ_JACHVC010000012.1, read on the forward strand.
CGCCTGAAACGAATCTCCGGGGTGTATCCATCATCCCAGCGCGATAGAATTCCGTTTTCGTCATCCAGACAGTTCGCGAAACTGTATTTTAAGTCGATCCGCGTCTTGGCAAAATTGTCGACTGCCGGGAGAGAGGATGGATCGTTGTTCCTCAAGTGCCAATATTCGTGATTGATATTCATCTCCACGTTAAAGGGCAAATCGATATGGCCGCTGGCATCCGTAAGCCCCCGGGAGTAGAAGATAATTTTGGCGTGGTCATGTCGCGTCAGAGGTATCGCAGGCCCTCCACCCAAGGATGAAACGTAAGCTTGCGACTCCCCGCTTACAGGATGGTCAGTCAGACCGAAGCCGACCTTCTGACGCACCGGTTCGGCGAAATTCTGGTAGGCAGAGGAACGATTTATCAGTTTGGGACTCTCGACGGAACCTGCGGCAACAATGACCTGAGGAGCGTAAAAACTTCTTTGCCCGCCATCGAGGGTGTTAGTGGTGCGGACTTCGTGCCAACCGAAAGGCACATCGAAGACGCCTTCGACAAAAGAGTTTAGCTTGATGAAAAGACCGTTGCCCTCCTGCGGAGCGCCCGGCGTCAAACCCACTTGATTAATCAAAAGCTCCGCCGTGTTAAAGACTCCTGTTGGCTCGTCGAAAAAGGCGTCCCGCGGTGTTCCATCTGGATACAGGTAAGGCTGGTGCAGAGCCCGCGGAGTTTGTTCGATTACAAAATCATCGTTCAGGCTACTGCTACGGAATCGCTGTACTAGCTCCTCCGCCTTGGAGCCGAGCGATATGGACTCGTTCATCCGCTCGCCGGCCAAGGAAAAATAGCTAGCGGAAAAGTCGTCCCTCACAGACTGCGGAAAGTAGTCGATCTCCCAATCCTGAGCCTGGGGAATCAAACCGGACCAGAAGATCGAACGCCCTCCGAACCCCATCTGAGGGGTTCCTCCAATGAAGTGCCCAGGCAATGGATACGGCCTAAAGCAGTCCGCTCCAAAATGATTAGCAACCGAGAAGTTTGGTATCCGGCTAATATTGTAGACATGCGTCGGGTAGAGGAAAGATCCAGTCTCCAGCACCAAGATCCTCTTATCATGACCCACTCGATCGGCCAAGTCGTCCGCCAATATCCCGCCCCCGATCCCCGAGCCGATTATGATGAAATCGAAATCCGGATTCGATCCGTCGTAGTCTCGAATCAAACGGGTATGGGACTGAGGCCGCTCAGTCACCATATTCGCATAGTTGTTGCGGAAAGCCATAGCGAGTTGGGTTGGGGTGGATAGGACGAAACCTCAGGAGCAATCGCTGTACCCACACTACCTCACTCGCCTCAAACTACCTGAGAACACGTATGAACTGAGTGCCCATCATTAGAATTACTCTTACTTATCCTGCTCATTAGCTGCGGAATTGACAGGCAACTGCTCTATTCTACTCTGCCGTGATGATTTCGTGGAGATTGCGGCCTAGTTTTCGGCAGGAGCTCGATGCGGGCAGCGAAGAGGCCCAAGAGCGGATCGTAAATCACGTACAAAGCCAGCATCCGAACTTCGAAGTGAAACGGTATCCTGGCTTCGTCTGCTTGAGAATCCCCGAGAAGGACCGGCATTTTTGGTCGCCGCGGCTTCACATCGGACTGGAAGCCGACCAATCGGGGCACACCTTGGTGCGAGGCACCTTCGGGCCAAACGCCAACCTTTGGTCCCTCTATCTCTACGGCTATCTCATCATCGGCCTGATCGGGATGTTTTCCGGCATGTTCGGGCTCTGCCAGCTTTACGTCGGCATGTCGGCTTGGGGGCTTTGGGTCTTTTCCGGAATGCTCGTTCTCGCCCTTGCGATGTACCTGGCATCTCGATTCGGCCAGAGGATCGCGATACCGCAGTCCGAATTGCTGGAGAGAATCTACGTCGAAGCCACCGGCAAAGAAATAGAGGTCCACTAAGGACCTTATTTCATCCAAACGGGCTTAGAAGAGATTCAAGCAAAGGGAGAGGTTCTCCCGCGCACTAAAATCGTACTGTCCCCAAACGGTTTAGTACCAGACCGTCGACTTTGGCCCCCAAGCAAAATAGGGTTTGAGAATCAGGTCGCGCACACCCATGAGCGGCTCCAGACAGAAACGCCCCCCCCACACCTATGAAAAAAACGATCACATTGCTCGCTTTCACTTTCGCAACTGCCTTGGCAAGTGCTTCCAACCCCATCGTTACCGATGTCTTCACCGCAGACCCTGCTGCCATCGTACACGAGGGTACCGTCTACATCTACACCGGCCATGACGAAGCAGAGCCCAACAAGCACTACGCCATGAAGGATTGGCTGTGCTTCTCCTCGCAGGATATGAAGACGTGGACCGCCCATGGTCCTATCCTCGCAGTCAAAGATTTCGCATGGGCAAAATCAGACGCCTATGCGGCCCATGTAACGGAGAAAGACGGTAAGTTCTACTGGTTCGTATCCACTAGGCACGCCGACGATCAAAACCATCGGGGCATGGGCATAGGAGTCGCGGTTTCCGATTCCCCCACAGGCCCCTTCGAGGACGCTCGTGGCAGCGCACTGATTACCTCGGATATGACTCCCAAGGGCGAGCACTCCTGGGAAGACATCGACCCTGCAGTCTTCATCGACAAAGACGGGACGCCTTGGCTTTTCTGGGGCAATGTCAATTGCTACTACGTGAAGCTGAAGCCAAACATGATCGAGCTCGACGGGCCTATCATGGAAGTCGAGGGATTAGAGAACTTCACCGAAGCTCCCTGGATTCACGAAAAGAACGGTCTCTATTACCTGAGCTACGCCAGTGGTTTCCCAGAGAAGATTTCCTACGCCACCGCTCCATCAATCGAGGGCCCTTGGACCTCACGAGGCTTGCTCGCAGAAGGCGCTTTCAACTCCAATACAATCCATCAGTCCATCATCGAATTTGAGGAACAGTGGTACTTCATTTATCACAACGGATCCATTCAGCATCCAAATACTGGAGACAGCTACCGTCGCTCCGTCTGTATTGACTACCTGTATCACAATCCAGACGGCACGATTCAGAGCATCGTCCAAACGACTGAGGGAACTGACCTACCGCCACGGCAATAGCCGACCGCGGAGTGCAAAACCCATTAGCGTTACAAAAGCGTCACCAAGGAAAAGGTTGGCGCCTTGTGAGCGTTTGACCATGTTGATCTCCAAGCGCTTCAGGCTGCTTCCGACGCTCGCTAATATGGACAAAGAAAACAAACCTCCCCTCAGCATCTTCTACGACGAAAAATCCATCGAAAAGATTCGCGACGAATTCTTCGACCATATGGATGAAGAGCTGGAGATGCAGCTATTTGAGGCGGATGAAGAAAACGCGGGACCGGATGCGAGCAGCGAGGAAAAGGAATTTCGCAGACGATACTTCCGGGAACTGCATCGGATGCAGGTCGAGCTGGTGAAGCTGCAGGATTGGGTGGTCGCCAACAAGAAGAAGATAGTAATCCTATTCGAAGGAAGAGACTCAGCCGGTAAGGGCGGAGTAATATCCCGAATCACCCAGCGCCTAAATCCTCGTGTCTGCCGCATCGCCGCCCTTCCAGCTCCCAACGACCGCGAACGCACGCAATGGTATTTCCAACGCTACGTGCAGCACCTACCGGCCGCCGGGGAAATCGTTCTATTCGACCGTAGCTGGTACAACCGCGCAGGCGTGGAACGAGTGATGGGCTTCTGTACCGACGAGGAGCTCGAGGAGTTCTTCCGCACCGTCGGCCAATTCGAAGGCATGCTGATGGGCTCGGGAATCCAGCTGATAAAATACTGGTTTTCAATCACCGATGAGGAGCAGGTCTACCGTTTCAAGGCACGCATTCACGACCCGCTTAAGCGCTGGAAACTAAGCCCCATGGACTTGGAATCGCGTCGACGCTGGGAGCACTACACTTGGGCGAAAGAAGAGATGTTTAACCACACCCATTCAGACGAGTCGCCTTGGTGGGTCGTTCCGGCGGACAACAAGAAGAAAGCGCGGCTTAACTGCATGTCTCACCTCCTGAGCCAAGTTCCCTACCAAGAGGTACCTCACCAAGAGGTAAACCTACCCCCGCGTGAGCGCCACGAGGATTATGAACGAAACGAGCTACCGCGGGAAGTAATAGTACCGCAGATCTACTAGCGAATCCGTCGTTTCGTACTTGTATTTTAAATACAAGCTTTGAACCCGAAATATAACCGAGCTCAAGTCAGCTATCAAGCCGAGTTGGTTTCCCTCAACACCTGACGTAGGACCTGTGCCGAGCGCAGCTGATTCCTCAGGTAAAATATCCGCTTATCGCGTGGCTTATCGTAGATCGCATCCGTCGCGGCATCTTCAAGGTGAAGAATCTCCACGTCCGGGCTGTAAAGTGTTTTCAGCCCGGATCGCCTCACTTGCACAAACAGAATCTCTTCTTCCATGAACATAAAGGTCCGTGGATCCAAGCCGTCAAACCTCTCGGTAAACAACGGGGAAAAGATCAGGCAGCATCCGTGAAGCTGCACGTTCTCGCGGTGAGCGTCCTCGCTCATTTCTTTAACAGGGGTTTGCGTCGAGGATGCTTCAAAAGGATCCGCTTCTGGAGCCGGTTTGATAACTTGCATCAACTTGCGTTTCAAAGCGGGAAGCAGCTTCTCTACGCGAAAATAATGCCGCCACAAATGCTTGCGATTTAAACGGCAAACCCGATCCAACCACTCGGTCGAGCTGAAGGTACTCGGACCGGGATTGCAATTCGGGCTATCGTCGTTGGTTTCAATACGCGGCCCGAGGACTGCAAAATCGTATTTTTGGTACTCCCGCTCTATAACACTCAAGAAATCATCTTGGATCATCAGAGTGTCGTTGTTGAGCATCACGATGAAACGCGCGTTCAACTCGTTCTTGGCATAGTCGTACCCGAGATTGTTACCTCGCGCGAACCCGAGATTCTTCTCCGACTGCAAAACAGTGACACGCTTTCTTCTACGATAAAGCTTCTTGAGCCTATCGCCCGATCCATTCGGTGAAGCATTATCCACGATCACGATAGCGTAGTGCTCTGTATCCACCTTCTCCCTGATGGACCTCACACACGCCTCGGTCTCTTCCATCACCTGATAATGCAATATCACAAAACAGATGTCGGTTCCAAATCTAGCCTCCCTCGTATTCATAATGCGTTTCCCACGCAGGGACCATGCTAGCCCCTTAAAGATCCGCTCATTTCCCAAGAAAATTCAACGAATTAGCGAGAATTATCTTCAGTCGCAAACAATGTTCAAAGTTCGACTCCGCTGAATCCGTAAATCCACTACAGTAAATCTACAATGAAATGGAGAATATCGCCTAAGGTGGGAACAAAACAGGAAGTCATAATCATTGCGCAGTGCCCTATTGCGCTTAAAATACCACTGCAGAACGCAACTCTTTTGCCGACGCTTCTTCTGCTATCCCGCCAGCCCTTACTTCAAAAATGAATTGTGATCTCAAGCGACAGCTAACCATCTCTCTAGAAAACCGCCCGGGGGTTCTCTCGCGCGTAGCCAAAACGCTCGCAGCGCACTCGGTCAACATCAGGGGCATCTGCGTTCAAGACAGCGTAGAGCAAGGCGTAGTTCGCCTGCTAGCGGAACCCTGGGAGGAAGCCTTGCAGACACTACAGGAAGCAGGCTTCCACCCTGTGCAAGCTGACGTGGTGGAACTCGAAACGCACTCCGTTCCGGGAGCGCTAGGCATGATAGCCGGAGCACTGGGGGCAGAGGGAATAAATATCGAATACGCCTATGGCACCGAACCGGTCGGTGGAGCGAGCTCCATGTCTATCGTAGTAAAAGTCTCCCAGAGCGAACGAGCGGTTGAAGTGATCAAGTCATTCGAGCTGCCGAGCGAATGAAAAGCCTTCCCAACGAAAAGATAGGGATCCTGCCGGCGGGAGCCCTAGGCGTGGCCTTTGCCGCCCACCTATCTTCAGGGTTCCAAAACTCAGAAGGAATCTTTTTCCTGCCTCGCAGCGATTCGAAATCGCTTAAGTATCCCCAAATCGAATACGAACTTCTCCTCGAGACCGCCAATGGAGTGGAATCCGTGAAAACGCCCCCATCCGTCCTGCCTCCGCTACCGGAGCTGGAAGGCGAACCGCCGGGCATCATCTTGGCCGGCCCCATGCCAGACCAACTCTTCTGCGTCCTGCGTGACTTGGTGGAGTGGCTGACTCAAACGACCTCCCGCTTCGATCTGGATACCGCTGTCGAGAATTCGCCGATCCTCGTGATGACTTCCAACGGGATATATTTTCAACGCCTTCGTCGTTACTTTTTGGAGATACTGGAAGAGGCCGAGATGCTTGGTTCCTTGCCCGACCTTTGGCCCGACAAGATGCCGATACTCGTAGGCAAGCTTCTACGGGGAGTCACCATCCAAACTGGACTTAGAAAGGGGTCCGGTTCGCAAGCGATCTACCGACCGGGACCTTCCGGCAGAACGACTCTAGTAGGAGGAGACGCAGAAGTGAGAGAAGCGGTGCGCGCCCATTTACAACGTAAAGGCATGCTGGTCAGCGCAAACAACCAAGCAAACCCGACTCGCATAGAATTCGATAAGGCGACCGTTAATCTAGCGGGCAACCTGTTCGGGCAAATTCTTTCCATAGACGAGGATGGAGCGTTCCAAAAGATCACTATCGCAGAAACCCACCAGCTCCTCCCCCCATCACGTATGCAACGCCTAGTGGAAACCTTGGTTTCAATCGGTAAGGCAGTCAGAGCCTACCCTTCAAATTATCAAAGCTCCGAATCTTTCGAATTCCTCGAAAAAGCGACTGCGGAGCACGCCTCCCATGTGGCGAGCAGCGTCCAACTTCTGGAGGCTCGTATCAACGACCGAAGCCTGAGAGCCGAGCTCCCCCCTACCGAGGCTTGGCTTCTGGAACCGCTCCTAAACTTCGCTCGGGCTAAGAATCTCGAAGAGGAGGAAGCATTCCTAACTTCGCTCAAAGAGCAGCTCATCACTGCATTTAAGCGAGCCATTGCCTATTTTCGCTAGACCAAATTAAACGTATCCTCTTTTCAGATACTTTGAGATTGTATCCAAAACCAAATCGATCTCCGAGTGAAGATTGTAGAAATGCGGAGAGAAACGTAATCCGGGAAACTTGCCCGTTCGCGCAGTACAGCCGATACTTTCCTTTTCATACAGCGCGTCTGCCAAAGCTTTCGGATCTAAATCACCTGGCTTGAAAACGACAACCGCAGCCGAAAGTGCGGGATCCGGATTTGTGTAAAGCTCGACTCCATCCAACTTGGCGAGACCTGCCATCAAAGCTTGAGCCAATTCTCTGGAGCGTGCCTCGATCGCCCCTTTGCCGATCGCATTGTGGAACTTAAGCGCTTCTCCAAACGCGAGCAAGGCAGGCTCGTCACGCTGACCGAAGCACTCATGAGTCTTGGAAATACCTACCTGACCTGCTCCCGCGCTGATCACGCATGGCCAGAGGCGATCCTGTGATCTGGCATTCACATACAACAGGCCCGCCTCCTTGGGGCCGCATGGCCACTTGTGGGCGCTTCCTGTATAAAAGTCCGGAGAGATCTTGGACAGATCCAGATCCAACAAACCAAAGCTCTGGGCCCCATCCACATGGGAGAGGATTCCGTTCTCCTTGGCAAAAGCGCAGATCCCCTCCGCATCAAATAGATCACCCAAAGTATTCGTTAAGTGAGTCAGGGAAATGAGCTTCGTGCGGGGAGTTACTCGCTCCTTCAGACTCGCCAGATAGGCTTCATGTCCGGGATGCGGATTGACGATCGGAACCTCAACGATCGTAAATCCATAACGCTCCGCCCGATTCTTCCAGGCGGCATTGTTGCTTGGATGATTATGGCCAAAGAGGATAACCTCATCCCCTTCCTTTAGCTCCAAGCCGAGCGAAACCATATTGTTCGCCTCGCTAGTGTTTCGAGCCAGGATGATTTCCTCGGGCGTTACATTCAGAAATTCCGCCAAGAGAACTCTCGTGCTTTCTTTTCCCTCAGCAATGGGACCACGGTTCTCGTAGGAGGGGTTTCGATCGAAAGAGCGGGTAGCCTCGAATAAGGAGTCGACCACACATTTGGGCGAAGGGCAAAGGTTCGCTGCGTTTAAAACCTTAACCTTTTCGGGCATGAGGAATTCTGCACGAATCGACTCCCAATAAGCCTCGCTCGAGCCAGCGGTGGCTGCAGGGGGCAAGGCATCTTTAGCTTTGGAAAGCCTCGGGAACGCAAGCCCGGAGGCAGCCGCCCCCATGGCTAGTACTTTGGTGAAATCGCGACGTGAGACAGTGGATCGTGGCATTGGCGTAAGCTTGGTTGGCAAAGCCGCCCATCGAGCACGGCGCATACCAAACACCCGGGACCGATCCCTCCACTACCAATAAGGCCTATCGAACAGACAGTGATCTCAAAATAACACAGTCCCGAGCGAGCGGAACGATGAAAAGAGCCAGAACGCTAGGTATAAATCTCGTCACAAGATAGCAACTACACGCAGCGATTTAATCATCAGTCGTCGGACTCCAGTCACTCCGCATCGGGTTGCCAAGATTTCCTGGTAGCCGCCTTCATCAGAACACCGCGATTTTCATCGCTGGGAGGAGGTTCGGAGTCTCCATAGATCGCTCGGATCCAGTGTCCGTCTGTTGGGTTGGGAAACAAAATGTAGCGGCTCCCAAATTCGGCTTTATCCTCTTCCATTAGACTCATTCGCTCATCGACATCCTTGCTGTAATACTTGCGACGGAAGTCATTCAGATTGTCGCCTAGGAAGAGCACGATTTCATACTCTTGAGCGATCTCGTCCTGAACCGCTTGCTTGTTCGAGGTATCGAGAAGCACCGTCAGGCGTTCTTCTGTCACGTCTGGAAATCCGGCGGCCTCGAGATTGCCCACCGCATAGCTGTACGTCTCCTCTCCCTGGTTACGACTCGTTACATAAAAGACCTCCACACCTTGCTCGCGGCAGTATTGAATGAAGTCCAACGATCCAGGCGTGGGAACCAAGCGATTTTCGGGAATCCACTCATCCCAGATCGTATCGTCGAAAAAGTCGTCTCCCTCCGTAATCAGGTGTCCCCAATAATCGACGGTAAGCAGCAAAGTGTCGTCCACGTCAGTTACGATCGCCAAAGGCTTGTCGTATTCATCGCGCTTCGCCAATGCCGCGTCCAAACGCATGCGGGCCATATTGAACCCTTGGAAATACAAGGCTCGGTATTCAGCCGCAGTTTGTTTCCAAGCGACCGCGTACATTAAGTTGTTTTTCGCTGTCGAATCCGGATCTTCGCGCAACTCAGATGAGTGAGCATGTGGAGCAAGGAAGCATTGGCTGGCGATGAGAAGTGAGCAGAGCTTGAGGGAATTTGAGAATCGCATTTCGATGCGAGCATCAGCGGAAAATGTGCCAGAGGGACGAACACAATCCACTGATTTTCATCAATCAGAAAAGGGCCTAGAGGTTTGTCTTCGTAAGCCCTTCTGAAGGGCTACGAGAAAACACAATTCCCATAAAAGGAGTCACGCCAATCAGGAGTGAAAAGGGCAGCCGCTCGCCTTCGCGGATTCGGAAACACGATCATTCTTCCAAGCCGGTTTCTGGTACTTGAAAGCGGGCTCCGGTCGAGATTTGTCATAGCCACGGAAATACATGTCCATCGATGAGCCCGCCATGGGTGGCACTAGCCAAGTCCAGTCGCCAGGTACACTCCGTCCATTCGCCTCCTCCTTCTGAACGAACTTCATGAACTGCTGGCCCGCCGAGTGGTGGTCGACCATACTGACACCTGCTTCCTTAAATGAGTGCATCACAGCCGAGCAGAGTTCGACAAGAGCCCTGTCTTTCCAGAAGGACCCCCTCTCGTTGGTAGCTAGCCCTAACTTCTCCGCTACAGCGGGAAGCATGTTGTAACGGTTTTCGTCGCCAAAATTTCTTACAGCAATTTCCGTTACCATATAATACCCGCTAAAAGGGGCGGCAGTGAATTTGCAGTCATCGAAAACAAAAGCCATATCCGAAATGGCAGGCAACGCATGCCAGCGTAAACCGAGTTTTTCAAACCATTCAAACTCCGGGTGCCGTATTGGAACTTCTAGTACATATTGCCTCGGAATCTCGTACAGCTTCACTCCTTTGCCAGGCAACTCGATGGCAAGCGGCAAAACATCAAAGCGGCTCCGAGAAGCGGGAGGCTCCCACCCCAACTCCATCAAACGGGCCGTAAACTCAGCTTGTTCTGGATCTCCTAGAATCGATCCATCTCGCACCCGATACCCCGCATAACGAATCAGCTGACTATTCCAAATCCGGATGCCTCGTTCCTTCCGAGCCACGGGCTCAAATACGGTGATAGCGGAACGTATTCGCCCTCCGTTGGTGGAAAACTCTAAATGTCGCAGGCAGGCTTCGAACACCTCTTCATGGCTCTTTGCCCCCCGAGCATCCAACAGCTCCAAGCTTTCCCAGATCGAACGGCCTATGCATCTGGCATTGTTTCGCCAAGCCTCCCGGGCCTTGCGCCTAATCTCTTCCGCATCCATGAATTTCCCGCTCATCGCTACACATCTCAAAGGGGCACAGAGACAGAACACCCCTCCTATCCTTGGCAAAGAAATTCCATCTCCGCTCTCCTGCTTGAAGCTCACTTTACACGAGTACGACCGGAACCGCACTATACAGTCCTAAGCATATCCACCAGCAAGCCCGCAGCCTATCTTACTGCGGCGCTAGATCGTGGCGTCCAATAGAATCCTTTGGCACGCTACCGGCTGACGAAACCCAGTGACCCAAATACTGGAGAGAATTTCAGACTACGTTTCCTATACGATCCTGATCAACATTGCGGTCGTCCTGATCGCGGCTTTCGTTCTTAACCTCCTAGCCAAGAGAGTCTTCGACCACAACCTGAGAAAAGCTAAAAACAGCGACCGACGGACAGGCATCACCTTCCTACGAAACGCGGTCAAGGCGACCATCTTCATCATCTCCATGATGGTTATCGTCTACAGCATTCCGCCCCTGAGATCGCTCGCAGTTGGTTTCTTTGCCGGTGCCAGTATCTTGGCAGCCATCATCGGTTTCGCCTCTCAAAAGGCGTTTTCAAACATCGTCAGCGGCATCTTCATCGTCCTCTTCAAACCATTCCGCGTGGACGACATTATTAAAATCAACGGTGAGATCGGCACCATCGAGGACATCACGCTCCGCCACACCGTGATCCGTGCCCTCGAGAACAAACGCATCATCTACCCAAATTCGATCATCGACTCGGAGCCGATCATCAATTGGTCCATCCGCGACGAAAAGGCCCAAAAGTTCATGTTCATAAGCGTCGATTTCGAGGCCGACGTCGATCGGGCAATCGAGATTATCCGCCAAGAATCGGAACGCCACCCTAGCCTGCTTGACTTGAGAACCCCTGAAGAACTCAAAAACGGGGCCAAGCTGGTCGATGTTCAGCTCCTGGACTTCCAAAATTCTATGGTCAACTTCCGCGTACCGCTGTGGGCTAAGGATTTGCCGACTGCCATGAACATGACCTGGGACGTTCAAAAGGCTATCAAGAGACGCTTCGACGAGGAACGGATCCCCCTTGGACGACCCTCTCAAGTCAATTACTCAGTCTCTCACCTCCAAGGCCCCAAAGAAGCAGAGGCATAGGTCCATATCCACGGATAGGATACACTTCGACAATCCTTACTTGCCGAACTCCGCAATCAGCAGCTCACAAACCGAATCAACATCCTCAGTCTTCAGCGCCTGGCAGATTTTCTCCCCAGCTGGGGGCGGCGGAACTTCTCTATTTCTCAGAGCATTCGGGTTTTCGAGAAACAGCTTACGGAAGCTTTCCAAAACCTCCTCGGCAGTGTGCGCGACCACAAAATCAGAGAGGCCGCAAACCATCGGGTTGTCTGATCCTTCCATCAAAGATCGCGGATCGTCCTTGAAAGCGACAATCGCCTTTCCCGAGGCCCATGCAATCCCAGCTTCCACCATCGTGCCCTCGTCTGGCACACGACCATTTAGATTGAAGACCAAGCCATCCGAATCGAGCACGTGGTAAGCGTCCAGGGAGAAGATCGATCTGGCTACAAGTTCGTTGGCCTTCTCCGGAGCAACCCCTTTATCCACCAGCCGAGGGAGCAAATCGCGAAACTCGAGACCGTCACGGTGGGGCAAAAAAACATCAAAGCCTCCTTTTTCGAGAGTGCTGGCAACCGCCGCGATTTCATCCCTTTCGCTCTGCGTGAATAATGGGCCTGCGCAATAAATTTTCATCTCTTCTCGGGGTGTAGCTCTTTCATGAATCAATCAGAAGAGCCTACGGACAAAACAAGGTCAAAGTCCGTCCAAGAGCAAATGTCGAATACCCCATATCTCAAAAGTTTCCTCTCCGTGACCATTCAGTGAATACAGAATCGCCTGCTCTCTATTCATCCGGAAGCAAAATTTCCATCAAATGCTCGATAAAACCGTCCGCATTCACTTCAAGTGGCACGGTCACTCTAGGTTTGCCAGACCAAGGCTCTAAGCCTTCCTGGAAACTGTAGGCAGCCCTGATACACTGGCCCGTAGCAATACCCTCCGTTACCACTCTCATGGGGCCACTCACCGTTTGGAATAAAGACGGCCGCAGTAGGTACATCAACGCCGACGAGTCATGGACAGGACAGCCATCCGATCCAGGTTCACGGCTCTCGTAGAAGGCCATGTAAAACTGATGGATATCGTGGAGGAAGGGGCCGTAATGAGCGTTCTCTTTGCATATCCGCTCAAGATTCGTCCGGCTCAAAAAGACTTTTAAGGTAACGTCCAACCCCACCATCGTGACCTGCCATGGAGATGTGAATACAAGGTCTGCCGCATGCGGATCGGAATAGATGTTTGCCTCTGCTACGGGGGTGACGTTTCCGGGTCGGTAGAGGACACCTCCCATGACGACGACCTCTTTCACCTTGTCGACGATACTCGGATCCAGAGCCAAGGCCTCAGCCAAATTCGTCAAAGGGCCTACCGCCATCAGAGTGACTTCCCCTGGAGACTCGTTGATCGATTGTACGATGAACTCAGAGGCCCTTACCGCAGCCGGTTTTAACTTAGGCTCTGGCAACGCAGTGTTTCCCAATCCGTCCGCTCCATGCACAAAATCCGGATGCTCCCTCGGCGGGATGACCGATGGTACCTCAGCTCCCCTCGCGACAGGAATAGGTTGTCCAGAAAGCTCAACCACTCTCAACGCATTGCCGGTGGTTGTATCCACATCCGCATTGCCGTACACTGTTGTGATTCCGATTAGCTCGATCTCCTTCGACTCTATTGCCAATATGAGTGCCAGCGAATCGTCGACCCCTGGGTCGCAGTCTATTATCAATTTCCTAGGATTTGTATTCACGTGCAGTCTTTTTGGGATCCATCCCTCTTGCGGTCTTCGGGTAATCTTCATGAACGACTATTTGGCCGTTGGCAACTCCCTCTCCTATTACTTTGATTCTGGTCGATGACGTTTGGGTCTAAATCAGCCAATACAGAGACTCTGGTCCCAACCGGAAGCAGCCCGATCACAGGGATTGGACTCGCCTGGGCGATCACCGGACTCATCCATCTTTTGACCTTTCAGTGGACTTTGCCTACGAGCTGGTCTGGAGCGGTTTTCTGCTTTTCGACAATTCTTCTACTCTTCAAGCCTAGCTCCTTTAGGCACCTCACCATCTTCCTCGCAAGCGTAGCCATCCTCCTCGGCCTGAACTATGAAAACGCCTCCAACCACCTTGTATTGGAATTCTGGATTTCGGCGTCATCTTTACTTTCAATCAGTTACCATTTCCTGATTTTTGATCGAACGAAACGAAGAGAGTTAAGTATCCTGAGCATTGCTGCCTTCGCCCGCCTCCAATACCTTCTGATTTTCTTTTTCGCTGTATTATCAAAGCTGAACTCAGACTTCTTCGACCCCGACTGGAGCTGTGCATCTTTGTTTGCGAAGCAGACGATAGAGTTCCTAAAATTGGATACGATCTCCTTTGGATTGCTGGACCCAAGCAGAGAATCAATCCGAATCTCAGCAATCTACTTAACGCTCACTTGCGAAATAGCCATCCCTTGCCTGCTGATAGCCAAGAAGACAAGGCGGCTAGGCATCTATGTCGCCCTAGCTTTCCACTTCGCAATGGGGTTCATTCCTATTCTCGGGATAAGCAGCTTCTCCTCTCTTAGCTTTACACTCCTGCTCTTCTTTTTCCCAAGGTCTGCCTTATCGCTTCTCGATTCGAATATTAGTTCGATAGTGGCACCCTTCCGACGTCGACGAGCAACAAAAGCAGCCTGTTCCCTCATCGTTTTACTTACCCTTTCATTGGCTATCTACCTACATCAAAGCTACTTTCATCCCGCTGTCACACCTATAGCCAAATGGCTCTGGCTAAGCCTTAGCCTCCCCTTGCTCTGGCTCGCTTTTCGCGCCCTGAGAGCTACTCACCCAAACCGTCAGGACCAAGAGCCAGCGAAAGACCATTTCCTTCCTCAACCCCGGACTCTTGCTTCTCTCAATTTACCCGTAGTCATCCTAGGACTACTTCCTTATCTCGGCCTACAAACACAAGGATCCTTCACCATGTTTAGCAATTTGCGGATCCTTGGAGCTCAACCCAACCTTTTCCTAGCGAATGGCCCGCTGCTTGAAAGCAATTTGGAATTGATCGAAGTGCTCTCTTCGAATCATCCAGAATTCGAATCGTACCCAAACTCCAACAAACTGATAACAAGCCACGAATTTCGCCGCAAAGCACCACGCTACAACGGCGATTTCCATATTCTGTGCGAATACCAGGGCGAGATTATATTGATCGGTCGATTCGAGGGGCAACTCACCCCGCACCCTCTCTTGCTTCCTCTATCGCCTGCTGTGACACGTTGGATCCGCTTTCGCGACGTATCCACCAATGAACACTGTGAATGTGCTTGGTAAGGAGAGAGAAAATAACGGGCTACCCCAAGTCGCTCTATGAAGTTCTCTTCGGCGATCAATTTGAAGCGCCCACCTAACTCACAATAACTCGACCCGAGCAACCGGGCTGGCAATACAGTATTTTCCAACCTGCTCTGGACGCGAAAAGATCTCATGGCGCCTGAACTGCTCGAGGCGATCTTGCACCAAAAAAAGATGTCTATGAACCGACGCGACTGGATTAAAAACGCCGCGATAGCGGGTGGAAGCCTAACGCTTCCCTCCCTCATGCGAGCACAAGCACAACCGACTGCTAAGAAAAGCGGCATAGGAGACAGCACCTATGACTTCATCAATCTTAGCATCAATGAGAACCAATGGGGTCCTTCGCCAAAGGCGATCAAGGCGATGGAGGAGAAAGTACGCTTCGCATACGAATACCCAGGAGTTCCTTTTCAAAAGCTGAGATCGGAGATCGCCGAGAGAAGCGGCGTTGAAGCTGATCAAGTGTTGGTGGGCGCCGGTTCATCTGACATCTTGATGTCCACGTCTTACGTTTTCGGAAAAGACAACAGCTCGATCGTTTGCTCGGATCCGACCTTCGGCGACCTTATCCGTTGGTCGAAACGACATGGCACCGAAATCATCAGCATTCCATGGAGTGAGGAGAGGAAGCCGGATCTACCTAAGATTCTTGCTTCCATCCGAGAAGATACTGGCCTGATCTACATCTGCAACCCGGAGAACCCCACCGGAACCTTCTTGGAAAAGGAAGCGCTGAAGGACTTCTGCCGCGAAGCTTCCAAAAAGTGCCCAGTATTCGTGGACGAAGCCTATATCGACTTCGCAGCGGACGCGGAGTCTCTCACCATGATGGAGCTAGTGCGAGAGGGCCTTCCCATCATCGTTTGCCGCACTTTCTCCAAGGCTCATGGACTTGGCGGAATGCGTATCGGCTACGCGGTTACAAGCCCTGAAATTGCTAAACAAATCGGGGAGAATTATGTTTCCGGAGTTGTCGGTGGATCCTCCCATGTTTCTCTGGAAGGTGCGAGAGCTGCCTACGCCGATGAGGAGTGGATTTCATATGTTCGCGAGCAAACGAAAAAAGTGCGCGACGACTTCATGAGCTTTTGCGACAGCATCGGTCAGGAGTACATCCCTTCGCACACGACCTTCATGCTTTTACCCGTCAAGAAGGACTCGAAGATGATCGCGGATACCCTCTATGCTGCCACGAAAATCAAAATCAGTCCTCGCATGATTCACGGGCAAAACTACCTCCGCATCAGCATGGGAAATCCCGCTCAGATGGATTTGCTCAAAACCGGGCTGAGACTGGTGCTGAGCTAGACCAGATAGCGACATTCCTACCATTAAGTCCGGATCGGGCAAGCTTCACTGCCCATCCGGACTTCAACCTCCCGAGCTAGAACTGACTCTAACTCGACCAAAACATTCCCGAGAAATCTCCTGCATGCAAAAACTCCCCATCATCGATTTCACCCCCTTCCTCCAGGAAGGTCCTGAAGGCCGTCAAGCTGTCGCAAACGCCATCGTCTCCGCCGCTCGGGAGGTAGGCTTTTGCTACGTGAAAAACTTTGGCATGTCACAGGACTTCATGGATGCCGCCTTCGCAGTGAGCGAGGCCTTTTTCAAAAACCCAGCCAAAACCTCAACCCCTTTTAAGGTGGAGTTGAATCATGGATACGGCGGCTTGAAAGGTGAAGCCCTAGACCCAAGTAAACCAGCTGACCTGAAAGAAACGCTGACCTTGCGTGACGTCGCCAAAACCCCAAGCGGAGCAGACTATTGGGTTAATCCGGAATTCGAGGCTTTCATGCGTTGCCTCTACGCCTCCATGCGTCGCTCAGCCTCGACCATCATGCAGGCCTTCGCAATGGGCCTAGAATTGCCGGTAGATTATTTTGACCAAAGGCATAGTGGCGAAGTGCAAACCTTGCGGCTCTTGCACTACCCACCTTGTAAATTCGTTTCGGAAGGGCAGCTCGGAGCTGGAGAACACACAGACTACGGAACCCTCACCGTGCTTTTCCAAGACAACAAAGGAGGACTTCAAGTCCAGGGACTAGATGGCGAGTGGATCGATGCCCCGCCTATTCCCGGAACCGCGGTAATCAACACAGGAGATTTGATGGCTCGTTGGAGCAATGACACACTGCGTTCCACACCGCATCGGGTCATACCCAGACCTGCCGCCATGAAAGAAGGCAGGCAATCCATCGCCTTCTTCAGCGACCCGGATAGCGATGTATTGATCGAGCCCTTCGCCACCTGCGTCTCAGAAAAGAAGCCCGCCCTCTACCCTCCGGTGACTGCGGGCGACTACATCATGGGACGCATCAAAGCCAGCCAAGCCAAGTAGGCTCTCCATCCAAGGGAGGGGCGCGGCGTTCCCATTTCATTGTGCAAGGAAGCAACAAGCACCCCCTTGCAGGATACCGAATCCGACCTGACCGGACCTTCTAAGACCGGTGGTTCTGAAGGGCTTACGAGAGCTGGCACAAGATAGGCAATACTCGGCGTGAAAACCGATGAGCTCACTCGCCACTGATATTATCTCTCCCAAGTCCTCCAAGACTACATCGTCAAATGGTCCCAACCACGAGGCGCCCGGCTACTTAGTGGTTCTGGCAAAAGCCGGTTACGCCGCTCGCGGGTTGATTTACCTCATCATTGGTGCGCTAGCATTTCTGCAAGCCACGGGCCACGGCGGCGAAAAGACAGACTCCAAAGGCGCTGTACAAACGCTGCTCGAGGCTCCTGGTGGATCCCTTCTAATCTGGATATTGGCCGCTAGTCTATTGGGCTACTCTACGTGGAGACTGGTCCAAGCAGTGACGGATGCAGACAGGCACGGACGAAACGGTAAAGCACTCACAATCAGAGCAGGATTGCTCATCAGCGCTACAACCCACCTCATTCTAGCTTACTCCTCAGTCAAGATCGCCCTCAATCTGGGAGGCAGTAGCGGCGGCTCGTCAGAGAGCCTAGTCGCTACCGTAATGAGCTGGCCGGGAGGTCCTTGGATCGTCGCTTTAATTGGGCTGGGCATCGCCGTCGCGGGAGTGGCTCACACCATGAAGGCGCTCGAAGAGAAATACAAAGAACACCTCAAGATGGACAAGACGGTGATGCGAAAGCTCAATCCCATCTGTAAGTTTGGACTCATAACTCGTGGTTTCTCGTTCATCGTGCTGGCCGGCATGTTTTTGTTCGCTTCCGTCACGCAAGACGCCGATGAGGCAGGCGGTTTGAAGGACGTGCTCATCACCGTATCGGATCAAGTCTTTGGCCCTTGTCTCCTAGGCTTCCTCGGCATAGGGCTTTTCGCCTTTGGAATCTACAGTCTTACCGAATCCGTGTATCGTAAAATCCGTTACAACTCCTAACAGAGCCGACAGGAAATTCGTAGAGTTTGATTGATCTGGCCTAAGCTATCGAATAATCGGATTGGATGAAGCTAAAGATCAGCCGCAACGTCGACGAAATCTGCTATCCCTACATATACGAACTGTCGTTAAAATGCGACTACGAGGTTTTGACCGATCATATGTGCCGTCAGGTAGGATCGATCCTAGCCGCCTTGCCTGACGAGTTTTCCGAAATCCGCGAGGAACTGGAGGCATTGCAGCCGATGATCTATCATCTAAACGGATCCATTCGCGGCAAGCTTGCCGTTCGAGAAGAAGACCTCATTTGGCTGCGCGATTGCTACGTCCGCCACAAAGACAGCGTATCCGACATTCTGAAAACGTTCGTTCTCCCTCGCGGGGAAGCGCCCATCCCTCAGCTCAACGAAGCGAGTTCGGAAGCTAAAAAAGCTATCCGGCTTATGGTTCGTCTCCACGCAGAGGAGCAGGTCCAAGTTCCCGAAGTCCTGCACCGCTTCTGCAACGTCCTTTGCAACTACTACTTCATCTTGACCATCGTGATCAACAAGGCTCGCGGCCTAGAGGAACTCCCCTTCCAAAGCGAAAGCTACGCCAGAATTCCTTATCGCCAGAAGTAACTAGAAAATTGCACAGGAAGTCGCAACCACGAGGAACTAAACCTCCAGAAACGAGACTCCAATAGACGCTGCCCTAACAAACCCACCCTACACAGGAAATGTTCCCAAAACTGATTCGTATAGTCCTAGTAGCCCTTGCAACAAGCGGAGTGTCATCTCCCTTGGGTGCCCAAGTCTCCGAGGAGACCGTCGAGGAATTGCTACGGATCGGCCAGGGAATCTGGGAAGACTACGCACCGCCAGAACTGCAGGAGGAATACCGACTCCCCACCATGGAGGAGATCGAGGAATTTCTTCGAGCTTTCGAGTCCGATTTAGAGCAAGGCAATGTTCAGCAGCTGGCCGCTTACGCGCCGCAAGCTCGCATCGCCCTCACCGCCCTACGCCAATTCCAAGGAGGTGACTCTCTCGCTGACTGGCTCGAGCCGCGTATCGACTATTTGGAGGCAGCCCAAATGGTAGTATCCCGCCCTCCAGTTCCGAAGCCAACTCCCGAACAGCCCAAGACACCCCCTCTCGCCCCTCAATACACACAATCCTATTGGTTGGAAAAAATGGCTTCCCGCCCCATGCCCGAGAAGGCGAAACGCTACATGCCAGTCTTCAAAAAGGCATTTCGCGAAAAAGGTGTTCCCGCCGAGCTCGCTTGGTTGTCCGAGGTGGAGTCCTCGCTCAATCTGCATGCTCGCAGCCCGGTCGGAGCCTACGGTCCCTTCCAATTCATGCCTCCCACCGCCGAACGTTTCGGGCTGAAAGTCGGCTCACCCGATGAACGGGCCGACCCTCGCAAGAGCGCCACCGCGGCGGCCACCTACCTTTCGATCCTCTACAAACAATTCCAGTCCTGGCCCCTCGCGATCGCTGCCTACAACGCCGGGGAAGGTCGAGTCGGGCGAACGCTGGAAGCAGCCAAGGCGACGACCTTCGAAGAAATCGCACTCAAGCTGCCAGCCGAGACACGCATGTACGTCCCTAAAGTCCTCGCCACTGTTAGCGCCCGAGAATCAATCGACGCCTCGCAACTGCCCGGGTTAGCATTGCTTCCCCGTCAACATGAAGAGAACTCCGTATCCATTCTTCTCGCGCAAATTGAACAAGTGGACCAAGCTGCGAAATCACACTGGAGGGAGCCTCGTTGAACCGATGGGGAGTCGGAGCTGGAAAACATCCACCAATGCTCAGCGCCCTACCCTAAGCCAAGACCCAGAGGACACCGCCCTGCCGGAAGCAGATCACCCAAGGAAGGAAAATTATGAGAACCGAAATTCGAACATTTTGCGAAGAATACGCCCAACAACTGGACCCATTTGAGCAGGGACTGCAAAGCGCCCTCAAGAAGCTGCCGGAGAACACCGACGACCCTCTCCTGAAACAGTGGCGCATGCGGCTGCAAGAAGTCGCGCACAGGGCAGAAACGCTCAGCGGCAAGATCGCTCAGCAACAAGCCTTTCTCTTGATCTTTGGCCCCCTCAAAAGCGGGAAGTCTACTTTGATGAACGCCATCAGCGGAGCCTACGTCAGCGAGGTATCCAGTCTTCCTGCCTATCCGGCTCTCGTACATGTCAAACACGGGGAGAGGCGAGCCTTTCAAGCAACCGACTACGCCGGCAAGAAAACCGATTTCCCGGATAGCTCTGCCATGTCGAAAGCGATCCACAAAAGCCATCAGGAACTGGCTGACAAAATCCTAGAAGTGGAACGAGACGGCGAGGTCTTCGAGCCGCATAGCCATTTCCCCTCCGCTATCCGCCGTATGGAGGTAGTCACACCAGCCGAATCCTTGGCGGAATCGGGTTCCGTGCTGGTAGATACTCCCGGACTATACACCAGAATGCGTTTCGGATACGATGTCATGACTCGCGATTTCCGAGACAACGCAGCTTGCGCCATCTTCGTCGTGAAGAGCGATAACCTCTTTTTCGAAAAGGTCTTCGAAGAGTTTAACGAACTGCTCGGCCACTTCAGCCGCATTTTCCTAGTGGTCAACATTGATAGCTCAAAACAGGATCTGCAACCAAACGGCGAGCTGAAGCCGAGCCTCGAAAGCCGAGATCCCAAAGCAGTCACCGACGCCTTCCAATCGCTCGCCATGTCGGCTCCCTTGCGTGAAGCCTACGACCGAGGAAACCTAAACGTCTACACCATCGACCTTCTCAAGGCGGCCTCCGCACGCCTCAAGGCTGCCAGCGGTGAGTCGGAAGAATCTGCTGCCGCGAGCGATGAGAACTTCGACCGTTTCCTGGGAGACCTGACAGATTATCTCAACAGCAGCGACTACCTGCGGGAATTCATGCACGACAGCGTGCGGGTCGGAGAGAATTTGCAGGGGGAGGTATCCAACGTGGCTTCCGTTGAAGCCCCGCAACATCTTCGAAGCGAGGCCGAAAAATGGGAAAGCCTGCTCAAGGAAACATCCACTCGACTCGCCGCCCTGGAGCAGTTGCAAAAGATCGACTGGAGGGCCGCCTTCGAAGACATTCACACCGAAAAGGACCGCCTGCTAGCGAGTTTCTCCGAGCGAAATGGGGACGAGCTCAGCCAAAAGTTAAGCGAGTCGATCGACGAATGGATGGCAACTGACGACAGTTTAAGAGCCCTCAGAGATGACCACCTAAACAAGCACATCGAAAGCGAAACCGCGGGCGACACCGAGAAGATCCTCCAGCACCTAAAGGAGCGAATGGAAACGCGAAACCTAGGAGCCCATTTCTCAAACGAAGAGGCCAAAGCATTCGAAGAAGCCGGGATACGCATGGACCAAATAGCCCCCGACCTGCTGGAAAAGCTGGTAGGCGAAGAGGCTCCGGCTCCTCCTCGCATTCCCATGGATCCGGAACACATGCCCATCAAGCGCGGATTCTGGGACGTCGTTCTCTTCCGCAGCAAGGACTCCGTCCGCCGCAAGCTCTTCGGCCCCAATGGAACCGAATTCGTCGCCTCCGCCAAAAAAGCCAAGTACATCGGAGAGCAGCAACAGGAGGAACTCCGGCAGCGGCTGAAAGATTTCCCAGAGGCAGAACTGCCCGAGATCCAAAGCAACTACGTTACCGAGCTACTGGAAAGCTACGTGCAGCAATTGAGCTCCGCCCTGGAGGAGCGTTGCCAGAGCATGGAAGTCGAAGCTCGCGAGACTAAGGAGCGCTGCGAGCAAGAGCTAAGGGCGAACCTTGAAGCCCAACGCATCTTCGAAGCCTTAGCCAAGACGAACAGCTCGTTCGCGAGCGGAATGACCGAGCTACGCCAACGCTACGGAGCCCAAGACGAATCCCTCGAGGCAGGAGGAGAGCAGGAGGGACAAGCCGTTCCAGTGAGCGAAGCAGAGGTAATGGCAGCCGCCGCAGCTCAAACCATAGCCGGTGAGCCAGAGGACGAGGACCGCCCTGCCTAGAGCGAAGAGTTCAATCGAATCAATTACCCAACGAGCCCTGCCCTGAGCAGGGCTCTTTTCGTTTCACCAATCCCAATTAACTCCCGCCCCTCCGCCTTTCGCTAGACCTCGGCCAGCTCAACGTACAAGGTAGGCATCCAGCAATGATCGATACGACCCGAACACATTTTCCTTCACTTGCCCTACTAGCAATGCTCACCCTCTTCCTAGGGCTAAACTCGCCACTTCAAGCGGGTGGCTTAAGCAAACGCGAACGGAGAGAAGCAGAAAAGGCCTTTCTCGAACAAAACGCCCTTCGTCCCGAAATTATAACTACACGTTCGGGTCTCCAGTACGAGATCCTACAGAAAGGTACACGCGTCGACACTCCCAGATATCGCCAAAAGATAACCCTGCACTATGAAGGATCGTTTGTGGACGGGACCGTATTTCAAACCACTCGAAAACAATCAAAGCCGCTGAGCATACGTCTCGAAAACGTAGTGCCTGGCTGGATGGAGGGGATAAAGCTGATGAGCCCCGGCGACAAATATCGTTTCTATATTCCTAGCAAACTTGGTTACGGTCCCTTTCAGAATAAGGACATCCCCGGACACTCAGTCCTTGTATTCGAAATCGAACTCTTCGCGATAAACGGCAAGTAGGCTCTTTCGGAAGCCAAGTCCGCTGCGAGGAAGCTTCGTATTGGAATGATAGAGACAGGCTAAAAGGCTGATTTTACGACGCCGCCATCAACACGCAAAGCCGCTCCGTTGGTAGCGGAAGACCGTTCGCTGGAAACATAAGCAACCATATTGGCCACCTCCTCTACGTCAGCGAAACGCTGCAGGAGCGACGTCGGTCGCATCTCCTTGAAAAACTGTTCTGAAACTTCATCAGTCGTCTTGCCGCTTTGGCTTGCCAAACTCTCGACGAATCCGGCGACTCCCTCCGAGTAAGTAGGCCCAGGCAGTACGGAATTGACTGTGACATTAGTCCCCTTCGTCAATTCTGCCAGACCACGCGATACCGCGAGTTGAGCCGTCTTTGACATTCCGTAATGAATCATCTCTTCCGGAATGTTTATGGCGGACTCACTGGATATGAAGATGACGCGTCCCCAGTTTCGATCCAACATTCCTCGCAAATAGTGGCGAGCCATGCGGACTCCACTCATCACATTCACGTCGAAGAACTGCTGCCAGTCCGCATCTGCGATCTCAAAGAAATCTTTCGGATCAAAAATAGAGGTATTATTCACCAAAATATCAACCGACGGAATTGATTGGAAGAGCTTTTGAATTTGATCTACATCGGACAAATCCGCTACCGCCGGCAGGGCCTTACCCGTGGAAATCGACGTATTTAAGCGACCAATCGCGTCGTTCACGCGGCCCTCGCTGCGGCCGTTCACATAAACAGTCGCTCCTTCCGATTTCAATGCCGCGGCAATTGCAAATCCAATACCTTGAGTCGAGCCCGTCACCAGAGCAGTCTTATCGCTTATCCCCAAATTCATATTATCCCCTTGTTTTGTTGTATGCAGGGAATCGACGGTCCGCCGAAGCGTTTGCCTGCACTCAATGCAAATGTATTGGACTCCCCTCCTCACGCGGAAGTCCATTGTATCCTATTTCTTATTACATACAAACGAACCAGTTCAAATACTCAATCACTCCACTATTCCTGTGAGAAGCTAACTAACCACGAGCCTAGACTGTGGGTAGATTCGGATGAACCCACTTCACTTGGCTAATTTCCTGCTGAAGCAGGGTTTCACAGGACATGGGAAAGCCCCGAAGCCATGAGCGACCACGAAACTCACGATCAACGCTGCAAAAATTGCGATAACCCCTTGCGAGGGGAATATTGCAGCAACTGTGGACAGAGGGACATCGACTTTCGGGAGGACTGGCGGGGGCTAACGAGTGACTTCTTCTCCTCAATGTTCAACTTGGATGGGAGAGTTCCCCAGGGCGTGTTTACACTCTTCTTTCGCCCGGGCCTCAACGCCCAACTCTTTCTCCAAGGAAAACGAGCAAGCCAGATACCGCCGCTTCGTTTCTACCTGTTTTCAAGTTTGATCTACTTCATTTGGTTTAGTTCTGGAGACGGAATCACTTTCTTCGAGGAAGCTGCCAACGGAGCTGAAGCATTTGGAACCCATGACAACGACTTAGAGAAAATAATTTCCCTAAAGTTCGAAGACCCTTCCGCGGTCCAAGCTGAATTCAACACTTGGCTACCTCGGGTTTTCCTATTGAGCGTACCGGCACTAGCGCTGGTGACTCGCCTACTCTTCCGAAAGCGGGGCTACGTGCTTCTTGAACACGTCGTGATCGCTATGCAACTCCTGACCTTCGCGATGCTATGGACGCTTCTGAGCGCCGCACTCACTTGGGCAATATCGCTGGCATCTACTGAGACAGCCAATGTGATAGAGCACGTCCTACCAATCTGGATACTCATCTATCCGATCCTCGCATTCAGAAGAATTTTTGAACTGAGCTGGACGAAAGCGATTCTCGTAAATCTACTCCTATTTCCCCTCTTCAACGCTCTCTTCGCAGTGGGAGCAGTCCTCGTCTTAGCCCTCGCTATGTGGCTATCTTGACGAAGTCATTCAACCTACTCCGGCAGGATCCGAAACACACCTCGGCCTTCGAGTGATACATAAATGTATCCGTCCGGAGCTTGACGCACGTCACGCACACGGCCCTCTCCCTCCAGAAGCTTCTCGCGGGCAACCACTTCTCCCTTTTCGAAGATCACTCTTTCCAGATAAGCGAACTTCAGCGATCCCACAAGCAGGCTGTCCTTCCATTCTGGATACTTATCGGAGGTCACAAAAGCCATTCCACTTGGAGCGATAGAGGGAACCCAAAAGAACAATGGCGGTTCGCCACCTTCCAAAGAGGTTTTATCCGTGATCGGAGTACCGCTATAGTTGATACCGTAGGTCGCCACCGGCCAGCCGTAGTTGGCCCCCTTTTTGATTACGTTAATCTCGTCTCCGCCACGAGGGCCGTGCTCATGCACCCAGACTGCGCCAGTCTCCGGATTGATCGCCATCCCTTGTGGATTACGGTGTCCGTAGCTGTAGATGGCTTCCTTAGCATTAGGTTGCCCTACGAAGGGGTTATCCTCAGGAATCGATCCGTCGTCGTGTAGCCGATAGATTTTACCGCCATCGCGGGTAATGTCCTGCGGATTTTCGTCGCGAGCGCCGCGGTCCCCCACAGAGAAATACATGAAACCATCCGCATCGAATGCGATACGAGAGCCAAAGTGATGCCTCCTGCCCGTGTTGGGAGTCGCCTTGTAAAGCGTCTCTTGTTCGATGAGCTGGCTACCCTCCAACTTGCCTCTCATGATCTCCGTATTGCTCCCATCGCCTCCGCCCGCAGGAGAAGAGAAGCTCAAATAGATCCAACCATTTGTTTCGTAATCAGGATGCAGCACTACATCGAGCAATCCGCCCTGCCCGCCATCCTGTATCTCCGGCAAGCCTTCGACTCGGGTGGATTCGCCATCATGAAAGTGAATTAGCTCTCCTGACCTCTCAGTGATCAGCATGCTGCCATCCGGAAGGAACGCCATACCCCAAGGCACGACCACATCCGATACGACCTGCTCCCAAGTGATACCGGAGTCCGCTGGGGCTAGGGCCTTGATTTCAGTTTCGATTTGCTCTGCGCAGCCAACAACTGGCGCGAGCGAGAGAAGTGCAGGTAGGAGGATTTTCTTCATGTCAGGATAGCTTGTTCAGGGTAGAACTCTGAAAAGAGGGTGAGCACATTGAGTCTAGGCCATTTAACTGAATTACGAGCCAAGGCTCTGATCAAAGGCAAAAATTCCGCAAAGCCATCGAGTCCTCTAAAAGATGGATCTCCCTCTAGCTCAATAAACTAGCAGGAATTCGCAAAGTGACCTTTAGTCCGTCTCTTCGCGGCGATTCCAAGGTGAAGCCTATTCCCAGCAGGGCGCAAAGGCGACTCACCAATGAAAGCCCTAGCCCCATGCCCTGCTGCTCGTGAATCTCTCGGTCAAATTGCACAAAATCGTCAAGCCGCTCGATCTGCTCTTGGGTCATGCCGCGCCCATGATCTCGAACGATCAATCGGTAACCGGCTTTCTCTCGCGAGCCCTCGATACTGATCACAGTTCCTGGAGAGGAGAACTTGGCGGCATTTTCCAGCAGCTCCCCAAGCATCGCAGAAAAGTGACCTTCGGGACTAGCCACCAAAACAGGTTCAACGGACACCTCTAAATCCGACCACCTGTTTTCCAAGGCCGCCACGTCACACAAAGCCGAATCCACCGAGCTTTTCAAAGAAATTGGATCACAGTCTCTCAGAGCCAATATCTCGTCACGATCCGATGCAATTATCTGTAACTCGTTAAGCATGCAGAGCCGCCTAACGGAACGGTCAAGCCGCTCGCCGCTCAGACATAGGAAATCGAGGATTCGGGCCACTTCGTCCTCAGGCAAAACCTTCCAATTCTTCCATAGAATCTTTGAAAACCCAACCAGACCGTTCAGAGGCGTGCGCAGCTCGTGAGGGATCGATCGCTTCAGACAATTCTTCAGCTCCTCCATCGACCGCTCCATCGTGTTGTTGAGAGATCTGATCTCATGGTCAGACTGCCGAGTCTTGTTGCGAGAATCGTGAAGCCGGATCTGATCCTCCACAAAACAAGCCAGATCCTTCAGGTCACGCAGCTCTTCAGGAGAGAAGCTTCGCGGTTTCCAATCCACTAAACAGAAACTCCCGATCGCGGAGTGCTCCTGAGCCATGAGCGGAACTCCCGCATAAAACCGTATTCCAGGATCCCCCACCACCATAGGGTGTTCCTTGAAACGGGGATCCTTGGTGGCATCCTCCACGACAACCGGCTGATCCGGACTTGCGATGGTGTGAGCGCAAAAGGCCATCTCCCTCGTGGTCTCCCTCACATCAATCCCATAGCAAGATCTGATGAACTGCTTGTCCTTGCCAATCAAAGTTACCAAGGCCACCGGAACGCCAAACCGTCTCGCCGCAAAGGCGCTAATCCGGTCAAACGCATCGTCGGGCGGCGTATCCAAAAGCCCAAATCCCTGCAGCGCCCGCAGGCGGAACTCTTCATCTTGAGGGATTGGAATCTCAACACGCGACACCTTAAACCGAGAACCCTAAACACCACCAATGTCAAATCCACCTAGGGGATTGCAGAGAGTAGCTCCAACCCGCTCCCTCTGCCAGAGCAACACTGCCATCTCGCCCTGATAACCGCCACGAAACCCTCAGCCTCATTCCGCTTGAGTCGAAGCATGCCTCTTCCGCATTTCTGAGATGCGTTCCTCCACCTCTTTGGCCAAGGGCAGCAAATCAAAGTCCACCGGCTCTCCGCTCGACACAACTTTGGCGCCGCCTACGTAGACCGATTCGATGTTGGCTGAGCTGCATGAAAAAACAAGGTGAGCGGGGATATCCCAAATCGGACCTGTGATAGGAGACTGAGGATCAACCACCAGGAAATCGGCAAACTTCCCTTCCTCCAAAGAACCCACAAACGCGTCGACCCCTAACGTTTTCGCCGTTTGGATGGTGTGAAGCCGAAGAATATCGATTGGCTGCAACCCATCGCTATTCTCGTCTCTCATTCGCAACGCATACAGACCCATTCTTAGATTTTCGAAGGGATCGGAGATGTCTGCGCTCGCTTGCCCATCAACTCCCATTCCAACCTTTAGACCGCTCTCGAGGTAGGTTGATATATCCGGCAATCCGGACCCCAGTCTTCCGTTTGACAAAGGATTCCAAATCATTCCCGCCCCGGCTTCCGCGCTTTCAGAGAGAATGGTATCATCCACATGGATAAAATGGGCAAAGGTTGCTCGACCACTTGGAACGCCCGCTTCCCGGTACCCCGGCCAGGCCGAACGATCCATTTCTTGGCGTCCCGACTGTTCGAGGTAGTGGAGCTGGTAGTTGATGTCCAAAGCCTCTGCCAACTCTACCTGAGCGGCAGCCACTGAAGGTGGTCCGTAGGGACGTAGATTCAGAGCGAGGCTGAGGAAGTTTTTGGTGGGGACCTGCTTGGACTCGGCCATCAAGTCCACGAAACGTTGCTTCCAAACCGAAGGTTCCTCCGCAAGATCGACGCAGCTGGAGAATACGAAGCGTTGGGGCACATCCATCTCCCCATCGAGCTGCTCTACGAAAATGGCGTAATCATGATCCAACCAATGCGTATGATTGTAAGTAGTGGTAACCCCATGACATAGCTGATCCCAGGCTCCGTGAGCGGTGAAAGCCTTCATATCCCCCGTCGCGAAATCGCTTCCATAGGTGCGATGAATCGCATCCAACCAAGGCCAGAGCTCCCCATCCGGAGCGATACCCCGAAATGCGCTCTGCCAGAGATGGCTATGGCCTGAGACGAATCCTGGCATCAGGATTTTCCCCTCGAGCGAAACAACTTCTATTTCTCCTGCGAGGATATTTTCGCTGGGACTCCCCTCCCCCAAATCGGTGATGTATCCATCATCGCTGACAAGCATCCACCCCTCCTCGTAGGCTGACGTATTCTCAGTCATTGGCACGATCGCGACATCCCGGAATAGCGTGTCCGCACCCACCAAAGTCCCAAAGAATGAGGTACCTAAGGCACCCAGCGAAAAAGCGAACGGAGAAAGAGGAAGTTTACACAGCATGTCCGCTAACGAGCAAATTGCGTGCTAAGCAACCGCTCCTGCCGCACAATCTTGAATCCGTTACTCCATGAGTTATGGCATGGGCAAAACGCCCTCTACGAGAATGTCCCAATTTCCATCTCTCGGGAAGCCTGGAGCTTCAAGCTCAGGGGCACCTTCCCAACCTCCCGCCATCAAAGCAACTGCTCCCAAAAAAGCTCCATTCGCTGGCAGATAAGCGACGGCACCCTCGGGATCCTTGGGTCTACGTACATAACCACTCGGCATAAATCGAGCAGGCCCTTCCTTATTGGTAAGGATATCGATAGCGATTTGAGGTTCGCCTAAGCGGGCCGCCGTCATCGCCCCCTGCCCCATTTGCCAGCTTACCCACCGTTCGATGCCATTGTGGTCGAAAACTGTTTTGAATGTTCGCCGAGCAGTCTCGACATCAATCTTCGGAGTCGCGGGCAGATAGCCGAGAGCGAGAAGCATAGATACTGGAATCTTTTTCTCTGGTCCTACCTCATATATGTGCCCCATCCCTTCGATTTCCAAGTAGAGCTGACCATCTTTCGTGCGAGGCAAGTCAGCCAAATTCTGACGTACTTCCTCCCACAAAGGATCCGGATCCATACCAAGCCGCTTCCGCCACTCTTGCGCTAAACTGAGCCCAAAATACCAATACGCAGTTTCAAAGGTCGGGTTTCTTACCACTTCAGCTCCAGTGCTCTCGCTCACATTTTTAATGGGAGGACCCAGATGATAAATTCCTGTATCCAAATCCTTGTGAGCAAAGGAAACGAGGAACTTGGCCGATTCGAATACAAGCTCTCCGTAAGTCTCCAAAGTTTCTTCCGTCGGCTTAGCGCGATAAACCAACTCGCTCAAATAGATCGGATTTGGTTGGTTCCAAATGATGTAGGGATTTATCCCTCCGGGCGAAGGTCGACCATCGATACCCGACATTTTCGGCCACCGCACTCCCTCGAAGCCTTTTGACTTCGCGTATTCTATCGCTCTCGGCATGATCGACCGGTACCAGCTCAATCCCTTCTCAAGAAGGTCCACATGACCCCACTGGTAGAACTGTGCGGCATGAATGAAATAAACCTCGCTATGGTGCTTCCCGAACCAAGTCAGGTGCTGCAAGCCCGACTCGGCTGGAGGCATCGATCCGGCGTAATTCACTCTCATCAAATAAAGGGATTGGATGACGCGCCGCTCTAGCTCAGCAGCTCGAGGATCCTTAGCTGAACCTAAATCAATCATTCCCCCTTCGGACCAATAACTCGCCCAGCCCTTAGCAGAACTTGCTTTAACCTCTTCGAATCCCGCTACCTCAATAGGATGACGCTCATCAGAAAACGCTACCGAAAACCTGAGAGTGTCGCCTCCGGTCGAACCCAAACGAAAGTCGTGATCCTGTTCACGCCTTAACTGCGATTTCGTTTCCCAAGCTATATCAACCAAATACTCAGTCTCATCAGCCGAGCGCCGAATCCGAACATGATTATCGGTTTGCTCTGCAAGCTCGCTTGTATGGCGATCCGGTTGTTCCCAAATAAAGGGAGGCTTATGCGCCACCGAGGTTCTGTAGGAATATGGAAAACGTATCCGAACTTCCAGCACGCCTGACTCTATCAAAGGCGACTTTGCTTCAACCGCGAACCGCACCTCTTTTCCATCAGCAACTGTTACCACTTCTAATGGTTGGCCCTGCACGAGCAAACGACTAGTCACCTTACCTGTCCAAAGATCAAGCGTTTGGTCGATCGCGGAGATATCTTCAGTTCGAAGCGGCTCACCATGGTAAGTGAAAGCAAATTGCCCTAGTGGCATGGGATGTGGATTTTCCCTGAAATAAGCTGCGGCTGGAGAACGTTGCTTGATAGGATACTCAATGGAGCGCCCATGAAAATCGACGGTACCCATCGCATCCTGCAAGGTGAGTCCATCCGTGTTCGGAAACGAATGCCAAGTCCAAGTGTTTCTGGTCTCCAATGGGAGCCCATTGTCGTAGTAAACACGCTCAAGCCCCTGTAGACCGGTGACATCAACCGTCAAAGCGAAGTCCCCATTACCAAGTGTAAGCGCGCTCTCTGGATCTACCCGCGTGTTGTGTACAGAATGCCTTTGGACAACCGCTCGGCGATCAATTTGCGCCTCTACTCGCACAAGCGAGCTAGCGCAAAGAGCGATCAAAAAGAGAAGTGCAGTAAACCTAGAGAAAAATGGATACAGATTGGCAGCGATTGGAGACTTAAAAGTCACAGACATTGGGATTCCTTGGGGTGAGTTCTGAGGGATGGACGGACTTGGGGAAAGCCCATCGGAGAGTGACTACACTCTGCAGCTTCATGCCACCAAGGCAAGAGCTCATCAAAATTTCAAAGCCTGATAGTAAGGAGGTTCTAATAGGCCCGACAAGCGACGACCACTACTCGCCAATGGGTACCTGTTGAAGCAAAGCCTTTAACTCGTGGGGCTTGAAAGGCTTTCCCAAGTAGGCGTCGATGCCCGCAGATTTAAAAGCCTCCCGGTCTTCCGCCATGACACCCGCAGTCAGAGCGAATATGGGAGTTTTCCTAAGACCATGTTTTTTCTCTAAATCCCTAATTTGCAGGGTTGCTTCGACACCACCCAACCTCGGCATTTGCACATCCATCAAAATGGCATCGTAACTGTTCTCTTGATACGCTTCCACTGCTTCGACGCCATCCACTGCAACGTCTACACTGTGTCCCTCACGCTTGAGAAGAGCCAAGGCGAGTCTTCGGTTTACCGGGTGATCTTCCGCCAACAACAGACGCATCGATCGACCTTGATGCGACGATGAGTCTGCGGTGTCAGCTCCTCGCTCGGTGGAAACGCGAGCAATCGCGAACTCAGCTTCGAAAACGAAGCACGCTCCGGGTTCAGCGCTCTCCTCGATTCGAAGCGATCCGCCCATCATATGCGCCAAACGGTTGCTAATGGATAGCCCCAAGCCTGTGCCCTTTTGAGTCGCCTGAGGATTCTGAGCCCCTTGCGAGAAAGCCTTGAAGATCTCTTCCCGGTGCTCCGGTTCGATGCCTGGACCCGAGTCCTGAACAGAGAATGCTAACTTCACAGTCTTCTCGTCTACTGCTTTCGTTTCCAAACCTACTAAAACCTCTCCCGCCTCGGTGAATTTGACTGCGTTCCCAATAAGGTTTAATAAGATCTGACGTAGTCGCGTTGGATCCGCTACGACCAAGACAGGGTGTTCAGGAACCTGCCACTTCAGATCTAATCCTTTCAAATTCGCTGAGGCTTGGAAGGTGCGACAGGACTGAACGACCAAGCTCGCTGCATCGCAGGCAGCGGAGTCCAAAGACATTTTGCCAGCTTCTATCTTCGCAAGGTCTAGCACATCGTTCAGCAAACTAAGTAGACTCTCGGAAGAACTCTGAATGGTCTCCAAATACTCCTTCTGAGCTGTATCCAATTTGGTACCACCCAGCAAATGAGCCATGCCTATGATTCCATGCATGGGAGTTCTTATTTCATGACTCATGGCAGAGAGAAATCTCGTCTTGGCAGAGTTCGCTTGCTCCGCCTCCCTTTTAGCCAAACGCAGCTCTCGCATGCGCTCGGCCTCCTGCATTCGAGCCAACTCCCCGGCTCGATAATTTCGATAAAATCGATAGCCTTGCGCCAAGAGAAAAACGAAAAGCAAAGCGTTCGCATAGGCATAAGCGATTCCTCGCTCACTTCCGACAAAAAGGCTAGTAACAAACGGTGGAGGAAGCACCACCGCCTGATGCACGAGCGACAACCTAAAGTTTGGCTGAAACGTCACCATGCCCCCCACCGAAGCCCCAACACTCCAAATCAGGATAATGAGAAACTCCCAAGTACCGAAGCCGTATTCAAGAATTGCATGCGAGCACATCACCCCGACTGGAGCTGCGATAAGAATGATACTGCCAGCGATTTCCCAAATCCACTGGTTGCTTCGATGCAGCAGCATCGAACGTATCCTCAACATAGTCGAAACACGCCAAATCAAGCCCACACAAGAAAGCTCGATCATCCCATAAAGCATGCGAGGATGGTCGTCGGCATAGCTGCTGGTCCAAAGGATGGTTATGAAAAAGGAAGGATAAACGTAAAAGGCATGGACCAACCTTCCGTTTAGCTCCGCACAGGTACGCGCCTGCAATCGTCGATCCATCAAGGAGCTCGGCGTCTTAAAACAGAGGGATAAACTCTTTAAGACAGCGACATTCATTCAGAATGTGGGGTTAAATAGGCGATTTAGGGAAATGACACCTGCCCTATCGCCTTATTCTAATTAAACGTACTACTGAAACCTGTCTACAGCATTAGAGGGGGAAATGCCCCATGGGTCGACTTTTTGACACTATATTCATGGCAACGCGAAACCTCAACCGAGGCCCAGATTCAAACCGAACGCAAAAAGCCCTGCCGGTTCTCCCGACAGGGCTCGATAGTACAATTGGTTGGTGTGTTCCTGGGCTCGGGAAAATCCAATTAGCCGACTATCACATCGGCGTGAAAAGCCTGCCAGTCATCAAGGTTGTTCAAATTGACCGCATCGAGAATACTGCCGTCGTCCTCTAGGCCGCAGGCGGAAAGAATTTCCTTACGGACATCGTCAGAATGGTTGTAGCCAACGATACTTGCATTGAGCTTTGATACAGCTTCAGCGTCCAAAGCGCCGCCTTTCTGCTCAAGTAATCAAGCTTCGAGCTGAGGATAGCTGGGCTTGCTTTTCATGAACGCGAGAAAATATGCGTTAGCGATTCCGAGGGCGTCGAGCACCATTTGATCGTATCCAGCGCCGATACCAGGGTAGTCGCTGTTGAGCTTGCCAGCGAGCTCGAGGGATACCTTTTGCCAGAGTCGCGGAAGATGTAGCACTCCAAGCGGTCCACTGACACCAGAACTTATTAAGGGGATTATTTGGCTCATATATTATTGGGTTGGTTTAGGGTTTCCGAATAGTCCGCAGCAGTGTGAATTAGCAAACGAGTCGGTTAGCTGCGATCCTTGAAAGTGAGTTCCGAAATAGCGGATTTATCCATCTGCCCCTTTCCGATCTTCGTAAGCTTATCGTACTGCGCCTTAGTCGCGTCATTCAAAGGAAGCGTGACTCCGGCTCCATCAGCGAGAGCTTTGGCTATACCACTGTCTTTCGCAGCATGTTCCGCCATAAACCAGGCATCGTGGTCACGATTAATCATATCCTCAGCGTCTGTCTCTAGCACTCTGCTGTTCGCTCCCGTCTGAGCAAAAACCTCGCACACCATCTTCAAGTCCAGTCCCAAGGCATCCGCGAGCCCAAGCCCTTCCGCCAAACCAGCTGTGTTGATATTCATGACCATATTGACCAGAGCCTTCATTTGGGACGCTTTCCCTAGGCCACCGATGTGCTTCAAGTTCACACTCATAAGCTCCAGAATTGGTCTTACTTTTTCGAATACAGATTCCTTGCCCCCGATCATGAGGTAGAGAGTGCCTTCGCGAGCTTGGCTTATGCTGGAAGCCATTGACCCCTCTATGGCATTCGCTCCCGCCTCCTCAGCAGCCTCAGCGATTTCCATCTGAATTTTCGGAGTCAAGGTAGCGCAATTCACGAAGATCTTTCCGGCTGCTCCCTGCAAAAGGTTATCTCCGTCTCCCTTGAAAATTTTGAGCATCGCAGCGTCGTTGCTAACCACTGTAAAGATCACATCGGCCAGAGAGGTCAGCTCCGCCAAACTTTCACAGCATTTGGCTCCGAGTTCGGCAGCCAGTGACGAAGCTTGCTCCTTATCTGAATCATTGACCGCAGTAATTTCGTACCCGCAATCCTTGAGGCGACGCGCCATATTCGCGCCCATACGACCAACTCCTACGAAGGCTATCTTTTCAGTTTTCTCAGCGTTTGTATTCATAAAGCGCTTATTGTTTTCTCCTGATTGGCGTTTATTTAAATATCTAGGTATTTCGATTTGTATCCTGTAAAAAAGAACGTGCTAGAGCTGAGTCTTGAGCTCTTTGATGTATGCCTTGATCGTTGCTTCATTGCGGCTGTAGTAAGTCCATTTTCCAATCCGTACTGGTACCACCAAATCGCTTCGCTGCAAAATGGACAAATAGTGGGAGGTGGTTGATTGGGACATCCCCGTCTTTTCTTGGATAACCGCAACGCACACCCCGTCCGAAAAATCCTTCCCGTCTTTGTGTGGTCGGAAATTTCCCTCCGGGTCTCCGAGCCAGCGCACTATGTCGAAACGAGTCTCGTTCGCTAAGGCTTTCGTCACTTCCACTACGTTCATCGAAACCTAAATAAATACAGCTCTAGGTCAGCGTCAAGGAACATATCGACATATTTCGATTTATAGTAGCGGGTAATGTATGGACTGGGCTAGATTCTATTGTTTTCGAACCTTGTATCGAGCCACAGCCAGAAGAAGGAGAGCTGATACAAATCCGAGCGTGGAGGACGAATCCGGCACGGATACTTTGATCTCGTCAAAGTAGGCAGTGCTAGATTCTTGATCGTCTCCGTACAAACCAAGAGCTATACGGTAGATACCATCTGCAGGAGCTACAAAGGACCAATTTTGCCAGTCGCCGACTCCTCCGAGAGGGATAAAATATCCATTTATATAATACGAATTCTCTACATCTAAAACGCTTTGTTCCCAAAGCAAACTGCCATCGATACTAACAGTCGCCTGATCCGCATCAAACGGAGGATAATCATTGGTCTCAAACCGAGCCCAGCCAGAAACGCGCTCACCCTTTTCCAGTGCGATGTCCTGATAAAGGCCAAATCCGTAGTAAGCGATTCCTAGCCCCCACTGACTTCCCAAGGGATCAAGAAAATCGATCCAAAAATCGGACGCTTGGGTAGAATAGAGCTGGAGCATGTTACCAGAGCTTCCGAGCGTCGAAGCGGGTGTGGACACAAACCCTTCTGAAGAGTCTGTAAACAAGCTGATGGTATTATAGGAGAATGGATAATCGGTTTCACCAGTATCCCAATTAATCAAGGTGCTTGAAGAGCCGCCATTGGCCCAAAGGAACACGTTCCAACCATTAATACGATCTTCAAAACTTCCGTTCTCGATAGACTCCGCTAGCGGGGCTAGGAGAGAGGCAAAAGCGATAAAAGCCGACACAACAGCAAGGGGTAACCGTTTCATAAATACATAAGGTTGAATTTTGGAGTTAGAGGAAAATACAAGATAACCGGTATCGTGAATTTCGCGAGCGAAAGCGGTTTCCAAGACTACCAGTTGAGACATCGTCCTTACCCTTACGCACCCCGATAATGGGCCGAAGCCTGGCTAGTCTAGAGCTTTCTGAATACAGCGAGGTCAATTTCTCCGATTTCGTTTTCTGCCAATTGCAACAAACAATACAAACAAGGATATTATGAAGCTCATTCCTAAGTTCGAATCCGGCACCGTAACTTTGATAGTATCGAAGTAAGCGGTACTCGAATCACCAAAGTCACCATAAAGATCCAATGACAGACGATAGGTGCCACTGCTAGAGGCGTAGAACGACCAGTACTGCCATCCACTATCACCAACATCCAAACTTGGCCAGGGCTTAGAAAAATCTGACGCCCCTACCGACCAGACGACAGAGTCATTAACCGCCACCGTCGCGTGCGATCTATCACGTTCGTAAGCCGTCGTATCAAACCTCGCCCAGCCAGAAAGGATTTCTCCCTTTTCCAATTCAATGTCTTGATAGAACCCGAAGCCGTACTCTACAGGACGCATGATCCACAATTCATGATCTGGGCTTGTGATATGGTACCACAATGTCGGTTCCGTATAATACAACTGCAACATGCTCCCAGAAGGGCTCAGAGTAGATGCGGGATTGGTGACAAAGCCTTCCGTAGGATCGCTGAACAGTGGGATTGTTATATAATCATAAGGATACTCTAAGCCTGGCCAGTCGTAGCTCCACAAAAACGGGCCTTCCGTATAATCAGTCCACAAGAAAGGTGACCATCCACTGATGCCATCTTCAAAGCTGCCGTTCTCAATACAAACGACCTCTTGCAGGGGAAAAATAGCCGCCACTAAGACGGCGACGAGACAAGTCTTAAGCGATTTCATTGGCTCTGGGGTTAGGGGATTTCAAAAACCGAAACCGGAGGATACGAAAGCTGATCGTTTGCCTCAATCTTACATTCCTCCACCCCTCCCCCATTTTGAACCGAGCAGTTCTCCTACGGAACTGCGAGCAGCCCCCTTGAACACGTAAGACTATCCTCCAACACTGAGAGCGACACAATCGATCGGCCTCGGGTATATTCTCTCTCGAACGCCAACAAAGACGGCCCCACCCAGCAATCTGATATTCATCTCAAACGTGGATTCAGCCACTATGAAAACCGAATCCATCCATCCAGGCACCACAATCGGGCACGTCCATTTGAAGGTCGCTAATCTGGAACGCTCCCTCGATTTCTACCAAGGCGTGCTCGGCTTCGAGCTAACCCAACGGTTTGGATCGGACGCGGCTTTCGTTTCCGCTGGTGGCTACCATCACCAGATCGGCCTAAACTGCTGGGAGAGCAAAAGCGGCCCGGCTCCTTCATTCGGCACCACCGGCTTGTACCACTTTGCAATTCTATATCCGACTCGAGCCGCCCTCGCCGATGCGGTAAAGCGTTTGCAAGACGCAAAGATACCTTTGGACGGAGCTGCCGACCATGGAGTTAGCGAGGCCATATATCTGCGCGATCCGGACCAAAACGGCTTGGAGCTCTACTGGGATCGACCGAAAGAAGATTGGCCACGGGACAAAGATGGCGGCTTGGCCATGTATACGGCTCCCCTCGATCTTCGATCCCTCATGAGCGTGTTGCAGGACGGGTAAATCTCATTCTGCCAAAGGGCGCTAGCCATGCGGCAAAAAGAGGCTAGGCTCCTTAGTTAAGTATGCACTGGAGCAATATTTTATCAGCAGCCGTTACACTTTTCCTCATCATGGACCCGATTGGGAACGTGCCAGTGTTTCACGGGGTGCTTTCAAATCTGGACCCGAATCGAAGGACCAAAGTCGTAACGAGAGAGCTCCTGATCGCCTTGGTCATTTTGGCAGGTTTCCTTTTCGCGGGCAACGCCATCTTGGCCTTCCTCGGCCTAACGCAACCTTCCCTGAATATCGCTGGAGGAATTCTGCTATTCATCATTTCGCTGAAGATGATTTTCCCGAGTCCAGCGTCGCACTCCGAGGATACGGAGCGCGACGAGCCGTTCATCGTGCCCTTGGCGGTTCCAATGACAGCCGGGCCTTCGACCATCGCCGTATTGCTTCTATTGAGCTCATCCCAGCCTGAGCTTATTTGGGATTGGACCGTAGCATTGGTGTTAGCATGGCTGGCCGCCACAAGCATCCTGCTCGCCTCTTCCCGCTTAATGAAGCTGATCGGCGAACGCGGATCAAGGGCGCTCGAACGGCTGATGGGGATGGTGCTTGTAATTCTCGCAACCCAAATGCTTTTGAACGGCATTAGGAATTTCATAGAAAGCCTCTAGGCTCTTAATCAGCCCAACGCGGCGGGGAGGTCGCCGTATCGGCTTTCCTGAGATCGGAGCGTATGGATTACTTTACCCGATTCTAGCCTGCTTCAAATTTCTACCACTCCCCCTGAGCGCCCCCTTAACGGTTGAAGTAAATGACAGCGAGAAGACTCCCGTTTTCCATTGCTCGATAACTCAATTGAAGCCAGCAATAGCCACGTTTCCCCGAAATTCAGCGGACAAAGAAAATGGCGACAGAGAGAGAGAAAATGGTGGCGGGCGAGCCCTACTGGATTAACGACCCCGAGCTAGTCGAAGTACGCTATGTCACACGAGAACGAGTCGACGAATTCAATGCCCTTGGCCCCAGGGAAGTTGATAAAAAACAAGAGCTCCAGCGCCAGATTTTCGGTAGCGTCGGCAACAACGTCCACATGGAGAAACCCATCCGCATCGACTACGGCTTCAACACTCATTTCGGAAACAACGTCTTCATCAACTTCAACCTCGTGATCCTAGATTGCGGTAAGATCACGGTCGGCGACAACGTCTTCATCGCTCCCAATGTCCAGTTCTACACCGCGCTACATCCTATCGACATAGCGGAGCGCGCCAAGCACCTCGGAACCACTAAACCAATACACATCGGAAACGACGTCTGGATCGGCGGTGGGTGCATCATCATGCCGGGCGTCACTATCGGCAATGGAGCGACCATCGGCGCTGGCAGCGTAGTGACTCGGGACATTCCGCCGGACACTGTCGCCTACGGAAACCCCTGCAAAGTCGGAAGAGTCCTTAAGGAGGACGCTCGCTCAGAAATCGCCGGCGGATCTGCCAGCTAGGAAACGGCTTCAGCCGAAGGTCAGGCGAAGGGTGGCAAATCCAGCCTGTCCCACTTCCAAAGATCCTTGCCTCGAAAGATTCTGGAATCACGTGTCCGGTGCTCCACTCCCACTCGATAGCTTTTGATAAATGCTCCAAGGCTGCTGAGCCAGAAAGGACGCGTCCTGCAACTCAAGGCTAGCATGAAAGGCATTTTGAGAAACTTGTATAGCGAAACCGCTCCAGTGAAATAGCGGCCGTGCAGATAACCTAAGCCCCGTGCATAGCAATTGGACTTATAGGAATCCTCTCCATCCACGAGCTCTCTGTCATGCACAAGTACAAAGCGTCGATCTAAGACAATCTTGTGCCCATCCCTCCAGCACCGAATCGAATAATCCAGCTCTTCATTATATATCCAGCCAAGTTCGTCTGGATTTTGGAAACCGCCTGATTTCTTGAAATGGTCAGTACGAATCAAACAGCCACAAAGCACAAAGTAACGCACCTCCCTCAGCTCGTACGCGTCTACATGGAGTTCAAAGCTATCCTTCGGTCCACGAACGTCCAAAGCCATCACCGAAATGTCTAGATCCTTCTCCATCGACTCGATGACATCGCAAATATCTCCATTAACCGGATACGCGTCGTCATCGATACTCAGATAATAATCGGTCTCCACCATGGAACCGATATTGTTACGCTGGAAGACACATCCCCTCGATTCCTCGTAGCGCTTGAAGACGATATCCATGGGAAACTCAGACAAATCGAAATCGATGGGCTTTTTCGATCCATCATCCACAATCACCATTTTGACATCCCCCAAGCCTACTTCCACAAGCTTCTGCAAGGTCAGCTTTAGGCCAGGCCAATTATTGTAGGCGGAGATTCCGATGGTTAGTTTGTCGAGGAGTTCAGAACGTCTTTCACAAGGATACATGTCTATCCAGTAAGTCTAGGCTTAGGTTAATGGTTATTCTTACGCCCAGTAAGGAGGAGGCCTAGGCGAAGACACATACCTTTGAAGGACTCACCCCTGAGTGAAAGGCTAAAAGGACCGATAAACCCAATGTAGGTCTCAGGCTTAAGACCCGTTAAGCCAAGCCCTAGTCTAAATTACTCATGAAGTCCCTTAGACCCCAGAAATCAACATGAGAGGGTCCCAGCATTGGGCTAATCAATCTCCAGTGTCAGGATTCTCCAGCGCTGATCTCGAAGCACCAGTCTCGCGGAGAACTCATGGCTAAATCCAGCTCGAGTTTCAACTCTTCCTTCCAATACGAGATTTGGCCCCCGATATCCGTTTTCTTGAATCTCATAACCATAGATGTCACGGGACATCGAAACGTAGCCGACCAAAAGCTCTTGATGCTCCTCGTAAAATTCATCCACGCCTCGCTCTACCTTGCGGGGACTGTACTCGTAGCGATCCAGAAGATTGGCGCCTCGGCGAGGGTCCCCTTCTTTCCCAGCCATCATGAATTGGTCCAAGGTCAGAAGGACGGACCTCAAAGCTGGAGCTTGATCGAATTCGCTCTGCCCCAACGAAAGAGCAGTGGCTGCAAGCCAGCAGGACAGAACGATTCGCCTCAGGAAACGGTTCATCATAAAGGGGACCTTTCCCATGACACTCTCTAGGCCTGAGGTCAATGTAGGAAGAAGCTCACTGAGGGGCCTTACGAAAAAGAGAGACAAAACTGACTGGGCAAAAAAACTGCTCCCAACTCAAATAATTCCCTAACCGATTCGAGCAAAACCCTTGTTTAAAAGACCTTAGCAAAACCGCAGCGTGGAACCCATCGACTTGAATGCACCCTTAACCCGAACAGCCTCTGCAGAGGGAAAAATTTGGAACTACTTCGGCGGCACCGCTTATCTTGGCCTACAAACGCTTCCCGAATTCCAAGAGCGTTACATCGAGAACGTTCTCAGGTTCGGAACCGCCTACGGTGCCTCACGGGAAGCGAACGTTAGGTTTCCCGTGTACAACGAAGTAGAATCTCTGCTGGCAGACTGGCTCGGGCATGAAGAAGCCCTGACGCTCTCATCCGGATATCTAGCGAGCCAATTAGTCTGCCAAACCTTGGCCGCCAAGGGTCACACCACCTATCAAGTGAAGGGAGCGCACGCGTCCCTGAGCAATGGTTTCACGGAGAAATTATCGCTCGATTTCGAAACCCTCCGCGAAAAACTGAACAAAGAGGAAACAGATGCCCTTCCCCCCGTTGTTATGTTGGACAGCATAGACTTCAGAGGTCTTCACTATCCAAGCTTTAGCGAACTGGCGAAGCTCCCTCTGGATCGCCTCATTCTTGTGGTGGACGATTCCCACGGGTTCGGAGTCATAGGAGAAGACGGGATAGGCTCCAGCCATGCGCTTCGAAAACTTGAGCCAACAGAGCTGATCGTTTGCGGATCGCTCAACAAGGGATTGGCCACACAAGCCGGAGTTGTTTTGGCATCGTCAAAAAGGATTTCGGACCTGAAGAAAAACCCGATCTACTCGAGCGCCTCCCCTGCTTCACCAGCGAGTCTGCAAACCTTACTGGAGACAGTAGCCCTTAGGAGGACTCAATTCGAGAAACTGCAGGAAAATCTAGCTGTATTCGAAAGGGGGACGGTCGGAATATCGTGGCT
Organism: Pelagicoccus albus; assembly: GCF_014230145.1. Classification (NCBI taxonomy): domain Bacteria; kingdom Pseudomonadati; phylum Verrucomicrobiota; class Opitutia; order Puniceicoccales; family Pelagicoccaceae; genus Pelagicoccus; species Pelagicoccus albus. Next base: position 475,943 of record NZ_JACHVC010000012.1, read on the forward strand.
CCACCGCAATCAAGGCCATCCTGCGTACACCTGCGATTGCGAGGGAATCTCTCGATATCTAGAGGAGCTAGATACCCTCATCACTAGCTTCGAATATCCCGCTCATAGCGGGCATACGATCAATCGAATTATCCTCTCAGCAGATCATCAAGCGAATGACATCGAGAGATTGTGCAGGCTTTTGAACGAATTCGTATCCAGATAACGGATGAATTTTTATTTCAAAAATCTAAGAACTCAAAGTAAAGCAAACTTCAACAACGGGGAAAAAGTCAGACACAAGCGTCACACTCTTGAAATTCGCACGGTCAGTTCTGCAATGCGCAAGACCACTAATCGAGCGGCCGCAGCTCTACCGTACCGACTCCATCGTCAATCAAGCCTATTTCTTGGGCCGCGGCCTTGGACAAATCGATAATTCGATCATCCGTGTGTGGTCCTCGGTCATTGATGACAACAATAACGGATTCGCCCGTCTCCGGATATGTCACCTCGACTTCAGTACCGAAGTCTAACTCTCTGTGGGCCGCTGTATACTCGCCAGGATCATAGGGTTCACCGCTCGCTGTAGGGCTTCCTTGAAGAGCATCAGAATAGTAGGATGCTTTGCCCCTCAACTCGTCTTCAGAGAAGACAAGCGCCAAGACGATGGCTCCGACAATCAAGACCACGGGTGGAATGTATTTGGTTTTCGGAATACTCATAGTCTCCGAAAATGCGAATTCCGCGCCACCCTGATGTTGCGAACCTAGGCTATCGGTCCCTTCCCCGTTGCTCGAAGCCTCAATTGTCAGCGAATTTCAACCTTCGGTAAAGGGTGCTACGATTCACACCTAACTTGCGAGCCGCTTGAGAAACATTTCCCGAGCACTCGTCTAGAGTTTTCTGCATCAGGTCCTTGGTCAAACACTTCAAAGACTTTTGCGCACCAGGCTCTCTCTTGCTGTTTCCATTTTCTGAATACTCCTCAGCGACTTGCCTCAAATGGGCCGGCAACGCATCAACGGACAAAATCTCCCCCGACTCGGCCAATACGAGTAAGGCTTGGAGAGCACTTACAAATTCTCTAAAATTCCCAGGCCAATCGTACGATACCAAAGAGTCTCTCACCTTTTCATCCAAAACAACCGACCGCTCACGACCGCCCAGCTGCCTCCAAAAAACATCCAAGATATTGCGGCGATTCGACAAATCACGTACTGGCTTAAGGGATACAGTATATTGGGCTATCCGGTAATAGAGGTCGGAACGAAAAGAACCAGACTGCGACAATTCCCTCAGGTTACGATGCGTCGCGCAAAGCAAACAGAAATCAACAGGTACAGACTTGGAACTCCCTAAGGGCCGAACTTCGCGTTCCTGTAAAGCCCGCAATAAACGAGCCTGCATGCTAATTGGCATATCACCGATCTCATCCAAAAAGAGCACCCCTCCATGAGCCTCGCGCAACAGCCCGAGAGACCCCTTCTTGCGAGCTCCAGTGTAAGCGCCTTCTTCGTATCCAAATAGCTCCGACTCTATGAGCGACTCCGGCAAGGCTGCGCAATTGACCGCAACAAACGGCTTATTCTTGCGGGCGCAAAGTCCGTGTATGGCCCTAGCGAATATCTCCTTACCTGTGCCAGTTTCGCCATGAATCAGAACAGGCACGTTCCCATCCGTTAGCCGCACTGCTCTTTTCAGGGCAAGCCCCGTGTCCTCATCAAAATAAGGTTCAACGCTTCGGACGATTGGCCTCTGGACTGGAGTTTGTGAGAAGAAAACCGAAGTTTTATGTGCTCTTCCGGTTTCCCGAATCCGGCCATGAAATCTCTGTCCTTCCCGGCTACGAATTACCGAATCTTCATTTGAAGGGGAAACTTTCGAGGAGAACAATTCCCCAAATTTCTTTCTACCAATAGCTTCCCAGTCTAATCCAAGCGAAGCGAGCCCCCTACGATTGGCCGCCGCCAGCACATCTCCTTCAAACGCGAGCAGTCCTTCTCTCACCGTCCCCACCATTGCCGCATCCGTATGGAATCTAAGGATACGAAATCGATCGAAATCCCTTTCGAAGAGACGGTGCTCGATTTGATTAACTGAAAGACGAATCAACCCTTCCGCATGCGTGTGCAAGGTCCTCGCATGTCCTGAGATATCGAGCACGCCGATCAAGTCGCCAAAAGGACTTAATATGGGAGCAGCTGCACAACTTAGAATACTCTGCTTGTCAAAGTAGTGCTCCGACCCGTGCACTGCCACCGGCCCCCTCTCCATGATCGCGGTTCCGATCGCATTCGTGCCGTTAGAAGTCTCGCCCCAAGATACTCCCGGCTGGAGCGATACGCGGGCCGCCTTTTCCGAAAAACCAGCGTCTCCGATCGTATCTAAAATCAATCCATCCCGATCCGTCAGAATGATAATGCTGCCGGTCGCTTTGGCGTTTGCATATAATCCTTCGATTTCGGGGCGGCTAAGACGAAGTAGAGTTTCATCTCTCTCCATGGCGTTCCTTAGTTCAGAAGCGGTCAGAACCTGAGAGCTAGGCGTTTCCTCCGATACAAGCCCGACATTAGAGCAACGTTTCCAAGATCTCAGAATGGGGGCAGACACAATTCCCGCTTCGATATTTCCGTCTGCTAAAAACTTCTGTCGAACTCGCGACAACGCGGTTGATGAAATCATGGTAATTGGGTTTGGGGTGTTGCACGCAACGGCGTTTGCACGGCCGACTGCTGGATTATGCAACACCTTGCAGCGCCAGCCAGAATAAGTCGATCCCATTATCCGTCCTAATTATCTATATCAGTTCTCCTTGATGCTTGGCTACTTACGTTGGGCAGGCAGTCCAAACTCGATGAGAAAACCAGCGGTTGGCACCACCGGTGCTAAATGCGTGCGAAACGAAGGAGGCCGTCCTGTCGCTCGTCTGACAGAACATTCGCGGGGCGAGTCCTCTGGAAATCAGCATCACCCCATCAACCCAAAAATAAGTATGAATAGTACCCTAGAATCCCAATACTCCATCAGCTCTAAAAACGATCTATACCTCTCCACCCCGAAAAAGCTGCTCATCGACGGCGAGTGGCAAGACTCCGTGTCGGGAGGAACCTTCGAAGTCCGAAACCCTGCCACCGAGGAAGTCATCGCTCGAGTGACCGATGGTCAGGCCGCAGATATCGACCTAGCCGTTAAAGCAGCTCGACGCGCCTTCGAGAGCGGACCTTGGGCACGCATGACACCCTCGGATCGCAGCAAGATCATCTGGAAAATAGCGGACCTGCTGGAGGAAAACGCCGACCAATTCGCAGAGCTAGAAGCCTTGGATAACGGCAAGCCAATCACCGTCGCCAAAGCGGCAGACGTCGCCCTCGCCGTCGACCTTTTCCGCTACATGGCTGGTTGGGCGACCAAGATCAATGGCGACAGCATCTCCATCTCTGTCCCTTACATGCCAGGTGAGCAATTCCACACCTATACCAAAAAAGAGCCGGTCGGCGTAGTCGGGCAGATCATCCCATGGAACTTCCCGCTCCTCATGGCTGCTTGGAAGCTCGGTCCCGCCCTCGCCACAGGCTGTACCATCGTGCTGAAACCAGCAGAAGAAACTCCACTTTCCGCCATCCGACTCGGCGAGCTCATGATGGAAGCCGGCCTTCCTAAGGGAGTCGTCAATATTGTTACTGGCTTCGGAGAAACCGCAGGTGCTCCCCTAGCCGCCCATCCAGACGTGGACAAGATAGCCTTCACTGGATCGACCGACATTGGCCGCCTCATCGTCAAAGCCGCCGGCGAGACAAACCTCAAGAAGGTCACCCTCGAACTGGGAGGCAAGTCGCCCAATATCATATTGGACGACGCGGATCTGGACCTCGCCATTCCGGGAGCCGCCAGCGCTATCTTCTTTAACCACGGCCAATGCTGCTGCGCCGGTTCGCGCCTCATGGTTCAAGAAAGCATCTTCGACAAGGTCGTAGAAGGCGTGGCCGAGTTCGCCCAAAACATCAAAGTAGGCAACGGCCTAGACGCTGCGACACAGATGGGACCACTCGTATCCACAGATCAATTCAACCGTGTCAGCGGCTTCCTCGACTCTGGCAAACAACAAGGAGCGCGAGCAGTAACCGGAGGTAATCGATTCGGAGATACTGGGTACTTCGTAGAGCCAACGGTTTTCGTGGATACACGCAGCGACATGCGAATTGTCCAAGAAGAGATTTTTGGCCCAGTCGTCTGCGCCATGCCATTCAAAGGCATCGAAGACGTAGCAGCTGCGGCAAACGGCACCGACTTCGGATTGGCAGCCGGTATCTGGACTCGTGACGTCAGCAAGGCCCACTCGGTCGCCAACGTAATCCGGGCCGGAAACGTTTGGATAAACTGCTATAATATTTTCGACGCGGCGCTTCCGTTTGGAGGGTACAAACAATCGGGCTGGGGTAGAGAGATGGGAAAAGAGGCTATAGACCTCTACACTGAGACCAAAGCTGTCACCATACGTCTGTAGAGAGCGTTGGAGACAATCGGGGGGAGCCTGCTGAACTCCCCCCGATCCAGCTCGGCCTATATCCAAATTTCGATTACAGATTTGGCAACCTTTGAGACAAAAAGAGCCTCCTCCGAATCCGGAGGAGGCTTTTTTGCAAAAGGAAAAGCGTTCCTTCCCCTGCAAAGAAGGAACGCTCCGTCAGACTAGGCGGTTGCCTCGATCCTGCCACCCAGCATGCTCGAGCCAAAACCACCGCCTTCCATGGACTGCATAGACCTGCCGTAAACGCCTTGCATGCGCTCACGAAGTCCTGCCCCCATCTGGAAGCCTTGTTCCTGTTCTTGCCCGAAGCTGGGCATTCCGGCCTCGAACTCCTCCTGGCTAATGAAACCGTCCTCATTGGTATCCAAAGAATCGAAGGTTTCCTCAGCTTCTTCGGAAGACTCGCTACTCGTGGAGGCCATGCCCTCGACGCCGCCAAGCATCGTCTCTTTGGCACTGGCTATTTCAGCTTCGCTGATCGAGCCATCCCCGTCTGCATCGAGCTCTCCGAAGAGCGAATCTATCGTTTCGGAATCCAATCCCTTTTCGGACAACAATTCACTAAACGATGATTCCGAAACTCCAGATTCCTCACTGGAGACGTCGAGAAGCGACTCTAGATCGCTGAATAACTCCTCGCTTGCTCCCGATGGAGGAGGTCCCGGAGGAGGTCCCGGAGGAGGCCCCCCTGCCATAGCTCCCGCTTGGTTCTCTTCCGCAGTGGCCAGTTCCGTTTCGCTCAAGATGCCATCCCCATCCGTGTCGAATTCACTGAACAAGCTCTCAGCTTGCTCGGCGGAAACGCCATGATCAGTTAGCAATTCGCTAAACGAATCCGCAGATATGCCATCCGCGTTTTCTTCAGTTCCCATCATGTCCTGCAAATCGCTGAACATATCAGGAGAACCGCCCATTCCACGCATCTGCATTCCTGCCATGCGCATTATGCCCATATCCTGGGCATAGCTTTGATCGACTGCACTCGCCTCGGATTGGCTCAGCAGTCCATCGCCGTCGGTATCGTAGTCACCGAACGACATGGATGAACTAGTATCCGAGTCGCTGATACTAGACAGCGCGCTCGAAAACTCAGTTTGGCTAATCGAACCATCTCCATCCGAGTCCGCCTGGGAAGCAAAGTTCTGCTGCTCCCGCATGCGGGCGAATTGGATCATGTTCTGATCACCATACCCGTTTATTCCATTCATTGGTTCTTAGTTGTTTGGTTATTACTTCGACAGGGTTCCCCTGCCGGGGCCTACCAAGCATCCAAACCGCCACGGATCCTGTTATAAGTATTTTTTACAGTATTTAAAACGTATTCATACTGTTCCTGCATTTTGATTTCGACGCCCCCATCACCCCTCGAGACCCATTCGTCCCAAGTGGAAAATCGACTGTTTGGCACCCGAGCACGCCAAATTTCTTCCGAGGCAAGAATTGCCGCCCACGCCCTCTAGCGAGGCTAACAAGTCGCTAAAAGCTCCCTAGCCTCAATGCTCGATTGCAATTCGGGAGGACTCGCCCAGAGTGGCCTTTCTTCAACCAGCGGCCCACCTTGCCGCTACCGGAGCGACTCTTATGGATCTGCAGCAATTTTTCAATCACTGGAAACTCAGCGAACACCCCTTCCAAGCGGAAGAAGCACGCAACGACTCAGTCTACAACCGTAAGCTAGAGGCAGCCATCACCCACCCCGATTTCATGAAGATCTACGGGGATCCCGCCAATCCGAGTACCACCATCGTATTCGGTGAAAAGGGTACCGGAAAAACGGCCATGCGCCTGATGATCCAAAGACGTCTCGCAGACTTCAACTCAGGCCGCGATTCCAACAAGGTATGGGTCGTCTCCTACGATGAGCTGAATCCGATGCTGGACCGGCTCGCCAGCAATCTGAAATCCGACTCCGAGGAGAAGACGCTGGGAGCCATACGCCTTTCCGACCACCAAGACGCCATCCTTTCCCTCGCGGTAACCGACTTGATCGACAGTGTCCTCGTCTCCAAGGACAAGTCCCAAGTCAAACTGCGGAAGAAAACCCTGCGGAAAATGAGCCAGCAGCGTCGCCTCGATCTCGCAACCTTGGCCCTGCTCTACGATCAGCCAAAACATGGTCGCGCCGCCGATAGATGGAGCAGCCTACTACGGCTTCTTCGAGTGGGCTCTGGTTTGGACAGGTCCGCCCACGGTTTCGCGGCCCTGCTGCCTCTGGCAGCCGGAGCAGTCGGCGGACTGGGCTGGTATTTCTTGGAAGCCCCTAGCTGGAAGTGGATCGCCACCGCCCTCGCAGGCGGAGTGATCGGACTTGGACTCGGTTATCTCTGGATCAAACGCAGCTGGAAAAACGGAAAGCGCGGCAAGCAAATCGAACGCGAGATCCGCGTCCTCCACCGCGAGCCTGGCACCACCACCCAGCAGCTATGGGACGTCAGCTCCAGCGAACTAGCCTCCCAGCCCCTTCCAGCCAAGGGAGATCAAGACAGCCGCTACGACCTGACCGGACGCCTGCTGGGCATTCTCTCAGAGCTGGGCTACTCCAGCCTAATCACGCTCGTGGACCGCGTGGACGAGCCGGTGCTAGTCAATGGAGACGCCAAGAGGATTAAGCAGATCGTTTGGCCCATGCTGAACAACAAGTTCCTCCAACAGGAAGGAATCGGCATCAAAATGCTTTTGCCCATCGAGCTGAGCCAGATGCTTCTGGCTGAAGATACGGAATTCAAACGCCAAGCCCGCTTAGATAAGCAGAATGTTGTAAATCCTCTCAAATGGACCGGCACATCGCTCTACGACCTTTGCAACTGGCGCTTCAAAAACTGCCAAGGCGGGGGACAGGCTTCTGCCCACTCACTCGATGCCCTCTTCGATGACGAGGTTACCAGCGAGGACTTGATCGACGCACTGGATCAGATGCACCAACCACGCGACGCCTTCAAGTTCCTCTACGCGGTCTTGCTAGAGCATTGCCGCAACACGCCGGGCGAGTCCGAGGACTACAAGATCGCCAGATCGACCTTGGAAACCGCACGTCGCGAGCAAAGCCAGCGCGTAGTCGACCTGTACCGCGGAATGTCCTCCACCTAATCGACCCTGCGGAAGGCCTCGCTAAAGAGGCCATTCCTCGCGATTAGAGCTGTGACTTAAGAAAGGCTTTGGCTCTCTCCGTCTGGGGAGCGCTCATGAAGGTTCGCGCCTCGCCCTCTTCCACGATCTTTCCGTCCGCCATGAAGACCACGCGGTTGGCGACTTCGCGAGCAAAGCCCATCTCGTGCGTGACCACCACCATGGTCATACCATCCAAGGCCAGTCGTTTCATGACTGCCAAAACCTCTCCCACCACTTCGGGATCGAGAGCAGAAGTCGGCTCATCGAATAGCATGACCTTGGGCTTCATCGCCAGAGCTCGGGCAATTGCGACTCGCTGTTTTTGGCCACCCGATAACGCCCCCGGATAAGTCGAGGCCTTAGAGGCCAGCCCAACTTGCTCGAGCAACTTCAAGCCTTCTACCTCCGCTTGCTCTTTGGATAGCTTGAGTGCTTTGAGAGGAGCCAAAGTCACGTTTTCGAGGGCAGTTAGGTGGGGGAAAAGATTGAAGTGCTGGAAAACCATGCCCACTCGACTCCGCAACTCCCGAGCCTCCTTAGGCTTGGAGAGATAGGACTTTCCTTCCAGCTTGATGTCACCCGAGGTCGGCGTCTCCAAGAGATTGATACAGCGGAGCAGGGTACTCTTACCTGAACCGGAGGGACCGATAAGACATACGACTTCTCCCTCCTCGATTCGACAATCGATCCCTTTCAGGACTTCCAAGTCGCCGAAGGACTTATGCAGATTTTCGACCTCAATCACTGATCTTCATCCTCCTTTCCAATCCGTTGAATAGTCGCGTTGCCAGGAAGGTGAGGACGAAGTAGACCAAGGCGATCGCGAAGTAGGTTGGAAACGCGGCGTAGGTGCGGGAAATGTACAGACGGCCCTCCTTAACAATCTCCGTCACCGCGATTGCCGAAAGCAGCGAGGTATCTTTGAGCAGGGTCACAAACTCGTTTCCGAAAGCGGGTATCATGCGCCGGATCGCTTGCGGCAGGATGACGTGCCGCATGGTTTGCCCATAGCTCATACCGAGAGAATACGAGGCTTCGAATTGCCCTTTTCCCAACGATTCGATTCCCGCCCGAATGATCTCCGCCATGTAAGCCGCCGCATTCAAAGTAAATGCTACTGTGCCTGCGATAAGCGGGTCGAAAGGTACCGGTCTGCCAAGTATTTGCTGCAAGAGACTGGGGAAACCAAAGTAGATAAACAGGATCTGCACCAAAAGCGGCGTGCCGCGAAAAATGTCGATGTATCCAGAACACAAAACACGCAAAGCTCGCTTACTGGAGATCTTCCCCAAACAAACGAATAGTCCCAGCAGGAAGCCGAGTCCCATCGCCAATAGAGCGACCACGACCGTGTAGATCGCGCCCTTGAGCAGATAGGGCAGGCTCCCGGCTAAATGTTCAAAAAGGTCCGCTAGCATTACTCCTCAGCGGATGAAAAGTACTTGGCGATCAGGGCATCGAATTCGCCGCTCTCTTTGACCAATCGCAATCCCTCGTTGATCTGGCTCAACAATTCCTCACGTCCCTTCGCGATAGCGAAGCCATACTCGTCGCTGGCCAAGGTGCCGCCCACGATCTTAATCTTTCCGGGATGTTTCGCCACGAAGGCTTGGGTCACGGGCTTGTCATTAATCACTGCGTCCACAGCGCCATTTAGTAGTTCCATCATGGCGACGGAGACATTGGGAAAATATTTGAGGCTGCCGATCTTGCCAGCGGCCAAAAGCTCCTCCGACTTGGCCGCCCCGGTTGTGCCCTGCTGCACCGCGACTCTCTTTCCTTTCAAGTCATCCACACCAGTAATTCCTTGCGATGAGCCTCCCACAGCGACAACCAAACCGGCTTCGATGTAGGGATCCGAAAAATCGATCTGCTTCAATCTGAGCGGAGTGATAGACATGCCGGACGCGCCGATGTCGATGTTTCCTCCCTGGATAGCCGGAACGAGCGAATCGAAATCCATATCTCGAAACTCGACTTCCAAGCCCGTGGCCCGGGCAACCGCTTTCAATAGATCGATATCGAAGCCGATGATATTGCCCGCATCATCGGTCATCTCAAAGGGCGGATAAGTGGCCTCGGTACCGACCACTAAAGCTCCTTCCCCCTCTGAGCTTCCTCCGCAGCCGCTCAGCACCATGCACAAACCAGCCAAGCACAATCCCAGCAGACCTCGCTTGGCCCGCTTCACTCCAGTCGAGTTTCCGAATTTGAAGAAATACATCACGGGGCGCGGACAGCTAAATCAGCGCCAAGCTAAAGCTTCTCAGCTCTCTCCTTCAGCTAATCGGGTTTGAAGCTGAAATTCGTAGAGCGAGGGTGTGGATTCGAGGCGTTGGTTCAGAGCTCGGAGAAGCGGCGCCGGATAGTAGTCCAACTCGAACTCACGGTTGCCCGAGATGCCAAAAACCCGGGCATCCGGTCCTTCCGCCAAGCCCTGCAGGATCACCGTCTCTTCCCTTCCAATTCCTCCCTCTACCAGCACCCTCAAATTCCAAGTCGTGCTAAACCGGCCGTGACCAGGCTGCCAGTAGCCAGCTCCACTACCATCGTAAACAGGATAAATCCAGTCTCCATCCTTCTTCTCAGCGCTCAGGTGCAGGGTAACGTTATCATAGAGATTCTGATGATTCGAACCCGCATGCTGATCCAACACTGCCGCAGCGAAAACCTGTGCGTCTTTATAAACGCAACGGGTAGACTGAGTATTGAAGGTGAGAGAGTGGATAACGGGATTGAAAACCTGTACTCGCTCAGCCAATACATTGTGCACGCTACCCATATGCACCGCATAATGAGCCTCCCGGTCCCCTAGGGATTGGATATCTCGCAAAGTCAGATTCGCGCTGTCGTAAGTCAGAATTCCGCTATCTGCATTGAGAAAACGAACATCGCGAACCCAGCCGTCGACCAAATCGGTCAAGTAGATGGCATTGTACCCCTGCTCTACGTGATGGCCAAAAAAGTGGCTATCCGGAAACTCGAAACGTAAGTCTTCGATTCCTACCCGTTCCAAAGGAGTCCATGCCGCCAACTCAACTGGCACCGATTCGGAAATGTTGTGCAAAAGCGGGTCGGCAATACGAACTTGGTTTCCGGATACCTCAAGAACCTGAGTCCGTTGCCGCACTAAGGGGCGATCAGGAAAACTCCAATGATGCGAGCCTATCTCCAGCTCCGTCTCACCGTAAATCTCCTTCAGCAGGGGCCCTTCAGCTCCTTCACGATTGTACCACAGAATCTGAATACGTTGGCCCGTAGAAAGACCGGATCCATCGTCCACCGTGATCGTTAACTCACCTCTGCTTCCAGATACAGATTTCGTTATCGCAGGAATCGGCTCATCCAGCTCTTCCAAATACGGAAACGCTCTGTGCCCCGAACGACCTACCCAAACAAAACCGCCTGTCCAGGAATACTCCGAAAAAAGAACATCCAAGTTCCGCTTCGGCTCCCGCTGACGTTTGTCATAGCGTTCAAGGTAGGTGCGAAGCTCGTCGAGCTTGCCGGCATCCCCCACCATGTTGAGTGGTCGCGAAAAATAGAGAGTTGTCCCGCCTTCGCCGCCGCCTGCTCCAGACAGAAGCAAATCGCTACGGTTAAGCTCCAAGATCTCGTTCAGCACAAAACGGCCTGCTGGAAAACGAACCCGAACCGCTTCCGGTAGCTCTCTCGCTTTGGCCAAGGCCTCTTGCACCGCTTCGGTATCATCAATCGCGTCATCCGGAACAGCTCCAAAGTCCGTCACGTCCAGAGTTACCCCTTCAAAGGCAGGGATCGGCTTAGTCCCAAAACCATAGCCCGCATAGGAAAAATCCGGCACGAATTCTTCGGGTTCAAGCGTATCGCCAATTTCAGGCGGCAATGATTGAGCGGTGGTAAATCCTACTGCGAGTAGGAAGCAAAACCCGAGAAGAAGTTTCGAAGATACAATTCCGCTGCGCAGATAAGACGGGGCACAAATCATAGGGCGTGGGGGGGGGGGTAAAACTACTTCCTCCCTTATTGCGGAAAAAGAGTAGTAGTGCAAGGCGGCAAGGTAACATGGGGGTTAATTGCGTCACTACCCCCCAAAAAAAGTGCCTGTTTAAAACTGGTCCGAGAATTCCGTCGACTCCAATAAACCAGCTACAGCCATCATTTATGATTCAATTCTCCTACAACCAAATCCTCATCAATAGCTTTTAGCTCATTAATCTTTTCTGTCATAAACTTCGTTTGAGGACCAAAGCTAAAATGCCCAACCAGTATATTATTAAAAACAACTATCGGTTTTGAATGCCGCGAGCAATCAACACAGATTTGATCTTCCTCTACACCCAATACAGCTTCTAAAGGACTCTGTTTAAACCCTCCAACAACTGACCAGAATTCTCGAGTAATCATAAATGCTCCTATAGAAAATCTGTGCGGACAAACCGAAATATCAGTCGGACTATTCAAAATCTTTTCAGCAGTCTCATCGAAAGGTAAGATATTTTTCCACAAATAGTAGCTCGCTTCTGGATCATAGTGAGCCTTGACATTAGTACAGGAGCTTTTGGGACTTTCGATTTTCTCGCTATAGTCATCGATCAAATCAAGTTTCTCCAATAGCTTAATGTAAGTATGCCCATTTACGTTCAGAAGCGGCACATACAAGCCTCCGTCATAACCAGCGTCATCAGACATAGAATAATATCTCATGAAGCTATCGACAAACCCCTGAGGCAAAAAGATATCTTCATCTACTTTGTAAATATACTTTGCATCCTTATGAAGATCTATCGCGATATTCTGAGCCAAGGACAACTTATTCTCCTCCGTACACAAATAGGACCAACTGTTCATTTCCGCGATCTCTATTAGCTTAGGCGAATTCTCATTGGCTTTCGGCTGCACTATGCACACGTCTATCTTGGCATCTTTAACAGCCCTAATCATCCTCGGTATTGTCATCTCCCACAAATCAGGCTTATAGCCTGCAACGATAATCATTACCTTGTCAGCTCCCTGGATCCTATCCACAAACTGATAATCACCTTTAAAATTAAGATTTCGTTGTATCCGATTTCCAATTTTTTGAGAAAACCTAAAAAACAAATAACTTAAAAAAGACTTTATATTATTATCCTTAAATCTCTGAATCATTTTTCGTCCCTTTTCACGCAAACATGCCACACAGCAAATTAGAGCCCAATCCCAACTGAAAACTGCATTTTCTGAAATCAATACGGATACACAGCCCCTCTCCTGTCTTTTCTAGGACCCCATTTTATCGTAAAGAGTGGCATCTACTTACTTCGCAGAGATCCTCTCCACCCGAGCCTTTCGCTCCGTTCAGAACAGGAAGACGGAGTCACTCGAACCGCTCCTACTCAAGCACCTAACAGCGGCGACCCAACGAGAGAGCTACGATTTAGAGCCGAATCCGCTTGGAGTACTCTTTGCTCAACCGCTTCCGGTCTACTGATTCAAGTCCGCCATCCTCCAAAGGGAGGCTATCGGAGAAAAAGATATCCAGCACGATAGCCGTTTCCTCGCAATCCGCAGCGATCTGCAAAAGTTCCGCTTTGAAACGGGACTCTTCGACTCCGCGTTTTGGAAGCTCGCCCACCTTTGTTTCCACAACCAAACCAGGACGCGTTTTTCCGTTCTTCTGTAGGGCAATCAGTATGCTCCTTTGAACTCTTGGGTGCTGATTGAAAATTGCTTCGCAACGAACCGGACAAAATCCGCCAAAGCTGGTGCCAATCGCATCCTCCGTATCGCCGCAATACCAGAGCTCGCCATCGTGATCGAAGAATCCGAGCACGCCAGATCGCTTCCAAAGCTTTGGTTCGTCCGATGTCACAAAGTCCTTTTTCGCTACGGCAATTTCGCCCACTTCAGAAGAGGCCCCCTCCTCTTCCACCCAACGGATTTCTCCCGTTGGGAGGGTGATGACGTCCAAGCCCGGCAACGGCTTGCCAAGGTAAATGCCACGAAATCCGTGCTCTCGCTTCCGTTCGTTACGCCGGCTCCATTTTCTACAAGCGAGAAAGGGGCTGTTGTAGGAACCGAAAACGAGGTTGAGCGAAACTCCCAGCATGGCAGCGTTGAGCGTATCCAGATCGCAATCTTGATAATGCGTTCCTCGCACAACCGCTTCGAACTTAGCCTCGCGCGGGAATTCCTTTCGTACCGCCAAAAGCGAAACCGTTTTCCAGAACGATGCATTTCCGGAAACGAGAGCTACCTCGAAACGGGCCATCGCTTTCATGACGAGTTTTGCGGTCTGGTAACTCTCATCTGAGAAGTGATCGACTACCATCATGCTTGCCAAGCCAGCGGCGGGAAAGAGCAATGCTTCCAACAGATTCCCCGGCAAACAACGATCACCTCCCTGCAATCCAAACCAATCCTTGTAGAGGGCTGCCATACGGCAAAGCTGGTCGTGCTCGAAAGTAGCTTTTTGACAACGTCGGCCCACAGTCCGCATCAACGTTACCTCGCCTTGCTTTTCCCAAAATGTGGAGCGAGCTTTGAAAGAGCGGATTCCCGAGCCAACCTTGCTCTGTGGATTTTCCACTTCGATACGATTGACCGGACCTACTGCCGGACTTCCGAAAAACTTGGAATAATAAAGTTTAGAGCGAGTCCCCACCAAGTGCCGTGGATCGAGTTTCTGTAAATCTCGATAGCCAACCTTCCAGTTAAACTCGGGATCAAGAATCACCGCTTGGGCCCCAATCTTAAAAAGGGCGTAACTCACCGTAACGAGACTTACGCTATACGGTAGCCAAACTACGACTACATCTCCTTGCTTTACCCCACGATTAGAGAGGTAGTTCACCCAAGCGTTTTGCTCGATAGCCAACTCATCAAATCCTAAGAACGAGAAATTGGATCCATTTGCCCGATAGTCCGGATACGGGAATATGAAACCTGGCGCATCGCGATGGCGGCGAGCTTTTTGCTCCAACATCAGCGAGAGGTTCTGCGGTATGTCCGTATCGAAATACCAGCCGAGCTGTACTGGCTTAGAACGGTCGGGACTGTAGGCGAGAGACATATTCGGAAACTAACTACGGCGTTCGCGAAGAGTATACACTACATGCTGCTATTTGAATACAGATATTTGACAATTCTTTAATGACATCATTCCGCCAAAAAATCCGTGCAGAGACCGCCCTACTCGGATTAACTAATTTCCACGCTCCTAGCCAACAAACCGCTGTATGACTGACTACATCACCAAAGACACAAAACTCTGCATGTCCCTCGCCGCCCGGCCCGGCAATACGGGTACACGTTTGCACAACTACCTCTACCGAGCCCTGGGGCTAAACTACGTCTACAAGGCGTTCAGCACAACAGACCTCGCTGCAGCGATCGGAGGTATCAGAGCCCTCAGCGTTCGAGGCTGCGCAATCTCGATGCCGTTCAAAGAAGACTGCATGCCCATGCTCGACGAAATCGATCCTTCCGCAGCGGGTATTCAGTCGGTAAATACTATCGTAAACACAGATAATCATTTGGTCGGCTACAACACAGACTATACCGCGGTCCGATCACTGTTGGAAACTAACGACGTCGACCCGAAGCTGGACTTCGCTCTGCTAGGCAGTGGAGGAATGGCCAAAGCGGTCGCTTGTGCGTTGCGAGATTGCGGATTCGAAAATGGCTGCATTATAGCCCGCAACACGGAAAAAGGTCCTTCGCTCGCAAAACAGTACGGTTACGATTGGAAGCCCCAGTTGGAAGAAGACTCAACTCCCGAACTGCTCATAAACGTTACCCCTATCGGCATGCGAGGCGGGCCTGAAGCGGAAGATCTGGCCTTCACGAAAGATCAAATTGCATCCGCAAAAGCGATCTTCGATGTGGTCGCTCTCCCCGCTGAGACCCCACTAATCAAACTGGCTCGCGAGCTGGGAAAAGCAGTGATTACCGGAGCTGAAGTCATGACCCTGCAAGCAGTAGAGCAATTCGTGCTCTACACTGGTGAACGCCCTACAACAAGATTAGTCGAAGAAGCAGCAACGTTCGCTCGGCAGGCCGATCTTTGAGGATCTGTTCAACTCGGTATCGAAAAGACTACTCTACCCCTCAATTCGCCTGCCAACATGTGCGGCGATTTTTCGATAACTTCGGAAAACGCGATCTCTTGCGCCACCTGATCCAGCAGGCCTAGGTCTAGATCTCTTGCAAGCCTACGCCAAGCCAGCATGCGAGTCACGCGATCGCACATCACACTATCCACTCCGGCGAGAGTGACGCCACGCAGGATAAAAGGGGCAACGGTAGCCGGAAGATCCATACCACCCGCGAGCCCGCAACAGGCCACTACGCCACCGTAGCAAATCCGCGAAAGCACACTCGCCAATACCTCGCTTCCTACCACATCGATGGCTCCTGCCCACGTTTCGCTGCCCAGCGGACCTTTTATCGCTAGTTCAGATCGGTCGACGATACGACTGGCCCCGAGCCTGCGAAGATAGCTCTCTTCGCCATTTCTCCCGGTAGCCGCAGCCACTTGAAAGCCTCTTCGAGCAAGCAACAGGGTCGCAAAGCTTCCTACTCCGCCGGAAGCACCGGTTACGAGAATTTCCCCACTCTCAGGTGTTAGACCGAGCGACTCTAGCTTCATCACGCAGAGCATAGCGGTCAGGCCAGCCGTGCCGATACCCATAGCCTGTCTCATGTCCAAGTCGGCAGGCAGCGGAACCAAGCCTCCACCCTCGACTCGAGCTTTTTGGGCAAAGCCGCCCCAACGCTTTTCTCCGATTCCCCACCCAGTAGAAATAACTCGGTCTCCGGGCTTGTAGGAGGCATTTTCGCTTTGCGCAACCGTACCCGCAAAATCGATACCGGGTACCATGGGATACTTCTTCACGATGGGTGCCTTACCAGTGATAGCCAAGGCATCTTTGTAATTCAGAGTGGACCAGTCGACATCCACCAAGACATCTCCCTCTGGCAGGTCGGACTCGTCTAGTTGAGCAAAACCAACGCTTTGTTCGCTTCCGGATTTGGAAATAAGGATTCCTTTAAACATGGGCTAGGTTCGGTCTATCACGGGTTGGCCGGTTTGCGACATTTCGAAGATCTGACCGTTCTCGAAGACACGTTTACCTCCCATGGGGCTGAAAGGCAACTCCGCCATTACGGCTGCCAGTTTACTAGAGGGCATTGGCCTATATTTCCTGAGTGGTCCCCGCAAAATGAGGTTTAGCAAGGGGCTCGCAGCTTTTGCTAAATCTTCTCCCAGCCGCGATTCATCACGGTTGCCGAGTAATAAGCTAGGCCTCAAAATATCGAACGACGGAAACCCAAGTCCTTCGATAGAAGCCTCCACTTCACCCTTAGTTCGATTATAGAATATCCGCGAATTCGGATCTGCACCGGCAGCAGAAACCAAAACGTAACGCTCGACTCCAGCTTGGCGAGCGTGCCGGGCAAGCGACAATGGATACTCGTAATCTACTTTGCGAAAGGCTTCCCGCGAACCGGCCTTTTTCATGGTCGTGCCGAGACAGCAAAACACCGTGTCAACCTCGAATAGCTCGGCTAGCTCTCCTATAGAATCAAAACCGGCAACTACGGATTCGAGCTTCTCTGATTTTACCTCAAGCGGGCGACGGCTAACGCATCGAACCAAATCGATTCGCTCATCCGCGAGCAAGAGCTCCAGAAGTTGGGAGCCCACGAGTCCCGTCGCTCCTGCCAATAAAACAGATTTACCCATAAGTCAGTGATCGCAGCCTGCACCAAGCCGCATCACCCGTCCAGAAAGCTCGACAAAATTAGTACATGGGTAAATAGCTGCCGCCTGCCGGCGCGTATCGATTTCCCTCGTGTACCGTAACCGCAAAACCATGCTATTCGATTACCTTTAGGCTACATACGGGAAACAGATCGATATTCCGGTATTTGGTAAACCGATACATTTCCCGAACCCCGAAACCAAATCCTACCCATGCTAAAACGTTACATCCCCCTTCCCACCCTACTTATCTTTATAGCTCATCTCTGCTCTTTGGGGGTTAAGCTAAACGCCGACACCCCTGCAAATGCGGTTGCCACGGATCAGCCATGGTCGATCCGGATGGCGGAGTCGCTGATGAAGCGAAGCCCCGAAGCATGGGCAATGCGGCCGCACAAGGGATTGAGCGAACCAAAATGGGGCTACACTTACGGCCTAGCACTTGGAGCGGTCGAAGCCGTTCACCAAAAGCACGGCGGCGATCCATTGCACAGCTATGTCAAAACCTACGTCGACCAACTCATCGACGAAAACGGAGCAATCAAAGATTACCACATTTGGGATTTCAATATAGACTCCGTCAATGCGGGTAAGCTGCTCTTCGACCTTTACGAACGCTACGACGATCCACGCTACCTCAAAGCCATGCAAGACCTTCGGACGCAGCTCAAGTGGCAGCCTACCACAAGCGAGGGAGGCTACTGGCACAAACGCTACTACCCATGGCAAATGTGGCTGGACGGGCTCTACATGGGAGCTGCCTACCAAGCTCGCTATGCGGCTACCTTCGGTGAACCAGCGGAAGCCTTCGACCAGATCGTAAAGCAATTTGTGTTGATCGAGAGCAAGGTCCGAGACCCCGAAACTGGCTTGCTCTACCACGCGTGGGACGAGAGCAAACTACAGCTTTGGGCGGATCCTGAGACGGGCCTATCTCCTCACTTCTGGTCCCGAGCTATGGGTTGGTACGCCATGGCGCTGGTGGACACTTTGGAGCAAATGCCTGAGGGGCACCATGGAATAGCCAAACTCGAAGCCATCCTGAAAAGACTCATGCAGGCGCTCGAGGCCCATCAAGATGACAGCGGGCTCTGGTACCAGGTCGTCGACCTCCCTGAGGCAAAAGGCAATTACCTTGAGGCGTCGGGAACCTGTATGTTCGCCTACGCTGCGGCCAAAGGAGTTCGCCTCGGCTATCTTGCAAATTCCTACCAACAGCTAGCTGAAAAAGCATTCGACGGTGTATTGGCCGAGCTAATCACAGTAGACGAAGATGGCGAGGTGCATCTCGACGGGGTTTGCGGCAGTGCCGGACTGGGCGGCACGCCACACTACCGCGACGGAAGCTTCGCTTACTACATCAGCGAGCCGATTGTCAGGGACGACGCTCATGGCGTCGGCCCCTTCATTTTGGCTGCCTTGGAGCTGGGACGCTAATCCTCGATGGTATCGACGCTGAGCTGCATGAAAAGTTTGGCGTCGTAGCCGCTCGGCAAATCAGCGTCCACTTCCACCGGGCCCGCTTGATTATTCCCCGCTCCGCTGCGCCAAACGAGTTCCGAATCGGTAAGAGCAGGCGTTTCGCTGGCCCTAACTTCATAGGTCAAAGCAGGGTCCTCAATCTGACTGATGGTCCACACCAGCTTGCCATCCACGACCTCCACCTTCCAATTCGGGTCGCCATCCGCCACGAGCGGATTGGTGCCGAGGGCATATTCGACGAGGTTACTTCGCCCATCTCCATCTGGGTCGTCGCTGTTGCCTGCCACGCCCTCCGCAGGAGAAGCGCCGAAGTTTTCAGTTCTCCACTTCTGGATCAGCGTCTCACGTGGCTGGTCAGATAGTACCGCCACGCGAAGCGACTCGACTGCCACAGTCTTGCTATTGGTGTTGAGAGGATTGATGGCGAAAACGCCCACCGTGAGATCCGACAAAGCATCGAGGAAGGTAGCGTTGGCGGATTGTGGATTAACCACAACTCCATCTACCAAGTAACTCCACTCGCCTGCTTCGCGGGCGATCGTCACCGTCAAGCCATCGCTAAGATCGTAGGTGGAGAGCTCGAAGGTAGCGCTTTCGTCCGTTCCATTTTGCGTATGAACGCCAAGCCCTTGAGCAGCGGTTCCTTGGAAAATGCCAGCCCGCGTCAATGTGGTCGCAGACGAACCGACGAATACGCCGACCTGATCCACATTTTCCAACCCTTCGATAGGGCCGAAATCCGCACGCACAGAAAAGTCTTCTGCTCCGGTGTATCCAATTTCTGATAGCTTAAGTCCGACTGCAGAAGCGGCGGCAACTCCAGCCTGACCGTTGAAATCAGTCTCTGTCGAGGCCAAGGTCAAATGCCCATTTTCCTCGTCTAAAGTTAAGTTTGGATCGTTGCTGGAGTAACTCGTTCCCGTCCCGCTGAGACGTGCGGTCAAACCAGTGCTCTTACCGGCGTTGTCTAGAATACCTCCAGACCCAGCGGAGGTGAAATCCACAAAAAGCTCCTCGAACTCGTATCCGCCCGATGCGTACACGGAAAAATTAACCTCATCCATCAAGCTCGGGTCGATGAGATCGTAGACTTGAATTTGCACCGGGTACGCTTGTCCCATTTGCGAAACCAAAGGAGTCCAGGTGATCGCTCCGGTCAGAGAATCCACTTCCAAGCCTTCCGGCCCTTGCAGAATCTTATAGACGAGAGTGAGCTCTGAATTTGGAGCTAAATTGGTTAGAACAAGATCTAGCGATTCGCCCATGGCCAATGCGGTATCGTCTATTTGCGCTAGCACTGGCGGATCCAGGTCTCCCGTGCGGTCCGCTATCGCGACCTCGCTGCCCCAGATAGCAACGCCGTCAGGCGAAACAGCTGTGAATCCCATCACCCACATGGAGTTTTCGTTGTCCCACTGCTCGCAAACTACGCCTTTGTACAAGACATCGTCCATGGTGATCCGAATGTTTTGGCCGTCTACCAATTCCCAAGATCCGCTGGCGCCGGAAAGCCCGCCACTTTCAGCCAAACCGATCACCGTAGCGTACTTGGGAATGGCTTCCCGAGTGACGTCTTTACCGTGGTTGATGACCTTGTAAGAACCAGAGACATCAGCGACTGAGTAACTGCCTTGCGTCTCGCCCGCATAACGATGTGGAGCCATAACCGGCCAACCGTCTTCATTGAAAAATAACTGGTGCACCCGAACCTCGTGGGCTTCCCCGCGATCCACGAAACGGGTATGGAAGAAGTTGAACCACTTGCCGCTAGCGGGATCCTTCATTACGGAATTATGCCCCGGCGAAAGGTAGCCTGTCGGGCTTTGATTCGCCTCGCCATCCACTGCGTTAAACTGCCAACCGCCCGCGAGCTTCAAGCCATTTTGGGTCCAAGTCGAAGAAGATGCAGTAGACATGTCCGTGCCGGAAGGATCGTAGAAAGGACCATTGGGACTTTGGGATCTAAATACCCGCATCTGGTATCCGTCCGCCGCGGCGAGTCCGCCAAAAGAGAGGAAGAGGTAGTAGTAACCAGTGTCCTCATTGTACTCCATGAAAGGACCTTCCATCGATCCATAGCGGCCATCCAAAAGCTTGGTGCCCCACTCCTGGCCTGGCTTTTGCAACCCAGTGGTATCGTCCATCTCCAGTACGAAAATACCGCCCGAGTAAGACCCATAAACCATCCAAAGATTGTCCTCAGTATCGCGGTACAAAGTTGGGTCGATGGTGTTCGGATCGTAGGCTGGGTCAAAGCCGGCTACATTCGTACCACCTTTCAGGATCTCGCCAACATTGGTGTAGGGACCTTCTATCGTATCGGAAACGGCTACCCCCATATAGCTTCGGTAGCTCAGATAGTCCGTCCAAACATTGTAGTAATAGTAGTACTTGCCATCGTCCAACTGATACACATCCGCAGCCCAAAGAGTATCCGCGGTGGTCCACTCGACCAATTCCGACAAAGTTGTCTTCCAGCTAGTAAAGTGAACTGGGTTACCGGATGTCATTGAAACGGCCACTTGCGTCCAATTCATCAAATCCTCCGTGTAGGCGGATGCTCCGTGCGAGCCATAGACGTAGAATCGATCCCCGACCTTGATAACAGAGGGGTCGTGCACAGAGGCATCTCGGGTAAACGAGGGAGTCTGAGCTGTGAGGGTAAGACTCGATCCCAATAGGCACAGGGCGAGCATGGAGGCATTCTTGAGAAGCTTCATGGAGTAACGGAGTATGGGTATAAAATGATAGGGGATGGAGTGCCGACCAACCGTCCATTCCATTCGGAGCGGTGAGATTAGCGATGCGAGGCACGCCTATGACTAGAGTGCGCCGAAGCCGCCAAAATACCGCCACTTTTCAGGGGAAGTACTTAGTCGTAGGGCCAATTTCGGATCGTACCACCACGATCCCTAAACGCCTCGGTCCTTCGCACACCGAGGTGTCAAAAACCGCAAAAAGCTACTCCGCGTAGGCTTCCGAAAACGTGGTAAATTGAGGGAACTCTCGACTCAATTCCTCGGAAGTCAGATGCAAGAAACTCATCGCCGCTCCCAAAGTAGAAAACGTTCCCAAACTCTGATCGCGGGATAGTTGATTCGCCAAAACGAAACCGACCGCAGTCGAAGAAGCACGTGAAGCGACCAAGGCTGTTCGCGTGCCCGAATACTCGGGAAGCTCCTCCATTAATCTGGGAGCGATCGTGTAAGCCTCGTTAACCGTGAGCTTTATCTCCGAATCGCAAAGGACCAAAACTCGAGTCATCGCATTGACGACGCCCTCCTTCACTGGAATCGATTTTAGCTCGATAACATCGTCCACCGTCACCGTTCCAGACATTACTTCCAGTACTAGATTCAGCTTCTTCGAGTAAAAAGATTCGCACTTCATGAGAGGTTTCAAATGGCTTTGTTCAAAATAATCGGGGTCAGAAAAATGCCGAACCTGCAAACTAAAAAGCGAAGCGGCCCGAATAATTGGGGGTAAACTCTAGTCTTTCTTCGGAATGACAGGCAGAACGATATGACTCGGATAAGTCTCGCTGAGATGGATAGTCTGTGTGGCCGACTGCATCTCTGTCGTTTCGCCAAATGCAGCTCCTGTATTCGGATTTCTATTCAAGCGCGGGAAATTGCTGCTGGTGATGTCTACCCGGAGTCGCTCGCCAGGCTGAAGCACATAGCTAGTGGCCCAGACATCGATCTCGTAAAGCAATACCTCTCCTGGCTCTATCAACACAGGCTGCTCGAAGCCCTGTCGGTAGCGAGCCCTTATGACTCCGTCAGCGAGATTGAAACTGAATCCATCTGGGCGAACAACTACCAACTTCGCCATAAAATCGGTATCCTTGGCAGAACTACTCGCGTAGAGGTTAACTGTCAGCGGCCCGGTAATCTCCATTTTCTCTTCGAAGGGAGCAGTCGAAAACCGCAAGATATCCTTTCGATCATCGAGCGGACGTTGGTCTCTCGGCCCCCTGACTTGGGTTCGCATGATGTTGCCCCCGATGGTTTGAACCGGATCTGTCGGGTCGTAGACGTAACTAAGCGGCGATACCTCGCCTTCCGGAGTAACAGAATCAAGAGAGCCATCTGCATGGAAATAAAAGGGAGTGTATTCGGTTCTAGCCAAAGGCCATTCGTATTCGTCCCTCCATACATTGTCACCCATAACAAAAATCTGAACAGGAGCCTGCTCTTCGACTTCCTCCCCTTTCAGCCAGTGATCGAACCAGTCCAAGTGCAGGCGATCCCAATCAATCAGGGCATCCGGCCCAAAATCGAGATCGCCAGTGGTGGTTTTGCGATTCCAACCATGTGGCCAAGGCCCAATCACCAATCTCTGATTTTGGCGAGCTCGCTCGGTTCTAGCCTCCTTGGTCATGGTCACGTAACTACCAATAGTGCTGCGTAAAAACGCGTCGTACCAACCACCAATATTCAAGGCCGGGACAGACATTTCCGGAGCCCGGACCTCTAAATTCAACGGTTTCCAGTAGCTGTCGTAATTTGGGTGGTCGAGCCAGTCCTGAAAATGGCGGACATCAAAACCGAGCGATTTATCCAATGTTTTCAAAGGCAGGTGCTCGACGGAGGTCTCCCAAGAAATCGGATACGACATGATGGTCCGAGATCCGGCCAAGCCGATACCCCAGCTGGCTCGGCTTAGGAGCGAGAAGGCTCCCCCAGGATAAGCCACATCCCGATAGTAGTTGCCCGGACTAACCCCCGGAGCGATAGCCACGAGAGCTGGATTGTCGTTCAGAGCAGCCAGCCACTGAACAGAAGCGAGATAACTGCTTCCAAACATGCCCACTTGCCCGTCTGACCACTCCTGCTTGGCTATCCAACTCAATCCATCATCGCCATCGTTTTGCTCCTGAAAATATGGATACCAGTCGCCTTCCGAATCGTAACGCCCTCGGCAAATCTGAAAAACAAAGGCGTAGCCACTAGCGGTCGCCAGCTTCGCATACCGCTGCCGGACCGCGGAAGCTCCATTCGAGTAGATATCCCGCACAAACAGGGTCGGAAAGGGCCCGCCGCTGGAGTCAGGCAAATAAACATCAGTCGCCAGCTCAACCCCATCTCGCATGGGGACCGGCACATGGTAGCGGATCTGTACGTCCTCCGGAAATTGCGGCTCTTCCTCCGCAAAGACCGGAATCGAAAGGGAAACGAGCCAACAAATGATGGCCGTCGGCCATTTTTTCAGAAGTAGGTGGAAAGGTGCGGGATTACTAAAAGGCACATCAATGCACTAGCAGCTACCATGCCGCCAAGCACCACAAGATAGTAGGTAATTTCCGAATACGTATTCGGAAAGTGATACTGTAGGCTAATTCGAGGTACTTCTAACGATAGTCGACGTCCAGTATCTTGATCTCAAACGTAACAGTAGCAAAGGGAGGTACCTGACCTCGACGCCCCTTGTCCTTATACGCCAATTGCGAAGGGATTCCCAATAGGTACCGCCCTCCGTTTTGCATTTTCGGCAACCCGACTTCCCAACCTTCGATAATCTGCCGGGGATCCGCCCCCACCTCGAAATGGTAAGTGTGGAAGCGCCCAGTCTTCTGGTTGAAAATAGTCCCATCCAAAAAGCGGCCCGTGTAGATCGCTTCCACTCGATCACCCTCTTCAATTAGGTCGCCGGTTCCGGATTCGAGTTCTAAAAACCGAACCCCTCCTCCAAGAACCTCCGCCCCCGGCATCAACTCCTCAAGCTGCTTAGCATGTGCAGGCGGCATGTAGTCCAGAAGCAGGTTGGTCTCTTGGGCCTCTGACTTATAGGGTATAAAAATGAGCGACGCGACGAACGCGCAAACTGAGATGACGACAGGTGTAGAACCAGACATAAACGCTGGAACGTTCAACTCTCCCGCTTGAATTCGGCTATTCTTAGCGAAGTCAACTGAGGAAGCGCTGCCAGAAAAACAGCAGCGAGAAACCCGTCAAATAGGCGAAGCCAAGCCAGCTAAGCACGACTTGCCAGGCAGCAGGACGGAACACTTTTGGTAGATGATCAGATGCCACCAAGCGTAAATTCAGGTAGGCGAAAACAGGGGCGGTCAAAAACGCCGCCGTGGTTATCAGATCGATCAAAGCCGTAAGGTTCTGGGCAGAATAAGCGATGATTAGCCAGCCCCCAATGCTGCCACCAATCATCATAACCAGATGCCACATCCTCTCGCTGCCCTTCAAGCTGGGCTTGGCAACTCGAATCGCCGCTGCCAACGAGCGAGGGTATGCATCCACCACCGTGATGGTCGTGGAAAGCAGAGTCGTAAATGCGGCCGCCGAGATCACAGGGGCAGTCCAAGCCCCCAACTTGCTAGTGTACAAAGATACAAACTGCTTGGTGAATCCCACACTCGAAGCAGCGTAGGATTCGCCAGATCCGTACATGACCCAAGCGCCGAGAGCCACGAACATCACCGCGAGCAGTGTCGTCATTACATAGCCTATGTGGAAATCGAAACTAGCTTCCCGGCGACTAGTTCGCTCGTGATTCTCCTTCTCGCACGCCTGCACCCAAAGCGATTGCCAAACCGACAATTCGATAGGAGCTGGCATCCAGCCCATCAGGGCGACCAAAAAGGGAAGAGACGCGGCGGTCCAAAACTCGGGCGGGACGAACCCTTCCGTCGGCTCATTGGCAACGCCAATCGAACGGAAAAAGGCAGCGATGGTCGCGAAGAAAAGCACCACCATCATCAGCTTGATGATCCGACTGAGCCACCTGTATTGCCCGATACTGACTAGCCCAATGATGAAAATAAGCAGGATCGCGCTCACGTGAGTCGGACTCAACCACTCCAACCCGGGGACTTTGGGAGCGAGAATAGCCGTCACGAAACAGGTTCCTGCGATGCTGATAACCGCCGTAAACGTGTTGAGCAAAAGAAACGCGTAGAGGAAAGCCGGACCAAGCCTCCGATAGCCATGCAAAAGGGATTCGCCGGTAGCCACCGTGTAGCGATGGCCAGCCTCGAAAAAAGGATACTTCAAAATGTTAACCGCCAACACCAACCAAACGAGACCGATTCCATAGGTCGCGCCGGCTCTCGTCGATTGCACGATGTGAGAGACGCCGATTGCCGCTCCCGCCATAAGGATGCCAGGCCCTATCTTTTTTATTAGACCAAGGCGGCTGGGAGGTAAATTCGAGGACGGGGAGGAAGAGGACATAAGGGGGACGGATACGAGACCGAGCCGTCATGTCGATTTATTCTTACCTATATCATAAGCTTTCCTCACCGCCCTGACTCGACTGCACGCTTTGAACCAATCGAGGAATTGAACCTTGAAGGATGCTTTGAGACTCGAAAAAGTGTGCCCATATGGATTGGAGCAAAATAGATTCCATGGACCCAAACCTCCTCGTCGGGGTAATCAACACCGCCCTGCGGAACCATTTCGATTCCCTAGACGAGCTGTGCAAGACGCATTCGATCGACAGGGAATTCCTCTGCAAGCGACTGGCTGAAGAAGACTACGACTACATGGAAGGCCCCAACCAATTCCGCTAGCTAGTCTCGCGGCTTGAAGCGTCTCCAAAACGGGCTTACGAATTACGCGAAGCTAAACTTCGAGACCACTTCCGGACAGGTAGCTCATAAGTGTGCCCGCCTCTTTACGGAAGGTTTCAGTGAGGTGGCGATTTAAGTCCCCCGCCGAAATTAACCCGATGAGTCTGCCATCCTCCAACACAGGTAAATGGCGGACCTTGTTTTCATTTACGATATCCATGGCATGACCAACCTCTGTGCTTGGCTCGATGGTGACGAGCTGGCTAGACATAACTTCTGAAACTGCGACTCGCGATGCATCGACCCCTTGGGCCACAACTCGGCGCAAGACATCTCTCTCGGTGAAGATACCCGCTAGGGCTTTATCCTGCATAACCATTACGCAGCCCACCTTTACCCGATTCATGATCTCAACGGCCTCCAACACTGAAGTGTCAGGGTTAACGGTAAGCAAAGAGACTGATTTTTTTGCGAGAAGATCGGAGACAGGGGAATTCATGATGCGATGGGGTTGAGGGTTGAGGAAAGCTCGGGAAATCAACCCCATAAGATACTCATAAACAGATCGAAATCAATTGGCCCTTTCTGGCTCCCGCACATCCTAAAACGAATCCCTGCCAGCACGACGCTCCAGCATTATCACCCCGCCTTTTTCAGGCTTTCGAAAATCACATTAGCCAAAACCTCTGGGACCACCGGCTTGCTCAAGTATCCATCTATTCCGGCTTCCTCGCACTGCATCTTGACCGACTCGGACAGAAATGCCGAAAGGGCGACAATCGGGGTTTTCACATTCAAGTTCTCTTCATTTCGGATCCACTTACTCGCCTCGAGTCCACTCATCACCGGCATGCGAATATCAATAAGGATCAGGTCAAACTTGCGCGAATTGGCCAGCAGGATAGCCGACTTGCCATTTTCCGCTTCCACCACTTCACACTTAAATCGCGATAGGATTCCCTTGGCGACCTCACGGTTCGGGACATTGTCGTCAACCAGCAGGATGGCCTTTCCCTCTAACTCTAGGGCACCCGCCGAAGTTCGCAACTGATACCCAACCTCCTCTTCCTCATTCGCGACAACTAACGGCAGGGCAACTCTAAAACAGGACCCTTCGCCCAACTCACTCTGGCAAACGATCGCTCCCTCCATGCGATCCACGATCTGCTTCACAATCGCCAAGCCTAACCCCGCTCCATCGTATTGCCGCGTAAACGTGTTTTCAACCTGATGGAAGGGTTCAAAGATACTCTCCTGTTCATCCTTCGAGATTCCGATTCCAGTGTCTTTTACGCTCATGACAAGCAAAGGCTGACCTGCATCGTTCTGCTCGGCACCGGCGGATAACGTGATACTTCCTTCTTTGGTAAACTTGAAAGCATTGTTGAGAAGGTTCGTTACGATCTGGTTAATTGCTTTCGTATCCGCATTCCAATACATTGGGCAATCTTCCTGAAATTCAAAATTTAGAGCGACACCTAGCTCATTCGCCTTGATCATCATCGAGTCCGATATCTGAAGAAGCAGTTGCTTCACATGTACTGGTTCGTACACGAAAGGCCTTTCTGTAGATTCGGACGCGCTAAACTCCAGAACATCGTCGATGAATTCCAAAAGATGCAATCCCGCCGCTTTTATGAGTCCCAAGAACTTTTGCTGGAATTCGCCTTTCTGCGTCTCCATCAACAGTTCAGCAGGACCAATGATAGAATTGAGAGGTGTACGCATCTCGTGGCTTACCGTAGCTAGAAACGTGCTTTTCGCCTGGTCGGCTGCTTTGGTCTTTTCGTACATTTCATAGAGCTGCTGATTCGCGTCGTTTAGACGTTCGTTCGCTTTGCGGAGCCCCTCTGTCCTTTCCTGTACGAGTACCTGCAGTAACTTATTCTTCTTTTCGGATCTGAATCGGAAGAAATGGACCAGCGCTAAAACAAACACGATCGAACCGAGAGCGTATCCAAAATAGGCGGCATCCTTTCGAAACCATGGAGGCCGTATGGTGAAGCTCATTTTATCTACGCTTTCGCTTGGAACCCCGTCAAAAAGCGTTCGAACCTTGAGTGTGTAATTGCCTTCGCGCAAATTGAGCAAAAGGAGCTCTCCAGAGGTAGCCACCTTGGTCCAAGTTTCAGTAACACCATCTAAGAAATACTCGTGCGATACATCACCAACGTATCCAATACTTGGAGTCGTTATCTGAAAACGAAGTTTATTGCTGGCAAATGGTAGGTCGAGCGGCTTCCCTTCCCTCTTGTCGTCGAGCGAATAAATGACCTCGTTGTTTCTGACCAGCTCAACTTGGTAGACCACAGTCTCGCCCTTCCCGCCGTCACCATTTTCTCGAAGCGGATCATAGTGGTAAACATGATTTCTCCCGATGAGCCAGACCGATCCATTTTGGCGTGGAATCGCTTTGATGATGATTTCTCCCTCCAGCTTGGAAAGCTTTGTACTATCCACCTCAAAGGTCCCGGAAGCGTCTGGTTTTAAGATTACATGCTGCGATCCATTCGTTGGCACCCACAGGTTGCCTTTCGTATCTAACCCGGGGCGAGTAACGCCATTCAAATCCTTTACCCAAGGAAAAGAATCTCGGACAAAAGGCTCAAAACCACCCTCCTCGGTCCAAGTAAGAACCTCTAACATCTGCTCAGCTCCAAAGCAGATTTGGTCGCCATACTTCCAGATATTAACCCATGAGGGATAAAGTCCATCATCCGTACCAAAGTGAGTTGCCTGGATCGCTCCCTCATCAATCACCACTCTTAGACACCTGCCCGGTCCTTGCTCCAACCAGACACTTCCATCATCTAATTCGACAGAGAAAATGACCTGCCCATCAGAAGGCACTGACTTACCGCTATAACGCCATTCACCACTGACTTTTTCGAGAAGGTAAATCGCTGTTGGCCCGGCAGCCAAAAGGTAACCCTCCTCAGTTGCAGGCCGTACGACTAAGTTGATTTCGTCGAGCTCAGCTATGGTTTGGACAGAGCCATCGTCTCCAAGTAAGTAAACAGAATCATAGTCGGTACAAACAATGCCATCTTCGGTGGATACAGCTGAAACGATGGCTTCGGGCGCTTGATCAAACAGAGTCTTATACCCTTTCAGAGCTCCACCCTCGAAATACTGGGCCGAGACGATTTTGCCCCCAGTAACCAGATGCAATTTGTCTCGATGCTCAAAGAACCGGGGGTAGATGGTCGCATAGGGAATGAGGGCGGAATAATTGGTTAGCGGACTTAGCAAGTCCAGACGCACTACACTGCGCCCGAAAGAGGCCCAAAGCACATGATTCCCTACGCTCACAAGATTCCGAATATCGCCAAAACGATGATCAATTTGGCGGTCCAGCAACTGAGCAACCCGTCCTTTGGAATCCAAGACGTAGACGCCCTGCGACTTGATCGAGACCGCGAGGTAGTCATCAGACAGCGGGGTCATGGCGGCGACGCTTCGGGTCTCAAGCTCGTTTATTTCACAATCCCAAGGGACTGCTACCCCGTCCTTCACAACACTAACCCCAGCATCCGTTCCCAAATAAATTTGCCCGTTCCAATGGGCTGCGGTACGCGTCTCGTACCGCCCGTCGTTGACCAAACTCGTATCAATCTCGGTAGAACCTCCTTCCGGATCATTCAGATAGACACTTAGAGCTGTACCGAACTCTAAGATGTCCTCGCCCAAGGGAAGAAACTGAGAAGAGGCGTGCCGTTCAATCGCATCGTATACGATCGTACCTGATACAGGATCAAAACGCACGATATCGCTGTACTCATAAAAGTAAACGTAAGGCCCATGAACAAAACTGTAGCGGAGATGCATATCCTCGGTTCGTTCAGCGCCCTCGATGGGAACCAGCTCGTACCGATAATCTCCCGATAGGATGATGCGGCTGATCCCCAGATTGCTGCTGCAATAAAACCTTCCATCTGGACCTCGAGTCGCTGCGTACAAAACAGGAGCTGAATCGTAAACCTCGGACTTGGGTTCGTAGCTGATCCAATGTTCCCCATCATATACCAACAGCTTCTCCCCGCTAGTTGCCACCATCCTACCCAACGGATCTAGCGAGAGATTGGTTATCTCGTACTTCGCACCCGTCATTTCCGGCTCGTAAACCGAATACCACGGCACCCCGCTTACTTGATCCGAAGCTGCGACCGCAGTGACAAAGGTGCTCACTAAAACCGACGCTGCGACAACAGATTTCTGCCAGTCACCCTTCAGGATCTTCACCTTGGCGAAAAGAAAGTGGAAGACAGCGTAGCCGGCAGGCGGTACTAACCGAGCCTGCCTGCAGAGCGCGCGCAAGATATCCGCGAATTTCCCCCCACAAATGACGAACATACGTTCACCTTAAAATAGGATTTCAGAATATGCGAGGGACCCCGCCACAAAACTTGGAAAATAATAGTTATATACCCGTTTTTTAAATAGGGGTTTATAGCCATATTCGAAAAATATGCCAAACTCCAGCGAACTACTTCAATCTGGCTTGTGGCCAGTAGTCTTCCAGCAAGAAAACCTTTTCCGATCTCGCGTCATCCCAGATCATAATAGCGTGATCCTTGGCTGACTCACGTAACTTAACAGCGGGATACTGTTCCAGGTGTTTGAGTAGACCTGGTGTTATAGAACAGGGCCAAAGACATTTAGGAATCACCCATACATTTTCCGGCTTTGGGAGAAATTCCGTCAATTGCGAGCGATAGAGCCAGCGTCCTTTCGAGTAATTCGAGCTGACTCTTTCGGGAGCTTCAGAGTTAACATCGCTGATGTGATGAAAGATTATTCCATAAACTCGCTGCCTAACTTCCAGAGCATCAACTCCATAAGTTTCACTCAAAAACGAAGCCCCCACTTCGCTCAAGCCCAGTCGAAGCTGTCGCTCCTTCATGCGTTCCAATTTAGATTCCCAGGAATCTCTAGGATCAGGACCGATAAAGCGGCAACACCCGTCGTGGCCTCTCCAAGCTAGGTAAAACTTGACCGCAAATTCCACATGAACCCAGCGGCCTGATTCACAATCCTTGAGAAGAAAGTCCAACTCCCCCAAGGTCGCTCCTTCCGGACCGAATATCTGGATATTCCGCTCCATGGGTTCGTAACGTCGACTGGACTGCATGAGAGCCCAAAATGCATCTTCGTACAAATGTCCTAGCTTCTGCCTAAAATCTAGCAGGACCGGCCCACGCTCATCGAAAGTGCCCAACTCCAAAATTTTCGCCTCTGGCAACTCTCCCAGCAGGACTGGCTGACGCTCTATGCTTTCAAGAATAGCCTTCGAAAAGCTCTCTTCCTTCGAATCCATAAACGCAGCTTTTCGCCTAGCTCTACAGTTGTCTACCAATTCTTACTCGTATCCTACTTCTGATTACATTGCGACTACGAGAGTCCTCCACTTAGCTCTCGTTTGATCACGGAGCACTCCAAACGTACGAGTCTCTCGAAACGCGCTATATCGAAATTTAGATACAAACGTTTACTCAAGACACGCCAATCCTCTCGGTGGGATAGCCCCCCAGTTTCTTCTTCACTAGAGAGTCCGCAATACCCCACCTTATTCAACACGCACAAATGCCGGGCCAGAGAAACCACAGCCACAAGTTCCCTATCGACCCGAGCGTCCTCTACATTCTCCAACCACTTCAAAACATTAACGATACGTTTCGGCAGACCCTGTTTTTCAGAGAAATAGTGAGCGAGCTCCCGAGTCGAGCAGGTCAAAAATTGTTTTTCCGCAGCAGCTTCGGTCAGTCCAAATTGCTTAACATGATCACGAATAGCTGGATAAGCGTAGGGGTGAAGACGCGCCAGCAGAAGACTACCGATATCACTCGCTAGGCCAGCCGTGTAGGCGGCCGAACGAAGATCCGGCAAATCCAGTTGATCGCAAATGTAGGCTGCGATTCTTGCTGTACCCAGTTGAAACATACGGAAGGATCTCCAGCTGGAATGCCTATCAAACTCGAACATACGTTCTTCGACCGCTTCCAGCTCGCCTCCCATAACTGCTAGCCGATTTTCGCCAAGCTGCCCTACCGCTATACGCGTATCCTCGATGTCGCTACCTAGATCGGAATCGCCACTCTTCTTCAGTCTGTTAGCCGCACCCAAAACCGTTGAGCTCAAACCGGGGTCGTTCTGAATCAAATCGAGCAAGGGAGCCAGGGAGGTACTCTTGCCATTTGCTGACATCTTAAACGCGGCGACGATAGACTCCGCAGTTGGACAACTCGCCAAGCGATCCAATTCTTTTTCAAGTTGAGCTCTTCCGACAACCGGACAGCGATCTTCCAAAAACGCATTAGACCAATAGGCCCTCTCGCGAGCTTCTTCTTCTGAATTCTGCTCCTCCTCCGTCTTAAACCCATCGGGCACTTCGTCAGGATTGAGATAACAGTCAATCATCCCCGAAGCAAAGCCCAGTGGAGCGGCACTGTCTTTGCCGCTGGGCCATTCACCTACAGACGCCTTCAGACAAAGCTCATCCAGGCAATACGAAACCGCATGAGCTCCTGCATTACCCGCAACGGTGGATACTTGCTTCAACCAGGCGATCACTTTCTCAGCTGGTTGTCCGGAGCTGACCTTCCACTTTTCAAAGGTAGAACGGCCCGCTGCCAAACCGGCCCGCAACTTGCAAAGCATACCTTCCAAACGTTCGGGATCCCAATCCAAATGACCGGCCTCAAAACTCTTTTGCCACCAAGGATCCGATCTGGCTTTCGAAATTTCCGCATAAACCGCTTCCTCTAGATAAGGCTTGAGTAATACGTTCTGCACCCGGAATTCCAAAGCCTGCCGCACACCTTCCTTTTCCGGATAACCTGTGTACACAACGATCGGTATCAGCCGCAGCAAACTGTCCGCCTTCAACTGTTGAACGAAGCTGAGCCCGCTATCGCCCTTCAGCCGCAACTCTACATAAATCAAATCTACTTTGATATTAGACCGGATAAATTTAAACGCCTCGGCCCCTGACTCAACAGTAGCAAAGCGGTGCCCTGCTCGCGAAACGATGCCTCTCATGGCCTTTTGAGCCACTTCGTCGGAATCTACTAAAAGGATGTTGGCCATGGGGAATAAAGGGGTTGGCCACTCGATCTACGTGTGGGGATTACATACAAATATCGGCCGGACTGGTGCTTTCTTGAAATACCACTCAATCAGCCTAAAAAAGAGACCTAGTCAAATGGGCTAAGCGACTTGTTGAAGGATTCGATGAACTCCTTGCTGCCCGCCTCCCGAGCCAACTCAAGTCCTTTTCGGAAAGTAGCCTCAGCTTTATCCGCCATTCCCTCTACGCGTTGAAGACGCCCCAAGAAGTCGTACGCTTTGAGATCCTTCGGATGCCGTTCCAAAATCTCCATACAATAATCAATCGCCTTGGTAGGCTCTCCTTGCTCATGCTCGAGTAAAGCGAGACCGAGCAAAATATCCGGCTCGCCCGGAACTACCTCGTTCGCATCTTCCAAAGTTTTCACAGCCCTGCTAACGCGACCAGCTTCCGCTTCGATCATGGCATTTTCCAACAACATGGCGACAAGGGCTTCCTTCACTCGAAGATCGTCCTCATCCTTCTTGAAAAGCTTTTCGACCTGCCGAATACCCTGTCGTTGACTATCGGATACAAATAATATCTGCGAATGCAGCAGAACCGCATCCTTGTAAGGTTCGTCCATTTCTAGCATTGGATCCAAAATAGCCATCGCCCTCTCTTCGTTTCCACGCAGAAAAAGCAACTCAGCAAGCTTGTAGGAGTACTTGGGATTTTCTGGTTCTAGCTTGGAAGCCTTCTGCATCGAATAGATTGCAGAAGGAGTCTTGCCCTGTAGCACATAAGCGCTCGCCTGCACGTAGAGTAGCTCCGCGGCATCCGGAAACAACTCCATCCCCTTTTTCAGGACGGCATTCGCTCCCTCGAGCTTGCCAGCAGTCATATAAACTCGAGCCAATTCCACCCAGAGACCAGCACCAGCGCCTTCATGAGAACTCGCCAAATGGAAATACTTGGCCGCATTCATCATATCGCCTTCATCGCGATAAAGCCGGGCCAGATCCGAGAGGATCTCGTAGGATGGGCCACTCTCTTGGAGTGCGGCCAACTTATCGGATATCAGCTCTTTCGAAGAGCTCTCTTGAGCCGAAAAGCAAGCTGCCAAGGAAACGGCCGCTAGCAGTCCAAAGATATGTTTTAAAAGCGTTGGGGTAGGCACGATAAGATAATTGTGAGCCGGCAAAGCCATCGTTGGCAAGGCTGCTTGAAGCGGTATTTGTCAATTAAGCTCGAACACCACAAGCGGTCCTTCGGAGGTTCCCACCAACAATTCAAGATTTCCGTCACCATTCAAATCGGCGCAGCCCAGCGACCTCGGGTAACCTTCCAATTCTAAACCGGAATCGTAAGGCATAAGGGCCGTAAATTCTGCGTTAGGTCCACCCAACAAAAAGCTAATGTGTCCACGCAGTCGGCGACCCGCCCATGAATTCGGTGGCAGTGGTTCATGAGCGATCACCAAATCATCCCAGCCATCCTGATTGAAGTCCGCCACCAGAAGATCTTTGGCGATCCCGATTTGAGCCTCTCGAGGCAACTCTCGAATTTCGAACTTCATGTCTTCAACCTGCAGCAATAGCAGGCTTCGGTTCTCAACCATCCAATACTTCTCGAACGCCGTATCTAGGTTTGGAAAAATCTCCTCTATCGTTTTTCGAGCGTACTCTTCATAGGTCGAGGTATTTGCAGCTATTTCGGCTGCAAAAGATTTAGCGGCGATATTTCTAGTCTCCATCGCCCTGAGCTCCCCTTCCACCGTTTCAGCCAAGAGCTGAGCTCCAACACCATCCCTCTTCTGAAAAAACAAAGCCACTGGCTCCTCGGAGTTTGGTTTGTATTTCGAGTTTTGTCCTATGTTTCCCAGCACGATATCGATACGACCATCGCCATCAAAGTCCCCGCTTTCCACTGATCGCCAAAGTCCATGCATGTCACGAGCAGGCATGGCTCCGTCATTTCTAAGCAAAGTCGAACTACGATTTTCCCAAAGGATAGGAACACCCCAATCGTTCACTTGTACCAAATCCAAGTCGCCGTCCGCATCGACATCGACAGACAACAACTCCGAAACCTTGCCAGACTTCGCAAAAGCTCGGCTAAAGTCGCTTAGCTCATCGAGCTCGAAACCTTCCTCCGTTCGCAACCAAACAGCATTATCCCCACTACTTGGATACGCGTCCTTGTTTGTCCCTCCTCCAATAACGAGGTCCAAATCGCCATCGGAATCGACATCTAGAAAGGCATGCCCACGTGATGCAATCGAAGGTGCGGGAAACGAATCGTATTCCAATTTTTCGAATTCGAGATCCTCCCCCTGAAGGTAAATTCTGTCTCTGTAAAATTCGCTACCTTCGTCCAACTCCATACTCCCCGCCAAAACGAGCAGATCTAGGTCGCCATCCGAATCGTAATCGAAAAAGGATAAGCCACTGTCTTCGCTATCGTAGTCGTCGTAAAATACATCCGACTCTACGAGCTCGAGCGAGCTGCCATTATCGTTTCTAAAGACCCGAGTCTCTTGTCCGGTTGATCCGCCCATAACCACATCCATCCAACCGTCACCATCCAAATCAGCTGTCGAGATAAAAGGTCCTTCCCACGTTTCGTCAAACGGTAGCAAAGCTTGCTTTCCAAATACATCGTAAAACTCTTCCTCGCTTTCAGTATCGTCCGGTACCTCAATCGAACTAATGGAAAACAGGGTCCGATGTTCAGGTTCAGCTTCTTCTTCCGTATTCGCTTCTTTTATACGATAAAAGGTCCCCAGAGGGAGGTTCTCGATTTCTTGACAAGCTCCACTAGGCCAGTCGATCCGGAGAGTCTCTATCGATTCCGCATCCTCAAATGAGAAATGAACAATCGCTTCGTCCTGAGACATGTAACCACGCGTCGAGGTCAATTCACGCGTCTGCACCTGCCCGTTGGAACGAGCCGTCACTTTCGCGCCATATCCATAACGATTGCTCTCAGAACCTTCCAATCGGATTACAACACGATTTCCTTGGACGCTACGATTACGATAGAGTGTGGGCGGAGCGTTAAGGTTATTGATCAGCAAATCCAAATCTCCGTCCCGATCGAAGTCTGCAAAACTTGCTGCAAAGCTAATCCCGTTCAAATCCAAGCCCCACTCTTCTCCTACAGGGACAAACTCCAACGAACCTAGATTACGAAATGCCAAGTTGTCTTCCAGCAGCGGCGGGCTATTTTCGTAGGCTCGAATTCGTTGCATCACGCTACGAGCGTTACCCATACGGTTTGATAGATCCGTATTGTGGAACTCACGGATCATACCGGTCGAAAAATAAGCGTCCAAGCTTCCGTCGTTATCCATGTCGACCAACCGTACCGCCCAGGTCCACCCTGTCGCTTGCAGCCCGGCTAGCTGGGCAACCTCCGCAAATTGGCTAGGCCCTATTTTCAGGGACAACATATTATACATGTACTGGCTCACTTTCGTCTTCGATATTCCGAGCAAGTACGAGCCTTGGGTGCCCACAGAAACATGGTGCTTCACGTGGTCGGGCGAAGCCATGTCGGCGACCATGAAATCAATGTGCCCATCATTGTTGATGTCTCCCAGATCCGCACCCATACCGAAATAGGGAGCGCTTACGACGACGTCTTCGATAACATCCGAAAATGTTTTATCCCCATTATTTCGATACAACTTGTCTGCGGGCTCGAAATCATTGGCCACGTAGAGGTCCGGTAAACCGTCTTCGTTAAAATCCCACCAGATCGCGGCGTGCCCTTGACCTCGACCATGGATTCCAGCCGATTCGGTGATGTCTACAAACTGTCCTCCCACATTCTCCAGCAACAGATCGGGCATCCCCTCTGGCTTATTGGCTGACTCCAAAAAGTTGCACTGCAAATAGAGATCCATATCTCCATCACAGTCGAAATCCGCAAACGACGGAGAATTGGTACCTGTATTGATTGCGAGTCCCCACTCCTCCGATACGTCATCGAATCTACCAGTCCCATCGTTTAGGAAAAGCTGATTCGGAGACCCCACGTAACAAGTGTAGAGATCCAGATCGCCATCATTATCGATATCGACAAACGAGGCGCCCGAACCGAAGCCTTTGGTTCCCGCAACTCCCGCCGACTCTGTCACATCCTCAAAGCGGAAGTCACCAGAGTTCAGATACAAGCTATTCGCAGAATCTTTGCTGACTAGATATATATCGGGCAATTCGTCCCCATTAACATCACCCACGATCGCGGCAGTCCCGATGCTACCATTGTAGTACTGATGCCAATAACGCTTCCACGCTTCCGGATGGCTATATTCGTTGATAGACGTCAGGCCCGATTGCTCCGAGCTGATCGTTTCGAAGAGCGGTCCGGCGTATTCAGAGGAGCCCACCAAAGCTAGAGGTTCCGAACTCAGATTAGATCTGGGCTGCCCCGAGCAAGGGGACATAAGGGCAAAGCCGGCCAGTAAGAGCGTTAGGCAAGGGGTAGAGTTGCTCATTGCCTCGATCATCTCCCTCAACACCCTCTTGGCCGCAAGCCCTTTTTGGACTTGTCGTCTTTAAACGCTCAGCGAATCTGACCGGTCTTAGGAATCACGAAAATGCCGAGAGAGTAAGTCCCGGGTTTCCTCGGCGATCGACAAGGCCAAAAGATCCGCCATGTCCACAAACTCTGGATCTTCAGGCTCGGAAAACTCGAGCTCCTGACCCTCTACTGCCCGCTGATCGCCCTCGAGCAAATCCCAACGAGCGCTCCACTTGCTCCGACCTACAAAGCTTCGAATGTAGACAGCCTCGCCTTCAGGACCGGAGAATATTCGCAGCTTAACTGGACAGGTCGCGCTAACGGCCTTTTCCCGTTTATAGAGTTTTGCAAAAACCTCGATCGGGTCCGCCCCGTTGGCGTTCGCAGAGGGATTTACAATCCGACTGAACTCTTGCTTGCCGACCTCCCGCTCGGTCCGGGACAAAGACAGTTCCCCAATGCTCAACTCCAAGTACCGAGAAGCCGGATACTCACCCAATTGGGAACTCGGTACGAAACGTACAAACTGGTGAATTGGCCGCTCTTGCAATACCTCAATTAAAGCGGTCGCCAAGCGAGTAGGATTGACTCCGTGCCCCTCGCCTACGACCTCGTCAACGCCCACCCAAAGAGTTCCCTGACGAAGGGCTTCCGACAGCTTTTGCTGCAAGTCCTGCCTAGAGCCGACATAGCGCAAGGCGACCTCATAGTGGTAGTGAGCCTCCCGAGCCTGATAAAGATCGCCACTGGCCATCAGCTCGTCGCCAGCGGATTCGCGAGCTTGGGCAGCGTCCAACCTCGCTCCTTCCAATTCCGCGTGGTAATAATTGATTTCAATTCCTTTCTTGCCAGCGTACGGAGTCATGGCAGCGAGCGTGGATAGATCCTGCAGCGTTTCGTAAGCCAGCACTATCCGCTCGAAGCGAAATGGATCGGTCAGATCAGCTTTCGCCAACTTGAGCTTGCCCAACCACTCCTCTCTAGCTTGCGGGTATGCCCGCAGGAAAACCTCTGCCGCCTTCTGGTTGTTGGCGTTGCGAGACAAACGATCAGCGGAAAGTCGGGCCGCTTCCGTGTAGTCCCCCTCTCTAAATGCGTTTTCGCCGGTACTACAACCGAGGATAAAGACCGAGAGAAGTAAAGCCGTAGCTACCAAAGATCGTTTAAAAAAAGAG
This sequence comes from Pelagicoccus albus, assembly GCF_014230145.1. Taxonomy (NCBI): domain Bacteria; kingdom Pseudomonadati; phylum Verrucomicrobiota; class Opitutia; order Puniceicoccales; family Pelagicoccaceae; genus Pelagicoccus; species Pelagicoccus albus. The sequence goes on from NZ_JACHVC010000012.1 coordinate 515,051, forward strand.
AGAGTCTGGAGGCGCATATCTAAGGAGGATGAAAAAAATCGGATGACCGATAGAGAACCAGACGAAACGAGAAGGGCAACTATTCACTTTAGGATCAGACAAAACGAAAGCTAAACTGAAAAACGCTTGGCAGAACTCACCAAGAGACCGCTCCTCAATCGTACTGATTTTCCAATTACAGATCTGATCTATTCGAAACCCTGTCTGCTAGCCTGAAACGTCATTCCATGATTGCGCGATGTATCCGCCTCTGAACTATCGAGCACCTGATGACGTCAATCTACATCGATGGGAAAAAGCTAGACCACGGATACCCGTTCGACCCTAGCTACGGCTATAGTCGAGAGGACCTGCTGGCAATCGAAGCTCCACCAGAACCGGATGGCTTTGCCGAATTCTGGCAAAACCGCTACCAGCGAGCTCGCAACCAATCGCCCGATCCCCGCTTGAGCGACACAGGCAAACGGTTGGGAAACTGGAAGGTCTACGATTTGAGTTACCAATCAACCGACTCCTTCACCATAAACGGTTGGGCGCTCCTGCCGGAAAACAGTCCGATACGCAGAAGTTTCCTCATCGGCCATGGTTACGGAGGCCGCGACGAACCCGATCCTCATCTGCCCTTCGAAGATGCTGCCTTGCTGTTCCCTTGCTCACGGGGGATTAGCCGCAGTCGAGCCCCGGGAATTCCTAGCGACCCAAACCAGCACGTCATTCACCAAATAGATGATCCAGACCGCTACATTATCGGCGGTTGTGTGGACGATATCTGGGTGGGGGTCAGCGCTATGTTGGAGCTCTTTCCAGAGACTGCCGGCAACGCGAACCTTCTAGGAATCAGCTTCTCTGGGGGTACCAATGCTCTGGCAGCTCCGTGGGAGGAACGAATTGCCCGCATGCATTCCAACGTTCCGACCTTCGGTCACCACCCCTTACGCATGAAACTTGCTACCGTCGGCAGCGGCTCCGGAGTGCAACAATTTGAGCAGCGGAATCCGGGCGCCGCGACCCGAACGCTTTCCTTTTTCGACGCTGCCTCCACCGCAAAGTATATGAAAACCGCCACTCACCTCGCATGCGCTCGTTTTGACCCCGCAGTCGCTCCTCCTGGGCAATTCGCCATCTACAACGCCCTGCCGGAATCTGTGCGTCAGCTCTTCACTTTGACCGCCGGCCATCACGAATACGCTAGTCAAAAAGAGGAAGACACGAGCCTGTTGCAGGAACTTCGCGAGTTCTTCACGCCAACCAAATAGCAAATCTGGTAAAGTTAAGCACAGTGAATCGGGAATATCATAAGTGGTGGAGCCCTCGCCTAGAGAGGGAGATGGAGATGCTCGTCTTTGGAAAAGCAGGCCCTCGGGTTCTCGTTTTTCCCACGAGAGGAGGACGCTTCTACGAGTACGAAAACTTGGGACTGGTGGAGCAAGTTCGCGAGCAAATCGAAGCCGGGGAGCTGCAACTCTATTGCGTGGACAGCATAGACACCGAGAGCTTCTACTGCTGGTGGGCCCATCCCCACGGACGCGTCAAGCGCCACGAACGCTACGAGAGCTATATCCTAGACGAGGTGTTTCCTCTCATGGAGCTGAAAAACCCGGGTCAAAAAACGATTTCGCACGGATGCAGTTTGGGAGCTTTTCACGCCGCCAATATCGCTTTTCGTCATCCCGAACGATTCCACAAGCTTATCGCCTTTTCAGGACGCTTCGATCTGACCCTAGAAGTCGACGACTTCCGCAATCTCTTCGACGGCTACTACTGCGACGATGTTTTCTTCAATACGCCAACCCATTTCCTCCCAGGCCTGAATTGCGAGCAAAAGATGAAGGCCCTTCGTGAGATGGAAATCACGCTAGTCATTGGCGATGAAGACCCATTCCGGGCCAACAATGAGCATCTTAGCCGCATCCTCTGGGACAAAGGGATTTGGCACGGACTCCATTACTGGAATGGTCGAGCTCATCGAGGCCGTTACTGGCGGGAGATGGTGCCTCATTTCCTGAGACCCAGCCAGTCTGCTTAATTGCAGCCTACCCCGCTTAGACGCGGCCCACTATTCGCCAGAGCGCTGAGTCCTATTCCTAATACTAATAAATACATTTTTGTCATTTATTCGCTGTATTAGAAACGCCGCTATTACTAAGTCTGCCCAATGGTTAAAGATCTGACCTCCACCCCGCTGCCTCGGATCATCCAGGGCGGCATGGGCATCGCAATTTCTAGTTGGCGACTAGCCAGAGCAGTCGCAAACCGAGGCCAAATGGGTGTCGTCTCCGGTACTGCGATCGACCGCGTTGTTGCCTGTAGACTTCAGGAGGGGGACCGCGACGGCTCAATTCGCCAAGCCGCAGAAAGCTTCCCAGACAAAAACTTGGCCCAGCGCGTGATCGATCGCTGGTTCAAAGCCGATGGACTTGAAAAGCCTGGGGCCTACAAGCCAGTACCCATGTTCAGCATTAACCCACCGAAAGCTCTGCTGGAACTGGCTACCTTCGCTTCTTTTTGCGAAGTCTGGCTGGCGAAGCATAAAGCATCCGGGCCAGTTGGAATCAACCTACTAGAAAAGATCCAAGCCCCCACATTGCCCATCCTCTACGGGGCTTTGCTCGCGGGAGTCGACGCGGTGCTAATGGGTGCGGGAATCCCTCGCGACGTTCCTGCCTTGATGGATCAACTTTGCCAGCACGAGGCATGTTCACTGAAATTGAACGTGGAAAACGGTGACGACGTACAGCTTCCCTTCGACCCCAAAATCGTCGAAACAAATGGAGCCCAAATAGAGCGGCCGAAATTCCTAGCTATCATCAGCTCACACGTTTTAGCCATGTCCCTCGCCCGCTCCGGCGGAGTTGACGGTTTTATTGTGGAAGGACCTATCGCCGGCGGCCACAACGCTGGACCACGAGGCTGGAAGGTGGAAAGCAACGAGGACCCCGTTTACGGGCCCAAAGACGAGGCGAACTTGGACCGAATCAAAGCCCTCAATCTACCTTTCTGGTTAGCTGGGGGACAAGACGACGCTTCCTCCCTTGCGAATGCAGAGGCTCTCGGAGCGAGCGGAATCCAAGTGGGAACCGCATTCGCTTTTTGTTCGGACTCTGGCATGGAAAACACCGTACGCCGCCGTGCCATCGCTTACGCAGTCGCGGACCAACTCAAGACTCGTACCGAGGGTAGAGGCTCCCCTACTGGTTATCCTTTCAAAACTCTCGACCTTCTCGGAACAGAGGGTGGCAGAGATGCAGCGGAGCGGGAACGCCAACCGTGCCTGCACGGGTATCTGCGAACCGCCTACCAAAAAGAAGATGGCAAAATCGGCTGGAGATGCGCCGCCGAGCCAGAGGCCGACTACCTGAAAAAAGGTGGTGACGCCGAAGATTGCTCGGGACGTCGCTGTCTCTGCAACGGTTTGCTCGCGACAGCCGGGTTCCCTCACTCCATGAAGTCGGGCGGATTGGAATACCCGCTCGTTACCTCCGGAATCATGAGAGACCTCCCTCGCTTCCTAAACGGCAAAAGCGACTACGACGCCAACGACGTGATCGACCTGCTTCTAGGCGGAGAACAGGGCTTGCACGACCAACGCGTCGCCAAAGTGGTCGCTTGCTAAGCGGCTTGCGGACCTCGATACGCGAGTCAGAGAGACATCTGGCTCGTACCCTTTTCCCTCTTGATCTGCACAACTGAGAGGGCGAAAGCCGCTAGGACAAGCGGTGCGCAAAACAACAGCAGCGTTGTCCAGCCAAAGTTGAACAGAAACCAGCCAGCGGACAAGGACGCCACAGCCTGGAATCCAAAAACCGTGAAATCGTTCGCAGCCTGGGCCTTGAAACGTTCATGCGGCTCGTAGGCAGCCGGCAAAAGAGCAGTGCCGCAGGCAAAGAGGAAATTCCAGCCAATCCCCAAAAGAATCAACGCTCCCCAAAAGTGCACCAGCTCTTGGCCGAAAAGCCCGATCACCAAAACCCCGGCGTAAGCTACTGAGCCAACTAACATCAATCGGCCTTGCCCGACTCGATTCATGAGCCAGCCACTGAGAAGACTGGGCAAATACATAGCGACTATGTGGCCTTGGATTACCTGCTTGGTATCACTCAAACTGAAACCGCAAACTTCCCGCATGGTAAGTGGAGTTGCCGTCATGACAAAGCTCATCATCACGTAGCTCAGGGTGGCGGCAAAAGCGGCCACCAAAAAAGCCGGAGAGGCTACGATCTTGCCCAGCGAGCCGGTGGCCTGCACCAATTTTTGCTCCTTCATTTCTGGCTCTCGAAAGAGTGAAAAAAGAACCGCAGCCAAAAGGACCACTCCCGACTGAAGCAAAAACGATCCCGCAAAATTGTGCCCACTCGCGACCAGATTTTGGCCCCAGACTCCAATTTCGGGCCCAAGGAAGGCCGAGACCAAACCTCCCCCCATAAAGACCGACAAGGCTGGCCCGTACTTTGCGGGATCCCCTACGCTTTCCAAAGCGGCAAATCGGAACTGCTGCCCAAACGCAGAAGCGATCCCCATCGAAAAGCCTGCTAAAACCAGAAGGACGAAAGATCCACGGGTCGCCGCAAAATACCCCGCTAGGCAGCAGAGCAAAGCAAACGAGAACCCTAGGTATCCACCCCTCTTGCGACCCAGCTTCCTCATCAACAACGCCGCCGGAATGCTTCCGCTCGCCGTTCCCATCACGATACAGGCGATAGGAAGAGTCGCCAAAGATTCCCAGGGTGCGATTTCCACAGCTAGAAGACTGCTCACAAGCACCATCATGGGCACGGCGCTCATGGCCAGAAATTGGCTGCCAGCCAAGATCCATACGTTTGCCGGTAATCCGCTAAGCCCCCTAAACCCCATGCTCGCTTTACATAATCCGCCAGCAAGGCCAGGCAACACGCTAATTTCAAAAAGGACAGGCAACAATACGCCTCCGCCACTAAGCAAAAAGCGAAATAAGCTAATCTATTCTAACATTAGTCGGTTATCATTTTTTACAAAAGTCGCTTATTTTTTGGCCGTTATTGTAATAAGTTAACCTAATTCTAAACATCAAATAAGTGACCAATCCAAACCAACTATTCACCCTTTTCTGTCAGGGATCACCGTCCCCTGAGCAATGTCCGCGAAACCGATTGGCGGATTGAATACGTAAAACTCGCGTAATCATACGTATTATCAACAATGATTGCCTAAAGGTAAATAGGTACGACTCCGTTGGATGTTTCTACCGAATTCTAACTCGGAACTCTCCTAGTTTTGCACTCGAGACAAGCCAACTCAATATTTCATGAGCAAGACAATCATAACAGTAGACGACGCCCAGACCATGCGGAAGATGATCCGCTTCACCCTGCAACCGACCGGACACCAAATCCTAGAAGCCGCAGACGGACAAGAAGCCTACGAGATGCTACAATCCAAGCCTGTTGATCTGATCATTACCGACGTCAACATGCCACGGCTCAACGGTATCGAGCTGACTAGAAAACTCCGCTCTACTCCCTTGCACAGAGCCACTCCCATCGTGCTCCTCACTACAGAATCTTCACCTGAGAAGAAGAATCAAGGTAGAGAGGCAGGTGCGACTGGATGGATCGTCAAACCCTTCAATCAGCAACAACTACTCGCATTGGTCACCAAAGTCCTGCCCAACTAATTTAGCCACAAATCAAAGAGTCGTTCTGAAGAGCACAAGTTGCCCCAAACAAATCACGCGCTATCCCTAAAAAATGAATACAAAAGCGATTATTATTGATGACTCTCCCATCATTCGGCGAGTGGCAGCCCTGATACTGAAATCTCAAAACGTAGCCACTAGAGAGGCCTGCAACGGCGAAGAAGCCCTAACTATTCTGGAAAGAGACAGCTCCTATCGCCTTCTTCTCGTGGACTGGAACATGCCTAAAATGAACGGGCTAGAGCTAATTAAAAGAGTCCGCAAAGAAGCGCGCTACAACCACATCAAGCTTTTTGTAATTACAGCCAACGACATCGAAGAAACCTTTAGACTAGCCAAAGAAAACGGAGCAGACGACTACCTCGTCAAACCAATATCTAAAATCGTAGTCGCCAACAAACTACGTCAGCACGGACTCAACTAAACGGTGCCAAACCTCAAAAACAGTCTTAGCAAGATGACACTGGTCAAAAACCTGGCCGGCTTCGTTGAGAAGGCGAGGCAAGCAATAGTCCGGAGCAATGACAGCCTAAGTCAGAGCTTTGTGGATACGCTTACTTTCAAAGCAAAGCTAGAGAATTCGTCCACCAGATTCGAAAGCGAATTCCTCATGGTTGGCGGAGCCTTGGAAAGCCTCCACTCCAATAGCGAACACTTGAAACAAGAAAGCTCCACCATGCTGGAGCTCAGCCAATCGGAACAGAATCCGGTCAAACGAATTGATAATAGCCTGCAGCCACATCTTCAATTCATAGGATCATCAGCTGATTCGGTCAAAGAACTGGTGACGACTCTGGAGAACAGCAGTCAGAGCATAGGTTCTACCCTCGCCTTTGAACCCCAGCTCGAACAGACCTTCAGTCAACTAACCTATATCCGCACCCTATTCGCCGTCGAGGCGGCCCCACTCGAGCAGACAGACAAAGTCATGTTCACTTCCCTCGTTGAAGAAATCCACCGTCTGCAAACAGATGTGACGGGCATCTTCAAAGATAATTTCGAAGCGCTTAAAAAGCACCGCTCAAAAATAGATCAGATCTCCCAGTCACTGAAGCAACAGGCCAGCTCCCAACTTAAAGTTCTGGACGAAAGCACCAGAGAGTTGGAAAACTCTCTCAGGTCTCAAACTGAAATTCTCGAGCAAAATATCGCTACGAGCTCGCGATTGAACACCTATGGCGACGAAATTTCGAACTGTATAGGCAACGCGATCATCTCGCTGCAAACTCAAGATATCGTATCCCAAAAGCTTGGACACATTTACGAGACCTCAGACGAAACGCGCGAGCGCTTCGAGCAGGCGGAGACGACTAAGAACAAGGCCCAAAAGACAGAGCACCTTCGTTTCATTGAAAATGCATCAATGGTGATTGTGAACCAAATCGAGTCTATAAAGGACGAACTCCGCTCAGCCGACCAGTCTGTAGACAAAAGTATGAGGGATATTATCTCTTCCATCAAATCGATGGACAGCGAATCGCAAGGATCCAGCAGCAACCGACTAGTCAACGAGGGTGAGTCCGCCCGTGGTAAATCACTGATACGCGTTTTCGAAAAGGCGGATCAAACTGTCTCGAACATCGAAAAGTTCCTCAAGGAAGCTTTCAGAACGATCGAACCAATCAGAAGCCAAACCGATAGCGCCAGCAGTACAATCATGACGCTTTCTGCCCAATTGCACCTAATCGGATTGAATGCTGAGATCCACGCCGCGCGCATCGGAGGCAACACAGCTCTGGAGACTCTGTCCGCTAAAACCAGTGAAATCTCCGTCGAAACACGTGACTTGTGTCACTCTATCTCGAGCCAGTTAGATACCTTGTCAGCAGTCCTAATCGAAAACGTCGACCAATTGGAGACCATACAACGTCAGGCTAGCCAGGCTCACGAAACGATTTCTAGCGAGCTCCCGCTCGAGAAGGAAAATTTGGAGGAACAAAACGATTTGTACGCTCACGCCCAAGTTGGAGCCAAACAAGTCACCGAAACTCTTCGTTCCCTAACCCAAAACCAAAGCGAGCGACTAGAATTCGAGGAAACCATGCTGGAAGCCCTCGACGGCATGCAGGAAAATCAGAGGAAAATCTCTTCTCTGGCGAAAAAGGCGGCAGACAGGCTAAAGGCCAAGGCCGACGTGCCTATGATTATGAGCAGTCTACTCTCCCGGTACACGATGCGATCGGAGAAGGAGGTTCATCTTAAAACGCTAGGACAGGATGCTCACCCAGCCGAATCGGATTTCGAGACCGGAGGATTTGAGGAGTTCGAGGATTTTAGCCTAGACCGGCACACCTATCCAGCCTCTACAGAAACGAGCTCTTCTCAGAAGGCTAAGGACCTCGGAGACAACGTAGATTTATTCTGATCCCGGCTCGTTTGCCTCCAGAGACAGCCAGAGTGGATAGGGCTGGCCTTCCCGAAGGGAACGATAATCATCGGTCTAAAAATAGAGACGGATGAGTATCGAAAAAAAACGTATCCTTGCGATAACTACTGGCGGGACTATAGAAAAATCGTATTGCGAATCAGAAGGAACGATCGCGAATCGGGAATCAATCCTGCAAAAGAAGCTCGTGCAGCGACTTCGCCTGCCCCACACGGATTTCGCCGTGCATGAAGTAATGGCCAAGGACTCTCTTCAAATGACCGAGGAAGATCGCTTAAAGATCTCCGAGGAAATATCTCGGCTCGCTTCTGGCTACGATGGCATGATTGTTCTGCACGGGACCGACACAATGGCCGATACCCTTCGCTTTTGCTACGAGAGAACGGCAAAAACACCCATACCTGTCATTTTCACCGGAGCTATGAAACCTGCGGAATTCGAGGATTCGGATGCGCGTCAAAACGTAACGGAAGCCCTGTTGGCAGCCCAATTCCTCCCGCCAGGCTACTACCTCTCATTCCACAGCAGGATTTTTCCCGCCCCAAATGTGTTCAAAGACCGCTCCCGTCTGACCTTTGACGCGAACTGATATCCGTTGATCCAGCGCAAGTTCGAGGTTGTTACACGGTAAAACACTGCCTAACCTATCACCCTTAACCTTAATCCTATCCTCAAAGCATAAAGTTCCTATGGATCCAAAAACGAGAGGCATCGTTGCCTACATCACCATCATCGGCTTAGTTATCGCAATCGTCACCAACAATCCCAAAGACGAACAAGCCAGCTTCCACATACGCCAAATGCTCGGGCTCGTATTACTCTGGGTAGCCACCGGTATCATAGCGGTTATCCCTATCCTCGGTTGGCTCATCTGGATAGTCGGCACCTTAGCCGGCTTTGTATTCTGGATTATGGGTTTGATCAGCGCTCTCGAAGGTAGCCGCAAGCAAGTGCCCATTTTGGGAGCAAACTTCCAAGAATGGTTTAAAGGACTCTAAACAACCAAAGCTAAACTTTCGCATTGAGCCCCGTTCGACCTCGGTTCGTTCGGGGCTTTTTCATGCCCAATCGTGGGAGCGAGCTTGTAACCTGAAAGACATTGCCGAACACCAATTGAGAGAACAGTTTTCACTAAGGACGAACAGCAAAGCGATTCGTGCCCCCAATTCCCCTCTACAACCAATCAAACGAGCATGGCACAAGAAGAAGTAGCGTCTAGCGGCGCCATCGAGAAGTCATCTGAACTTCTCGGAATCGATATCAACGGAATCGGCGAAAAGATAGTCGAAGCCGTTTCCCTCTACGGACTTTCCGTTCTGGCAGCAGTCATCATATTCCTAGTCGGAAAGTTCATAGTGAACTTGATCACCAAGGCGGTCCGAAACGTGATGGAGAAACGAAAAGTCGACGCTTCCCTCGTCGGCTTTGCAACAAGTCTAGCGCACGCTTTGATGATGACGTTCGTCATTATCGCGGCCCTCACTCAAGTTGGCATCGAGACGACCTCCCTCGTCGCGGTGGTCGGTGCAGCTGGGCTCGCAGTCGGCCTCGCGCTTCAAGGCTCTCTTTCGAACTTCGCGGCAGGAGTGCTAATTATTATCTTTAAGCCGTACCGAGTCGGCGACTACGTAGTAGCGAGTGGAGCGGAAGGCGTCGTAGAGGAAATCGGGATATTTACCACCACGGTGGTCACTCTCGACCACAGAACACAAATAATACCGAACTCGGTGGCTACGAGTGGAGTCATCGAAAATTACACTAAAAAGGGTATCCGTAGATTGGATATAACGCCTGGAGTCAGCTACGGCGACGACATACGAAAAGTCAAAAAAATCCTGGAGGATATTATCGCTGCCGAACCAAGAGTACTCGCGGATCCCAAACCTTTTGTTGGAGTCGCCGAAATGGCAGATAGTAGCGTTAACTTCGCATTTCGCCCGTGGGTAAAAGTCGGAGATTACTGGGACTTGTTTTTCCATTTCAACGAGCAGATAAAGCTGCGATTCGACGAGGAAGATATCACAATTCCTTTCCCACAAAGAGACGTTCACCTCTTCCAGCAAAAATAAGAGAGGACAACTTTTTCCAAAACACAAAGGTCGAGAACGTGGAGCTCTCGGCCTTTTCCTTTAGTAGCGATCTGCCAAACGATTAGGCGATAAAAGCTGGGTAAAAAGACGCCCACTCGCTCCAAAAACCTTGGTTTCATCCGTTACCGAGCAAAGAGAAAAAGCAACTTTCCCTCTCCAAAAAACGATACCCCTACCCCATTTCCAAATGTTTAGTAAGTTGAAGCTCAATACTCGTATAACCACGCTCGGTATCGCAGTTACCCTGCTCTTCTCATTGGCAACGGCTAGCCTATATCCTCAGCTAAAAACGAAGTTCTATTCGGAGAAAAAGGAGAAAACACGCAATTTGGTCGAGGTAGCTCACGCTGTGATCCGTAGCTACGTCGAGCTTGAAAAGGCAGGAGCTTTAAGCCAAGAGGAAGCCCAATCCGCAGCCAAATTGATGCTCGAGAAAGTACGCTACGACTCTAGCAACTATTTTTGGGTTAACGACATGGGGCCCAAAATGGTTATGCACCCAGTCAAGCCTGAGCTCAATGGCCAAGATCTTTCCGAGATCTCTGATCCGAACGACAAATTTCTTTTTAACGAGATGGTAGCGATCGCCAAAAAAGAAGGAGCCGGCTACGTAGATTACTACTGGCCCAAACCCGGATTGCAAAAACCTGCCCCTAAAATTTCCTACGTTAAGTTGGAAGACACTTGGAATTGGATCGTTGGTTCAGGGATCTATGTCGACGACGTCGAAGCAAGCATCAACTCACTTTTTCTTAAGTTGTTTTCAATTCTTGCGACCATCACCATCCTCGGATCGCTCGCATTTCTCTATTTCTCTCGCAGTATCTCAAAGCCGATAGATAACATCATAGAAAAAATTGAATCGGGAGCTGAACGTATAAATGCCGCCAGCCTTCAAGTATCGAACTGTTCCTCCCGATTGGCAGAAGAAGCCACCACACAAGCTGCGTCTTTAGCGCAAGCCTCGACTGCGTCCGAGGTTACGAGTACTATGACTACTCAAAACGCACAGAACAGTTCTCAGGCACAAGACTTGATGAATTCGACAAAATCGGTCGTAAGGGAAGCTAGTCAAGCCATGGACAATCTGACTCAAGCCATGATCTCCATAACCGAGTCGAGCTTAGAGTCGTCTAAAGTAGTCAAGACAATCGATGAGATAGCATTTCAAACAAATATTCTAGCTCTGAACGCAGCAGTCGAAGCAGCAAGAGCAGGAGAGGCAGGAACTGGTTTTGCGGTAGTTGCAGATGAAGTACGAGGCCTAGCACAAAGAGCGGCAACTGCGGCTCGTGACACCGGCCGATTAATTGACGATACCGTCCAGAAAATCGAAGCAGGTTCCAAAACGGTAACCGACACCGCAAATTCGTTCAAAGGAGCAGAAGAGCAGAGCTCCCGGTTAAGCGGATTGATCGAGGAAATCCATTCAGCCTCAAGCAAACAGTCTTCGGGTATTCACGATATAAATACTACGATTCTTAGTATCGATAAAATCACCCACGAAAACGCAGCCAACGCAGAGGAAACAGCAGCGGCTGCCCATGACTTAAAATCCGAAGCGCAACAGCTAAATGCTCTAATTGACGACCTAGCTTCGATTGTACACGGAGCAAAGGGTAGGTTACCACAAGCGGCCAAATCCCCGCTTGAGTGCACGACCTCCTTCACCTCGCAGCCGACTACGAATCAAGTGAGCGAGAGGAACTCCGAAGTTCTTTGGAATTAGTACCCGCAATCTCTGCCTCCGCCGAAACGTTTACCATCGTTCAAGCTCTTGAGAAGAACGATGAGACATCCCGCTTTTGAACAAGTCGACCATCGACCTTGGTCGTTACCCGACAGGCCGTGGGTCATGCAACAAGAATGGCACGACCTTTTGTTCCTTCATTGGGAAATCGATGCTAAACATCTTCAGTCACTCATTCCGTCCAACCTAGAGGTTGATACTTTTGAAGGATCCGCATGGCTGGCAATCGTTCCTTTTTCCATGAGAGGCGTTAGCCCGCGAGCTTGCCCCAAGCCTTCCTTCCTGAGCGACTTTCCAGAAATAAACATCCGCACCTACGTCATCAAGGATGGGAAACCTGGAGTCTGGTTCTTTAGTTTGGACGTACCAAACCAGCTTCCTGTCTGGCTCGCTCGAACCTTCTTTCACCTCCCCTATTTCAAAGGCCAAATGGATGTGCAAAACCAGAACGGGGAGACGCGATACGACTCGCGCTATGAGCGACGCGAATTCAGGGCCACTTACTCGGGATCGAAATTGATCACTCCCCAAGCCGACAGTTTTGAACATTGGTCGACAGAGCGATACTGCCTCTACTCCCAAAGCCGAAGCGGTCAATTACACAGAGCCGAAGTTCAGCATCCGAAATGGCCACTGCAAAAGGCAAACGTTCACATCGAGAAAAATTCGATGCTGGATAACTTCAAGGTCGGCTCACGCCACCCCAGCGCACTCTTCGCAAAAGAGATTCCTGTCGTAGCTTGGTGGCCACAAAAATGTTGAGCCCAGCTAAATCGATTTAGGATCATTTCTTTAAGTGTATCTATTTTTCCATTACAAAAATGTCCAATTGCGGATCGAAATGCACTGAGTCAATCGGGTCTCGATCAGGTCTAGCGCTTTTCGAATGGAGAGGATCAACTGCATAGGCAAAAGGATAGCGCAAAGCTTTGCTCAAAGGCTTGACCGTTTGTGCGAAACTGAGGCACAGAAGTCTGAAATCAGCACCTCCTCACCGCAGGGAAAGACCCAGCTCGGCTAAGCGAGGTAAGAGCAAACGTAATCGCAACGCTCGGCCACTTCGATGGAGAAACCGGAGTTGGCCGGTATCTCGAAATAGCTGCCCTTTTCGTAGCCACGGGTCTCGGATTCGCCATCGAGCGTCACGAGACAAGATCCAGCAGTCACATCCATGCGTTCTGCAGCCGCGGTGCCGAAATGAAAACTTCCCGGAAGAATAACTCCCAAAGTCTTCTTATCGCCACTCGCAGTGATGATGGTATGGGAAACTACTTTTCCCTCGAAATAGATGTTTGCTTCGGCAAGGGCGGTTACGTTCTCGAATTGCATGCGGGCTGAATCTAGAATTTCGGAGTCTTTGGCAAGTCCCGAAGCCAACAATAAAAAAAGCGGCCCCGCACTCGCGGGACCGCCCTCCAGAATTGCTAAAATGACTTTAAGCCTGGCTCAATTGAAGCTGACGGATCTTGCGAATGTTAACGTAGATCAATGCTGCTCCCACCAAGGCGAAAACGAACAGTCCGGCGAAAATCTGTAGCGTTTGTTCATAGCTACCAGTCGTCTCGCGAACCTTTGCGGCGATCAAAGGCCCCACCAAACCGGCAGCTGCCCACGCTGTAAGCACGTTGCCTAAAATGGCTGAGAGCCGTTTTGTCCCAAACAAATCTCCGATAAAGGCAGGCGTCACCGCGAAGCCACCGCCGTAACAGGAAACAATGAGGCAGACGACCACTTGAAACATGATAACCCCAGTTGTCTTGGGCAGGATCAAGAAGGCGAATATCTGCAGCGTGAAAAAGACCACATAGGTCATCGTGCGCCCAATTAGATCGGAAATGGATGCCCAACCTATTCTGCCGAGCCCATTGAAAATCCCCATGAGACCCACCATCGTCGCGGCAGCCGCAGGCGTAAGACCCGCGATCTCTTGCGACATCGGCGAAGCCACAGAAATCACCGCGATTCCACAGGTGATGTTGATAAAGAACATGCTCCAAAGCAGATAAAAACGCACTGTTCCCAAAGCTTCGAGCGAGGTAAGTTGAGCCAAGTCCTGTACCTGACGCGACTTGCCTGACTTGAGTGAGTCTTCGTAGCCATCAGGCAACCAGCCTTCTGGGGGCGGCTCCAGATACTGGGAAGCCAGCATCATCACCACAAAATAACCAGCCGCTAAGACATAAAAGGTCTGAGGAATACCCAGTCGGGTTATGAATGCCTGTATCAGTAAGCTCGCGAGCAAGGCGCCAAAACCAAAGCCCATGGTAGCAAGCCCAGTCGCCAAACCTCGACGGTCAGGAAACCACTTCACCAAGCTAGACACAGGGCAGATGTAACCGATTCCAAGTCCAATTCCTCCGATAACTCCGTATCCAAGATAGAATACGTAGAGCTGTCCGATCTGGACTCCAAGCCCTGCCACAGCCAAGCCGAGCCCGTAAAACACAGCCGAAATCATTCCACTTTTTCGCGGTCCAATTCTCTCCACCTTTGGGCCAAGAAAGGCCGCAGATAAGCCTAAAAACAAAATGGCTATACTGAAGGCCCATGCCGTTTGCGTAGGCTCCCAACCTTTGCTTTCCAGTAGTGGCTTTTTATATACACTGTAGGCGTATACAGCGCCGATCGAAAGATGCACGCATACCGTACAGGCGGCTATTAGCCAACGATTCTTAATCTTTTTCATTTTCTGAAAACAGTCCCTTAAAAGGGAGGATCGCCTGGCATCTGCCAGGCGATCCGTTCTAAATAGCCTTCACGCCGTGACGCGCGAAGATTGAGCGTGCCCTTTCGACCTCTTCAGGTTCGGGCTCAGATGTATCTGCCAAATGATAAGGCAAATCCATTTGCTTGTACTTGCTTTCTCCCATCTTGTGGAAAGGCAGGATCTCGACTTTTGCGACATTGCCGAGCTCGGATACGAACTCGGCCAATCCGTCGATATTCTCTTCTGCGTCGGTCAAACCCGGAACAAGGACGAAACGTATCCAAACATCGATACCCTTTGCGTCCAACCGCTTCGCGAACTCTAGAGTCGGACTCAAGGTCACTCCGGTCACTTTCTTGTAAGTGGTGGGATCGAAGCTCTTGATATCGAGCAAGACAAGATCCACGTTATCCAGCAAGCGATCGCTGGCGCGATGCCCCAAGAAGCCAGAAGTATCCAATGTCGTGTGCAGACCCTGTTCTTTTGCTCCACGGAATAAAGCATGCACAAACTCAGGCTGCATAAGCGGCTCGCCACCACTGATAGTAAGCCCTCCGCGTTTGATGAAGTTCTTGTACTTCACCACATCGGCAAGAACCTCACCTGCCGTCTTCTCGCTACCCGCAGGTCTTCCTTGGGCATCGGGATTGTGGCAGTATTGGCATCTCAGTGGGCAGCCGGAGAGGAAGAGTACGTAACGAAGGCCTGGACCATCGACCGTACCACAGGTCTCCACAGAATGGATATGCCCGATTGATTCGAGCATAACCTCTGTAGACACTTCCTCAATTGTCGGTTCAGCTAGGAAAGCTGTCATAGCGACATCCTCTATTGGAAGCTTAGCAGTTGATCAAAGGATGTTGTGGAACGTCCGATTGATCACGTCTAGCTGCTGCTCGCGGGTAAGCTTGATAAAGTTAACCGCGTATCCAGAAACACGAACAGTAAGCTGTGGGTACTTCTCTGGGTGGTCCATGGCATCCATCAGTGTTTCCCTTTCGAAGACATTCACATTGATGTGGTGACCTTCTTCGGAGAAGTATCCATCAAGTAGGTTACTTAGATTGGAAACCTGCTCGGACTGCGTCTTCCCAAGGGCCTTGGGCACCACCGAGAAGGTATAAGAGATACCGTCTTGCGAATGCTCGTATGGAAGCTTAGCCACTGAAGCCATGGAAGCAACCGCTCCCTTGGTGTCACGACCGTGCATTGGGTTCGCTCCTGGAGCGAATGGCTCACCCGCCTTACGACCATCTGGAGTATTTCCAGTCTTCTTTCCGTATACGACATTAGAAGTGATCGTCAAAACAGACTGGGTCGGCAGGGAGTTACGATAGGTAGGCTGTTCGCGGACCTTGTCCATGAAAGTCTCAACCAATTTGTTAGCGATCGAATCAACGGCGTCATCGTTGTTTCCGTACTTTGGAAAATCGCCTTCGATTTCGTAGTCGACCGCCAAACCTTGTTCATTGCGGATAACCTTAACCTTGGCAAACTTCACAGCAGAGAACGAGTCGGCCGCCACAGAGAGACCAGCGATGCCGCAAGCCATCGTCCGTAAAACAACACGATCGTGCAGAGCCATCATGATGTTCTCAGCAGAGTACTTGTCGTGCATGTAGTGGATGATATTCAGAGCTTTGACATAGGTCGCAGCCAACCAGTCCATCATCTTGTCGAAACGCTCGACCAGATCGTCGTATTCGAGGTAATCACCAGTGAATGCTTCGCTCGCCGGGGCAACCTGCTTTCCGCTCTTTTCGTCTACACCGCCATTGATTGCGTAGAGGATTGCCTTCGCCAAGTTGGCGCGAGCTCCAAAGAACTGCATTTGCTTGCCGATACGCATCGCGGATACACAACATGCGATTCCGTAGTCGTCACCCCAATACGGACGCATAAGATCGTCGTTCTCGTACTGGATGGAGCTTGTTTCGATCGAAACCTTGGAGCAGTAATCCTTGAAACCTTGAGGAAGGTTTTCAGACCAAAGTACGGTCAAGTTTGGCTCAGGAGCTGGGCCGAGGTTGTAAAGGGTTTGCAGGACACGGAAGCTGCTCTTGGTTACCAAGGTGCGACCGTCTTCACCCATACCACCGATGCTTTCGGTTACCCATGTTGGGTCGCCTGAGAAGAGCTCATCGTAGTCTGTGGTGCGAATGAAACGGACAATACGCATCTTCATGACCAAATGGTCCATGATCTCTTGAGCTTCTTCTTCGTTAAGAACACCCTCTTCGAAGTCACGCTCGAAGTAGATATCGAAGAAAGTCGCGGTACGTCCAAAAGACATGGCAGCGCCGTTTTGGTCCTTAACTGCGCCTAGGTATCCGAAGTAAGTCCACTGAACCGCTTCTCTAGCGTTTTGGGCAGGCTTGGAGATATCGAAGCCGTAAGCTTCTGCCATAGTCTTCAGATCCTTCAAAGCTTGGATCTGGTCTTGGATCTCTTCGCGATCGCGTACCCACTCTTCGCTGAAGTCCTCGCTCTCCATAGCCTTGAATGCCATCATCTTGTCGGCGATGAGACGATCCACTCCGTAGAGCGCGACGCGACGGTAGTCGCCGATGATACGGCCACGACCGTATCCGTCAGGGAGGCCAGTTACGATACCCGCGCTGCGCGCTTTGCGGATATCTTCGGTGTAGCAGGCAAACACACCGTCGTTGTGCGTTTTGCGGTGCTTCTTGAAAATATCTAGAGTCTCGGGATCCATATCCCGGCCGTGAGCTTGCAGAGCCTTTTGGGCGATGCGGTAACCTCCATAAGGAAGCATAGCACGCTTGAGTGGCTTATCAGTCTGCACACCAACGACTTGCTCCAAGTCCTTATTGATGTAGCCGGCTCCGTGAGAAGCGACTGTTCCAACCACCTTGGTATCAGCGTCGAGTACTCCACCTGCGGCACGCTCTTGCTCGAGAAGAACCTTCAGCTCATTCCAAAGCTGTTCTGTACGAGAACTTGGACCCGTCAGAAACGAGTAATCCTCGAGGTATGGCTTGTAGTTGCTCTGGATAAATCCACGAACATCGATCTCGGCTTGCCAATCGCCTGGCTGGAATCCTCTCCAAGGATGGAGGCTGGATGCGTCAGCGTTTTCGGTACTAGGTTCACGTTTTTCAATGATAGGCACTGCTATTTTTATCTCCTGATGCGAAACGACGCCCTAGTAGGAACGTCGTCTGTTAAACATTAGATTTGTTTATACGGTAAGGGTCTCAAAAATCGCAGAAATTATCGAGGAAATACTTACCTTTAGGTATTTAATAAAATCCGATAATCATCATCAGCGCATCAGCTTATCAAAAACGCCCTAAACAGGGGCGTTTTTGTCCTTCAGCGATCGTTCCACCCAAAAAGGAGCTAGAGGAACAAGAGATGCCAAAAAGTATATGGCTACTCGGGAGGGTTTCCAGCGGAGCTTAAACCAGTTCAAGGCGAGCAACCCCGCATAGAGCATAAACAGAAGTCCGTGGGCCCAACCCACATAGGTTACCGGCTCCGGCATCCCAGCTCCATACTTGAGAGGCATTGCGATACCAAACAACACCACGGTCGAAACACCCTCCCAAAAGGCGATTCGGCGAAACCAAATAAGGCAGGAATTCATATTCATCGGCACCACCAAAAGATCTGCCTGCGGAGAAGCAAGCCCATCAGAAAAACCGGCAAATGGCCGCTAAGTCCGATTCGCCTGGATTTCCAACTCTTTGCCCATCAGACGTTGCAAATCAGCCACTGCCGAAAGCACGCTATCCGCCTCTGTTCGCAATCCCTGAGTAGCCCGAGCGCTTCTTCCAGACGCTTGAGCATTCATCTGCGTGACGCCATCGATCTGACTGATCGCTTCCCTTAGCCTGCCGATTCCAGCATCCTGTTCGCAACTAGCTCCCGCCACCTTTGCCGCCAGCAGGTCTACTTCTCGGTTTATCTCTACTATAGAATTGAGACTGCCGCGCACCTTTTTCACGAGCTCAACCCCTTGGCCTGTTCTAGTAATAGCGTTTTCAATTTTTCGCGTGGTCTCGCTCGCCGCCGAACTGCTGCGTTGGGCCAAAGACCTAACTTCATCTGCTACAACAGCGAATCCCGAACCAAACTCCCCTGCTCTGGCCGCTTCGACCGCAGCGTTTAGTGCTAGGATATTAGTCTGAAATGCAATTTCGTCGATCGTCTTGATGATCTCCGCGACTTCATCGCTGCTAGACTGAATCGCGAGAATCGACTCGATCATGCTTTCCATATCTCGAGCCCCAATCTCCGCGGCTTCCCGAGCTTTACCGCTCAAATCGTTGGCTCGATCCGCATGGTTCGCGTTATCTCGAACTGCGCCCGCCATCACCTCCAAAGACTCCAAAGTCTGCCTCAAACTGCTAGACTGACTGCTAGATCCACTTTCTAGATTCGAACTGACTTCCGCCACATGTTGGGCATCGGACATCACTTTTTCGGAACTTACCTGTAGTTTGGAAACGATGCCAGAAAGTGTACGAGTAAAGATCTGCCTTACCCAGATCATGGCCGCTAAGGAAACCACAGTACCGATAGCTCCAATGATCAAAACCTGCCGAATAGAACTAAATACGTGGGACTGAACGACCCCATCTTCGGGTGGTTCAGACAACCAAGACTGAGCATCCTGACCGAACTGCCAGATGAGCAAAATCGAACTTAAGGCCAAAACGCCAGCCGATGACATGACGACTGAAAAACCGATTAGGACTTTCTGGTGAGGGGGTATTTGAAACATCGATAGCAAGAATTGATCGAGCCGGCAAAGGGGTACTAGCACCTACTGCCGAGCCAGGTTTCTTGAGTATCGGACCCTAGCTTCAACAACTTGAAACAAGGGCCATAGCTTTAACCTTTGTTTACTGGAGCATCTCGGCCCCTCCCCCCCTCTATCTGGGTGGACCGTTAAAGCTAGTTCCGCAAACTTAGCGCCTTCTGGTAGGAACCAATATTGTGGGCATTCGCATAGCCTGCCTGCTTAAGCTGGCTAACCGCAGAGGCTGACCGCATGCCGCTGGCGCAATGGCAAAGCAACACTGTCTTCTTATCGGGAAAACGCTTTGAGACTCGAGCCACAACTTCGTTGAGGGGGAAATTCAAGGCCCCGGGGACCGAGCCGGACATATACTCCTGCTGAGTGCGAACATCGATGATCACGGCCCCCTTTTCCAAAGCGGCCTTAGCCTCTTCTGAATTCATCTGCCCTCTTTGCTTGAGAACGTAGAAAATGACAGCCGCGAGTATAAGCAGCCCAAAGAACACGTAGTTATTCATTACCTAACAACCCGTGTCGACCAACTCAATGCGGTCATCTTTGTTGGGAACGATGCAGAGGAACTCAAACCCGGTCTGAGCATCCGCCTTGTACCAGTGAGGCACTCCCGCCGGGATGAATACCACGTCCCCTTCACGGACTGAGAATACCTTCTCGCCAATACCCACCTCAGCTCCGCCCTTGAGAATGTATTGCTCGTGTTCAACCGTGTTCGTGTGAGCCGGCATTCCGCCCCCGGGCTCCATCACGAATTTACGCAGAGCGAAATTCGGAGCATCGGTCGGACCGATCAAAACGGAGCGACTGGTTCCTTCGCCTGCCGCGACAACCTCGAGCGGAAACGAAGTGGATTTCTCGACGATAACCTTATTGGAACTGTCCATATGCAAAAAATGAATGGCTAGGCCAGCACGGCACAACCATTCATTTTGTACGAGAATAAAGACGCTTCGATTGAAGCGAAACTGACTTAACCTAAGCTAGTTCCAAAGCACCAAGTCGTCTTGGTTTTCCTTTTCGCGATTCGACTCGAATTCGTCCTTCTCCGGAGCTGGGCTTACACTAGCGACCGAAGCAGTCGAACCCGAGGAGCGATTCACCTTCTTGAAAGAACCTTGACCCAAAATCGCCTCGATCTGATCCAAGGCGCCAAGCAATCGATCCGCGAGGGAACTCAATTCGTTAGAGTCCGATTCCGTACGCTCTGCGTTGGAAGCCGCGAACTGAGTCACCTTGTCGATTTCTACAACCGCCTGAGAAATCTGATGAATTCCAGTGCTCTGTTGAGAGGAGGATTCCGCGATGTCTGCAACCAAGCGGTCAACATCCTTTGTGATAGTGAAGATATCATTGAGCTGCTTGGACACGCTCGCGCTGATCTCGCTGCCGCGGCGGCTTCTGCTAATGGCATCTTGCACCTGTTGAGCCGTTTCATGAGCGGCGCGAGCGCTACGCTGAGCTAAGCTGCGAACCTCGTCCGCAACTACCGCGAAACCTGCTCCAGCCTCTCCAGCGCGAGCCGCTTCGACTGCCGCATTCAAGGCCAGTATATTTGTCTGGAATGCAATCTCGTCGATTGTCTTTAGAATATTAGCGATACTGTCGCTGGAGTTGCGGATGTCCTCCATGGCTTCGCTCATGACCTCAACTTCCTTAGCCCCTTTCTCTGCAATTCCTCGTGCTTCACTGGCGTGTTGCTTCGCTTCTTGCGCATTTCCGGCGTTAGCTTTCGTCGCAGCAGCTAATTCCTCAAGAGAAGCGCTCGTCTCCTCGACGGAAGCAGCCTGACGGCTGGCGCCATCTGCCAAATCCCTCGCAGACGTGCTCAGTTGCTGAGTCTGACCACTAACGGAGCTAGCAATATCCTGGAGTTGCTCAGCAATGATACCCTGAGCCCTTACAAAATTGCGGTAGCGGGCGGCGATATAAAAAGCTGGAACACCAGTCACGATCACGAAGGTTGCGTGAACCACTACAATTCCGAAGCCCGCATCGTAATTGAAGATGCTGGCTGGAAGCAGAAAGAAAAAGAGGACGTGGTGGACTGCGGTAGTCGTCGCCCCAGCCAAAATTGAGGATCGAGAACCCAAGCCAATCAAGGCGGCTAGCGCGGCGAAAATGTGGAAGTGCATCTCGATCATTCCCCGACTCAAATGAATAAGCAGGGCCGACATGGAAGTAGCGGCGATACCGATGGCAATCGGGACAAGCAAAGATCGCGGAGCAGCGAGAAAAATAGCAATAGGACCGGCCGCGATTAGCAGACCCAGACCAACAGCCACCAGAAGCCCCATCTCAAAATAGAGGCTTACTCCCGCCAATACTGGCACGTGAAGCAGAAGGATCCCCAAAGCCAGCTTGTGAGTGCGGCGGTCGAAATCGACTTCGAAATGTGTATCAGAATTCATTATTTAGTTCCGTATTGCGTATTTTAGGCCGAGCGGATCGAGCACCGCCTTAAGTCTGTCAGAGGTAGCGCACCCGTACACGGGGCGGTTCACAACGATGCCGCCGCCTTGCAGCCTCGATAAAGTTTTCAGGTCCAGGAATCCGCCTGTCGCGCGGAATGCGTTGTCGAAATATGCGCCGCTGTAGGAGGGCTTAGCTCCTCCTTCGACGACCTGGAAGAAGGGCACTCCCTCCGATCCGAAACGGGAGCAAAAACCCTCCGAGTCTGCGGTGGATACTAGAAATCCGAGCTCGCGCAGCTTTTCCACCGATTCGTCGGTGGCATCTAAGAGTATGACCTCTTCGCGAACTCCAGAATTCGCTCCGCGTTCGAGAAGGTAGTCGAGCACGCTGCGCGAACAGGGACATTCCTCCGCAAGCACGTGGACTAGCCCCCAGTCCTCGGAATCTCCTTCCACAAACGAGGAGACCGAATCGGTCGCCACGGGCAATACCGCCATGTGCCCAGCTGAGAAAAGGCAAAGAGGAACCGAGATAGTAACCGCCCACACGAGTGCACAAACAGTCACGAAGCCTTTACCTCGTTTCTTTCGGCAAGGCTTACTCAGATTTGCCTGCATTCGATGCGACTCGTCATAACTCATGAATGTTGAAGTTTCGACCAATTCAATGGGGACTTTACCTTGGGAAAGTTTCACTTACCCCAATTTTACGAGATAAAGACATAAAGGTCGACTTTAAGTAGTAACACGAAAAATAGCCCGCAGGGCATAGTGCTCTTATGCCCATCATAAGCCTTCCACTGCCTCCACGCAAATCGGGATGGTGGAAAAGATCTGCTAAAAAGCGGCCTAAGAATAAGCTTCCGCTTGCAACAATTCATCTCCAGAGGGTCTAAGCTACTGTGAAAAATTTAACCCTACTTTCCCTCTTGGTCTCCGCGATCCTACTTCCCTCGGGTCTTCAGGCAAAAAAAGAGAAAGAGCCAGTCGAGAAGACGAACATGGCGGTCTACTTGCTCCAGCAGCTTAACGAGCGCGAGCAAGAAGCCTACGAACGCTATGAGAGCGCCGTATCGGATCAGGACGTCGATCAAGTAAGACGAGAGCTCCAGTCCATACTCGACGGCTATCAAAAACTTGTGGCGGACTCTCCCAATTACGCGCCCGTATACGTGTCTTACGGCCTCATGCTAAACCGGACCGGAAATCGCGAAGAATCCTATGCGATGATGCTCAAAGCCGACGAGCTAGACCCCATGGTTCCAGTGGTGAAAAACCAATTGGGCAACTATATGGCAGAAGAAGGTAAATACACCGAAGCATACGGATTCTACATGCTTGCCCGAGACATGAATCCCGATGAGCCACTCTACCACCACCAGCTTGGTGAAGTCCTTGTAGCCTATCGCGATTATTTCTTGAAAGACGGTCTGTTCGCACCCGAAGAGATCGACGACCAAATCATCAAGCATTTCCGGGCTGCCACGAGGCGAGCCCCCCAAAGCCCCGAGCATAAATTACGTTACGCTCAAGCTTACTTCGATGTGGAAAACCCAAATTGGGAAACAGCCCTTGGAGTCTGGCAAGAGCTCTACAAGATGGCCGGTTCAGAGTATGAGCAACAAGTTGTTCGCCTCTACACCGCTAGAGTGAGGTTCGAACTCGGGCATCACACCGCTGCTCGTAAACTGCTCAAACAAATCGATCATCCGAGCCTCGAGGAATCGAAAAACAAGCTACTCGACGAAATCAACGCCGAGTATCCAGAGTGATTCAGCCCCCCTTCTAAGAGGAAGACCGCATCTGGGCTACAAAAGCGTTAGCCTCTTCGATTGAGGCCTCCATCTGGCGAATCAGGACTTCGACCTCTTCTCGCAGGCCGATCGAGGTTTTGTTCAGGGCAGCGATCGCTTGGGCGTTCAGGTTGTGCTTCAAGAATAGTACCTGATCTCGAAACGCATCCAGAACCGGATCCATTTTGACCGCCGCTTCGTTCATGGCTGACATAAGTCGATCCGACTGTTCTCGAGTCGACTCCAATTGCTCCGCGCTCGCCTGCCGCAAATCCGCGTTGGTGTATTGGTCGAGCTCCGATTCCCATTCCTTAAACAAAGCCTTGGAAACGTCTTGGATCGCCTCGATTCGATCGATCACATCCCCTGCCTTCTTTTCGCTTTCGTCGAACGCAGACTGTAGTCGATCGTACACCGCTCGCAGCTCTGCGACATCTACTTCGGAGACTGCTAAAAACTCATCGAAAGCGCTTTCAAACTGCTCCTTAGCTTCCTCTTGAGCCTCGCGAGCCTCCTCTACCCGGTCTACTAAAATATCCCTCTTGTGGACCCCAAATTTCTCCATCGCCCCGTAGTAGGCGCTCTGGCAGGAGCAAAGCATGAGGCATAGGAGGCTAAAAACTAAAGGTAGAGTCTTCATACAGAAATAGGATAAGCGGTTCGCGTGCCGGTAAACAATCGCAAACAACGATCTAAACAGAGGGAAAAACCTGTCCCAAAACCTCCGCTTTCTTTCCCGCGATCGCGTTCAAGTAGATAGCCTCTAGCTCGTCGCCAACATGCTGCAAGTCGTGGGTGCCCGCCGTCGCAAGCGAAGCTTCCCGCATTTGATTGTGCAACGCTCGATCTCCCATCAGTCGCGACATGCAAGCGGCCATCTGCTCCACATTGTCAGGTTCAAAGATCAAACCATTCACCCCATCATCGACTAATTCAGGAATCCCCTTTGCTCTCGGGCCAACGAGAGGAAGCCCAAAAGCCAAAGCTTCAAGAATGCTGACAGGCTGATTCTCAGTCTTGCTAGCAGTCACGAAAACGTCTCCCAAGAGAGGATAGTTCTCCTTCATCAAGCGATCTCGCTCTATCCGCCCAGTACGGATCACAGAATTTTGGATTCCTAGCTCGGCGATTTTCTCATCGACCGCGGCATCGCCGGGGCCATTGCCCACTAGTACGAATTTGGCTTTCGGGTTTTCGTGTAAGACTTGGCGAAACGCAGCCAAAGCCACTTCGATCGATTTCTCGGGGGAAACGCGTCCAATATAAATGAAGGCAAAATCCTCGATCCCGAGTGATTTCCGAAAGGCCTGAATTTCCTCAGGCGGACGAAGGCTCATACGTTCGATCCCATTCGACAATACGGTGGCTGGACGGTGCAACCCCCTCGAGACCAGGTGATCACGCACCGATTTGGAGGGGCTGACGATATGGGCGCAGCGATTGAAAAATCCCACCGAGTACTTCCACATCGCTTTTTGTGTCCAGCCAAAGGCAGGCAGGTAAAACTGCTTCAAGTAATCCGGCTCAGCGAAAAAGGTATGGAACGTACCGATCACAGGAACGTTTTTCCAACGCCCCAAAAGCATCCCTTCCAATCCGCAGCCAAACTCAGTGTGCACATGAACTAGATCCGGAGGATCCTGCCTCAATCTACGGTACGAATAGAGAAAAAGAGGCATCGACCACCGCAATTTCGGAATATTGAAAGTCGGTACAGAAAACGGAAGTCCGTACACGCTGACACTGGAATCCAAGCCAGGAACGGTTTCGAATGAGTCGTTACGGCTGGGTCGAGGATGAAAAATACTCACACTGTGCCCTCGCCGGCTCAACTCGTTCGCTTGGTTGTAAACCGCTGAGCTGACGCCAGATATGTAAGGAAGGAAACTGTCAGTAAAAAGGCAAATTCTCATAAGGGATCCTCGAGGGACTCATCTGGCGGGAGGCTACCAGAAACAAGGCGAAAAAGGCTGGCGCCGCCATTGTACCCGATCAAGCGGAAACCCACACCGCTTCTTGAACAGATCTAGCAGCCAAGGTTCCTCAAGCGTGCACATTTCCGACCTTGCCCCTAAGCGAGACAACGAATCGCCATGGCCCTCAAGGCCTCCTCCTGCTCATTCGGACGATCTACGATCTCCTCAAAGGCTCGGATAAACTCGAGTTGATGATCGATCAGAGCCTTGAGCGTGGGAAACTTACCTCCGCTGATCAGCTTGCCCATGTACCAAAGATTCTGGGTAAACACGTTGAAACCGCTCTTACTCTTCAGTCCGTCGTAGAAAGCGGCGTACTTCGCCGCGGCTCGCTCAAAAGTGGGTTTGCTAATGCCGCTTCCCCCCGTCTGGATTTCGCCCCCGTCCACCAAAGATCGAAGCTGGATGAGTAAGCGGTTTCTGTTCTGCAAGGAGGCAATCACTGGTCTCGCGTCGTTTCCGCTGAAAAAATGGCGTCTCAATGCCGCCAGAGTCCAATTGATATCCCGAGCGAAAAAAGCTTCCGTGGTCTCGAAAAAGTCACCTTCTCCAAAATTCGGGGTCAACTCTTCGATCAGCTTACTCGTAATCTGCCCGCCCGGCTCGCCTAGGTAAGTTCCAAGCTTACGAATCTCTTCGATCAACAAACGGGAATTTCCATTCACCTTGCTAATCAACACCTCCACGGCATCTCGGGCGATGCTTACCTGCATGGCTTCGCATTCCCGGCTCATCGCCGCGACCAAAGCCTCTACTCCCTTACCCTTTCCATCCACTCCACCAGAGGGTCGGTAATCACCCGTCTTCTCCAGAAACTTCGCAAAACGCTTACGCCTGTCGACTGGAGAGGCTGAAATCAAAACCCCAACCTCATCCGAATTTACTCCCTCCAAAATTTCCTGCAGGTCCTCACAAGCCTTGGTTGTCCCCTCAGAACGGCCGAGTACATTGTCAGCGATGAAAGTCACGTCCTTGAGCCAAACTACTCGTCTCCCCCCGAATAGCCCCAAAGTCTGAACGGCGTCGCGAAAACGATTCACCGCCTCCTGAACCTCGTCCACTTTGCCCGCCTGGCCATTGATTACCTCGATAGAAAAATCATCGGTGACATCCTTTTTGAGTTCTGCCCAGATATCCTTAGCCATGCGACTAGCCAAATAGTCGTCGGGGCCGGAAACGTAGATGAAAGGAGCAGTGGACATGGCAGACAAAAAAGCCCAGCGGCCTTCTCGAGGAAAGAAAAATCTATGGGGCGCGAGCGAAGTTCCGACCCTACTTCGGCCGACCTCTCAAAATATCAAACGCAACATAGAGACCCAACAGAAGAGACATCACGTAGCCCACGATACCCAGTATCGGGAAGCCAAATACAATAGGTGGAGTATTAGAGGTGACGATTAAAGATGAACCGACCAAGAGACAACCTATGATGATGCCTAGGGTAATCTTGTTGCTGGCGTCGCTAATCGTATCTCCCAAATCGTCTAGCCCGCGGTGCTCTAGGTTAATCTTGAGATTATTCTTTTCGACTTTTTTGAGAATCCGAAGCGTCTCCTCCGGAATAGCCTGAAACTGATCTAGTCCGGTGGCGAAACCATCCCGAATTTCCGCTGCGATCCGCTTGGGATTACGTCGCTTCTGTATCAACTTCTTCAGGACAGGAGCAAATTCATCCTTCAGATTATAATGTTCATCGAGCGAGACGCCCGTCTCCTCTACGCAAAGAATCGCCTTCGCCATCATCGAATAATCGCGAGACAAATCTATCCCATTTCGCCCGAAGATGTAAAGCAGTGCCAGGATCGCGCGTCCCACATCCCCTTCCCCTGTATCCGGATTATAATGCTCTCGGATCGCTACATTCACATCCCGCTCCATCCGGCGTCGATCAACCGATTCTCCGGTATCGGCCAAGGTCATGGCGATCCTTGTAACTTGCTCGGGATCCCCTTTCACAAAGGCGTGAAAAAGATCCATCAAGCCGTAGCGCATTCGATGCGTCAGCTGACCAGTCATCCCCCAGTCTAGAAAGCACAACTTCCCGTCATTGGTTACGCGTATGTTTCCGGAATGAGGATCGGCATGGAAGTAGCCGTTGATCATGATTTGGTGAAACATGGAGCGAGAGCCGACCCGAGCGAGACGCTTGGCTTCCGCGCTTCCAGTTGGAATTTTCTCCAACCGCAATCCGTCGATCCACTCCATCACCAAGACACGACGGGAACAGTGTTCCTTAAATATTTGAGGAGCCGTTACGGATTCGGGGTAAGCGTTACCTCGGGAAAAAAAACTCAAGTTTCGAGCTTCTCGCCTGAAGTCGAGCTCTCGTTCCAAGCCTTCCCGCATCGCGTCTATTACGGCTGGCAAATTCAAGGGGCGAAGATCATCCAGCCTTTCATGAGCCTGTCTCCCGAGCCAAACAAGAATATCGAAATCCGCATCGATGATCTTTTCCAAGCCCGGTCGCTGAATTTTCACCGCGACCTCCACTCCATTCGACCTGAGTCTGGCCTTGTGAACTTGGGCCATGGAAGCGGCCGCAATCGCATTTTCATCGAACTCTGAAAAAACGGAATCAATGGAACTGCCCAGCCCCTCTTCAAGGATAGGCCGTATTTGCTCAAATGATACAGGTGGCACGTTCTCCTGCAGCTTTCGCAATTCCTTAATAAGCGACTCCGGCACCACATCAGGCCGCATACTCAAGAGCTGACCAAACTTAACAAAGGTCGGCCCGAGCTCCTCCATTGCCACCCGCATACGCTCCCACTGGCTCCGCTTTCCTGGGGCAAGTTTCCCCAAAGCCATTGAACGCAGCAAGTTCGTCAAACGCGGAGGAAGATCCAGCTTAAGCAATAGATCGGCGAATCCGTATCGAGCCAACACGGTTACGATCTCTTTCGCACGAACCGCGTTGGTAAGGATTTCTAAAGGATTTATCGACATGTACTGCTAAGAGACGGCAACAACAATAAAAACGTGGAGCGAGACAAATCCCCCACGGCAACCGTAAACAAGCGACGAGCTAAGCTTAATCGGAAACTTCGACCGCGTTCTTCGCCTCTAGCTCCAGCACCTTGGCTTCGAGGAGAGCGATCTGAGTCTCCAATTTCTCGATACGCTCAGCTTGGCCACGTCCGAGCTTTTTCAGAACAGAGTCAAAACGTTCCTCCAAGTTCTTCGACGCTTCGTCCAATTCCTTCTTTCCGTCATCCGCCAATTTCTTGGCAGCTTCTTTTGCGTCCGTGGCCGAAAGTTTTCCTTTGGCTACCAGATCATCGAGGGCTTTCTCTGCCTTCTCTGCACTTACCGCCGCGGCACCTACGCCTGCCAGCATGACTTTCTTAATGGCATCGATCATAGACACGAAGAGTAATCGATAGATCACAGGTCAAGCAACGCTAATCCTCGCAAGTTCAGAAACGATTTGCCCCACCGCAAAACTTCGCCTAGTCCATCGACCCAACATGGCAAAATCGCACCCGATCACATCGCTTTTGTTCGTTTGCATGGGAAACATTTGTCGTTCGCCCTCGGGGGAAAACGTCATGAGGAAGCTTCTTGAGGATGCCGGCTTAGCCGATTCCGTAAAATGCGATTCCGCAGGCACCATTGGCTACCACACTGGCAACCCTCCGGATCCACGCATGACCGTAGCGGGCAAAAAACGAGGCCTCCCGATGACCGGTTCTGCACGACAAGTCACCGCCGAGGATCTCGACGAATTCGACCTAATCCTGGCTATGGACGACGCGAACTACGCTGACCTGCTCGCGCTTTCGACCCCGGAAAACGAACATAAGATCAAGCGTTTCTGCGACTTTTGCATCCAGCACCCGGATACCGAGGTGCCCGACCCCTACTACGGGGGAGCCCAAGGCTTCGAACACGTTTTGGACTTACTGGAAGACGGTTGCCTGCAGATACTAAAGGAAATCCAAAGCTCATAAGCTCGCCCGACAGAGTCGTCGCCACGAGAAATGGAAGAGGATAAAGCTAGGATCGAAGCCGCGATATCCGAGCAACTTGGCACCATTTTCCAGATCGAATCCCAGAAGGCTCTGGGGGGAGGCTGCATCAACGACGCCTACTGTCTGCAGGGAGACGGTCATCGCTTTTTCCTGAAATCAAACCGCCCCGATTTCTCATCCGCCTTCAGCAGCGAAGCCGAAGCTCTCAACGAGTTGGCAGACACGCAAACCGTTCGCGTACCAAAGGTGCTCGCCTCCTTTGAAAGCTCAAATAAATCGTACCTGATCCTCGAATACATCGAGCCCGCTCGCAGCGGCTCTAGGGACTGGGCTAAATTGGGCCGGCAGCTGGCTGAGCTTCACAAGATCCAGAAACCTTTCTTTGGCTGGAAAAGGGACAATTTCATTGGGGCGACCCCTCAACCGAACCCGAGAGGCGAGAACTGGGACGAGTTTTTCAAAGAACATCGCCTCAAACGCATGCTAACGCTCTGTCAGAAACTGGGCTACCGCATTCCGGGAGCAGATCAGCTACTACAAACGCTACCTGATTTCTTCGAATCCTACGCGCCCCAACCCTCTCTTCTGCATGGCGACCTTTGGTCAGGAAATGTCGCCTTTGACTCGGATGGAGCCCCCTTTGTCTTCGACCCAGCTTCCTATTACGGCGACCGGGAGACAGATCTCGCCTTCACTGAGTTTTTTGGAGGCTTTTCACCCGAATTCTACACCGCTTACCAGGATGCCTTTCCTCTCGCGGCCGGATACGAGAAACGAAAAATCCTCTACAATCTCTACCACTGTTTAAACCACTTGTACTTGTTTGGCAGCAGTTACTCCTTTCAGGCGGAGCAAATGGTGCGTCAATTGCTGGAGTGACCCCGTGAGCACTCTGAACCAGGAAGCATTTGAACGCGGAAAAAACCAGCAACACCAAGCTCCGAGCTTGCTCCATGTGTCGTTGCAAGCTCAGGTAGCGGCTCGCAACTCTTTGAAACCGATCCAATAATGTCTCTACTCGAAGCAATCATCCTTGGCATCATCCAGGGCCTAACGGAATTCCTACCCGTCAGCAGCAGCGGGCACTTAGAGCTCGGCAAAGCCATCCTCGGCATCGAAACGACCGAAGATGTGACCTTCACCGTTGTCGTGCACGGAGCCACCGTTCTCTCTACGATTGTCATTTTCTGGCGAGACATAATGGACCTTTTCCGAGGCCTCTTCACCACCAGCTGGAACGAGTCGAAACAGTACATCGCCATGCTGATCATCTCCTCCTTTCCAGTCATTTTCGTGGGACTGTTCTTCAAGGACGAGGTCGAGAGCTTGTTCACCGGCAACGTGCTCCTAGTCGGTTGCATGCTCCTACTCACCGGGGCGCTCCTCTCATTCACCTACTATTCTCCCAAGGAGGGCGGCCCCGTCACCTACAAGAAGGCCATCATCATCGGCATCGCTCAAGCAATCGCCGTCATGCCCGGAATTTCCCGCTCGGGCTCCACCATCGCAACCGGATTGCTGCTTGGCGTGGACAAGAAAAAGGTGGCTCGTTTCTCTTTCCTTATGGTGCTCATCCCCATCCTCGGGGCGAATTGCAAAGAAATCCTAGACGGAGAGATGGCCAATAGCGTGGTGCCGCCCATCGGTTTAATTGCGGGAGCTATCGCCGCTTTCCTTGCCGGGGTTCTCGCCTGCAAGTGGATGATCGCCATCGTCACTCGCGGCAAGTTGATCTATTTCGCCTACTACTGCTTCGCCGCCGGAGTCATCGCTATCGCCTCCCACTTCCTGGTTTAGGCACCAGATTCCGAGTTAACCCGGGAAGCCGCCACAAGCTTGCTCGCCCGAGCGGAAATTCGTTCCAAATAAGCGAGCTTCGCATTTACGGGGCTCGCCAGTGAAGTTGCTTCGCGCTCCAAGCGAAGGCTTCCTCCCTCCCGCACAAGACATCCCCAGGCCGGAGGGATTTCCCGCGCATCGGCCAACACTCCTTCCTCCACTACCAAATAAAAGAAGTTGGCCGAAGCGTAGCGAACCAAACGAGAAAACTTCACCCCCTCGGCGAGTTTTCTCTCGAGGAGCGAAAGCCGAGAAACGAGGCGTCGCCACCTCTCGTGACGCAAATCTCCGAAATCGTACTCGTCAAACTCCCGAAAGAGGACGGAACCTTGGCGGCAATCGGGCAAATGTACGCCTAGCAACTGCCGTAGCTCCTCCACCTCTTCTTTGACAACTCCGAGCTCGCGGACTGCCGATACCTCCACTCCCGCATCCCGCAAAAAGTCAGCCCGACTTTGCTTGCACTCCATTGCGTAAGTCTGCCCCCACACTCCCATGCGAGGTACCGCTCGATACCCCGCAACATCCACTCGATAGGGCGAGAGAGGGATCCTCACCTCGCTTGCCACCGACTGACATCCAGCTTCCGCCAACCAAAGAGCAGTCAATCTCTTCAGCTCAAGATGCCGCTGGCTCTCCCCTCTCTTCCTTTTTCCCTGCCTCTCACTTTGCACCTGATTCTTTTATCAATAGATCTAGGACAAATGCAGACCGCCCCCCGAAAAAGCGCCGCTACACTCGCTTGGCATTTACTGGAAAATCCCTTCATTTCACCCTTTCAATTCCCACCAAGCCAAACAGCATTCGGCTCCCTCGCTCTCCTTCCGCCAAACCTTGACGCCCATGAAACTCGGATTTCTCGCTTCCCACGGAGGTTCCAACATGCAAGCCATTCTGGACCGCTGCGCCGACGGCTCCATCGCCGCGACTCCCGCTCTGTTGGTCTGCAACAATCCGAAAGCGCACGCCATCGAACGTGCCGCGCTCGCCGGCATGCCGGCCAAAGTCCTCAATGGCAAAACCCACCCCGACCTCGCGGACCTCGACGCCGCCATCCTCCAGTCCATGCGGGAGGCCGGAGTCGACCTTTTGATTCTAGCCGGCTACATGAAGAAGATCGGCCCGCAGGTTTTGACCGCCTTCCAAGGCAAGATCCTAAATATACACCCTTCCCTGCTGCCAAAATTCGGAGGACACGGCATGTACGGCATGCGGGTGCACGAAGCGGTGCTTGAGGCGGGCGAAAGCGAATCCGGAGCAACGGTGCATCTGGTCACGGAGAAATTCGACGAGGGCCCGATTCTTCAGCAAGCCCAAGTACCGGTACTGGAAAACGATACTGCAGAGAGCCTTCAGGCTCGGGTGCTTGAACAGGAGCACCGCCTTTATCCAGACACCATTGCCAAGATAGCTTCCGGCCAGATCTCGCTCTCTTGAGCAAGGCCTGCCGCTACTTCGTAGGGAGCGATTCCCCGTCCGTCCAATCCGCCTCCACGAAACTGGTCCGGCCATAGGTCGGCAAACCGAGGTCGTTACGCATTAGCCGGGAGGCCAACATGTTGATAGCGGTGGCCCCGACGAAACGATGATTCTGCACGATCCCCGCATCCTTGCCGTTCTTCTCGTAAAGGAATAAGTCGATTAATCCAAAATCACGGGGAGCTTCCAAACCCAGTTCTTTCATCGCATCGGCTATGAAAACCCGATTGCCAATGATGACCTCCGGTTTCCACTTCTCATACCACTCCTTAAAGCGAGCCGTATCGATCTTGACCTCCACCTCCGTCTCATTCTCCCAAACCTCCCGAGGCTCCGCAGCTGGAAAATAGCAGACTGGAAGACGATCCTTCTCCTCCACTAGATACTGCTCTACTAGAAAGCCTGCCGTCCACATGCGGTCCACGCTCATGTCCCAGCCGCGATGCATCACCAAACCGATCCGCTTGGCCCCCGATTCCAGAGCCTTTTGGAAGGCGAGACGCACCGAGCCGCACTGGTCGTTGCTTACGTTGGGCAACTGCGGCTTGTGCGGGAAAAAGTCGATTTTGATACAGCTAAAGCCCTTCCAGTCCAGTTCCAGTGGAGCCTCGTGCTCCCGGCTGTGAGAAGCGATGATTATTCCACGAATGCCACGCGTGAAGAGAATCTTACTGAAGCGGCTGTGGGTCATACCTGGCTCGCTCAACCAAAAATGCTCCAGCTGGTAACCTATCGCATCGGCAGCCTCGGTTGCCCCTTCATAAAACTGGGCATGCGAGCGGTCATCTTTCCAGCCCCAACGGCTAGTCCAATTTGTCACGTAAGCGAGCGTCTCCTTGCTTCGGGTCTCTTTCGCCCTGCGTCGGTAAGAAGCAAGCGCCCCTAAGGCCGGATCTGGCACGTAGCCCATCTCTTTGGCTAGTTTCTGAATCCGCTTCTTGGTCGCTTCGGGCAGCTTCGGACTGTTCCGCATGGCTAGAGATACAGTTGTCACATGCGAGCCGTCGCGCTTCGCAATGTCCGAGAGGGTTACCCGTTTTCCTGCCATAGAAAACCCGTAGTACAATCACCCCAATTTTGCCAATTCTAAAAGTAGAACCTTTCTCAATTTGCGGGTCGGTATTTTTTGAATGAAGTTCCGAGGGTCGTCCGATGCCTCTGGCGACAGTGCTTACCCCGCTCAAATCCAGCTGTGCCCCCAATGGAAAATCTCAACCAAAGCGAAAGCTCACTCGCCCCCGACCTCGCAGAAAAAATCAGCGATCCGAACCTCCCAGTGGAGGAGCGTCTCGAGATCTTGATGCAATCCCTCACCTTGAAGGAAAAGGTGCGGCAAATGATGCACGAGACTCCTGCCGTGGAACGCCTAGGAATCCCCGCCTACGACTGGTGGAATGAAGCCTGCCACGGAGTTGGTCGGGCCGGATCCGCAACCGTTTTTCCCCAAGTCATCGGCATGGCCGCATCGTGGGACCGGGAACTGATGCGGGAAGTGGCAGAGGTAACCGCCACTGAAGCCATCGCCAAACATCAGGATGCCAAGCGTCGCGGCTGGCGAGGACAATACCGCGGACTTACTTTTTGGACACCCAACGTTAATATCTTCCGCGATCCTCGTTGGGGCCGTGGCCAAGAGACCTTTGGCGAAGATCCCCTCCTCACCAGCGAATTGGCAACCGAGATTGTGAAGGGGCTGCAGGGCGACGATCCAGAGCGGCTCAAGACCGCAGCCTGTGCCAAGCACTATGCTGTACACAGCGGACCGGAAAGCCTTCGCCACGAATTTGACGCCGTTCCCACCGCCAAAGATCTTTGGGAAACCTACCTCCCCGCCTTCAAGTCTCTGGTCGACACCGGCGTCGAAGCAGTCATGGGCGCCTACAATCGGACCTACGGCCAAGCCTGTTGTGCCAGCACCCTGCTCATCGACGAAATTCTTCGCGACCAATGGGGATTTCAAGGCCACTTCGTGAGCGATTGCGGAGCCATCGACGACTTCCACCTTTATCACGGCGTGACTGAGACTCGAGCCGAGTCCGCAGCCCTCGCCATTCGAAATGGTTGCGACCTAAATTGCGGCTGCACCTACACCCATGTAGTCGAGGCAATCGAAAGCGGACTGCTAACCGAAGAGGAAGTCGACCGCTCCGTTCGACGCCTGCTCCGTACCAAACTCAAGCTCGGACTGCTCGACCGGGACGATTCCGCCAAAGGCAGCGTTGACCTTTCCGTAGTTGAATCTCCAGCACATCGAGCCCTCGCCAAAAAGGCAGCTCTCGAATCGATCGTTCTGCTGAAAAACCAGGACAAGGCCTTGCCTTTGGATAACAACCCAGAGCGCGTCCTCGTAGTCGGTCCCTGCGCTGCTAACGTGGGAGCCTTGATCGGAAATTATCACGGCATCAGCGCCAACCTCGTTACCATCCTGCAAGGTGTCTTGGAAACACTTCCGGAAAACACGGCGGTCAAATATCGTCCGGGTTGCCCAATCCTCAGCGAGCAAGCTCCCGGGGTTAACTACACTTTCGACGCGGCTGAAAAGTCCGACTACGTCGTAGCAGTAATGGGGCTCGACCAAACCCTTGAAGGCGAAGAAGGAGATACAGTCGCCTCTACTTCCGGCGGCGACCGCGATCGCGTGGAGCTACCGCAGCCGCAAATCGACTTCATAAAACAACTACGCCCCTACTGCAAAAAACTGGTCGTGGTGCTGACTGGCGGCGGAGCAATGGCGATTCCTGAAATCCACAAGGTCGCAGACGCGGTCATGCTTTGCTGGTATCCAGGTTGCGAAGGTGGGCGAGCCGTGGCGGATGTATTGTTCGGCAAGGCTTCTCCGAGCGGAAAACTTCCTATCAGCGTTCCTTTTGCAACAAGTGATCTGCCGCCCTTCGAAGACTATTCCATGCAGGGCCGCACCTACAAATTCCTTGAGAAGGAGCCGCTCTACCCATTCGGCTTCGGATTGAGCTACGGTGAGTTGAGCTACGAAGGAATACCTCTCGATAGCGACGAGTTCGGGGAATCGGATACGGTCATCGTAGAGACCATAGTGCGGAATCCTTCCGATATCGACGTGGACGAAGTAGTCCAGTGCTACAGTGAACCTCCTCAGGATTGGCCGCTCGCACCGAAGGCTCAACTTCTGGACTTCCAACGAGTCACCATCCCTTCCAAATCCGAAAAGAGGATACGCTTCGAGATCCCCGTGAGCTCCCTAGCCTTATTTTCCGAGTCCGGTGAAAAATCGTATCAGCCGGGCAGTTACGCGATTGTAGTCGCTTCTTCCTCACCTTCCGCACGTTCGGAATTTTTAGGAGCCTGCAAACCGGTAAGAAACTTCATAACTCTAAAAGCTTAAAACTCCATGAATGCCCTCGTCCTAGAAAAAGCGGGAAGCCTAACCCTCCGCGACATAGAAATCAGTGAAGAGCTGGGACCTAAAGACGTGCGAATCGACGTCCGCACCGTTGGTATTTGCGGCAGCGACGTGCACTACTACAAACATGGAGCCATCGGACCCTTTATCGTGAAGGAGCCTATGGTCTTGGGCCACGAGGCGGCGGGAGTAATCACGGAAGTCGGTAGCGAGGTCAGTGACTTGAAGGCTGGCGACCGCGTCTGCATGGAGCCAGGCATTCCCGATCCTGAGAGCAAAGCGAGCAAGCTCGGTATCTACAATTTGGATCCCGCAGTACGTTTCTGGGCGACGCCTCCTATCCATGGCTGCTTGCGACCATCCGTAGTACACCCAGCAGAGTTCACCTTCAAACTGCCGGACTCGGTTTCCTTTGGCGAGGGA
Source organism: Pelagicoccus albus (assembly GCF_014230145.1). NCBI lineage: Bacteria > Pseudomonadati > Verrucomicrobiota > Opitutia > Puniceicoccales > Pelagicoccaceae > Pelagicoccus > Pelagicoccus albus. The sequence goes on from NZ_JACHVC010000012.1 coordinate 551,712, forward strand.
GCCATCGTAGAACCGCTAGCAGTGGGTATCCATGCTGCCAATAAGGCGAAAATTAAACCAGGCTCCACAGCCCTAGTTATCGGAGCGGGACCTATAGGCATGGTCACTGCCCTGTCCGCTTTGGCCAAAGGATGCAGCCACGTATTCATTTCCGATATACAAGAGGTCAAGCTAGCGAAAGCAGCTGAGCTGGGCAATATTACACCCATCAACGTCAAAAACGAAAACTTGGTCGAGGTCATCAAAAAGGCGACCGACGATTGGGGCGTAGACATCGTCTTCGATGCAGCCGGAGTGCCAAACGCAGTCTCCGACGGCTTGGAAACAGTTTGCCCAGGTGGTTGCCTCGTGCTGATCGGCATGCCGGGAGCTCCCGTCTCATTCGACGTTGTGGCCGCCCAAATCAAGGAGGTCCGCATCGAGTCAGTTTTCCGCTACGCCCACGTTTACCCAGAAGCTCTCGAGCTCATGGGAAGCGGCAAGCTAGACGTTCGTCCTCTTATCACGGATACATACCAATTTAAGCAGAGTGTAGAAGCCTTCGACTACGCCTGCGATCCATCTCCAGAAAGCGTAAAGATTCAGATCGAGCTGTAGGGGCAGCTTCCTGACTAGTCCTCCTCAGGAGAGTGTGGAGGAACTTGCGCTTTGTTCCTGGTAACGCCCTTGTCCGTTGCGATTAGGTAGCCGCGGCGGATAAGGGCCAACCAGTGGAGCGTTTCGCTCCATTTGGTTTAGGTTCTAAATTCTCAATCAAGTGCAGCCTAACCGCGTTTGATCGAGGTAATGAATGACCTGAAAACCCTGGCAAAAGACCTTCGTACTGAATTTCCACGAAGTCCCCGTGAAACCCTCGCCGGCTACGTGGTCGCTAGCAGAGCATTAGACAAATGCCGAGCCGTGCTCGCTGAGACCAACGGCGAGTACCACTTTGGTTGTCCTTTGGACAATACGTTCTTTAATTTCTCCGGTATCAGCAGCGACTCTTTCAAAGAGTTTGTAGCGAGTGGAGCCGATGATGCCGCAGTCGCGGCCTGGATAACTGAAAAGTCGCAGATCAAAAACACTCGCGAAATCATTGCCTGGAACAACGAGATGCGTTCCAAACGGCCCGTCGACATGCCTATCGAATTGCAGGAATTCCTCGAAGGCTACATTCCGCAGTTTATCCCAGAGGGAAAAATCGTCCGCGTCTGGTTCGACGTCTACGACATGGAAGAGGGACGCCTCTAGGCCCGCAATTCAACCGGGCTTTAGTTCGGTCGATATCTGGAGGATGCAAAAGCTATGCATCTTCGTTTTTATGACTCTTTTCAGCTACCTTGGTTGGTACCTCGGGAGTCTAATCGGTGGCTTTATGACTGCCTTTTTCGTGAGCGGAGCCTGCTCAATGGTCGGCGTATGGGCAGGATGGAAAATCCACCTTCGCTACCTCGACTAACTCTCTGCAACAATCTTGCCGTCACAGAAAAGGCCCGCCAATCCGGCGGGCCTTTCTTGCGAAATGGAACGAAGACTTACGGTGCGGGTGTCATTTTCCCGTCTATCGTCTTCAGGTATTTGAAGAGCTCGCTGTCGGTGGTCATGATCAACGTGGTTTCACCCTTCAGTACTGTCTCATAGGCCTCGAGCGATTTGATAAACTCGTAAAACTCGATCGCTTCAGGCGATTGGTTGTATGCATCCGCATAGATCTGAGTCGCCTTCGCATCCGCCTTACCCCGAATTTCGAGGACGGAACGGTAGGCTTCCGATTCTATTTCCTGCAAGTCCCGACCACGCTTACCGGTGATCTTGGCAGCTTCACCTTCACCCTCGGAACGGAAACGCTCCGCGATCTGCTGACGCTCAGAGATCATTCGCTGAAAGATACTTTGCTGCACGCTCTCGTGGTAGTTGATACGCTTGAAGCGTACGTCCAAAAGTTCGATACCGAAGCCTTCCAACTCTCCCGCTGCCGATTCGAAGATCTCCTCCTCGACCGCTACACGGCCAAGTTCGATCTGTTGCAAGTTTCCGATACTGCCCGAACCGCTTGCGATACTGGCTTCTGGATCCGGCTCGCGATCCTTAGTGGAGCGAACAACTTCGACCAAATCGTGGTTGGCGATAGCGCTCAAGGTCGAAGAACGAAGAATGTCGTCCAAACGGGATTGAGCGCTGCGTTCGTCTCGAAGGCGGAGGAAATACTGTTTCGGATCCGCAATTCGCCAGCGAGCGAAGGTATCCACCTCGATAAAGGTCTTATCCTTGGTCGGCATTTCGCGAGCATCGCCATCCCAATCAAGTATCCGCTTCTCGATTACGTTGGGCGTCTGCACAAACGGAACCTTAAAATGCAGTCCCGATTCCGTGACTGGTTCGCCAATCACCTTTCCAAATTGAGTAATGATCACCTGTTCCGTTTCGCTAACGGTATAGATCGAATTGTAGCCAACGACCACCAGGGCCAAAAACACTAGAATCGCAAAAAACTGAGCTATCTGTTTCATTTCTTTTCTGAGTTCCGGATTGCGATTACTGGTTCAGCTGCAGAAGCGGCAGCACTCCGCTGGCGTCACTATCGAGCACTATCTTCTTATCGATACCAGACACCACGTCCTGCATCGTCTCCAAATATAGTCGACGCTTGGTCACTTCCGGAGCTTTCACGTATTCAAGAAGCAATGCTTCGAAACGGGCGACATCCCCTTCCGCTTCATTGACTCGGGCCAACGCATAACCTTCCGCCTCTTGGATCGACTGATTCGCCTGTCCACGAGCGCGTGGGATGACCTTATTGTATTCACCATTCGCTACATTAATTAGATTCTCACGCTCTTGCTGAGCTTGATTCACCTCATTAAACGAAGGGCGGACTTTGTCCGGCGGGTTCACGTTCTGTAGCTGTACAAGGTCGATACTCAAACCGAGCTCGTACTTATCGACCAAAGTCTGCATCATACGCAAAGCGACGATGGCGATCTCTTGACGGCCCACCGTAATTACTTCGTCCACTGTCCGGTCGCCCACAACCGTTCTCATCACAGACTCGGAAATGTCGCGCAAGGTGTCCTTCGGATCGCGAACCTTGAACAGAAACTGTCTTGGATCTTGGATACGGTACTGAACAATCCACTCTACTGTCGCGGCATTCAGGTCACCCGTCACCATGCTTCGCTCCAGAGCCTGCTCGCGTCGATTGGGAGAGTACTGGCTGCGATCCGTAGCGCCTTGAGTCGCAAACCCGAACTCTTGCTTGAGCTGACGCCTTACCTGCACGATCGAAACTTGGTCGATGCCAAAAGGCACTTTGAAACGTAGCCCGGGATCCACCGTTTCTAGGAATTTGCCAAATCGCAGCACGACGCCTTGGGATTCGGCCGGCACTGTGTAAACACTGGAAAATCCGGCCCATATGAGGAGAGCGAAAATCGCGATACCAAAGACGCCACCAAACTGGCCCTTCAACTGTCGCAGATTTTCGGGGATATTTATCTCTATTTTTTCCGCCATAAGGGCTGATACTTGAGGGCTAAGCATCGGGCGCAACGCATTTCGGAAAGGCGAAAATTTCCTAATTGCTCCGATTAGCGCCTTGCCGCACTTTGACCGGCTTTCCGCGGCCGAATAGACGACTCCTTCGTTTCCAAGCAATATGACCCTTTCTCAACGCTCCCCCCTCTCCCTTTTTTTCCTGATCCTGGTCGCGGCGGCCCAGCTGCAAGCAGCCGAGCTGAGCCCCGCCATCTTCAACCCCAGCGATGACTGGGAACTCGCAACAGATATCGGTTTAGACGCAGATTCAGGAGAACTCACCCCACAACAGCATCCAGAAGGGGACATCTTTTACACAAAAGGTGAAGCGAGCGACGGGAACGGCTACCTCAGGACCGGAGCCACCTACGCCGACCAAATAATAAGCTTCGAATACATGGTTCCTCCGGAATCAGAGGCGGCCGTCTACGTGCAAGGCCGCTACGAGATAAGGTTGTCCAGCCACGGCGAGCAAACACCTTCCGCTTCAACCTCTGGGGCTTTGCAAGCTGGATTCGACACGGAGCGCGACTTCGCTTTCGACGCCCAAGCCCCACTCCTCGATGCCGCCAAGCCCGCCGGCGAATGGAACACTGTGGAGATCCGCTTCCGCCCCCACCGCAAGGACGAGGCCTTCAACAAGGTGGCCAACGCATTCTTCCTCGATATAAGCATCAATGGCGAAGTCGTGCAAAAGGAAGTCCAGATCCCCTACTACAATTCCGGATCGATCCAGCACTGGGAGCAGTACGATGGCCCGCTGGTTTTCCGAGCGGCAAACGGCCCTATCGCCATCCAAAACGCTAGGATCGACCACGCCAATTTCGAAGAAGTCCTAGTACCATCTGATGAAGAAAGCTCAAACATCTCCGAACTCGTCGATCAAGTGGAGTTAGGCAAAGAAACCTTCACCGCCCTCGGCTGCATCGAATGTCACACCACTAAAAAAGGAGACACCTCATTCAAGACTGGCCCCAATCTGTACGGTCTCTTCCAGCGCTACCCGCGTAAACGGGAAATCGTGGAGCCAGCCACTGGGGCCCATTTTTCCATCGATGCAGACCGCTCCTACGCCAAACGTTCCATCCGATTACCCGCCGCCGAGCTAGCCATCGCCGAGTCGGGCGCTAATGCCGGCGAACCCTACCTGCCAGTCATGGTTACCTACACGGAGGAAATTCTTTCCAACGCCAAGGTCGACGCCATCTACCGCTACCTCGCTACGCTAAACGATCCGGAAACTCGCGACGCGGTGCAGGTTCTCGTTCCGAAAGATGGCCCCACCGAATACGACCCAACCGCCGATCCCATGGAAGTTCTGGTCCTGGATCGGACCCGTATCCAACGCGGCACCATGGAAGGACTCTCCGGACGCAGCATCCACGTGGGCTTGCCCAATGGAGTCAACTACACCTTCGACCCGCGGACTTTAGCGATCGAAAAGCTCTGGCAAGGCGGCTTCGTCAATGGAGCTGGCGAGTGGGAAAACCGCGGCGGCGGCGGATTCTCGCCAGGATTTGCAAGCAAGGAGATCGACTTTGCGGGGCAAGGCGGCTTGCTCACTCCGCTCGATTCCGAGGGCTCTCCCATCGACTTCTCCTTCAAGGAAGCGGTCTTCCGGGATTGGGAAACCATCGACGCCTCCCTCCACTCCAGCGAAGACCACCTCGAGATGCTGGCCAAAATCGACGCGAAATTCCTCGGCTACTCCCTCGATTCCACCCAGCCAGATGCAGCTCCTTTCTTCAAATATCGCATTGGCCCCAACACCCTTGCCGTGCAGGCCAACATCAACTCGGACGGGACCGCGACCTTCCTTCTCAGCGGGAAACTCGTGCAAGAGCAGGCCTTCTCAATAAATGCAAACGCCCTGGGCGAAATCACTGTTGATTCCGGAACTCTCGGCGAGGACGGACGCTGGATCTTGCCTGCCACTGCGAATCTGCAAGCCAGCCTTACCGCGAAAATCGGCCTCGCCAGTTTGGTCTGGAGACCGGAACCTGTTGAGGAAAACCACCTCGTCCAGCCATTAGTCGTTAAGGAAACGGAAGCCGATCTCCCTGCAGGCTACCGATCGGAGCAATACGTGCAGCCGGTCGACAACTACGGGCGCGATCTCCTTTTCGAGGCCACCGCCATCGACGTGGCCCCGGATGGAACAATCGTGGTCGGTACCCGAACCGCAGGAATCTGGCGAATTGTCGACGGACAATGGCGACTCTTCGCCGAGGGGCTATTCGACTGTCTCGGCCTGGTGGTTGAAGACGAGAAAGGCCTCACCATCGTTGCCGGGCAGAAGCCGGAACTCACCCGCATTAGCGACACAGACGGCGATGGAATAGCGGACAGCTTCGAGACCTTGGCTGACCAATTTAGCTATCACGGCAACTACCACTCCTACATGCACGGACCGGTTCGCGACGCGGATGGAAACTACTATTTCAACCTAAACCTCTTGCATACCGACGACGCCATTTACAAGGGACAAGGCGCCTACATGGGCACTTCCGGAGGATTCAGTGGCTGGACGATTAAGGTGACGCCCGAAGGCGAATTCATTCCCTGGGCCAATGGTTTGCGCAGTCCGGCCAGCCTTGGGATCGATCCTGAAGGCACGATCTGGTACGCGGACAATCAGGGCGAGTTCGTATCCACCTCTAAACTCTTCATCTTGCAGGAAGGCAAATTCTACGGACATCCCGCCGGCCTGATCGACTTGCCAAATATGACACCTGACTCCGCTGAAATCCAGTGGTCGGCAGTGGCGGAGGGCAGAGAAAAAGCAGTCGCTCTCTTCCCTCACAACCGAGTCGCCAACTCCCCCGGCCACATGGCTTGGGATACCACGGGCGGAGCTTTTGGTCCTTTCGCTGGGCAAATATTCATCGGAGACCAGACCCAGTCCAAACTTCTGCGCGTCGCGACTTACGAAGTGGGCGGGCAACTGAGAGCTGCCGTCATCCCATTCGGATCCGAGCTGCAATCCGGCTTGATGCGGCCCGTATTTCTGCCGGATGGAAGTTTACTGATCGGCCAAACAGGACGCGGCTGGCACGCCCAAGGCGGAAAGATCGCCAGCTTGCAAAGACTGGTTTGGGACGGGGAAACCATAGCTCAAGGCATTCTTTCCGCTTCTTTGGATGAAGCGGAAACCACGCTGAAAATCGAGCTGACTCAGCCTTTGGAGAAATCGCTGACCGAAGAGATTCTATTGTCCGAAACTCAACTCGAATCCTGGTACTATCGTGACGCCCCCGACTACGGCTCGCCGGAGCTTGACCTGATCGAGCATAGCTTCGCCGCAGCCACGATCAGCGAAGATCGCAAAACAATCACCTTCAAGATCGAGCCCTCAGAATTCGAACCACACGAGCACAAAACATCCCGCGTCTACCACCTCGAACTCGCCCTTCCCGAGCAGCTCGAAGCCTACGTGACAGGGCTCTAGCTCAAAAAGCGAAAACCCAAAGCTCACGAACTCCAGCGATAGCGGTCGAAGAGCGGTTTCCAGCTGGAGTGCAGGTCTTCAGGATCCATGGTCCAGACCTCGGCGTGCAGCTGCGTTAACATCTCCACATCGCTTAGAACCTGCTTTTCCTCATTGGACCTCAGCGCCCCGTTGCCTTGCTTGAGCAAGCGCTCTGTCAGGATCTTATTATTCGCTTCCGTGTTTTGTTGAGTCGCAGCAGCGCCTGCCAGACTCACTCGGATGGCGTTAAGATAGGGATCCACCACTGCATTCATTACCCCCGGGATCGGCTTTTCGTCGTCAAAAATCCAATTGGACTGCGTGAAGCGTTCCTGCAAAACCGGGACCGCTTCGAGTTCGGCAGATGTATCGATCTCCACCGGAGTCGACAGGATTTTCATCCGCCCCAAAGCTCGGCCGATGGAAGGCTTGCTCACGATCCAGGAGACAAAAGGAGAGACCATCATGGCACCACTGACTGGCAGCGTCCAATACAAGTAAGTATCGCTGACCTGTCGGGCCAACAAGGTGGCAATCAAGCCAACTAGTGCGTGCGTGCGGTGCGACTTGAAGGCATCGTAAAGTCGAAGTCCATCACCCGCTAAGCGGTTTTGAGTGGACCAGCCGACTCCTTTACCAAGCGCGGTGAAAACAACAAACTGGCCATGATAAAGCATCATAACCGGAGCCACCGCAGCGGAAGTTATGATCTCCAGCAAGACGCTGACCGTGCACTGAATTCCGCCGCCGAATAACCGCGTCCGGCCCTTGGTCAGGAAGGCATCGAGCAATGCCAACACCTTCGGCAAGAAAAGCAGGCTAAAGGTCACTCCTCCAATCAAAGCTCCATGCTCAGCCAATGGGATTTGGAAAATGTCGCCTACACCGCTGGTGGGCAGAAGCGAAAGCTGACTGCGAACCCGGTTGTAGATCAGAATCCCGCTCAGGATCAAAAAGATGGCCCAGAGCAAAGAAGACGCGTAGCCCATGATGCCATTGCCCAAATGCAGGCGGCTGGCAAACGTGAGACCGCGCGAGAACAGCAGCCAGAAGTGCTGCATGTTTCCTTGGCACCAGCGTCGATCACGCTTGGCGTGCTCGATCATATCCTGCGGACATTCTTCGTAAGTCCCCTCCAAATCTTCCGCCAAACGTACCTCGTAACCGGCTCGCTGCATGAGGGCCGCTTCCACGAAGTCGTGACTCAGGATCTTGCCTCCGAAAGGTTCGCGACCGGGCAAATCCGGCAGGGCGCAATGATCGATAAAAGGTCCCAAACGGATGATCGCGTTGTGCCCCCAATAGTTGCCTTGCCCCCCTTGCCAGAAGTTGAGTCCAGCGATGAAAACCGGGCCATAGAAGTGATTGGAGAACTGCTGAAGCCGTCCCCAGAAACTCTCGGAGTATACGATCTTGGGAGCAGTCTGCAGGAGTCCGATTCGCGGGTCCGCTTCCATGCGGTCGTAAAGCGCGACCAGCGTGTCGCCAGTCATGACGCTATCCGCGTCAAGTGTGACCATGTAACGGTAGCGGGATCCCCAGCTTTCGCAGAACTCGAGCAAATTGCCGGCTTTCTTATCTGTATTCACCGTGCGGCGACGGTAGTGTATACGGCCAAACGCATCCAGATCCCGACACAGGCTAGCCCAGCTTTGCTCTTCCTCCAGCCAACGTTCTGGCTTAGTGGAGTCGCTGAGTATGAAAAAGTCGAATACCTCGCCACGTCCGGTTTGCTTCAGCGATTCGTACATAGTGCGAAGCCCCGCGAACACGCGCTTCGGGTCTTCGTTGTAGACTGGGAGCACGATCGCGACGCTTCCAGGGTTGTCCGGATCGACAGGAGTCTCGTTGATCTCCTTGGCTCGGCGGCGGCGGTAGAAAAAGCCGATCAGCGAGTGGGTCGCTCCCCAAGAGATGTTCCAATTGAGGATAGCGAAGAGGATCGTGAGTGGCACGATGCCCTGCTCGATACCGAGCCGCCAAAGGAAATTGGAAAAGAGCACCGTGGGAAAAGCGGTGAACATGAGAGCCGTAACAAAGAAGAAGAGCCTCTGCCAATCGAGGAACTGCCGGCCTTTTTTAGGTTCGTTCTTCATCTTATCTGAGCAAGTAAACGACTAGGCCAAATATTCCGATGTAGATAGTCCACACCACAAGAGCTCCCACAAATGGCCAACGGTCGATGACTCGCCAAGTCTCGTCCGCCACTGCGGAAACCGGTCCCAAGTCGATCTTTCTAGGGATCATGCGAGCTTCGCTAAAGTCAGGCCCCGTGCGCAGGAACGTGTTCTTCATCGAATCGAGGAATTCCTGAGGCCACGGGCCGGGATGCAAAAATTCGCCCTGCCAACGGGTCGGCATATCAGCCAAAAAAAGTGCCAAACGCCCTTGGGCGCCGATCTCCTTCTGCGGCACTCCTGCCGCTTCCAATACTTCGGCAAACCAGGTTCGCACCACCTTTTTGGCCTCTTCCATGGCGAGCACCGAAGGACTTTTGCCAGAGGGCTCTACGCGCTCCGCCGCGCGTGAAAGGATCTTGGCCACCAGCTGGCTCAGCAAAAGGCGGTCTTGGATGTGCAAGGCGCAAAAGTAGCGCTCCACCCGCTGGTACGCGTCGCCCCAGTCAATGAATCCTTCGGAGCGAGGGGCTATTTTCTCTAGTGGGTCCATTGATAAGCCCAAACTTCAGAGTTCTCCCCAGAAGGGAACAACAGTTGACTCCTCAGTTCAGTCACACCCGCTTCCACTGGTTCCAACCTAAGAACCACACGCCAAGTTTGGGAGTACGGATTCCAAACGACCTGCTCGTCGATCATACGGGCAGCCCCTTCCACCGCAGTTAGAAGTTCAGGTGATTCAGTGGTCTCGGAGCCGCTGAATTCGATTACGAAAACCTCAGAACCGGGATAAGACGGATCCGTGCCAGTGCGGGTAGAAACCACCGTAGCCGAAGGATAGGCTTCCGGAGCTGGCTCTGGCGACCAATGAAGATCGTACTCGAACTCCATGGAGCCCCCTTTCTCTGGCAAAATCGCTGGCTCCCAGAACGCTACCACGTTATCTTCAAATTCTGTGTTGGTGGGCAGTTCCACCAACTTCACGAAGCCCTTGCCCCAATCTCCCTTGGTCTCGATCCAGACAGAGGGACGATTGTGGTATTCGGCTTCCAAATCCTGATAGCTATCAAAATCGCGGTCGCGCTGCATGAGCCCAAACCCGCTCAGCTCTTCGGTGCTGAAGTAAGACAAGCGCGTCTTGTCCGAGAGATCGAGAGCTCTCCAGAGGGGGCTATCCTCAGCCTCGAGGACGATGAGCCCATCCGTGTCGTGCACTTCCGGACGGTAGTCGTGCTCAAAACTGGTTCGGTTTTCACCCCGCCAGTACATGCTAGTCAGCGGAGCAATGCCAAAGCTCTCCACCGATTCACGCAGGAAAACCCGGGCTTTTACCTCCATCACTGTGCTGGTGCCCGGACGGATAACGAACTCGTAAGCTCCGGTAACACTGGGCCCATCCAGCAAAGCATACATCACCAGCTTGCTTGAGTTGCCCAATGGCTTGCCAAGCCAGACCTCACGGAAAATCGGGAATTCTTCCTCGATGCCGAGGCCGGAATTGATGGCTAGACCGCGGGCTGAGGTTCCATACCGGGTATCGAAACCCGTACCGCGAAAATAGCTCGCTCCTAGAAACGAGGCCACTTCACGGTAGTCCGTTCCTTCGTTTCCCGCGTCGTAGGAGAGACGCAGGCCAGCGTAATCGAGCGATGAAGGCATGCGGGCCTCCAACTCGGCATCATCGAATTCGAAGAACTCTTTCAGATAACGAACGTGCTGAGCGTGAGTGGGAGTGAACTCGTTAACTTTGAGTCGATTCTTGTGCAGAAAACCCGGATGAAAAAAGCCGAGGCTAAACGGCAGCCCCTCGTCTTTCCACATGTACTTGTCCGCGTCATAGCGAATCTTGCGGTACGCGTCGTAGTCCAAATCGTTCAGAAATCCTGGAAGTGGCTCGGGAGCGACATAGGGCGATTTGGACAAATCTTCCGCCAAATCGGCGACGTATTCGAAATCGACTTCCACGCGGCGCATGGCGTCAACAGATGCGCAGCCGGAAAGCAGGATTGTAGCGGCCGCGACTAAAGGAGCGCGTCCAAAAAGGGAGTTTCGGCACATTTTGATACAGGAAGGAGTTGGTAAAATAAGTTTCAAAACAAGGAGGATGCTAGCACCACCGCATACCGCATCGAGCACGAAATGTTCCATAAGCTATGCGCATACTAAGCTCACAGTCTCCGCCTTTCTACGCGGGGTTAATTTTCGCCATAAGTATCTCCAGCAAAGATTTTTATATAGAATTCACTTCAGAGAGGATTTTTTTATAGACCCTCTGAGACCTATTTTCTGTCCCTGCTTTTTGCCTTTCTGGAGGAGGCATTTTGCAAGGTTTTCACGTCTCGCAGCGGCAAGTCTGGTGGCAATTTGGAGCTGCTATTTTTGGGCACTCCTAGCCTCTGGGCCGAGTAGATCCCCGAGTGTCCAGAACAGTAGTAAGCGATAAAACTTCCGACCGCGAAATAGATGCCGTAGTGCGATCCAAACAGCTCGATCCCCATGATCGTGCAGGCCAGAGGCGTATTGGTCGCACCCGCAAATACAGCCACAAGCCCCACTCCAGCCATCAAGTCAACTGGAGCTCCCAACAAAACCGCCAAGGTATTTCCTAAGGTCGCTCCTATAAAAAACAACGGGGTAACCTCGCCCCCTTTGAACCCGACAGACAGGGTGACAGCCGTGAACAAGAGCTTCCACCACCAGCTCCAAACATCTGCTCCACCAGCCTCGAACGCGGAGAGCAAAGTAACCGCGCCTTCATGCGAACTCCGCACCCCAAGCCCGATATAGTCGCGAGTCCCTAACAGATAGACCAATCCGATCACTACCGCGGCACCCATGGCGACGCGCACCGGAGCGTGAGGCGAAATCTTGCCAAAGCCAATTTGCAGGCCGTGCGTCAATTCCGCGAACACCTTGCTAGCCAAACCAAACGCCACCGCCGCCAAAGCGACCTTTCCCAGCAGCGGGATATCGAGCAAAGCCCGCAGGTGCTCGGGGTCGCTTATGGAAATGTGGTAAGTCGCGTGGTGCACCCCCCAAGCCGAGCAAGTGTAGTCACCCACCAAGCTGGCCACCATCACGGGAATCAAAGCTCCATACTGCATCCGCCCGATGACTAGGACCTCCATCGCGAAAATCGCCCCGGTCAATGGGGTTCCAAAAACGGACCCAAACCCGGCCGCCACTCCGGCCATCAGAAGGATACGCGTATTCTCCGCTCCGAATTTGCAAAGCCGGCCGTAGGCACTGGCCAGGCTCCCGCCCATTTGCACAGCGGTACCTTCCCGACCGGCCGAGCCTCCGAACAAGTGCGTCACCAAGGTGCCAAACAAAACCAACGGGGCCATGCGAGTCGGCACGCCTCCTCCGGGTTCGTGAATGCGATCGAGGATCAGATTATTACCGCCTTTAGCCGATTTTCCAATCCACTGGTCGAGGTAAGCCATTCCTACACCCGCAACCGGAAGCAGAAAAAGCAGCCACTCGTATTGCCAACGCAACTCCGTCGAACGATCCAAAGACCAAAGAAATAAGGCGCTGGCCGATCCGGACAGAATTCCAACCGGAATCACCAACAAGGTCCACAGGAGCAACTGCCGGAGATTCTCAAAATGTTCGCGGATATCGAAAAGGGATTTCATCGAGGAGCCTCAGACATAAAATGCATGCGGCCCTAGGTTACAGAACAAAGTCGCACGGAATTACCGATAATCGACAAAGCTGCTCTCCCTTGCTCGCGCTTGCCTTCCCTCCACTTTGCTTCTCAATTCAAAAGAACCGACGCCACAACGCCTAAACCAACATGCCTAAACTAATACCGAAGCGCTTTTCCTCCCAAGAGGGAAACAGCCGCCAAGTCTCCAAGCCGGAGCTGCTCTCTCCCGCGGGAGATTGGGAGTGCGCCCGCGCCGCGGTCGAAAACGGGGCCGACGCCATCTTCTTTGGCTTGGAGCGTTTCAATGCTCGCATGCGAGGCAAAAACTTCACCGTAGCCGACCTGCCCGAGCTGATGGCTTACCTGCACTCCCGCGGAGTCAAAGGATACGTCACCTTCAACATTCTCGTATTCGGAAACGAGCTACGCGACGCGGAAGATTTTCTGCGCTCCATCATCGCATCCGGTGTTGACGCCGCGATCGTGCAGGACGTCGGAATCTGCCGCCTGATCCGCCGACTTTCCCCCGACTTCCCTATCCACGCTTCCACACAGATGAGCGTCACATCCGAGGCTGGCGTCGAATTCGCTCGCGAGCTGGGAGCGAGCGTCGTCGTCCTAGCCCGTGAAACTTCCCTCAAAGAAGTGGGGGCGATCCGCGAAAAGACCATCGCCGCGGGGACCGAAGTGCCAATCGAACTCTTTGTCCACGGAGCTTTGTGCGTGGCTTATTCAGGACAGTGCCTTACCTCAGAATCGCTGGGCGGCCGCTCCGCAAATCGAGGCGAATGCGCCCAGGCCTGCCGTCTCCCTTACGAACTCTATTCTGACGGGAAACAGGTCGAGCTGGGGAACCGCCGCTATCTGCTCAGTCCGCAAGATCTTTCCGGCTTGGACGCCATGCCAGAGATCATCGAAAACGGTGTGGCGACTTTGAAGATCGAGGGTCGCCTAAAATCTCCAGAATACGTCGCCGCCGTAACCAAAGTTTACCGACAAGCCTTAGACAAAGCTTGGGAGAGCTACATCGGCGAAACGGAAAAAAACCTTGTCCCCTTCGACCGCCAAGCTGGCAAGTACGCACTCGAGATGACTTTTTCCCGAGGCTTATCCGATGGATGGCTGCACGGGATCGACAACCAGAAACTAGTCCACGCCCGCTTCGGCAAGAAGCGAGGCTTGCGACTCGGCGTAGTCAAATCAGTCGAAAAGGACGGTGTCACTTTACTACTCGAAGCCCCACTGAAAGCGGGAGACGGAGTCGTCTTCGATCGCGGCCGACCAGATGAAAAAGAGGAAGGCGGCCGTATCATTTCCGTAGATACAAAAGGGGCAGATTCCTATATCCGTTTCCTCGGCGACTCCATCAACTGGAACCGAGTCAAAGCCGGCCACACTCTTTTCAAAACGTCAGACCCGTTATTGGATAAAGAACTTCGCCAAAGCTACCAAGTTGAACAGCCCAATTTTACTCGCCCCGTCAAAGCGGTCGTCCACGGCGAGCCCGGCAAACCGATAACGCTGGAATTGCAAGACGAGCTCGGACGCACGGTCCGGTCCGAATCGAGCGAGCCCTTGCAAACCGCTGCCAAACGTCCCCTCGATCTGGATACGCTGCAGAAGCAACTATCCCGCCTCGGCAATACACCCTTTCACCTAGAATCCCTGGACAATCGCCTGCAAGGCAACTGTCATTTCCCGGTCTCGCAGTTGAACCAATTGCGACGCGAGGCAGTCGAATCGCTGATCGAACTCCGTCGCCAACCGCTCCGTTGGACTCTCAAAGAGCGAGCCAACGCCACAGGAATCCAAAATAAGAAGGAAAAGGACCAAGCCAAGACGAAGCCTCAAATCATCCCCTACCTCCGCTCCTTTGAACAATTAGAGACTGCTCTAAGCCTTCCCTACGATGAGCTATACTTAGAGCTGGAAGATCCAAAAAAATATAAGCAAGCCGTCGAACTCACCCACTCATCCCATCCGAACAAAAAGATCTGGGTAGCCCCGCCTCGCATGTTCAAAACAGGCGAGGACTGGGTCATTAAGCAACTTACCCAATGCGGTGCAGATGGATTCCTGGCCCGTAATCACGAGCACTTAAAATCCTTGTCAGACTTCCGCCTACGCGGCGATTTCTCGCTCAACGTCTCCAACCCGCTGACCGCGGAGTATCTGATCGATCGTTACAAACTCGAGCGACTTACCGCCTCATACGACCTCAACGCCACCCAACTCGCCGCCCTGATCGAACGCGCGCCTCCAAAATGGTTTGAGATCACGCTTCATCAGCACATGCCCATGTTTCACATGGAGCATTGCGTGTTCTGCAGCTTCCTCTCCGAAGGGAAAGATTTCCGCGACTGCGGCCGCCCCTGCGACAAACATTCTGTATCCATTAAAGACCGTACAGGCATGACCCATCCGCTGAAAGCCGATGCAGGCTGTCGCAACACCGTCTTCAATGCGAAAGCCCAAACCGGAGCGGAATTCGCTCGCGACTTGCTCGATCTTGGAATCCGAACCTTCCGGGTTGAATTCCTAAACGAATCGCCACAAGAGGTCCGCGAGACTCTTGACCGCTACGAACGCTTGCTGGCCGGCCAACTGAGCGGACAATCCCTCTGGCGGGAGCTCAAACTCATTAACCAGCTGGGAGTCACCCGCGGAACATTGCGCGAACGCTAAGCCGCCCACTATAGTTTACGAGCCCGCACCCACCTGAGCCTTGCTCTTGCGACGATAGGCGCTTGGGGTGACGTTCGTTAGGCGTTTGAATACTACGCTCATGTACTCCGGATGCTCGAAACCCGTCATCTCAGCGACTTGAGCGAGCGAGTATTCAGTTTCCACTAACATTTGTTTGATACGGACCACTTGTGCATGTCGAATTTCCACCTGAGGAGATCGACCCACATAACGACGAAACCGCTTCTCCAATAGGCTGCGGGAGATGTGCACCGCCTTGGCTACCTCTTCCACGGTAATTCCTTTGCAGGCGTTTTCCCGGATTAGGTTTAGCGCCTGGGCTACGGAGGGATCCTCCACTGCCATGATGCTGGTTGATCGCCGAGTCACCACTTCGAGAGGATCGATTAAGGTCTCTTGCTTGAATTGGCTGTAGTGGGTGCCGCTCAACATTCCCTCCAGAGTGGCCCCCGCGATGCGGGCAAACTCAGTCACGTCGACAGGGATGCTGGACAGAGAGGGAGCGCAAAGCTCGCAGCGAGCACTGTCATTGTTGATCCCTAGCACCGCCACTTCCTCCGGCACCCGCAGGTTCTTCTGATGGCAGGCATTGATGACATGCACCGCCCGCAAATCATTACAGGCTAAAATCGCTACCGGCTTGGGCAAAGTATCCAGCCACTTCGCCATCTCTTCCTCTTCCGCGAACTCCCAGGCAGGCTGGCTAACGCCGGGGTAATCAGAGTCGAAAACCGCACAGGTCTTGCCGGCCAATTTTAGGGCCTCGATGAAGCCATTGCGTCGCTCTTGGGACCAAAGCTCGTTGCCAAATCCGCAAACCGCAAAATTCCGGAATCCCTTCTCGATGAAATGCTCCGCGCCCGTGTGACCTATGGCTACGTTGTTCGGGCGGATTTTCGGGCAACCACTGCGGCAAGTCCCGTCATCCGAAAGGTCAACACAAGCGATGCGACGATCTCTCGCCTTCTCAAACAGTTCGTCGGAGCTCTCCTTGCAGATTATCCCATCCCACCCTTGATCGAGCAGCCAATCGGGGTCTTCCGCTCCGCGGGCTTGGTCGTCGACGAAAACGTGCCACTGCGCGTTGAAACGCTTAAATTTAGCTAGGCCGTGGAGGATGTTCAGATTCTCCTCCAACCAACCTCTCACCACTATCGCTACACGGGGTCTGTTGATCATACTCGAAATTCGTTCTTACGGGAAAAGAGAATCAACTATGTCTATTTCAGGAAATTGAGCAAAGGATTTTTACTCAAATTCTCATTACAATTTAGATTAATTACGGTAGACTCCCTTGAAAATTAGACGTAGTTTCGTTTCTTGCGCCGACCAAACCCCTCCTTCCAGTCGCCTAGAAGCATTCATCGATGAAGACACACCCTCTCCTCAAATTACAGAGCGATCTCAAAACAGAGTTGTTCGAGAACATCCTGCCTTACTGGCACCGACTTCGGACCACCGATAGCTTTATCTCGGCCTTGGATTCCGCCAACCAACCGATGGCGAATGTGGATCTCGGGGTCATCATGGTGTCACGTCTTCTCTGGACCTACAGCCGCGCCTTTCACCTCTACGGAAACCCGGAATGCAAAGCGCTCGCCGACCACGCGAAGCACGTCTTGACCACTCGCTTCGAGGACAAGGAACACGGCGGCTACTACTGGACGGTCGACGCAAGCGGGCAAGCGGCTGAATCGAAGAAACAATGCTACGCCCAAGCCTTTTGCATCTATGCCTTTTCAGAGCACTTCCAAGCAACAGGAGAAAGCGATAGCCTCGAGCGGGCGGAAAAGCTTTTCGACCTCGTCGAAGCAAAGGCATGGGATTCGCAAAAAGGCGGTTACTTAGAGACCTTCAGTGCCGACTGGACTCCATTGGAAAAGATGAGACTGGGAGCGGAGGATTTGGACGCCCCCAAAACCATGAACAACCATCTCCACCTCATCGAAGCGTTCGCCAATTTGCAAAAGATCGCTCCGAGCGAGAAGGTCGAAGCGAGCTGCCGCCGTATTCTCCGAGTGATCGCGGATCGGATTATCCTCGGCGACCAGCCGAGGTTTGGGCTTTTCTACGATATGGACTGGAAACTACTCGATCCGGTCGTCTCTCCAGGCCACGACATTGAAGGTAGCTGGTTACTGCACGAGGCGGCAGAGATCGTCGGAGATTCGGACTTGATCGGAGAGTTTGAGAAATTGGCCATCGAAATGGCCGAACTGGTTCTCGCTACCGGGATCGATCCCAAGGACAACGGCCTTTATGACGAATTCCACAACGAAAACCCGCAGAGCGCCACAAAGTGCTGGTGGCCACAAGCGGAGGGAATGGTTGGCTTCTTCAACGCGTATCAGATTTCCGGCGACAAGCGATTCCTAGAAGCGAGCTCCGTAATCTGGGAGTACATCCAGGACTTCATCATCGAGAAGGAAAACGGGGAATGGCTCTGGGGTGTGAATGCCGACGGCACTGCCATGGAAAAGGAAAAAGCCGGCCCTTGGAAGTCCTCCTACCACAACGCCCGGGCATGCTTCGAAATGATCGAACGCATCGATAAAGCGCTGCCCACCCTGCCCGACGAACTTTAACCAAATACCCGATAACATAAAATGAGTACTTACGAAACGCGTCTCTCCCAGTTGGTCGAACAACAGGAAACCCTCCTCTCGCGCCCCAATCCTCCCGTTGAACCGGGAAATGGCATCTTTAGCCGACACGAATATCCGGTCCTGACGGAAAAGCACGCTCCCCTCTTCTGGTCTTACGACCTCAACCCGGAGACCAATCCTTTCCTCATGGAACGCATCGGCGTTCACTGCGCGTTCAACTCCGGTGCTATCGAGATCGACGGTACCTACTACCTCTGCGCTCGCGTCGAAGGAAATGATCGCAAGTCATTCTTCGCCATCGCCGAGAGCCCCAACGGAGTGGACAACTTCCGCTTCTGGGATCACCCGGTAACCATGCCGGAAACTGAAATTCCGGATACAAACGTGTATGACATGCGTTTGACCAAGCATGAAGATGGCTGGATCTACGGTTTGTTCTGCACCGAACGTAAAGATCCAAACGCAGCTCCCTTCGACCTTTCGTCGGCAGTCGCCCAGTGCGGCATCGCTCGCACCAAGGATTTGAAGACTTGGGAACGCCTCCCAGATCTGAAAACATCCTCCGCTCAGCAACGCAATGTCGTGCTCCATCCGGAATATGTAGATGGCCAATACGCTCTCTACACTCGCCCGCAGGATGGCTTCATCGATGCCGGTTCCGGTGGCGGCATCGGTTGGGGACTTTGCAAGGACATGACAAATGCCGTGGTGGACAAACAGACCATCATCGACTCACGCGAGTACCACACCATCAAGGAAGTGAAGAACGGGCAAGGTGATGCACCTATCAAAACGCCGAAGGGCTGGCTCCACATCGCTCACGGCGTGCGTGGCTGCGCGAGCGGACTCCGCTACGTAATCTATGCCTTCATGACTTCGCTGGAAGACCCATCCAAGCTCACCTACGCCCCAGGCGGTTTCCTCATCGCTCCTGAAGGCGAGGAACTGGTGGGCGATGTCATGAACGTGGCATTCACCAACGGAACCATCGTTACCGATGACGGCAAGGTCTACATCTACTACGCATCCAGCGACACCCGCTTGCACGTAGCGACTTCGACCATCGACCAGCTCGTCGACTACGTAATCAACACGCCAGCCGACCCGCTCTACAGCGCCAAGTGCGTCGCCCAGCGAAACGAGCTAATCGACAAGAACCTGGAGTTCATGGCGAAGAGCGAAAACGCTCTCATCAAAAAAATCGAATCCCAGAGAGTCAAATAAGACGTATTCACTTTTACCGCACGGAAGGCGTTCACCAGTTGAACGCCTTCCCATTTATTGAAGATCTAACAAAATCCAATTACGGCGCTTACATAAGCGGCAGAAGAAACTTTTCAGAACGCCTACCCTCGCCTAAAACCGCGGCTTCCCCGAGCTAGCCTCCCACAACGCCCCAAACCCGATTTATACCGCAACAGCCATTTTCACATTGCGAATTCGCCACTAGGCAAGACGCTCCCAGCAACGCGATTCCCCTACTAGCGTTCACCCAATACAACATTACCAAATCAAGATTATGCAGTCCCAAGAAACATCCTCAAAACCGGCGGCCGAGTCCGTGCCGCCTTTGAAGTGGACCGAAAAGATAGGCTACGCCTCCGGAGACTTCGCCTCCTGCCTATATTTCGGCGTATTCATGAACTTCCTGCCGATCTTCTATACAGACGTTTTTGGGATTTCAGCCGCTGCAGTGGGTACCATGATTTTCGCGACTCGCACCTGGGACTGGATCAACGACCCGATGATGGGAATGGTCGCCGACCGCACCAAAAGCCGGTTTGGAAAGTTCCGTCCTTGGCTGCTTTGGATCTTACCATTCTGGGTAGCATTAGGCATTCTGACCTTCACCACCTTCGACCTCGGAGCGACCGGCAAGATCGTTTACGCCTACTTGACCTACACCCTACTCATGATGGCCTACACCGCCATCAACGTTCCTTACTCCGCGCTCATGGGGGTAATGACACCTCGCTCTGACCAACGTACTCTCCTGTCCTCGTTCCGCTTCGTGGGAGCCTTCGCAGGTACCGGTATCGTGAGCCTTACTCTACAACGCATGGTCGCTTTTTACGGCGGAGGAAACGACCAAAAGGGCTACACCCTTACGATTGCGACCTACGCCGCGGTTTCCGCTCTCGCCTTCTTTATCACGTTTATCACTACCAAGGAACGCGTCGCTCCCCCAGCTACACAAAAGACCTCTCTGAGTAAAGACCTCGGAGCCGCCGCTAAAAATGGCCCTTGGCGCGCCCTCATCGTTATCAGCGTTTTGACCGTTCTATGGATCGCAATTCGCGGAGGAGCGACCATCCACTTTTTCAAGTATGTATCCGGAAACGAACTATGGGGTGGTACATTCCTTTTTGTAGGCAGCCTCGTACAGCTCGTCGGGGTAATGTTGACCAAGCAATTCACCCAAATCTTTGGTGGCAAGAAAAAGACCTTCATCGCGCTCACGCTCATCAACGCCGTATTCCTAGCGGTCTTCTATTTCATTCCACCTAAGAACTTCACGCTCATCATCGCACACCAAGCGGTCAGCGCCTTCATGACCGCCCCTTTGATGGCCCTCTTCTGGTCCATGATCGCCGATAGCGCCGACTACGGACAATGGAAACTCGGACAACGCACCACCGGCCTCATCTTCTCGACCGGTACCTCATCCATGAAAATCGGTTGGTCCATTGGCCCAGCTATCGCCCTGTGGCTCTTAAGCTACTTCGGCTTCCAAGCCAATGTTGCTCAGTCCGCTGATACAATCGAAGGCTTGAAGTTGATCATGAGCCTTATTCCGGCCGGTGTAGCTGTGCTGGCCGCGGCCTCAGTCCTCTTCTATCGCATCGACGCAAAAATGGAAGCGGAGATGGAGAAGGCCATCGCCGAGGAAGCAGAAGCTCAATAAACAATTATATTTCCATCCCACAAAGGATCGGAATTCAATTTACACAAAAAGCCCGCTCTCGGATAGAGCGGGCTTTTTATTTCGAGGCGATCTTACCTTCGGAGACTTGGGGGCAAAATCGCCTCTGAAAAGCTCCTCAATTCGGGAGTGTAGCCATTGAGGCCAAGCGCCTCTACCAGATCCAAAAGTCTACGAAGATCCTCGCCGTTAAGGCTTCGAATCATCTTCTTGTCTAGACGGGCCAAGCTCTCTTCCAACAACCAAGCCGCTAAATCGCGTTGCCCACCGAGTAGTGACAACCCGCTTAGACGTACTGTATCCACCAGTTCAAGACTCTCAAATGAGCTAGAATTTAGATTCAAGACCCCTTGCAGCACCTCAACAAATTCCTGCCCTCGTTCCTGCATGGCGTATGCCCGGCAGAGGGATATTTGAGCCGGTAAACTACCTGGAACCCTTTCCAATAAAGGCACCAAGGCCAGGGCCGCATCGGCGAAGCCCATTTCGAGGAGATACTCAAACCGCACCGCCAGAGCCTCCCCAGGATTCATCTTGGGCACCACTCTGAAAATCAAAACCAGATCGCCTTCCTGACCATCCAATCGGTACGGAATGGGCTCTAACCAATTGGGTATCTCCTGCCGCTCTACGAGCCTCGTCAAAAAGGCATTCTCAAGATCGATACTCTCGTCCTCATACTCTTGATACAATTTCAGGTACTCCTTTTCGAAACCTCCCCACGAGTAAATCACGACGAAGTCGATTCCAGCTTCCGAAAAACGCTTTTGAGCTTCCTCCAAATTGGGAGAAGCAAACAGCCTCGCTGCTCGCTTGAGACCCACGTTGTTCTCCCAATAAAAAGTTCCGATTCCTTTGTGCCCACCATAGTAGAGCAAATTGGTCGTCGCATCGGGACTGGCCAAAATCGTCGACTCCCCAAAGCGAGCTCTCAAATAGCGGGCCACGTCCTTTTCGATTTTCCGCTGACGCACCTCGTCAGCATCGGGACTTATTGCAAAAGCCCCTAAAGCAAAAACCGCTAGCCCGGGAATCACTCCCCCGAAAACAAGCACCTTTCCCAAACGAAATCCAGACACCGAATACAAAGCGACGGATAAAGGCAGCAACAGGGCAGATGCCTCGGCAATCCAGCGAGCTTGATATAGAGACAGAATCAAGAGAAGCGCTGCTGGAAAAAAACCAATTAGAAGTAACAGAGCTGGCTTAGACTTTCGGATTTGTATCCAGATTAATAACGCAGCTGCAATCGAGACGAAGGGAAGCAAAGTGGCGATACTCCGAAGTGCCGAGCTCCCGAGTGCAAGATTAGCAAATAGCCCTTGAAACTCAGCAAGGTAGCGGTTGTGCATTGCGAGCAGGAAGGGATCGAAAATCTGCATCGAGTCCATGCCAGCCAGCAATATCGCCAAAGGAGCTACCGAAAGCAGCCCAAGCCCTAAAACCAAGCGCCTAACCCTTGAGCGATCATTAAACCGGAAAAACAAGGCCAACACTTCCCCCATGCCGATCCAGCTCAAGGAATACACAGGGTGGTTCACTTCGAATCGCCAACCCATATTCGCTGGCGCATACTCGACCAAATAACAGAGCAGACTAAACAAGCCTCCACTCCACGCCCAGAAGCGGACCAAACGCCCATACTCACCCGCAGTCTCATCCGATACAGAACCCTTAGCTATAAGGCCGTGCAAAACGATCGCCGCTGCCAATCCTGCGAAAACGGGTATTACGCTCACCACGTTAATCCACATCCCCAAGGCAAACGAGAGACTGGAGCTGCACGCGAGTAAGGTCGCCCCTTTTGATTTCCCGATCTGCCGGACCGAAATCATCAGAAGAAGCAGCCCCACAACAACGGAAAGGATAGCGGGCGCGTGATGATCTCCGACCCCCAATTTATGCGTATCCCTGAAGGCAAGCAAAGCCGCCATGCTAAAGGGAACCAGCGTCGCAATCCATGGATCGAAAAATCGCCACAATAAGACGGTGAGGCAAGCAGTGGTGATCAGAACGAGAACCAAATTTGCAGCCAAAGCAGCCCATTCGACTTTGCCCTCATCGTTACCGGCAAGCAACCGTATCCAAGATGCATATACACTGGACCAGTGAACTTCTCTCCCTTCCGGAGCATTGTCGTGATCAACATTCCGCACTCTGCCATCTCCGTCTCGGATGGACTGCTGAACATTCATTATCCAATGCAGCTCATCATTTCGCCCGGAAGGCACCAACTCCCTTAGTTCGCTTCCTTCGCCAGAAAACAAGGTGTCGCCATTGTAATCCGAAACAGATCGCTCCTCGATCGCAACTAGCCTCAGTTTGGACTCACGAAACGTCAGCGCCAGAAACAGCGCCAAAGCAAGCAGAGGGAGAACTCGGATTAAACGTGACATGAATTCGGATTACTAAATCTGACCGTAGATAAACGCATAAGGCCCCCGACGTAAATGCCGGGGGCCACATGAATAACTAGATACTATTCAACCTAGAAACTGAAGGTATTGGATATCGTCCACGATTGCCCTTCGACTATACGTGATGTCGCTGGGGAACCATCGGGTTGCACCGTTATCGGAATCAATTTCTCATCCTGGAAAGCGTTCCTGACATTCAGCTGGATTCGCCAATCGACGTTATCATTTATCGGCATACTGTACGCAGCCCACAGGTCGACATTGGTTTCCGAACCACCGTAGAATGGGTCTTCCGTATCGAAGCTGTAGTTACCTTCCGCATCTTCAATTATCGGATAACCAACTACGACTTCGTCTTGCCAACGCATCGCTCCACCCACGTTTAGACCAGCGAGCTTGCCGTCCTTAAACGCGTAGTTGGAGACGAGGTTGAAGCGCCAAGGCCGTAGTTCCGCTACGTTTGAGTCGTTCAAGAGCTGGAACAAGTTGTAGTTGGCGTAGAACTCGCCACCGAACTTGCTGCGAATCGTTTCTACACTATTGCCAGGTCCCCAGAGGCGAACATCTCCGTATGGGCCTTGGTAAAGCTCCCAACGCTTTTCGATGAACGAGGCGTAGGATTCGGCAATATTGAGTCGCTTCGCTTCCGTCTTAGAGGCATTGAGAGCGATGTTCCAATTGTCGGTCGGCTGATAGAATAGCTCATATTCCCAACCTTCGGAGACGGTGTCACCCGTGATGGCAAACTGACCTGGCTCACCCGCCCATGAGGAAGCGCTCGCACCCCATCCGGCTTCTGCAGTTACTTGCGACCAATCTTGATTCCAGAAGTCGAGGAAGCGGGCAAACTCTGGATCGTTCAAGTTATTGTCGCGATCGAGCATGGCGTTGAAAATCGCTGTCTCGGAAGCGAGAGCTTCAGCTGGAGTCTGTCCAGGCATTGGTTCATAGCGAAGCATGGTGACCTCAGGATCGAGGTACGGATTGGTTGCCGCATCGTATTCACCTTCTGGATCGGTGAGAGCAAAGTTCCGCTGAAAATCGAGCACGCCTGCAGTCGCCCAGGTGACGTACATGTTGCCCCAACCTTCACCAGCTCCGATCATGTAGGAGTTGGCGATCGAAGAGTCGCTCAGCGTGTCTCGGTACACCTTGGTCTCGTATTTGTTAACCTTAAGGTTGAAGCGATTGTCTCGCGAGGAGAGGACGATTCCGTACTCTTTGGTTTCACCGGTGGTCGGCTCGATTGGATTACCGATCAAATCGCGACGGCTCGCATCTGGACGGAAGTTCTGAGAATCAGAGTAAGTGAGGCTGACGCCCATTCCACCCAGTGCGTCTCTGAAAGATTCGGGAGCATGAACAACCAGACTGAAGGTACGATTGATGCCACTAGCGCTCACGTAGGTCTTGTTAATCGACACATCCGTGTCACCGCCGTTAGTAGGCACAACCCAATCCTCTGAGAATGGATCCACATTACCTGGAATGCCAGAAGCAGAGTCTGGAACATTGCCAGCGTTGGCGGCAAAGTTCGTATCCTCTCTGTATCCAAAGGTTGGAACTACCATACCATCGAAGAGAAAACCTTGCCAAACGAAGGCTTTGGAATCTGTCTCGTCGCGGGATAAATTACCGGCTTTGTATAGATTATCGATGTCTCCCTGTTCGGAATCCCAAACCATGATTGGTCCGAGGTGGTTGTTTCCATCAGCATCCAGATAGTAAGCGGTGCCATCCGTTGGAGTCAGCTTGTTTTGCAAGGCTGGCAGATTGGCTCCAGATGCGGAAGTCGCATCGAGCAAACTTGGGCCGAGGTAAACAAGATTAGGAATGTAACGCCCTCCACCTGTAATGGTATCAGTGACGTTGATATTTTCCGCGACGGCACGTATCCAAGAAGCGGAACGTTGATCGTATGCCGACTTACTGTAGACGCCGGTGAAGACATGTCGCCCGAGTATCTTACCCAGTTGCTCCGATCCGGATTCATTGAAATCAACATCGTAGTATCCGGTGAAACGGAAGGTTTCGCGATCCGTCAAGTTGCGGTAGTTGTTCTGCGCTTCACCACCGATTATAGGACGTCCGAGATTCGGATTGACCATACCGTCATCTGTTCCGTCTGGGATGGTCGCCATCACGTCGATAGAGATAGCCTGACCGGCATTGTCTAAGAGATTAAGCTGACGATCTTCGTATTGCTGAACGTCATACACCACCTCAAAGCCCAATTTGTTATCAAGCATGGTGCGAGCGAAAGAGATGTCATAAGCCTCCCATTCTTGACGTTCGCTCTTGTTGGGGCCGTCGATCAACTTGTTGTAGAAGTCGAAAATAGTCGGGTCGGACAAAGTCGTGGACTTGTAAGCGCCGATATTGGATCCTGGCAGACCGCGCCCCTCGCTACCGGCAGGCAGACCGTAACCTGCTATCGCATTTTTAGCGAAGGCGTCGTAGGATAGCACACCTTGATAAACACCTTCTACCAAGTCGCTTCCGCCAAAGATGTAGGTGCTAGGAGTGCTGGAAGTGTGATCGTCGTATATGGCAATAGCGCTTCCAAAGATACGACCCAGAGCGAAACCTGCATAGGGAGAATAGTCAGGACTATTCAAAGAAGTGTACTGTTCGCTGACCGTGGTCGCATCGAAAGTCACCTTCCCCATACCGGTATTCGCATCGGAGGTAATGGGGCGGAACCATTGGGTAATACGATCAATCGGCGGAATCACACGAGGGCGGTTGGCGTCGATTTCGCCCTTCTCGAAATTGGCCTTGATCGTAGTGGAAGAAGATTCGTTTTGAAACATCTTCGGCTCCCACTTCATGGCCACATAGTAGCGCTCGTCATCTTCAAACGCTCCATCTTGCATGAACTTCTGGTCGTCCTTGAGAGCGGCGATTCGGATAGCGAATTCGTCCTCAGCAATCACCTTATTGTAGTCGATCGAGCCGCGAACAGAACCGTAACTACCAACTCGGATTTCCGCTTCTCCCGAGTTTTCAAACACGGCCGCATTGGTCGTCGCATTGATAACACCGGCAGGGCTTCCGAGACCAAAGAGTACCGAATTCGGACCGCGTTGCAGGTCGATTCGATCAACGTTGAACGAGTCCCAAGGAATGTCTGTTTGAAAGAAATCGCGGGTGTTGTCGGCAGCAGCTAGGCCACGAACACGTGTCGCCTGATTAGGGCGCAAACGCTGGGCGTCCGTATCAACACGACCACCGTCACCACCACCTGCGAAATTACCATTGATACCACCAACTTCGGTTCCCGTTGTATAAATAAGGAGAGACTCGTTGTCTGTTGCAGCGGTATCTCGGAGGAACTCCTCCGTAACAACCGAGATGGCAGATCCGACGTCTTTCAAATCTGTGCGGATACGCGTACCAGCTAGCGTCGAACTCGCTCGGTACCCCGAATTATCATCCCCTTGCACCGAGAAGGGAGACAATTCGAATACTTCTTCTTCCTCGTCTTGAGCAGAGCTCAGCGGGGCAACGAGAAGTGCCGCTCCGAGAGCAAGCGCTCCACTGGCGGACCTAGACCATGTATATCTATTTTTTCGTTTGATGGATTTATTCATTAGGCAGTGTGAAGACTAATTCACGCATTGGGTTGTGGGGGATTCGACCTAAAGCCGAAATCAGCAAAAGGGGGATGAGCTGATCAAGCAGGGGACAATCGCTCACACGACACCTAAGGCTAGATGTAGCAGAACGACGGATACGTTTGGATTGGGAAGATCTAAGAAACGTCCGGAGTACGTAGAGAGCATCCAGACGGAAGAGAGGGAGGGTAAGTGTATGGGTTTGTCTGGGAAGCAGGACACCAATCCCTAAATACTCCCTTCACATTTTTTTCGATTTTAAGGCTAAATCTAAATCGCCCAAACGCGCATTAGGAATTCAGCGTCCTGTGCTTTTTCAGAACAACGTAGCCTTATTCAGGATTGTCTAAAGGACGCCATCCTAGACTTCTCAAATCTAGCTCCAACAAGACATCGGGCCCTTTGTTTACAACTTCCAGGTGGTAGCTGCCTTTTTCTAGAGCGGCTCTGAGAAACGCATCGTCAGGCTCTACCTCTAGTTCCATGCGACTCCTAAGAAGCAGCACCTCTGCGAGCGATCTCCATTCGTTATCTCGCTGCGTTTGACTAGAAGCGACCAAATCATTTCCCGTCTCAGTCAGCCGATACATTCGTAGTTCTAGATCCCCTACGCTTTCCTTTTCCAAGGGATTACGAGCATAAGCATTAATCAAATTCGGATCTTCACCAAACGCTTCGATACCTAGCGAGAGTACATCTCCTTCTGCCAATCGGGCTTGAACCCGAGCACCTTTCAGATCACCCCGAGCCACTACCATGAGATGTCCCTCTTCTTCTGGGCTCGAACCGGGGTCTGGCGGAAGAATCAAAGCGATCCCTTCTTCCTCGGTGACGGCGGTGCCGCCGAAATAGACCTTCCGTTGCAACGCCTCGCCTTCCGAAACAAATTGAAACAGCGGCGACGACTCGCCTCCGCCTAGCCGTTCGCCGTAAGAGAGCTCCGCCAGCAAACCGGTATTTTCCTGATTACCATTTCGTTGCTGATGCTCTCGCAAAAATGCCTCCACTCCAACGCGAGCTCCCAAAGTGCGACCAATAAGGTCATCCGCTCTAACATGAATTCCACCGTACAAGCGGGAGAGTCCCGCCTGATCTGCAGCGTCATAATAGGTCGCCCACTGCAGAGTCACGTCTTCGCTCGGTCCGTATTCAAATTCCAAAAACTCGCCTTGCGGAAAATGGAACTCCGCTAAGCCTCCGGGAAAATAAGGACTCCCCGTCAAAAGCGTCATAATTTCCGCTGCGGTTCGACTAAAGGTACTATGTCCGGAAACATAACCGGCGAATGCTGGGGTAACGAAAGTGCCGCGCTGATAAGGAAACCAGTTCTCCGCTAAAATCCACGCAACGCCCCCCACCTGACTGTGCGAATCGCTCGGCTCTCCCGCCCACGCCCAAAGCGCAATTTTCCCGATTGATTCTGCGAGATGCTCATGACGCTCCCCTGGTGCAGAACTTTCAGCGGTTACCATTTCGACAAGGCCCGCCTCCAGCGGGAGTCCAAGCTCATTATAGGTTGGAAGGCTAGGGTCTGAAGCTTGGCCTAACTCCGCCAATCCTCGTATCATCGAAATAGGTCGGGCATAGTCGTATTGGGCTTTCAAAGTCCACGCCGCCACTGCCGCATCGTGCAGTCCTCCATTGAGGGCTAGGTAAGCCCGGATGTCCCACTGCAACTTGTCGAGTTCCTCTCCTTTGCCCATGTACTTTCTCTGAAAGTTCGGACTATCCGAGATTTCATTATGGATGGTGTTCCAGTGCCCGGGCGGGGTTTCCGAGGCCGGACCATCGGCCCAAAATTCAGCGAGTATCCGCCCATAGTCAGCAAGCTTGACCTTATTTTCCGGATACGCCTCGCCAGTAACAGGGTTAACCAACCGTCCCACTCCATCATTTCGACCTAGAGAATTATTCAGCAAAGCACCGGGGGAGATATCGATGAGCTCGTCATTCGCAGGATCTAGAGCGGACGAATAACGGATAACCTCCAAGGCCGCATCGACATACGCTTGATGCGTTTCAGTCGCCCAAAGTGGCGGGGGGCCAGGATCGAAGCCAATCGTGTTGTGACTGGTTTTGGCCATGGCGAAAGTTCCGACCTCTCGCCAATTCACACCGAGAAAACTCTGCACTAAAGCCCCCAGCGGAATTCCGTTTTGGGAAATCGCGAAGTCGAACGCCAAAGGTTGCCAGCGATTCAAATCATCGACTCCGGCTCCCGGCAGCTCCAGCACAAGAGGTTGATTAACCGAAAAGTAGCCACTTGTATCCAAATATCCATTTTCCTCGTTGGAACCATCACTTAGATTCGCAGATAAAACCGCCTGGCCAATACGGTTGCCTACTGCGGCCGGATCATTGCCTTCGATTGAATCATTATCGGAATCATATCCGGAAGATTCCATCAGCCAACGAAATCCAAACAGAGACCGCTCTGCTCCGGGTGTTAAGCGATAACGTTCTACCAAAACGGTGTAGGCGGCATGGCTAATCGCCTCCGACTGGGCTGAAATCCGATTCCCTGAGAAATCGCTCTCCGCTAGATCTTCCTGATGAAAAACCGGCTGAGCTCGCGTCCACGCCTCTTCCTCGTAAGCCCAATAAGCATCCCACATTGCAGCGGACACATGATACAAATTCCGGCTATGCTTGGTCGGATCTGGAAAATCCTTTCGAATCGCCTCCAGAGTCAGCTCATTCCACCAACGGGCGATCGATTGCTCCTCCAGATCGATCGAAAGCGTCACGTCGACCTCGCGAGAGTAAGTGCCACCTCCGGCATTGACGGCTTTGGCTCGATAGACTCCCGCGTCATAAGGAGCCAAACGCTTCAAATGTAACCGACTATCACTCTCGCCCTCGATCACGACTCCATCTTTCTCCCATATAAAGATGGGGTCTGGAGAGCCGATGGCTTCTACTTCGAGAACGAGCTCTTCTCCGAATTCGTAGGACTCATTCGCTTCTGGTTGTTTCGAAATCAGAGGAGGAACTGGAGCATCCGCAGGCTCAACAAGCGTTAAGATCTGATTCGCGGATACAGAATCAAAAACCTCTTCGACCCCAGTCGGCCAACGCACCTCGATCCTATCCACAACTCCGTCCGACTCACCGAGACCGAAATGCAGATACCCTTCCCGCTGCCCTATGAAGCTATTGCTGGGATTGTAATTCAGAAGAGAAGCGTGACCGTCCTCGACAACCCGCACCACCGTGCCAATCGCATCGCGATTTGAAACCGTCCCTTCCAGCTTCAAGCGTATCCAATCATTGGATTTACTGGCAGCATCGTTCTCGTAAAACACCGGATCGCTGAAAGAGTTAACCACTACCAAGTCCTCGTCTCCATCGGAATCCCAATCGAGAACCAGCAATGCCTTCCCATAGCGGTTATCCGAAATTCTTGCACCGCTCGGGGCTTTGTCGAAAGTGCCATCGGCGTTATTCAAGAAAAGTGTCGTTGCGTCCTCCCCGGCTGCTGCAAATGGAGTCGTTTTGGGGTCCGCTCCTTCAGCCAATGGCCAGCCGTTTGTCGCTACCAAATCGAAGTCAGCATCGTTATCGTAATCGAAGAAGGCGGTACCCCACCCCCAGCCGGTCCGACTAACACCGCTTGGGACTGCCACCTCCTGAAAGTTCCGATTCCCCATATTCCGGTAGAGCTTGTTACCCGTCGCGCTGCCATCTCTCTGGTTTGAAAACTCGTCGTAGATCGAGGTAACGAAAAAATCGAGAAGCCCATCGCCATCATAGTCGGCGACCGCTACGCCCATGCCATTTTCATCAAAGCCCACCCCTGCCGATTCAGTATCCCGGGTAAAACTCCCGTCACCATCATTCCAATACATCTGACTCTTTCCATAGTCTACGATCAAAGCGAGGTCCGGCCAACTGTCTCCGTCGAAGTCTGCCCATGCTGAAGAGAAGCCGTGCTGCGTATCTGAACTGACCGGCTGCAATAGACCAGAGGCTTCGGTAGCCAGTTCGAAATGTCCGGGGGCCTCTGCTCCTCGATTATGAAGAAGCGCCGAGTGCTCCGCGAACTCGCTATCGAGAGTTACGCTCCATTCGCTTATCGAGATATCGAGATATCCGTCCAAGTCATAATCTACCAGACCTACGCTAAACCCTTTGTGCGGCGTATCCGCGACCGTCAGGTCAGCCCCTCGGGATACGGCTTCCTCACTGAATTGACCCGTCCCGTCATTGATGAAGAGATAGAACCGGTTCCCCTCGTGAGTGGTCATGTAAATGTCCTGATCCCCATCATTGTCGAAATCCGCCGCTCCAAAAGCGGAAGCATCCTGGGCTAAAGACAATCGGCGAGCAGCGGACTCTTCAGAAAAAGCCCCAGTCCCGTCGTTCACGTAGAGAAGCGGCGCTTTCTGATAGCGGGCGAACAGCAAGTCCGAGTACCCGTCTCCGTTGACGTCCACGACCGCCGCACCTCCGTGAGCGTTAGCGTTGTCCGATTTCAAGGAGTGGCGATAACTAATCCCCATTTGGGCAGACACATCAGTGAAGGCAGCCGCGGCGAACGGCATTGCCAAATGGGAAAGTGCCAGCAGGGCAAAAGCTGTCTGCAACGAGGTGGTCAAACGACGATTGGAAGGGGCAGTTGAAGGGATTAAAACGGATAGCGTATAAGTCTGAACAGCGAAACCCCGCGGGAGCAACTTTCCCTCCGCAAATCTTCTGGGCTCGACCCTCCGGCCACACTTGCTCATCTTGCCGAGCATGATTCGAAGAATCGCAACCGTTTTCCTTCCAATCCTGCTGACGGGTTTCGTAGCAGCCAAATCTGAGATACGCATCGGAGTGGCCGCTAACTTTCACCAAACTTTGGATACCCTGGCCAAAAAATACGAGGCGACTCATCCGGATCTCGACATCACGCTTGTTCCTGGTTCAAGCGGCAAACTATTCGCCCAAATCTCCCACGGAGCCGCCTTCGACGCCTTCTTCTCGGCAGATTCCGCTCGTCCCGAACGGCTGGAGAGCGAGGGCAAATCGATCCCGAATTCCAGATTTACCTACGCCTTGGGAAAATTAACTCTTTGGCAACCGGGCTCCGCAACCCCCGACCTCAACAAAGCGAAGACCCTTGCTTTGGCGAACCCTGAGCTAGCCCCCTACGGTCGCGCCGCCTTGGAAGTTCTGATTGCCCTAGATATTCCCGACGATCATCCAAAACGAGTGCTCGGGTCAAACGTCGCCCATGCATTCAATTTTGCCCAAAGCGGGGCCGCCGATACTGCATTCGTGGCAGCCTCACAGCTCTTGCAAATTTCGGCCGACCCAGCGGGTTACGAATTCGTCGATCCATCGCTGTATTCACCTATCGAACAACAAGCGGTAGCGATCACCGACGGACCCGAAATCCAAGGTTTTTTAGCCTACTGCAAAAGTCCCCAAGCGGCAAAGATCATCGTAGCCTCAGGCTATTTCCCGCATCCTTGATGCCCCTTGCGGGCGGGATAAATCCGAAATTGGGCAAAAAGCGTGCTCGCCCCTGCCTTTGCAATTGGCTTATTTAGCGGCCCGATGCAGGCAGACGCGCCAGACGACTTGAATTCAATCCCCACTGGGAAATAACTCGGATGAATGCCACCGAGATCTGGGGCCCCCTCGCCCTCACGCTCAAACTGGCTGCCGTCACTGCAGCGGTTTTGCTGGTGTTATGCTCTCCTCTTTCCTGGTGGCTGGCGAGATCCCGCTCCCGACTGCGTCCATTGATCGAGGCCATAACTGCTCTCCCCATCGTTTTACCGCCCAGCGTGCTTGGTTTTTATCTGTTGATTTGCCTAGCCCCCGAGGGACCGCTGGGGAAACTGTCCTCCATGCTGGGTGGCCCCAGTCTGGTGTTCTCATTTCCTGGGTTGGTTATCGGTTCCATCGTCTACTCCCTGCCCTTCGTGGCTCAGCCACTGCAAAACGCGTTCTCGGGAATCAAGTCTGAGCAACTGGAGGCTGCTGCGACCTTGGGAGCCTCTAACTGGGATCGCTTTTTCAGCATCGCCCTTCCGCAAGCGAAACGTGGCATCCTGACGGCCGCAGTTTTAGGATTCGCCCACACCTTAGGGGAATTCGGGGTGGTCCTCATGATCGGCGGCAGCATCCCCGGTGAGACGCGGACCATGTCCATCGCCATTTACGAAAACGTGGAGATGCTAAACTACGGCAAAGCTCATGCCCTAGCGGCCACCATGTTGATCAGCAGCTTCGCCCTTCTCCTGCTCATCTACGCCATCGATAGAAAGGGGAATCCCTTCCAGAGATGAAAATCGACTTCGATATCCAGCTCCAAAAAGGGAGCTTCCAACTGGAAGCAAAAGGCAGCATCCCTTCCGGCTCGGTTACCGCATTGATCGGCCCCTCGGGCTCAGGCAAATCGACCTTGCTCCGCTGTCTGGCGGGTCTGGAACCAGGAGCTAAAGGCCAGATCACGATCGGAGAGGAGCCTTGGCTATCCTCCGAAACAGAGCTTCCCACCCACCTGAGGCGGATCGGTTACGTTTTCCAACACGCGGCCCTTTTCGAACACCTTTCCGTGTCCCAGAATTTGCAATACGCACGCAAACGAGCCCAAGGCGAAGCCCAACATAGTTTGCCAGAAATAGCGGCAGCGATCCAGATCACCCCATTGCTCGAGAGGCAGGTGGATACGCTTTCCGGCGGAGAACGGCAACGAGTCGCAATTGCACGGGCGATCGCCTCCAATCCGAAACTGATGCTGCTAGACGAACCCCTTTCCGCGGTGGACGAAAACTCCCGCTACCAGCTATCGCTGGAATTGGAACGCCTCTTTCAGCAGTTTCAGATTCCCACCGTCTTCGTTACACATAACTACGCCGAAGCGGCCAGACTCACCAATTTCGCCATTAGAATGCGGTCTGGCAAAGTGATCGCTAGCGGACCCACGGCTGAGGTTTTGGACCCCACACACGGAGAGCCCTCCGCCACGCAAGCTCCTTTCTCGACGGTCGACTTACATGGACGAACCGACCTCGCCGAAGAGGGCCTTTGCCAATTGGAATCCGCCATCGGCCAACTCCTTGTACCCTTAGACTCGATACCAAACCAACTGCCTCGCCGCATCATCATTCGCAGCCGGGACGTCGGCCTGAGTATAAGCAAATTCGAGGGGAGCAGCTTTCTGAACCAAATTCCGGCACAAGTAGAAGAGATCCGCGAGTTTTCCAATAGCCAAGCCTTGGTCCGGCTTGGCTGCGGGTCAGGGACTCTGGTCGCTCTGTTGACGCTTCGCTCCGTGGAGAGTTTGAAACTCAAAGACGGTCTCGCTGTCTACGCCTTAATCAAAAGCGTAACCTTGGAGCAAAGCTGAGCGCTGGGCTTGCGTTGCCTGAAGAGTCAGCACAGTTTGGTTTAAAAAAAGGAACCAAAGACCTCGATTCCTCTCTTCATTAAGGAATTAAGCAGTTCCCAACTCCCTGTCCCCTCGCAAAGCCATCCAACCAATCAACATCAGAAACATGGCCATGAAATTACCAACGATCCTTGCCAACGTGTCCCTAGCTTCACTCATCGCCCTCGGAGGCTGCTCAAAAGGCCCCAGCGAAGAAGATCTTGCACGCCTAGAGGCGCAAGTAGAGGAGAGCAAAGCCTTGGCCGCCGCCGAAGCGAAACGAGCCGAACAATTGGCCGAGGCCAATCGCTTAGCGGAACTTGCCGCCGAAGCCTCCGCTAAAGCGGAAGCCGCTCGCCGCGAAGAGCTGGCTGCCCAGGTAGAACGCGACAAGGCGGAGAAAGCTCGACTCGCAAGCTTGGTTGACGATCTAAATTCCCAAACCGAGGAGATCAACCAGAGCAAAGCGGCTCTAGAAGCCGAACTCGCCGAAGCGGAAGCGGCTCGCGCAGCCGCAGCAGCAGAGGCTGAAGCAAAAATAGAGGAGGCCAAAGCCCAAGTGGCAGCCATCGAGAAGAATCGGGAAGCCGAGCTTCAAGCCGCCCGCGAAGCAGCGATTGCAGAAGCCACAGCGAAGATGGAGTCACGCGCCGAGGAAGCCGGACACACAGCTCCGACCGAGCTGATCACCGACCGCCGCAAAGAAAGCGCTACCTCCTTTTTCCAAGTTGAGGTGGCAGAACGTAACTTCCGCAACAATACCCGTTTGATCCTCAAGAAGCGCGAAGCAGAAGAATAGTTCCTCGCATAGCTTTAACGCAAACGACTCCTTTCTAAATCGACGCGGGCCTAGGCCCGCGTATTTTCTGCCCAAATGCCACATTCCCACGAGACTCTCGAGCTGAAGCCTGTCTGGAGCCAGCTCAGTCCCTCGCCCCTTGTCTTCGTCATAATTGCGTTCGGAGCCTTCACCGCCCTGCGTGCCTACGGTTTTTTCGGCCCGGAGCTGTATGATGCCACTCCGGTTTTGGCGAGTTTTCTACTCATGTTCTTTCTGCCCTTCGCGTCCCTCACCCGAGAAGGCAAGGAGCAGATCGGCATCGGCGCGCCCGTATCGCTAAAATGGTTACTCATCGCCATTTTAGCCGGAAGCCTGTTAGCCACCGCGCTTTATGAATTGGGCTTAATTCTTTACCAGAAGGGCGACAAAAATTGGCTCAGTAGCCTCGCCTTCATACTACAGAGCGATGACCGCATGCCTAATTTATCGCGGCAAGCGGCCTTCTTCGTATTTTCGGTTCCTGCGATTTTAGCAGCCCCTCTAGGGCAAGAGCTCTTTTATCGGGGCATGTTGGAAAAGGCGGCCCGCTCGAAATGGAGTCCCGTCGGAGCGGCCTGCGTATCCGCCGCATTTTTCGGGGCAGCACAACTCCTAAGTCATGGCGTCCAACGCGGCTATCACGGTCTGCAAATACTGGTCGCTCCTGGAGCGATATGGTTCGGGCTAATGTTCGCCACCGGACTCGTATTCAGTTATCTACGACACAAAGGCAGATCGATTTGGACTCCTGTCGTTGCGCATGCCGCCTTCAACCTGACTTTGAACTACTACCTATTTTACTACTACTTGGTATCTGAACCCAAAACCGTTCTCCCCGCATGAACAAACTCGTTGAATGCAAACTGGAACGGCACGGGCAGGCGATCTTGGAGATTTTTAACCACGCCATCAAAACCTCCACCGCTCTATACGATTACCAGGAGAGAACTTGGAAGGACATGGAGACTTGGTTCGACGTCAAAGCGACCAACTGTTTTCCCGTGATTGGCCTGGAATCGGAAGAGGGCGAGCTTCTGGGCTTCGCAAGTTTCGGACGTTTCCGCCCTCATGCGGGCTACCTCCATACCGTTGAGCACTCGGTCTACGTAGATCACCGTCACCGAGGAAAGAGCTTAGGGAAGAAGCTTTTGAGAGAATTGATCGAACGGGCAAAAGGGCAAAGCTACCACGTAATGGTTGGGGCTATCGACTCTTCAAACCTCGCAAGTAGACGATTGCACGAGTCATTCGGTTTTACCCATTCCGGAACGCTCCCCCAAATCGGCCGCAAATTCGACCGCTGGCTAGACGTTTCCTTTTATCAGCTTATCTTGGAGGAAGATTGAGGACTTCAATCGGCGGCCTCGCCGAATCGTTTGATCCAAATAAGGGAAACGATTAAAAGCGCCTCTCCTACCCTACCCCTAAAGCCCATGAAACGACTTACGCTTCTACTGCCTGCAGTTTTGACACTGTCGCTAGCTCTCCTGGCAAATGCTGCCCCTGACGAAATTAAAACCAAGTTCGTCATCAACGCGGTCTCGGAAAAATCCATTGAAAAAGGGGCTCCGGCTTTCCTCATTTACGCAGACGCGGAATCTCAACAGATTCTGGAAGAATCGGGTGCGGCTCAAACCATCGTCGAAGGCCTAGAAAAGATGGGATACCTCGTGGTGGAAAAAGAGCGAGATGCTGCGGTATTCGTGAAAATGGATTTTTTGAAGGAGCCTTCCTACGCGATAGAACTGGATTTGAAAACGCGGCCGACGATCGATTACTCCAATTCGGCGAGCACCCGCAATTACGCAGCGACCATCGGAGGCGGGCGCTACTCCCAGTTGGGCAATCCCTCGCGAAGCAGAGCGCAAAACGACGTGACCACCATTCTAGGGCCAAACGGGGAACCCATCACCCTCTCCGAGAGAGAGGATTACGCTGCAAAAATAAACGAGGGCGAAGATCAAAAGGTCGTCACCCGAATCTATCCGCTTACATTTCAAGTATCCGTCTGGTCCTTTCAAAACAGCGAGCCACAACAGCTTTGGGCCGTGCAAACGAGCTACAACAATCTGGCCGACGAAGAGCTTCACCCGCAACTGGAGGACATGAGCCAAGCTGCTACACGCTTTTTCGGGAAGAATCTGAAAAAGGAAAAATACGTTTCGCGAAAGGAATAGCTATTTTATCGGAAACTATCGTATCCGAAATACGCCTACGCCTCGATCAAGTATTTTTGCAGCAACAGGGCTGTTTCTGCCACTACGCTAAGACGATCGATCGCCCCACTTCCAGGAATGCCCACAACGGCCGAACACTCTTGCTTGGATGAGTCCAGCAATCCGTTCTCCTCATTGCCAATTACGATCGCGACAGGCTTGTCGATATCCTCGGGCGGACAAATAGCGGAGTGCTCCGGAAGCGGTGGCCCCTCGATATCCACTCCGATTACGAAGTGAGTCTTGCGAACCCCCTTCAGGAAACTGGGCACGTTGTCCACCAGACGCAGATCGACCATATCCAGCCCACCGCGGGCTGTGCGATAGGCAAGCTCGTTGGGTCTTGCTTGCTTGCGGGTCGAGGCGATTAGGAACTTCTCCACTCCAAAATAGGCCGAAGTACGTGCGATACCTCCCAAGTTCTCAGGTCGACTAACTCCGTCCAAGATGAGCAAAGGCATGCCTTCTTTGGCCCAAAATTCCGCGGCTTTGGGTGTCGCCAATTCCGGCTGACGACGTCTCACGATCGCCACAACTCCACCGTGATCCTGAGTTCCTCCCACTCGGGTCAACTCTTCTGGAGATACCTGATTGTAGGCCTTTTTCTCCTTGGCTAGGAATTTGCAAATCTCACCAAACATGGGCGAAAGCTCCGCATCGAAGTAGAGTCGCTCCACGATGAAAGGCTTACAGTGAAACAGACTGCCGACAGCGTGGATACCACAGACAGGCTCCAGCCACTGATCGCCTTGAGCGGTGCGGATAACAGTCGGCTTCACCTTCCCTTTTTCGACCGGAGAGCCTCGACCTCGGTCTGGGCGTCCTCCGGTACGAGGCCGACCCCTCGGGGCACGTGGCTTCCTAGGCCTACGCTCTTCGCTAGGCTCTTTTCTTCCCCATGGTGAATCTGATCTCTCGTTTTTCAAGCTAACCAAAAGACACGACTGGTCCCAAACATAGCAAGGCGAAATCATGATACCGAGCTGCCTGAATTCGTGCTATCCGACCGTCCAGACAGTCTATCTGCAAGGAAGGATTGAACAAAGGGAAGCGATCGACAAGCATGGCGAAACTGAACTTGGCGAATCCAAATACCCACTGAACTCCTTAGCTAAATGAAATCCTTTTTTGTCGCTCTCATCCTCGGAATTTTCGTGGGACTGTTGATAAACAACTTTTTTTCCGATCCAGAAGCCTACCAGAAGCTACAGGATGAAAAAGCAGCCCTCGACTTGCCGGCAGAAATCGAGCCGCCTGCGGAACCTGTTGCCGAAGAGACCGAAACACCCGAACCAGCCATGTTTGAGGTAGCGAGCGAAGAGCTGGATATGAAACGAGATTCCAAGGAATCCATCAGTCCTAGAAAGGTGCCTCCCGTTGTTATGCCGGAAGTCGAAACCTTGGAGCCAGCTCCCGAAGAGCAAGAATCAGCCGACGAAGAACCTGCGACCGAGGTCATTCCTGAACCCGAAATCAGCGAGCCCGCCCCACCGGAACCCGCTCCAGAGCCACCAGTAGCTGAGCCAGATGAACCTGTCGCCGAGCCAGAACCGCCTGTCGCCGATTTGCCTGCACCTATTGCCCAAGTTGAAGAGCTCAGTGAGGATGTGGATGAATCAATCTCTGAATCAATCGATGAGGCAGCCGATGAGATTGCCGAGGCGAGCGAGGAAGCTAGCGAAGAAATAGAGGAGGCCGTGGAGTCAGCAGAAGAGACCGTTCAGGAAATAGCTGAGGAGACCGTCCCCGAAATCGAGTCCGATGTCGATCAAGCCATCGCCGCCGCCCTGCGCGGTAAGATTGTGGCCGAAGCAAACTCGGTTGGTGAATCAGTCAGTATCCAAGTCAAAGACCGGGTCGTTACACTGACCGGAACCGTGCCGGACGAAGCCACCAAAAGCCAAGTCATCGAGCTTGCCGTCTACACTCAAGGCGTTCTCGGCGTCGAGGAGGAGCTGACAATCGCGCCCTAGCCGCTCGTGGAACATTCCTTGCTAGGTTGCCTTCCTTGAACGCCCAAAGCTGCAGGCATGAAAAAAAACGTACTCCTCGCCTTCGATAAATTCAAAGATGCCCTGACTGCCCACGAGGTTTGCCTCGCCGCTTCCCAAGCCCTGCAGGCTGCCAAACCGGATTGGCAAATCTCCACCTCGCCGCTCGCCGATGGCGGAGACGGATTCTGCGATACATTAACCCAGTTCTGCGAGGGAGAGTTTCGTCAAACCAATGTCACCGGTCCGCTCGGCCAAGCCACAAGGGCCCGATACGGATTGGTCGCGACTGATAAGATCAGCGCCGCAGCAGCCGAGAAACTGGATCTCCCCTCATCGGTGGGAACGCTGGCAATATTGGAATTCGCCCAGTCCAGCGGTATCGCATTGGTTCCGCAGAAGGATCGCTCTCCGTGGACCACGACAAGCTTCGGCTTCGGCCAAACCATCGCACACGCCATTTCGGAGGGAGCCGAAGCCATCCTTATTGGCCTTGGCGGTTCCGCAACCAACGACTTGGCCGTTGGAGCTCTACAGGCGCTCGGTTTCCGCTTGCTCGATAAAGACGGCGAGGAACTAAAACGTCTTCCCACTCCACGGAACTGGCAAGCCATCAGCAAAATCCAAGCTCCCGAAATCAACGCCTCCATACCGATCCGCATCGCTTGCGATGTCGAAAACCCATTGCTTGGCCCCATGGGCGCTACTCAGATTTTTGGGCCGCAGAAAGGGCTTGAGCCCGAAGATTTCAATTCCTTGGAGGCGGAAATGAAACGGGTCGCCACGCTTCTGTGCGAGTCCACCCAAGCCGATTCTGCTCTTTTCGACGAGCCC
The DNA here is from genome assembly GCF_014230145.1 of Pelagicoccus albus. Classification (NCBI taxonomy): domain Bacteria; kingdom Pseudomonadati; phylum Verrucomicrobiota; class Opitutia; order Puniceicoccales; family Pelagicoccaceae; genus Pelagicoccus; species Pelagicoccus albus. The sequence continues at coordinate 591,965 of NZ_JACHVC010000012.1, forward strand.
GGAGCAGGCGCAGCCGGGGGAGCTGCCTTCGGCCTGATGCTGGGGCTCGGCGGAAAAATAGTGCCGGGAGCGGAGCTGGTATTTTGTTGGTCTAACCTTTACCAAAAGTTGGAAAAAGCAGACCTAGTGATCACAGGAGAGGGACGCTTCGATGCGTCTTCTCTGCAGGGAAAAGGACCGGGATCCCTCGCAAAGCAATGTCTAGATTTGGGCAAAGACTTGATCGTGCTCGCTGGAAGCCTAGGGGATTTGAATGACGATCGCCTAAAGGATTGCAGCCACGCGATCACGCCACCTGGAACCCCTTTGGCCCAGGCCTTGTCGGAAACGAAAGCCAATTTGCAGAGAACGATTCGAGACCTGCTCTCCGATTGAGCGACAGGAAAGCGTCAATTTTCAACGAAAGGCGCCCCCCTCAATCAAGCCCTTGGTCTAGTCGTCGAATCTAGTAGGAGGACTACAAAGTCCGTAATAGCCGGACTTCGGGCCGGTTTTACTTGTACCCCCTTCCCCACTGACGCAAAACGGCAAGCCCAATGATGACCATCGAACCAGAGACACGCAACGAGCAGGAAAAACGCTCGCACGCGCACAATCGGTTTCGAAGGGCTAAACAAATCCTGCGACCTCTGCCTAGGCGGGCTAACCTGCACCGATGGCCGATCTTAAAATGGTTCGCCAAAGCCGCCCGCAAGTCTCCCTATCTTTGGAGGTTTGGCGAAAGAGAGGTCCGCATGGCCATCTATATGGGCAGCATCATCGCCTTTTTGCCCATATTCGGGGCCCAGTTCGTAGCGGCCTTCTTTGTGGCCCTAGCCTTGCGAGCAAACCTACTCGTCATCATGGCAGTCCAGTTGGTGACTAACATTTTCACAGCCATCCCAATCTACACTTTCACCGCATGGACTGGAGGTTGGCTAGTCGACCTATGGGGCTTGCCCTCCTTGCACTCCGGAATTTCCAAAGCGGCCTACAATATGGTAATCGGCGGGATTATCGTGGGCATCTTTTTCGGCTTCATCGTGGATCTCGTATTTCGCTTCTTCATCTTTAAGCGACTCTCCAAGAGCGTAGACGTGAAGCGAATGCTCAAAAGTTAGGTTTGCCCAATCCGTCTAGAGGCTCCAATTTCGCCTTCTTCATGCGGTGCGCTCCAACGAAAAAACAAGGCTTTTCGCCGATCATCCTAATCCTTCTTAGCCTGATTGCCAGCTGCCTGCTCCCCGTCGCAGCCGTAGGACAAGATATCCAACAAACCAATACTCCACAACGGACCCTGCTTGGTATCGATGTGCTTGCGGCTAGCAATTTCGACGAACTGGAAAACCGACGTGTCGGCCTCCTCACTCATCCCGCGGGTGTGAACCGTTACGGGGTAAGCTCCATCCGCGTCCTCCATTCTGCCCAAAACGTAAACCTCACCACCCTGTTCGGTCCGGAGCACGGAATTTACGGCGACGAAAAGGCAGACGTTCCCGTTCTGGACAAGATTGATTCCCGGACCGGACTGCATGTCTACTCCTTGTACGGAAAATACCGTAAGCCGACTCCGGAGATGTTGAGCAATATCGACACCTTGGTGATAGATCTGCAGGACATCGGCACCCGCAGCTACACCTTTGTGAGCTGCATGAAGCTTGCCTTGGAAGCGTGTTTCGAAAACGGTAAGGAGGTAGTCATTCTTGACCGCCCCAACCCGCTCGGCGGACTAAAAGTCGATGGACCGCCACTCGAAGAGCAATGGATGAGCTACGTCGGATCGTTTCAGGTTCCCTACGTACACGGACTCACCATCGGTGAACTCGCTCGCATGGCAGTATCCACACCGGGAATACTCAATATCACCGAAGAGCAGCGCCTAAACGGCACACTAAAAGTGGTTACCATGGAAGGCTGGAATCGCTACATGAGCTGGCCGCAAACAGGCCTAAGATGGGTGGCTACCTCTCCCTTTATCCCAGACTTCGAATCGGTAGTCGGCTACCCGATGACGGGGCTCGGCGCTCAGCTGGGAGGTTTCAAACACGGAATCGGTTCGGAGTATCCCTTCCGTTGCCTTCGCTACGGCGCCATGGATATCGATCAACTCCACGCCGAGCTGAAAGCCTGCAACATTCCGGGAATCTCTTTCACGAAGAAAAAGACCAACCAAGGTACCGGACTCTACGTGCGCGTCACCAATTGGAAAACATGGCGACCCACTGAGCTGAGCTTCTACATGATGCAGCTTACTGCGAAGTTCGAAGCTGGAAACCCCTTCGCCCAAGCGACCGAAGCCCAAGCCAACTTGTTCAACAAGCATACCGGTTCCTCCGGGTGGTGGACCCAACTCACTCAACGCGGTGAACATGCCAACGTAAGTGGATACATCACACTTTGGCAAAGACAGGCTCAACAATTCCAAATCGAAAGCCGCAAGTTTTGGCTCTACGACTAGGAAGCTGCGAACGAGTTCACCCCAAAGTCTATAGGGCTACTCTTATGCAAGCCCTTGCCCATCCCAATTCCTGTTGCCCGCTGCCTCAAGTTTACTAGGGTAGCCCAGACAATCGTTTTTAGAAAGAGAGCGGCCCTACCCCAATCGTGGCCAACGCTCCCCTCATAACAAAAAGCTAAAGAAGCAAAACCATGCCTAGACCTGTCACCTTGTTCACCGGCCAATGGGCCGACCTGCCAATCGCCGAACTAGCGCCTCTTGTCAAAAAGATGGGTTACGACGGAGTCGAGCTCGCCTGTTGGGGAGATCACTTCGATGTGGACCAAGCTTTTCGCAGCAAAAAATACTGCCAGGAAAAGTGGGAACTCCTGGCGGAGCATGGCCTTAATTGCTACTCGATTTCCAATCACTTAGTCGGCCAAGCCGTTTGCGACCCTATCGACGAGCGACACAAAGCGATCCTACCTCCCGAAATCTGGGGTAACGGCGATCCAGAAGGCGTTCGCAAACGTGCTGCCAAAGCGATGATCAAAACCGCTAAAGCAGCTCGGAAGTTTTTCGACTGCAAGCCGGGTCGCGGAAAAAAGGATGACTTCCCGGTCGTAGTAAACGGCTTCACTGGCTCCTCGATCTGGCATGCCCTGTATGCCTTCCCACCTACCGATCAAGCCTACATAGATAAAGGCTTCGCAGACTTCGCCAAACGTTGGATCCCCATATTGGACGCCTTCGACAAGGTGGACGTTAACTTCGGACTCGAAGTCCATCCAACGGAAATTGCATTCGACACCGCCACGGCTCGCCGAGCGATCAAAGCAGTAAAGGGACACAAGCGATTCGGCTTCAACTACGACCCTTCACACCTCGGGTATCAAGGAGTCGACTACGTTCGCTTCATCCGAGAATTCTCCGATCGCATCTACCATGTCCATATGAAGGACGTGTGGTGGGGTCATGGAGACGGATCCGTAGGCGTATTCGGAGGCCATACTAATTTTGGCGATCCAAAACGTTTCTGGGACTTCAGGTCTCTCGGACACGGAGACATAAACTTTGAAGAAATCATCGTTGCCTTGAACGACATCAACTACGTTGGGCCACTATCGGTCGAGTGGGAAGATATCCGCATGGATCGCGTACACGGTGGGAGCGAGGCCTCTGAATTCGTCAGAAAATGCGACTTCCCATCCAGCAAGGTCGCCTTCGATGCGGCTTTCGACAAAGAACAACAATAAGCCTTCAACCTTCGAATATTTGTCATGAAAAGAAAACTACGCATGGGCATGGTGGGAGGCGGACAAGGTGCCTTCATCGGAGCGGTACATCGAGCCGCCGCAAATCTCGATGGCCAAATCGAATTAGTGGCAGGCGCGTTCTCATCCGATCCAGCCCGATCAAAGGCATCCGGCAAAGAACTCTACATCGCACCTGACCGCTGCTACGCGAGCTACCAGGAGATGGCTAAGGCGGAGGCGGCCCTCCCCGAAGACCAACGGATCGACTTCGTATCGATTGTTACTCCCAACCACACACACTTCGACGTCTCCAAAACTTTCCTACAAGCTGGGTTCAATGTCATTTGCGACAAGCCTATGACCTTTGATCTGGCTCAAGCCAAGAAAATGCGGAGCATCGTCAAAAAGTCAGGAAAGGTCTTCGCTCTCACTCACAACTACACAGGCTACCCAATGGTCAAGGAAGCACGGGACCTCGTATCAAAGGGCAAGCTCGGCAAGATCCTGAAGATCGTTGTCGAGTATCCACAGGGCTGGCTGCTTTCCGCCTTGGAAAAGGAAGACCAAAAGCAAGCGGCTTGGCGAACGGATCCCAAAAGAGCGGGAGCATCTTGCTGTATTGGAGATATCGGTACACACGCCGAGAATCTTGCTCGCTATATCACTGGACTGAAGATCACAGAAATGTGTGCAGATTTCACGACCTTCGTGCCCGGGCGGCTGCTGGAAGACGACGGCAACATATTGGTCCACTACGACAATGGAGCTCGTGGCATCCTCTACGCATCCCAAATTTCCGGAGGGGACGAAAACAATTTGAACATTCGTATCTACGGCGAAAAAGCATCACTCGAATGGCACCAGGAAGAGCCAAACGACCTGATCGTAAAGTACGCCGATAAGCCTCGCCAAACATTGCGACGCGGAAACGACTATCTCAGCAAAGCGGCCAAGGACAACACGCGCCTGCCGGCTGGACACCCAGAAGCATTCATCGAGGCATTCGCCAACATCTACATGGCTGCCGCCAAAGCGATCGATTGCGAAGTCCACGGCAAGAAAATGCCAAAGGTCTTGGATTTCCCAAATGTGGAGGACGGTATAGAAGGCATGGCTTTCATCGAAACCGCAGTCCGCTCCGCCAAAGGAAAAGCCAAGTGGACGAAGTTCGTAAAAGCCTAGCCCGCCGAGCCAACTTTCTACTTTAAAATCAAGGAACGCCTCAACCGGCGTTCCTTTTTTACTTACTGTCGTAGGTGTAGGCCACGTCTCGAATCAAGTCCAAGAAGGCCCGAGCTCCGGGCGAAAGGTAACGGCGAGCATGGGTCAGGGCGAAAAGCAATCGCGTCATCCGCTCGGAAACCAAAGTCCGGTACACGATCTCAAAGGGCAAATGCTCTTCCTTAGCCATGGCAGGCAGGATCGCGACCCCCACCCCGAGATTGACCATCTCCTTTACAGAACGAACCTGCGAACACAGTGCCACCACATTAGGCTCCACATTCATGCGGTCGAAGAAATCGAAAACCTTGTCGCCTAATGTAGCCGATTCCCCAAGCAACACCAAAGGTTCGTCCTTGAAATCGTCGATCGAGATTTTCGATTTCTTTTTCGCCAGCGGATGGTCCTTGGAAACTGCTAAAACTAACTCTTCTCGGAGTATCGGTTCCGCATCGATGCTGGGAGCGTCTCCAGTGTAAGAGGATACAGCGACTTCCAGGCGCCCTTGGGCAACTTCATCGATCAAGCGTCGGCGCAAATTCTCCTGCACGTGGATGTTCAGCTTCGGATAACGCTCGCGGCATAACTTGATGACTCTCGGGATGAGATAAGGGGTCACCGACGGGGTCACTCCCACTTTTACAATCCCTTTAACATCGTCCTCGTTCTCTTTTATCTGTCGTTCGGCGTTCTCAACCTCCATCAGGATGGTCCGAGCACGCGACTCCAGAAAGGTCCCAGCTCGAGTGAGCTCCGCCTTACGACCCAGTCGGTTAAAGAGTTTTTGGCCTAATTCTCCCTCTAACTTAATGATTTGAGCACTCAACGAAGGCTGCGAGACAAATGATTTCTCTGCCGCCCGGGTAAAATTTCCCTCCTCCGCAACCGCCAAAAAGTACCTGAGTTGATGCAATTCCATAGTCGTTTCCTATGGATTTCATAATTAAAGAGTATTTCAACTTATAAATTAAATCCGTTATAGTTTTCAGCGTCGGCAATAACCGACATCCAACAATGAACACACACTACACTAGACATATATTGGTAGCTTCCTTGATCGCCTTCGTGGCGTTCCTCGGAATTTTGAACCTGTTCGCGGGTTCAGAAAAGCTTACCGCTAGCACCGCGGTCCTCGTAGGACTCGGCTTCTTAGGTGCGCTTGAGATGCGCCGGGGTACTGGCTCCCGTTTGAAAACACGCCAGATGAAGAAACGCTCTCACGCATAACGAATTTGATTTAAAAAAACAGGGAGCCAACCACTCCGCCTAAACCAGAGCCTCCAGCCCCCAAAGCTGGAGGCTTTGCAATTTCTGGGTCGGACCGCCGCTTGAAGCGTTCTCTTCAGCAAAGAAGCTTAGCGCCGATTAATACAATAAGGCCCCGTGCCTCTCCCCTTGTAGACGATGATCGCGCCGATTAGTAGCACCAGACTCTCAGGCTTCAGCACATCTGCTCAAACCCGGAATGGGTCGGGCGAGGCTGAAAACGCTACTTCGTACGAAAAAAAGGCGGAAGAGTCGAAAAACGAGAAAGAGGAATTCGATCCGTCCAATCCGCAAAAGCTCGATGAAGCAGAACAAAAGCAGGTCGAAGACCTAAAAAAGCGTGACGCCGAAGTAAGAGCTCACGAACAGGCCCATATGGCAGCCGCAGGGAGTCTGGCTATGGGGGGACCAAATTACGTTTTCCAAACCGGTCCCGACGGAAAGCAGTATGCCATCGGTGGCAGCGTAAAAATCGACACCAGTCCGGGAAAAACTCCCGAGGAATCGGCTCGGAAAGCTCAACAAATCAAAGCTGCCGCCCTAGCCCCTTCCGAACCATCTGCTCAAGACCTTAAGGTAGCAGCTTCAGCAGCGAAACTGGAAGCCGAGTCGGAGGAAAAAGAGGACTCTCCTCAGGATCTTTTCCGCAAAAATAATTCTTCTGGACTAGACGCAAGCGAGGACGCCAGCGGAGAGATTAGCTCCATTCGGCAAATCTTTGCTCCTTCTTCTACACAAGGCGAAGAAAGCGACGGGCAAGAGCAGCGGCGTAGCCAAAGCTCAAATGTCTACATGCAGCTTGCAGCCGAGAAATACTCGGCTCGAAAAGGCTTATATACCAACGGCTAAACCCTTTTTCTTCAATGCGGACTTAAAGGCTGAACGGTACATCCAATGGTTTATGAAGGCCATCAGAGGAAGAGCTAGTCCCCCTAATACAGGTACCAATTGGAGCATGGCCAGGATCAACAACACTATGCGCACCAACCATTTAGTCAAAAAACTTTTGCTCCATGGTAAAAAACGACGATAGGGTGCAACTAACTGGATTCGGTAGTAAATGACACCGATTATCAAACCAAGGAGAGGTATAAACCCCAAAACCGCCGCCACCATCAAAACCTTGGGCAACCGGCTATCCACAGTCTCGAAATAAGTCTGGTTCAGCGCGGGATCCGAGAAAAGCACGATCCCATCCTCTTGACATGAGATATCCGCTCCACGCCCCTTCACCTTCTCGCCTGATTTTGGGGAACGCTTCAGCTCAATGAGTCGAACTTTCTGAGCCGTGAGATTAGGCTCTTTGCGTTCCAGCATTCCTCCCAGCATTCCAAGAGCAACCGGGCTAGGATTCGGCGCGTCGCATTTCAAGCAAGCGGTCGAAAAGCAATGGATTCTCGTTCCACAGGAGGGACACTCGATGCGGGCGTCTTCCATTTTGCTCTCGTGCCTCTTGCGAATCAGGAAAAGCACTCCAAAAACGATGCCGTTCAGCAGCAGAACTGCCGCGGGCAAAGCAAGCAGCATCCAAACCCCGAAGGTGGCCCAAAGCTCTTCGCACCAATTTATGAATTTTCGCAAGCCCAGCGAATCATCCTCATCCGCCTCACTCAAAATCCCGACTACGCCGTTGCGAGTCATGCTCAGGAAAAATGTCAAACCGCCGGTTAAAGCTGCGGGGATAGATTCCAAGATACCGGCTTGTGAAATGATGTCTCCAGCTACAGCAGCGTCAGAAGCGCTGAGTAATCCATAGCTGGTAGCCATGGACAGCCCGGATTTCAAATAGACCAGACCTTCATCCATGAGCTCTCTGAGCTCGGGCGATCGTTCCGCCAACATTTCGGCCAGAGCAAGGGCTCCTAAGCCCAAAACCACCGCCGGATGTGTGAACCAAGACGGTGCATTGGCCATTTCTTTGATAAACTCGATGTTCCCGAGCCAAGGAAACGAGCTGCCGTACTTCATAGCGAAGGCGGCAGCAAATGCGGGCAGAAATGCTCTAGATGCAAAGAAACCGGATAATCCGAATGCGTAGAGGAGACTGTTCAGATCCATACACCAGAAAAGCTGCCGTCTCCGCTTCGATTTGCCAGCCGATTTTACAAGCGAATGAGTTGCCGCTCAAACCGTGCTAAGCGCGAGCCGAAAGCAAACTGCCCACCTGTGTCTCGGGCGACAGAAGTCCGCGTTGGTCGTAAGCTCGCTTTTGCGATACCATCCGACTCAGCTTCGCCCTAGCAGCTTTCAGTAAAGTCTCTTCCGAAATGTTAACCGATTGCTTGGTTCCAGATTCCGAATTCGAGTCTCGCCGAGTGCCAAAGCCCATTGCCTCCTGATCGAAACCTGAGGCTCGACCATGAGTAATAGAGTTCACCATTCTCGCGCTATCGAAGGACATTACGCCTAACTTTCTAGCGCAATTCCTCAACATGACAATAGAGGAGAATGCTCAATTTACCGACTTTTCCTAAAGTCGATCCTCTAAGAGTATGAAAATGCCCGTGAAAACCCTAGCTTTTCGAGATCAAGTCACTCAAACGAGTCGCGATCGCTTTCGCCAAATAGTCGCTTGCGTGTTGATCAAGCCGGATTCCATCCGGACGCGCCGAATCGCTACGGGCAGCCGCTTTGACGATTCCGTACAGATCGATAATTTGGACTCCAAGCGAACGAGCGACCGACTTCGCCTCTTCATTATAGAGGGACACAGTCTCATTGTCGTAGCCAAACTCCTCTTCGTCCTCAACGCGTCGCACATCAACTGCTGGGATCGTTGCCCAAACCGGGGTGGCAGTACTCTGTTCCAAAACGATTTTTAAGGCACAGCGTACATTGCGCGCGTAGACATCGAGCGGTACCACTCGCTCACTATCTCCAAAACAGATCTTGCGTGTGTCCATGACGCCCGAGGTTAACACCGCGATACTTGGCTGGCGCTTGGGGATCCATTCGCGAACGCCCACCAGAGTGTCGACCGAAGTACGGACCGGGTCGGGAGCAAGCCAAAGTTCAGCCTTTTCCTTGAGAAGGGCAGTCAAAACTGGAGTCAAATCCGAACAGATCTGGTCGCCTATGAGTACTATGCGTTTCATATTCATTAACTTAGAGGAGCCTATTCCCTAGCGCTTTCGCGTCTATCGTTCAACTCAACTAATACACGTATTGCGTGATAACAGTTAATCTTTTTGCAAACCGTCAACGGCTCCCTCCACCACGAGCCTGATCGAATCGAGTCGCAGGCTAGATTCTCCTACCGCATTGCGAACTCCTTCCAACTCTTCCTTAGCTGCATCGATCTCCTCTTGCCTGACGTTATCATTGATCTTCTGCAGATCCTCGAGACGGTCTATTTCTCCCTGCAGAACCTTTTTCGCTTTGGATTTCGCAGTACTGATCAGCTTACCCGCCTTTTTCTTAGCAATGTCTTCCGCCCCTCCAATCATGGCTTCCAGAAACTCCCGATTGAATCCCGGGCGTTCGAGAAATCGATTGATATCTCCCGGTTCAAGGTTCTCCTCGGCCCATTCGAAATCTCGCTCATCCGACAAATCGTTTCCACGGATATCCACAATCACGCGGACCGGCGTGGGGGAAAGGAATCGATCTACATGCAAATTCGACAGGGCAATGGTCTCCAGCATGAATATAGCCTCCAAGCTCAAACCTGGCTCATCACTCTCTAGTAATGAAAATGCCGATACACCCTTTTCGGATGTCACCAGCAAATCTATCGCGTCGCCCACCAAAGAATGGTCGGGAGTGATAAAGGTAATATCCTCACGAGAAATCGCTCTTTGACGTTCAAAGGTTGCCAAGGCTCCCTCGGGCGGGAGAGAGGGAAACGACTCCACAAAGGCGTGAGAAGGATCAAGGATGACATCCCCATCCTCTTGTTCATCCACGCGAACTCCAAAGAACTCCAACAAATCGTAGAGGAAACCTTTCAATTCGGAATCCGACTCCGCTTCCTTTACTCGGCGTATCACGTCATTCGCTACCTCGGAATCGAAAGAGTTGAGTTCAAGCAGCCTATCGCGACCTTTTTTCAATTGGAGTGACAGCTCCTCGCGAAAGGCTTGAGTCTCTTGGACAAACGCTTCCAATTCATCTCTAGAGCCATTGCGACTACATCCGTATTCAACGGCTAATGACACGAGACGGTCTGCGAATCGAGCCATGTACTCGGACCCTCCATGCACGCAGGTCTCAAACGCATCTAGCCCCTGATGGCACCACTCTGCGATACACTCTTGAGGAGAAGCGACAACATAGGGTACATGAATTTGGATCGTACTCGTTTGTCCAATACGATCGAGTCTTCCGATACGCTGTTCCAGCAAACCAGGATTAATGGGCAGATCGAAAAGCACCAAGTGGTGAGCAAACTGAAAATTGCGGCCCTCACTACCAATTTCAGAGCATATCAAAATCTGGGCGCCGTCCTCCTCCGCGAACCAGGCCGCGTTACGGTCACGTTGCACCAACTGCAGCTCCTCGTGGAAAAGAGCGATGTTGATATTCAAGCTTTCCCTCAGGGCTGCCTCTAGGGCGATGGCTTTCTGACGCGATTTACAAATCAGCAGAGTTTTAACGCCCTTTCGCGCTTTCAGGAAGGAGACCAGCCAAGACAAACGAGGATCACCCTTGAAGTTGTAGCGGATTCCAGATTCCGAGTTGGTCGACTCAGCCTCGAGCTCGCGTACTAGCTTGGCCATCAAAGTGGCATCCTCATGACCTTCTAGAGGAGCTGGACAATACATGCGCTTCGGGAAGCCTTTCATATTTGCCCGCGTATTTCGGAATACAACTCGCCCCGTGCCATGTTCATCGAGCAAAGAGCGAATCAGCGACTTTCGAGCTTCAGGCTTACCTGTCTCCAAATCTCGGAGACGCGCCTTCAGTCCTTCAGGATCACGGTCGAAAATAGATTTTAAAGCCTCGCCATCCTCAGCAGTCAGTGTCTCTTCATCGATGATCTTTCCTGCAATTTCAGCGACCTTTTCGAACTCCTTCATTTCCTTTTGGAAAGTATCGAGATCTGAATACCGATCCGGATCGAGAAGTCGGAGACGAGCGAAATGGCCCGCCACTCCTAGTTGAGTCGGTGTAGCGGTCAGCAACAACAAGCCCGGGCTTCGCTCACCCAAGGACTCTACCAGGGCGTACTCAGGACTCGTTTCTTCCGGGGACCATTCCAGGTGATGAGCTTCGTCCACCACTACAAGATCCCAACCGGCGTCGATCGCTTGAGCGCTACGAACTTCGCTATTGGCCAAATAGTCGACACTACAAAGCACCAGCTGCTCGTCCAAAAATGGATTTTCGCCTTCGTTGCTCGCTTCCAACGCACGGCAACGTTCTTCGTCAAAGATGCCAAACCAAAGCCCAAACCTGCGCAGCAACTCCACGAACCACTGATGCACCAAGGCCTCCGGAACCAGAATCAAAGCCCGCTGAGCACGCCCCACCGCTCTGAGTCGTTGTAGGATTAAACAGGCCTCGATGGTCTTTCCCAAGCCAACTTCGTCGGACAGCAAAACTCTCGGCAATTGCCGCGATGAAACCTCCTTCAGGATGTAGTACTGATGCGGAATCAGATCCAAGCGGCCGCCAAAAAATCCTCTCAGCTCTGCTCCCCTCAAATCGGATTGCATCGATAGAGCTCTGTAGCGCAAAGCGAATACCTCGTCATCATCCACCTGTCCTGCCATCAGCCGATCCTGAGGATGGCTGAAATTTCCGGCCGCGACTAAGTCAGACTCTAGCAAGCTCTGCCCTTCACCCAAATAAACGATGAGTCCATCTTTCTCATCGAGTTCCTCCACTGTAAAAGAAGCGCCGGACTTTCCGTTAACTCGCTCACCCACGCGAAAAGATACTCGCTTGAGGACCGCTGCGCCTGCGGCGTAGATCCGGCGTTCTCCGGTGGCGGGAAACCCCAAGGTGATCCTGTAACCATCAACCTCCTCGACTATACCAAGCCCCAACTCAGGCTCTGGCTCGCTCACAAATCGCTGTCCTACTGCGTACTTAATCATTCGGAGACAGATCTTGGGTAAATGCGGCAAAAAATCTACGAGAAAGGACGGCCAATCTGAGTTGGCGAATATTTCCTCAATAGCGCGGAGATGGCCCGTCTCGATTTTAGGGCTAAAATTTCGGATATCTTTGCCGATGATCGATAGGTATTTTCTCCCCACCCCCTTACCTACCTGAAAGCAAATGACTCAAAACGCAGCGACGCGTGATTCGATCCTCCTCGAGTCCGGTACCAACGAAGTCGAATTCATCGAGTTTTTCCTGGGCGGAATAAGTCACGGAATTAACGTTTCTAAAGTGCAACGCGTCATGGCTCGCAGCAGCGTGAAGGTCACAGGCGTCGCCCAAGCGCCCTACGGGACCATTGGTATGATTCATATTCAAGATGAGCCCATAATGCTGATGGATTTGAAGTCGGTTCTGGGCATCCCCTTCGATCCAGAGAGTCTAAACCTAGATCGCCAACTGATCCTAGTCACATCGTTCAACAAGCAAACAACTGCCTTCCTGATCGACGGAATCTCCAAAATTCACCGCACCTCTTGGGAATTCTTCGAACCTCTCAGCCAGAGCGCTACCGGCTACAACGGCAACTCCTACTCAACTGGAACAGTCACTATCGATGAGAACATCATCGTCATCCTGGACCTCGAGCAGCTCATGCTGAGCCTCTTCCCGTCAACTCATGGGGCTTACACCACGGAAGACTTGGTCGAATGCAAGGAGGAGAGAACAGCGATCCGGATTCTCTATGCAGAGGATTCGAAGATGGTCCGCACCATAACAGAGGATATTCTCAAACAATCCGGCTATATTCAGATCGAATCATTTTCAAACGGGGAGGAAGCATACTCGCATCTCTTGAAAAGAATTTCAGAAGGCGGACCCCCCTCTCCCTACGATCTGGTTCTAACCGATATCGAAATGCCCCAAATGGATGGCTTGACCCTCTGCAAGCGGGTTAAATCGGAAGCATGCCCCGATTCGCCTCCCAAGGTCATCGTCTACTCATCTTTGATAAACAAGGAGATGTCCCTGAAGTGCGCTTCCGTCGGAGCAGATGCTCAACTGGCGAAGCCAGACGTGGCACAGATCGTAGAGCTCATCGACTCCCTCTGCTTGCCAACTTCGCTCAACTAAGAAGCGTTGGGGCCCACTACCTTGCGAGTGGCGTAATCCCAGAAGAAGGGCGACTCGGCATCGATCTTCGTTCCTCCCCACCAACGTTCAGGAAAGGATCCACTAAGGTAATTGCTTCGGCCTTCCAGAACCGCCAAGCCGCGCTCCGTCAAATCAAGCCTCTGGGCTTCAAAAGCTTCGAAGGCCAAATCCCTAGGAGGACACAAAAACGCAGCACCACTTTCCAGGCTCAAGAGCGGCTCGGGCTCAGAACACAAAGCATCCAGAATCTGCCAAAACTCCCAGTCTATGCGAAATACGTTCTTTTCCGTCCTCTCAACCTCAGACCTCAAGGAACGCGGATCTCGAATCCCAAGGCGAACCGCGTCGAGTACCTGCATTTGACTGATGGAAAGCCCATTTTCTAGGCTGGGCAGCTCTTGAAGCCACCGCTCCAAAGCAGTTGCCAGACTACTCAGTTCCGCCGACCTCGCTCGATCCATCGCGTCTTCGACTTGCTTAGGATCGCAGCCAGCTATCGCATCCCACGTGATGGCGTAGACGGCATGCATGTTAGCCGGAATCCGCTCCGCAGTCTTAACAATTTCCAGCAGGGCGCCTTCTGAAAAAACCGATAGATCCCCGTCGACCTGCACCAAATGCCCCTTTGCTTGCTCCGCGATCGGGCGTTCGCTCAACCAACCGAGTATTTGGGAAAGGCCAAACTGGTCGGCCAGAGAACCTCCAAACAAAAGATAAACCTTGTCCTCAGACGCAAAGCCTTGCTGCAAATCCGCGTGGCGCAACTTGAAGTCCTCTTCCACCACGTTGTCCTCATCCCAATGGGAAGCAGCGTAGGCAAATGACCTCGCGCTTGCGAAGGCATCCAGATCGTTACCCGATACCAGACGTCCAAATGTCAGCGGGTCTTGCCAAGCGATGGCCTTTACTCGGGCATCCGCCCTTTCCAAAGCATTGGCTGTAGCTACGTCGTTTGTAAAAATGAGCATCTAGTGGGGCTATAGGTGATTCGATTAACCCGAGTCGTCAAACGAGATTTGGACTCCAAAGGAGCTCAGAAGACTGGCGACACACCCATGCGGGTCGAAATCACTCGCAACAAAAGTCTATCATGAGCTCAGATCCAAGCCCTTCGAAATGATACTGCCGACGAAAACTCATCGTAGAAGTATCAACTTTCATGCGGCGGTTCTTCAGTACTTTCGGAGTCGTAAGAGCCAGATTCGGATACCACTTGGTCAGCCCTCCCTTGACTAGGCCTACAAGCATATTGCCGAGTTCGCCCAAAGAGTCCTGCAGAGCTTCCTCTGAATCGCCCTCCAGCCAATCCAAGCTAGGCACGTCAAACAGCTTCATGGCGAAATGCTCGGCCGCTTCCTTAGGAAGGACCAACATGACCTTGCCTTTAGCGTCGCCGACCCAATTGACCACGATCGCGTAAAGCCCTTTGGAAATGGGTAGCTTCGCCAATATGTCACCAGACGGGTTCTCCATGAGACAGGCTCTGGAAAGCCAGGTCACTGTTTCATTTATCATGGAATCGAATACAGTAACCACTGCTTCGCGAGCGAGGTTGTCCAATCGTTCGGTAGGAACTTCTTGAGCGGGCATATACGTGTCTTGGTGGATGGAGTGAACAAATGTGAGTTCAACAGATAAGAGGACAATTAACCCAATCGTCATTTTATAAGTAATCCTAAGCCTCTTTATCTGAATCCTTGCGTAGGGTCCTTCAGAAATTCCTCGCTCAGGTCATCATAAACACCCCAGCGCCCTTCGGCGGTATACTATTTCATTATGATGCAATTTTGCGGAAATAGCTTAATATAAAGCCTCATCCTGCCGAAGGAATAGGACGACACCTACTTCTCTCTACCTCTTTGTACATTTCGGTAAAAGCATCCATTTGCACCAACCCTCCAGATTATGCCTAACCAGCAAGAAACCTTATCCCCTGTCCAACAAGTCGCCAACGCCATCGTATCCGGAGTAAAGAACGGGGATCTCGAGCTCCCCGTCATGCCGAGCGTAGCCAGCAAAGTATTTAGCCTTTCGAGAAATCCGGAGGCCGACATGGGCGAGCTCTCCAAACTGATCCATAGCGACCAATCTATCGCGAGCCATGTGCTCCGGATCGCCAACTCCGCGACCTACCGGAGTGGAGAGCCCATAGTATCCCTGCAACAGGCTGTGACTCGGCTAGGAATGAAACTGATGGGAGAAATCGCCATAGCCGTTTCCCTACAAGGTGACATTTTCAACGCAGGCGGCTTTGAGAAACAGATTAAGGAACTGCTTCGCCATGCGCTCGCAGCCGCAGCTTACGGACGCGAGATTGCCAAAAAGCGCAGACGCAACGTGGAAGGACAATTCCTCTGCGGACTTCTCCACTCCGTGGGACGTCCTATCTGCCTGAAGCTTATCTCAAAAGTGCAAAAGCAATTGGACGTGAGACTCAATGATAAGGAAGTCGCCCAGATCGTTTCCGCCATGCATTCAAAAATTGCTACTAAGGCGGCCCTTGACTGGGATCTGCCGAGGCAATTGCAGGTGACCACTCACTACTATCCCACCTACGAGAGAGCGCCCAGCTTCAAGGACGAGAGTGCAGCGACCTACCTTTCCCAACTGCTCGGACATTGGATGATGGAGCCCATGAAGTTCAATGTGCTGGACCTGTCCAAAGACCCCGTAATCGAATACCTTAACTTTTATCAAGACGACTTCCAGTACCTGCTCGGAAGAAAAGACGAAGTAAAAGCGGTTGTAGCCGCCATGGAACTATGACCCCAGACGAACTTTTCGACATCATCGTCATCGGATCCGGACCCGGTGGCCAAAAAGCAGCCGAGCAAGCCACTAAGTCAGGCCTAAAAGTAGCCATCGTCGAAAGAGAAAGAGCGGTGGGCGGAACCTGCGTTCACCTGGGTACGATTCCAAGCAAGACTTTGCGCGAAGCAGCTCTGACCATAACGACCCTCAAGCGCAACGCGGACGTATTCGACTTTAAGCTCAAGGAGAATATGGAGGTCTCAACCCTGATGAGGCGCTTGGACTCCGTGCTGCAGTCCTACACCAATCACATCTCCCAACAGATGGACCTCACTGGAGGTAAGGTATTCCTAGGCCGAGCCTCATTTATTGACGAAACCACTGTGCTGGTAACGACGGTTAAAGGAAAGCGGACCGTGCTTCAGGGTAAACACATTATCGTAGCAACCGGATCACGTCCTCGCACTCCCGAAGAAATTCCTGTCGATCATGAGCACATTCTCGATAGCGATTCTATTTTGAGCATGATTTACCTGCCTCGATCGCTAACGGTGATTGGCGCAGGTGTCATAGCGTCTGAATACGCCTCCATCTTCTCCCTGCTTGGCGTAAAGGTCACAATGATCGATAAAACGCCACGGCCTCTGATGTTCATGGAGCCAGAGCTAACCGGAAAATTCCTAGACAATTTTACCCGCTACGGGGGTAAATATATCGGCAATGTTAACGCCAAATCCGTCGAATGGAATGGGCTGCAAGTCCGTACCATTCTGGACAACGGACAGGAGCTCCTCAGCGACAAGATGCTGGTCGCCCAAGGTCGTCTCGCCAATACAGAACCTCTCAACCTGAGCAGCACGGGAGTGCAGCTTGGATCAAATGGTACCATCGACGTCGATGAAAACTATCAAACCTCCACCCCTTCCATCTATGCGGTCGGCGATGTCATCGGACCGCCTTCTCTCGCTTCAGTATCCATGGAGCAAGGACGCAGGGCAATAAAGCACATCATCGGAGAATCGAGCAAGGAATCTATCAGCCTAGTGCCGATAGGGATCTACGCAGTGCCAGAGCTATCCTCAGTCGGACTTTCGGAAGAGCAAGCCCGCGAGCAATACGGAGATAATATTATAATCGGAAGAGCGAGTTTTGACGAAGTTGCCCGCGGACAAATCGCAGGTATCAAGGACGGCATGCTCAAAATGATTTCCGACGAGCAAGGAGAGAAGATCCTGGGCGTACACATCGTTGCCGAGGGGGCAACCGATTTGATCCATGTTGGCGAAATGGCTATCCTCAACGGCAATTCCATCGACGTCTTCCTAGAAAATATTCTGAACTTCCCCACCCTCGGAGAAGCGTACCGCATCGCAGCCTTAAACATCGCTACCAAACGCTCTCAACGCCAAAGCAAGAAGCTGCAGCCCCGTATCCAAAAACTCATAGATGAAGCCGAGTTGAACTAAGGGCTTTATTGTTTTTTTACAAAACTTTACGAGTTCCCGTTTGTAAACCGGCCTATGCTCTACATTGTGGAGAGCACTGGCATGTGCGGGCGATACACCTTAAGAAAAGGCTTCAAATCTCTGGGCGAGAGCGTTGGGGATTACCTTCTGGAAAACAAAGTTGAAGCTCTCGGCGAAAGCGTTCCCCGCTACAACATCGCCCCGACCCAAAATAACACCGTCTTCCTACCCTCCCAGAACAATTCCAAAATCCTGAACACATCGCGGATGCGGTGGGGGCTAGTACCAAGCTGGTCGAAAGAGCCTCGCAGCCAATCGCCGATGATAAACGCGAGGTCGGAAACCGTTTTCGACAAGCCCTCGTTTAGGTCCGCTTTCGAACGCAGACGCTGTCTCGTACCCGCAGACGGTTTTTATGAATGGAAAAGGCGAAATGGCATTAACCAACCGTACCATTTTACCCTACGGGATGAAGCCCCGTTTTGCATGGCAGGAATTTGGGAGAGCTGGACAGGCAAAGATGGATACGAAATCCAGAGCTATACCATTCTGACCACCAGAGCGAATTCGCTGATGGCTAAATTCCACGACCGCATGCCCGTAATTCTCTCAGCGGAGCGATGCCGAGACTGGCTGGAGCTAAACACCTCTTCGATTAACAAGATCAAAGCCTCGGAAATCTTCGCTCCATTCGATTCCCAGGCAATGGCGTACAAGGTCGCAAATCCGGTTGTGAACAACAACAGCAACGAAGGCCCTGCTTGTCTCGAAGCACCCACAGCAGCCGACCAACCCCAGCTAGACCTGGACCTCTAGTCCGCGAGTTTTTCCTGCAGAAACGCCAAACAAACCCGCTCGTGCCAAGCCATCCCGCCCTTGCGAGCTCCGGGAAAACCTAGATGACCTCCTCGCTCGGGGAAAGTGGCGTAAAACATATCGCTTTGCGATGCGAGAACTTCAGGAAAACAGGCTTCGGTAAGAAACGGGTCGTTTCGCGCATTAAGAAGCAGCGAGGGTCGGGTGATGTCCTGAAGCCAGTTCAAAGCGCTACTACGCTTCCAATAGTCCTCTGCGCTGGCGAATCCATTTAAAGGAGCCGTGTAACGCCCATCAAATGCCTCAAAATCATCCAATTCCCTGCACCCTTCCGCATCCAGATCCTCAGGAAACAGCTTGGCTTTCCTTTCGATCTTTTCGCTGAGCAGACGAATGAACCGCTTCATGTAGAAGCGATTACTCGGTCGGCCGATGCGGAGAGCCGACCCCTCGAGATCGATCGGTGCCGAAATAGAAACCGCCGCTCGAACCCCTTTCGGCAGGCAATCGGAATTCTCTCCCATATATTTGAGCACGACGTTCCCTCCGAGACTAAAACCAACCAAAGCAAGACGGTCGTATCGCATTAATAAATACCTAGCCACCTCATCGACATCCCCGGTATCTCCACTGTGATAAAATCGGGCTTTGCGATTCATCTCTCCACTGCAGCCTCTGAAGTTGAGCGCCGCAAAATCCCAACCTAAGCGATTCACACATCTCGACAGACTCTTGACGTATGGAGCTCCCGAGGAGCCCTCCAGTCCATGCATTGCTAAAACGCAAGTATCGATATTATCATTACAACTGGGCTTGGAGAAATCTATGTCCACAAAATCGCCATCCGCCAGCTCGATACGCTCCCTACGGTAGGACAGCCTGAACCGCCTCCGAGTTACATTTGGTATGATCGTTTCCAGATGTTCCCCTCTCAGGCCGAGGGGACAGTGATAAGGTGGAGCTTGATAGATTGGCATTTAGCTTAGACTGAAGGCTTCCACCTTTCGCAGAGGAAGGATCGATAAAAAAGTCTCAGCCATTCTTTTTTTGCGCCATCTTAAAATAGCGATCTTGCTGCAGCAGCTACTATTTGTCTTAACCAAATCCTCATGGAGCAGCGGGAAGACCAGACAGAGATCGCGACCAACGCCTTCAACCGCGACCTAAATCGGCTGAAGGATATGCATCCTAGCGACATCGCGGAGAATCTCGAAGACAGGAGTCTCCCCGACATTCGTCAGGTGCTGCGCGAGTTACCGGACGAAAAGGTAGCCGAGATTTTGACCGAGCTCCCCCAGGACATCCAAACCGACCTTCTGGAAAATATGCGCTTGGAACGCGTTTCCGACATCATTCCCGAAATGTATTCGGACGATGCGGCCGACGCATTGGGAGGCGTCTCCGCAGAACGACTCCAGGAGATCATGGACCAGCTCCCCGACGAGGACGTCGAGGAGATAACCACCCTGCTTGAGTACGAGGCCGATACCGCAGGGGGTATCATGAGAACGGAAGTCAACGCGGTCCTCACCACGCTGGCCCTTTCGGAGGCAAGAGAAGCCATCCGCAAAGACGAAGACCAAGATCAAGATAACGCCATCTACATTTACGCAGTCGATGAAAACGAGCGTTTGCAAGGCGTGCTGAAACTAAGAGACCTCCTTTTCCGAGACCTTCGTCTGAAAGTGGCTGACGTCATGATCACCGAGGTACGCTCCGTATCGGTGAACGCCGACCAAGAGGAGATCGCCAACATCTTCCAAAAGTACAACTACCTCGCCCTCCCCGTAGTGGACGACTTCGGCAAACTAGTCGGACTCGTAACCTCGGACGACGTTATCGACGTTATCCAAGAAGAGGCCACAGAGGACATGCAGCGCATGGTGGGCTTGAGCGGAGAAGAAATGGTTACCACTCCGTGGAGCCGATCCGTGAAGAATCGCCTCCCTTGGCTGATGGTAAACCTGGGCACAGCATTTTTGGCCGCATGGGTGATATCCATGTTCGAAAAGACCATTTCCGCCTACACCGTACTCGCCTTTTTCCTACCCATCATAGGCGGAATGGGAGGCAATGCCGGCGCTCAAACCCTGACCATCGTTGTACGCTCGCTGGCTCTCGGAGAGATCGAGGACAAAGAGTGGAAACGGGTCTTGGTGAAGGAAATCATCATTGGCTCGGTAGCCGGCCTTGCCATTGGGATCGCAGTAGGAGCGATTTCCTGGCTCTGGCAAGGCAGCTGGCTGATCGGAGTCGTCGTATTTATGGCCATGCTGCTCAACATGGTTGCTGCCGCCCTAGCGGGAGTACTTGTCCCCGTCGGACTGCGAGCGGTCAAAGTCGACCCCGCACTTGCGTCCTCCATCATGGTAACCACAGTGACCGATGTGGTTGGCTTCTTCTTGTTTCTGAGCCTTGCCTCTTTGGCTCTCAAATTCGTTGCTCTCTAAAGCCTACCAAAGCGATCCAATCACTAGCAGTAAATTTCGCGCTAATCACCCCTATTTCCATCTCAGTTAACGAGAAATGCTCCGATTAAGGACTCTAGTCCTCAACATACTAACCGACCACTTCTAGCGAATTTTCGAACGAGCAAGCCTCACACGAACGCCCAACACCTCCGACAAACGTCGACCGCCACACCAAGAGAATCCCACCAAAATGTCCGTTTCTGTACCCGTCGGAAAAATTCACGAATTTCTCAGCACCTCGCTCGTCAAGGTTATCGACACGATGGCCAGTATGCAATGCGAGTGCAAAGGGCACGAATCCTATTCGGGCAAGCAAGCATTCAGTCCAAAGATCGATCCCGCCAAAGATGATTCAAAGCGAATGTTCGCTTCTTCCGTGGGATTTGCAGGCGAAATCAATGGCGTGTGCTATCTCTTCATGACGGAAAACTTCGCGTACGAAGCGAGTGGGAAAATTACAGGATTAGATCGCGAAGACTTGGATGATGACGTCGTGCGCGACGTTTGTGGCGAATTGACGAACATGTTTGCGGGCACTTTCAAAAACAAGCTAGCAGACCTAGGACTGCCCTCGACACTCACCCTCCCAACTGTTGTCCAAGGCAAACGCATGGCCATCAGTACAGCGGGTACCGCAGAGCAGTATCGGTTTACCTTCGAGGTCGGAAATCTCAATATCTACGCGGACCTCTTGCTTTCGCAACGCCTGTAAATCCGCTCACTTGGGCAAAATACGGTAAGCGCAACGACTACCGCCGCCTAGGAGATGTTCAACCCTCTCCACCTTGCAATCCGGGCCAAGAACCCGTTTGAAGACGGTCAATTCCCGCGCGCACAAGCCTTCGCAAACGGAAGCAGCGGCGCAAATCGGGCAATGATTCTCCACCAGCCGGAAACCAGCTTCTTCGTCGGCACTCACTTCCGCCATGTACCCTTCCGAATTGCGAAGGCGGGCAAGTTCCTTCACCCGCTCCTCTAGCGATTCGAACTGCTTCATCCGATCTGCGTAGTTACGCGCCTGTTCGTCCCTTCGCTCATTGAGCAATTTGTCGAGCGCTTCTTGGCCCAGAACAGTCTCTACGCTCCCCAACAAATCCAAAATGAGATCGCGATGCCGATCCGGGAAATGCCGAGCCGCTTCCGGCGTCAAAGACCAGTATTTTGTCGGACGCCCTTTCCCTTTGACCCGGTCCTCAGATTTCACGTCACCCAGTTGCTCGAGCTCCTGCATGTGCTGACGTATCGCCATGGAAGAGACACCGAGCTCGTCAGCCATCTCCTTGCTTGAAAGAGGGCCTTTCACCTTAAGCATCTCAAGTATGGTGCGGCGAGTCGCCCAATTCGGGCCTTTATAGCTGCCATTCTTTAAAGCCATCCCTTTTTAAAAAGGAAATTCTTTCTTAATAAGTCGAGCTTAAACGCCTGACAAAGAAGTGTCCTGCCCCGAGGAATCCCTCTGGCTTGCATCCCGACCCTTCAATCATGCTTCCCCCCTATCGACTTTTCTACGAAATGCTCTACAGTAAAAAGTCCGTAAAGAATCCCAAGTAGACAAACGAAAGGTAAGAGATGGATGACCTGCTCATAGTACGAAGTTCCGATAGGGTGCGACCGCACCTTCGCCACAGGCGAGAAGCCTCTCCGATCGGAGCAAATTTTGGTATCATCCTAGGAGCAGCATGCGGTATAATCGGAGCGAGCCAGACGCCACACAGCCCCACCATAGGGTTGGCCTTGGGGCTTGCTGTAGGTATCGCGATCGGCGGATTGATTGGCCCACTACTCCGATCACGTTTCAATCGGATAAGCCGCTATCCCCGAAACCACTACGACGGAATGCCTTTCTCGGAGCCCGGTGAAGAGCAGGAGGATAACGAAAAACGCCTCGAGACGTCCTAAGCCAAGGTCATCTCGACTGGGCAATGGTCCGAGCCCAGAATTTCAGGAAGGATCCTTGCTCCTTTGAGCCGAGGACGAAGGCTCTGCGATATGAGGAAATAATCGATTCTCCACCCCACATTCCGAGTCCGAGCGCCAGCACGGTAACTCCACCAGGAGTAATGCCCCTTCCCCTGGGTAAATTCTCGAAAAGTGTCTACAAAGCCCGCTTCCAAAATTGAGTCGAAACCCGCTCGTTCTTCGTCCGTGAAACCCGCGTTTTTCCGGTTCGTCTTCGGATTTGCCAGATCATCCTCGGTGTGAGCCACATTTAGGTCACCGCAAAAGATAACCGGCTTCGTTTCCTCTAGCTTCTTCACGAAGGCGAGAAAATCGCGGTCCCATTCCTGACGGTAATCAAGCCTCTTGAGCTCGTTTTGCGAATTCGGGGTGTAAACGGTGACCAAATAGAAATCCGAGTATTCCGCCGTGATCACGCGCCCCTCGGAGTCGTGTGCCTCCATACCCAATCCATAGAAGATAGATTCAGGCGTTTCCTTGGACAAAATAGCAGTTCCGGAATAGCCTTTTTTGACCGCCTCATTGGCTAAGACACTCTCATAGCCAATCCATTCAAAGCCTTTGACGATTTCTGCGGTCGCTTTGGTTTCCTGCAAACAAATGAAGTCGGCTCCACTTCCATCGAAGAAATCCATAGCCCCTTTTTTCAGGGCCGCCCGAATACCGTTCACATTCCAAGAAACAAATTTCATCCGAGCGTTCAAAACCACCTTCCCCGAGGCATCAAACTGAATTCACCAAAATTCGACTCGCTATCTAGCGCTCGACAAGCGGTAGGCGCCGCCTAAAGTCCCCACCTCCACCAAGAAATGACAGCCGGACGACACATACCATTGGGCCAGGCCATACCTGACTCTAAACATGCCGTATCAGTCAGCATACCAACGATGCGGGACGTGATTGGCTATGAAGAGAAGTCGCCCGAAACCCTAGCTAAACTGGATTCCGGATACCCGCGTTTTGTGCTTCACCAGCACCTGCGGCAAATCGAATCCCACTGGCAACGCCTCTTCGAAAAGCCGGATGCTAGGTTCTGGCCCACCTCTAGCGAGAAAATGGCCAAGCGCCTACAGGCCCGTTTGGGTTCGACTCCAAGCAAGTTGATTAAACATAGAGGAGTATCGGCGATTAGGATACAAGACGATCCACAAACAAATCTAGAGGCGAAGAGTTTCCTACAACATGTGGGCGGTTTCTTGTCCTCGCGACAAGCAGAGGATTATCTTTTTGCAGAAGGGGTCATTTCCGAAAAACAAGCCGAAGTCACCTACGAAGGTGATAGCGAAAACCGGATACTGGACGAGCTTGAGCCTCTTCTGGGAGTAGATCGGGAAAACATCGTCTTTTCAAACTCGGGGATGAATGCCTTCTACGCAGCGTTCGAGGCGGTACGATCCGTTCAAGAGCCAGAAGGTCGAACCAATTGGGTGAAGTTGGGATGGCTCTACTCCGACACCATGCACATCCTCGATAAACTCGGAGCTGAAAACTCCAACAATATCGAGCTAATGGACGTGCTGGATCTCGATGCCTTGGAGTCGAAGCTTGAAGAATGCGGATCCACCGTAGCAGGCATTGTCACGGAGACCCCAACAAACCCGTTAATTCAAACTGTCGATCTCCAACGTATCCGTAATTTAGCGACAAAACACGGTGCCTATCTCATTGTGGATCCGACTGTCGCGTCTCCGGCGAACATAGACGTATCCCCTTACGCTGACATCATCGTAAACAGCCTTACCAAATATGCAGCCAACGAAGGCGACGTGCTGCTTGGCTTGAACGCGATAACGAAAAATTGCCCCCGAGGAGAAGAAATCCTCAATAGCATTCGCGAAAACGTAGAAGCTCCCTACTCGAGAGACCTCGACCGCTTGGCACAGCAAATTGGCGGCTATGGTAAGCTTACGGAGAAAATAAACCAGTCGATGCCAATCGTAGCTCGTTTCCTCGAACAACACCCTAAAGTTGCTAGCGTTTATTGGGCAAAACAGGAGCAGACTCGGGCGAATTTCGAAAAGATCTCCCGCAGCCCGGATTCGTGCGCTGGTTTGCTCTCCTTCGAATTGAATTCAGAGCTCGCGACTTTTTTGGATGCCACCCCTTTGCCCAAGGGGCCTAGCTTCGGCATGCGGTCCACATTACTTTGCCCCTACATTTATCTCGCTCACTACTCTCTCGTCAGTTGCGAGGAGGGTCGCAAAGAGCTGCTCCGCTGCGGCATCAATCCCGAACTCCTACGCCTTTCGGTGGGAGATGAGCCCGCTGAGGAAATTATCTCAGCCCTCGAAATTGGTCTAAACGCAAAATCCTAAAACACTCATGTCACGTCCCGATACTGGCGTCGTCCACTACGACCTTCCTTCACCCTACATTCCCCACCCTAATGGACTGCTGCACTTGCCGCGGTTCATCGCCAAAGCGAAGAAAGCTGTTAAAGGGGAGCTCGGAAAGTCATACCAACGCAACTACAAGAAAGGCTTCGACCGCTTCCTCTGCCTCCACTTGGGCATCGATCCAGACGATGTGGAAGCCATCGTCCGTGAATCAACGGATGACGCTGAAATCGAGGAGCGATTGAAGAAAATTCTGCCCGAAGATCTCCAAGTCGCAAAATGGAACCGCGAGGTGGTGCAAAAGGGACTGAGCCCTATGGGACGTGAAGCCCTCGATTCGGCAAAACGCAAGATGGGCATCGAGGATCGCGACGATCTGATGACTTTCGCCGACATGATCGAGTTTGACGAGGAACGAATCCCCTAACATATAGTTGCCCTACCCGCATAACTAGCGGGCCGATCGGACACCAACTCCGTCTCTTGTACAACTATGACAACCTATTCTGATCAGGAAGTCCTAAGTAGCGGGACATTGCCCGCCAAACGTGGGGGCTGCCACGAACTGGAGTTCTCGGGCGAACATGTAGTGACCGCTAAGATTCCGGTTCTGCCCTTGCAACTCACCTACACGCTCCCATCGGGAGCTCGCATCTCCGCCCACGCCTTCGCTCGGGGAGACGGCAAAGCGGTGGCCCGGTGTTACCTACCCGAAAGCGGCGAGTGGAAATGGGAGGCTAAAAATTCCCTCGGCAAGGGAGTCGCCAGCGGGCTTATCCACGTCCGTACCTCTGACCTGCCGGGCAAGCTCCGTGTTTCGTTACAAGACAATCGGCAATTTCAATACGACAACGGCACCGCTTTCTTACACTTGGGGGACGTTGCAGAGGCTTTGCTTTCACCAGATCAGGACAACTGGGCCGCCTACATCAACCAAGCAGCCCAAGCGGGATTTACCAAAATCCGAGTTCGACTGGGCGAGTCCGAAGATTCCGTATCGAACTTCTATGGTCCCAACCGGAAACAGCTAAACCTCGCGTTCTGGGACGAAGTCGAAAAGCGGCTTCTCTTCGCACTCGGTCGATTCCCGAAAATCCAGTTTCAGCTAAACCTCTTCGCCCAAGACCGGGAAGAGCTCGAAAAATTCGAGGAGGGAGACATTCTGAGCCATTTATTGGTCTCCTACGTCTGCGAACGGTTCAGTCCTTTGGCTAACGTTCACTGGAGCCTCGCCTCCGAGATCGATCCAGCCAAGGACAGTGCCGTAACGCTTCAAGCCCTCTCTAAGCTCGGCAAAACGATATACGAGCAAGCACCATGGCATTCCCTCATCACCTGTGGTCAGCCCCGCTTCGCGAATTTCCTTTTCAATGGCGAAAAGTGGTGCGGCATGACTTCGCTGTCCTCCCTAGGACAAGTGCACGGGGAAGTTGTCACCGCAAATGCGCCCTTATCCTCGAAACCTATCGTTCTCGATCAGGATCGATCCGAGTACGAACTAGCTCCATTGGTTCCGCGTTACTATTTCCGGCGACTCTTCTGGGGTATGATTCTTTCGGGAGGACACCCAAGCTACCACGGTCTCGATACCAGTGGAAAAGGCAGCGGGCACAAATCTGGAATAGTCGGCTACTACGACGCATGCCACGCAGCTCGCTTGCACTCGGGCGCCCATGACCTCCTCCACATCCGAACCTTTCTAAGCGAGACTTGCGGTGACCTCAACGGATGGGTGTCAGATGACTCTATAGCCGGCAACAAACCACTACTCGCCAAAGCGATGCGTTCCTCCGATTCGGATTCCTGCATTATCTATGTTGCAAATCCAGATTCTCACGAGGGCCACAGCGGAAAGAACGGGAGTGGCTTCTATTCCGATCAAAACGCAAGCGCCAGCGACATCTTTACCACTTTCAATCTCGAGCTTCCTTTCGACAATGGCTCCGCCAAGTGGTTCAATCCTCGCACCGGCGAGTGGAATGGCTCGGTCGAAATTAGCAAAGCCTCAACTATTTTCCTCACTCCAGAGCCGGAGGATTGGGTTCTTTGGGTTCAAAAGAGTTAGCCTGCAGGGACTAGTCCCTAAGCCAAAGGAAAACGCCCTACTCGATTCGACAATTCAGAGTGGCTGCGCCAAAATCATGCGTGATGGAGCTCCCAATAAAACGCATCGAAGAATTCCTGCACAATCGGATTCCCGTATCCCGGACAATCGATTGCCGGGTTGTAGAGGCCGACGGAAAATCCCTCAAGCTGTCCCTGCCCAAGATTAGCCCCAACCTCAAAGATGAGGATTTTTCGGACCTGAGCGGCTTAACACTGTGTCAGTTGACGGCCTGGGCTTACCTCCAAGTCACGCTGCAACGCCTGAACTACAAGCCATTCACCAGCCTCACGAGCTGCTCCTTCAAGAAAAACCGAGAAATCGACTCCAACTCATCGACCATATTCGCGAGCTGCACCGTGCCTTGCGACAAAGAGTGGCAACAGTTCCTTCGCATGCTATCGCGCAAGGCTC
Organism: Pelagicoccus albus; assembly: GCF_014230145.1. NCBI lineage: Bacteria > Pseudomonadati > Verrucomicrobiota > Opitutia > Puniceicoccales > Pelagicoccaceae > Pelagicoccus > Pelagicoccus albus. The sequence goes on from NZ_JACHVC010000012.1 coordinate 619,644, forward strand.
GAGCTAAGGTCAGCCTCGAAGTGAATCTGAGCGATGAACTTGGCGAAACCGCGACATTGACTTGTGAATACGATACGCGCGATCTGGATCCTTCCTAAACCAGTGTTGGATTCACGTCTCTATGGATAAAACCCTTCTCGTCGCCCAAATCATCCAAGTTATCGAGCAAGAGCTCCAAAACGCTTCCAAAGCAGCCCTTGAGAGCGCTCAAGAAGCCACGGACGAGGAGTCCCGAGCCGAAAACAAATACGACACTCGAGCCCTAGAAACCTCATACGTGGCAACCGCCCAGGCAGGTTACGCTAAGGACATGAAACAGGCATTGCAGGCCTACAAAAACCTCAACCTGCCAAACGATAGCTCCACTGGCCCCGCCGCGATCGGATCGTTGGTCACCACTTTAGGCTCGGCTGGCAGAGAAGTATTTTTCATCGGTCCAGCCCGAGGCGGCCTAGAGCTGGAAACCGAATCCGGTCCCATCACGGTGGTCACTCCCAAATCCCCGCTTGGCTCCCAAATGATCGGCAAATCGCTCGGGCAAGATGCCGGCGGGCGGAAAATCCTGCGGCTCAGCTAGTTTTTCCCTTTCCGCACAACCCTTCGCATTGGCTTGCCAATTCCGCTTACACGTGTTGGGTTCTGCGTGAAAATTGCTCAACCCCGAACCCCATACCTCTCGATGAAGTCGATCGCCCCCTTTCGTCTCAGCGTCGCTTTGACTAGCCTGAGCCTCCTCATTGCCAATCTCAACGGCAGCTCGAAACACTCCGAAATCCTACTCGAGGCCGAGAACGGCAACCCGACTCCTCCCTTCCAAATCTTTTCGGATACCGAGGCCTCCGCTGGCTCCTACATTTGGGCGCCGGAAACCGAGCCCAACGCAGAAACGATTGAGCAAAGCTTGGGACACGCGACTTTCCACGTCGAAATCCCCGAAGCAGGCGAGTACGAGCTTTGGGGCAAAGTCTTCACTCCAGGCGCTCCACGCACCCGAAAGGACTCATTTTTCGTGGATGTAAACGGAGAACAACTGACCTGGTTCGTTCACGATTGGGCTGACAACTGGGTTTGGAGAAAACTGACCGTACTGGACCGGACCCGCGACATTAGTTTCGAGCTACCTGCAGGCGACAACGAGATAACGATCTCCCACCGTGTTTCCGGAACAAAAATAGACCAAATCAAACTCGTTCCAGTGCGGCCTTTAACCTCTCTGTTCGGAGGTATCGATCCCACGGAGATCGAAGCGAGCTCAACCAAGCTGTACGAAAACCTAAGCCCCTACTTCCATATGGAGCCTCTGAAGGTACCCCAGTTTCCTGACCAGGTTTTCAGCATCGTCGATTACGGTGCAATCGAGGGCGGATTCGAGCTGAATACGGAGGCGATAGCCAAAGCTATTGAGGCGTGCGCCGACGCCGGAGGAGGAAGAGTGCTCGTCCCAGCTGGGAGATGGTTAACCGGGCCGATTCACTTGAAAAGCAATGTGGATTTCCATGTATCCGAGGGTGCTACTGTATTGTTTAGCACCGACCGTTCCCATTACTTGCCCGTCGTCTTCACACGATGGGAGGGCATGGAATGTTACAATTACAGCGCTCCGATCTATGCCAATGGTCAGAAGAATATAGCCCTAAGCGGGAAAGGCGTGCTCCACGGCCAAGGCCACAGTTGGTGGGGCTGGAAACGAAAGCACCAGAAGGCGGCCGCAAAGGCACTGTATCAGATGATTCAAGACGGCCTTCCGCCGGAAGAGCGAATCATGGGCGACACGGTCGAAGGTCTGTGCCCGAACTTCGTTCAGTTCGTCAATTGCCGGGACGTGCTGATCGAAAACCTCACTTTCGTCGACGGCCCCATGTGGACACTCCATCCTATCTATGTGGACGGTATGGTCGTAAGAGCGGTCAAGGTGACCACCTCGGGTCCAAACAATGATGGAATCAACCCGGACTCCACCCGTAATCTCCTGATCGAGGACTGCTATTTTTCAACTGGAGACGACTGTGTCGTCCTGAAATCCGGGCTCAACGAAGATGGCTGGCGTGTAGGGCGCCCAACAGAAAACGTGGTCATCCGAAATATTTATGGGAACGAAGGGCACGGCGGAGTCGTTATCGGCAGCGAAATGTCGGGCGGAGTCCGTAACGTTTACGCTCATGACTGCTACTTCGTCGGCACCGATCGGGGTATCCGACTAAAATCCATGCGAGGTAGAGGCGCTTTCATAGAGGACCTCTACTGCGAGCGAATCAAAATGTCGGACATCGGAGGTCAGGCCATCCGCATAAACTCTTTCTATTCCTCAAGCACTCTGAAGCCGGCCAGCGAAGTGCCACCTTCCTTTAAGAATATGCTCTTCAAGGATATCAGCTGCGAGGGAGCTGCTCGAGCGGTAGAAATCACCGGATTGGAGGAGTCATTGGTGGCGAATCTCAAATTCGAGAATATTCAAATTTCTGCCAACCAAGGCTTTATTGCTACCGATGCGGAAAACATCACTCTCGAAAACGTCAAAATCGAAACCCAAAAGGGTCCGGCTTTCGCATTTCACAACACGCAAAACGTGGAATTGAAACAGGTCAGCGACGGTAGCGAAAACTCCCTGATTCCCGAAATAAGCGGTGAAAGGTCCGCCAATATCCGGTAGTCGAGATCTAGGGGATTCGGATTGTGGTGCCGACCTTGAGACTACTCTCGTTAGGAATGAGGTCACGGTTGGCCTCCAAAATATCCCTCCAGCGACTGCCGTCTCCATAGACCTGACGAGAGATTTTGTAGAGCGAGTCCCCTGACTTGATCGTATACCTCCGGCCACTGTCTTGAGGAACCTGCAGAGTCGGTTCTGGGATCGGCTCACGCGGAAGCGTCGCTTCGGGCCGCAAAACCGGTGCCGAATCTTCCAAACGATGCACCGCGACTTGCGGTTCCTCGGGAGAATTCAGGCGATTGCGGGCATCGGTAAGCTGTCGCTTCAGCAATTCGTTTTCCGAACGCAAAGCCTCGATCGTATCGAGCAGTTTCAGTCGCTCCAAAGGATCCTTATACACCTTGGCATCAAAGGTCATCGCGAACTCCTTCTTGGCCGTTTTGATCCTCTCCTCGACCAAGGCTATTCGTGTTTCGGCATCGTCTCGATCGCTCCGCTGCATCAGCGCCTCGTAATGCTTGAAATGATAAATAGCCGACACCGGATCGCGAAGGTGCTTCAAATAAATATTGCCCGCATCTAGGTGAGATTCGGGGGCATTGCCATTGCGACGCTGGATGAGCTTAAGAAAATTCTCCAAGGCCTCGTTCTCCATGCCGCGGGCGTAGAGGTCGCGAGCTCTTCTGAAAATCGGCTCCTCCTCCTCGTTCAGCACCTCGAGCGAGTTCTGCTGGGAACAGCCCGCTAGCAAAGCGAGCCCAGCGAGCATCAAAAAAATTAGTCTGGAAGCGTTAGCCCTTAGCGTCATTTAGTATCGTCCTTCACCGCATAAGACAGCAACCCAAGCTACGTTTCCAAGTCCTAAATCCTCAATAGATACTTTTGCTTCCCAACGTAATGGAAACACCTGAAATCATAGCCAAAGGAAAACTCTGCTTAGATATCGAGATCGCCGCTCTCCAAGCTACGAAGGACACGCTGGACGAAGGCTTTGCGAATGCAGTGCGTATCCTGCACTCCACTCTGCAGCAGGGAAACAAGCTGATCCTCAGCGGCGTGGGTAAGAACGCCCACATCTGCCAAAAGCTAGTCGGCACCTTGAATTCGACAGGCGCCCCATCGACCTTCCTCGACCCCGTGCAAGCTTTGCATGGAGACCTCGGTCTTTGCCGTCAGGGAGACACCGTACTCGCTTTCAGCAACAGCGGCGAAACAGCGGAGCTCCTACGCTTTTTGCCCATGGTTCAACGATTCGATGTGAAGACCATCGGCGTAACCGCCAAACCAGACTCCAGTCTGGCAGGTATGTGCGACGCCACCTTGGTCTACTCCATCGTCAAAGAAGCCTGCCCTCTCGAGCTGGCTCCGACCGCCAGCACCACCGCCGCCATGGCCATCGGCGATGCAGTCGCCATGGTCCTTCTGGAGCTGAATGCCATTTCCAGGGAGGATTTCGCAAAATACCATCCCGGCGGAGCTCTGGGCCGCGTGCTCTCCCCCAAGGTGGACGAAATCATGAGATCCAAAGATCGCTTGGCCGCACTCCCTTCCGATTCTCCGTGCAAAGATTGCCTGTCCGAAATGTCTGCCAAGAGCTCCGGCTGCATCGCGTTGCTCAATCCCGACCAAACCCTGGCTGGCATCATGACCGACGGAGACATTCGCCGCTACATCCTCAGTCATCCCAATTTTCTGGATAGCCCGGCCAGTTCCGTGATGACTGCCAATCCGATCACCATTTCCAGCGGTTCCTACGCCGCCCAAGCCCTCAAAAAATTTGAGCGACACAGCATCGACGATCTGATCGTGGTAGACTCTGGAAATCGGCCAATCGGGATAATTGACGGCCAAGACCTGACCAAAGTAAGAGTCGTTTAACCGCGGCGAGCCCCTCTACGCGCATTCGGGTTTGCAATGAGAGCGTCGTATGCGATGCATACTGCGTTTACTTTTCATAGATGCAAAACACGTCTCAAACGCCCAGCGCGGAAACTTCAAAACAGCTCCCTGAACTGTTTCAAATGCTCCAACCTCACCTAGAGGCCTTGGACGCATGTCTCGAGCAACAGGTCGAGAAGTTCGAGCCTGAGATTCGCGAACACGTTTCCTACAGCATCGACACAGGCGGAAAACGCATCCGTCCTTCGCTCATTTTCTTCAGCGGCTGGAATTCGGAGGGATCTGTCGATAAAAACCTAGTTCAGCTGGCTGCAGTTGTTGAGACAGTGCATCTGGCTACTCTCGTCCACGATGACATCATGGACGAAGCGGATATCCGACGTAATCGAGCCACGGTTGCCAAAAAATACAACAACGCTACCGCGGTACTTCTGGGCGACGCACTTTTTTCGCACGCAGTCTACCTCGCGACTCAGTTTCCAACCAACGAGGTTTGCCGCGAAATCGCGGTTTCCATGAGACAGGTTTGCACGGGCGAAATTCTGCAAACGATGCAACGAGGCGACCCAGATCTCGATATGGAAACCTATTTCCGCGTCATCGATCTAAAGACAGCAGAGCTATTCCGCGTATCATGTCACCTAGGCGCAATGCTCGCCGGCTTCGATCGCTCCTACATCGAAGCCGCAGCAGCATTTGGAAGACACCTAGGCATCGCCTACCAGATCTATGACGACATGACCGATCTCTTCGGCTCCCAAGAGAAAATCGGCAAAACACTCGGCACCGATATCGCCACCGGCAAACCGACCATGCCCATCATCCTAATGCGTGACCGACTGCCAGAAAGCGAAGCCCAAGAGCTAAGGGAAACTCTGGCAGGCAAGATCGAGGCAGATGTGCCTCGGTGGCTGGAGAAACTCAAAGAAATGGGAATTTTCGAAGAGGTGCGCCAAGCGATCTTCGAGGAAATTCGAAAAGGCAGGGAGGCGATCGAACACTTCGAAGATAACCCCTCCTCCCTGCACCTACGTACTATCAGCCAACTCCTATGGAACCAAGTGGCGGCCCTATAGGTCGCTCGTGGCTGCAAAAGTAAAAAACCGACTTCTAAAAAAGGATTTTTCAGGTATAACCTTTTAGGAAAGTCCTCCTCTTCAACGAAATGAGCATCAGCAAGGCCATCAACAAGACCTTGGTCTCCACGCCGGAACGGCAGCAAGAGGCTGACGATGATCTTGTGATCGTGCACAAGGTGCAAGAGGGGGATGTGGAAGCCTTTGACGAGCTGGTCACAAAATACCGAGAACGCATTTACGCCGTTGTCTACAACCTGACTTCCAACCGCGAAGACGCGTCTGACTTAACCCAAGACGCCTTTATCAAGGCGTTCCAGTCCATCGGCAGATTCAAAGGAAAATCGAGCTTCTTTACCTGGCTTTACAGAATTGCTCTGAACACTACCCTCACCCATCTTCGCAAAAACAAGCTGAGACGATTCTTGAGCTTCGAGAAGATGAACGACGAGGACCACTCCGCCGGATTCATCGAACAGCTCGTTACAGACTCTGACTCTGACAAAAGGGCTCTGATGAACGAGCTGCAGGAAAAGCTCAACGATGCCTTCCAAAAACTCTCCGTAAAGCACCGCACCGTAATCACACTCTACGAAATCGATGGTCTCAGTCATAAGGAGATCGCCGAGATCGTCGGGACTTCAGTCGGTACCGTCCGATCGCGACTGCATTACGCCAAACTCTTCCTTCAAGCCGAACTGAAAGACTACGTCGAGTAGCCACAGAAACTGATGCTTAGCGCTTCCAAAATCAAAGTTTCAAACAAATCAGATCAGCAATTGAGCCAGTTGATTCGGCTCAAGAAACTGGAGCGGCCCGACGCGCAATTCTGGGAGGAGTTCGAACAGGAGTTTAGGAGCAGGCAGATATCCTCCCTTGTACAGGTGCAACCGCTACACACCCGTCTGAGAAGAGCCTGCCTGATTTTTGCGCGAAAAGTAGGTCCCCCCGCTGCGGCAGTCGGAGCTATGAGCCTGACAATCTTTACGGTCAGCAATTCCAGCCACGTTTCAGACACGAGTACCCCGGGCAGCTCTCTTGCCACCACGCAACCGATCGAGACGAAGACTCCCGAGACTCCAACCTTCGATGTCCATGTTGAAGCGGAGACAGAAAAGAACGCGTACAACGCCTTTTCAGTGGACGGTACCATCTACAAGATCAATTTGCTAGGCAGCGGCTTTGACGTCGCAAACGGATACCAGCTCAACGCCACTCCAGTCACCTTTTCCCAGGATAGCCTGAAAGCTGGCGTCAAAACCGACATCAACAGCAAGCTGCAAAGCTACTAGAATGCTGCGGATTGCTAGATTTGTTGGAGCGCTAATCGTTACTGCGCTCGCTACGCTGAACCCAGCGACATCGAAAAGCCAACCGCTCGAGGCAGAATTGAGGCTTATCGATTTGTATCAAAATTTCAAAGACGCGGTCGTTAAGGTCAAAATAGCTATACAAACGACTGATGCAAACGGTGACACAAAGGTTTCCCTCACCGTGATGACTGGATTTTACATAGACAGCGAGGGAACAGTATTAACCAACGCGGTGCCGATGGAGCCTGGTCCAAGGATGCGAATCGAACACAAGGCAACTCAGTTTCTCGCTGTTCCGATCGCCTCCGACCCAGTAACCAACCTTGCGCTTCTCAGAGTCGCTCAACCTCCGGAAAAAATCGACTATATTGACATTAATGCATCAAACGATTCCCCAGAAATCGGATCTATCGCATATGCGATTTCAAGTCCGCTAAACCTGGATCCAACTCCTAAATTGGGATTGGTCACGGGTAGAGAAAGTAACTTTAACGAGGTCGCTTTCCCATTCACTTACACGCGAGTGAGCATTCCCTCCGGCCCGGCAGAAGGAGGATCCCCGTTCTTCGACTCGGAAGGCAAGCTAATCGGCATTAGCGTGGCAGCACTCCCTGACGTCGACTCCAGCTACATCATTCCGGCCGACCAGCTCGCTAAAATAGTTGAGCAACTTCAATCTGAGAAAAGCGTATCACACCCCTTAATACGTGCGAGCTTCCTGGAGCAAGGTGGACAAGAGTTTGGCAAGAGGTCGATAATCGTAACCGGATTAGCGGCAGAATCGAACGCCGAAAAAAGCGATCTTCGAGTGGGCGATAAAATCATCCAAGCCCAAGACACAACCCTCGAGAGCATCAATCAATTTCGCGACCTGATCGCCGAACTCCAGCCAGGCAACTTCATCAGGCTTACCATAGAACGGGGAAATCAAGAGCTAGAAATTCCAATCCTGTTGGAAAAAAGAAATTAGAGGAAGATGCCTGTATATCATTCTGAGATTACCATCCGCACCAACGGGAAGCGGACCATCGAGATTAGTGACCAAATCAGAAACGCTATCCGCGAAAGCAAATTCAGCGAGGGAATCGTCACCGTCTTCTGCAGGCATACAAGCTGCAGTCTAGTGCTGATGGAAAACGCGGACCCAAGCGCCAGGCACGACCTCGAAGGATTCATGAATAGGTTGGTACCGGAAAATGATCCGCACTTTACCCACACCTACGAAGGTCCAGATGATATGCCGAGCCACATAAAGATGGCCCTGACACGCTCATCCGAAACCATTCCCTTCAGCCGTTCCAATCCTCTCCTAGGAACTTGGCAGGGCGTTTTTCTGTGGGAGCATAGATCCAGTCCGCATTCTAGATCCATTATCGTCACCGTGATTGGCGAATAAAAAAGCGCTCCCCGCCAATGACGGGGAACGCTCAGATGAGAGAAATGCGTTGCTATGAGGGTCTAAGACTATCGGTTCTTCAGAGCTACCGGATCGATACCTGCAGCTTTCATTGTCTCCTCGGAGAAGACATCCTCGAAGTCTGCTTCTTCACTTGGTAGAATCCGTGCAGTGATGAAGATGAGCAAATTGCGGGTGGTATCGGTCTTGGACTCATGCTTGAAGAGGCGACCGAGTCCAGGCACCTTACCCAGGACAGGGACATGATTGTTGCTTTCGCTACCCGAGCTCTGCATCAAACCACCAATACCCATCGTAAAGCCATCCTTCAGAGCGATCTGAGTGGTAGTACGACGGGTTGAGATAATTGGAATATCAGCACCGTCGAAACTGCTCACGCCAGTACGGCTGCTCACCTCAGGTAGTACCTTTAGCGAAATCAAACCATTGTGATTGACCGAAGGGGTTACGCTCAACTTAACGCCGATCGACTTGTAGTCAAAACCGTCCACTCCGAATCCTCCAGTCTCTTCATTGTACTGGTAGCGAGGAACTGGATACTCTTCGCCCACCGCAATAGTGGCTTCCTGGTTATTCAAGGTAACGACTGTTGGATTGGAGACCAAGCGGCTACCGCCCTGCTCCTTAAGCGCACTCAGAACAAACCCGAATTGATCCGCGGTGAAGACTGCAGACGAAGTACGAGTCACACCGCTAGTGTCTACCAGTGAGGTCAAATTTGTTACCGCATCAGAGATCAAAGAGCTTTCACCAATTGAAGTAGCATCGATCAAAGTTTGGCCGGTGAGATTGTCTATCAAGGTACCATTCATTGTACCAACGCCATCCATGGAGGCTTCGCCAGACTCGAAGGCAACATCTTCAACATTAGATGAATCAATAGATTCGCTGCTATTGTCGTAGGAATTGCTGCGTTCAAAACTGTCTCCATATTCTCGGGTCAAATTCCCTACGCCCACGCTGTAGTTGCGTAGAGAGGACCAATTAACGCCAATGTTCTTAACATCTGTATCGGTAACTTCAATAAACCGAGTCTCGATAAAGACCTGCTGAGTCGGCTTGTCCAAACGCTCTACGATTTGACGGATATCGTCCATCTTGGAGGCGCGCTCAGAAACAATCAAAGCGTTACTGCGCTTGTCTACCTGCACTGCTCCACCCGCTCCAGCATCGATAAGGTTGCGAAGCGTTGAGGCGATGGACTCTGCATCCGCATAGTTTACCATAAAGATCTCAGTAACAGGAGGCTCGATATTGAGAGAGTCACGGCTAACCACTTTGACAATTGAACCTTCCTCAATGAAAGTAAAACCAACCGGGTCCAAGACGACCGAATAGATCTGCCGCCACGTTACATCTCGCAGCTTGATGGAAGTAGTACCTACCAAAGTGTCTGGCACTACTAAGTTTAAAGTGTATAGATCTGCTACATTACGAAGAACGGTGCGAATTTCCTCGTTGGGATAATCGACCGATATCAAATCGGAAGAGGCAAGATTCAAGTCACTACCGACAGGATCTTGTCCCAAGGGAGAAACTACTGCACTATCAGGAGTTTTGGCCTCTCCATTTTCGTTAGAGCTTGAGTCTTCCGCACTGGAGGGGTCGTCAAACAATCGATCTATGTCCGTCAGCTTGGGACCAGACTCGGTCTCTGGAACTACTGGATTTTCCTGTTCATCGAAAGCATCGGGGACTTCCTCCACCGCCACTGATTCTTGGCCAGACAATGAGGTCAAGCCTGCAGCGAATAATGCAGCTGCATAGTATATAATGTTGTTGGATTTCATATAACGCATTTAATTAAGTTCTCTTTGTAGTTCTGCAGTTTTGTAACGCAGCTGATAAGTCACTCCTGTAATATCAGACAACAGGACTATATACTCACTATCATTTAGGCTTACCTTCAGTTGAGAGCCGGACCCTCTACGCCCGTCCTTGAACATAAGAAAATACTCGCCACCTAAATTAAAAACACCGCTTGGCTTGATCTGATCAGCCAAAGCCTCGAGCACTTGGTCATCAGTCAGTACCACTTCTTTAACTTCCTCGATTACCTCTATTTCCTTGTGCCCAAGGTTAGCGGAAAACGGACTCGGTGCTACAGAAAGCAAATCAGGCTCCACTGGACGCACTTCCGTGGCCAAGGCCTCGCCAATTTTTTCTAGTTTCTCGAGGCGTTCCTCTGGAGACATTATAGCGGACTCTACAGAAGAATAAGAAACCGTCAGGAATACTGAATACAGAAAAATTTTCAACCGATTCATTGAACCTTCCTCCCTAGAACATTATAGGAAATTCTCATATTGAGCCTAGTCTCGACTGAAGCGCCATTAATGGGAACAACAGAGAACCCATCTAGAGCGGCGAGAGCCTTACCACCCTCTACACCTCTCATAAACTCTAACACTTCTGGGTAGGTACCATGTATATTCATATCATACACGAGCTCTTGATAAGGTGATTTCTGGGCCTTTTTCCTCGCCTTCTTGGCATTCTTTCCAGTTGGCAAGGCTTTCAGCAATTGCTGAAGACTAGTCATCTCGACTCCCGTAGTTGACTCGATCTGATAGAAATACCTTTGATTAGTCGCCAAATCCTCAGGCAAGAATAACCGCGATTCCACATCAGCTTGAAGCTGATCTAAACGCTCGAGATCTACTTCGATGTCGGATGCGTTTTTCAAGTTCCTTAGAATGCGAGTATGCCTCACACTGAGGTCGTCATAATCCGCCTCGAGTACAGTTATAGATTTACCTCTATAGAGATAGAAAGATATACAAACCAAAGCGACCAGACCGCTAGCCACCACGACATAATTCTTCTTCAAATAAGCTAATATGGTTTCTAGGCTCATTTCTTTTCCTCCGCTTCGGAATTTGTAACTTCAATTCGGAAATTGAAGTGAGCTCCCCCAGCGCTCCTTTCGAGACTCGTTAACTTATAGTCATCGAGGAGACCCTGCAGAACGTCAGCCTCTTCCAGCGAAACCATGAATTTATCTACAAGACGGGAGGCCTCTTCTGCGGAAACTTTCAGGTTCCCTTCGATGCTAGCTCGTCCTTCGATGTATTCAATTCTACTGAGATACATCCCCTCTAGGAGACGAGAAGAAACCGCCAACAAGAAATCGCTTCCAAGTAATCTTCCAGATCGGAATTGCACGATTTCATCCAAGGTACGAGTTGTATTCATGAAACCCGAATTAAGTTCGACCTTGGCATCATGCTTCTCTTGGTAGGATGCGATCTCGACTTTGAGGCTCTCGATATTCTGCTGAATATTCTTAACGTGCACTTCTCGCAAAACGCTAAAAACAATAGTAACTCCCGCGATTACGAGAAAGAGCGTTGGCAGGAAAAACTGGGTACGTACCGCACGCAGTTCGGGTAAATCCTCGAGGTCTCGAAAGTCAGGACGCCAATTATAGGAAAGTCCAATTTCCTTCTTTTTCATTTTGATCATGAATTCGCCTTTCTACTGTCGAAGTTCATGATCAGCGAAAGCAGGCTCACCCAAGTCGTATCCATCTTTTCGAAATCAGATTGATTCGAGAAAGAGACATCCTCTCGTTGAAGCCACTTTTCCAAGTCGATCGTGAACGGCTTGAGATTCAACAGGTCGCAAATACTGTTCTCGAGCCAGGGCAAGGTCTTCCCACCCTTCACGCAATAGAGCTCGGAAACAGAACTACCGGTTTGCACCTCATAGAAGCCGATCGAGCTCTGAAGCTCTCGGAGAAGTTTTCTCAGTAGCTTAGGGGCAATCGAACCTAGGTCGAATTCCCGCGACTTTAAAATCTTCTCCGCAGCCGCTTCGTCCTTTAAATTCATTTCTTGCTTTAGGCCGGCTACCAGATGCTCAGATCCAAATTCGATGCTGCGAGCCATCTCCACACCCTTAGCGCCAACGATCACGACCTGTGTTTCCTGAATATCGATTTCGAGAAAGAGCACTGGCGATTTGTCAGACTTGGAATCAACAACGTTCTTCAGAACGCCGAGTGTTCCCACCGTTCCAAACTCCAATCTCCCCGGATAAATCGCATTGTGGACAAGAGAAGATTGCACATCAGAAATCGACTTCTTCGGCGCCCCACAGACAAGAATGTCCTTCTTGTTAAATTCGGAAAGCTCAGCGTCGGCTCCATCTGACGCAGAGAGGCAATAAGTTGAAAACTCTTCCGGTGTGATACCGACCGATTTTCTTAAATAGTCCGTCACGAATTCGGCCTCCTTGCCCTTGGTGGAGTCCAGTCGAACTTGCCGCACGATGCGACCTTCGGGGTAAACGGAACAGGAAGCTCGAAGAAATCCGTTCGATTTGGCCTTGGCGAAACCGCGAACTTCTCCCGCGATATCCCCTTTCTCTTCCAAATCGATTTCCAGGACCTCTTCAACCACCAGTGGGGACTTACTGGAGCTCAAGCGGGCAGCCCTGATCGTAGTGGGTCGGAATTCTACGATAAAATTGTTCTTTTTAGCTGAGATCATCGTCGTTTTTACACTCCCCTAGGCGCTATCCACTTAGAGTTGCATATCTGGCTATCGGCTATCCTCAGCTTTGGTTAAGGTGAATGGGGCATCTTATTTTACACAACACGCCCTCCCCCAGTCAGGTTGGGCATATTCCACCTAACTCCTAGCCGGCAGCCTGAGCATTCAGCTCTATTTTCTTTTCAAATCCGCCGAAACCCCACCTGAAGCATAACCGCTCTTTCCATTGGCCTAAACTAGCGCCGCGACGGGTAAAATTAGGCTAGGAAACCAAAATATACGTAAGGGAGTCCCAAGGTCCGGGCACAAAAAAGCCCGAACTCTTTGAGTTCGGGCTCGGAATGCTTGTCGGGCGCCAGCGAAATGGGACTTGTACGACGGTTTTCTGTAATGGAGCTTTCAACGATCTCTGTCGCTTATCGTTGCTAGGCGCCCCGAATCGAAAACCTAGTCTACCAAGCCTTCTTCTTGTGGCGGTTCGACTTCAAGCGCTTACGACGCTTGTGCTTAGACATCTTGAGTCTGCGTTTTTTCTTTAGATTACCCATTGATATTGCTCCTTGAAAATTAGGAAAAGCCCGAAAACGTGGCCCTTCACCCCATGCCTGTAAAGCAGAAACTAGATAAAAGTTTGGAGACTCAGGAGATCCCCCAAAACGGCTTCAAGCCTTAGCCCCGACCTCCTCGATACTCGTCGAGTCGTTTTAGCAAAGTCTCGAAACGGCTTGGCAGTGGCGCCAAGACCGGATCCAGCTCACGGCCCGGAATAGCAAACGAGACTTCTACCAAGTGCACACAAAGCTTGTCGTAGAGTGGCTTTTCGCGGCCCTTACCTCGCATGTAGTCCCGCTTTAGCCGAGACAGGTAGATCTCGTCCCCATCTGCATACAAATCCTCTCCCACGATGCTGAGACCTCTCTCTGCGGCATGGACTCTCACTTGATGTGCCCTAAGATTCGTAGAAACAGCCTCCCACAACTGGTACTGCCCAAAACTTCTTAGGAACTTGAAATGGGTTTCACACTTTTTCCCAGTGCGGTGAGACACCACCATTCGCTTCGCCTGGAAGTGCTTGGAAAGCGGCAAATCGCAAACGAACTCTCGGTCTTCGGTCTCCGACCGGGCCAAAAGATGGAAATGATACTGGACCTGGCTCGAGCCCGCCGCGTTTTTGAGAAGAACTTCGTTTTCTTCGTTCTTAGCGTAAACCAGGGCGCCACTGAGCTCAGCGTCCAAATTGAAGACACGAAACATCCCCTCGATGCCTAGCTTTTGCAGCTGAGGTTTCTCGTTCAAGAGCTCACGTCGCAATGCCATGGAGAAATCGGGCTTGCCCAGCGTCCACTCGTGCTGAAAACAGGCGAGCCCAGCTGGCTTATTGATGGCGAACAACGCTTCGTTGTTGGCGATCAACGGAAACTTCTCCGGTCGATTGCCCAAGTAGCCTGGAGGGAAGGATATCAGTTCTTTCTTTGAGCTCATCGTTTCGTGCGGATTCGGGGAAAAGAAAGAACCCCCATCGTCAGAAACGTATGGGGGTTCATGATGGGAGGAGGAAAAATGGATTATCCAGCGATGTACTTCGCAACGGAAGCCTTAGCGCGGCTTGCCTTGTTTGCATGTACGAGATTGGTCTTCGCCGCCTTGTCCATTGCGGATACGTAGTCGATCGCGGCAGCCTTGAGCGCTTCCTTATCAGAACCGTCAGCAGCGAGTGCTGCTACCTTCTTGGCCAGCGTCTTGATACGAGTCTTGCGAGAACGATTGTGCAGTGTGCGCGCGATCGTCTTGCGGTTGTTCTTAATTGCTGACTTGGTATTTGCCATAAGGGGAGCGGATATTTCCGCCCGAAGCCCCTTTGTCAAGGCTTTAGCGGGCGGAATATTGTTTTAGTGACTCAAGCTGCTTCCTGTAGAGGCAAAGGACTGGAACGCTTCATTCAACGAGGAGGGCGAGTCGAAGGGCAAACGCTCGCCCTCCGCTTTGAGTTCACGCCAGAAATCGATGTTCATTCCACCGCCCCCGGCCAAATCCTCCAGGGCTTCGTCGTAGTGGAACTCGTAACCACCATTCAAAGTAATCTCATAGCCGACTATCGCTCCGTAGACCGAGCCGCTGTTGCCGCCGCCCTGCAGATGAACATTCGAGTTCGGAGCGTAAACAACGGCGTAGACCAAACCATTTCCGGCTACATCTACACTCGTTCCTCCCGCAGTTGGGGTCGTATTGTAGATCATGAACTTCTCTGGCTTCTCGGTTTCGTTTTGCATACCGTAGGCAGAACCATTGCCCGAAATGCTCAAAGACTCCGCCGAGTAGAGCTCCAGAGAGCCCGTGCTAGTAATTCTTATCGTACCCTTACCTGAAATACTCACGTTCCGTCTCACATAGAGACGGACTGGCCCATCTATCACTAGATCGTCTCCATTTCCGCTGAGGGAAATTCGTTCCGCTTGGTAATTAGCGGGCGAGGTATCAGTCGGATTCCCCAAAGTTAACGCGCCGGTGATATCTGAAGCTCCCGAATTGATAGTCGAAACGTCCGTCCAGCCCGAATAGGCAGGCACCGTGACTTCTGGCAGGTCCGCGTAGAAATCTTCCGTTACGCGATTGAGGTCCTTGGTGCCAGTCGAGGCTCCCCACACCCCTAATGTGCCGTTGTTGTGGAACGAAGAGTTCACATTGAAAGTACCACCCACGGAAAGGTAACCGTAAATGTCCGCATTGTTGATGAGCACATCCGTGTTCGCCAAGTTGAGGGAAGCCACATTTCCATTGGAGAAACGATTCGCGTAAGAAGACGGCGTGTAAGAGCCCAAGCGAGAATCGTAGCTGTCAACGATGACGTTGTTGCCGTTCATAATCACGTTGCGACGGGCCAATAGTCCGTTTGCAAAAAGACTTCCAGAGGAGAGATCTACCTTGATTTGGCGACTCACCGGAGTCCCGTCGGCCCCCAGGATCTTCCCCTCCGCGGCAATGGTGGGCGATGTCGGGCTGTCGCTGACGAAAATCTTAATGGTACCCGAACCCTCAGAACCGAGCCAGTCAGCATCGATCGACTTAAAATACCCCTCTGAATAAGCAGTCCAGCCTGACCAAGATTGGGAATTGAAAGCACGCACCCCCTCTTCCAACCCTGACTCCGCTAAGTTCAGAGCACTCTGCATGTTGAGGTAGCGATTCGACATCTTGTATTCAGTAAACGACGACTGCATGGCCGCCGCCATCCACAGGCCCACGATGACCACAATCAAGATCGACGCGAGCATGGCCGACCCCCTTCTACTCCGTAAACGACTCTTATTCATAATCTCTCCTTCTTTCTAACTACTAACTGACCGGTTTCTCATCATGAAACGGGCCGAAATTATTTCATTGGTGTTCTTGATGCTCAGGACATTGCGTCGCATCTCCGCCTGCAATTGGACTTCCTTGATCTCCAATTCCGTGGTCGTCGCATTCCCATGCAGGTTGTAGTAGACGAGACTTAAGCTCTCCACATCCTCGAGGATAACTTCCGTCGTACTCCCGATTACTCTCGAGAAGGTTCCCTCGCTTGAGTCGTAGCGATAAATGACTGTCGTCAGCCCACCTGAAGAATCGTAGACCTCTAGCGACATCGAACTAGCGTTGGCGTAGTTGACGTCCTTGGTCATGCGGGCATCGGAACCAAAGTCTTCCAGAGCGAAGCGGCTTGCCATGTTCATACCCTGATAGTTACCCAGCCCCTTGGTAGCCTTCGCTAGAAACAACATGCTGCCGGTCGAAACTGCCAACACCACACCGCAAAGGGTGATGGCAATCATCACCTCCACAAGGGTCATGCCCTTCTTTCGCCTCAAAGGCCTAGAATGATCTATAGTAGTAGTCATGGAGACCATTTTGAGTAAACCAAGACACCGTCTTCTCGGTTTTAGTGTTTCCTCGGGCATCTTCCCACTTAACCCAGATCGTCGCTTGCTTCTGGTCGGAGTAACGATCCTCGATTAGCCGCAGAGCCCGATAGCGAAGGCCAAAGGCTTCATTAAATTCCGAAGTCAGATCGAGCTCCTTGGTCCCTGCGTCCGAAGTTTGCAAAGCTTCGAGCTCCGACCAGCTCATAGTCCTAAGATCCTCCATCTCGCTTTGCAGGATCTGGGCAATACGGGCGTAGTCCCGAGACGTCTCCATCGTCTGCAACGCCTGCGTCACTGTAGAAAATGCCGCCGTAAGCACGAGTCCGATCAACATGATCGCGACCATTACCTCTACCAAAGTAAAACCACCCTCGCCTTTACCGCGAGAGCGACGACGCCCTGCCAGCCGACCTGTATTGATAGAAATGTGCACTCACAACTTCGATCGGAGCAGAAATCCAAACAGACTACCACAAGGCAGGAAATAGTGACCATCTTAGGCTAAAAAAGCGCTCAGCTAAGCCGCCAAGAGAAGTTTCCTTCACGGGCCCTCCGTTGGAGCGCCCAAAAATAGCGCGTCCAAATGGAGGACTGCCCTAGGGTGCTCAAACACTAACATCCGGAGAAATCTTCATTCGGCCACCAGAGAGTACTAGTTTCGGAGCCTGTAAGCCGGATCCTGTATCTTAGCCGAAGCTAAGATCGCGTTCATTTATCTGCTTCCCGCCGAAGCGAGAGCCCCTTCCAATGAAGTGGCGCGGTTTACCCGGGACCTTTAACGGACGGGCAGCCCAGATCCCCTATTTAACCTTGCGCCGGATTGGGTTTACCTTGCCGAGCCAATTACTCGACTCGCGGTGGGCCCTTACCCCACCTTTTCACCCTTACCTGCCTCGATGACGCCGAAGCGAAACCGAGCCAGGCGGTATATTCTCTGTGGCACTGGCCGTCGAACCGCCTTGAAGCGGCCCTCCCTCGCTTTCGCGAGGAACCCTGCCCTACGGCGTCCGGACTTTCCTCCCCGGAGATTCCTATAAAGAACAACGGAGCGAACGCGCGGCCCCGAAACTAGTCCGCGTAATAGAGGACTCGCCCGCAGTTGTCGCAAGTCGTAATTTCTCGAGCCGATTTCACGTCCGACTCTACAGCGTTAGACACCCGCATGTGACAGCCTTTGCAGGAGTGGCCAGAAAGAGCGACAATGACAGGAAACTTCAGCCCGCGGGCGACTTGCGTGTATTTGGACCGGCCAGGCTTATCGAGCTCAGCTTCAGCCTTGGCCTTCGCCTCCTGAGCCTCCGCCAACTCACCCTTAACTTCCTCAAGCCTTTCGTCCAGCTTGGCGATAGCACTTTCCTCCAAGGAGATGGCTTCTTTCGACTTGCCGGCCGCTTCTTCGAAACGTTTCCGCTCTTCGTCTAACTCGTAAAGCACCTCCAACTCGTCCGACTCCAAATCAGAGATTTTCTTGCCCGCGATTTCGATCTCGTGAGTGAGCGCCTGATACTCCTCGTTCTTCTTAACCTGCAACTGCTGGTTCTTGTACTTGATGATCTGAGCCTCGATCGAACCCATCTCATTCTCGATCGTCTTGCCCCGAGACTCTAACTCCAGCACGCTCTGGCGCGCCCCTTCGACTTCCGCTCGGATGTTAGCGATACGATCCTCGCACGCCTTGCGATCCATTGGCAAAGAAGCGAGCAAGCTCTCGACTTGCTGCAATTTCATGTCGCGATCCTGAAGGATCAACATTTTGGTCAGGGTATCGGATACCATAGGAGTATCGACATACAGCTAGGCCAATAACTCTGGGTCAAACCTACAATCGAGGCTCGCCCTTATATATAATACATTTCCTCCGGAGTCTCCGGGATCAGGTCCTTGACCGTGAGTTCGGCAGCCTTCGCTTCGAAACAATCCTGCAAATCCTTCCAAACCTCAGCGACCTTTTCCCCCGAAGCTCCCGCCGAGTTGGCAACCGAACTGAACACGTCCCCCTGCACCAGCATGATGACTTCCCGCAAGCTGATATCTTCCGGGGCTCGAGCGAGAAGGTAGCCCCCTTGTTTACCCCGACGGCTCTCGATCAATCCGCCATTTCGCAAATCGCCTAAAATCTGCACCAAGTAATTGGCGGGGATAGCCTCCACTTCCGCCAGCTCCTCGATTCGGGAAAGTTCGCCACTCGGGCGGCGGATCGCCATCCTGGCGAGGGCACGGCATGCGTAATCGAGCTTAACGGATAATTTCATAGGCAATTTTCATAGCCATTCGACATTCGTTTTCTCCCCAAAGTCAATACACCACCCTACGACCGCCCAAGATCGGGCCATACAAGGCCACTAGACGCCCTCATTTCACCAAAATACGACAAAGGCCTTGCACGCGCACGCGCGAGCGATTTGAATTAAGGTTTTCGTAGATGAGACGCGTCCAGAAAACAGCGACTCAATAAGCCTATAGACAACCCTGTTTCACCTTTATGGATTCCCAAAACGAATCTGAAAACGAGCCAGTCAACTACGACGGCGATTCCGATTACAACGCTTCAAACATCCAGAAGCTAGAAGGCCTCGAGGGCGTGCGCAAACGCCCCGACATGTACATAGGCGACACCAACGAGCGCGGCCTGCACCACTGCGTATTCGAAGTGGTAGACAACTCCATCGATGAAGCGCTGGCCGGATACTGCAAAAACATCAAAGTATCTATCCACCTCGACGGCTCCTGCTCAATCGAGGACGACGGACGTGGCATTCCCGTCGACATCCACCCGACCTATCAGATACCGGCCCTTGAGCTGGTGCTGACCAACTTGCACGCGGGCGGCAAGTTCGGCAAAGGAGCCTACCAAGTCTCCGGCGGTCTTCACGGCGTGGGCGCCAAGTGTGTCAACGCGGTTTCCGAATGGTTTGAGGCAGAGGTTCGCCGCGAAGGAAAAATCCACCAGATGCAATTCAGCCAGGGCAAGACGACCAAAGAGCTGACCATCATCGGCGATACACAAAAGACAGGTACCAAGATCTCCTTCAAACCAGACCCCGAGATCTTTGAAACGACCCTCACTTTCCAGTACGAGATCCTCGGCAAGCGCCTGCGAGAGCTCGCCTTTCTAAATCCCGGCATCTCCATCACCCTTATCGACGAACGCTCCAACAAGGAGGAAAACTTCCTCTTCAAGGACGGTATCGCCGAATACATCCGTTTCCTCAACCGTTCAAAAAACGTCCTGCACGAAGAGCCCATAGCGTTCGGAGACTCAGTTAAGGAGAAGGAGGATTCTCCAGCCATACAAGTCGACGTCGCCCTGCAGTACAACGACTCGTACAACGACCAGATTTTCGCCTACGCGAACTCCATCTTCAACATCGAAGGCGGCACTCACCTCACCGGATTCCGCACAGCCCTCACTCGAGTGGTCAACCAATTCGCGCGAGCAAATAATCTCCTGAAGGATAAGGATCCAGCCATCACTGGCGACGACGCTCGTGAAGGCTTGGTAGCCGTGATCTCGGTCAAAGTCCCAGAACCTCGCTTCGAGGGGCAAACCAAGACCAAGCTGTCAAACGGAGAGGTCGATGGTATCGTCCAAAAAATCGTAGGCGAACGTCTTAAGTTCCACTTCGAGACCGACCCGAAGCTCGCCAAGCGACTCATCGACAAGTGCCTCAACGCCGCACGCGCTCGTGAAGCCGCTCGCAAAGCTCGCGAAACGGTCCGCAAATCAGCTCTCTCCGGCGGAGGCCTACCGGGCAAGCTAGCCGACTGCTCCTCGCGCAAGCCAGAGGAGTCGGAACTCTACATCGTGGAGGGTGATTCCGCGGGCGGTTCCGCAAAACAAGGTCGCGACCGCAGAACTCAGGCGATCCTCCCCTTGCGAGGCAAGTTGATCAACTCCGAGAAAGCCCGCATCGACAAAGTTCTATCCAACAACGAAATCCGGACCATGATCACAGCCATCGGCACCGGGATAGGTGACTCTGAAGACGGAGGAGGATTCAACATCGAGAAGGCTCGTTACCATAAGGTCATAATAATGACCGACGCGGATGTGGACGGATCTCACATCTCGACCCTACTGCTGACTTTCCTTTATCGCCACATGAAGGGCTTGATCGAGAAAGGTTACGTCTACATGGCCCAGCCTCCTCTCTACAAGATCAAGAGAAAACGCCGCGAGCAGTACGTCGACAACGATGAGCAGCTAAACCGAATCCTCCTCGAGCTCGGAGGCGACGAGGCCGTACTCACTCGCGTCGACGACGGACATAAATTCGAAGGCGAAAAGCTGGACAAGATCGTCGAAATATTCGCTCAACTCGAACGTATCGGTGGATCCGTTACACGCCACGGCGGCTCATTGGGCGAGTACCTTGAACAGTATTCAAAAGAAAACCACAGCTTGCCACGCTATCTTGCACGTGTGCGGGAAGGAAACAACGAATCCTACCATTTCCTGCGCGAAGAAACCGACCGTGCTGTTTTCGTGCAGAACCAGGGCATGGGAGCCGAAGGGCTCAACGAAGAAAACGCCACCGCAACCATCTTCGACGAAGCAGCAGGCATCTCAAAGCGCATTTCCATCTTCGAGATTTTCGAATCGAACGAGATGTCAAAGCTCTTGCATGAAATCGAAACCATAGGCTTGGACCTATCTCAGTTTGTAAGCTCTGAAGAGCCAGTTTACACCTTCACGGAAAACGTCGGATCCAAGAGCGAGAACACCATCGAGATCTTCTCAAATATGTCCATTCTCGACGAAATCCGAAAGTCTGGACGCAAGGGCTTGTCCATCCAACGGTACAAGGGTCTAGGTGAAATGAACCCGAAACAGCTCTACGAAACGACCATGGACGTATCCAAGCGTAGACTACTTAAAGTAAACATTAATGACGCGGCCAAGGCGGACGAGCTTTTCACAATCCTGATGGGCGAGGAAGTCGCTCCAAGACGACTATTCATCGAGGACAACGCCCTAAACGTGTCTTACCTCGACGTGTAGAGACACTGATAGTCGCCAAAAGAAACACTAGGACCCGTACCCAGAACCTAAATACCTATTTCCATGGAAAACACTTCCAACGAAAGAATCTCATCCACCAGCATCACCGACATCATGCAGACTGCCTACATCGACTACTCGATGTCGGTCATCGTCAGCCGAGCCCTCCCCGATGCGAGAGACGGACTCAAGCCCGTGCAGCGACGCATCCTCTACGCGATGCTCCGCGAAGGCCTTCTCCACAACCGAGCCTTCGACAAATGTGCCGGTGTAGTCGGTGAAGTTCTAAAAAACTACCACCCACACGGCGACTCCTCCGTGTACGACACGCTCGTTCGCATGGCCCAAAACTGGGTGATGCGCTACCCGCTTATCGATCCGCAAGGTAACTTCGGATCCGTCGATGGAGACTCTCCAGCCGCCTACCGCTACACCGAAGCGCGTTTGACCGCCATAGCGGAAGACCTGCTGCGAAACATCGACGAGGACACCGTCGACTTCGTACCAAACTACAAGGAGTCGACCACCGAACCGTCCGTATTGCCAGCTGGACTACCGAACCTGTTGATGAACGGTTCCACCGGGATCGCGGTGGGTATGGCAACTAATATTCCGCCACACAACCTCGACGAGCTTATCGACGGAATCTGTGCCCAGATCGACAATCCAAACATCACTATCGCCGAACTTGGCGAGCTGATACAAGGACCCGACTTCCCAACCGGTGGACGCATCATCGGACGCAAGGGAATCGATGAATACATGAATACCGGACGCGGCATCGTACGGATGCGCGGAGCCGTAGCATCCGAGCCGATGGATAGCGGCGACCGGGAGCGGATTATCATCTCAACCATTCCCTACAACGTTAACCGAGCATCTCTGGTTACGAAGATCGCTGAACTCGTATCCACCAAGGAGATCGAGGGGATCTCGGATCTTCGCGACGAGTCCGACGAAAACACCCGCATCGTCATCGAGTTGAAGCGTGGTGAATTTCCGGAAGTCATCATCTCCAAGCTATACAAGAAGACCGCGCTAGAGTCATCCTTCGGCGTCAACATGCTGGCCCTCGACAACAAGCGGCCCAAGCAGATGAACATGAAGGAGATGATCAACTGCTACATCGATCATCGACGCGACGTCATCTACCGCCGCACCGCGTTCCGCCTAAAGAAAGCGGAGGACCGTGCCCACATCCTCGAGGGCTACAAGATCGCCCTCGATAACCTGGACGACTTCATCAAAATAATCCGCTCTTCCGCCAACCGCGAAGAAGCGAAAACTCGCCTCCAGGAAAAGTACCCGCTTTCCGATCGCCAAGTCACAGCCATCCTTGACCTCCGCCTCTACCAGCTCACCGGCATGGAGCGCGATAAGATCGAGGAAGAATACGCAGAGCTACTCAAGCTGATCGAAGAACTCCGCTCCATTCTGGAAAACGAGTACAAACTGCTCTCCATCATCAAGGAAGAACTGCTCGAGCTGAAAGAGAAGTACACCAGCCCACGTAAATGCGAAATCGTACCCTACGAGGGAGACATCTCCAAGGCGGACATGACGCCCAAGGAAGGTTGCTTCATCACAGTATCCCACAAGGGATTCATCAAACGCGTATCCGATTCCGAATTTAGAACCCAAAAACGAGGAGGAAAGGGAGTACAAGGCGGTAACACTTACGACGAAGACTTCATCGAGCACATTTTCACCGCCAACACTCACGACACCATAATGTTCTTCATGAACAACGGCCGTGTATACGTCGAAAAGGTCTACGAGCTTCCAGAAGGATCACGTACTTCCAAAGGTCGCAGCATAAACAATGTGCTGCAGCTCCAAAAGGACGAGCAGATCGCCGCTATGATCTGCGTAAAGGAGATCACAGAGGACAACAACTTGGTCATGTGCACCAAAAACGGCACCGTTAAGAAGACCAACCTCGCAGCCTACAAGAACTTCCGCAAGGGAGGCATTATCGGCATCAATATCGATGAAGGGGACTCCCTCATCACGGTTAAGCTCACGAACCGGGATAGCGAGCTGGTCATCGTTACCCACATGGGCAAGTCCATCCGCTTCCACGAGTCCGACCTTCGTGAGCAAGGCCGCGCGACTCGCGGTGTACGAGGCGTCAAACTATCCGACAAGGATTACGCGAAAGCCATGGAAGTGGTCGACAACGAGTCAGCCCTTCTAATCTGTGGCATGAACGGACAAGGGAAACGCACCGTTTTCGATGAGTTTCCGCTCCAGAAACGCGGGGGCAGCGGGGTGATCGCCGCTAAAACCTCGGGCGTAGCCGGAGCTTTGGCAGTTCGAGAAAACGACGAGATCATGATGCTGACCAAGAACGGGCAAGCAGTTCGCACAAGCGTCAAAGACATCAATTTGATCGGTCGAATCACTAAGGGAGTCCGCTGCATAAACCTCAACGATGGCGACAAGCTTCTCGGTATTGCTCGAATCGTGGAGGACGAAGAGGAAATGGGAGAAGCGCCGACAGATGGTGTTTCCACTGAGGAATAGGCCCAGAAACACCCCAGCTTCGACGCAAACCTAAGAGGTTGCAGAACAACTCTTTAGATGATCAAGCTATTCTGGCTTGATCATCTCTTTTTTGGGGCTAGAGCATGTCTTAAATTCGTGCTCTCACTAAAGTTGCCTTTCTGGAACTGCACGAAATTGAGCAGTAAATTTCATATAAAAGAATATTAAGTAATTTTTTATCATTCCCCTTTTTTGGCAATTAATTTGCTTTTGCGAGAAATTGATTAATTACCGAATTTGATTTTCTGATAACTACCACTACCCAGAAAACCAAAAAGCAAGTAGCCTAGCTACGAGCGTCACTACCAAAACTCAGATCAATGAACAAACTACTAAGCCTAACTGCAGCAGGTGTGCTGCTTTCTAGCTCTGCCCTATATGGTCAGATCGAAATCAACGAAAATCTGTCCGTGACAGGTTTCCTCGACATGTCGCTTTACCATGCAGACGACGACAGCGGAGACTCCACTTCGTTCGACCTCGATCAGATGGAAATCGACTTCCTCTACTCGTTCAACGAGATCACTGCTGAGGTAGACTTGGACTACCAACGCGGCGAAACCAACGAGATCGACCTCGAGCAGGCGTTCATCACCTACGATTTGGGCGAAGGCACCTCGATCACTGCTGGTAAGTTCCTCAGCTACATGGGCTGGGAAACCGCTGAGCCTACTGGCCTCTACCAGTACTCATACGCCTACGGCACCACCATCCCGGGTTACCACAACGGTGTGACCATCGACTTCAGCGACGACTGGGGCTCCATCGGTTTGGCTGTACTCGACTCCGTGTACGACGACGACGGTTCCATCAACAGCGACGCTGATGACTACGACATGGGTATCGAAACCAAGGTTGTGTTCACACCTGCAGACGGTTGGACATTCTTCCTCGGCTACGGCATCGATTCCGCTAACGCTGGTCTCGAAGACCGCGAGTTGATCAACTTCTGGACTTCTTACGAGTTCGGAGCAACTACACTCGCTTTCGAGTACAACATCTACTCTGACACTTTCTCAGACATCGATCAGTGGCTCCTCATGTACTCCGTTGCAACTGGCGACAAGGGTACATTCACCGCTCGTATCAGCGACAGCGTCACCGAGTACACCATGCTTGACTACTCTGCTTCCGGACTATGGGAAGACGAAGACTTCAAGTACACCGTTGCTTACATCCACGCTGTAAACGACAACCTCGCTATCGTAACTGAAGCTAGCCTCACCGACGGCGGTTCATACCGCGGCGACCTCACCGAGTTCGCAGTTGAAGCTCTCTTCACATTCTAGTCGATCTCGAGAGACTTAAGAAATTTACAAGAAGCCTCCACCTCACGGTGGAGGCTTTTTTTGCGTCCTAGCGCCAACATTTCCCAACCGGCCTGCATCGGGCCGAGAGGATGGACGCCAAAAAAACCTCCCCCCAGCGACTGGAGAGAGGTCCAACAATGAAAATTAAATTGGGCTGAAAACTAAACGGTCAGATACTTCTCAACCATCTCATCGTCCAAAAGACTGATATCGCCGCTCTGGACCACCGAGCCGCGCTCGAGGATATAGAAACTTTCACAAGCGTTTCTGGCAAAATCGATATACTGCTCCACCAATATCACGCTCATCTCTCCCTTCTTGCGAATCGCGTAGATAGCGTCCTCGATCTGGTCGATGATGGAAGGCTGGATACCCTCCGTTGGCTCGTCGAGAATCAGAATCTTCGGATTCAACAGCAAAGCTCGACCAATTGCCAGTTGCTGCTGTTGGCCGCCACTTAGAACTCCCCCCTTTCGCTTCAGCATATCTTTCAGCACCGGGAAAAGGTCGTAAACAGAATCCAAACGTTTTTCAGCTTCGATACCTCTGGAACCTGACACCCTTAAGCTGACATTGAGATTCTCCCAGACCGTCAGCCCTGGAAAGATGTCGCGGCCTTGAGGCACATAGCCAATGCCCATGCGAGCTCTTTGGTCTGCTGGCATCTTTTGTATTTCCTCACCTGTAAAAGTGATTGTGCCAGATTTAGTCGGCACAGTGCCCAAAATCGTGTTGAGCAGAGTTGTCTTACCTACACCGTTACGGCCCAGCAAGGCGACCGCCTTCTTCTCAGGCACCTCCATAGATACCCCCTTCAAAATCATGGATTCGTCGTATCCGGCGATCACTGTATCAACAGACAACAGCTTCTCGCTTTTCGAAGGCTCAGGCTCCTTCTCGGTCAAAGTATTAGTATTCATCTTTTGAATCCCTAGTGTTTGCGGGTTTGCCTTCCAAGATACACTTCAATGACTTGCGGATCACTTTTCACGAATTCAAAAGTCCCTTCCTTTAATACGTGACCCTGATGCAGAACCGTGACTCGACTCGCAATCTGGCGAACAAACTCCATATCGTGCTCGATCACAATCAGGCTATGCTTGCCCCGGAGACTCAACAACAGCTCACCCGTTCTTTCCGTCTCTTCATCACTCATACCCGCAGCCGGCTCATCGACTAACATGATCCGCGGATCCTGAGCCAAGAGCATGCCGATCTCTAGCCATTGCTTTTGTCCGTGAGAAAGGGCACCCGCCATGATATCAGCCGAATCCTCCAGCCTGATAGTCTTCATGACATCGTAGATCTTCTCCCGATCCTCTTTCGATTCCTTATAGAACAATGAATGCAAAAGCCCACGCTCTCCGGCTAATGAAAGCTTGAGATTGTCATACACAGTATGGGATCGGTATACAGTCGGGTTCTGGAACTTCCGGCCAATTCCCAACTGACTGACCTTGTGCTCTCGAACATGAGTTAGATCGATATTTTCCGCATCGCTTTTGTGGAAGACAATCTTTCCTTTGTCTGGCTTTGTACGAGCAGTGATCAGATCCATGAAGGTACTTTTTCCCGCCCCGTTAGGACCAATAACAGTCCTCAGCTCCCCTTCTTCCAAATAGAAGTTGAGGTCGTTGATAGCCTTAAACCCATCAAAGGACTTGTCGACTCCCTCCACCGTCAAAACGAGCGAAGAGTGCTTACTTTTATCTGGAATATGCATCGCTAGGAGGCGGAAGAGGTTGCAGGACTACTGGAGGCTGAGGTCTTCTTTTTCAACTTGTCGATCAAAGGTGCTAATTGCTTTGGCAACCCAGCCAAACCGTTTGGCATGAAGAGAACGACAAACATGAAGATAGCCCCAAGGATGATGAGCCAGGAATTTGGATACTCTACCTGTGCGTAACTCTTAATCACGCTTACTACGATCGCTCCAATAACTGGACCGAACTTGGTTCCTCGGCCGCCTAGGGCGACCCAAACCACAACATCCAAGGATTTGGCAGGCACCATTTCGTTGGCGTTGATTCCTCCCACTTGCGGAACATAAAAAGCCCCCGCTATGCCAGCAATCATCGCGGCGCCAACGAATATCAGCATCTTGTAGTGAGTCGTCGAATACCCGGAAAATCGCACTCGGTTCTCACTATCTCGAATCGCTTGCTGCACCATCCCAAGCTTCGTTTTAATCAGCCAGGCTATCAACAAGTACACAACCAATAGCAGGATCGCGCTCCCGACGAAAATGAACCTCTTGGTGGAAGCTTCGTTGATCCCAAAACCAAAGATCTCACCGAAATTGTTCAACCCGTTGTTACCGCCGAAAAGGATGAAGCTCTTTCCGAACAAGGTTGCTGTATTCATGAAGAAAAACAATGACAGCGCGTAAGTCAGAGCCTGCGTGAGGATCGAGAAATAAACCCCCTTGATTCGGGAACTGAAAGCAAGGTACCCAAAGATGAACGCCAGAATCCCCGGAATCATCATTGAGGCGATAATCGCATAGATGCCACTTCCAAACGGAGCCCAATACCAAGGCAAAGAAGTATATCCCTGGAAATCCATGAAGTCCGGCAAGGCCGTGTTATAAACAGGATCCACACCAGCATGCAGCATCAGATACATACCAAAGGCGTAGGCTCCCAGAGCGAAAAACAGGGCCTGGCAAAGACAAAGTAGCCCCGTGTAACCCCAAAGCAAATTCAGGCTCATTGCGAGCACCGCCCAAGTGATGTATTTACCCCAAAGCCCAATATGGTATTCCGAAAAGTGCAGGAAACTGCCTTCCGGCACGAAGGCATTTAGCATAGGCAGAAGGAACACGAGGACAACCCCCGCGACAGCAAAACCGCCCAACTCTATCTTATTATCAAAAAGTTTCACAATAGCCTCCTGTTCTAGTCCTCCATGCTGCGGGATTTGGTTGGAAACAACCCGCCGGGTTTCCACTGAAGGAAAAGGATGATGATGAACAGTACCGCGATGGTACCCATAATTGGCCCAATTAGCGGTTGTAGGATCTGATCAACTACACCGATTCCAAGAGCCGAGAGACCTGCTCCCAAGAGATTTCCTACGCCACCAACAACGACCACCATAAAGCTTTGCACGATGTAAGCCTGCCCCATCTCCGGTCCCACATTTCCGATTTGCGAGAGAACAGCGCCAGCCATGGCAGCCAACCCGCAGCCGAATGCAAAGGTCAAAGAGTTCACCCGCTTGACGGGAATACCAAGGCTGGAGGCCATGTTTCGGTTCTGCATCACAGCACGTATGTAGAGACCCAAATTCGTCTTGGTTAACAAGGCCCATGTCAGCAGAGCGACAAAGCCTGCGAAGCCGATCGCGAAAATACGAGCCGCGCTCATGGAGAGTCCCCAAAATTCAAAGTTGCCGGAAAGCGATTCTGGATTGCCAACCTGCACGTTGGCGGCTCCAAAAATGAGCCGGAACATTTGACGCATTACCATCGACAAGCCCCACGTGGCTAGAAGCGACTCTAGCGGGCGCTTGTACAAAAATCGGAAAAAGCTAATTTCAAGCAGCCAACCCAAGGCGCCGGCTACCAAGAAACTCAAGGGGATAGAGCACCAGAAGAACATTTGGTAGGTATCGGACTGAGTTCCGAAACGATCTCCGAAATACTGATTCATCACATAGCAGGTGTATCCACCGATCGCGACAAACTCTCCGTGAGCCATGTTGATGATCCCCATCAATCCAAAGGTGATCGCTAAGCCAAACGCTACGATCAAGAGAATACTGCCAGTGCTTATACCTCGGAAAATACTTCCCGCATGCCTGAGCAATTCTTCATGTCTTTCAATTTGCTTGATGGATTGTGTCGCAGCGGCTGCAAGCGATTCGTCACCGTCTTCTAAAGCCTTATCGCGGACAGACTCGATTTTGCTCTTGGACGCAATGGAGTGGTAATTGCCAAGCAAAACAACCGCCTGCTGCAGCTCTTCGGCATCTGCGTAATTCGCCAGCAAGCTGATGGCAATCGCCTCCTTAAGGGCTTCCGTCGCGGATCCATTCTGCTCCTTTTCCAAACGAGCCCGCAAAACTGGCAAATACTCTTCCTTCTGACTCTGCCCTAACTTCAAGGCAGCATCGATCCGCGTTCCAACATCTTTGGACGCAAGGTCGACTGTATCCGTCACGTTTGACAAGGTACGGCGAAGCCGACGGGAAGGACGGTTCTTGTTATCTTCAACTTCCTCTATTTGCGCCGGAGAAAGCTCTAGTTCCGTCCATGAACTGAGCTCAAAATATTTTTCGGATGCCTTAACAACGACGATCGCTTCACCTTCGGCTGAAGAGTAGGTGAAGACTTCACCTGTACGCCAAGCGGCGACGAAAGTCGTTACGAAAGAGTCACCCGATTCAGCAAGTTCCGACAGCAATGCGTTTTGGTCGGAAGCTCTCTCTAAGACCAAGTCCGCCAGCAGCAGCCTAGTCCTCGAATCTTCTTGGCCCCAGAAACTGGATACCAGTGAAAGGGCTAGAACAAAGAATAGTTTTTTCATGATGGGGAGAGTCGGTCAAGGGACCCAAGAGGAGAGGAAAAAGTTCGCTCCAGGCACGCTAGAGCGGCCCGGAACGAACTTGGAAAGAGGAAAAAGTCTCAGCTTACTCGAAGGTGCCCTTCAAGAACGGCTCGCCGTATACACCTTCAAAGGACTCGAGGATATCAAACTGACCATCCTCAAGCGTTTCACCGATGT
Source organism: Pelagicoccus albus (assembly GCF_014230145.1). Taxonomy (NCBI): domain Bacteria; kingdom Pseudomonadati; phylum Verrucomicrobiota; class Opitutia; order Puniceicoccales; family Pelagicoccaceae; genus Pelagicoccus; species Pelagicoccus albus. The sequence continues at coordinate 649,980 of NZ_JACHVC010000012.1, forward strand.
AGACATTCTTCGTGAGGTGGTGGTTTTCTTGGGTAGTAACAGTGCCTCCAGGACCGTCGAAGGAGATACCTGATTCCAGAGCTTCAACCACTGCATCAACATCGAAGGTGCCAGCCTTTTCAACAGCTGCCTTCCAAAGGTAAACACCATCGTAGGAAAGTACCATTGGGGAACAAGTTACGCGGTTTTCCGTTTCCACGCTACTTGGAGCTCCGTCTTCGAGCCAAGCTTGGAAATCAGCCACGAACTTTTCGTTCTCTGGTGTATCGAGAGACATGAAGTAGGTCCAGCAACCGAGGTGTCCGACCAAGTCGTCAGTCGGAAGGCTGCGGAACTCGTCCTCAGACAAGCTGAAAGAAACGATTGGAGTCGTGTCGGAAGTGATACCGGAAGCAGCGATTTCCTTGAAGAAGGATACATTGGAGTCACCATTGATGGTGTTAATCACGGCTGCGTCTCCACCTGCTGCGAAGTTTTTGATCTCCGCTACGATCTGCTGGTAGTCCGTGTGGCTGAATGGAGTATACTTACCGGCCGAAATGACTTCGTCGCCTTCCTTGCGGAGACCGCCTCCGATGTTCTCTTCTGGGATTCCCTTAGACTTGAGGTACTCGAAGAGAACCAAGTTAGTTGTTTGCGGGTAAACGTAGTCCGTGCCGATCAGGTAGAACTTTTCGTAGCCTTCTTCCAGCAAGAAGTCTACCGCTGGGATCGCTTGCTGGTTAACCGCTTCAGCCGTGTAGAAGATGTTTGGAGACATTTCCTCGCCCTCGTACTGAACTGGGTAGAAGAGAAGGCCATTGTACTTTTCATACACAGGAAGAACGAACTTACGGCTAACCGAAGTCCAGCAACCAAAAGTGACAGCGACCTCATCCTGGGCCAAAAGCTGCTCAGCCTTTTCGGCAAAAGTTGGCCAGTCAGAAGCGCCATCGACCACAACTGGTTCGATCTTCTTACCAAGCACACCGCCAGCTTCGTTGATTTCGTCGAATGCGAAGAGGAGGATATCTCGGAGCGATGTTTCGCTGATAGCCATAGTTCCACTGAGGGAGTGGAGCACGCCCACCTTTACGGTCTCTTCAGCAACAAGGGATGAAGAGAAGATTGCAGCCGCAGAAAACAGGCCAAGAGTTAGTTTTTTAACGTCCTTCATTTAGTATTCTTTTGGAGGTTCGGTTGTATCGATATTAGGTAGAAGTATCGCTACCCCGCGGGGTAGCGAGTATACGAAACCTAGTTGAGCAGCAGTCGGGCCAAACCTTTAAAAAAGCCGTACAAACCGGCGATTGCATGAAATTGCTGCATAGTTACGGTGGTTTATGATTAATAATGAGCATGATCACTCGACTGACTTACTTAAGGTCGTCATTGCCTTGTTTGGCTCAAATTTTGCTCGAGAAACGATAGGGCTCGCCCTAGCAAAACTGAGGACGTAGAAACCTCGAACTTCCGCCAATTTCCTCACTTTTAGACCCTCCCGCTATGCACCTAACCCCTAGAGAACAAGAGAAGCTCATGGTCGTCGTTGCCGCCGACCTCGCTCGAAGACGACAGGCTCGCGGCCTCAAACTAAACTACCCCGAAGCCGTATCCATCATCACATACGAAATCTTCGAAGGAGCTCGTGACGGGAAGACGGTGGCTGAGCTGATGAGCTACGGAGCCACGCTTCTCACGAAGGAAGACGTGATGGACGGGATAGCTGAGATGATTCACGAAGTCCAAGTAGAAGCGACCTTCCCGGATGGAACGAAACTAGTAACTGTGCACAACCCGATCCAATGAAACCTGGCGAAATAATACCCGCGGACTCCGCTCCCCTCGAAGCAAATGCAGGCCTTCCCACTCAAGCCCTGCCGGTCAGCAACACGGGTGACAGGCCCATTCAGGTTGGAAGCCACTTCCATTTCTACGAGGTCAACTCCGCTCTCTCCTTTGACCGGAAGTCGGCTCGAGGATACCGACTAAACATTCCTGCCGGTACCGCCGTACGTTTCGAGCCGGGTGACTCTAAGGAAGTTGAGCTAGTCGCCCTCGCCGGAAAACGAGAGGTTTACGGCCTGAACAATCTAGTCAACGGACCCCTTTGAGCAAAATTGCTCAAAACGAAGCAACCCCTTCCAACCCACCTAACCCTTTTCTGAAATGCCACTCAAAATAGACCGACGCCAATACGCCGAAATGTTCGGCCCGACCGTGGGCGACAAGGTGCGCCTCGGCGACACCGAAATCTTGATACAAGTCGAACGCGACCTAATCGCTGAAAACGGTGGATACGGAAACGAAGTAAAATTCGGAGGAGGTAAGGTGATTCGTGACGGCATGGGTCAATCACCCCAAGCATTAGCAGGTGAATCTCTCAACCTTGTAATTACCAACGCAACAATCCTCGATGCGACTCAGGGTATCATAAAAGCGGATATCGGTGTAAAGAACGGCCGCATCGTCGGAATCGGTCACGCTGGCAATCCACTCATCCAAGATGGTATCAGCGATAACATGACAGTGGGAGCATCCACCGAGGTTATCGCCGGAGAAGGTCACATCATTACAGCAGGCGGCTTCGACTCTCATATCCACTTTATTTGCCCGCAACAGATCGACGAAGCCCTTTCTTCCGGAGTCACCTCGATGACCGGAGGGGGAACCGGACCAGCAACAGGAACCAACGCCACCACTTGCACACCGGGGCCATGGAATATCCATCGCATGCTGGAAGCCGCGGAAGAATACCCTATGAACTTGGGCTTCATGGGTAAAGGAAACTCCTCCAATCCCGAGGCCCTACGCGAACAGGTTGCCGCCGGAGCCATGGGATTAAAACTTCACGAAGACTGGGGCACCACTCCCGCCGCTATCGACAGCTGTCTCACGGTGGCTGACGAAATGGATGTGCAGGTCGCAATCCACACAGACACTCTCAATGAGTCCGGCTTCGTCGAAGACACTATCGCCGCCTTCAAAAACCGAGTTATCCACACCTTCCACTCTGAAGGAGCAGGGGGCGGCCATGCTCCAGACATCATCAAGGTTTGCGGAGAGCTAAACGTATTACCCTCCTCGACCAATCCAACTCGTCCTTATACAGTGAATACAATCGATGAGCACCTGGACATGCTCATGGTTTGCCACCACTTAGATTCGAAGATTCCAGAAGACGTAGCATTTGCCGAATCTCGTATCCGCCCTTCAACTATCGCCGCTGAAGACATCCTTCACGACATCGGGGCCTTTTCGATAATGTCCTCAGATTCCCAAGCCATGGGTCGCGTTGGGGAGGTCATCTCTCGCACTTGGCAAACCGCCCACAAGATGAAAATGCAACGCGGGAAGCTGGAGTCGGACACCCACCCTGATGCAGACAATTTCCGAGCCCTCCGCTACGTGGCTAAATACACGATCAACCCCGCTATCGCTTGCGGAGTATCACACGAAGTTGGCTCTATCGAAGTTGGGAAACTGGCAGATATCGTTGTTTGGAAACCCGCCTTTTTCGGAGTGAAACCGGAGCTCGTCTTGAAAGGAGGCCTCATCGCCCTCGCCAACATGGGAGATCCCAACGCTTCGATTCCGACACCTCAACCGACTTTCTATCGCAAACAATTCGCAGCCTACGGGAAAGCGAAATACAGCACCTCAGTCACCTACGTCAGCCAAAGCTTCCTAGAAAGCGGTGAAGCTGAAAAACTTGGCCTAAAAAAGCGACTAGTCGCAACCAAAGGAACTCGCAGCATCAGCAAGAAAGACCTGATCCACAATGACCTCACACCAAAGATTGAGGTGGATCCAGAGACCTACGAAGTAAAGGCGGATGGAGAAATCCTCACTTGCGAACCTGCCAAGGAAGTACCCTTGGCCCAGCGTTACTTCCTCTTTTAATGCAGCTTATCACAAATCACCTCCACGGAGTACCTGCATCCAAAACGTTAATACAACTTCCAATCGATCGGCGAAAACTCGCGAAACGACGTTTTCGCGCCACCGCAGTTGATGGAGCCGAGTTTGGATTCGACCTACCCCATCCCCTAAAACACGGGACCGCTTTTCACGAGACCGAAGATTCTGTTTACCTCATTGAGCAAGAGCCCGAGCCCGTTCTCAAAATCCCTTTTTCCGAAGGAGAAACGGGAGCCTTATACGGTTGGATGGTCGGAAATATGCACTTTCCTGCGTCATTCGAAAAGGGATACGTAATAGCAGAGGACGATCCGGCTGTTCGCCAGCTCCTTGAACGAGCAAACGTCGATTTCGAGGAAGCAACCCAAGTATTTCAGCCAGCCGTTGTGGCCAGCGGACATCATCACCACTAAAAAGAAGCGAAGTGAACTTGTCTTGGCTTCCCAGTATGCTGCAGACTACGGATCCGCTTTTTCCAATCGGATCCTATGCCCACTCCTACGGAATGGAGGAGCTGTGTGCGGACGGCGAAATCTCGAATCGTGAAGATCTGCAGACTTTTCTCCACACCGTAGTTGCTCTAAACTTACAAGAGTTCGAGTTGCCGTACCTGAGATTTGCCTACGAAGCGGCAAAACGTCAGGACTATGACCTGATCTGCGATTTGGACGAAGAGATCGGGGCTTCGAAACCGAGTAAGGAACTTCGCCAGGCTAGTCTTTCTCAAGGGCAACAACGCCTCCGACTTATCTCCAAGCTTCGTCCCTCGCCCCGTTTCGAAGAACTTGCGAAACTAAAGCGTGAGAAGCGAATCGTTCCACAACACCTTATCATTTTCGCTACCGAGAATGTGGATCTGAATACGCCCCTTCCCGCAGCACTCGCAGCATGGGCCTACCAAGCCATGGCAGCACCGTGCGCCGCTTCCCTCAAGCTGATACGTATCGGGCAAGAAGGGGCTCAAACCGCCCTGACAAACGCTCTTGAACGCCTGGAACCGATTATCGAACATTCTCTCGGTATTGACCGGGAGTTTGCAGGAGCATTCCTTCCCTATCTTGATATCGCCTCACAGAGGCACGAAAAAGCTTATTCAAGGTTATTTATCTCCTGAGGTTAGAACCTCGAACCTACCCTAATCACAAAACAATGAATACATCTCGTCCCGTACGCATCGGAATCGGAGGCCCAGTAGGTTCCGGAAAAACAATGCTGCTCCTCCGCCTCTGCGAAGCATTGCGAAAAGAATACAGCTTGGTCGCCATCACCAATGACATCTACACGAGAGAAGACGCGGAGTTTCTGGTTCGCAACGAGGCACTCGAGGCAGACCGCGTCATGGGGGTTGAAACAGGAGGCTGTCCCCACACTGCCATTCGTGACGATACTAGCATGAACATGGCAGCCATAGATGAGTTGCTAGAACGCCATCCCGACACGCAGGCGGTACTGATCGAGTCAGGAGGAGACAATCTATCAGCCACCTTTTCGCCCGAGCTGGTAGACGCTTTCATCTACGTCATCGATGTGGCTGAAGGGGACAAGATCCCCCGCAAAGGCGGTCCCGCCATTCAGTACTCCGACTTGATGATCATCAATAAAATCGACATTGCTCCCTACGTGGGGGCAGATCTGGATGTCATGGATCGAGATAGCAAAAAGATGCGGGGCGACCGACCATTTCTATTCTGTGATCTCAAATCCCACAAAGGTCTGGATGACGTGATCGCATGGTTGAAAAAGGAATACCTCTTTTAACCGCAACTACCTCCTCCTTTGAAACCTGCCTCGCAGCCTGTCCCTTCTCGCCAAAGCGTTTCCGGGCATCTTCGTTTGAGATGCGAGCGGAACAACGCTGGCGTGAGCTATCTTGCTAAGAAGGAATTCAAATCTCCGATACACATCAGCAAACCCTATTGGGATGAGAACAGCCTGCTTCTCAATCTCATGTGTCCCACTGCTGGCATGTTGGGCGGAGACAAGGTTGAACTGGAAGTTTCCGTCGGGCCGGGAGCATCACTCACGCTATCAAACCCGTCATCTCTGCGCATCCACAAAATGGATGCCGGCAGCGAAGCGAATTGGAATCAATCCTTTCGAGTATCCCGCGATGCTTTTCTGGAAAACAATCCCGAGTGGCTCATCCTGCAGGGGGAGAGCACGTTCACCCAACGAAGCTCCATCGACGTCGAAGAAGGAGGCGAGCTTTTCTTTATCGAAGCCATCGCCCCAGGAAGAATTGCCCATCAGGAATCATTTGCCTTCCGACAATTCAGCAACCGCCTCGCCTTCCGCTATCAGAACAAACTGGCACTGCTGGAAAAACACTGCATCAGCCCAGAACTCGGAACGTCGGCAGCCTGGGATAACGAACTGGGTGGAAAACATCCCTTCTATATCTCAATCCTCTTGGCATCCCCAAAATTAGACTCTTCTAGCAGTCTTTGGAGCGAGATACGCGAGCTCCAACAGGACAAGGTTCGCATCGGATCGAGCTCCTTAGCCCAAAAGTCGACTTGGTGCGTTAAGATTCTGGCCGCTGACCCTATCGCGGCCCGATCCGTTCTTAAATCCGTGCGGGATTCCTTCTACCGAGAAATCGGCAGATCGCCTGCCTCGTTAAGACGGTAGAAGCTACTTGGGCTGCCTCCGGCTTTCATTGACAGCCGAAAGAGAGCAATCCGTTGAACAATTTCTTCGCCAGCTTTTCTCTTTCTGGTCAGAAACGCTTCCCAATCTCCCTCTTTCCACTTTCCTCCTCATTCGTGAATTCCTCCCAGAGCAGCTATAGCCGATTCCTGAAGGCATGGCTGTACCTTGCCTTCGCAGCTGCATTCGGCACATCGTGTAGCCACATTCCCACCCCTAAGCCTACCCGAAACTTCGATCTGACTCCGGCTCCTTACTTCGACACGAAAACGGGCATCTATTTTCCGGGAGCATTGGGAAGCTTGAATCGCAGTCCGGTTGTAGAACTGGAAAAACGAAAGCCCGGCCTCGGCATCGCCATCAGTTACCACAACGAAGAAGCGAGGGTTGATATTTTCGTCTACGATCTGCAGGCCAGTATCATCCCCGCCGGCATCGATTCTCCCGTCGTCATAGAGAGCTTTTTGGAGGCGATAAATGATCTGCACGTCGCGGAAAGACGACGCGTCTACAGCCAGCTGGATATAACACCGGAACGTAGCGAGCTCCTGATCGCCTCGCCCTTTCTGGAAGCCGATTTCTCCTACCAGGAGACTTCAGGCCCTAAGTCGGGTAAACTTCTTTTGGCCGGCATAAACGGACAGCTTTTGAAGATCCGAGCCGTAAAATCTGCTGATAGCGAGCTTTCGCTCGACCAACTACTCTATCCAATCGGCAGGGCGATCATTCATAGCCAAACCAACGGGTACGGAGGCGTTTCCAATACTGACTACCAAAAAATTTCCAATGCACTGGGGGCGATCGACTTGTCAGACGGCTTGTCTAGCTCAGAAGCGATCTCCATCGCCCAGATCGAGTTGGCCAGGAGCGGCAAGCACAACCGCTATGACGTGACCTCGGCCAAAGTCGTACAAATGGACGAAAGCCAAGTAATCATCGTGGAATTCGAGCAATTCCCCACCACTCCTCCGAGGCAGCAAGACACACCGCTACGCATAGCCATAACGCCAAGCGGAAACGCCTACACCCTGGAAAGCTCGCCTTAGCGGTGCGACCGTAAGATAAGCCGCGTCATCTTCAGGTTTATGGCGAGGAAGCGCAAAATCTGCCAGGGCAAGAAGGTTCGCAAAAACTTGACACGCCCCAGAGGTACCATGGCGAGGGCTTCGGGGGTGTACGGCTTAACATGTTCGAGATGTTTTTTCATAAGCAATAATCTCCTCGTATTCACTCCGGTATCACGCGCCAAAACGGTTTCAATTTCGCCTTCCAGATAAAGGCGTAATGTAGAAAGACTTTTATCCAATGCCCTGCCAAACCGATCTCCCCGCTCGTGTAGCGAAGATCTCGCCCTCCCCCGGGGTAACGCTTGAAGTCTGGCACGATTGGGAAAACGGTCATCGAAACAGCGGTGCCGTTGAAAAAACCGTTCCCCGCAGATGCCACACACGCCGCGCCCATCTCAGCCATGCTCGCGGTATGAGTCGCTTCGGTATCCCCATTTTCGATCATGTCCCTGATGCTCTGCGCTACCGCTTTTCCCATCATCGCCGAAGGCATTCCCGTTCTGGGAGGAGTTGGGGTGATCTGCGTTCCGCTTTTGCTGAACAAAGGCTTGGAGATCGTGTGAGGCGGCGCGAAGGCGATCCCGACCGCGAAAATATTGGCAAACTCAGGATTTTGCAGGGTACGCGGCCAATCGTCTGGACTCCAATCCTCGAAGGGTTTCGCAGCATAGTCGGCATCCACCTTCATCAGCCCATTGGGCATAAACAATCGATCCGTGATGTCTTCCCCCGCAGCATCTTCGGCCTTGAGACCAACGCCTTTGAAGGGAGGCAACAGCATTGCCAGATCGAAGCTTAGCTCTTCGGAAGAACCGTCAAGCAACTCGTACTTCACCAGTTTTTCCTGAACTTCCGTCACATGGGCGCCCAATATCCAGCGAATATTCCGTTCGGTAAACAACGACTCCGCAAAGATCGAACCGCTCACTACAAAACCGTTTTGCTTCAGGTGCATGCCACCCATCCCAAAGTCGCCCAAGAAGGACTCGTTGCTGAGCCAGACCAACTCGACTCGATCGCGAACACCTGCCTGCCGCAACTCGTGGTCGACATTGAACAAATACTCGAAAGCCGCACCCTGACAGGTGCAAAGCCCGTGCCCAGTACCCACCACGATCGTTTTGCGAGCCCCCTGCTTGAGCTCTGCAATCGTGGATGAAAGTCGCTCAGCCGCCTCCGTGGCGTGGTCCGCCGTGCAAACAGATACCGTATGCCCACCATGGGGGCCCAATCCTGGCGTTGCCTCGAAATTAAGCTTCGGCCCAGTCGCGTTGATGAGAAAGTCATAAGCGACATCCTCCCTTTCCCCCGCTTTGCCCTCACTCGTATACTCAATCGTCACTCGAGAGTTCCCCTCTGGGTGGATCACTCGAGCGAGAGCCTGCTTGTAGACGATACCCGCCTTTCGGTAAATCGGCTCCAAGTCGAAGAGAACCTGCTTCTTCTTCATTTTCCCCACGCCCACCCAAATATTCGAGGGTATCCAGTTCCATTGCCGATTGGGCGTAACAACCGTGACTTCATGTTCATGCCCCAACCACTTCCGGAGAAACGTGGCCGCCGTGTGGCCCGATACTCCCCCTCCTAAAACGAGTATTTTAGACATATCTAATATATTGCCCCAAAGTCGTCATTTGACAACAGGAGGGAGCATTTTTCCCAGAAATGGGACTAGGAAGGCAGCTTCGCGTCAGCCTATCCTCCACGAACAGGAGAAGCATGCTTCCCTAGACGGGAAGCAGAATTCGGAGTTCCGCTACCGACCTATCGACCTGAACGGCCAAATAGACGGGATCTCGGACCGGCCGCAGCCGTCTTTTCCTGAGCGTTGAAGAGGGCCGAGTACATGTAGTTGAAGCCCTCAAGCTTCTTGCGCTCGATCTTCTTCCCGATGAAGTGCTCGATCGCGGCGGCGTTTTTAACTTCGTCTTCCGTCAAAAGCGTGAAAGCATCTCCTTCGCGAGAGGCGCGTCCCGTACGTCCAATACGGTGCACGTAGTCTTCCGCGTGAAGCGGCACATCGTAATTTATGACGTGCGTTACTCCAGCGATATCCAATCCGCGAGCGGCGATATCGGTTGCGACCAGCACTTCGTACTTGCCGTCCTTAAAACCTTTCAGAGCGGCGGTACGTTCGGATTGGGAACGGTCTGAGTGCAATGCCACGACTTTGTGTTCTAAACGCTCCAAGCGACGCGTGATCATGTCCGCATTGAACTTGGTACGCGTAAAGATAAGCACGCTCTCATAGTGAGTCCGCTCCAGCAGCTCTAGCAGCAGCTTGTACTTCTGACGCTCCACAACCGGATAAAACGCGTGGCTAACGGTCTCAGCAGCCGAGCGATTTTGGCCGATCTCCACGATGGCAGGATCCTTTAACACCCAACCCGTTAGAGTCTTGATAGCTGCTGGCATCGTCGCCGTGAAAAGCAGGGTCTGGCGATCTGCGGAACAGTACTTTTCCACAATGCGCTTCACGTCAGGCAAAAAGCCCATGTCGAGCATCCGGTCTACCTCGTCGAGTACGAGGTAATCCATCTCTTTGAGCGACAAGTTACCTTGGCTCAAATGGTCAAGCAATCGGCCAGGAGTCGCCACTAAAATCTCGGCTCCATCCTCGATCATTTTCATCTGCCCACCGTACTTCACGCCGCCATAGATCAAGCCAATCTTGATGCCTAAGTTCTTGGCGAACACCTTCAGAGCTTCTTCGACTTGAGCCGCAAGTTCGCGAGTTGGTTCGAGAATCAGACACTGAAATGGCTTTCCAGGTTGGATGCGCTGTAGGATAGGAAGCCCGAACGCAGCGGTCTTTCCAGTTCCGGTCTGGGCGGACCCAATCAAGTCCTTGCCTTGCAATACAAGGGGTATCGCTTGCTCTTGAATGGGGGTAGGCTTCTCGAATCCGAGATCGCTGAGCGCTTTGTTAATGGGGTCTGATAAGCCGAGTCCTGAAAATGGCATCCCGCGTATATGCGGATCCTTCTCCCCATAAGCAAGTTCCGAGTCATTCGAGTTCCAGTCTGAATTTTGCTAATTCCCGGGGGTAAATACCTGAAATCTGTAAAATAGGGAAAAAGCCGTACTGGCACGCCCAAGCCTCATTCATTCTTTCCATCACGCTCTCATTCGTTCATTTAGGGTCCTAGTCATGAATCAGAGCGAAGCCACACAGCCACAACCGCCCGCTATTCCCGAAGCCCTCGCTTCCGTCCGTGCCGACTTCCCAATCCTGCAGCGCACCGTGCACGGCAAGCCACTGGTCTACCTCGACAACGCAGCGTCGACTCAAAAGCCACAGTGCGTCATCGACGCCATCACTCGCTATTATTCCGCGGAAAACTCGAATATCCACCGCGGCGTGCATCTTCTCTCTACCGAGGCCACAGGCGCCTATGAAGCCGCGAGAGGAAAGATAGCAAAATTCCTAAACGCGGCCGACGATTCTGAAATCGTGTTCACCCGGGGCGCTACCGAAGCGGTAAACCTCGCCGCTTACTCTTTTGTGGAACCCAAGCTTCAGGCGGGCGACGAGATCCTCATCTCATCCATGGAACACCACGCCAACATCGTTCCTTGGCAGCTTTTGTGCGAAAGAACAGGAGCGATTCTACGCGTCATTCCCGTTACCGACGATTGCGAACTTGATTTAGAAAACATCGACGAGCTCCTGAACGAGAAAACAAAATTCTTCTCAATCGTCTACGTCTCCAATGCCATTGGAACCGTCAATGACGTGAAGCCGCTTCTGGCCAAAGCCAAACAACGCGGTATCCCCACGCTTCTCGACGCCGCGCAGGCGATTCAGCACATCCCCATCGACGTACAGGAATTGGGATGCGACTTCCTCGCTTTCTCTGGACACAAGATATACGGACCCACAGGGATTGGGGCCTTGTATGGACGTCGCGAACTGTTGGATACAATGCGACCGTATCAAGGCGGTGGCGATATGATATCTCACGTATCTTTCGAAGGCACCACCTACAAGGAACCACCTTCTCGCTTCGAAGCCGGCACACCACACATCGAAGGAGCTATATGCCTCGGGGCAGCCATCGATTACTTATCCTCTGTCGGCTTGCAAGAAATAGAAAAATACGAGTCTGAACTTATCGAATACGCAGAAGCGAAACTTTCAGAGATCGACGGCTTGAAAATCATTGGATCTCCCAAACATCGCTCCGGAGCAATTTCCTTCACGATGGGCGACGCTCATCCTCACGACATAGGAACGGTGCTCGATACCGAAGGCGTAGCGATCCGATCTGGTCACCACTGTTGCGAACCTTTGCTGAAACGTCTCGGAGTGCCAGCGACAGCTCGAGCTTCATTCTCGCTCTACAATACGCCAGATGACGTCGACGCTCTCGTCGCTGCACTGAAGAAGACCGCCCTACTATTCATGTAGAGGCCACGAAGAATTTGATTACAACAACTGGGAAAGGAACCTCCCTTTCTCCAGAGCTTTGCCTCCTTTGAATCCAGACCTCCAAAATCTGTACAAGCAAACCTTGCTAAAACATAGCAAGAATCCGCTTAACAACTACGAAATAGAACACAGCCACTCCGCCACGAAGAGAAACCCTCTTTGCGGAGACGAGATTACCGTCTATCAGGACAGGGATGAGCAAAGTCGCGTCGCCTTTACCGCTCAGGCATGCTCTATCTGCCTAGCTTCCGCGTCGATGATGACGGAAAAGCTATCCGAGCTGGACCCCACCGATCACAAATCCTTCGCCGAGGATTTCGTATCCAAGTTCAAAGACAGATCCAAGCAACTCGACCTCGGTGGAGAATTGGAATCGCTCTCAGGCGTACAAGCATTCCCAAGCCGAATTCGCTGCGCCACTCTCCCTTGGGAAACGTTTTTAGAAATCAAAAAAGAAGAATAGCCTAGCCTCAGTTACCCCCATGAGATTACCCCTGCCCCTTAGCTGCCTACTGCTCGTCTTAAGCCTACAAAGCGTCGACGGGCAAAGCATCTCACTCGAACGTTTCGGCGACTCGATAAAGCACTGGCAAAACCAAAACGACGACGCGAGCTACGCTCGTTACTCAATAGAACAATGCCGGGAAATCGCAGATAACATCCTTCTCTATCAGCGAGAAAATGGTGGCTGGACCCAAAACACGGATCCACTCCGCATCCTGACCGAGGATGAGAAATCTCAACTGCTGGGTAAAAAGGGAAATTTGGATACATCCCTCGACAACCGGAACACCTACCCGCAAATCGAGTATTTGGCTGCCGCTTACTCTTTACTCGGCGACCTTCGTTACAAACAAGGTGCAGAGCGAGGACTCTCATTCCTTTTCGCATCCCAGTTAGAAAGCGGAGGGTTTACCCATTCACCCCCACGCACCGAGCGTTATCTCGGTCATATCACATTCATGGATGAAGTTATGTCAGGCACGCTCACGACCTTGCGTAAGGTGTCTCGCCAAGAAGCCCCTTTCGAATGGGTATCGGAAGAAATCGCAGAACGCGCTTCTGTGTCGGTGGAAAAAGGCACTCAGCTGATCCTAAAGCTCCAGGTCGAAGTAGATGGAAAGCCAACAGTATGGGCAGGCCAATACGACGCAAACACATTGCAGCCTACCGGAGCTCGTTCCTTCGAATTGCCGAGTCTTGTCTCCTGGGAAAGCATCCCAGTGCTCAAATACCTGATGGAGACGGATTCTCCTTCGCCAGAGATAGTCGCGGCAATCGAAAACGCAGTCGCTTGGTTCGAAGATTCCGCCCTCTCCGGCATCCGAATCGAAAGGAAGCCAATCGAGCCGATTCGCTACAAGTATCACACCGCCCACTACGACCCGGTTGTAGTCAAGGACGAGTCAGCACCGCCAATCTGGGCTCGCTTCTATGATTTAAGCGACAATAGCCCGCTTTTCGCTAACCGCAAAGGCGAGCGAGTTGCCACCTACACTGACATACCTCATGAACGAAGAACTGGATACGCGTGGTATGTGACTGATCCCATTAAACTACTAAAAAGGGATTACCCAAAATGGAGGCAATCCCTCGAAAGCAAAAAAGGCGGCAACTAGTCTTCTGAGACAGGATCGTCGCCTTCAGCATCTTTTTCTGAAGAGAGTGCGTCCTGCATAGGGTTATCCGACTTGTCTCGTGACTTCAGCTTAAAACGAGCTTCGTGTATTTTTCTTGGAAATACATTATTCGAAAGATCTGCATCCGCATAGGCGTTTTCTGGATCTAGCAAAACCGAAACCACCGCCTTTTCAGATACAAAAGGTACACGCACTACCTCGTCACCATGTCGCCAGATTTCAGCAGGAGCATCGATACGTTCTACCGAGCCATCCTCGAAATCAACCTCCAACTCGACCGGCATAGGGACGCCGCCTAGGTTTTTGATTTTTGCTACATATATATTGCCCTCGAACTGTCGTACTTCTTTTTGCCAATCCTCGAGGTCATCCTGCGACTTTTGGTAGTCTTCCCGCTCTTTATCCGTCACCGCGAACTCGTCATAGGAGTAGTACCAATCCTGCAATTGCTCATCGAACGAGGCGTAGTCAGCCTGTCCTTCCAAGCGGGCAATCATCGGCGTATCCGGATCTTCATAACGTTCTTTGCGATCCCATGCCTTGCTTGTTTCCGGATCACCATTGTCCAAGACAAAAGACTCGACCGATTCCACCGCGAGATCGACATGATCGTTGGTATAAAACCAAGCCCTCCAAAACCAATCGAGATCAACGCCGCTAGCATCCTCCATGGTCCTAAAAAAGTCGGCCGGCGTGGGTCGTTTGAAAGCCCAACGGCGAGCATATTCCTGAAAAGCGAAATCAAACAGATCCCGTCCAAGGATCGACTCTCGCAGCAAGGTTAAACCAAGAGCCGGTTTGCTGTATGCTTGGTAGCCTCGGCTCGTAAGACTGTCCGCTGAGATCATGATGATCGGATCATCCTTCTTCGCCATCCGCTCCACGACCCGCTTCACCGAGTTGCGGTAAGAGTCCTTGAGTCGTTCGTCGAACTGGGTGGTGGCAATGTCTTCCACGAAAGTATTGAAGCCCTCGTCTTGCCACATCCATTGGCGTTCATCGCTGTTCACGATCATCGGGAACCAGATATGGCCAACCTCGTGCACAATTACCGAGATCACATAATTTCGAACATCCTCCGTATAGGTTCCATCTTCTTCGATTTCCCAACTGGATTGGAAAGAAATCATGGGATACTCCATGCCACCCACAGGACCCCAAGTGGACCAAGCCACCGGATAAGGATACTCGTAGACAAGATCTGAATACACGTCCAAGGTCAGCGCTACAGCCTCCGTCGAATAACGGCCCCAAACGGCTTCAGCTTCCTTGGGAAAGGCACTCATGGCGAGAGCCTTGCCTTCGCCAATTTCAACACCCTTTGCATCCCAAATATAGCCACGAGACGCAGCAAAGGCAAAATCGCGTACGCTCTCGGCAGCGAATTTCCAGGTCGCTTTTCCTTTGGCTGGACTCCCAAGCTTCTTGGCCGCCTCTTCCTCAGTCACGATCAGGACCGGAGCCTGGCTATCCATCGCTTTCTCCAAGCGCTTACGCTCCTTCTTGCTCAATACTTCCTCTGGATTCTGCAGCTCACCCGTCGCGGCCACCACGAAATCTTCCGGCACCGTGATCGATACTTCAAACTTGCCAAACTCGAGCGCAAATTCCCCGGAGGCGAGGTAAGGTTTGGTTTGCCAGCCTACCTCGTCGTAATAGGCGCACATTCTCGGATACCATTGAGCGATTTGGTACACGTAGTCGCCCCCATCCAATTCCATCCGCCCCGTTCGGCGGGCATTAGCTTCGTCGACTATCGGGTACTCCCAATCGATGTTCAGAACGATCGAGTCGCCGCTAGCCAAAGACTCCGGCAAATCGATCCTCATGTTCGTTTCCACGATGGTGTACGGCAAATCGGTGCCGTCCTTGTCGGCGACCTTACCCAAGCGTACACCTCCCTCGAAATCCCGCTTGTAGAGGAAGGTTCGGAAACTCGAATCGCGGATACTGGCGGGTTCTCCGGACTTAGCCGAAAAATTCGGACCTTGGTCGCTCCGAGTTCCCTTGGAGTGATTCGAAAACATGTTCTGGTCCAACTGGATCCAGAGATAGCTCAACGAGTGCGGAGAGTGATTCACGTATTCGATCGTCTCAGATCCTAGAATCATGGCCTCCGTTTCGTCCAACTCGACCTCGATCACGTAATTTGCCTCTTGCTGCCAGTAGGCTGGCCCTGGAGCCCCGGAGGCTAAACGAGCCTCGCTCGGTGAAGGCAAAACGCCAGTCAACTGCTCAAACTTCTCCCCGGCGGATGCAGACAGAGATAATCCGCAAAAGCCGAGAGCTATTACACAATGTTTGATTCGCATGGGGCGAGAAAAGGAATCCCGCCCGAGCGAGGCAAGCCGCCAAACCACCAAACCCTTTACTCCGAAACGGATTTGTGTCTTTTCCTCCCCTTCTCCGCAAAAGAATAGTCCAAGACAGTCCCAAGGTGATTACGCTACAAAACTTAACCCTCCAGTACGGGGAACGCTTTCTGTTTCGCGGCGCGACCGCTACGATCGGCGCTAAGGATCGCATCGGCTTGGTCGGAGCAAACGGGGCTGGAAAAACAACCTTGCTCAAACTTATCGCAGGCAAGGAACCCTTTGACTCTGGGAATATCGACAAAGCCAACTACGTCTCGATCGGTTACCTGCCTCAAGACGGCATAGCCGCCCACGGCAAAACCTTGTTCGACGAGGTCCATACTGCGTTTTCCGATGTCTTGGAGCTAAAGCGGAAAATAGAAGAAGCCAACACGCGTCTCAACGAACTAGATACAGCGGAGGAAGAATATTCGGAGACCCTTGAACTGCTGGGCGAGTGGGAACTGCAATTGGAGGATTTGGACGTAGCTCGCATCCCTTCCAGAATCGAGTCCATCTTGCTTGGGCTCGGGTTCCAATCCTCTGACATGCAGCGGATGACCGATGAGTTTTCCGGAGGCTGGCAGATGCGTATCGCGCTCGCGAAGCTCCTCTTGTCACAGCCCTCGCTACTCTTACTCGACGAACCGACCAATCACCTAGATGTGGAATCGCAAGCCTGGTTGGAAGAGTTCCTCCGCCGCTACCACGGCTCTTTACTGATGGTATCGCACGACCGAGCCTTCCTCGACTCCCTTACAACTCGAACCTTCGAAGTCTACCAAGGAGCCCTAACCGTCTACTCTGGCAACTACAGCAAGTACGAAACCCAATCGGTTGAAAGAAGAGCACAGCTTGAAAAGGCTTACGCGAAACAGCAAAGGGAACTGGCCAAAACCCAGCAGTTCATCGATCGCTTCAGAGCCAAGGCCACAAAAGCTCGACAGGTTCAATCTCGCATCAAGGCCCTCGAGAAAGTCGAACGCATAGAGATCGAACAGGAAGCAGATCAGGTTGCATTCTCTTTTCCTGAACCGCCTCGTTCGGGTCAAAACGTCATCGAAGTACAAAACCTTCGCAAGTGCTACGGCGAACTGGAAGTAATCCATTCTGCCAACATCCGCATCGAACGCGGCGACCGCATTGCAGTCGTAGGAGTTAACGGAGCAGGCAAAACGACTTTGGCCAAAATCCTTGCTGGTGTCGAACCCTTCCAAGAGGGCGAGCGTATCGTCGGAGGCAATACAAGCATCTCCTACTTTGCCCAGCATCAAGCGGACGAATTGGACCCAGAGCTCGACATATTCGAAACCATCGAACGCGTCGCGGAAGTCGGTAACAACACGTCCCTCCGCACAATTCTAGGATCCTTCCTCTTTCAGGGAGACGATGTATTCAAAAAAGTAAAGGTACTCTCCGGAGGAGAGCGAAACCGAGTGGCTCTCGCCAAGATGCTGGTCCAGCCCGCCAACTTTCTTATCTTGGACGAACCCACCAATCACCTCGATATCAGGTCGCAAGACGTGCTACGTGGAGCATTGGAGAAGTTCCCCGGCACTTTCCTAATCGTATCCCACAATCGCGACTTCCTCGACAGCATCGTAAGCAAGGTATTGGAAGTCCGAAAAGACGGACTATCTCTGCATCCGGGCAACGTTTCCGACTACCTTGCCAGATTGGAGGCTCGCAAGAGCGCAGTCGCCCCGAATTCTGCCTATTCAAGAACGGAACCAAAACCGGCTACGGAGACGAAAACGCAGAACCCCAAGGAACTGCGTCGACTGCGCGCTCAACAACAAGCGAAGCTAAAGCCCCTAACCGATAAGCTTAAGAAAGTAGAAGGGGAAATAGCCAAACTAGAGTCGCAGCAATCTGAATACGAGTCGCTCATGGCTGACCCGGATTTCTACAAAGACTCTGCCAAGTCGCAGGAAGTCCTGACTACCTACGACGCAAACAAAGGAAAGATCGAGACCGCCTACGAGACCTGGTCCGACCTTTCCGATCAGATAGCAGCCGCGGAGCAATAAGCTCCGCAATACTTAGCTGTCCGCACTGAGAACGAAATCGGCGATATAGTGCAGTAGCAGGTCGCGTTCGTTATCGGACTCCAAGTCTCCAAAAAATGGAAACATGGTACCTTCGAACTTACCGAGCGACCGGACTTCCGCGAAGATATAGGCCCTGTCGCGTATTTCGGCAATCTTGATGTCCAAGCAGGCGGGCTGGCCGCGATAGTTTCGGACAATCGTTACCGCCGCGTAGCCGTAGTGGTCCTCCTTTTCACAGGAAGAATAGCTGAAAGGGACATTCGCTCCCTTCAATACCGACTTTAGCCAGTTTGAGGATTTGGATACGACATCCAAGGTCCTGGATGGCGAACTCTGTTTGGCTGCCATCACTAGCAGCAGATCATCTTTTGGTTCTGGATCTCCACTCTTCATAAGGAATTTTGTTTGGGTTTTTCGGGGGATAATAACGAGGAGCTTCCGGGCTCTGACTCTTATGAGTCAGAGCCCAAGGATCACTACTCGCCGCAACCGCCGTCCTTGAATCCGCAATCGCGGCAAGAACGACATTTGCCGTCATGCACATATGCCATCGAACCGCACTTAGGGCAAGACTCTGCGCTTTTATTTTGGATACTTTTGAAGAATGAGGACTTTTTCTCCTCGGCCGGCTTGATGGTGACGTCTCCACTCTGCGCGGTCGCAGCGGCCGGAACTGCCGCCGCAAAATCGATCAGCTTCTCTCCATTCGACTCCGGAAAAAGCCATTGCAGGATCTGCATCATGGCATCCACTACGCTCTTACAGGTCTTGATCTGATCCGCCACGCCCTCTTGGTCGCCCACCTTGGTGAAACCACTTGGGTCGAAGGCAGTGTAGCGGAAGGACTCGATCAAACTGGAAAGCGGAACCCCATATTGGAGAGATATGGAAAACGCTTTGCAGAAGCTCTCGAACATACCGTTGGCGAACGAGCCAGCTTGCCCGACTCGACCAAACACCTCTCCACAACTACCGTCCGGATAAATGCCGACCGTGAGGAAACCTTCCATGATTCCGCCGCCCACTTCAAACTTGAGCGTCTGGGATATACGACGTCCGGGCAAACGGACCCGACGTGGCTTGCTGGCCTCTCGCACAATTTCTCCCACCTGTTGACGAACACCTTCCACCAAGTCATCCCAGACGCAGTCGGGATTCCACTTACGGCCCTCTGGCGTATCAACATTGTAGACCGAGATGCCCTTGGAATCTGCTCGATAAAGAGCGACACACTTGACTCCCATATCGTGACAATCGACCAGACACTGCTTGATGTCTTCCTTGGTCGCAGTATGGGGCAAATTCACAGTCTTAGAAGTAGCGCCAGAAAGGAACGGCTGTATTGCTCCCAGCATACGCATATGGCCTTTGGCCAAAATCGAGCGTTTTCCCGTGCCAGAGGTAGCCGAACAATCGAAAGCCCCCTTATGCTCTTCGGCAAGCCACGGAATATCTTCCACATGGCTAGAGCCTGCCAATACGACGGCCTCTTGAGCGTCCGCAGTGCCGTTCTGCCCTTTCTCGCGAAGCTCATTTAGATAAGCCTCCAACTTGGGGATATCGCCAATCTTGAAGCCAATCAGCTCGTTCAGGTGCTGGCGGATCGGGCCAACCTGACTTTCATCGATGTACTGGCGTAGATGGCGAACGACCATGCCCATGCGAGAACCGCAAGCGGTGTAGAGACCATCCAGACCTGCAACCTCCAAGGCCGCTTCACACACCTGCTGCGTAGTGTAACCCTGGGTACGAAGGCCTTCTAGAGCCAAGGTGTTAAACATCTTGAGCATACCGCCGCCGGACAAGTTCTTGTACTTGACCAAGGTGTAATCGGGTTCCGCGGAAGTCGTGCCTTCATCGTAGACTCCCATGGGAGCCGAAATGGTTCCCGTCGGAGCCATCACAGTAGTGAAACTGTTGCGGAAGCGTTTCGAGTCTATTACCTCACCCCAAGTATCAGAATTAACTCCCTGCAGTTGGGTAACGATCTCTGGAATCGCAATATCTGAACCTTCGAAGCTTCTAGCGTAGCCTTTGAGAACATCGAGCGAAGTTAGCCCCTGGGCCATAGGAAGACGCGATCCGCGGGCCTTGAAAAGGCTTTCCGCCTCCTTCTCGATATCCTTCCCATCGCTAAACGCGCCTGAAAGGTCCTGCACAGCCTTGTGGAGTTCAAGCACCTCGCGGAGATCCGACTCGGTCGCCTCGAAACGTGGGTAAGCGCCCAGCTCCTGCCCCATTTCCGCACTCGCCTTCCAGCAGGTTGATGTCAGCAAGCTGACGAGTTGGCTGGCAATCAGACGGCCCTCGTCGCTGTCATACGGTATACCCATTGCCATAAGCAGACCGCCCACATTTGCATAACCGATTCCGGTGGTGCGGTATCGGTAGGTACCGGCTGCTATTTCAGGGATCGGGAAACCGCCTTCTTCGATGTTTAGGTCCGCCGCGATCATGGCGAGGCGAATAGCCTTCTGCATCTTCTCAACCTTCATTGTCTTGGAATCGCGATCGTAGAAGCGATAGACGTTGAAGCTGGAAAGGTTGCAGGAAGTGAAATTGAGGTGGAGGTATTCCGAGCAAGGGTTGCTCGTGTAGATATCTCCATCCGCCTTCACTGGATTCCAAATGTTGATGAAATCGTTATTGTGCGTGCCCGGTTCCGCATTGTGCCAAACACATTCGGCTATCGCATCAAGAATGTCTTCCGCCTTAAAGGTATCTTCGACCTTGGTCGGATCGCTCACCCAGCGAGTCGCGTACTCGCCCTTAGTTTGGTAGGCCTTCCAGAAGTCGCCCTTGAGCGAGACGGAATGGTTCGCGTTTTGGTGAGCCAGAGTCTCGCCATAGAGCAAATCATCCATCCCTGAATCGTATTGGCGATCTGTCACCATCGGCATATCCAAAACGATGCGGGCGGCCATTCGCTCCGCGGGTGATCCCTTAGTCGCGTACTCTTCGGCCTTCTTCTTGAGAGCGACCGATACATTGTGTTCGCGGAGAACAATCTTGCCGATGTTTTCCTGCTCGTTCTTGGCCGAGATGAATTGGAAAATATCCGGGTGGTCCGCGAAGAGCAAAACCATGCGGGCGGCTCGGCGAGTCTTGCCTCCAGACTTGATGGCACCAGCCATCCGGTCGAAGCCTTTGTCGAAAGATATCGGTCCGGACGCAAAGCCTTTGCCCATGATTGGCTCCTTGGAGGAGCGGATGGATGATAGATTTACGCCGATACCAGAACCGCTGGAGAACACACCCCCTTCTGCAATCTGGTGGCTAAGGATCTTTTCCATCGAATCCTCAATACCCATGAGGAAACAGGCAGAAGCTTGCGGGTGTATGTACGCATTGGATACTTCCCTCACCTCGAGATTCCTATCATCGAAATCCCCTTCCGGCATGATCGCCTTAAACGCGCGATTTCCACGATTGTCCATGGACTTTCTGAGGTCCGGACGTCCCCAACGCCATTGCTCCCAGTGTCCGATGTTAAACCAAACTGGCGAGTTCGGAGCCCACATCTGGAAAGCGAGCAAATACTTAAGCTCGTGATTGTATGCTAAGGCATCATCTTCAGTCGCAAAGTAGCCATGACGCCACCCCCAGACCGTGTAAGTGTTGGCGATACGGTCAAAGGCATGCCGCAAAGAATCTTCGTATTCTGGAGTGTCCGGGTCCCTCCCAAACAGATACTTGCTCGCCGTGATCTTAAGCGCGTTCTCTGCCCAAAAGGAAGGAACCTCTACCCCCTTGCGCTCGTAACTTGGCTTGCCCGTCTTCCAGTCCATGATCACCACATCGCGACGCTCCCACGAGATGTTCTCGTAGGGATTCTTTCCGTCCGTAGTGAAAACTCTATCGATCGTCAGCCCCCCGAGAAGATCCTCGCGAGGATCCAACAAAATTGATTGGCCATACCCAACATCGAGGCGGGTTTCAGTTAGGGGATCGGTGACGTCTAAAGAATTCATATGTGCGGTGTGTGGGATTGGGTGTTCGGGAGGAACAGGAAGATCATTCGCAAGCCGAAGATCCAAATCCGAGACAAGCAACCGAGATTCCCTTACTACCAGAAACCCGTATTCACAAATCGGGGACGAATCAACCTACCCTGTGTCCAAATTTAAGTGGGGCTACAAAAATCGAATGCAGCTTAAGCGTGTTGGATTTAGCGACGCTCGCTCGTCAGGCAAGTGAAGATCTGACCAAGGGTTTTCCTGCTCTCTAAAAACCTGTAAATTACCACAAACAAGTTTGTGAGAAACGCCTTAAAACGCTGACTAACAGGGCCCTCCACTCACCTAATATAACGTATTAGATTTGATAAAAAAAGATGGCATGGGGTCCGACATAGACTAGGGTGCACTACCTATCGGAAGCCAAATACCGGCTGCAAAAAAACAAGGCGAAAATCAAGGACTTAGTAGTGCTAAAAACTCTGCCTCGTCGATTGTCGTAATCCCTAATTCTCGAGCAGCTTTCACCTTCGAGCCGAGATCGCTCCCTACAACGAGGTAGTCACACTTCCTAGAAATATTCGAACGAGTGAGCCCTCCTTTTTCACGCACAAGCGCAAGTGCTTCCGTACGGGAGAAGGACTCAAGACGACCAGTGAAGACAAAGACTTTCCCGGAGATATTGGAGGTATCAGAAAAGTCTTTGGTCTCTGAAATTCCATTACCCAGACCGAGATCAAAAAGGGCTAAAATCTCTTTTCGGAAAACTGGGGAATCGAAGTGCTGCTGAAGCGCTCTCTGCGTTCTTTGTTTTAGCTCAAGATCGCCCGAGGGGCATCCTTGCTCCGCCCATTCAGCGAAATGAGCCAAATCCCCCAACGCGGATGCAACCTTACCGGATCTAACCAGGCCAATTTCCGGGATCGCTAATCCGTAAACTAGTCGAGCAAAAGAACGCTCCTGACATTTTTCCAACGACTCCATCATTCGAGCAGCGGACTCATCTGACAAATGCGGTAACTGCACTAAGTCTTCGTCCTGCAAAACAAACAGATCCGAGATACTCGCTAATTTACCCGTCTTAACCAGCTCCGAAAGCGTTGCCTCGCCCCACCCTTCGATGTCCATCGCGCTCTTGGAAACAAAGTGCAATAACCGCTGCTTCAATCTCTCCGGACATGAAACGTCCGGACAATAGACTTTCACCTGACCCTCTTTCCGAACAAACTTCGAGCCGCAGGCAGAACAATATTCTGGAGCTTGCCAATAGGGACTCGATGGCGACCGCGAGGCCAAATCGACCCCGGTCACTTGCGGTATGATTTCTCCCGCCTTTTTCACAAAAACGAAATCTCCCTCTCGCAAATCCTTCTCCTCCACAAAACGAAACGAATGCAAACTGGCCCGACTGACTCGACTACCTCCGATTTCAATTTCCTCCAAATGGGCTACGGGCGTCACAAGTCCCGTCTTACCCACCTGAGGGATTATCTCAAGCAAACGAGTCCGATGCATTGAGCCGACTGACTTGTACGCAAGCGCCCAGTTGGGAGCATACCTCGAGACCCCAAGTCGTTCCTGTTGTCCGAAGCTAGAAACCTTGATAACAGTCCCGTCTGTAGGAAATGGATACATCAGTCGCTCACTCTGAGAAAGCTCTACCGCCTCCGCCAAGGATTCGTAGCCACTCACCTGCACCACGGGTTGCAAGGTTTCGAATCCCCATTTCTCCAATAGCTTATAAAACTCCCATTGAGTAGAGGGCCGCAAATGAATCGGCGAAAAGTCCCCGAGTCCGAAAACCACTAGCGACAAATCGCGTTTTCGGATCTTCTCGACGTCCTTTAGTTTTAGACTTCCTGCCGCCAAATTTCTGGGATGCGAAAACGGTTTTTCACCGCTACGCAAACGAGCCTCGTTCACTTTTCGAAAGTCCTCGAAACTCAGATAGACTTCACCTCTAAGTTCGATTCGTCTAGGAATGATATCTCCAGCCAAGTTCAACGGCAGCCCTTCGATTTCCATTACCGCCTGCGACACGTCTTCTCCGACCTTCCCATTTCCTCGGGATAAAGCTCTCGCGAAAACCCCGTTCTCGTAAACAAGGCTAACCGCGACACCGTCGACCTTCGGCTCTACGAGTAAAGAAACCTCTTCCCCTCGGGAACTTCCAACTACCTTATCGTAAAAGTCTCGCAGTTCAGATTTTGAATACGCCTTTTCAAGGCTAAGCATCGGGGCACCATGCTTCGATTCATTAACACCGGCCTGACGATCATCGCCAATCGTATCGACAGTAAGTTCTTCGGAATACAATTGCTCGAGCGAGCGAAGCTTTTCCTTAAGCAAATCATACTCCGCATCGCTGATTTCCGGCGTCGCTTTCTGGTAGTACAGTTCGTCGTGATAAGCGATCTCCGCTTTCAATGCCTCAATCCTATCCTGGATAGACAGTATTGGCACCGGCTCAGTTTCTCGCACGCCTCCTCGGGCGCTACTCGAACCACTCAAAAGAGAGGTCCAAAGCATACACAGGAATAGAATCCGTAGGCTAGGGCGAGCCAACGGTGACAAGAGAGTGGGGTAACAGGTCACTGACTAGAAGATGATCACCGTTCCCTCTCGTCGGCAACTCTCATCTAGACCTTTCCTTCAACCAAATTGATAACTCGCGACTCCTGAAACGCCGGGCTTACAGGAAAAGACGCCCCCGGCCAATGGCTCCCGATCCCAATCGGATTCTTCAAAGCCCACACTCGCAGTCGAGATATATAGCGTATCCAAATCCTCACCACCAAACGCACATGACGTCACCTTGGACACAGGTAAATCGACTTGAAGCAAGGCCTTGCCCGTTTGAGGATCAAAACGGCGAACGCAGCCGCCGTCCCAAAAAGCGACCCATAACATACCCTCCGCATCGATCGTCATCCCGTCAGGTACCGCTTGGCTACCTCGCACATCGACGACAACTCGCTCGTTCCTTATAGAACCCGTATCGATGTCGAAATCATAGGCCCAAACAACTCGCTCCGGACTATCGATGTAATACATCGTTTTCGAATCACCGCTCCAAGCGAGACCATTAGAGCAAGTCACCGATTTCTTTAGAACCGAGAAATCGGAACCATTGCGTTCAACACGATAAAAGCACTGTTGGTTCTCAGGCCCCTCACAACCAACGTAAAACCTACCGTCAGGACCCGCCTTCCCATCGTTGAGTCGATTGAGCGGATCCCCAGCCATCGGATCGCATAGCTTAACACCTTCTCCAGTTTCGAAATTGAACTGGTAAACTCCGTCCTTGAGGCCGAGGAGCAACTCTCCGGATTTTGTTTCCGCAACCGTTCCAACCGCTTGGCCCACTTGCATCGCCTCATTCTTGCCGCTTTTAGGATCGAAGCGGCATACCCGCTCACCCAAAATATCGATCCAGTACAAACGTTGAAGCGATTCGCTCCAAAGAACGCCTTCGCCGAGCTCAGCCCGATCATGGTAAACGCATTTCGCCTCAATCATGGTTTCAAAGCCAAAAGGCGAGCATCGGGATGGCCAACTAATTCCCCATCTTCCAATAGACTAAAAAAGCTGCTGCTGTTCCGCGGCTTGTTTGCGAGCAGCGCTTCCCTGGCTCTCGATCAACAACTGTGGAATGCTGGCCCGTCCGTCTCTTAACTCACTGCAATAAAGCAAGAGCAACAAGGCACTGGCGAGGGCGTCGTACAAAGCGCAGTGGTAGTGACGACGATCGGTCGGACAATATTTGACAGCGAGCTCGTCTAGCTCGTGCTGCAGCTCCCAGCGGTGCACCAAATCCTCCAGCTTCAGAGTCGAGCCGTCGTCACCATAGTTGCGGTAAAGGTATCCCGTGTCGATCCATGGCCCCCAATCCGTTCCTTTCGAACCGGTTTGTATCCAGTTCTCGGATCTTCTCGCATAGGGAAATACGGACTTGATCATGGAATTCTCCGCCGAGGCGAAGTGGGCAGCCAAGGGACCTGTTTCCCGCAAATTCGCAAATCGATCCCATTCATTGGCGAAGGGAAGCAAGCCTTTGACCGCATCGTTGCTGATGCCGTGGGTCGCTTGCTCCTTGCGCGAAATACTGGCTTTGGGCAGGCACAGCCGGGTCGATACGTTTTCGATCCGAGAGCCTTTAAGTGAGACAACGCCATACTCCACGATTCCGCAGTGCGGACCGCCTTCAAAGTCGATGACATGGATTGGCAGATCGTCCCAATAAGGATCCATAACACCCAGCAAAGGAAATTCTACTGGCATTGCAACAGCCTAGATGTACGGAGGATTCCTTAAGAAACTTTTTATGTTTAACACCCGCGACAAGCGGACCAATCTCCACCCCTTATGCAATTCGAAGAATTCGACGCTTTCACCGGAAAACTCTGCAAAGAAACGGAACGCATCATCATGGACTATTTCGAGTCGCCCGACCTCGAAGTACTTTCAAAAAGCGACGACACGCCAGTAACCGCGGCTGACCGAAAAGCGGAGCAGATGATCCGGACCGCGATCGAAACGGTGTACCCTGAGCACGGAATCATGGGAGAAGAATTCGGGGAAACAAACCAAGATGCTGAATATCAATGGGTAGTGGATCCCATCGATGGCACCAAAACATTTACCGCCGGCTCTCCCCTATTCGGAACGATGATCGCTCTGCTCAAAGATGGCGAACCCCTCTTCGGATCCATAAATTATCCCGCCGTCCATAAACGCCTCTCCGGCGATAATGAGCGAGCTTTCTGCAACCGAAAACCAATTGCCTCCCGCACCGGAATCGCCCTCTCCGATGCGATAGTGCTCACCACCGACGTCCAGTCTGTGGCAGAATTCCAGAGTGGCCCCAACTTCGAAGACCTGCTCGCGAAGACCCGTTTCTGCCGCACTTGGGGCGACTGTTTTGGCTACTTCCTCGTGGCCACAGGCAAGGCCGACATAATGCTCGACCCCATCATGAACCCTTGGGACATCATGGCCCTCGTGCCCATCCTTCGTGGAGCAAAGGCTGGGATTAGCGACTGGTTTGGCGACAATCCGGCCAAGGGTGAATCTTGTTTGGCTGCCAATGCGGATTTGCACGAAGCGGTGGTGCAAATCCTAAATAAATAGGTCGCCCGCCCTACTTCGCCGTCTCGATAAACCGCTGCTCGCGGACAACTGTCACGCGGATTGTGCTCGGGAACTCGAGGTGCTCCTCGATCTTGTCGCGTATCTCGCGAGCCAACTTACGAGCGTCTCCATCTGAGATCTGACGCGGATCGACGATAACTCGCACTTCGCGCCCAGCTTGGATCGCGTAGGCGCTGCGGATTCCTTCGAAGGACAATGCCACTTCCTCGAGCTCCTTCAGCCTGTCGATATAGGAAGTTAAGGTCTCGGAGCGAGCGCCGGGACGGACAGCTGAAATAGTGTCGGCAAGGATAACCACCGCAGCATAGAGCGATTCCGGCGGCACTTCCTCGTGGTGGGCTGCCACCGCATTGACCACGATACGATCTTCTCCGCGGGCTCTCACAAACTCGGCTCCCACCATGGCATGGCTGCCCTCATACTCACCATCGATTGCCTTGCCGATGTCATGCAGCAAGGCGGCACGCTTAGCGATGTGTGGATCCAGTCCCAATTCCGATGCGATGATCGAAGCGAGAAAACCTGCTTCCACCGAGTGCTCGAGGGCGTTTTGAGAGTAAGAGGTGCGAAACTTGAGTTTACCCAAGAGGGTAATGATTTCCGGATGGACGCGAGAAATCTTGAGGTGGGATACGGCCGCGTCTCCCGCATTTTCAACGATCTGGTCTACATCGTTTCTCGCCTCGCTAACAAACTCCTCGATGGTCGCCGGATGGATGCGACCGTCCGCTACAAGTCGCTCGAGAGCTGTTTTTGCGATCTCTCGGCGGACTGGGTCGAAAGAGGAAACCATCACCATACTAGGCGATTCATCGATCAGCAGAGTGGTGCCGGTCGCGGTTTCGAAGCATTTGATGTTGCGGCCTTCCCGACCAATGATGCGGCCCTTCATCTCGTCGTTCGGCAACTGAACGATCGCAGCGGTGATATCGTTGTTTGGCTTGCTGGCGATGCGTTGCATGGCCGCCAAAATGGTTCTCCGAGCTTCACGGTGAATGTCTGCCTCAGATCGTTCTAGGACATCTTTACGCAAATTCTTCAGCTCCTCCAAACAATCGAGGCGAACCTGCTCCCTCAATGATTCCTTGATCTCCTGGACATCCATGGAAGCGAGGTTGGCCATCGTCCGCTGCATGTTGGCGGACATCTGGGCTAAGTTGGTTCGGTTCTCCTGCAGCTCATCGAGTTCCTTCTCGATTCGCTTTTGCCGCAACTCCAGCTGGTGATCCAAGGCGCCTATTGATTCTTCGTGCGAGCGGATCTCCTTGAGCTTCATCTCGATCTCCAACTCAGCCCGTTGTTCGGCTCGTTCGAAATCGGTTCGCAGTCCCTCGATTTCGCGTTCCACCTTAGCTCGCGCGTCCAGGGTCTCGATCTCCGCCTTGCGGCGGGCCATCTCCAAGAGATTATCCGCGTCTAACTTAGCCCGCTTGCGAGACTGCCTCATCCCCCAACGCAACACAATGTAGCCGAGGAGAAATCCGACTGCGAGAGCCGAAAGACCAATCCATATGCCGTTACCCATAGATTAAAAAAAAAGACACCCAGATCGGGGCCTCACCGGAGCAAGCAAAAACCGTTTCAACGCCATGGCAACAACAAGTTCCGCCCCAAAGCCAAGAGTTTGCAAAGCGCTGATTATGAGAATAGTGTGTAAAAGCCGGCTTCAGATTGAAAACTTGTACATCTCAGGTTTGCTTTCTGAGTTTAGCTAGGGTGTTCTATCCCAGTAGTTTTCTTTAACACCCCACATTTTGAAGTATGCCGAGTAGGCTTGCCAGAAAGACATTGGCCGAGATTGAGAAGGCCCTATCCGAAGAGCGCACCACCGCTATTACTGAGATCATTCAATTGATCCAGCAACTAGCTGCCAAGGCGTTCAGCATCTCAATCAGCGAGCTTTCTCTGATGATCGGGCGAGACCCAACGATTACAGAGAAGGTAATCAGCGCCGCGAATACTTTGGGCTATAATCCGAGCGGGGTTCCGATCAGCACCATCTCTGAAGCTCTCCATACAGTAGGTTTCGAGAAAATCCGAAATCTAGCGATATCCCTGATGCTAGCAGAAAACTCAGGGGAAGGCCGCAATACCTATGAACAGAGAAACACCGCTGCCCTATGCGTCTGCAGCGGCATGCTCGCGGAAGAGTTACACCGTTTGCCTGACGAAAATGAAGAAGGATCCGAGGTCGTTTTTGTATCTGCATCCCTCAGGAACTATGGCCGGATTCTGCTATCCACTTTCCTAGTCGACAACTATCGACTAGCCCGCTCCCACGCTCTCGACATGCGGGAGGACGAAGCCTTCAAGCACGTTTTTGGGCTTACCCCAATCGAAGTCGGAAGACACATATTGCAGCAGACGAATCTCCCCAAAGGAATCCTACAATCGCTTTCGCCTTTGGAGGATGCTCATTTGAAGCGTCCTGCCACAAGATTGGAGGACCAGATTCTCGTCCTGTCAGAACTATCAGGGCGGGTCTGCTCAATTGTCTTTGACGAGCAGGTTTCGCCCCAGGACTTTAGCCAGTCCCTGGAGCAGACACTATCGGTCTTTTCCGGAGCTTACCCCATAAGCCCTGAACTCGTTAACGAAGCGCTTATCACGGTAGAGCAAAAGCTCACCACCCTCAATAGAGCCGTTGGCCTGAGCGATAGCCTATCTCCCGGCTCGGTGAATCTTCAAGCTCGACTGAATGGAGATCCTCTACCCGAACCTCCCCCGTTTGCACGCATCTCCGCTCAACTGAAGCAGAAGTCAGTCTCCGAGATGACTGAATCGGAGAGGGCTACCTTTTCCAACGCCACCTTTGCTCAAGCCGTCGAATCCATCGAAGCCTGTCTTGTTCCCGGGGCGAAATTCAAATTGGAGCAAGTATTCAGCTCCGTGAGCACTGCCTTCCGTGAAGCCGCCGACTTGGAGAACTGCCTGATTTTCGTGCGCGAAGAATTCGACGACCATTGCCTCTCTGCCCGCTACGGAAATGGGGACCTATATTCAAAGGTGAAGAATCGACCTATTCTCGCCCCAGAGAAAAAGGATATTTTTTCAATCTGCTTGGCTCGCAAGGAGGACGTCCTGATCGAGGATACCAACGTGGGTAAGATCCGCTCGATCATACCTGACTGGATCCACTCCGCCGGCGAAACCAGTTCCTTCATTATCCTACCGGTGACCTACAAGCATGAATTGAAATCGATCATCGTGGGCACAGTTTCTCACGGACGAAAGATCGATCTCAAACAAGAGGATTTGCGACACCTCCGCTCGATCAGATCTATGATTTCGGAGCTATATGGGATGATCGAATCACAAAATGTGACCGGCAAGTAGCGTCGTTTGTTTTCGGACAGCTTGAGCCCCCCTATCGTCATTCCATAGAGCCTAGACACCACGGGAACTCAGGGTACTTACGGCTTTGAAAACCCTCCCGCTGAGCTTGATTACCAATTCCGCCCCAAGACTCTAAACAATAAGGCCTTGCCGGCGAATTGACAGTGCATGGACCCAGTCAATCCGACCCTAGACGATCTTCAAAAAAGGTTCGAAACCCTATACCCCGCAGCACGAATCGGAAAGAGCCTCAGAGCTATAGTGGCCGAGGGTAGCGTGAACCCAGATGAAATCGTTCCCCTTGTACGACTCGAACCCCTTCTCACCGCCAGAATTTTAAGGGAGGCGAATCTCCTGCCAGACCGAAAGCCCGAAGGGTATACCAGTCTCGAAGAAGCGCTCACGGCTCTCGGCTTCCAGCGGATGTACGATCTGCTGGGGCTCTACTCTTATCCGAGAGGCAGCGAGGATCGCGTTTTCCCAACCGACTTGTGGAAGCGATCCATTACCTGTGCAATCTGCATGGAAATTCTCGCCGATAAACACAATTTGGACCAACACCAAGCATACGCTATTGGCTTGATTCATTCCTTAGCGGAAGCCGTCGTCAGCAAAGACGATGAGGAGATCGAATCCGCTCCAGAGTTCGACCACATCAACAACCGTTTGCAAATGTACAACCGCTCCGGTCTCTGCTACAGCATGCTCAAAGAGTGGGGATTGCCTACCAGCCTGATCGATCCGATTCGCTTCCAGTACTCCCCCTTGGATTGCAAAACCACGGGCAAATTGGCCTGCCTTCTCAATCTATCCAAATGGATCACCGGCGTGATCAGAGAAGTGGACGAAGTCCCAGACCAAGCTCTCGGACCAGACCTTCTTGTTCTGAATTTGCTCGGCGAAGGAGAACAGACGTTGTGGAATATCGTAACCGACGTTAGCGACGCCCTCCACCAGGCGGACTCTATCATACAGGGCGATTATACTGCCTGTTGATGAGCTAATCGTTACCGTGAATTTGCCAGCTGTTCAAGCTGGGCACTGACATCACTGCGACGGAGTTTCACCCGACTTAGATCGGGACTGAAGCTCCGTCATCGTATTGGGAAGCTCCACATCCACTGGCTTCACATCGATCGGCTTCTCCTCGGCCAAGTTGATTGGATCCATCTCCAACTCGGGCTTCTTCCGCCAATCGAAACCTTCCGCGTCCAGTTTGTCGCGGTACTCTTGCCGAAGTACGGCATCCGGATCAGGAGGAGGCCCTTCCTTTTCCACCTTCTTCTCGTCCGCGATATTGAGCTCCATCGGCGTGCTCATCTCCGTTCCTTTGTTGAGAAACTCATCGATGATAATCTTGAGGTAGGGAGCCGACATCATGACGAAGACACTAAGGATCAGAGCCGGAAGGATCATCATCAAAGTACGGCGGGAGAGCGGCTTCTCCATCTTGCTCTTCCACTGACGGCGCTTCTCGATAAAATTCGGTTCTCTGTTTTTCTGGTTCAACATGATCGTTTCCCTCTACCCTTTAAGAATTAGATCGCCGCAGAAAGGCAAGCGCCCAATAAGGACTCCACTACTCATGCCGAGTTCCTCCACCACTACTGAAACCCTGCTGGTCAAAGTCGTCCCGAACGCTTCGCGCAACGAAATGGCAGACTGGCAGGCAGACGGATCCCTAAAGGTAAGAATCCAAACGCCACCCCAAGACGG
This sequence comes from Pelagicoccus albus, assembly GCF_014230145.1. Taxonomy (NCBI): domain Bacteria; kingdom Pseudomonadati; phylum Verrucomicrobiota; class Opitutia; order Puniceicoccales; family Pelagicoccaceae; genus Pelagicoccus; species Pelagicoccus albus. The sequence goes on from NZ_JACHVC010000012.1 coordinate 682,232, forward strand.
AAAGGCCAACAAAGCCCTGATTGCCTTTCTCGCCAAACAAGTCGGCGTATCCAAAAACCAAATCAAGATCGTGCGAGGCGAAACCAGCCGACAGAAATTGATTGCTTTCGAACGTCTCTCCTCTAGCCAATCCCAACAGATCCCTCGCCCCTGAACCACCTTCTCCAACAAAATGGGCAAAGATTCCAAAACCAAGAAATCAACCAAGAAGAAGAAGGCTCCCGTCTACCTGGGACTCGATGAAAACGGAGAGCCACCCGAGTTTCCCTACGTGCGAACCTCAGAATCCGCAATCCACAATCGTGGACTATTCGCCGCTTCTGATATCCCAGAGGGCGAGTACGTCATTCAGTACCTTGGCGAGCTGATCAAAAAAAAGGAATCTACCCGTCGAGCCAATTCCCAGCACGAACGATCCCTGGAAGAGGATGTCGGAGCCGTCTACATCTTCGAATTGGACGAAAAGACTGATATCGACGGAAACTTCGAGTGGAACATCGCCCGGCTAGCCAACCACTCTTGCTCCCCCAATTGCGAAGCACAAAACGTCGAGGGCGAGATCTGGCTTGTTTCTCTGACCGACATAAATGAGGGCGACGAAATCACTTTCGACTACGGGTATGCTTTGGAACACTGGAAAGAGCACCCTTGTCTTTGCGGGTCAGAAAACTGTGTTGGCCACATCGTGCGCAAGGAGGATTGGGACAAATTGAAAAAGCTCAAAAAGCGCCGCAAAAAAAAGGCCAGCTAACCCGCCCATGCCTAAGATCCTCACAGTCGTAGCCCTTCTCCTTGCCTTAACCGGTCAAGTCGCAAGCGCCGCTGTCGAGCATCGCGTCCGCAAGGGAGAGACACTCGCCGAGATCGCGGATCTGTATCGGGTCTCCGTTAAGGAGATAAAAAACGCGAACAATATCACGAACGCCAATCGTATCTCGATCGGCCAAAAACTCACGATACCAGGCGTTTCAGTCGCGACCGGAGCCAAGCACACCGTGCGGTCCGGAGAAACCTTAGACGAGATAGCCAAACGATATGGCGTCACGATCCAGGAACTAAAAACGGCCAACCAGATCACCAATGCAAACCGCATACGTATCGGCCAAACTCTTGTAATCCCAGGCTTGGCTGCAAAACCCGCCGCCCCAAACGTAACCGTCTCATCCACCGGTGAGCATACGGTGCAAGCCAGCGAAACTCTTACGGAAATAGCCAGTGCCTATCAGGTTTCGGTACAAGCCCTCAAAAGCGCCAACGATCTCGATGATGCGAATCTGATTTCGGTCGGCCAAAAGCTCAGGATCCCGGACGGCAAACCACAGTACATCGACTACACCATCCGTCGAGGTGACAGCCTCTCCGACATCGCCCGTGATTATGGAGTCGCGCTGAAAACGATCACCAGCCTCAACTCTATCAGCAATCCGAGCCGAATAAAGATCGGGCAAGTCATAAAGATACCGTCCCACGCCGGCATCACCACAAGTCGCGGAGCTCCCCAATTATCCACCAGCGATCTGTCAGCTCTGAGGAAAACGAGGCCCAACAAGGATAAGTGGAGACACATCGTCATTCATCACTCCGCCTCCAAATCCGGATCTGCCAAGGCTTTCGACCGCTTCCACCGCGAGGAGAGAAACATGGTCAACGGACTCGCCTACCACTTCGTCATCGGCAACGGCAACGGGATGGGCGATGGAGAGCTAGCCATCGGAGACCGATGGAAACGCCAGATACAAGGCGGGCACCTGGCCAGCTATACCCTCAACCAGATTAGCATCGGCATTTGCTTGGTCGGGGACTTCTCGAAAACAAAGCCGACCGCCAAACAAATGGCTACGCTCGAGGCCTTGGTTCGCTACCTCATGGCAAATACGCAGGTACCTGTGGCACGGGTCACAACGCATACCTTGATCCACCCCAAACATACGCTCTGCCCCGGCAAGTACTTCCCGACCGCCGCCTTCAAGAAGAAACTGGGCGGCTAGCTCAGCGGAAGGTTTTGATGCTAAACTGCGGATCGTATTCCGCCTTGTAGCTGACGCTGTTATAGTCGCCAAGCTTCCAACCAAGGATCGTTGGTTTCACCGTCAAATCCTCGCCAATCTTGTGGTAGCGCCACGCTTCGGGATCACTCATTCCATAACGAATGTGCACCTTCCAGCGAAGACGGTTGCGATCGTGCCCTTTGGCGCTGACCCACCCTTCTACCTCGAAACGATCGGCTCCGAGCTCCTTGATACGAGCATCAAAATTGCCCCAAACGCCATTGGAATTGAAACGAACCGGATTGAAGTGACACTCATCCGTTAGATCCAAATTGAAAGTCTCTACAATGTAATCGCGAGCGAGAGCGAAGAGCTCCCTACGGTGATTTGAGATCTCTTCCTCGTCTGGCTCAAAATCCCGAGCCGTGCAAACGCAAGCAATAGCCAACGCCGCCATGAGAAGAAGTCGGTTCATTACTCCCCTAATCGTCGTCCAGAGCAGATATTTTAGGGGATCCTCCAAGTTTCCCCGGATTCGCCCCTAGAATGAGAGGCGATGAAACAGCTGTCTGCGGCATTTATTTTCTGGAAAACCAGATGGCAATCAATAGCTTACGCCACCAATGATCACCCCGCTCGAGGAAAGCCTCCTCAAGGCAATGATTGTCGTTATCATGTTTGGGCTTGGATGTTCCCTCTCACTGAGCGACTTCAAAAGCGCCATCAAAACGCCCAAACCTGTCTTAGTTGGCTTCCTATCCCAATACATCATTATGCCGGCCTTGGCCTTCGGCATGGCTAAGTTTTTCGAAATGCCCAATGTTTGGGCAGTTGGAATCATTATCGTCGCATGTTGCCCCTCCGGCACGACCTCCAGCCTTTTCAACTACTTCGCTAAAGGAGACCTAGCCCTTAGCATTTCACTAAGCTCAATCACCACGGGGGCAGCCCTCGTGGCGATGCCGATCCTCCTCACCGTATACGCAGGGCCCTTTGAAGCCGGTGACCTGCAGGTCGATACCGGCAAGGTAATCGTCTCCTTACTCGGCTGCCTCGTACCCGTGGCGGGCGGAATGTATCTACACCACAAAAGCCGACGTTGGGCCAAAAACATGGAGGATACCGGATCAGCTTTGGGCATCATCGTGATCCTTTTCCTCATCGTGAGCTGGTTACCCCGGAATTTTGATCAAATGATCAGCTCCGATCCCTCGATCCTGTTCACCAGCATAGGACTCGGCTTGGGAGGTTTTCTCTTCGGATATTGGCTCAGCCGCCTGCTCGGGCTAAGTCGACGTCGCTGTCGCACCGTTTCGCTCGAGACGGGCATCCAAAACGGGCCCCTCGCATTCGCGATCATCCTTCTCACCTTTCGGGACAACAAAGAGCTGGCCAACCAGATCCTTTGGCCCGCTCTCCTCTACTCCTTTTTCATCGTCAATACCTCCACGGTGGTCACTTACTTCATGCGAAGGATAGCCCATGCAGAATGGTTTCATACCGAAAACGACGAGGTAAAAAACACCCTCTTCACTCAGGGAAGCATTAAACCCTGATTTGCCATATCCCTAATTCGCGTTCGGAATCCGGAAATGGTTTCCGCTCGCCGAACAACCCCAACCCCCTAATACCCCACATGCCACGAAAGACCACGCAACGCGGCGGGTCGCCTCTACACTGGTCAGCAGAAAGCTGGGCCTTCATCTCGCTGCGACTCTTTATCGGACTCCGCTTTCTGCTCGCCGGACTCGGAAAATTCAAAACCCAAGAGGGTGACTACGCCTTTGCCCAATATTACGACGGGTTCGCCACTTGGATCATTGGAGCCTTCGAAAAGACAGATATCCCTGGCTTTTTGATAAGCCTCTACGCTTACAGCATTGGCTACGTCGAAATCGTCTTGGGCATCCTGCTTTTGGTCGGAGTAAAAACCAAATGGGTCCTCGCTTTGATCGCTCTAACCTTTGTCTCCCTCGCGTATGGCCAAATGGTACTGGGTGATAATTCCAAGGTAGACGATATCGGCCTTTACCTCCTCTTCACCTCCGCAGCACTCTACTTCGTTCGACACAACAAGCTGGAAGCACTGCGTTAGAAACGGCTAAGCCTGAGACCTCAGATTTCTCCGCCTCGATCTGCAATTGGATCGGGGCGTTTTATTTTTCGGATGTCTGCCCAATACGCCGCAACAAAACCCGCTTACCAAGATTCCATAGTGTCGATAATCCGACTTTGCTTCCCTCGACTTCCGTCCAAACCACGCCTACTTCCCGCATGGGACAACCGGTTTCACGAGCCTTCAAAATCAGCTCCAAATCGAAGCCAAAACCCAGCTCCCTTAACTCCAGACTGTAAGCTTGAAACCAAGCGTTATCCACGAACTTGCAGCCACACTGCGTATCCAAAACCCCGACACCATAGACGAGCTTAACCATCGCAGCAAACCCAGCCGCCACGCACTTTCGAATTCCCGATCGTTCAACCTTAGCCCCTACCGCCCTACGGCTCGCCATTACCAAACACAGATCCTTCTCCTCCAGAGCATCCCGTAAAACTCGTACGGTCTCGCTCGCCGACACCGATCCATCCGCATCAACGAACCCAAGCAGCACGGAATCACTCGGAGCTAAACGCCAACCCGATCGAATAGCCGCTCCTTTTCCGAGATGTTTCTGCATCGCATACACCTCCTCCAAAAAAGGGTAGTCATTTCGCAGCCTAGCAACAATGCGCCGCAGTGCCTCGACTTCGGAGAGCCCCGATCCATCGTCCACCAATAGCAAACCAATAGACAACTCAGATGCGTTTACCTCTTCACAGAGCTCGCGTAAGAAGCCCTCAACTCGGCCACTCTCCCTCAAGCAGGGAACCACTAAAAAACAGTCCATCACGTCCCGATCCACTTCCTAAACGTATCCATTCCCCAACTTCTGTTCTCTCCAACAACAGCCAAGTCGAAGCTTGAATTCACTGAAGAACATTCTGCCAATTCCTTCTCATCCATCAGAAAGGCTGCTGTGCTCAAAGCGTCAGCCAATCCCGCTGACTCGCATCGGGAGTAGCTTCGTTTCCATTCTACCACTCTGTCTTTGGTAGACACTATGTGCCCTCTTTGGAAACCAAGACCGGAACTTGAAATCGCTCCATTAAAAAAGGGCTCCAATTCAGTTCCATCTAGAGATCCACTCCAAGGGTCATCTCGGTTTGCGTTTTTAAAGAGCAGAGTACTCCCGCCAAAATTCGCCAAGATCTGAGGCACTTCCCAATCCTCGATTTCCATCATAGCTTCATCCAAAGCAAAGCCTTTACCAATCCCACCTAAATCCAGAAGAACTCCTTCTCGACACTTCAAAACAGTCCGTCCTGCTGGATCAATCTCCAGGGCTTCGTCAAAAGACTCCTCTTTTTCCGACAAAGAGATGTGTCTTAAATATGGAGGTACTTCACCTTTCTCTCGCAGGGCCAGCGTGCCAAGCATGGGATGAAACCGCTGTCTCGTCACCGAGCTAGCCTGTACGGCAAGCATCAAGCACTCGATACACTCTGTACTAATTTTCGTTCGCGAACCGACTTCCAAGAGATTAATCCGCGTTACGTCACTATTTTCCAAATACAAACTTAGCTTTTTTTCGATCTCGTCGATCCGTCCAAAAAAGCACTGTGCCACCTGGCTCGCATAGTCGCGATCGACTCCACCCGTAGAAAGTACCAGATCAGTCGCCATAGCCTGATGCCTGAACTCAGATAAACCTTCCTTTCTATTGATCTTCAACATCGGCTTGGATCCAAAGGCGAGCGACTTCGGGGTCGGCCCTTAAAGCAAGCAAGGTGTTTGGGCGCAGTCCATGCAACTCCCAAAACTCGCCTATCTCCCCATTCAGCTGATTAGCGTCGAGTAACCGCGTATCTATAATATCAACACGCCCCGTTCGATAACCCTCAAGATCCGACCAAAAACCTACCTTGGTCCGGGTCCTCAAATGCCAAGGCAGAGGCCAAGCCGCATCCGGGCTAACAACCGAAATTGAAACATCGTCACCAACCGAGTCAATTCGTTCCAATAGCTTTTCGTAACGCGGGCTGGTATGCATGTAGAGGTAAGGATTTCGTGAGGCACTCGCGTATCTGAATACAGCCTTTTCCAGATTTCCCCTTAGCTCCCATCCGAGCAGCGACAGTATAGTAAATCCAAGGATACCCACTGCCAATTTCCTAACCCAACATTCCTCTTGAAAGAACAACTTAATCGTATCGGCGACAGCCGTCGCGACTCCATAGCTCAAAAACAAGTACGGCGTAAGCAAGAGCCATGGCGTTTTGTAGGGAATCAAGCTATACAGAAGCAGCATCACCCAACCGGAAAGGCAAATCGATGCTCCTAGAGCATCCACCTTGACTCGCCGCAATAGCAGAAAGGAACCATACACGCATAAAAGTAAAAAGACTCCCTCCCCCCACTTTACGCCTTCAACGGTCTGAGGAGAGAGGATTTCTAAATAATAGAAAAATGGCTTCTCATGTCCTGCTCCTTCGGAGCGCTCCGCATAATTGAAGAAGGCCTTGATGCCATCGCTTATCCCAGCCGGATTCTCGAAAAACGATGAAAAGAATATACAATGCAAGGCGACGACAATCCCAGTCGCAAGCGAGAGGTGAAGAAGCGAACTAACTCGAAACACCTTGGACAGATCCCCCTGTATCCACCGAATGCAAACCACCGAGCTAGCTAAAGCGAACAAATGAATAACTGCCGTCTCCTTAGTAACATGCATCAGCCCGAACAGGAGACCTGCCAATATCGCGGGTCCGATGGAGTTCTTTTTGAGGTACAGTTGAAGCGTCAAAAACAAGGCTAGGGTAAGACTGACAAGTATCGCCTCCTGAATATAATAAGCTCCATAGATCACACAAAGTGGACTAGCTGCGATCAACAGTCCCCACACGAGAGCCCTGCCTTTTTGTTTTCTGCCCAAAGCGAAAAGCCCGAGAGCTAAGCCTAGAATACTTGCGCCAATCGGTATCCAACGCATGGACGCATCGTTCAACTCCGCAGAATCATCGACCAGCAACGAAGAAAACCAATCCGTCAAATAGTAGAGAAGTGGTCCATGATGCTCAGTCGGGTCGTAACGATATTCTCCCGTCTCGATCAAACGCCACGCTTGATAAGATTGCACTCCCTCATCCGCATGGAAAAGACGAAGCTGCGAACTCTCGATTCGCAGCCACAAAGCGAACCCCAGCGTAATCAAAGCCGGGATCCAGAACAGCTTAATTACTCTCCTAATAGGAACCAAACACCTCAACCTCTACGTAGTGATTCATCTCATTACTTGTATTACCATCTGAATACAAACGTACGTATCTCGCTTTCGCTTCTTTGCCAGAGATTAGCTTACCTTTGTTGGTTTCGATGTAAGCCATATCTTTACCGACCCCAAAACCTGCCGAATTGTCATGGTCGTTGTTATACAAGGTTACCACTCCACCAGAAAAGGACTCATCATTCGAAACCTGGATAACAACATCCACATAAGCACGTTTCTGAGAATGAAAATGCCAAAGGCCGATTCCATAAATGGTGGCCTCCTCTTCGAGATCTATCTGAGCCCACTGTAGTCCCTGTGCGAGCTCCACAAAGTAACCTTCCTCGCTCTCCTTGTCTCCATCAGTGAGCAACTCAAGCTCTCCGATGATCGGAAAATCGTCACTTGAAGTAACTTCTTTGCCATAAGCGAGGTTCTCGACTCCGTCAGGAGCAAGGACAACGGGAGGTGGCGTGTCGGCGGACTCAAGATTTGGCAGGACGATTGGAACCGGAGTGCCGGAGAGAAACGGAGCTGGATACTCCAGCTCAATAGGAGATTTCTCAGCTATGGCTAGTGCTGAAAAACTTGATACAGCTATGATTGCTAGAATTCTTTTATACATAATCGCTAGTACTTACACTTCGAAGTCGGAAGGTGAGAACTCGAGAACGCTCTTCGCCTCGACCGCTTCATTCACTCTGAAAATCCCAACTTCGCTCTTGAACGAATGTTCCGCGTCAGCGTTTAGTTCTGCATCACCATGAACCGCTGCAAAGAAGTTCTCAAGATGCGGCTGATGGGGAGGCTTATTTAAGACAATGGGAATATCAAACTTAGCCAGCGGAGCCGTTTCCCTAACATCCACTTTATCGGCCTCTTGAGCAGGAGGAGCTTCCTCTTGTGTCAGATAATGCAAGTCGATCCACTTTTCCCATTCCGGAGCTCGCTCTTCGCGGAAGATCTTTGATAGAGCTGGGTTCTCAGAAAACTTAATGGCTCCCTCGTCTCCCATAAAGTACTCCCAATATCCGCCGCCTGCGCTGGTAGTGGTTAGAGTTTGGTAGAAAGCCCGCACGGGACCATAACTGGTATCGTATTCGTAGATCACCATCACGTTGTCATACCATTCACGGGTCGGGTAATAATCAGCCCCACCCGAAGCGAATACACTTTTTGGATACGCATCGAGGAACCAATTATAGATATCGATTTGATGGGCACCCAGATCAGATATTGGCCCACCGCTGAGATCCTTGAACCAACGCCAGTTGCGAAACTGGTGCATATCCTTGTAGCCATATCGTGTCAGCGTCGCATCGTCTATAGCGTATTTCTTGGGCCAACCGACGTCGGGTGTCACAGCACGATTCCACTGACCGTTGATATTGGTAATTCGCCCCGGAATTTTAGCCTTCTTGATGAGGTTGTTGTAGGCGTGCTGATAGCGAGGATTGCTTCTTCGTTGATGCCCTATTTGAAGCAGCTTGCCTGTTTTTCTGGCAGTAAGCACCATAGAGCGGGCTTCCTCTACAGTACGGGCCATCATCTTTTCGCAATAAACATGGAGCCCCGCTTCAAGACACAAATTGGCATGCCGCGAGTGCCAAAGATCGGGTGTAGCAATAACTGCCGCATCCAAATCCTTCTCTTTTTCGAGCATGTCCTCGATATTCTCGTAGACATTCACTTCGAACCCTTCCTTGGCCAACTTTCGTAATCCGTAGGTCCGGCTATATTCCCATATGTCGCACACGGCCCGGAAACGAAGACCAGGAATGTTAAGCATAGAATCCAACAGAACACGGCCTTGGACGCCCAGTCCTACCAAAGCTATGTTTATCTCCCCATTGGGTGAACCTTGAGCTTTAGCGAGGTGAGGAGCGATTAGGATTCCCCCACTGGCAACCAAACCTGTCTTAATAAAATCCCTACGAAAAATGGAACGGCTATCTTGATAATCAGTCATGCGGACGATCTTTCTTAACTAACATTTATTTAGGAATGCGTACTTGTTGTAGCGAACCAGCAAGAGGGCGAGAGCGACCAACACCACATGGATGCCCAACCAGGCGATTCCTCCACTTTCATTCAGAAGGATCAACCCAACCGAGAGGCTTGTGTAGACCAAGCCGCTCGCCAATAGGCTTATTCGAGGAAGGGCTCCAACAATCAGGGTGATTCCCAAAGCCAGCAGGATATAACCGAGGACGCCAGAATAGAGATCGAGCATCCACAGTGGCATCAAAGGCTCGTCCGCAAATTTGTCATAAAGTGGCTTCGGCAAGCCATGGTAATGGGAAAACCCATACACCTTTTCTTTGACAGCAACCATCGCTCCACTGATGTCTGGCTCTCCAAACTCATCGAGAAGCGGCTTTTCCTTCTTTTCAAAACCAGCGAACTTTTCCAGGCCAGTCAAAAGCGAGCGAACTCCAAGCCAAAGCCTCAAAACGAGGAACGCCAAAGACGCTCCGCAACTATCTATCTGGAATCCTTCTCCAGCGTTTTCTTCTTTCATGTTCAGTATAGGTGGACCGTTGGCGATCGGGGCAAATTCAGGATGGCAGGAAGCTCCTGTTGTACTCGTAAAGGCTGTAGAGGTATTTGTTAGCTGACTTCACGTTACTTACCTTCATCTCGGCAGGATCATAATAAATCCGTTCCCCCGCAAAGAGAGCTACATTGCCCAGCAACGCGACTTCGGTGAAAGGAGCAGCATAGTCGAAGTTGGAGCCAGGCATGACTCCTTCTCGAATCGCATTCGCAAACTCCTTCTGCGGCCCGCCTTTGATTCGGGGCAATGTTTTGGGCGGAAGCTTCGGCTTGATCTCCTGAAACTTCTCATCGGGGAATACGCGCACACTGCTCGAGTAGGTGTCGACGTAGAGAGTGATGTCCTCGCCTACGATGAAAGAGCCATTCGCAGTATCTCTGCCATACTGATCGCTGCTAAAAAAGTCTGCTGGGACATTCTTAATGCCAAGTGGACGCGGGCCACCTTCAAACCAGTGAGCGGTCAGCTCCTTACCGCTCTTCGTTTTAAAACCGAACTGAGCAGTCATGGCCGATGGAAAGGTATTCTCATTAAAACGAGTCCCCTGCGCCTCAACCCATTCTGGATACCCAAGGCCTAGGCCACTGTACGAGGAATCCATGATATGGCAGGCCATATCTCCAACGCTACCGCATCCATAATCCCGCCATCCCCGCCAATTGAAGGGGAGTATCGCTCCCGAGTAGCTAGCCTTTGGAGCGACTCCTAGCCAAAGATCGTAGTCAACATGAGCGGGCACCGGATCCTTTGAACGGCCCAGGTAGCCCTGCGGCCAGAAGGGTCGGTTTGTCCAGTGGTAGACATCTTTAACCTCTCCAAAAATACCAGCAGCGTACCATTCCTGAATCAACCGCAGCCCCGAAAAGGTATGTCCTTGGTTTCCCATCTGAGTAATGAGGCCAGATTTCTTGGCACTCTTCATCAGGTCTCGCGCCTCCCAGATACAACGAGTCAGCGGCTTCTCGCAGTATACATGAAACCCGTGGGCCAAAGCCCATTTGGCGATCGGATAGTGCATGTGGTCCGGTGTCGTAATCACTACCGCGTCGATTTCCGAAGCCATCTTATCCAACATCACGCGATAGTCCTTGAAAAACCTCGCCTTCGGAACGAACTCCCTCATCTCCGCTGCCCGCTGTTCATCCACATCGCACAATGCGACAATATTCTCTCCCTGTAGGGCTTGGATATTACTGGTGGCTCGCCCTCCCGCGCCGATAAAGGCGAGGTTGACCTTACTATTTGCGGACTGGCCTGACTGGCCTAGCAAAATGTTCGGAAAGACGATGCTTCCAGCGGTTGCGACCGCAGCGGACTTTATCAAATCGCGACGTGAAATCGGGGTCATGGGCAATGGGGGTTAAGCCAACGGCCCTAACGCCGCTCGCCATTACCCTAAGCAAAACAGTTGGCGACTGGGGTTCCAACCCGAAACCTAGCGATTCGATCGAATTAATCGACTCACCCTATCGAGCAGACATTAATACCGGCTGCCTTAACCAGCGAAAATCTGATCGATCAAGTCGGCATACTTCTCGTCTACAACATGCCGCTTGATCTTAAAGGTATTCGTCATCTCCTCCCCGACCTCGAAAGGCTTACGCAACAAACGCAGGTCGTGAATATGCTCGTACTTCTTGAAGCCGTTCTCATCCGAGATCAGCCTTTTGGCCTCTGCCCGAATCATCTGGGCCACTTCTTTGCGCGCCGAGAGCTCCTCTAGATCCGCCGCTTTGATCCCTTCAGACGCGAATCCATCCAAGGAGGGAACGATCAAAGCTCCCAAGTGCTTCCGGTCCTGCCCGACAACCATGCATTGATCCACCAAGGGTGATTCGCAGAGCTGAGCTTCGATAGGAATCGGTTCCAAATTCTCTCCATTCAACAATACGATCGTGTCCTTGGATCGGCCTACGATTTTCAGACAGTCATTGTACGTGTAGATGCCAATATCGCCGGTATTGAACCATCCGTCCCGCAATACCCGGTCCGTCGACTCCTGATCCTTGTAGTAACCTTTCATGACCTGCGGCCCCTTCAGGTGGATCTCGCCCTTCAAGCCTCGTCCGTCCCCCTTCAATGAGCTATTCGGGTACAGGATTTCTCCGTTGTTCAGATCAACGATTCTCAGTTCGGTTTCCGGATAAAGCGGCCCGACCGAACCAATCACAAGCTTCGGGATGGTACGAACTGCCGCCACAGGAGAGGTCTCTGTCAAACCGTAACCCTCCTGCACCGGTACGCCAATGTAGTTGAAAAACTCGTCTACATGGGGCTGCAACGCTCCGCCCCCAGAGACGGTGCCCTTGAAGCTGCCACCAACGACTTGTCTCAAGTTCTCCAATACAACCGAGTTCAAAGCGATGTAGAGAGGGGTGAAAAACAAAATCTTAATGCCTCCCAGCAAGCCCTTGACGACCCGTTCCCCGAATCCTCTCCCGTGCAAATCAAGCTCCTTGCCTTGGAAGAAAAATACCGAACCTTTCACCATGCGGGACGAAAAGTAAGCCGCCTTAAATAAACCGCGGCGAATCCAATGCGCTTCCCGCACATTTTTCATTATCCGCAAATAGAGATTTTCCCAAAGCCGAGGCGCCGAAGCCATGATCGTAGGCTTCACCGCCTTCAAGTCGTCGGCGATTGTGCGCAGGCTCGTAAAGTAGGTGCAGCAACCATTGCTGATCGCGATCATATGGAAAATCCTCTCGTAACTATGCCAGATGGGCAAAATCGATAGCATCCTGTCGTCAGGCTCGAGCGGAAAAGGAAGGTTTCGCACCTGCGAAGCCATATTCGCATGGGTAAGCTGGACGCCTTTTGGAGTGCCAGTCGTGCCCGAGGTGTAGATCAGAGTGAATAGATCGTCCGGCTGGATATTCGCCATTCGCTCCTCGATCTCACGATTTCCCTCTGCTCGGAGGACTTTTCCGCGCTCAACCAGCTCGTAGAGACTTAGAACCCCTTTGGGTGTTTTGGCGTCTGGGTCCATCAGCACCAAGTGCTCGACCCGGTCGAGCTTCGGCATGATACGGATTACCCGCTCCAGCAATTTGGCATTTTCTACGAACACCAACTTCGAATCGGAATGACGCAAAATGTATTCGATTTCCTGATTCGTGACATCCGTACCCCGCGGCACGTCAGCGGCTCCACACATCAGAATCGCATAATCGGCAATGTTCCATTCGACCCGATTGTCGGACAATAGGCCCACATGATCCCGCGATTTTACCCCTAGCTCAATCAAAGCCGAGCCGAGATAAAGCCCGAAATCGTACAGGTCCCGATAGCTTACCGGCTTGAATTCCCCCTTACGCAGCCGAGCAGCAAATGCTGGCAGATCCTCATACCGATCCGCAGCTAGACGGTAAATTTCCGCTAGATTGTCTGCTACTACGCCTTTGAACTTCATAATGCCGGGGAAAGAGAGAGGGGGTAAAAGGTCTATCTGTGAGCAGGGCCAGCTTCTGTTTCAAGTCAGAAGCCTCGCTTATTTAATCGCGCGACGGGACAATCGCATTTTCCAATTGCCAGCCTGCCACGCCCGTCGCCAAACCTACATCCCGAATTTTCACAAGCTCAACGACCAGCCATGCCCGTTCTCAGCGTCACCGAATTGACCATCAGCTTCAGCGGCCCCGCCGTTCTCGAAAATGCTAGCCTGCACATCGACCGGGGGGAGCGTGTGTGTATCGTCGGACGAAACGGAGCAGGCAAATCGACCTTGCTCAAAGTCATCTCGGGCGAGTACGGGGCCAATTCCGGCTCGATCACATTTCCAGAGGGCGGAGTCGCGACCGCCTTGCCCCAAGAAATCCCGCAAGACATCGACCAAACCGTTCGCGAAGTCGTCACCTCGGGTTTCGGCAGCGAAGGCGAGGCATTGGCTAAATTGCATGCCGATCTGCCACACGACCCCATCGATCCGGAGCGGCAGTGGCAAATGGAAGCCCGCATCGAGCAAACCCTCAAGGATCTGCAGCTAGATCCAGATGCTCCGTTCACCACTCTTTCAGGAGGGCTCAAGCGGCGCGCCCTCCTCGGCAAGGCTTTGGTCTGCGAGCCGAGCGTACTCATTCTCGACGAGCCAACCAACCATCTGGATATCGAATCAATCCTCTGGCTGGAGGACTTTCTGATCGGCAGTAAACTGACCCTTCTTTTTGTAACTCACGACCGTTCCTTCCTCAAGCGGCTCGCCACCCGCATCGTCGAAGTCGATCTAGCCCAACTGAATAGTTACCGCTGCAACTACGAAACGTACTTGGACCGCAAAGAGGAATTGCTCGAGATCGAAGCCAAGAATCGGGCGGCATTTGAAAAGAAACTCTCTCAAGAGGAAGCCTGGCTTCGCAAAGGCATCAAAGCCCGCCGGACTCGAAATGAAGGCCGCGTCCTCGCTCTGAAGAAAATGCGTGAGGAACGCCAATCTTGGCGAAGCCGCTCCGGCACAGCCTCCTTCTCCCTCCAACAAAGCGGATCTTCAGGGGCCAAAGTTATCACAGCCAAGCAAGCTGCCTTTTCCTACGGATCAACGGAGATCCTCAAACCCTTCGATACCCAAATCATGCGACGAGATCGCATCGGTGTCATCGGAGCAAATGGTTCGGGTAAGACTACCCTGCTCAAACTACTGCTGGGCAAACTCCAGCCTACCAGTGGGGAGATCGAACATGGCAGCAAACTGCAAGTCGCTTACTTCGATCAGATGCGGGCTCAGCTCGATTACGAAAAAACAGTTTTCGACAATGTGGCAGGCGGCAACGAGACGGTCCCCGTCAACGGCAAGCAACGTCACGTCATGACCTACTTGCAGGACTTCCTCTTCACTCCGGATCGGGCTCGGGCTTCCATAAAGACCTTGTCGGGAGGGGAACGTAACCGCCTCCTCCTCGCACGCTTGTTCACCCAACCTGCAAACCTACTGGTGCTCGACGAACCGACCAACGACCTCGATGCGGAAACTCTAGAGCTCCTAGAGGAGCGTATATTGGAGTTCGACGGAACTTTGCTACTGGTCAGCCACGACCGCGAATTTTTGGAAAACACCGTGACCTCTCTATTCGTTTTGGAGGGAGATGGCCAAGTGCAGGAGTTCAATGGCGGCTTCAACGACTGGCGCAAGCGTAAGGACCAGAAGATAGCCGAAGCTGCTGCTCCCGCCAAAAACAGTCGCAACAGCTGGAAAGAGAAAAAGCCGAAGTTCACCAACAAGCTCCGCAACGAGTTGGAGGCCCTCCCGAAGCGTATCGAGGAATTGGAGGAGCGAAAGGAGAAGCTAGTCGAGGAACTGGCCGACCCGGCGACCTACCAAGAGGGCGAGGAGAAAGTCGTACGGCTGAAGACGGAAATGGACGAAATCGAGGCGGAACTGGAGTTGGCTTTCGAGCGGTGGGAAGAATTAGAGACTCTCAGGGAGTCTCTTACCGATTGAGGCAGATAGCCCCAAGCGCTCGTCCAGAGAGTACCAACCCTCAACGGCAATGAACGCTGGCGCTCATACGGCCGATTGCCGCAAGGCCATTAACCCCGTTTTTACTATTATCTAAGGTTTTCCACTAGTATTTGGGGGCCGCTTTGACCGATAATAAAAACGGACAAGAGCTCAATCGAATCGAACCAGTACCTCAGCATGACAAAAAAGAAGGCCAAGAAAAACGGATTTACTCTCATAGAGCTCCTCATCGCTATCACGATCCTTGGCATTCTCGCGTCGATCGCGGTCCCTTTCTTCCAGAAGTACGTTCGAGCGAGCCGAGCAGCCTCGTTCACCAACGATATTCGCCTCCTAGCTAACGCCGGCGCCCAATACTGCTTGGAGTCAGGCTGGTGGGTAGAAGACTCACCGGTTGGCGTTTTCCCAGAGGAACTCGAGGGATACGTTTCCCAAAAGAAATTTGAACTGGGCAGCCCTCTCGGAGGGGTATGGGATTTCGAGCAATGGGGTGCGGGCGACTTCACTTCCGCTGTCGGCGTCGTAGGAGCAGCCCATGGTGACGAAATCTTCGCTCTGGTAGACAAGCGGATCGACGATGGGGATCTTACCACCGGCGTATTCCAAAAAATCGCCGCCGATCGTTACTACTACGTCATCGAAGACTAAAATCGATTCTCTCGCAGCATCACTAGGGTGCAGTCTTCAATCGTTTCGATACCGAAAGCCGCAAGCTCAGCTCTTACGCTTTCGTTTTCGGTTCCTGGATTGAATAACACCCGCCGAGGTTGAATCGCCAGAATCTCCGGCAAGAAATCCGGCAATCGCGCCGAGCCTACGTAAAGCGTCAAGGTATCCACTGGATCGTTACAATCCAATATCGAACGCAATACCTCAACTCCCAGGACTGAATCACCTCGCGGAGTCACCGGAACCACGCGGTAACCATGATCCATCAGCGCCTTCTGAGCCTTGTTGGAAAATCGATCTGGCTTCTCGCTGGCTCCCAGCAAAACGACAACGCTCTCCAAGCGCTCAACTCCCTGCTCGCCCAAGGATTCGAGGCGTTCACTCAATCGAATACCATCGATCTGCAAGCTTGGACTTAATTCAAGAAGCGGTCTCAAAACAAAAGCTCGCTCCATAAACCGCGGATGTGGCACCTCGAGCCGCTCATCACAGATGCGCGTGTCGTCAAACAACAGAATATCGATGTCCAAGGTCCGCGGGCCCCATCGTTCCTTGCGAACTCGCTTCAACTCCCTTTCCACTGCCAAGCATTGTTCCAGCAATTCCAACGGGCTAAGCGTAGTCACTATCCTGGCCACTGCGTTAACGAACCAATCCTGCTCAACATGCCCGATCGGCTCCGTCTTGTAGAAGGACGAGAGCGTGATCTCTTCGATACCATCTACCTGCTTGAGAAGCTGGACCGCCCGTCTGATATTACCGACCTTGCAACCAATATTGGAGCCGAATCCTAAAAACGCTTCACTCATCTCTCTCTCGCCTAATTGTAATACCCGCAGCCCGAAACTTTCCATCGATAGGGGCTTCCGGCTTTCTCACCGTGATACAGGTTGTACGAACCAAATCGAAGTAGCTAAAAATCTCTTCTGACAATTGCTCTGCATAGCTCTCGATTAAATCGCAGCGAGCTTCATCCATCAGTTGTTCTGCAAGGCTAAATACTTCTGCGTAGCTCACCGTCTGAGCTAGGATATCGCTGCGGCCCGCATTCCTCAGATCCACTCCAAGCTCAACGTCGATGTAAAACGTTTGGCCATTTCGCTTCTCATGTTCCAAGACCCCGATGTATCCAAAAAGCTCAACACCCTCCAAAAAAACAGTATCTAGTCTTCTACTCATCCAAGCTTCCTCCTCTGTAAATCAAATCGGCTAATCCCACCGCACGCGAATTCTCCGCAACATCGTGAACCCTAAACATTTCTACGCCGGCTGCAACTCCAGCCACCGTTGTCGTCAAAGTTGGTTCGAGACGGAGTTCGAGTGGCAATCCATTTGGTTGGGCTGTAATGCGTTTGCGCGAAGAACCCAACATGATCGGGAAACCATAATCCCTGAGTACTTTCAGGTTTCGAAGAATCTCCAAATCTTCCTGACGAGTGGTGCCGAAACCGACCCCGGGGTCCAAAACGATCGACTCCTCTTTAACTCCGCCTGCCAAGGCGACTTTTATTGATTTGTCCCAGCTCCATCGAATCCGATCCAAAAGCCCTGCCCCAGGTTCATCCTCGCGTCCGTTTCGCATCAGTATAACGCCCGCTGAGAATGCTGCCGCTACTTCAGCCATCAAAGGATCCGAGAGAAACCCGCTCACGTCGTTAACGATCTTCGCTCCTCGTTCAAGGCATGCTTCCGCAACAGCAGATTTCGTTGTATCGATTGATAAGATACAATCTGTCCGCTTTTCACATAAGGATTCCACTACAGGAGAGAGCCTGCGTATTTCTTCTTCAGTTTCCACAGGCACGAAGCCCGGCCGTGTAGATTCGCCTCCCAAATCAAGGACTCCCGCCCCCGCATCAAGCAAAGCCTCCGAGCGAGCAACGGCTTCCTCCAAACTAAAATAGAGGCCTCCATCGGAAAAGCTGTCTGGAGTCACATTTAAGATTCCGACTATCAGCGATTGTTTTCCCAACTCCAGCTTTTGGCTTCCAAGCTGCCAATGGCTAACATTTTCAGATAGCACCGTTTACCTCCTCTTCCTCAAGTTTCAGGTAAGCGGCCCTCAGTTCCTTCAAAAATGAGATCTCATAAATCGCCTTTCTTTGGCCAGGGCCAACAAAGCTCTCCACAGGCCTGGGCCCCACTCCGGAGCTCGTTATGAAAACTTCGTCCGCCGATAAAAGATCATCCCAAGAGAAACGTCCTTCCACCACCTCGAGCCCAAAGGAAGGAGCAATCGAGAGAATTTTTGACCGAACGATTCCATCCAAAAGGCCGCAAGCAAGCTCTGGCGTGCACAAGGTCTTACCTTGAACAAAAAACAAATTTGCAACCGAACATTCGGTAAGAAACCCGTATTCATTTGCAAATACACAGTCATCAAATCCGTTAGCTTTCGCTTTACCCGCTTCGAGAATGGACTCCATATAATTGGTACTCTTGTGACGACTTGTGAAGGCTTGAGACGCCTTTACTACCGATGAAGCCAATAGTTTTAATGGTGGCCCCATATCGGGAAGTCCTGCCGATCTCACAAAAACGACTGGTTCAATCCGATCTTCTCCTCGGTCCAAGATTACTATTTTAAACACCCCCGAGTCCAATTTTGCTGTATTGAACAATTGGATTGCTCGCTCCCACAATTCAACTTCTTCCAGCTCCACCGCCAAACCGGCCGAGCTTGCAGCCAATTTCAAGCGTTCGATATGCTCTGAAAAGAAACAAGGCCGACGATGGATGAATTTAATTGTTTCGAACACACCAAAACCAAATGCGAATCCACGACTTAGAACATCACTTTCTACGTAACCCTCCTGCACGAATCGATCTCCAATAAAAATGCTACTCATACAATTCTCCTCCTAAAGCAGATACCATAGCTCTCGCTTTCAAAAGCGTTTCCTCGTATTCACTTAACGGATCGCTATCCCAGACAACGCCTCCGCCAACCTGAAAACTCACCTTACCATTCGCAATTCTCAGGGTTCTGATGGCGATGTTAAAATCCGCCCTGCCCGACAAATCCAGATAGCCTATAGAGCCAGTGTAGATTCCTCGCTCTCCCCTTTCTAGCTCATCGATAACCTGCATTGACCGAAGCTTGGGAGCTCCCGTTATAGATCCTCCCGGAAACATAGCCTTGATGCAATCTAGTGGCTCAACACCTTCATCTAGCTGCCCAGACACATCCGCTGTCTGATGAATAACGGTCGCATAACGCTCCAGGCGAAACAGGTCACTCACCCGTACACTGCCGGGACGACTTACCTTTCCCAAGTCGTTTCGCTCTAAATCCACAATCATCAAAAGCTCCGAACGATCTTTTTCTGAACATTCAAGATCTCGGGCATTTTCATTCTCCTCCTCTCGAGTGCTACCAGTCGGTCGAGTCCCTTTGATAGGTCGCGTCGTTGCGAAACCATTATCAATCAACAGAAACCTCTCCGGCGAAGAAGAAACTATTTGTTCATCCCCAAAATCCAAATACGCAGAATAAGGAGCGGGACTCAATTGAGCCAAACGACTAAACAACTCAAAGCCATCTCCCGAGCATTTTGCTTCGAAGCGTTGGGACAAGTTCACCTGGTAAACCTCACCTGATCGGATAAGCGAACGTATTTTTTCGACTGCCGCCTGATACTCATCTCGCGAAAAATTACTTCGCAGAGGCTCTTGCAAAACAAAGCTCTCACCCTTCGGACTCTCCGCATTCGAAACCAAGTCTGCAAGCGCTTCCAGTTCAGCTCCGAATTCCTCTTTTTCTGTCACTAGCCATGTGCACCTCTCTTCGTGGTCAAAGACAATCCCTCCCTCGTAGAGGTTAAACCTCCCAACCAGATCAGTGTCGCTAAGTTGGCGAAGCTTCCCTTTCTCTAGGCCCCTCCCCGCATCATAAGAAAAGTAACCAATGGCACCGCCATAAAAAGGAAGACTTCCTTTTTTTTCATTCGAAGCTGCAGGCAGATGCTTCTGCAGAATCGAGAAAGCACTCTCATCCCCTGCACAAACCTTGACTTCTCGGCTCGGGTTTACGGCCAGAATCGAGTACCGACCTAAACCATAAGAGCATAAACCACTGTACAGAAAGGAAAAGCCCGGTTGCCCCGAAGCCGAATAGGCGGCCCCTAAAGGGCGAAAGTCGATTTCTAGTCTGCGTTGCTTCATCGACTTGGGTTCAAAGCGTTTTTCAGAAGGGCATGCCCACCTTCAGTCAAATAAGCCTCCGGATGAAACTGAACTCCAGAAATCGGATACAAAGAATGTCGAATCCCCATAATTTCGCCCTCCTCTGACTCTGCGCTTATCTCTAAGCATTCTGGCAGGCTCTCACGCTCAACGACGAGAGAATGATAGCGAGTGACTTGCAAAGGATTGGGCAAACCTGAAAAAACGCTATTGGAATTGTGATTGATCCGACGAACTTTCCCGTGAACCGGCTCTTTTGCTATTATAATTCGTGCCCCGAAAAATTCAGCGATGGTTTGCATACCTAAACAGATACCCAAGAATGGTATCTCAGCGTGAAAAGTATCCAATAAATGTTTACAATTTCCTGCATCACCAGGACCCCCGGGGCCTGGCGATATAACAATCAAGCGGGGATTCATCCCAGCAACACCGGCAGAGTCGATTTCGTCATTCCGAACCACCGTCACTTTCTCACCTAGCTCCCTTAAGTATTGGGACAAGTTGTAGGTGAAAGAATCGTAATTATCGATAAGCAGAATCATCTCAAACAGAGACTCGACTTTCTTCAACCAAGGGGTGCCCCTCGCCATCGGAACGAAGCATATGAAGTCCAGATTTCTGAGTTAGAATATACTTCGACAGAATCCTTCGATCCAACTCTGGGATATTAACATCATCCAAGCTTCCGGACTCAAAAAATTTGAATTCCCCTTCTTCAATACTCTGGGGCAGTTCCTTTAGTGGAGTCAGAACCTGAAATACAAACATCAGCCAATGGCCTGTTTTCTCGTAATCCTTTTCCGACAAGATTACCCTCAAACGTAACTCCTCCACATTTAGTCTCAAACCGACTTCCTCTTGCGCCTCGCGCTGAGCGCATTCGTATGGAGATTCTCCGATCGTCATCTCCAACTTCCCGCCTATAGCACACCAGCTACCTTCATTCGGAGGGCGCTCTCGGCGAATCAGGAGCAGCCGCCCCTGCTCGTCGCGAAAGTAAAGCAGGACGCCTATTCTGAAACGCAAATCTGCAGGAGTGGAGCTATTGTCGACGGAAGGCACGCCGTCATAGACTGCCCCTCGCCCCTCGCTCGACAACGCTTTTCTGCAACGAGATAGGCCTAAAATTTCGGGCTTTTTGAGTCCGAGCCCAAAAGAGCAGGCAGTCTTTCAAAACTTGAGTCTATTGAAACCCGACTCCCCGAGGCAGCAGCCTCTTCGCAAGCCAACATTGTATCAAAGACGTGGAACGCCAACTCTCCGTTTGCACGGTGCTCCCGCTCATTCCGTATGGCATCTGCAAGTTCTGCCAAACCGAGAGCTCTCGCGCCCTCGTAGTTATGCAGCAAAGACATCTCCTCCCACTCTCCACCTGGTCGACAAACACGCACCACTCCGTCAAAGCAGTTCGGATCAGGAAGCGACAAATTTCCTTCCGACCCGTAAAGGGTAAGCAATGGCAAATCATGAGCTCCTTGAACATCGAAACTGAACATTGCGTTCACGCAGGCACCACTGGCGTATTCGACCAAACTGTTATTATGGGTAGCTGTCTCCACCTCAACCCTTTGGCCTTCATTCGGTCCCGTGGCGATTTTTCTCTCCGTGAAAACTCGTTTCCCTGATGAAACTACGGAAACCGCGGGTCCCAACAGATTCGCTAGAACGGTAAAATAATAGGGAGCCATATCTAGGACCGGCCCACCGCCCTGCTTGTAGTAGAATTCTGGATTCGGATGCCAACGTTCATGGCCTGGACAAGCAAACACAGCTGTGCCACCAAAAACCCGCCCGATCACGCCATCATCCACCAGCTTGCGAGCCGTTTGCATGGGAGAACTCAAAAATGTATCCGGAGCGCAGCCTACCCGCAGCCCTTTGCGCTTGGCGAGCTCTAGAACCGCCCTTCCCTCCTCGCGACTGGTGGCAAATGGCTTCTCGCAATAGGCGTGCTTACCTGCCTCCAAGATTCGGGTATTTATCGCGGCATGAAATTGCGGAGTCGTAAGGTTGAGTACGATATCGATTTCAGGATCCGCGATCAGCTCATCTACCGTCAAAACTCGGGGCACATCGAACTCTTCCGCTCTCGACTTGGCCACATCGGCGGACAAATCCGAACAGGCTTCCATTCGGATTTGGGGATAGAGCTTCGCTCCTTTGAAATATTGCGGGCTGATGTTTCCGCATCCAATGACGCCGATTCGAGCTGGCTTAGACATATCTAAGAAAGGGGGTATGAGTGCTTGGTAGACTCGGCGACTCAACCGTAGTTTCTCTGCCCAAACAAGGCCGTTCCTACTCTAACCATAGTACTGCCCTCCAAGATAGCCTCCTCCATGTCCCCACTCATCCCCATCGATAGCTCGGGTAACTCAACTCCAAAACGAGAGCTCAAGCGGTCCCGGCACTCCCGAAGAGCGGCAAACGTCCCACGAGCGACCTTCGGATCCCCAGAGAGAGGAGCTATTGTCATGAGTCCATCGACCTTCAAATTATCGCAATTCAAGACGGCCTCGAGCAGAGCGTCAGCTTCCTCCAGCTCTGCACCTGACTTGGCGGGATCCCGACCAGCGTTCATCTGAAGCAAAACCGGCAATACTCTTCCTGCCTCACCTGCATAGCGATCTAAGGCGTTCGCGATCTTGATTCGATCAACGGTCTGAACACGTCCAAAACGCTCCGCCACACGCTTGGCCTTGTTACTTTGCAGCGGCCCAATTAATTCCCAACTCAGGGCGGAATCGACGTCGTCCATTTTTCCCAAAGCCTCCTGCACACGATTTTCTCCCACTGCCCGCAAACCGGCTTCCCAAGCGTAGCGAGCGACATCCACCGGATGGTTCTTTGTGACAGGCAATAACTTAAGCGAATCCCGCTTTCTTCCAGCCGCCTCGCAAGCAGCCAAAATTTGCTCATTCACTTGCTTCAGATTTTCCAAAAATTCCTCAAAACGTATTAGCATTAACATTCCTACTGTTTAGTGTTGCTTTAATAAGCTAATGTAATAAACCTAGGTAAAAACAGACCCCAGATGCAGATAGACAATTTCAAAATCTTCGCCGACTTAGTCGAAACCAAAAGCTTTTCAAAAGCAGCCCGCCTCAATGGGGTGACCCAATCGGCAGTAAGCCAGCAGGCGCGTTCCATGGAAAAGCATTTCGCCGCCTTACTTATCGATCGAAGCCAAAAACAATTCCAACTGACCAGGGAGGGCGAGCGCGTCTACCAGTCAGCTAAGGAAATTTTGCACGGTTACGAGAAGCTGCTCAGCGAGTTAATGGAAATGCGAAAGGTCATATCTGGCACGATTCGCATCTCCACTATCTACAGTATCGGCCTCCACGAGCTCCCTCCCTACATAAAGAGCTTCCTCACCGAGTTTCCAAACGTGAACGTTCGCGTCGAATACCGCAGGTCCAACCTCGTCTACGAAGATATCCTGCACAACTCGGTCGACTTCGGACTGGTCGCTTTCCCACAAAAGAACCGCCAAATCGAAATCACCGATTTCCGCAAGGATCGTCTCCTTGCGATCTGCCATCCCAATAACCCATTGGCAAAGGAAACCAGCCTCCAATTGAGCACTCTAGCTGATCATAAGTTTATCAGCTTCGATCCCGACATTCCTACTCGTAAAGCGGTCGACCAGATCTTTAAGGATCAAAAGATCGAGATCGATCCAGTCATGGAATTTGACAACATCGAGACCGTAAAGCGTGCCGTAGAAATCGATGCCGGTATCGCGATCGTCCCTAAGGCTACTGTGCTGCAAGAGATCAAGCAGGGCACCCTCGCTGCTGTACCAGTGGATGGAGCCGGACTCGATCGGCCGCTGGGCATCTTGCACAGGAAAGGCCGCGTGCTTACACCGGCCATGAAGAAATTCATAGAGATCCTAACCGGAGAAGACTTACTCGGCGACTAGCCAGGACTAGAACGAACATTGGAAAAAGTTCGGGGCCGACGATAACCCCTAACGCCGGCCCCGGATTGTCTGCTTCTGTCTCAACGACAGTAGCGTCACTCCCTCAATCCCCATATAGGGGACGGACTTTTAGTGAGCATCGTCTGCGCCAAAAGAGAGGCGTGCTTCTAAATAGACGCAACAACCAGGCGGGCCGCTTCCAAGGGCTTCCGCTAGCTACGTAAGCCTACCGAGATCGGCTCAAATCCGAGCAGTTACCGACCATTTTATTAAGTTTAGCGTATTCGAATCACTTATACGCTAAATTTGGAGAGAGCCATTTCTCCGCTTCTTCGATCGAAATACCCTTTCGGCCAGCGTAGTCTTCAAGCTGATCCTTCTCGATCTTCCCAACGTTGAAATAGCGAGCTTCGGCATTGGCGAAATAAAGCCCTGATACCGAACTACCTGGATTCATGGCATAGCTCTCCGTCAACGAAACACCTGTAATCTCCTCCGCTGACAACAGCTCCCAGAGCGTTTCTTTTTCCGTGTGGTCAGGACAAGCAGGGTAACCAGCCGCAGGGCGAATTCCGCGATATTTCTCCTCGATCAATTCTTGCACCGAAAGATTTTCGCTTTCTCCAAATCCGAGCTGCACCCGTGCCTGACGGTGGATGTACTCCGCCAGCGCCTCCGCAAATCTGTCTCCCAACGACTGCACCAAAATAGCGTTATAATCGTCGCCCGCTGCCTTGAAAGTGTTGGCAAAGGTTTCCACCTCTTCCCCGGCTGTCACGGCGAAACCACCCAACACGTCGAGTTTTCCGCAGTCAAAAGGAGCTACGAAATCTGCCAAACTGTAGTAGGTGTCGTCAGCAACCTTTTCCTTTTGCTGACGCAAGAAGTGGAAGCGAGCTAGCTCGCTCTCCGCTGTTTCATCGGTCCAGAGAACAACATCGTCACCGTCCGAATTAGCAGGCCAAAAAGCGCTGACAGCCCTCAGACGGAAAGCCTTCTCTTCAATGATTCTCTTGAGCAAAACCTGAGCATCGGCAAAAAGCTCGCTAGCCTGTTTACCGTACTTTTCGCTTTTCAATATTGCGGGATAGGCGCCCTTCAATTCCCAGGTCCAGAAGAAAGGAGACCAATCGATGTACTCAGCCACCGTGGCCAGATCAATATCCTCCCAACGGGTTAATCCATAATTCGAAGGCTTTGCGATATCCGCTTCGCTCCAATCTATGGCGACCCCCTTGGAACGCGCTTCCTTCAGTCCTAGAACATTCGCTTGATTCCCTTTACCAGCGGCGTGCCGTTCCCTCAACACGTTCTGAGCTGTATCCAATTCTCGAATATAGGCATCTCGCTTATCTGGATTGAGCAAATCATTGCATACGCCTACCACCAGCGACGCATCCGTAACATGAATAACCGGACCGCTATAGTGCTCCGCTATCTTGATTGCCGTATGTGCCTTGCTGGTTGTAGCCCCGCCGATCAGGAGCGGCACGGTAAAGCCCTGCCGCTCCATTTCCTTGGCTACATGGATCATCTCGTCGAGCGAAGGGGTTATCAAACCGCTCAGACCGATGATATCCGCCTCGATTCTTCGAGCCGTATCCAAAATCTTATCGCATGGGACCATTACTCCCAAATCTTCAACCTCGTAATTGTTACAACCTAGGACCACTCCCACGATATTCTTGCCGATGTCGTGTACGTCACCCTTGACCGTCGCGATTAACATTTTACCTCGCGAGGAGCTGGCATTCCCCTGCTTTTCAGCCTCCATGAAGGGGAACAGATAGGCGACCGCTTTCTTCATTACGCGGGCTGACTTAACCACCTGGGGCAGAAACATCTTACCCTCGCCAAAAAGCGTTCCCACGATCTTCATTCCATCCATCAAGGGACCTTCGATCACATCGAGCGGACGCGGCAGTTTTTGACGAGCTTCCTCTACATCCTCGTCCACGAAAGTGGAAATCCCCTTCACTAGAGAATAGGAAAGCCGCTCTTCCACGGAGCCCGAGCGCCACTCGTCGACCTTTTCCTCAACCTTCTTACCAGAGCTTGAAGCCTTCACCTCTTCCGCCAATTCGATGAGTCGTTCCGTAGCTTCCGCATCCCTGTTAAGGAGGACATCCTCAACCGCTTTAAGCAGCTTGGGGTCGACCTCGTCGTAAACCGCTAGCATACCCGCGTTGACGATACCCATGTCGAGACCGGCTTGAATAGCATGGTAGAGGAACGCGGCATGGATCGCCTCACGCACCGGATTATTACCTCGGAATGAGAAGGAAATATTGGATACACCTCCACTGATTCGAGCAAATGGACAAAGCTCTTTGATTTCGCGAGTCGCTTCGATAAAATCGACAGCGTAGTTTGCATGCTCCTCCATGCCAGTACCCACCGTAAGGATGTTGGGGTCGAAGATAATATCTTCAGGCGGGAAGCTGATCTTGTTCACAAGCAGGTCGTAAGCACGCTTGCAGATTCGTACCTTATCTTCGCGAGTGGCGGCCTGCCCTTTTTCATCGAAAGCCATAACGATGACCGCAGCACCGTATCGACGAACCAAGGACGCGTGCTCGAGGAATTTATCTTCCCCTTCCTTCAGACTGATTGAATTGACCACGCACTTTCCCTGGGCGCATTTGAGACCTGCCTCGATGACTGACCACTTGGAGGAATCGATCATGATCGGGACTCTCGAAATGTCAGGCTCACTCGCGACCAGATTGAGAAACTTGGTCATACAGGCTTCGCCATCGAGCATACCTTCGTCGAAATTGATATCGATGATGTTGGCCCCGTTCTCGACTTGCTGTCGCGCGACCGCCAAAGCGTCGTCAAACTTCTCTTCCTTAATCAGCTTCTTGAAACGAGGTGAACCCGTAACGTTGGTTCGCTCACCGACCATCACAAATGGAGCGCGAGCTTCTTTGACCTCAAAGGGCTCAAGCCCAGAGAGGCGAAGTGCAGGAGCAATTTCAGGAACAGGACGAGGCGGGTAGTCCTTCACCTTGTTGGCGATGGCTCGGATGTGATCTGGTGTCGTTCCGCAGCAGCCTCCAATCAAATTGACGAATTTGTTCTTGGCAAAATCCTCGAGGAAACGAGCCGTGTCGGCCGGCAATTCATCGTAGCCCGTCTCACTCAGCGGGTTAGGCAAACCGGCGTTGGGATAACAGGAGATGAAACAATCCGCATTTCGTGACAAGGACTCGATATAAGGCCGCATCTCCTGAGCTCCTAAAGCGCAATTAATACCCACGCTGAGAGGCTTGGCATGGGAAACAGAGTTCCAAAACGCCTCGATTGTTTGTCCCGATAGCGTGCGGCCCGAGGCGTCAGTGATCGTGACGCTGAGCATGACCGGCATACGCTCGCCCTTTTCCAGGAAATACTCTTCGAGGGCGAAAATACAGGCCTTCAAATTGAGCGTATCAAAGGTGGTCTCGGGCAGGAATAAATCCACGCCCGCTGAACCAAGAGCACTGATCTGCTGCAGGTAAGCAGCTTTCAGGTCATCGAAGGTCACAGCCCGATATTCCGGCCTGTTAACATCGGGAGATAAGGATGCTGTCCTGTTGGTAGGCCCGATCGCTCCAGCCACAAAGCACTCCCGCTCTGGGTGCTCCGCTACGAAGTCTTTGATCGCTTGCTGGGCCAACTTGACCGAAGCCACATTCAAATCATCCACCGCGCTTTGCAGACCATAGTCAGCCTGGCCGATAACCGTCGCGCTAAAAGTGTTCGTTTCAATGATGTCCGAACCCGCCTCCAAAAACGCCCGGTGGATCCCAGCAATAACTTCGGGACGAGTGAGAGTGAGTAGCTCATTGTTTCCCTTCAGGTCACTGGGGTGATCTTCGAAATGCCCCTTGCGAAAATCAGCCTCCTCCAGCTTGTGGCGCTGGATCATCGTGCCCATTGCTCCATCTAGTATCAGGATACGATCTCCGAGCAGCTCTCGCAGGCGGAGGTAAGTTTTCGATAGAGGCAAAGCGGTTGTATCGGTCACAGACATGATGATTCAGTGCAAAATAGTGGCCAAACCATGTACGCATTCCCCTTTGGCACAAGCCCCGACTCTCCCAATCCGTAACTCGCCGCATACACGCCTCACGTCTCAGACTAAGCGCTTTTTTGCTAAGCCATTTAAGTGGCAGGGCTCAAGTTCGCTCCAATCAGAGCGATATAAGACCAGCAAAATTAAGTACACCTACTCAATTCCATGATACGAGTCAGCTCTCTAGGACAACCTAAGAATCAAACCACAAGCGGACTCGGTCAGGAACTCCCCAACCGTAAACGACCCCTTGGAATGAGCCAGATGGGAAAAATATCCAACCAAGACTACACCTACATTCGCGAGCTCGTTTACAAGGAGACCAGAATCAATCTCGGAGATAGCAAAAGAGAACTGGTAAGCGCCCGACTGGGCAAGCGGCTTAGAGCCCACAGCCTCGGTAGCTACACGGAATACTGTAAGATGCTTCAGTCCAACCCGAATAGCGGGGAGCTGTACCACTTGATCGACGCAATTTCGACCAACCACACCTTCTTCTTTCGGGAGATTAATCACTTTAACTTCCTCAACAGCGTAATCTTGCCCCAATTCGCAAACGGTCAGCTGGGCAACAAACGTGATTTGAAGATCTGGAGCTGCGCTTGCTCCACCGGAGAAGAGCCCTACTCTCTCTCGATCGCGTTGGAGGAATATCTGAGCGGAATCCCAAGTCTGGACTGGAAAATCCAGTGCAGCGATATTTCGAATCGTGTTCTCGATTTCGCCTCGAAAGGAATTTACGAGCAAGAGCGTCTAAAGAATGTGAAGCCCGAGTGGATCAAACGCTACTTCCAAAAAGGCGAGAAGCAGATGCAGGGCTACTACCGTGTCCGGCCAGAAATCTCCAAAAAGCTCGGCTTTCAACGCCTCAACCTTTTCGCCCCGCAGTACCCATGGAACGAAAAATTCCAGGTGATCTTCTGCCGCAACGTAATGATCTACTTCGATCGTGAAACCCAACAGGAACTCGTCGGTCGCTTAGCGAGACACCTCGTTCCAGGCGGATACCTTCTGATCGGACATGCCGAGAGTCTCGCCGGAATTAAGCATCCGTACGAATCGATCAAACCGGCCATTTACCAACTCCCTGCTTAACTGGGGCAGAAGGGCCGACCTGGCCTGCTTCCTGTAAAAATAGATTGAAAGCGGGCATCGGCCTGCAAAGCCGGGTTGCTTGATCACTTCCGAGGTCCGAGATTGGACGCTCCACTATAAGAGCGTCTTCCAATCCATCCCACCTGTGACAGACCCCGATTTTTCCGCCGCGATAAAAGAGCTCACCGGCTCCAAGCCCAGCGAGCTCTACATTCCTTCCATCGGACCGGGAATAACTTATTTGCTCAATCTAGAGGATCGCCGCGTGGTTTACTGCAGCCAGCGCGAAAACGAATTCCCGAACTCATTTTACCGCATTGTGGAGAGCAGCCAAAGCTGGGAAGAGCTCGTCGCTCCCGAGGATAAATCGAGCTATCTGGAAGCTGTATCGCTCAACGGATTCCTAAACGAAGCTCGTTACCAAGTTCTTTCCAATAAGAGAGGGGCAAAACTAGCCGTGGTGGACTACCGAGCCTTGATAAGGAACTCCAAAGGCAAAGCGGTTGGTATAGCAGGCCGACTTATCGATGACTCCTTTCGCTCGATCGCCTTCGACGCCCTCGCCAGACGGTCTTGGAAGGAGATCGCTGCCCGCATGACCCGTCGCTACCTGCACGACTTTAACAACACTATCGCCGGAATTTACTCTCTAAGCGAGCTTTACGCCGAGCCGGGATCCAACCCCAAATCGACCACCGAGGCTATGGCGCACATTCGCGATTGCTCCCTCCGGGCCCAAGACGTCACCAAACGGATTAGACACTTGACCATGCTCGAAGCGGGAGAGCCGATCTACTGCAACCTGATCGAACTCCTCAAAGAACAAAAGGAGTACATGGAAGCCCTCCTCCCCAAAGGAGCGGAAATAGCATTCGACTTGGAAGGTTCGGAACTGCCGATAAAGCTAGATCCTAATCTGTTCCGCCAAGCGATCCTGCACCTTACGGCTAATGCGGCCGACTCGTGTGGCGAAGAAATCTCGCTGCGTTTAGTCGCCAAAAAAAGCGAGCGCAAGGGAACGCCTTGGGCGGAAATCGAATTCAGCGATAACGGGCCAGGCTTCCCTGAACAAGAAATCGACAAGGTCAAAGTCCCCTTCTTTACTACCAAAGGCAGCGAAAACAATCCCGGCCTAGGATTGAGCATCGTTGACCAATTCACCCATAGCCTGGGAGGACACCTCGAAGTTTCCAACTCTGAGCAGGGGGCAAAAATCCATATGGTGCTGCCACTGCTAAATCTGGAGACTCCAGCCAAAACAGAAAAGGCTGACAAAGCCCCAGCGGAACCTTCCAAAAAAACGGAAGCGGTCACCAACGGGACCCCGCCAAAGATCCTCGTCTATTCGTGGGAAGACCTCAGCCGGCATCCTCATTTGCTGGCTATGCAAAAGGCTGGGTGGGAAACGAAACTCCACCTCGAGCCCGGACCGCTGCTCCTGGACCTTCTTTCTCTTGGAGACTCCATCGATGGAGTCCTTGTTTTCAGAAGTGCTTTGGACGAAAAGGCTGAGCCCCTCTTGGCCGAATTGGGCAATGCTCGAAATTGCGACAAGATTGCTTTGGTGAACTTGGAGGACAGTCCTGACAGCATCTCAGTTTCCGCAAAAAGAAATTGCGGCCTGATAGCTTCCGGCTCATCAAAACCGGCAGCCTTGGTCAACAAAGTGGGCTCCTACTTCACAGAGACCCGCTAGCCTTCAAATCTCCTTCCCCTTGCCTATCCATGAGAATCTCTGAACCGAGATCCAGCAACATACTCGTACTCGATGACGACGATATAGTCCTTCTGGCCATGCAGGAGACGCTCGAGAGAGAGGGCTACAAGGTCACCTCTTTCACGAGCCCAAGGGAGGCACTGAAGGCCGTCGCTGAAAACCGGTTCTCCACCATCATCTCCGACCATAGAATGCCTGAGATGACCGGTCTGGAATTCCTCGATCAATGCAAACAGGTTCAGCCGAACGCATCGCGGATTCTGATTACTGGTGTCTTGACCTTAAACACGGTGGTCGAGGCCGTAAACAAGGGGGAGATCTTCCGTTTCCTAGCCAAACCGTGGATACGAGAGGAATTGTTGGCCACCGTGGAAAATGCCGTGCAACGCTATTCCTTGGTCGAAACCAACGAGAAGCTGCAAGCCGACACCCTCGACCTCAACGAGAAGCTGGTAGCCAGCAACGAGGCTCTCGAGGAGAAAGTCCGCTTACTCCAGGAGCAGGCCGAAAAGCTCGACGAAGCAAATCAGGCTTTGGAGCGAAACTTCAATCGCTCCCTCGAAATCAGCTTCCGCCTGATCGAAGCGTTCCACCCGATTCTCGGTCAGCAAACCAAGTCGGTGGCCTCCATCTGCTCCGAGATCGCGAAATCTCCATTGCTGGAAGCGCGAGAAGCGGAAACTCTAAAGGTCGCCTCATGGCTCTACAATTTAGGACGCATCGGTCTACCACGCGATCTGGTATCCCGCAGCCTAAACGACGCCCAAAGCCTGGACGAGAGCGAGCTCACTCTGCTGCAGCACTACCCAGTTTACGGCCAAACCTTGGCCACCTTCGTCGAAAACCTAAACGACGTAGGACTGGCAATCCGCTACCACCGGGAGCGATTCGACGGCCGTGGCTATCCGGATAGGCTAAGCAAAGAGAGCATTCCCGTCGCAGCTCGTCACCTCGCAGTGGCCGTCGGCTTCGTCGAATGCAATCTTCCCCGGGACCAGGCCCTCGAGTACATTATCCGAGAATCCGGCAAGGCTTATCATCCAGAGGCGGTTCGCCTCTTTATGAAAAGCTCCAACCTCACGAACCTGCCCAAAAAAGTTCGCGAAATCACCCTGGCGGAGCTCGAGCCGGGCATGGTGCTGGCCAAAGGCATCTACAGTCCTTCCGGCCTCCTACTTATACCTGAGGACAATCGTCTGACCGGCGGGATCATCAAAAAAATCAAGGAACATGACTTCGCGAATCCCATCACCCAGCGGCTCATGGTTTTCCGCTAGTATCGATCTTCGCTTGTAAATTTCCTGCCACAATGGCGGCCTGAAATTCAGGATAGAGCCCTTACTCTGAGGGATCAGCCCCTCTTTTACGTTTCCTTAGCCGACAGACCACCCAATTAGTTCTTAAGAAAGGGCCGGAGGAGACCGATCTAGCTCATAATAATCTATATTTCCAAAAACCTCCGAGGAAATTTTTATGAGCAACCTCTCGTTCGACGACAACTCCACCACCACCTCTTCTTTCTCTTCCGGCAAGTTTCTAACCTTCACCCTAGCAGACGAATGCTACGGCGTAGAAGTTCTCAAGATCCGAGAGATCATTCGCATGCAGAAGATCACTCCTGTCCCTCAGATGCCAGAACACGTGAAGGGCGTGATCAACCTTCGCGGCAAGGTCATCCCTGTGGTGGACCTGCGAGTCAAATTTAACCTGCACGCAGGAGAAGCCACCGAGCGCACCTGTATCATCGTGGTCGACGTAGATGACGGTCAGGGAGTGAACCAACTGCTCGGACTCGTAGTTGACGCAGTCGAAGAGGTACTGAACGTAACAGAGGGCGATGTTAAGCCATCCCCAGACTTCGGTACACGACTCAGCACAGAATGTTGCTTGGGAATCGCCCGCATCAAGGACAGCGTTAAGACCTTGCTCGACATCGAAAAGGTCGTGTCTAGCGAGCTTGAAGGCGCTCTCGGATTCTAGTTGCCAGCGACACACTCTTACCCCGAGCGGATTCTAGCTGCCTTAGTGAGAATCCGCCTATCTTTCTCCCCCCCAGAGAAGCCCCTCCCGCCACCGTACCTCCGGCAGCCCTAACGCCAACTAGAAGAGCAAAAATAGACTTTTGAACTAATGAGTGGAGCACCATCTCTCCCATCCCTTTTTCAGCAGCGAGTTGTAGTCGGCGTCGGCGATCTCGCCGTCTCCAACAACGTCAACGTTAACCTCAGCACCTTTGCTCTCGGGTCGTGTGTAGGGATTATCGTCTACGACAAGGACGCTAAAGTCGGCGGGCTGATCCATATCATGCTGCCTGACTCTACCCTATCTCCAGATAAGGCTCAAAAACAGCCAGCCATGTTCGCCGATACCGGCATGCCCATAATGTTTAGAAACATGTGTGGACTGCGGGCGGAACGCAGAAGAATGAAGGCCTTTGTCGCGGGGGGAGCCTCCGTCATATCCGGTTCAGACATGTTCAAGATCGGAGAGAGAAACATCATGGCAGTTAAGAAACTCATTTGCGCCCTCGGGATTCAAGTCGTGCGAGCCGACGTCGGCGGAGTAAACAACAGAACCATTCACCTCAACGTCGGAACGGGAGAAGTAACGCTCAAAACCCCCCTTGGAACATCCAAACTCAGCCTATCATGACTGTCGAAGAACTCATTAAGAAAGCGGACACCCTTCCCCCAGCTCCAGAAGTCCTGCCAAAGCTGGTCAAGATAATGAAGGACCCTGACACGGACTCTCGCGATATCGTGCAGCTCATTTCAACCGACGCAGCGATTATGGCTGGCGTCCTCAAACTCAGCAATTCAGGCGCTTATTCGCCCGCCTCCCCAGTCACAGACTTAAACGACGCGGTAGCGATGTTGGGGATCAAAGAAGTCTACCGGATCGTCAACCTCGTCTCCAGCGGAGACTTCCTCGAAGGAGCTCTGCCTAGCATGGAAATCGGCAAGGGCAGCCTATGGGCTCACAGCCTGGCAGTTGCGCTGATCATGGACCAGATCGTCGGTAAAAACTGCGAAATGGAGGGACTCCCCTACACTCTAGGCCTACTTCACGACATCGGAAAGCTGGGCATGCACATTGGCTGCGGCGAACAGTATACAGACATTTTCAAGAAAGTGGAAACCGAGCGACTCAGTCTCGATCGTGCCGAAACGGAAACTCTCGGATTCGACCACGCCATCGCCGGAGCTCGTTTACTGGAAGAATGGTCCTTCCCTGAGGAAGTATACATTCCCATACGCTATCAGTACCATCCTTTGGAGGCTCCAGAAGAACACCGCGTAATGGCTGGCGCCTTGCACGTGGCCAACTGGGGTGCCGCAGTCATCGGCTGCAACGACGGCCGCGACGCATGGGCCCTCGAGATGATTGACGGAGCTTTTGAAATCGATCAGGCCGAGCTGGAACTCGCGATCGTAACCGCTAACGAAAAGCTCGAGAAGGCTCGCAAAGCCCTAAACGTCGGCACCAACTAAGCGAAGAGACTGATAGGAAAATCTCCCTAGCAAATCTCGCGTATTCGTTGAGTAGTTCAGGCTAAAGTGGAGGCCCGTTAGGTCGATTTTTAGGGAAGCGATAACACTCCTAGGACCGAAGCTCCCAGATGCCAGAATACGATAAGCTGCTCCAAATAAAACTGCCCGAGGCTCTCGAATCAGCCATCGACGGCATTGATCGCTCATACGACCTCCCGAAACAATTGCTCGACGCGGACGTTTCGGAGTTCGAAGAACTCGACTGCTGTGTATTCGCTTATTTCGATCGGGACGATATTTTCTATCTCAACCAAGAGGGGCGTAAGCTTCTGGACATGAGACGCTCCAGTCTCGACGAACGGGGACGTTCCTCCCCACCCATTTTCTGGCTTGAAGACGACGCTGCCTTGAGAGCGGCAGACGACTTCGCCACTCGGCGCCAACAGCCAGTTCAAGGAGCTCGCGAACTTGTCACCCTCTCCTGGGGAAAGACTTGGCTGCACGGGACAAAATATCCCATCCGCTCCCTCCAAGGCCAAACAATCGCCATCCTTTTCGCGGGCTACGAGATCCCTCCATCCCGTCAAATCAAGCTAGTCGCCGAACATTACAGAGACACCCAGTTCGGAATCGGAGAAAACTAAGATGAAAAAGAACATACTACTCGTAGAAGACGATCCCGCCCTGCGCATGGTTATGCGTGAAGTTCTGAAGGACGAATTCGATGTCGACGAAGCAGACAACGGAGCGGACGGTATTGACAAGGGTATCTCCGCGACAAACGACCTAATCATTTTGGACTATCATCTGCCCAAGAAGGATGGTCTCGAGGTTATCGAAGCGGTCAAAGCCGCCCACCCGAACGTGCCCGTTATCGTGCTCACTGGATACTTGAATCCACAATCCGAGGCTCGATTCAGCCAACTCGGGGCCAGCCGGATTTTTCCGAAACCTTTCAACTATCGCGCCCTCCTCGAGGTCGTTAGATCACTCACCACCTTGGAAGAGGTCGCCTTAGCCGCCGAAGCTCCCCAAGCGAAAGCCTTCCAAAGCAAGCCAATCGTTCAGCCGAGCCTCTCGCCCACAGAAAGTGAAATGTTCACCGATTCGCTCGCCGCGGTGGCGTCGCTTGCCGAGAAAGTCGAATTCCTAAGCAGCATAACCGAAAAGTATTGGATCGAGCCAAACGACATCGCAGTCATCCGGGAAACCAGCCGCTGCATGGAAAACGAGATCCAAAAATTCTACGGCAAGATGAACAATAGCCTTTTCGATGCCGGCAGCTTCTCCTCTCCGCTCATCTCAAACGCTAAACGGCCCGCCATATCGGGGAACAACTGAGGTCCAGTAAGAAAGCGGCTAATTGGACTGCTAAGCGCAAAAAAGCGCCACAGAAATGGAACACTTATCCGATCTATAGAGAACAACTTACAAATTTCGGCAACCGCCTAATTTTTCCCAACAACCGCTACTCAGACCTGGAACATGAAAATCCTAATCGTAGACGACGATCCCGCCATTCGACTCCTTCTCTTCACCGTATTCGGCGAGGAACACGATGTCTCCGTCCTTTGCGACGGCCACAATGCCGTCTCTGTACTCTCTGATCCGAATCATCAATTCGACGTAGTACTGCTCGATCTCAAGATGCCTCGTCTCTCTGGCGAGATGGTTCTCGAGTTCCTCTCCGGCTGGCAGAACATCAAGACCAAGTTCATCATCATCTCTGGCTTCCACGATGAAGCGAGACACTTTAAATACCCAAACCTCGTGGCGACTTTGGCGAAGCCTTTCAACATCAAGGAACTTGTTCGCATCGTAGAGTCGGCTCAAGGCAGCGCAGTTACCTCGTAGCTCCCCACATTCAAAAATCACTTGATTAGGCGGCTCGGTCATTTCCGAGCCGTCTTTTTTTGCGTACGTTCGTGGTCGGCTAGTGGATACAATTCCTAGCCATTAAACTCTTGATTGCCAAGTAATCCAAACTAGCTATCTTCCAGCCCAACTAACCCCTAATGAGCCTGACTGAATCGATTCTTGATGAGATGCTCTCCCGTGTCGGAATAAATTCCGAGCTACGGGAGGCAGGAGGAACGATCACCCTGAACCAAGGGGAAATCGACGACCTACTGCAGGAAGCATACAGTCATGGCATCAAGGAAGGTCGGAAGAATAGCTTCCAAAAAGACGACGACATCGGCACTCAGCTTTTTAAGCAGCTGATGAAGTCCCTACCGGACCACGTTTATTTCAAGGATCGTGAGAGCAAGTTTATCTGCGTCAACGAATCCATGGCAAACTACCACGGCCACAAAGATCCAGCCGAACTGATCGGAAAAACCGATTTCGACTTTTTCGAGCAAGGATCAGCAAGAGCCAAATTTGATGACGAACAAGAAATAATCCGTACAGGCAAAGGTTGGAGCTTTCGAGAAGAGAGATCCGTCCATGATCACCAAAGCGAACGTTGGGTCATCTCATCCAAGCTCCCCCTCTTCGATAAAGCCGGGAAAATCTGCGGAACCTTCGGCCTTTCGAGAGACATCACCAAGCAGAAACTCGCCGAGCGCGAAGTCGCGAGGCACCGGAGACTGCTCCAGACCATCGTACAGATCTTACCTTGCCGGCTCTTTATAAGAGATCGCGAGGGCAGGTACATGCTCGTCAATCAAGAATACCGCAAAGTAATCGGCATACCGCCGCATTTGGATATTGCAGGCAAGCGACTCACCGAGGTTATCGATGACCCGAGGGCAGATCGCGTATTGGCTGAAGACCTACAAGTTATCGAGAGCGGCGTTCCGATCCTGAACAAACTCGAATACGACAAGAGCATCCTAGCCGGAAACCGCTGGGTCCTCACTTCCAAAGTGCCTCTAAAAACCGACTCCGAGACGGTCGAGGGTATCGTCGGAATGTCGCTCGACATCACCGAACAGAAGAAAGCAGAGGAACTAGCTCGCAAAGCCAAAGAAGCGCTCCAGGCGAAAAACGAGCAATATGAGGAGGAACTCCAAGTAGCTCGCCAACTTCAGGAGCAGCTTATGTCCATGGGCTTCGACGAAAGCCGCATGTACTCAAAAACTGGCTACAAGTGGAGATTCGGAGCATGTTATTTCTACAAGCCTAGCCATCACCTCGCGGGAGATTTCTTCCACATCATTCCCGTAGATGACAACAAGATCGGGATCTTGGTTTGCGACGTCATGGGACACGGTGTCAAAGCAGCTCTAGTAACGATGCTCATTCGCGGTCTGATGACCGAAATACCGGACATATTGAGCCATCCTTCCAAAGTACTGCAGCACCTAAACGAAACACTCATTTCCCTAGCGGAAGACGAGGAGTTCCCTCGCTTCGTCACAGCTGCCTATCTAATCGTAGACTTGGACAAAGGCGAAGCAGTCATCGCCAATGCCGGCCACCCTTGCCCTCTACTAAAAGACTCTGCCTCCGATTTCATGGAATGTCCCTGCGACATCGTGGGGCCAGCCTTGGGGCTACTAGGGGGCGAACCATTCGGAGACACCACTTTCTCTCTCGAATCAGAAGCGGAAATATTCCTCTTCACCGACGGCATCATCGAACAAATGACAGACAAAGGTGAGGAATTCGGAAAAGATGGCTTAGCCAAAGCGCTCGGATTCGAAAACAGCCGCAACGTTTGCAAGCAGCTTCAAAACCTCAAGACAGCCCTACGGGGGGCACTGAACGGAGCTCCTTCCTCCGACGACATTTGCGTGGTGGGGCTGAAGCTAACTCCAAACTCCCTCTGCTCCTGCTGAGCGAGACTCGAAGCTCAAGCTCCTCTACTTGGTGAAGCGTCCATACGCTTTGGCAATTTGGCCAGGGGCCACCTTGCCATAAGCCTGCTTCATTCTAGGAGGCAATGAACTTTTCAAGAGAAGGCGTTCATTTTCGCGGTCAATCATCATGAGCTTCATTATCTTAGCTCTACATTCCCTTACCAAGGGCTCGAGTCCACGAGGAATCGGGTCTCCCGATTCGTTGATTCGTTTGAGCAATTGCAGCCCTTTATCCAAGACTCCCACAAAGGACTTTTTCCGTTCGAGAAACTCCTCGGAGGGCGGAGCAGCTGTAGTCCTCATGATCTGGCCTTCCTCAATGAAGAGATCGTGCAAGTCTGAACATAGACGAATATGTTCGCGTAAGATCGCCTCGGTCTTTTCTGGATCCATAAGTTAAATTGGGAAACACGTTCGAGCTACTGCGCCTTGAGCAACTGCAGACGAGCTACAAGATCGTCCTCCCAATTCAAGTGTTCAAGTCTCCATTTCGCCATTTGATGAAGCGATCGTAGATTTTCGCTCATATCAGAAACCACGACTTCGCCACTCTCAGGCTCTATAATTTCCTCATAGGCAAGTTTCGCCTTCTCTGGAAGTCCAAGGCGTTCAAAGCAAAGGCCAATCTGATGAATAGCCGGCCAACGCCAAGAAGGATCATCGCTGTAACGAGCCAAGGCCTGATAGATGGTCAAAGCGCTCCGGAAATCTCCATTTTCATAAAACTCATTGGCCAACTCATTACCAGTGCGCCGTTTCCAATAGGCAGCATCTTCTGAATACTCCCCTGCGGTGGTAGACTGAGCCTGCAGGATGCTAACCACCTCGCGAAGCGCCTCAGGTTTCCGATTTAAGCGTTCGTAAGAATTCGCCAAAAGATAGCGAAGCTCTGGATTGTGAGGACTTTCCGGATACTCTTCTAAAAAAAGCTTTAGCTGCGAAACAGCCCGCTGGTAGTTGGCAAGCTCGTACAACAGATAGCACATCCTGTAGTGCACCTTTAGACGTTGAACTGGTTTCAACTCTAAGCGAAACAGAGCTTCGTAGAGCCGGTAGGATTCTTGATACTCCTCTCTCTCTTTGTGAGTTTCAGCAATCGCCAATTTCGCCTTCAACGATACCTGACGATATTTTTCCAGCTGGTCGAAGGAAACATTCAAAGAAGAGTTCAGAACCTTGTAGTAACGAGAAATCGCCAATTCCTGGGCTCCCATTTTCCGGTAGATATCCCCCAGTTCCATATAGACTTCCGGCAAACGGCGACTATCGGGAAACTCCGTGGCAAGCCGCTCATAGATCGCGGCAGATTTAGGGAACATGCCGCTCTCCTCATAGAGCTCTGCCATCTTGGATAATACTGTTTCTTTTTCCGGAACCTCCACTGGTACTCCAAGGGCCGCGGCAAAATAGCTTTCCGCAAACTCTATGTCTCCGCCCTTCCATTCGATGATGGCAGCATCATAATACTGCATTACCTGTTCCGAAGCCAATTCAGGATCGAGCTCCTTCTTAGGCTGAACAATCACGATACGATCAGGGTGCGCCCCCTCCTCACCGTGATCTTTGGCGGCATCGGCACTCGCCCCATGCCCCCCCTCAGAAGAGGAGCTTGAAGAGGCTGCCCCCAACGAAGGCCAGAAAAGCGAGGCAGCGACGATAAAACATAAAGCTGATTTTTTCATTACTTCTTCTTCAGGGTAGCCGAGCTTTTTATTGTCGTGTTTTGGGCCGGAGTCGCTGGGGAAAACGGAACTACTGCACCCGCGGAACCGGTATTCGAGTCGGTCTCGAAGTAGATAAGCACCTCTTCAGGTCGCAAGACAGTGGAACGTTGCTCCTCGATATCGAACTGCTCCACCAACTCCTCTTTCTGGAACCGACTCGCGTCGATCTTGCCCGAAACGATCTTGTGAGGCTCTAGCTCGATGATGATTTCCGACAGCATAGCTGGATCGTTCATCGCATCTTCGGGCAAAGCCGTTTCCACTAGATAAGGCAGATACTCGCTCGAAATCATATTGAACTCAGGCAAAGCAGGCGAAATCTGTTGTTCCTTCTCCGGATCGAGATCGGAAAACCGTAAGGCCGGCGGAGCGTCCATGGTCAGGTAACCATTCCGCAAACTCGGCGCTTTTTCGCGTTTACCGATCAGAATCAATCCATTGACAGATTTCATGATTCGTTCCCCAAGCCCTGGACCTGTCTCCTTCTGCGCAGATCCTACCTTAAAGGGCTCTAGCTCTACCGGCGACGTTTCGTCTGAATAATCGGACTCATCGCCACCATAATCGTAATCGTTATCCGATTCCGAAAGGTAAGAATCATCATCCAAAGCCTCTTCAGATGCAGCCACATCAACAGTCTCAGATTCTTGAGACAAGCCAGCTTCATCCTCGACCCAGCCACGCGACCGAGCCCGGATGTGCCCCAACTCCAGCGAAGCCGCTCCCAATTCCGCTAGCGTGGCAGATAAAAGGAATACAGAAAGAATGCGATTTGAAGTAAGCATAAGGCTAAAGTGAATGGAGTTCAGAGGCAAACGAAGCATATGACCCACTATTTTGTATCGGAGTCTGGCGACCCTATCTTGAATTGACCGGCTCATTCGAAACCCTCCGGAAGACCTTTGGGTTTAAATCCCTGCGAGGCTCGATAGGTATCCAGCAAATCCTGCTCCGTGTGCACGTCCAATGGCCCCGCCCTGACATCGTCGAAGATACTACGCATCGCGGACGGAATCTTGAACGGATCCTCATAGTTGGCCAAACGCTCGACCGACTGGGCCCACACCGCAAACGGCTTGGATAAAGCCTCCCCGTCCCGAGCCGCCAGTTCCACCGCACGATCGATCACCGCCGGATCGCACATCGGGAAGTTGATATTGAAATTCACATGCACATCGCAGTGGTGATGCTCCACGATATGCTGAAAAACCGGTACGGAAGGGACGTCGTCTCCCGCTAGCTCAGCAGGACGCCTCAAGACCGTGGCCCCAAAATCCAAAGCCACCCGAGCAATCAATTCGCTCTCCGTAGAGACCACGATTTCATCCACCAGTTTGGCTTGCCGTAAGATCTCTACCCCCAAGCCCACCAAAGGCTTCCCTGCGAA
The DNA here is from genome assembly GCF_014230145.1 of Pelagicoccus albus. Taxonomy (NCBI): domain Bacteria; kingdom Pseudomonadati; phylum Verrucomicrobiota; class Opitutia; order Puniceicoccales; family Pelagicoccaceae; genus Pelagicoccus; species Pelagicoccus albus. Next base: position 723,603 of record NZ_JACHVC010000012.1, read on the forward strand.
TGGCAACAGGTTCTTGTAGGCCAGCCTCTTGCTGCCCAAGCGAGCGATTATTGATCCAACGACGTACATAGATAAAAAATGTGAACACTAGGCATTTTTTTCCTCACAAAGCATGAGGAGCGTGAACCTACTGAACATAGAAAACTAATAGAACCACACAGCATACAAGAGGCCAATAAAACTTAGACCTCATTTATTCATTGATATTCAATTAGTTAAAAATACAACATTGAACATTCAACATCAGGGTAGGCAGTTCTTTCAACGTGACTAGATTCGACGAGAAACAAGCCATCTTTTACAAATCAGTGTTGATATAATTCGAATTTCAAACTCCCTAGCTCGAAAAGGTGCACGCTTCCAAAAATACGATCCGATTTTCGACCATCAACGATGCCAATGCCAGCACCTGTGCGAGAGAGGGTTAACGGACCAAGAGAACAGGATGAAATGATTAGACTTGTACTTTTTGGAGCTGGCATGACCGCTCCTGCTTTCATCGAAGCAGCACGGAAACGCGGCGATGTAATCGCTGTAGCGGATAACGATAGCAGCAAGTGGAACCAAATGATCCACGGCATTCCCATAACCCCCCCTACGGAGATACCCAAACTAGAGCCAGACGAGGTCATAATCTCATCGACCGCCACCTACCCGATCTACCAACAACTGCTTGAAATGGGGATCGATGAAAATCGCATAAAAGCTCCATTGCTCAGCCTTCAAAATCGGAAGAAATGGGCAGATCTTTCAGGAGCTCACAAAGGCAAACGGCTATTTATTGTTGGCAACGGTCCCAGCCTTACAACCGCAGACCTAGACCGTCTACACCAACAAAAAGAGCTAGCATTCGCCTTCAACAAGATCTACCTGACATTCTCTGACACCCAATTCCGTCCGAGCTACTACCTCGTGGACGACAATCTGGTTGCCCAACACAACACTGAAGAAATCCACGCCCTTTCAGGTTTCCCAAAGTTCTTCCCCGACTACCTCTTGCCTGTTCTCGGAGAACCAGATTCGGAAAGCGCACTTTTCTACTACGACGTCCCCAAGCCCGACCAGTATCAGCCGCGTTTTTCCTTCGATCCCTTCCTAATTCACTCCGGCTTCACCTGCACCTACTCGGCCCTGCAGATCGCCATGCAGATGGGCTTCGATACAATCATCTTCATCGGCCTCGACTTTTCCTTCATCCTCCCAGAACGCACGGACGGGGAGGTTTTCACCAACGAGAAAGAGATAAACCATTTCTCACCAAACTACCGCAAACCGGGAGAAACCTGGAATCGACCCTACCTCGAACAAACTCGAGAGGCCTACCTTTTTGCCAAGCGCATTGCGGAAGAAAGAGGCGTCCGCATCCTCAACGCCAGCCGAAGCACTCAGCTCGACGTTTTCCCCAGGGTGGACTTCGATTCACTCTTCGTATAGGAATGAAACTCGGTATCGGCATACCAAACTACAACCGCAGCGGCGACGTCTGTTCGACGGTCAAAGCCGCTCTCAATCAGACTCGCTCCGCAGACGAGCTCATCGTACTCGACAACGCCTCCACCGACAACTCGATAGACCGACTGCAAAGCGAATTCGGCAAGCGGATCGATTTGATCGCCAGTCCAACAAACGGAGGTAGTTCCGGCGGCTTCTCCCAACTATCCAGCGAACTCGTCCGCCGCTCCTGCGATATCATCGTGCTGTTGGATAGCGATTGCTTTCTTAAGCCTGACGCAGTCGAGCAGATGCTAAAGGTCCTGGAGACGGACCCTCGGGTCGGCATTTGCGGAGCCCGCATCATGCACGCTGACCGGCCTGAGATCATCCAAGAATGCGGGGCATATCTGGACTGGCAAACCGCCACTTTCCAACTCAATCGCAAGGATCAGCCGGTCACCAAAGACACAGAGCTGCCGCTGGTCGAATTCGTAGACTACGTGCCCGCCTGCGCCCTCGCAGCCCGGAAGGAAGTGTTCCAAGAAATCGGTCACTTCGACACCGAATTCTTCATCTACTTCGACGATATCGAATGGTGCCACAGAGCTGGGAAAAACGAATATAAAGTCGCCGTCGCCAACCGGGCAGAGGCTCATCACGTAGGAGGCGGCAAAGTGAAAACCAATCATTTTTCCACCTACTATTTCTGGAGAAATCGCTTCCGCTTCTACCCTGAGAACGCTCCCAACAGAAAAGCCCTCTTCGACTACCTCATCTCGAACGCGGCCAGAGCGATCGCTACCTCCGAAACGCTCGGACAATCAAACTCCGCGACCATCATTCGGGAAGCACTCCACGATGCCCTTAAAGGCACTTTCGGCCCTAAAGACTTCAACGGGATTTCGCTGGCCCTCGATCAACCAGCCAAATGCCTGCTGGCTGGTGAGATCGACGCAAAATGTCACGAAGTCGAACACATCTTCGATCCGACCACATTGCCCGACGATTCCGTTCTCGAAGACCCATTCGGAAAACAGATCCTCGCCGCCACCGCCAACTCTCTCAGAGATTCCTTTCTCAAAAATCTGCAGATAATCGAAAACGAGCTAAAAAGTCTTAACAGCTGATACTCAAATGCCCCTCGACATCTCAATCCTGATCCCAGCCAGAGACGCTTCTCAAACCATCGAAAGATGCGTCCGATCCCTGCTCGATCAAGATGCTCGGGAGATAATCCTAATCGACGACTTCTCTTCAGACAACACCGTCGAAATCGCCCAAAACGCCGCGGGCGGCAAGCTGCGGGTCGTCTCGCCAAATGAACACATCAACGTCCCTCACGCTCGCAATGCAGGCTTGGACGTGGTGCAAAGCAAATACGGCATCTGGTGCGACGCCGACGACTGCTTCCTTCCCGGCCGAGTCGCCCATCTATATCAACTCCTTGAAACCAGCGGAGCCCAGTTCGCCACCGATGGTCAGGAGCTGTACGATGGCGCCAGCGGAGAAAAACTCCGAGATCTCCCTATTCCCTCCTTCATACGCCGAGACCAAGACAAAGCCCGCCTCTTCGAACGCAACTACCTCCCAGGTATAGGGCACATCGCCTTCGACGTTTCGCTCGCCAGAAAAGTGGGATACGACAATCAGCAATTCGGCGGCGACGATAGCGATTTTCTCTTTCGTTACATTGCCGCAGGAGCAAAGATGGCCGTGTCGGAAAAAATAGGATACCGCATGTACGCCTACCCCGGAAGCGACTCGCGCAACATCGCCCGCCAAAAGAAAATGGTCGCAAGGGCTCTCAAGAAGCACGATTACTCATTCGTGGAAAAGCTGTACCGTAACGGCGGATACAGCGAAAGAGTTACCCACTGGGGCTTAGTCTCCATGGCTATTTTCCGTGAGGAGTACGATGCCGCCTTCGATTTTTTACAATCAGCCTTCCCCCCAACCTCATCTCTCTCGGAAACACTGGAACCACAGGGCCCCTACGCCGTTCCAGAAGGGTGGCGCTACCGTTTCACACTCGGCACATTGGCATTGCTATGCAACAATGCGGAGCTAGCAATCAAACCTTTAGAGGACAGCCTTGAAATACTGCGCTCAGCGGACACCCTTAACAACCTCGGGGTGGCCTACGCCCAATTGGGACAAAAAGATAAGTCCCTCTCAATACTGAAAGAGTCTTTGTCGTTATTCCCTGGATACTTGGATGCGAAAATCAATCACTCTTGCAACAGCGAGCCGCAAATAACTTCGCACCCACTACGACTGCAGCCAAGTCGCTCTGACTACTAAGCCACCCCGGCAATCCTTAACTAAAGCTAGCACCTTTCAGGCGAAGAAATCGATAGTCTCCTATGGTGAACACAAAATTAGCACTACTACTCGAAAACCATTCCGTTCACCAAGGATGGATCGATAAATTCCAACAGAGTGGACCATCAAGATCCGATGAAATCTCCAAGTTGGAAACAGCTGTACTCCATGCCTACAAAAACGACCCCTCACTTCGAAATGGGCTGTCTCGCTTAGCATTCTACCTGTTGTACAAAGGGCAAAGGCAAGAAGCTCTCAGATTATTCGCAGAAGACGCTAAAGGAGGACGACAAACCTGGCTACTGAAGTTGCGATACGCCGAGTGCCTGGGAGCAGAGGGCAACGCAGATCACGCCCTAAGCATAGTGCGGCAGGCCTACCAAGAATCGGAACAAGCCAGAGACGGTCGCGCGCGATGTGCTTGGCGACTCTTCTGGCCCACAGGCAATTGTTTGGAACTGATCCAATGGATCAAGGAAGATGATGAGGAAGGGCGCTTGAGTGCAGATTGGCGACTCAAGCTCGCTCAAGTCCAGTCCTCTTTGGGAAACAAAGAAACGGCTGAGACTGAAGTTCAAAAAGCATACCTAGAGAATCCTAGCCTTACGGACGGATACGCAAACTGCGCATGGGAGCTTTTCAAAAAGACGGGCGAGACAGAAACGCCAATCAAATGGATGGAGCATGATCGAAAAACCAAGCGGATAACTTCAGACCCCCTTCTGAATCTTGCCGAGCTCTATGCTACCGTAGGTAACCTCTCAACGGCTGACCAACTTGTCGAACAAGCCTATAACTCCTCTCCAAAGCTGCGCGATGGATACTCGAGATGCTATTGGCGTGCCTTCTGGGGCCAAGGGCGTTACCAAGAGTGTATCATTGGACTCGCTCGTGATGTAGAGGAAAACCGAATCTCCCTGCCTTGGCTATTGAACTTGGCCGAGGCCCACGCACGAGCGGGTGACATAGAGCAAGCTAAACTCCAGGTAAAAAGAGCTTACCAAGCAGATCCGACTCTCAAGGACGGCTTCACTAAAAGTGCCTGGATCTATTACCACCCAAGGGGAGAGTTCGAAGACCTTGCCCTGCTATGCGGGCAAGACTTCGAAACAGGCAGGACCTCTCCCGCCAAAGCTTTAGACTATGCGACCGCCCTTCTTCTGGCCGGAGAACAAGAAAAGGCCTATTCCATTGTCGAGAACAGCTACCTGAGGGACGATAGCTTAAAGGACTGGTTCACCTCCTTGGCAGATCACGCTTTAACATATCATCCCACACTCGTTACTAGCTTGTATGAAAAAGACTATGAAAGAAGCCGCATAAGCCAACGCGGATTGAAACGCTTTATAAACCATCTAGTCACGACCGAACAAAAAAACTACGTATTCAACCTCGCAGATAAAATAGCAGATGAAGTCGATTTCGACCCATACGCTGAAATAGCGATCTCAAGCTACGCACTGGAAGGAAAACTACCTCATTCGATTGGCGCTAAACTCCTGAAGAAAACGAAATCCGCGGAATACGAGTTCCTCCAAAACATGATAGCGTTCGCTGCCAACAAGCCTCTTTCTTCAAACAAATCAAACGATCACCAAGACGAGGCTTTTTTCAGAGCATTCCAAAAGCAACTAGATTGCTCCTTTGCAAAACCCCAATGAGAGCTCCACAACGACTTCTAGTTTGCGCAAACGGAAACGATGGCCAAATGCTCCAGCTTAAAGCCTTCTATGAAACCCTGCGCTCCGAGAGAAAGGGAAACTTTAAAGGAGATATATGTATCCTATCCACCAGTCTAACCAAACCTGTTCAGGATTTCCTTTCAAGAGACGGCATTAAATATCATATCGATCCGATCGAATTTCTTTTTTCATCGTCTCTCGCAAAAAAGATCGGACTTTTCGAACACGTAAGAAATGTCGTTAACACCGCCTTCCAGAGTACCTGTCACCATTTAAGTCCGTATTCAGATATCGCTGCACAGCGATGCAAAGAGGTCGCAGCCATTTCACTTTTCTCCCGTGCAATCGCAAATAGAGAGCATACACGTATTTGGCAGGTGACCGGTAAAGCCCTATTCGAAACCTACCGGAACAAACACTTTAGCAAACTAGGAATCCTTAGTCTGTTTGATTCAATTCGTAATGACTACGACAAAATACTGCTTTGCGATGGAGACATGATATTTCAACGCCCTGTATCCGAACTATTTGAATTGGTAAATGACGATAGAGCGTACGTAGGAGACGAAATAAACAGCATTACACCTGGAACTGGGATCTATAGAAGCAACCGTCTAGCTGCGAGACTACACCCTAAAAAGCTTAGCAAAGACCTCTCCATGGGTCCGAACGCCCATGAGCTGAACGTAGGAGTAATACTCTCCAGAACGAATCGAATGGAGCAGCTCATGAATGAATGGAAGAGCATAATGTTCGAAAATGGGATAGAGGATTTATTTTATGCACATCCTTCAGATTTCTGGCACGAGCAGGATTATATGCGCCTCCTGCGTGACATGAACCCTGAAAAATTCTGTAACCTCCCCACCACATCGCTCATGCACCTTTGCAATCAGGGAAACACCGTACTCCGTGAAGAGAACGGATTATTCAAAATGAAATCGAATGAGGTGTTGCCCACAATTGTTCACTTCCCTGGGGCTTCGTGGAAAAACTACCACAACATTAAAAGCTACTATATGAAATCAATCCTCACATCATTGAACGGCTTAGGCATATACAAATAGGTTTATACCAATATTTTTCATTCGGATTTAGTACAAATCTTAAAATTCGACTGCCATTCAAAAACCAGGAAGCCCTTTTCTTATCAAACAAAGGGCATAAAATAGCCACTCAAGTCCTGTAGAGCCGCCGCACCAAAGCCATAATAATTGCAAAAGAGACCACAAACACGACATGCCATACTTCACAGGAATCTGGGAACATCTAGAAAGCAATCAAACTGCTCTTTCCGAGTTTAGCAGAACATTCGGAAACTTTACCCTGCACGATCTTGGTGCGGCGGGAGGTTGCCCTCCTCCATATTGCTACGCAACCAACTGCATCAAACTCGTCAATTTTGAGCCAGTTCCCAATGCATCGGTCTCAGCATTCGGTACCAGCATAGAGACAGCTATTGGTCCATCTGAACTAAACCGTCTTTACATAAACAAAAGACCTACCACTTCATCACTACTTCGCCCCTGCAAGCGAGTTACCGACAGATACACCTTCCTCCCTATTTTCGGAAAGGACGACGATATATTCGAGACTGTCGAAGAGATCCCTATCCAAACCACTCCGCTCGATGAGGCCATCTCCCGTTTCAATATTCCACCCCCTCAAAGCCTGAAGATCGACGTGCAGGGCCTCACATACGAGGTTCTAGAAGGAGCAAGCAAGACACTGGAAGATCATACCATTTGTATTGGAGCGGAAGTCGAGTTTATCGAATCCTATACTGACCAAAAGAGCTTTGGCGCTGTCCACGAACTCCTCCGCAGTCAGGATTTTGAACTTTTCAAACAAGATAATCTAAACAAATGGTACTACCGCAAAAACCTACCTGGAAAGATCCAGAACGGACAACACGCATTCTGTGATTTCCTCTATTTTAGGAGTATTGACACGATAGGGGTATCAAAATTCTGGAACGAGACCAATGCCCGTCTTTGCCTTGGCCTTCTTCTTTTGCACGATCTAGTCGATTCAGCCGATGCATACTATAAGCGGTTTACCGACAATAGCATACTCCACCCGTCCTCTGAGATAGAAGCGATCATATCCGAGTGGAGAAGCGCCCTTAGTTTTTTCTATCATGACCCGTTCGAAAAGCTAGTAGACCAAAGCGGAAAGCAATATAGCTTAACCGAACTAAGTGGGAAAAAAATTGGAATCTACGGAGCAGGGAGCTACGGAACTTGGATAGAGCAGCGCCTTAAGGAAGCAACAATCCAACCAATATGTTTCATCGATCAAAACCACCAGAAGCTAGTGGAAAGCAAATCTCTTTTTGTAGTATCGCCAGAGGACAGGCCATTAATGAGCTCTCTCGATACCATCGTGATCTGCTCAATCGGTTCCGTCGAACCTATCCGTGCCCATATAGACCAGCTAAATCTTCCGAATAAACCAACCGTTCTATCCGTATTTCAGCAATAGATTTTAATAAGGATAAGATCGTCCCAATGTCTCCACACCAGCTTGCTCATACAGAGGTGGAACAAGGAAAAAACCGAGCTTATGGTAAGGGTGCCCCACACACTCAGTTGTTCATGCGTCACGAATCTTCAGCAAAGACGTTAAGGCATTCCCTGACCATGTGAGGTCACTAGATTCGATTTCGAAACCAGCCACTTCAATCATACTTCGCAAAGCGTTTTCAGTAGGCAACCACCACCAAGGGCCGGATTTTGACAAATCATAGGGCACCTTATCAATTATCCCGCGAGCGACATCGATTCCTACATCCTCCTGCCAGTACACTTTAAGCACATCACGCTCCTCATCACGCAAGGAGGGAACGAAAACAACACCAGATGGTGGCACCTGGAAAGTGCCTTTTCGGTTTTCAACCCGTTCCTGAGATATGACAGACGTTAATACGAGATACTCCCCCGTCATTTCTCGAAGCTTCGACAGCATTAGCATCGGGTCAGGGTGGTGGTAAAGCACGCCGGAACAGTGAACGATATCACTCTTCACAACAGAGCAATCAAAACCCGGACTTCCGATGTCAGCGCTTATACACTTATAGTCCTGAACGCCGAACGACGACATCCGGTTTTGAAATTTCACCCAATGAGGATCGTCTTCGGCCAAGATATCGACCATCTTAATTGACACAGCCCCATTCCGACTGGCAACCGAACATTTCTCATTCACCACTCCCCACAATCCTCCAACTTCTGTAAAGGACCGACCAGAAACAACTTGGGCAATATATTCATCCCTTAGACTTAACTCTCTCATATATCGATAACTTGATAAATTTTATAAGGCTGGCCAAAACCCAATAATCGACCTAAACGACAAAAACACTTAAGCTTACGGTAGCCAATCACTCCATTGTGTGCCCTTAAGCGTTTCGTAAAATTCGCCCTTTAAAGGATGTTCGCTCCTTGGATTCCAAGGCTTGTCGGACGCAGCGTAATGAATTATCCAAGGTTCATTCCGAGCGAGTTCAAAATCTACTTCGTCGAAAGGACTATGACGCCAACTGGGGTAACGATAGATGTGCGGAATCTGATTCCAACGCAAATCGAGCTCCCCCCATTGGTTATATAATACGGCATTCAAACCATCCTGATCCCAAAACTGAATTCGCTCGTTGTAGTTTCTCAAGTAACTTAAGACCCTTTCAGCGATCCGCTCCTTTCTCCACATCTTTAAGTTTATGAACAGCAGTCCCGCGTTAAAGTACTTACAAGTTGGAGATATGGACAATTCACGATAAGTGTTCAGAGGAACATCAAGGGATAGGAACGGCCGACACATCTCATAATTTTCCAATCCCTCGCTAGCGTTCATAACAGGCACAGTCATATCTTGTACCGCACATAGCGCATAATCCCCCAGCGGAGTATCCCATAGAACTGATAGGTCTTTTCGTACAACCATGTCGCAGTCGAGATAGATAACTCGCTCAACTCTCTCCGGCAGCATTCGAGGCAATAGGATCCGAAAATAAGTCAAAAGATTGACATGACCCGAAACCCTCAACCCGGAGATGTCAGACAATTCAGGAGACAACCAATTAACGTCGACTCGATGTGCCTCCCACGAACTCAATACCTTTTTCTTATTCTCAGGGCTAACACCTCCGTCCAAGACAAATAGTTCGATTTTCTCAGAACAACTTAGCGTATCCAGAATCGATCGAACCATGACCGCAAGCGGCATTGCGAACGAATTGTCACAGGCACAGGCAACGTTTATTCCCATCTCTCGGTTCCTCAGTCGACGCGAAATGCTTGCTCTATGGCATTATCTCCGTCCCCCTCTACACCCTCTCGAGCATAGCTTCTGTAGACTTTAGATAAGGTCTTTTTCAATTCACGGACCCCAAGCGACTGAATCCTTGGATTCCTAGAACGAGACAGCACCCCCATATACAATTCAATCTTTGAATACATTCTCTCCAGTGAACTCGCTTGGCTCTTAGCAGTCGCCGAGGCCGCGTGATAGCGATACTCGGTCATGATCTCAGGCAAATAGACAAATTTTCCTTTTTCACTCAACAACACCCAGAGAATCCAGTCTTCTACCTGAAACAGCTGATCCATACCCAATGCAATTCCATCAATTGCGCTTCTTCTAATCATAACACTGGAATTACAAATGTGATTAGATATCATAAACCCCGTGTCTTTACTGTGATCATATAAACGTATCGCATTGCCCAAATCGAAATGAACATCCAATATCTTCGGGTAAGCTTTTGTTTCGGACACGATTTCAATGTTAGTATGACAAAGACTTACTTCTGGGTATCGCTCAAACATCCGAACCTGCTTCGCTAGTTTTTCCTTTTTGAACAAGTCATCAGCGTCAAGAAATGCCACGTAATCTCCGTTCGCTCTCGATATCCCCAAAGCTCGCGAATAACTCACACCCCTATTACACCCACCTTCATGACGGTGGAGGTGAACATTCTTCATAGTCGAAAACCTACTGACTATATCAGCGGTAGCATCCTCAGAACCATCGTCCACAACAAGCAGTTCCCAATTGTCATAACTTTGCTCGAACACTGATTGAATAGCGCTTTCCACAAAATTTGCAGCATTATATGCTGGCATGATAATACTTACCAAAGGCCTATTACTCATCAAACAACGAATCAAAATTTACCAGATCCAGTTCCGAGAGCTCCGTCTTCCTAGAAGCGTTGAATAATCCCCCTCCTCCACTTCTGAAAATTCTAGCGGCCGCACGAAACGCACAAGCCTGCAAATCCAATCTAGGCATAGACCAAGTCTCGCCCGGAGAACGATAGTCTGGATGAAAATGATTAACCTCGTCGGTCGAAACTAGGGCGTTTCTGTACTCCGACACCTTAAAGCGTTCATCTACCACACGCTCCTTAGGCACCGAGAAGGAAAAATCGACGCCGATTAAATAAATCTCTCTTACCCCCATGTGCCAAGCCAGTTGCAGTTGGTGGTAAATAACAGAGTAACCTCCATGTATCGGGTACACTGCGTCTCTCGAAAACCTAGGCACAGCACTATTCAAGTCATCACTCGTCAGATCAGCGAGGTAGGCATTGAAACCACTTTCTCGATACCAAAGCGTGTTCTCGTTCGCGAAAGCGAACGAGCTAACCGATGTTGGCAACAACATAGGCAAATCAAGTTCCCGAATCCGATCTGCATTGTTCGCAGCCACCAGTTGATCCACCACCGAATAATAGCTAGGCCGCCAGGCTGTATCATCAAAAGCTAGATATATTTTATTAGATGCAAAAGTTATTTCCCCCTTCAACCGGTCTAAGTCCTCGCAGCTTAAACTTGGCCCATTTCCAACGATGAAAGCTCGTCGCCCTTGATGGCAATTTCTTAGAGTACCCCAAGAATCAAGCGGAGCTTGGCCCTGACTCCCAACCTTAGCTCCCTTAATCGTACTTCGATCGAAGATTTTCCCATTTACGCCAATGCCAAGGATCGGGCAACACAAACCAATTGATAAAATAGCATCATCAACATTCTCATAACCGAATCCCGTATTGTTATAATACGGTATAATAACAAAATCGTATTCGTTCCCCCGAACCGCCGCTTTCGTAATATCCGTAATTGATTCCCGCCCCATCATCCCGGGCGAAATAGTAATCACTTGAGAAACGCCAGAACTCAGATCCAAATCAAAACCTTCCTGCAAAAGCAGATCTATAGTCACCCCCAAACCAGAACCTTGTTTACGCAGCGTAGAAACAAGCTCCTTGATCCGACCGGGCGGAGCTGAACGAACTAACAGTATTCGATCTCCTCTTCTCAAGTTGAGGTGAGGAACCTTGGAAGGAGTCGGGGCGACTTTGAGCTGAAATTCAAATTCGTTTCTGCGATAAAATTCGTTTAACTCCGGAAGTCCCAATTGTTCCAGAAACAGCCTCCTATCGAGCTCTCCATTTTCAAAATTTTGATTGCGATCATGCACTCTAAAAGCTCCAAGACACTCATCCACTCCTGAAATCCTGCCATAACAGACGGCCGCTCCCTTTAAATAAGCTTCAGCCATAGTTTGAAAACAACTCGGTATCTTCCCGATCTTCTTAAGCACCTTAGCCGAGTATGTGGACGCACTGGATGCTGCCTGACAAAGCACTGATAGATCATGGTTACCTTGCTTAAAGCGGTGAAAAACGTCTCCAACTACAAACGATTCAGAGAACCTGTCATCGCCAATAGTTCCCCCTCTCATTAGCGATAAGTTGTGCTCGAATGCGACGTAGACCCCAAGGTCGCCAAAAGAACTGACTACCATTTCTAACTTGTTCCGAAACCAAACATCGTCTCCATCCAAAAAAGAAACCACCTCTCCGTCGACCAACTCAATGGCTGCATTCCAAGCGCTTGCTTGACCTTTGTTTTCCCGAAACCTGATTGTCCTTATTTTTTCCGGGTTACTTCTCGCCAATTTCTCTACGATGATATCGGTACCGTCCGAGGAAGCATCATCCACCAAGATAACCTCGAAGTTACGGTAAGTCTGACAAAGAACAGATTCTACGCACTCCTCAAGATACTCGGCTTGATTATATGTAGTAATTACAACGGAAACTTTCATTATTTTACGATAACCCCAACATAGGAAATATACCCTCGCAACCCCTAACATCTGCCTAGACTCGCCTGCGCAGAAGCCTTCTGAGACGAAGCGAGTCCCATCCTTCCAGAAAAACAAAGCCTCGCCCACGGTATCCAAACCACTCTGCATTTATCGAGCGACAAACCCTCCTCACATTATTTCGATCACCATGGTTCACGCACGTGTAGAGCACCAGATCGTACCTCTCTCTCTCGAGCTCGGTTATAACCCTTTTAGGCAAACTGCGTAGATCAAGATTCCCACTAGCTGGGAACTCAATAACGCGATCTGCGTAATCCTTATTCCGATACACTTCGGGAGAAGCGTCTGAAATGAGCCAATCTATTTGAGAATCAGGAAGGATTCCACGTATTTCAGCCAAAGCAGCCTCGTTTCGGTCACTCCTTACGACAAGCGTACGTTTTGGCATAATCAATTTTACAACCTCATCCATCGGATAAATTCGACGCAAACTATAGTAGTCGGATTTCACGACGGTCTGTGTCAGCTTTAGCTGAAGCCAACGAAAAGGACCTCGACCACCCTTTTCCAAATGGCGCAAATCGAAGAAGAGGGGAATTGCCTTGGCCCGATAATACGAGTTCAAGCTTGGGATGAGTTGATTTTGAACGTAATGATCCAAGTGATACACGCCACTTCCTAGTACAGCATTTTGGCCATGACTACGATAACATCCCAAGTTCCTCAAGGTCGATGATATCTCGCCATGACAAAATGCTGTTCTAGTCAAAAATCCATCCGCGCAAACGCGGAAACTGACCGGAATAGGAAAGACTTTTTCCAAGCAATCTCGCGTGAACGACAGACCCGTAGTTGGAGTAAATTCAGGCAGACGTAGCTCTTTCCGGCTAATTATCCGATAACGGCCAAAACAATCACCCTGCTCCAAACTGTCACGATAAGAGCGACCAAGACTGTTGATTCCATCATGCAATTCGAGATTGTGCTGAAACATACAACAAGCCCTGTTGGCAGACACGTGCCGAACCCACTCCAATTTCTCTGGATACCACCAATCATCGCTATCAAGAAAACTAACAACAGTCCCGGATGCGTGGCGAAAAGCAGTATTGAAAGCCTCCGCTTGCCCCCCGTTCTCTCGCAATAGGATCTTTATCCTATCTGGAGCCAACGCTTCGATTTCTAGAAGTTCCTCCCTCGAACCGTCTGTAGATCCGTCGTCTACGATGATCCACTCAAAGTCACGATCCGTTTGCTCTAATACTGATTCTGCCACCTTCCTTAAGAAGGGTCGGTAATTATAATTGGCTGTGATTATCGAGTGAAACGGCATACAGAAGATCGCTTATGTTTCTGAATACACTTGATCCATTACCTTCATCAATTTCAACGCATCATTAGAGTTTCCTTCCACCACTGGTACGTCTTGCTCCACGCAATCGAGAAACTGGTTTATCTCCGACATCCAAGAGACGTCGGTATGATAGATGATATGCTCCTCGTGGGCGAATCCACCCTGAGCGTTCGGATTGTTGCGCTTGATCGCCAGGTCCTCGTCGCCGTAAACCCCAGACGAAGTCTTGAGCCCGTTCAGAACCAAGGCCCCTCCCTCTAGAAAGATCTCCAGAGAAAAGAGGTAGCGCCATTGAGTCATGGTGGAGTGCAAGGAGGCGCAAACTCCGGACTGCAAATTCTTAAAGATGGCAAAGACGTTGTCTTCGATGCCCTCGATTTTCCAATACAGATTGGAAACCAAAGCATGCACTTCGTCGAAACCTCCGCAGAAATGCAGGAACAGATCCAACATATGGATACCTTGGTCGAGCATAATACCCGCCCCGGCGAGCTCCGGCTTCGCTCTCCAAGTATCGAAATAGGCTTCATCCACCTCTTTGCCATAACGCCCACGCATCCAGAGCAGTTTGCCAAATTCGCCCGACTCGATCAGAGTCTTCATTTTCTGGATACTGGGATGATGGCGGTGATTGAAGCCATACATCAGCTTTAGATTCGGATTCGCCGCTTCCACCTCTCGAACAGATTCCACGTCCGCCGCATTGAAGCCCGGTGGCTTTTCGGCAAACACGTGTTTTCCCGCCGCAAGGGCTTCCTTGACCAGCGTCGGAATGCGAAAGTTCGGTGTACAGATAAAGACCGCGTCGATCTTCGGATCGGTTATGATCTCGCCTTCCGAGCTCGCGACCTCGCAAGGAGCATCGTCTATCGGGGCACTATCAAATACGGAAACCACCTCCGCTCGTCGCGAATCCTTAAGGGCCTTCGCCCGGATTCGCCCCATTTTTCCAAAACCGATAATTCCTACTTTTAGCATTTTCTAAATTGTTTTCGCGAAGCGGCGAAAGTCGTCCGCCAAACCGGCGGTGAAATCTTCACAATTGCTGGCCACGTGCGGCGTCATAAAAAAGCGGTCTGGATGGAACGCAGCCAGGCGGCCTTCGTAAGGCTCCTTCCAAAAGACGTCGAAGGCTGCCCGCAAGCGCCCGCTCTGGATTTCGCTGAAAAGCGCCTCCTCGTCCACGATGGGACCTCGGGCCGTATTCACCAACGCAGCACCATCTTTCATCTTCCCGAGCAGATCCGGGCCAAACCAGGATCGATTCTCATCAGTCAAGGGAATATGCAGGCTTACCACATCCGCTTCCGCCAACAAGTCCTCCAGCGAGCTATCATTCTGTACCGCGATGTCGTACGAGCTCACGCTCACCGTTGGTAATAGTTTTTTCACTACACGGCTTCCGATGTTTCCGGTACCGATAACCAATACCTTTCGACGCGACGAAGCGACGCGTGGAGCTTTTTTCCAAGGTGAAATCGTACCCACATCGCTGAACAGCATGCGAAATATCAGCGAGGTCGCGAAGGACGCGGTTTCTTCGTAAATGATCGACGCAGTGCTTTCGCTGGGCAGGCAAACCCGAATGCCCCTTCTCTCGCATTCTTCAAAGGGAACGTTGTCCGTGCCCACTCCACATTTGAAGAGCCCCTTCAAGCGCGGCATGTCCTCCAGCGGGATCGGCTTGCTGCCGATGATGGCGAGCTCCGCCTCCTTCAGTTCTACACAGGAGGAGCACTCCTCAAGCAGACGATCCAAAGTCGCCGTGTTTTTCCAAAGCTTCATGCTAATGATCTGTTCCTTTCTCCGGCCCGTACTTGATATCGATAAACTTATCCAGCCAAACGTGAAGCAAGGCCTGATGAGCGGACTCCGTGATTCCGTAGGTCTCCGCCGGCACATAGAAATTCATGTCGCCCAACGTGCGGGCCTTGTTGTCGGGGCTCATTCCCGTAAAGCTGAAGACTTCCATCCCCTTGGAACGGGCCACTTCGATCGACTTCAGAATGTTCGGCGAATTTCCCGACGAGCTGATCACCACAAGCAAGTCTCCACTTTTCGCATACCAGCTAAGCGGAGCGCTAAAGGCCTGCTCGTAGCCAAGATCGTTTCCCATGGCGGTCAGCAAAGCCGAATCGCTAAAGGAGAATGTGGGAACGCCCCCTGCCTTGGTCCAATCGAGGGCCATGTGATTGGCAAAGGCTGCACTCGCCCCGTTTCCGCAGAGAAACATGTTTCGACCCATGTCACGAATCGTGGCCGCCCGGCGACAAAGCAGCTCGAAGCCTTGTTCGACTTCGATCACCTGCCCAGACCGGGCAGTCACCTCCAACTCCTGCAAAGCCCGATTCAGTTCGGCACAAAAAGAGGCATAATAACGGGGCTCACTCATGGGAAACGGATAGCGCTAGCAGGCGTTCATGACAAGCGGGTAAAGAGCCTCCGCGATGGCGAGGTCTTCCTCGGTCTTAATCACGTGGGCTGCCAGTGGGTTGACCGGGTGCATAGCCACCCGGCCGCTGTAGGTGGCGCACTTTCCCGCGCGAGCGGCTTCCAAATAGGTCTCACGACACCAGGCTGTAATCGACCAGCAAATACGCTGCACCGGATCCAACTCTTGAGAGTTGGTTTTTTCCTTCAGGCTGAAGTTCACAGGCTCTCCGCGCAGGGCACACTCGATCTGAATGTTCTCAACGCTCAAAAGCGAATCCGCATCATTAGATTCCATACGCTGCACGAAGCTCTTGATATCCTTAACCGTCAGCAAAGGCGCGATGCTGTGAACTTGAAACAAGCTCTCGCAGGGGTGCGTCTCCAGAAACTCGGCCACGTATTGTTCGCTGGTCGCGGCATTGTTGCCGAGATGCTCGGGTCGCTGGTGAAAGCGAACCCCATTCGCCTCCGCGATCGGCCCGAAATCGGGATGCTCGGAATTTACCCAGATCTCATCGAAGCAGTCCGCTTCTTGGCATTTCTGAATAGCCCGAACAATCAAAGGCACCCCGAGAAGCTCTCTCAGGTTTTTCTTTTTCAGTCGCTGGCTGCCCATGCGGGCGGGGATCATCGCTATCTTCATCAATTCTCTTCCTCGTCGCTCACTTCAAAGCCGTCCTGCAGAAAACGCTTCGCCTTGGTCAATGCCGCCGCGATCACTTGGTGCATATCGAAATACTTGTATTGGCCGAGGCGCCCACCGAAGGTCACCGGCAGGCCAGCCTCCTTAGCCAGCAATTGATACCGACGGAGCGTATCCAGATTTTCCTGCGTACCGACCGGGTAATACCTCTCCATCCCTTCCTGCCACTCCTGGGAATACTCGCGGGTAATGAGCGTCTTATCTTTCGAATACGAAAGATCGAAATGCTTATGCTCTGCAATGCGCGTATAGGGCACCTGAGTTTCTCCGTAGTTGATCAAGGCGTTTCCCTGAAAATCCGGAGTATCCAGAATCTCACTCTCGAAGCGCAGGGATCGATACTCCAAGGTTCCTTCGGTGTAGTTGAAAAAGGCATCAATCGGCCCCGTAAAGACCACATGGTCGAAGCGTCGTATCCATTCGTCTCGATCCGCCAAAAAGTCCACCCCTAGCTCGACGTCGATCCCCTCAAGCATTCGCTCGAAGATCTTGGTATAGCCTTCCTCGGGGATGCCTTGGTAGCGATCGCGAAAGTAGTTGTCGTCAAAGTTGAAGCGGATGGGAAGCCGCTTGATGATGGACGCTGGAAGCTCCTTCGGATCCCGTCGCCACTGCTTCATGGTATAGCCCTTGATCAGCAGTTCGTAGATTTCGGGCCCCACTTGAGACAGACACCAGTCCTCCAAATTATTGGGAGAATCGCAAGGAATACGTACCTTTTCGATTGTCGCCTTGGCTTCTTCAGGCGTATTGACCCCGTAAACTTGATACAGGGTCATTAGGTTTATTGGAAGCGAGTACAGCTTTCCAGCACTCATTGACTTGGGACGATTTACAAAATTATTAAACTTGGTAAAACGGGTCAAGTATCTCCAAACCTCCTCAGAATTTGTATGGAAAATATGGGGACCGTAGACATGCTGATGGCAATCTGCCTCCTCGTTGTAGCGAGTAAAACAGTTTCCCCCGATTTGCTCGCGGCGTTCGATGAGCTTGCAAGAACACCCCGCGTCAGTGAGCTCACGAGCTAGGACCGAGCCGTAGAAGCCAGCTCCTACGATGAGAATACGCTTACTCATCAGAAAACAGGAGAAGGGTAGCAACAGGGCAAGGAAACCATGGACGAAAAGTGAAATCCTCCCATTCCTCTGTCAACTTGTTCCTAGCGATAGAGTTGTACGTTCCCTAATTCGGTTTGAGCACTTTCAAGCACCAGCGACCACACACCATAGACCGATTAACCTAGGACAACCACATAAACCATAGGGTCTCCTCGCGTGCCCCTAAACTAAAAGTCCGTTTGGACGAGCCACACTTACATCCCCAAATCGGAAGTCATGACTAAGGAAAACTCAAAAAAACGCTCTTTCCGCACAGGATCACTCATTCTCGCCAGTGCCTTCCTCGCTCTCGGTTTACTTACCTTGTTCTACACCAAGCATAGTGCAGAGCACTCTGTTTCAGACAAAAACACGGCGGTCGGCAAAACCCAATCTCATGCGAACATCTCACTGATTTCTAATAGCCATCTTGCCTGGCCGAGGAAGACAGGCCCCGAACCTGTACAACGCTATTTTCAAGAACCCGCCAAAGCCCTGGAGGTAGACCCGACTCGCATTGCCATTCGCGCTGCTTCCGAAGAATCCCTGATCGAAATTTGCGAGCAAATCGATGGTTCATTCCCGGTTGCCCACCCGCTCCCCGGCTGGATCTACATCGACACCAGCGAACTTTGGAGAAAAGTGAACAAGAACGAGCTCTGGTCCGCCAACGACTTTTCCAGAACCCTAACCATGGGGGTACTGGAAAACGCTTCTGTTTCATACGCGACTCCCGTCTTCTTCGACAATCTCGGGGATCCCTTGATGCCCCAGCAAGCTATCTTGCTCGGACTCTCTCCCAGCACCTCGGAAAGCCAGGCTATCGCTATTGCACAAGCATCTGCGCAAGGTTCGAACATCGAATTCATCGGCGAAACCAGACGAGACCTACTACTAAAGGTTTCCCTCAGCAACGGCTTCGACATTGTCGAGTTGGCGAATGAATTAAGCCACATGCCAGAGTTCATCTACGCCGAACCGGATATGCTGATGACCGGCCATATCCCAGCGGCCGAAGTCGGAAGCGTTGAAAATCCGGAAGGGGCTGAGCTTAATCTGGGAGAGGGGTACAAGCCAGACCCAAGCCTTGAGGATCCTCAATGGGGCGAGTCTCTTATCGCCATGCCAAACGACCCCCTTCTTTCCGCAAGCGGCGGTTGGGGTCTAGTAAACAGTACTTTGAGCGACTTCGACATGCACGCCTTGGAAGCGTGGGACTACACCACTGGCGATTCTTCTGTGATAGTAGTCGTCATCGACAATGGTATCGAACCGAGCCACCCAGACCTAAACCAATGGACCGGTAACGGAAAAGACTTCACCCCCGACCCCGTCACTGACGGCCGTCCTTACACTTCGAACGACAAGCATGGCACCGCGGTGGCAGGCTGTGTATCCGGAAAAATGAACAATGGCATCGGAGCCACCGGCATCGCCCCTTCTGTCAAGGTCGCCTCCGCCAGACCGCATTACAATGGCCAGTCAAACGGAAGCTTTAGCACCAGTTACTCCTGGGTCGCGAGCGCTATCAATTGGGCCCAAACCATCGGAGCCAAAGTCACAGTGAACAGCAACTCCTATGGCGGATCGTCCTCCGCCATAGCAAGTGCATATTCGAACACTCGAGCAGCTGGAATAACGCACTTCGCGGCGGCAGGGAACAGCGGAGCAGGTTCAATCAGCTACCCAAGCAATCTCAGCACAGTCTTGTCGATCGGGGCGTCCAGCAAGACAGGATCAAAAGCAAGTTTTTCCCAATACGGGACTGGCCTCGAATTCCTAGCTCCGGGACAGGCAGTCACTACCACAGACCGTACCGGATCCGCGGGATATAGCTCTAGCGATTACGCTACGGTAAATGGTACCTCATTTGCCACACCCTACGCAGGCGGTGTGGCGGCCCTGCTCTACTCATACAACAGTGAAATCACTCCGGACGAAGTCACTGCCGCCATGCGCAGTGGGTGCGTGGATATGGGTAACTCCGGCTACGACACCACAAATGGATACGGTCATCTCAGCGCTCGGAACGCCCTAGAGTTGATCGGCATTCAAGTAGAGGCGACTTCTATAAACGAGAAGGTTCTACTTTCCTGGTCAGATCCCGCAAACTCTGGCATGGCGAATAGCACTATCTACATTCGCTGCAGCACCAGCGGCTTCCCCGCAAGCAGCAGCGACGGCACCCAGGTCTACACAGGCACCGCTAGCCAGTTTGAACATACCGGACTAACCGCAGGCCAAACCTACTATTACACTTTCTGGGGCAACGACGGATCCTCCTACGCGAGTTTTGGAGCGTCAGTCACAGCTTCCATAGAGGCCGTGGGAGATGTTGTTCCCATTTTTCTACAAAATCTAGAATCTGGATACGTATCAAAGTGGCTTATAAACGACAGTGGGGTTCGCGTAGCTGGAGGACTCGCACACGGCTCGCCAATGAGCTCAGGATGGACGATCAAAACTACCGCCGACATGAATGGCGACGGGACCAAAGACCTCGTGCTGGAAAACTCAAACACAAGATTGGTCTCAAAATGGCTATTAAACGAATACGGTGAGAGAATATCCGGAGGACTCGTTCATTCGACACCCATGGGCAGCGGGTGGAGCGTTGTCGGAGCTGCCGACCTGAACGGAGACAGCATAGAGGACCTTCTCCTCGAGAATAGCTCCACAAGACTGGTCTCTAAATGGCTGATAAATTCGTCCGGTGTCAGGTCATCTGGAGGACTCGTCTATTCCAGCCCTATGGGCACGGGTTGGACCATAGCCGGAACAGCAGACTTAAATGGAGACGGAATTGATGATGTACTTCTGCAAAACGCCCAATCAGGCTACGTCTCAAAATGGCTCATAAACTCATCCGGTGTTCGAGCATCTGGGGGACTCGTTCATGCTAGCCCCATGAGTACAGGATGGAGTATAGCCGGAACTGCGGATCTGAATGGAGATGGAATCGAAGACGTCCTACTGCAAAACCTGAGAACAGGCTACGTATCCAAATGGCTGATAAATTCATCAGGCGTGCGCTCATCCGGCGGACTCGTTCACTCTAGTCCGATGAGCTCCGGTTGGAGCATTGTAGCGATAGGCGACTTGAACGCGGACAACATCGACGACATTATCCTTATGCATTCTGGAACCCAACTCGTATCGAAATGGATCCTCAACTCCTCAGGAGTCAGAAGCGAAGGTGGGCTCGTTCACGACTCAGCCATGGCGACGAACTGGGAAATCGCGGCATACGGCGACTAATCAAGAGTTCGACTTCCGAGCTGATGCGACTCACTTTCGAAAATAGTCCCGATTAGCCCATATATGCAGCAAAAGCATAACCCCATAGAAAGGGGCCGTTACGGCATATGCATGCTGACAGAAGAGTTCTACTAATTCGGAAAACGGACGCCCTAGCTCTTCTACAAAACGAAGTCCGAGTAGGAGAAACATTCCCACGAGCAGGGCACGGTTTACCCCAAAGAGAAGACCTGACCAATTTTCAGGATGACGTCTAAACGCCTGCAAAAGAGCCAGGCCAAGTCCGGCGGCCAAGACGCTCGCTACAACAAAAAGAGGCAGGATCATCGATTCCATCCTTCGTTCTGCAGTAGATGCTTGGACAAGCGAAAGCTCAGCGATAGCAAAGTCAGGGTAGGATTTACGCTAGCCCCACTGGCAAACACCCCATTCGAGAGAACGTAGCAATTTTCTGTTCCCCAAATTTTTAGATTGGAATCCACAACTCCTTCCTTTTCCGAATTAGAAATCGAACACCCCCCCATTGGATGGCAGGCCCATAGTTGCAAAGGGTCATACCTCAAGTTTCGTCCCCCCACAGCCAATGCAACGTCCTGCAAGGATTTATGGATACGTTCCGTTGTAGATTCGAAACCATTAAAGTCAGTACCAATTTTCAATCGAGCTACAGGATCTCCGAAACAATCCAAAGACTCACTGCTCAAACGAATGCAGTTTTCCTCAACAGCAGGCATCTCAAAATGCGCTGCCAGCCAGAGTCGGGGCAAATCCCTTCGGTTCAGGTTAAGACAAAACCCCCAAGCCCCAGTCGAGGGCTCGTATTCACGAAAATGATGACTCGTGGCAAGTATGTTGGTCTGCCGCGAATATCCCGTGTGCCAATCAAGATCCGCCCTGACACGAATCACTGGATGATCCATGTATCCCGTTCCTATTCGCGGATTACTCCAAAAACCATCGCGACCCACCATCGATCGACGAATTAGTAATAACCAACGCGAACACTCGATCGCACCAGAAGCTAGAATCAGCTTCGAAAACTCAACCCATCGCTCCTCTCCCCCCTTGCGAGATATCAACACCGCCTCAGGGTTGCCCCTCGAGTCAAACCGAGCCAAGCGACAAGTCGCATCAGTTTCTATTCGAACGTTAGATCTGCTCGCAAGTCGGGGAACCAACGTGGCTCTGGGAGACCAGCGAGCCTGAATGGGACACAGATTACACGTGCCGATCTCATTGCAATTGCTGCGGCGGCCGTAGGGCCTAGAATTACGAGCTTGAGGGTAGGGATGCCAAACAACCCCGATATGCTTGCTGCGGCACGCTACCCCTTTCTCGTACGGTGACCACTCAAACGGCGGCAACGGGTAAGGTTTCGAGCGGAAAGAATCAGCCGGGTTGGAAGCCTCTCCGGCCGCCCCTAGAAAATACTCCGCTTCTGAATAATAAGGCTCAATCTCTTCGTATCCAAAAGGCCAATCTTTACCTACCCCAAATTTCGAGCTAAGTTTAAAGTCTGTTTCATTCCAACGCGGAATATAGCCTTCCCAAGCCTCAGTCCCTCCACCTAGCGCTTTGACCCTGGAAAGCTGCACATTGTATGCTCGTGATGAATCGACCTCAAAAAGATCTCTGGTTTCATCATACCATTTCAACTTTCGCCAATCACCCACTGGATTAGAAGAGCCAGCCTCAAGCACGAGGCAATCGTGCCCTTCCGCTGACAGTTTATCCGCAAGCGACAACCCGGCAATCCCACCTCCCACTATAACGTACTCTGCAGAGTCAGATTTCATCGATTCGAACCAAAGTAGTTTCGATTCATATATACGTGAACAATAAGACTAAATGCATATACGGGGAAGACCCCAGATTCTACATACCGTATCCAGAAAAACAGCTCACTGCGTTCGCTCCATAACAAAAGAGAAAGGTGCAAAAAAACGACCAAAGGAAAAAGAGTCAGCAAGAGCCGATTGGTAAAATGAACAGTAGCGCCCCAGCGCTTGTCGCGAACGCTTCGATTCAATCGGAAAATAAAATATGAAACAACCCCGCTAAAAACAGTCGACACCCAAAACAATTTTCCCGCCGTATCCATTAATTGGACTTCCTAAAGTCATTTAAGAGTTCAGTTAACTCGCCTTCACACTCAAGCAGTTCAGGTTGCCATTCACGCCCCAAACGCAGATACCCCGACGAGACGCCCCTCCTTTCCGCTTCCTCAATCCATCTCTCGCAATCAGAGAGTCCAAGCGCTTTCTCTACTAGGGCGAACCAAACAAACCGAGCACCCACTCCACCCTTGCTTGAAAGATACCCCGGATAAAGATCAGCCAACCCTCGGAAAGCGTTAATCGCAATGTTAGCGTCCCCGCTCAAGACGGATGCCACTCCAGCCATGAAAACCCAGAAAGGAGCAGGTAGTTCATGCGGTACAACGCTCGCCAAACACTGTTTCCCGTTATCTCGTTTACCAGTCAAGCAGCAGCAGAGAGAGCTCCTAATCAAATCGAGTTGGCTTACAGGCTCTCCAAGAGATATCAGCGCGTCCCTCAAGCCTTCCCCTCCAGAGTTAACTGAGATCTCGAAACGAGAAATCAAACTAATGACGTTTTGATCTTTCGATTCAGAAGAACGACGGAGCAGGTTGAGACAAGATGCCCATTCTTTCCTCAAGGCCTCGCAAGAGTCGAGCAACGGGATCTCGTATATTCGCTCGCTGTAGAAGCTGGTGGCATAGACAAGAGCTCCATTCGTGAAACTCTCGTCCCGCTCGCACATTGCCTGCAACACCAACTCAACCAGATCAGGTCTTCGAACTTCAACCAACAATCTTAAATAAGCGGGCCAATGACGACTTGACATCCGAGAGCTTGAAAAATCTTTCTGGAGGCACTCAAAAGCCATATCGATCCTCCCAGCGGCCCAAAAACCAAGCCCCAAAGAGCTGAGCAGGTCAACACCTTCGTCCACTCTAGCGATTTCCCCTATCAATTCTCTCGCCATACCATCATCTTTCAACTTGACGCTTAGATTCGCCATGCGACTCACCATAGCCGAACTTTGCGATCTACTGTTCCAGTCGAGCTGATAGAGAGCGGCAGCCTCCCGCAATTTTCCCTTTCCCTCTAGTATAATTGCCGCCCTACTCGCGACGTCCTCATCATTTGGATACCGCTTTTTCAAAACCTCTGCGACTGTAAGTATGTCGGAGGTGTTTTCGAAACATCTGACTTGAAGTAAAGCGATCTCATTTTGCGAGGAGGTACCCTCCGCTTGCCCCTCAAGATCAAGGGATAATCTGATTTGCCCTACATAAGACTGATCTAAATCCTTGCCGCAGACAGCCATAGCCTCAAGCCATCTACCTACGGTGCTTGCGAATCGACCGGGACGAACCAAAGCCCTGTTCCAAGAGATCTCCTGTCGCGCTTTCGCAACTACGGAAATCCACTCTCCAGCCAAAACGCTATCGAGCAATTCTTCCACCACTGCGTCCCAACGCTCAACTCCAAAACCGGAGTAGGCAAGTGACACGAGCTCAAAAGCCATGCGTCTCAATTCTTCTGAAACGAATCCACTGACCGGAGACTTCAAATCAGCGAGTAACTCGAAGAAAACCGTAGTACAAATCGGACTACCAGACCAACGAAAAACAGTATAAAGCTGTTCGTACTCGCTGGCCTCATTAACCGGATGTAAGAAGACGAGTTTCTCAGGCTCGCCGGATCGACGACAACGATCGACCATTTTCCACAAAGTACCGCCTTCCGGCCTCACGCTCCCAGCTTCAACTGGGGTCGACTCGTTGAAATAAGCATTAATCGAATTCCAAAGTTTTCGAGGTGAATCGAGCTTACGGCCGACTTGATACGGATAGCGCAGTCCCGAGCGCAAATACTCGATTGGGGAAGGACATCGGGAAGAAATGATCTTCAAGCGACAGCCTGCACTTCGGGCGGCTACGGCCAACGCATGTGAGTGGATGAAATCATCAACCAAGGCCACACAAACAGAATATGGTGCCAACCGCTCACCCCAACTGTCCATTGTACTAACCATCAGCTCCTCGCGGTCGATGCGTAGAACCCTTCGCCCAAGTTCGGACATTTGCTGGAAAACCAACGATACGAGCCGGTCACCCTTCGTCACCCCAACCCACAAGAACAAGGCATCATCATGAACATCGTCCGATAAATTTTCTTGTGCTGGCTCGCTCCACGGACACTCCCAAATGAACGCGTAAGCCCTCGCTTCAAGCAAAGGAGTGCCAAAAGGCAGGTCCTCTGGAGTCATGTAGGAGAAGACCTTTCTCACGCCCAATGCTCCAACTCCCTCCATCGCAGTACGAAAACCACCCAGTTCATCGATCAACGGCATCGCCGCAGAATAAAAACGATGAGACCAGTTGCGATTCTGCAAATCGAAAATGCTAGCAAAAGACACGAGCTCAACTTCAGCAGGCAATTCGTCGTAAGCGTAGATCTTCTCACGATCTAACTTTCGGCCCCAGCGCTGCTCCAGTTTTTCAATACAGCCTTCGCCCCCGTCGCTAACGAGGAATCCAAAAGAGCTTTCGTCGAACAGCTTCGCCGCCGAAGCATCCCAATACCGGAAGGGCAGCTCAAGGGCGCTTTCCAAATCAAATGCGAGCGAAGCGGGCTTTTGGGGATCCTCCATGGTATGCAAAGGGCTAAACAGACCCAAAACAATTGCTAGGTCAACGCTTCAGGCGACCACAGCTAATTGATAGGCTACTTGGAAGAACGAAGCAGGTCTGGGCTCGCGAACGCAGACGCCTCGCATCTGGGAAAACTGGCCTCATCCAAGCCGATGTCGATCTCTCCACCCGCCGCTTTGACGATCGCAAGTCCCGCTGCTACGTCCCAAAAGTAGATTCCGCTCTCGTTATAGGCGTCCAGCCAGCCCCTCGCTACCCAAGCCAAGGAGAGTGCAGCAGACCCAAGCAACCTAACTTTGCGGAACTTCTGCATCGAGTCGACAAACGCCCTAAGCTCTTCGGACTCGTAACTTCTGCCGCTGGGAAATCCCGTCGCTAGAACTCCTCGGCTGGGCTTGGTTTCACCACTTACTCGGATCGGCTCTCCATTACACTTCGCTCCAAGGTCAGGCCCTCCAGAGTAAAGCTGGCCCCGTTCGAAATCATAAACTACCCCTAGTACAGGCTCCATTCGATCCCAAAGGGCGATCGAAACACAACAAAGCGGGATACCTTTCGTGTAATTAATGGTGCCGTCCAACGGATCGACCACCCAAACCAAACCACTTTTCAGCAGAGTCATTGCCTCTTCACTGAGGTCTTCCTCGCTCAAGATTGGAATACCGGATGATTCTAAAACTCCTATGATCCTGTGGTTAGCATTCAGATCAGCTTCCGATTTGATATCGTGCGGCAGCTCTTTAACAATCGAGAACCCACGAGCAGAGAGAGCTATACCCGCACTCTTCGCGGCGTCTTCTGCGAATGAAAGCCAATTCAACTTCTCCTCAATCGACTTAATCATAGATAACGACATTCTGGACTGAAGGCCTCGCCTATGATGCAAACCTCACCCCAGCAGCACTTTCAGCCGTTTCAATGCAGCTGCGATCACTTGATGCATATCGTAGTAGCGATATTCTCCCAATCTTCCGCCAAACACAACCTTTCCTTCCATTTCCTTCATCAGGGATTTGTATTTCGCGAAAACAGCTTGGTTTTCTCCGGTGTTCACGGGATAAAACTCTATATCACCCAACTTCCAGTCACTTGGGTACTCTTTCGTGATCAGAGTCTTTTCTTTGGAAAAGCTCAAATCGAAGTGTTTGTGCTCAACGATACGGGTGTACGGGATCTGCTCCTCGGTATAATTGACTGCCGCCACACCTTGGAAATCAGGCGTATCCAAAAGCTCACGTTCGAAACGGAGGGAGCGGTACTCAAGCGGCCCTTCGCTGTAACCAAAAAATGAATCAGGCGACCCCGTGTAGATGACATGGTCGAATTTCTCTAACCAGGAGTCCCTGTCCTCAAGAAAATCAACCCCAAACTCAACCGGTATGCCCTCCAGCATACGTTCGAATATCTTGGTGTAGCCCTCCTTGGGTATCCCTTGGTATTGGTCGTTGAAGTAGTTATCGTCGTACCGAAGTCTTATGGGCAAACGCTTGATCAACGAAGCCGGCAAGTCCTTCGGATCGTGATGCCATTGTTTCGCTGTGTATCCGCGAACAAACGTTTCGTATAGCTCCCTTCCTACTTGAGAAAGACACCACTCCTCCAGATTGGCTGGATCCGGGATATCTTCTCGCACCTCGGCGAGCTTAGCCTTCGCAGCTTCAGGAGTCACGACACCCCAGAGCTGATTTAAAGTCATCAAATTTATGGGAAACGAATAGTAGCTCCCTTTGAAATTCACTCTCGGGCGGTAGGAGAAATGATTGAATTCAGTAAAGCGGCGGATGTAGTTCCAGAGCTCTGTCGAGTTCGTATGGAAAATATGGGGACCATAAACGTGTTCATGGCAACCGGCCTCTTCAATCTTTCGGGTATAGCAGTTTCCACCAATGTGGTCCCTCTTTTCAATCACTTGGCAACTATGCCCAGCATCGGTTAGTTCCCTGGCGCACACACTTCCGAATAGTCCGGATCCCACGATTAGATACCTTTTACCCATTACGTAACCGAAGATCACTTTTACGTTTCAGTAAACCCATAAACACCCTAATCCTAGGTCCTTTACCAGATTATTAGCAAATGGCATGAATTTCGGGACAATATCGCTGCCCGGTGGGGGCTCGCAACTTTCTCATGGCGTAACAAGGAGAGAACCACATTTTTTTAACTAGGAGTATCCAACTGCAGGAGACGTGTATTTCGAGCTCCACGGAACGAGAGAACCAGTCAATCTTCTGCAGAAACCGGTCATTGCGAGGATTATACTGGAAACCACCTGCTTCCTTTTCATAAATCACTCTCCTTATGAAGGTACTCGTCGTAGGTGGAGCTGGCTACATTGGAAGCCATTGCGTTCGTCAACTTCAGGCCGCCGGGCATACGCCTGTCGTCCTCGATAATCTTGTTAAAGGGCACAAGGATTCCATCCCCTCGGGTGTGACCTTCTACGAAACTGATTTGGCAGATTCGGCCCAAGTCATCGATATCCTGAAAAAGGAGGAGATCGATATCGTGATGCACTTCGCAGCCTTCATCGAAGTCGGCGAATCCATGCAGGATCCACTCAAGCACTACGATAACAACGTTGCCAAAACAGTCTCTCTGCTGAAGTCGATGCGTGAGGCTGGCGTAAATAAATTCGTATTCTCCTCATCCTGCACAGTGCTAGGTGAGGAAGCCGCTCCGCCTTTCACCGAAGCGATGCCGCTCCGTCCGATTAGCGCTTACGGTCAAACGAAGGCGGACGTGGAAGTCATCCTCGACTACTGCTGCAAGGCCTACGGCATGAGCGCCGCCATCTTCCGATACTTTAATGCGTCCGGCGCAGCCGTGGGTGGGATGATTGGCGAAGACCACTCGCCGGAAACGCATCTAATCCCGATCGCTATCCAAGTAGCCCTCGGACAACGGGAGAAAATGAAAGTGTTCGGAAACGACTACCCCACGCCAGACGGCACCTGCCTACGCGACTACGTCCATGTCGACGATTTGTCACGCGCCCACATAGCCGCCTTCCCTAAGCTTGAAGAGGAAGGAACCTACCTTCGCTACAACCTCGGTACCGGCACACCAGCTAGCGTTTTGGAAATCATAAAAACGGTGGAGGAAGTTTCAGGCTGTCCGGTCCCATATGATCTCGCGCCAAAAAGAGACGGCGATGTTCCCTCCGCCTACGCCGACAGCATCAAAGCAAAAACCGAACTGGGCTGGGATCCGCAATACCCAACCATAAAGTCCATCATCGAGACCGCTTGGAAATGGCATCAGTCTCATCCAAATGGATACGACGATAAGTAGTTAAAATTTGGTAAATATTCTGTAACCAAGATCTTGTTACAGGGTAAACTTCACCTCATTAGCATTTCCCACCCCTCGCTTAGGTATTATCTCCAAGGCGAGGGGTGTTGCTTTTCCTAGATTGGGTTTCAAGGATAACGGAAGCTTTTGTCTTCCACCGATCCTAACCCACAAAATATGGAGAGACTCGATTCCACAGATTCCGACGTCGCGGGAGAGCGAACCCTCGCTCACTCCCTGATGGAATACTCGAGCGAAGGGATCATAGTGATCGATAGGACTGGGCGAATAAGACAGCTCAACAAGCAGGCTAAGAACACACTGGGGACAATCGGCAGTCCCTACGTTGGTCAGGACATAAACGATATCTTTGTCGTCACAGATCCCGTTTCGGGAAATCGTCTTAACATAGCCGAAGAAAGGTATCGCAACCCCCAACTCGCGCACGCCCAAGCTAACCTCCAGGTCGGGCCTAGCAAATCGACCCCGATTAGCTTCCACCTAAAACCTAATCAAAACTTGGAGCATCCTGAAGATTCGGGAGCCATACTTTTCTTCAAGGACCTGAGCCACGCGGTCACTACCGAAAACCAAATACGGCTAATCGCAACCGCCCTGAAAAGCATTGGGGAAGCGGTACTAATAACCGATGCCCATTGGGATCGCGGGGAAGCTCGCATACTGTATTCCAACGATGGGTTTTCCCAAATAACCGGATACACCGAACTGGAAGTTGTGGGACGTCCGATCTCACTACTGAACGGTCCAGCCACAGACTTAAGTGTAATCGAGGGAATGGTTACTACGATTCAGGCAGGCAAACCCGCCTCTGGCGAAACCGTGGGGTACCGAAAGAACGGAGCGGAATTTATAATATCCTGGAAACTCTTCCCCGTGAGAGGGCCAGATGGCCAAACAACAAACTACGTGGTCATTCAGCGCGACGTCTCTCACCTTCGTCGACTCGAACAAGACCTTTTCCAATCTCAAAAAATGGAAGCGGTCGGCAGATTGGCTGGGGGAATCGCCCATGACTTCAATAATATACTAGCGGTCATTCTCTCATTCTCGGACCTAATCATAGAAAAGACCGAAACCGAGGACCCGAACCGAAAGTTCGTCGAGGAGATTCGCAAAGCATCGGAGCGAGCAGCAGACCTGACCCAACAACTCCTATCCTTCTCCCGCAGAAACAAAAATCTCAAACCAGAGGTTTTGGACGCGATAAAGGTCACTCGGGATATGCAGAAGATCCTCGGAAGACTCGTGCCGGAAAATATCCAATACGATCTGCGCCTCCCTGAAAACCCGGTCTTTGTAAATATCAATCGCACTGCGATCGAGCAGATCCTCATAAACTTCACGACCAACGCTCGCGATGCGATGAGCGAAGGCGGACGGATGGAGCTTTCGATGATCAGCTACGATGCCGAGCAAGCAGCCGTAATGCTCCCCGACTATATGGAAGAAGGGCCTTACATGGCCCTAACCTTTCAAGACACCGGTACCGGCATAGACATCGAAACCCAAAAACGGATCTTCGATCCTTTCTTCACCACTAAGGAACATGGGAAAGGAACAGGACTTGGGCTGGCCACGGTCTACAGCATCGTCAAACAGGCGAACGGACACATAGAGGTCGCCTCTGAGAAGGGCAAAGGAACCCGCTTCCGCATCTTGCTTCCCATCGTCGAAAGAGCCCCATCAGAGCAGGAAACAGTTGATGAGGATTTGCCCGAAAACCTCACTTCGACCGAACGCGAATCTATCCTAGTCGTAGAAGACGACGAAACGATGTGCGATTGCATCTCCGGTTTATTGGGGATGTACAACTACCAAGTCTACTCGACCAACCAAGCTGAGGACGCCTTGGACTTTTTCGAAGAGTCGCACGAGGAGATAAAGCTGCTTATCACAGATCTGATCCTTCCCAAAATGAGAGGATCAGAACTGGCCGAACGTCTCCTGAAGAAAAATCCAGGAATGAAGCTCATTGTCATGACCGGATATTCCGAGGAGCTGCTTTCCCAATTCGAAATCCCGGATGGAGCTCTGGTACTGAAAAAGCCATTCGCCCTAAAAGCAGCCCTCAAGGCAGTTCAGACCATTCTCGCTAAAGACCACGCTCCTGCCCGCTAGGTCGAATTGGCAGCCGCCTAGAGCGGAAAAGGTCTAGGATACGAACGTTCGCGAAAGAAACGTAAATCCGCCCAACCAAGTTCAGGCTCTGAGTAATATTAACCAGATCTTAGAGCGAAAAGTCGTCCTTTCCGCTCAAGGAGATGCCCAAGAGCGACGATGCATCCCGATACGGTTACCGTTTACTTATACCTATCCCACAATCGAATTTTGATATCATGGCGTGGTCATCTGACGAAATAAACACCTTCGAGGAAATAGCCTCCAAACTCACTTCCGAGGCTCATCTCGCCCAGCCAGACACTGACAACGGGCTGATTCCTATCTTCAGCTTGGTCAACGAGATAACCTGGTCTCTGCCGCAGCACCCAGACATTCTGCAAGGTGTCGCTGCTATTCAGGAGGTAATCCAGAGCATGCTCGACGAGGCAAAGTTCTTCGACGAAGAGTCTATCGCCGCCATGAAAAAATTCGCCAAGTGGTGCGGCGATGCCGTCGAAAGCCTACGCAACGAGACGGATATTCAGCCTTACGGAGACGCTCCAGTCGAAAAAGCAATCACTGAGGAGTCACCTAAAGAAGAGCCAGAGGTAACCAAAATGCCCGGTTTCGGCGATATCGACTTCTCAAGCGTTGAATTGCCAGACGAGTCCCCTACCTCCGACGAATCAGTTGCGGACATTGAGACTCAGAAAACAAAGCTTCCGAGCTTCGACGATATTGATTTCTCCTCCGCGGAACTGCCTTCAAATGAAAAAGAGGAAGCGGAAATCGAAGAAACCATAACCTTCGAATCACCGAGCCAACCTCTTGAGATGCCCGCCAACGGAGGCTTGGAAGTCATCGAAGAATCGGAGCCAGACTTCGAGATGGGCTGGAAAATCGAGCAAATCGAAAGGTTCTCCAAGCTCGCCCAACAATTTTCTGCGGAACTCCTTCTCGCTTCCGTCGGAAACGACGAAGGAATCCTCCCAGTCTACTCGCTGCTTAAGGATTTCGAAAACGACTTCTCTCAAACCAACGTGGTTGCAGAGGCGGTCACTCCAGTTGTCGAGAAGATGGATTCGCTGCTCGATTCGGCAGCTCCCTACGACGCTTTCGCCATCTCGATTTTGACCGAGTTCAACGTATGGCTGGAGACAACCCTCTCCGACATTCGCAGCGGGAACGATCCACGCCCATTTTCTCCTTCCAAAGAAGCTCCCGTGACCGAGCCTGATTCCGTCGAGGAATCGAGCGAAATCGAGGACGACGGTCTGCTGGCGGAATTCGCCCAGTTCGACGTGATCATGGATCTCAACATGGAGGAAAACGAAGAACTCCTCCAAGAATTCCATACCGAAGCGGTCGACCATCTCGGACAAATAGAATCAGCCGTTTTGGAACTCGAGCAAGACGTCCACAATCGGGACGCTATCAACTCCATGTTCCGCTCCTTCCACACGATCAAGGGAGTAGCAGGCTTCTTAAATCTGGTTCCCATCAACCGGCTTGCCCACGAAGTGGAATCTCTCATGGATCTGGTTCGTAACGACAAGATCGAGGTCTTCACTGGCGTTATCGACCTCGTGCTCGCGTCGAAGGACCGGATTACCCAGCTGATCGAACAAATTACCGAAGCCCTCTCTAACGGCACAACTCCTACCGAAACCATCGCAGTAAGCGAATTGATGGCCCAAGCCCGTTGGGCAATGGAAGGCGAAGAAATTTACGCCAGCAAAACTGGGCAATCCTCGCCTAAACCAAAAGCAGACCCTGCCAAGCCCGCAGAGGAAGCGGCTGACGCCTCCGCAGTTGAATTCGAGGCAGCTGAATCTAATCCGACTGATTTGGTAGCGGAGCCCTCTCCCATCGCGACTCCTCCTTCACAAACGCAGGAAGCAGTCGTAGACCCGAAAGCTGCCGCTGCCGCCAAGCGACGGGCCGCGGAAAACGCGACTATCCGAGTCAATACCATCAAGCTCGACAACCTCATGGATATGGTCGGCGAACTGGTTATCGTACAGAGCCAGATCCTCGAGAGTTCCCGTCAGGAAGGTGAAAACAGCGTGTCAGGAGACTCCGCTTTGCAGCGAAACATGTCTCAGCTCACTCGCATCACAAAGGAGTTGCAGCATACCTCTATGGCTCTGCGCATGATTCCTATCAAGCCGAGCTTCCAGAAGATGGGCCGCGTAGTTCGAGACATCGGCGCCAAGTGCGGCAAAAAGGTTCGTTTCGAAACCTACGGGGAAGACACCGAACTTGACCGCAACGTAGTCGAAGAAATCGGCGACCCTCTCGTGCACATGGTCCGAAACGCACTCGATCATGGCTTGGAAGCAAATGCCGAGGAACGTCGCGCTGCTGGTAAGGACGAAACGGGAACCATAAGCCTTAAGGCTTACCATCAAGGTTCTAGCATCGTAATTGAACTTTCCGACGACGGCCGTGGCATCGACCCGGACCGCGTCCTCAAAAAGGCGATCGCAAACGGGATCGTATCCGAATCCGACCAGCTTACCAACGAAGAGATCTACAAGCTCATCTTCGCGCCAGGCTTCTCCACTGCCGCTGAAATCACCGACATCTCCGGACGAGGAGTCGGCATGGACGTGGTTAAGAAAAACATCGAGAAGCTTCGCGGAAAGGTGGAGATCCAATCGGAATTGGGCAAAGGCTCTACCTTCCGCATCCTACTTCCACTCACCATGGCCATCGTCGATGGTTTAGTAGTCAAGGTAGGAAACGACCGTTTCATCCTGCCAACCACTTCAGTCAAAGTAGCCCTTCGCCCAGACGAACAAGTTTTGGCCAAAATCCAAGGCAACCAAGAGATCATCAATATCCGCGGTCAGGTAATCCCTCTCTTCCGCCTGCATCAACATTTCGCCATCCCAGACGCTATCGCCAACCCGAAAGACGCTACCATCGTAGTGGTCGAGACGGGAGGAAAGCCCTGCGGACTCCTCGTCGACGATATGGTCAGCAAACAGGAAGTCGTCATCAAGTCGCTCGGTGGCATGATGCAAGGCATCCCTGGCGTATCCGGCGGAGCTATTCTGGGAGACGGCACGATCGCCCTTATCCTCGATCCTGCAAGCCTCGTCTCAGTCGCATAAAGACCCATCGACGGAACTCATTTCTACTACTAACTTCAGTCCCGAATCCGCTAGCCGGAGTCGGGACTTTTTTTGCTCTACCAGTTCGAGACCGGCCCCTTCGGCACCTTAATCGCATCCTGGTTCTCCGGCACGCCGTGCGTAATAGACGAGTAGGGATCGACCGGACGGTACTTTTCCTGCAGCTCTCCGCTTTCGTCGCAAAACCGAAGCCGCCACTGCCGATAATCGGCCATGATTTCCTCAAAATGCTCCATGCTCGCAAGACGCACGGCCCGATCCTTGAAGAACTTGGAAGGTCCAAAACGTTTGGCATACCAGACTGCGACCTTTCGAAATTGGATGCAGCCTTTCAGTTCTCCATAGAATTCGATCATACGGGCCAAGTGCTCTCGCATCAATTCAACCCGCTGCTCGAAAGTGGGATCCGGCATTAGCTCGCCCGTATCGAGGTGGTGGCGAGTCTGCATGAAAATCCAAGGGTTGTAGAACGCGCCGCGGCCAATGCTCACTCCGTCGCATCCAGTCCGCTCCAGCATGATTCTGGCAGCCTCCGGGGTAGTCACATCCCCATTTCCTATCACAGGAATCGTTTTCACCGCTTCCTTCACCTTTCGGATACCTTCGAGATCCACTCCGCCTGAGAATCCTTGAGCCCGTGTACGGCCATGGATAAAAATCGCCGAAACACCCACGTCCTCCAGCGTACGGGCCAAGTCGGGAGCGGTGATGTTTTCCGAATCCCAACCGAGTCGCATCTTAGCCGTTACGGGAATTTTGACCGCCTCGATCATCCCTTTCACCAAATCGCGAGTCTTGTCCTGATCCTTCATCATGGAAGAACCGCTCCCGGTTTTGACCACCTTTTTGACCGGACAACCCATGTTGATGTCCACCGATTGGGCACCCTTCTCTTCAGCGATCACCGCAGCATCGCGCATCTCCTCTGGCACTCCGCCAAAAAGCTGTACCGCCATGGGCTGCTCGCGCACATCCGTAGCGATCATCTTGTAGGCGACCGCCCTTCCCTCCAGCAGCGAACGGGCATTGACCAAGTCAGTCGTCACCAGACCGAGCCCCCCGAGCGCCTTAACGGTAAGGCGAAACGGCAGATTCGTGTAGCCAGCCAAGGGCGACAGAAAGAGATTCGATTCGAGTTCTAGGCTTCCGATCTTCATTGCAATAGGAATCCCGTCACCAAACCGTCTCAGACATCGAGCACAAACCTATTCCGCGGTTTTGAGCTCTTAGGCAAAGGCAGGGGAACTAGTGCAGCTCTACGCCAAGCTGGGCCAAAGCGTCGCCCAAGGAAGGATCAGACGGGTGCCCGTTGTAGAGCACCGAACCGTCGCGGTCGATAAGTACCATGCGAGGGATGGAGTCTACCATGAGCAATCCGCTCAAATCGCCCCCATTGCGATCCAGTAGCCAGGGAACCGATTCCATTTCCTCGCGCTCGCGAACCTTTACCGCGCTCTCCAATTGCTCGTTGCGGTCCGTATTAACTCCCGCCACGAAAATCCCCTGCTCGGAGAGCGAGCTTTGCTTTTCCTTCAGCTTCGGCATCAAGCGGATACAGGGACCGCACCAGCTGGCCCAAAAATCGACGAGCATCGCCTTGTCGTCCCCCATCCACTCCGCTATGGTTTTGCTATCACCTTCCACATTGGCCAAAACCATGTCCATCGGCACTTTGAAGTCCGCCATCGCAGCCTGCTGAGCCGCCTCCATTTTCTGGCGGGCTAGAAGATCGCCAATCCCAAAAATGGAATTGAATCCGGGCGCCTTGGCGTAGGACTTGATCGCATACTCTTCGAACGCTTCCTTGTCGCCCGCTCTGTAGGCGGTCACACAACGCAAGGTATCAGCAAAGCCTGCTAGCTGCTCGGTAGAGTAGAAAGAACGGTCAACGCCGAACCGGAACTCATCGCCAACCGAGTCGATGCGTTCGATCAAATCTGGCATCATGGCGAGATCGCCAGTCGAGAGCATGCGTACAATCTCTGCTTCGAGTATCCAATCGCTAGGCATGCCGGCATCGATCGACTCCTGCAACGCAGCCTCGAAGTCTGCATCTTTATCGCTCGCTGCAGCGACCAATTCATCATGCTCCGCTTCTCCGGCGAAGGCTGCGCTAAACAATAGGGTGACAGCCGCGAACAGGGTCGAGGCTCGCAATGAGTTGAACAAATTCATACACGGACAACGCCCTACCCACCTTTCCGCATGCAAGCCAATTCTGCCGCAGGGCCGTTTCAACTTGCCCCAGCGCCATTGCGGCTTAGCCCTTTCGAACTCGTCTGTTCAAAAACTCAACGCCTCCCAAATTACTCAAACAGGTGCCTGCCCTTTCAAAAGATCGCGTCCATTCCACCCTAAAAAAATACTTTGGGCACGACTCCTTCCGCCCCTTGCAAGCGGATATTGTAGATGACGCCTTGCAGGGTCGCGACGTGTTTGCGCTCCTCCCCACAGGCGGCGGCAAGTCGCTTTGCTATCAATTGCCAGCGGTCCTATCGGAAGGACTAACCGTGGTCATCTCACCCTTGATCGCCTTGATGAAAGACCAGGTGGACGGCTTGACCGAAAACGGTATCTCCGCCACTTACCTGAATTCCTCGCTAGGCAAAAAAGAAGCCGCCCAACGCTACGCAAAACTATTTGCGGGAGACTACCAAGTTCTCTACGTCGCCCCCGAACGGCTGATGCTGGGAGGCTTTCTTGAAGACCTCAAGAAGTGGAAGGTCTGTCGCTTCGCAGTCGACGAGGCACACTGCATATCCGAGTGGGGCCACGACTTCCGCCCGGAGTATCGGCAACTCGCGGAGCTACGACGTCGTTTTCCGGATACGCCATTCATGGCCCTCACCGCTACCGCCACAGACCGGGTGCGAGAGGATATCGTCAAGCAACTTAAGCTCCGCCAACCGACCAACTATGTCGCTTCATTTAACCGGCCAAACCTGAGCTACCGGATCGAGCAGAAACAAGCGGTCTTTCGCCAAATCCTCAAATTCGTGCAAGCCCGCCCCTTTGACTCGGGCATCATCTACTGCTACTCGCGCAAAGCGACTGAACAAACCGCAGACCGCTTGCGCCAAGAGGGAATCGAAGCCCTCCCCTATCATGCAGGTATGACGCCCTTGCAGAGAGCGAAAAACCAGGAGGCGTTTATCCGCGACGAAGTCAAAGTCGTTTGCGCCACCATCGCCTTCGGGATGGGAATCGACAAACCGAATGTCCGCTACGTCATCCATCAAGACATTCCCAAGAACATCGAAGGTTACTATCAAGAAACCGGACGAGCTGGACGCGATGGGCTACCTTCCGAATGCGTCCTCTTCTTTTCTCCCGGAGACGTAGCCAAACAACTTAACTTCATCGCCGAAAAAGAAGCGCAAGAGCGGGAAGTAGCCAAAGAGCAACTACGCCAGATGGTCAACTACGCGGAATCTTCCCGATGCCGCAGAGTCGAGCTGCTGGCCTACTTTTCTGAAGTCTGGACCGAGGAAAATTGCGGCAATTGCGACAACTGCAACCAGCCTAAAGAAACTTTCGACGGCACCATACCCGCCCAAAAATTCATGTCCTGCATTTTCCGGGCAAGCCAAGTTTCGAGCTTTGGCGTCGGTATCAACCACATCGTGGATATATTGCTAGGTTCCCGAAACGAAAAGGTCCTCAAATGGGGGCACGACCGACTATCAACCTACAACATCGGGCAAGAACATAAGCGTGCCGAATGGCAAGCCTTCGGCCGAGAGCTCATTCGCAAGGAATACGTCTTTCAAGATCCAGATGCATTTGGAGCGTTGAGCCTAACCAGCAAAGGAAAGTCCGCCCTGCGTGACCGCTCTCCCATTACGCTGACGAAATTACCCGTATCCGCGAACGCGCTACAGCGAGACCGCAATCGTTCAAAAGGTGGTATCGAGTGCAACGAAGACCTTTTCTCCATCCTCCGCAGCTTGCGCAAAGAGATCGCCGACGAACAAGGAGTCCCTCCCTACATCGTCTTCTCTGATGTTACGCTACGAGAAATGGCACGCTATTTTCCCGCCAATGAAGACAAGCTCTCCGAGATATCGGGAGTCGGCTATAAGAAGTTGGACGCTTACGGGGAAGCTTTCCTCGAAGCGATCACCGAATTCATCATCGCCAACCCAGACGCCCCCGAAGAGTTTCGGTAAAATCGAACGATGTTCCGTGTCACGGATACACGAAGAGCAACGCTGAAAAGCTCTCTCAAACTCACCAAGAAATCTAAAGCGATCTACTTAACACCAATTTCCAGAAGCTGGGCATCTACTTCTTCAAAACCACCATTTTTCGTCGCTCGTAGTTTTTTCGACTTTCACCCCAAGCCCCGAAAAAGCCCATGAGCTTCTCCCAGTAAAGGCGGCAAATGGCATCTAAACCTTTCACTGGTCCAATCTTTTCTGGTTCCCAAGAGTGCGAATACAATTCGTGCGATTCGAAACCAACCTCAAGTCCCACATCAATAATCTGCTTGGGCGGCATATCTCTCTCTGTAACATCGTAAAGCTCCCTCGCTTTTACAGATTCTTCCGCCTTCGCGTGCCCTGATGCGGGCTCGTGACAAACTAACACGCCACCCTGCTTCAAGGCTCGATAGGCACAGTCCAACGCAGCCCGATCATCAACCGCATGATGTAGAGAATCATAGAAAACGGCTCCATCAAACTCCTCATAAAAACCAAGAGTTTCGTAATCTGACACGACAAACTCGAGCCTCTCGGCACCATATCGCTCCTTGTTGGCCCAAGCAATTTCGATCATATCCTCCGCAATATCAACGCCCACCACATCATAACCCGCTAGGCTCAAAAACGTGCTCGTCCAACCAGTTCCCACTCCCAGATCTAGAATCCTCGCAGGAGCCGGTGGCAACAATGACATGATATTGTCCAAATGTATGAAATACATGCGACAATTCGAATCCGAAAAAGGCTTCCCCATCGCATGTATTCGCCCCTCTTCACCGAGTTTGTTCAGATAACTTCTCTCGCCTTCCTTTGACACAATCCGAAACCACCGTTTTAACTTTCAACAAGCAATCTACAATTCGCTATATTGTACTAAAATAAGGCTATCTCGAATGCATCGATCCCCTCGTGTATCCATACTCTACTGCAGTCAGTGCAACTGGATGCTACGTGCCTCTTGGCTGGCCCAAGAGCTCTTGCACACTTTCGGACAGGACTTGGGCGAAGTCGCTCTGCAACCGGGTACGGGTGGAATCATGGAGATCCGTTTGGACGAAGAACTTATATTCTCCCGAAAGGAAGTCGGGCGCTTTCCCGAATCTAAAGAACTAAAGCAGCTGATTCGCGACAGGATCGACCCAGAACGGTCACTCGGACACAGTGACCGGTAGTCTATTGACTAACGACCGATCCGTCCGAGCCCCCCGCTCAAATCGGAGCAAAATCAATATTGCAAAGTCCCATAAATCGTTGATTCCGTAAACTACTGGGGTGTTAACCCCAAAAAACACATATTACACCAAAGACAATAGCCCTATGAGACAAACATCTATCCTAGCAATCGCAGCATCTCTCGTGTGCGCCACTTTGACCTTCGCAGACGATCATGCTACAGAAAACAAAAACCTGCCCGTCACCAAGGCTGAGCAGGACGCCCTCAATCCCGATAAGGTTCTCGAGGACCTTAAGGAGGGGAACGAAAGGTACAAGAACGGCAATCATACGGATCTGAACACCAAAGCACGTGTGAAGGCCGCCCAAAAAGGCCAGTTTCCTAAAGCCTACGTACTATCGTGTGTCGATTCGCGAGTACCCGTCGAAAGTATTTTCGATCAAGGGATTGGGGACATCTTCGTGGGGCGAGTTGCAGGAAACGTAGAAAACGAAGACCAGCTCGGCTCCATGGAATACGCCGCTGCCGCCGCCGGAGTAAAACTCATCGTGGTGATGGGTCACGAGTCTTGCGGCGCAGTGAAAGGGGCCTGCGACGATGTCAGGCTAGGTAACTTGACTCTGCTGATAGAAAAAATAGCCCCGGCCGTGAATTCTGTAGAAGGCTATGAGGAACAAGAGATGAGCTCAAAAAACAAGTCATTTGTATCGGAAGTTGTGCACACAAACGTAGAGCGGACGGTCCAAGACATCCGCGACCGTAGCCCCCTTCTGGCCAACATGGAACTTGAAGGGAAAATCAAGATAATCGGAGCGTACTATTCCCTCAAGGACGGCTCGGTAACCTTTATGGAATAACCTGCCAAGCAGTTCCTACGCAGCAAGGCACCCAGCATCAAAACTGTGGGTGCCTTTTTTGTTGCCAAAGCATGAATGGCTATGAAACCAAAGAGCTCCAGATCGCCTCGTCGAATCCGCTCACGCACCCTTTGTCAGTAGCCAAGAAAGGGCGTTTCACCAAGTTTCCGTTAGACTGCAGCAGCTCATACGCTTCCTCCACCTCAAGACTAGGCAGCTTGTCCTTAAGACCCAGGCTGCGATAATCCCCTCCGGACACATTGAATAGCTTTTTGAGATTAAACTCATGAGCGGCCAATGCTTCTTGAAGTTCAGTCTTGCTCGGAGAAATTTCCCTAATTGCGACTTCCTCGAAATCGACTCCCTTCCCTTCAAGCCACTTCTTCGCCTTGCGACAGCCGCTGCATCCCTTGTACATGTAAAGCTTAACCATTGCTCGAAAACAAAGGAGTGAAAACCGTCGCGAGCAATCCTCAAACTTTCCAGATGAGCACTCAGATCGAAATCTTCCGCCAATTGCTTTGCAAATTGGGCCAAGAAATCCGCGATACCCTCTATCAACACCAACAACGGAATACGGAAGAGTTGTCGGCCATAGCAGCAAAGACCCAGGCCGACACCATCTACGAAATCGACAAGGTTAGCGAAGAGCTAATCCTGGCTTGGCTAAAAGAGAATTGGCCCGCACACAGTCCGGTACGGCTCATCATGGAAGGAATCGAGGACGACCAGTTCGTGACCTTCCCAGCTAACGCTGAAAAGAACGAACTCCTCCACCAACTCATAATCGACCCCATCGACGGTACGCGAGGCCTCATGTACGACAAACGACCTGCCTGGGCGCTGATTGGCCTCGCTCCCCACATCCTCGAAAGACAAGTCACCCTAGAGGATATCGAGGTAGCCGTCATGACAGAGCTTCCCACCTCCAAACAATTCATATCCGAACAGCTGAGTGCCACACGCTTCAGTGACGGGGAGACCGCCTTTTACCGCGTATCCAAAAACCTAATTTCCAACGAGGAACACGAGGTCCCTCACCGGCTTTCCAAAGCCACCGACTTGAAGCATGGGTTCGCCTCCATAGCTAAATTCTTCCCGCAATGCAAAGCGGCTCTCGCGCAGTTCGAAGAGGAGCTCTACGCGGAGTTGACCCCCGAAAACGAAACCCAGGAAGCCCTCATTTTCGATGACCAGTACATTTCAACCGGAGGGCAACTCTACGAGCTAATCGCCGGCCACGACAGGCTCGTTATCGACGTCCGACCGCTCGCCTTCGAAAAGGCAAATTTGCCGCTGGCCCTAAGCTGCCACCCCTACGACTTGTGTACCGCTCTAGTGGCAAAAGCAGCCGGGGTAGTGATCGAGCTGCCGGGTCAAGAAACGCTAGACATCCCACTGGATACGACCACTCCCGTGAGCTGGATCGCCTACGCCAACCCAATGCTAGCCGAAAAGATACGCCCCGTAGTCAGCCGGCTAATACAAAAGCACTTCTGAGCCTCTGAGCGCCTCCGCCCAGATCGAAGGTGGAGGAGCTTGGAAAGATAGAGGCTCGCCAGTTTCGGGATGCTTCATCTTGAGGGAGCGTCCATGTAAACCGAATAGCTTGTCTTCCCGTGGACTTCCGTAAAAAGGATCACCCAAAATCGGGCAGCCTGCATGTTGAGCATGGAGCCTTAATTGATGAGTGCGTCCCGTTTTGAGCAACCCTCTCAAATACGAAATTCGATTGGAACCATCGATTCCCAAAACCTGAAAGGTACTGATCGCAGGTTTTCCACCTACATCTACATTGGCATGTCTCCCTTTGCCGACTGGAGCGATCCGAGTCTCCACTCGTTGAATACTCTTATCCCAGACACCATCCGCTAGCAGCCAGTACTCCTTACGAATCTGCCTGCCTTCAAATTGGACCGCCAGTTCCTTTGCTAGCCTTTTCCCTTTGCGCAAGACGACAACTCCACTGGTCAGACGATCAAGGCGATGACAGCACCATACTTGACGTCCCACTCGACTGGATACCTCCTGCTCTAAATCGATCTCCCGATTGGCACCACCCTCGCACAGCATTCCAGAAGGCTTGTTCGCGACAACAAAACCTGCTGACTCATAGAGAATAAGAGATTGCTCGTCCATGCAGTGTGAAGTGCATGCAAGGCATCCGAACCAGAATCCTCAATCGAATTCGATGAAGTGCCTAATTTCTCGAAGCGATCTCCAGAGAAATCTCTGTTAGAGCATTCTTGATATCTACCAGCTTGATAGGCTTGGCAAGGAAGCCGTCCATTCCTGCGTCTTTCGACATTTCGAGCGAATCGCCTCGGACGTTTGCGGTTAGGGCGTAGACAAAACAACGGCGGGGAGTGGAACGATCAGCTTCGATATCACGGATGATACGGGTAGCCTCAAAACCATCCATTTCCGGCATCTGGCAATCCATGAAGATCAAGTCATAATCATGGCGCTTAACCGCTTCCACGGCCTCGACCCCGTTTGCCACTAGGTCCGCGTGATAGCCAAATTTCTTCAGCATCATGCGAGCGACCTTTTGATTAACCGAATTATCGTCCGCCACTAGTATCCGCAGAGGCAACGAAGCCGCAAACCCTGAGTCAGAAACGATATCTTTGGATACGCTGAGACGCGATTCTGACAATCGCTTCCGGTCAAAAGACTGCAAAGCCTCTAACAAAGACCCGACTCGACACGGTTTAAAGATGCTCTGCGCTCCACGGTTCTTGCTAGGCGAGGAGCCGTGATCCAAAAGATTCACCACCATTTTGGCCTTACTAGTCAACGTATCCAGCAACTCGACACAGTGTGTCTCCGCCACCGTTGGGTCGGCTCCATCAAGCACCAAGAAATCGAATTCCTTACCCCGATTCTCGCCACTTGTAAGTCTGTCAATCGAAGGCACAATGTGAGGCCGCAAGCCCCAAGCGCTCAGCAAGTTGCTGAGGTAATCCCTCAACACTGCATTGGGCTCTACGAGGAGAGCCGTCATTCCGTCGAGCTCAGCTTGCTTGGAAAAGACCGAGTCTGCAGGTGCAGAAGCCAAGTCGTCGAAGGCTATGTCAAAGTGGAAGACAGACCCCTTGCCCAAAGAGCTTTCTACCCACATTTCTCCGCCCATCAAGTTAGCGAGCTGCTTGCTAATCGAGAGCCCGAGTCCCGAACCACCGTATTTGCGGGTAGTCGATGAGTCGACCTGAGAAAAGACTTCGAAAAGGCGATTAATACGATCGGCAGGTATTCCAATACCGGTGTCTCTTACCGAAAAGTGAATCTTCCCGTTGAGTGGAGCGTGCACGCAAACTTCAACCTCGCCGACTTCAGTGAACTTGACCGCATTGCCGATTAGATTGACGAGAATCTGACGGAGTCGGGTGATGTCTCCCACCACTTCACTCGGTGTATTCAGATCTACACGACAAAGCAAATCAATCCCCTTCTCAGCAGCCTTAGAAGCAAGCAAGTCCGCCGCTTCCTCTACGCAGTCCCGTACACTAAAAGTCGCTTTCTCGATATCCAGCTTTCCGCTCTCGATCTTGGAGTAATCCAGAATGTCGTTGATGAGCGTGAGAAGCGTGTCGCCGCTTATGCGGATTGTATTCA
Organism: Pelagicoccus albus; assembly: GCF_014230145.1. Taxonomy (NCBI): domain Bacteria; kingdom Pseudomonadati; phylum Verrucomicrobiota; class Opitutia; order Puniceicoccales; family Pelagicoccaceae; genus Pelagicoccus; species Pelagicoccus albus. Next base: position 768,095 of record NZ_JACHVC010000012.1, read on the forward strand.
GATAATCACGTTGATGTTCATCCAGCTCCGTCTCAAGCAGCAGACTAGCCATCCCGATCACGCCGTTCATTGGCGTGCGAATCTCATGGCTCATCATGGCGAGGAAAGCGCTTTTCGCCCGAGTCGCTTTATCGGCCTCCAAGGCAGCCTTTTTCGATTCCTTCACCGCATTCGCCAATTGCACGGCCAGCGTCTCCGCCTCATCCTTTTGCTCGATAAGACTGTGCTTCGCAATGTGCTCTTCCGTCACATCAGAAGCGATACCCAAGTACCGTTGCACTTCCCCATGGTCGTTAAGAAAAGCTCTCGCCACACTGCGAATATATGCCCGCGAACCATCCGGTTTACGAATACAGGCCACAACCTCTAAGTTCTTACCCTTGGCAAGGGACTGGTCGATCAAACGCAAAACACGGTTGGAATCCTCGGGATCCATACAGGCCATCCACGAGCGGTAACTTGGGTCGAAGTTACGACAAGACACCCCATAAAGCTCATAAGTGTGCTCGTCCCAAACGAGCTCGTCTCGCTTCACATCCCAATCCCAAATCCCGACATTGGCGCTCTCCATCGCAAGGGCGAACCGACGGGAAACCTCTTCCAGTTCCATCGTTGCTTTTCTCTGCTCCGTGATATCGGTCTGGATTCCGTAGAAGAGTTTCTCTTTCTCTCCCGATTCGGGAAGCGGTCTGAGCTCGAGTGTGGCCCAATAGCCAACTCCATCTTTTCGTTCGCCATAAAATTCAAGGGAAACGCTGGAACTCGCAGATAGCGCCTGAGCAATCCGAGCAATGTAAAGCGGGTCGTTCAGGTCAGGTCGAATATGGAAAAAAGGCTCGCTCTCTTGAATATGCTCCAAGCTAAACCCGATCATTTTCTCAAAACCGGCATTAGCCCACTGAATTTGGCCATCGGAATTACAGAGAAAAATCCCCTCTTTCGCATTGAAGGCGATCGCGGTAAAGCGACCCATTTCCTGCATCAACTGGTCTTCTTGAGCCCTAGTCTGAACCAAGGTCGAGGCCAAGGTTCTAAGATTGCTGAGAACCCCCTGCTTCTTTTCCGCACGCTCTATGCCTAGACGTTCACGAATCGTCTCTATCTCGCCGGCCAAAGCCTCTGCCAGACGTCGTTGGAAAATATAAAACAGGACACCCAAAATCCCCCATGCGATAATCAAAACCAATGCGGTAGCGACAGCCGCTCGAGCAAGCCTCTTGCTCGCGTCAAACCGACCCAGAAGCCAACCGCTGGCAGACTCTGTTCCCAACTTGTTCGGGCGAGACCAGTAGACCCAACCGTGGGCGTAGGCTCCTCCCTCCTTTTGACTTTCGAAAACCAAATCCAAAGTCTCCTGCGCGCTCAGAGAACCCACACTTGCTTCCTTATCGGACGCCAAAGTTCCATCTGTCAGCACGCGATAAAGCTCCAAGCCTTGGTTCACGTTCGCGGTGGGGTCTGCCATACGCAGCTCCAAACGCTCCACCTCAGACTCGATGATGATATGCTTAACAACGAATTGGTAACCTCCAAATCCGATCAAAAGTACGACGGCGAGAGAGTGGATCAGCCACCGGATTTGGTTTTTTAGAAACTTATCGGTCATGACAATAAAGTGTAGGCCCTAGAGAGGCCTACGCATTTACCTTAGGCCGGGTCGCTCTACTATCGGCAGTTCGTCGTTATAATTGAAAAAACCCGGAAAATAACCTCGGGCGCGTGCTATTTTACTCGCCATTCGTTTCTTCGGTGGAATTCTCCGCCATTCCACGCGAAGCGCACCCAGGCGACTCTGAAAGAAACTGTCAAATTCGCGTGAACCTGGAACCACAGCTCGCAAGAATCACACAAAGCACCGATATATATACCTACAGTAGATAAACCTCTTTCATCCCGTGAAACCGCTCAACGAAACCAAAATGCCATCATTCCATCCCTTACTCGGAGTACGGGAGCTGGTTGCGTTTGACCTCGAGACGACGGGACTCCGCTACAAGCAGGAGGAGATCACCCAGATAGCTGGCGTGAGATTGGGAGGAGCCAATATGACTGTGGCGGACAGCTTTAGCACTTACGTCAATCCGGGGAAATCAATACCCCTCGAGATCCAACAGCTGACCCGCGTGAGGGACGAGCACGTCAAAAACGCCCCCAAGCCCCTGAAGGCTCTCCAGAACTTTTCGCAGTGGGTTGGAGACGCCACTTTGTTTGGACACGACGTGTACCGCTTCGATTTCAATTTCATCCGCAAATACTCGCGCCGCGAGGATGTGGAGACCCGAACCATCCGCTTCATCGACACCATGGACATCTTTGAAGTCATGTGGCCCGACTTTTCTCGCCTGAGAAACACTCTCGACGACATCGCGGAGCGCCTATCGGCCGGACTTTCTTCCATGCGCCGCCACGACGCCAAGAGCGACGCTATCCTTCTAGCTCACGTCTACCAGCGCATCCAGGACCATCCAGATCTGGAAAAGCTCTGCAGCCGTGTGCCTGTTCACGAGGAAGAGATCCCGGCAGTCGCAGTGCTCGCTCCCAAGAAGTCATTCCGAGTGCAAGAGCCGAAGCGTTTCGATTACTCGGCCTACTCCTTCTAGGATTGTTCAAACCACTTCGGACGAATCAACGATCCGAACAGAATTGACCCGCATTTCCTAGGTGGCTCCAATGCGAGCCATGTCCCTCGCTACCGATCTACTCGAAGCTGCCAAAGAGCTGCATACCGCGGTCGACTCACTTAAATTCAGTTCGCCCGTAGCCTACGTTTACAATCCGCTGGGCTACGCTTGGAAACCGCAGGAGACTTACCTCCGAAAGTTCGGCTCAACGCGGAAGCGGGTGATCTTTATGGGCATGAATCCCGGACCTTGGGGCATGGCCCAAACCGGAATACCCTTCGGGGAAGTTGCCGCAGTGAAAGACTGGATGAAAATAGAAGAGCCAGTAGACATTCCCTTCCCCGAGCACCCCAAACGGCCCGTCCTTGGTTTTGCCTGCGAAAAGTCTGAGGTATCGGGCCGAAGGCTTTGGGGACTTTTCTCCGAAAGATATCCCAAGGCCAAAGACTTCTTCGCCGACCATTTTGCCCTGAATTACTGTCCCTTGGTTTTCATGGAAGAGAGCTCGCGAAACCGGACTCCAGACAAGCTGCCCGTCGCGGAAAGCGCACCGCTGTTTGAAGCCTGCAATCGGCACCTACGGCGCTGCATCGAGATCCTTCAGCCCGAGTGGATCGTGGGAGTCGGAGGCTTTGCCCAAAAGCAAGCCAAGGAAGCCCTGCAAGGCATCGATATCAAACATGGAAAAGTGCTGCACCCTTCCCCTGCCAGTCCCGCAGCGAATCGTGGCTGGGCAGAAGCCGCTTCCAAACAGCTGAAAGAACAAGGAATCTGGCCCGCTTAGGTCACTAAATACAGGCACAAAAAAGCCACTGCTAGCGGAAGCAGTGGCTGAAAACGGTCTGGCCTGCTTATTTGCTCCAGTCGATTCCGTCGAAGTTCGAGCGATATGTGTCGCTGAAACAATTGCGAGGAGCGTCGCCCTTGCCATTTCTGCCATCAGACTTGGCGGCTGTCGACGCCTTCGCAGGCTTGGTGTTATTCGATGATGTCGATTTGCTCTTTTTTTCCTCTGCCATTGAAATGCTAGGTTACGATCCGCGGAAAAAAATATTAGCGACTCCCTCTGTCAAATCCATTCAACGCCCCGCCAACGTCAAAGCGAAGATTTCAAATTCCTTGAAGAACCTGCCGCACTCACCCTTCTCGAATCCACAAAAGCAATCGGAATAAAAGGGGATACGTTTCACTCTGGTAGGTGTCGCAATCAACATCTTCAAAAAACCGCCACCCCCAAGCTCCATGAACTGGAAAAGAACTTTTTACGCCGCTATCCTAACCGCCAGCATCACCCTTTTCGCCATGGCTAAAGAGAAAAACGAAACTCCCATCGAGAATTCCGAAGACCCCGCGGCATGCGCCGTACCGTCCAACGCAGCCACTACCGCACAAGACGCTTTCAAGAAAAGCGACTCCGAGTGGCGAGAGCTACTGGACGAAAACCAGTTTCGCGTCATGCGACTGCAGGGAACCGAGCCAAGCTTCCGGAACGCTTTCTGGGACAATAAGGATAAGGGCCTCTACCTTTGCGCCGCCTGCGAGGCCCCTCTTTTCGCAAGCAAAGAGAAATTCGATTCCGGAACCGGATGGCCTAGCTTCTGGAAAAGCATCGCCCCTGAAAACGTGGGCGAAACAGTGGACACCAGCTACGGAATGCGACGCGTGGAGGTGCACTGCAACCGCTGCGGCGGACACCTCGGACACGTTTTCGGCGACGGTCCTCGTCCCACAGGCATGCGCTACTGTATCAACTCCGCCTCTTTGGAGTTCGTGGCCAAAGCGGATGTCGAGGAGCGCGGACTCGAAGACTACGCCAAACACGCCAAGTAGGCATTGAGCGACACGACAGCCACTACGGCAGCTCGAGACTGGACATCTAGAGTCTAACGGAGAAGCTGTCCGACATGTCAGCCTCCCTGCAGCAGCTACTCACTGAACAACCTCCCAACGCTTCGGGAGTCCACGAAGCAGTGGCCCGACACAGCGAAGCGATCTTCGGGGAATTCAAGGGAATTCTTCCTCTATTGCTCGGCAAACGAGAAAAGGGGCCTTTCATAAACCTGACCCTCCCCAACACGGTCACCGAGAGCAGTGAAGCGCTTCTGCAGACGATCGCCGATCTAATCTGGGTCTACGATCTGCGGCTCATCTCTTTTGTATCCGCAATCCGGATGCAAGATGACGTAACCGGCGAAACGTCGATGCAGGCTCTTCTTATCACGGCCGATAAGACTCATGCCTTTTTCCAACTCCCTTGGAAGCTAGAGTTCGACGAGAATAGCGACATTTCAAAATTCGAACGTTCGACTGCATCTTCAGATATTATCCCTCGCGAGATTTGGAGCCAGCTATTCGCCTCCAAGGTAACTCCGGATACCAGAACGATCTCTTACGATCGCCTGATCGAACGCTTCGGAGACGCCGAACTTCTGCCACAACCCTAATCCCTCAGACAGGGTGCCCATTTTCCAACTACGCGACGAACCCATCTTCCCCGACCCCGAATTGGCGGAAAAGGAAGGTATCATCGCCATCGGCGGCGATTTGAGTCCGGAGCGGCTTATCGCTGCATATTCGAATGGGATCTTTCCGTGGTTTTCAGAAGGCGACCCCATTCTTTGGTTCTCCCCTACGCCTCGTATGGTCCTCTACCCCGAGAAATTTCGACTGAGCAAAACTTTGTCGAGGCTGGTTCGCTCGGGAAGGTACGAGCTAAAGATAGATCACGACTTCAACTCCGTGATCGCCGCCTGCGCAAAAGCCGTTCGCCCGGGACAAGACGGGACTTGGATAACAGAGGACATGCAATCCGCCTACATCCGACTCCATGACCTCGGATTAGCCCACTCCTTCGAAACCTACCTCGACGGCAATCTAGTGGGTGGCCTGTATGGCGTTTCCCTGGGAAGCGCCTTCTTCGGCGAATCGATGTTCCACACCGAAAGGGACGCCTCCAAATTCGCGGTAGCGGCCTTGGTGGACTTTGCAACAGCGAACCACTTCGACTTTATCGATGCCCAGCAGCCAACAAAACATTTGGCGAGTCTTGGGGCAGAGGAAATTCCGCGCAGCCGCTTTCTGAAGGAATTGGCTAACAGCATGCAATCGGATACGATCCAAGGCCACTGGTCCTGATTCTAGAATCACCCTATGCTCTATCTAATCGCCGTATCCGTTCTTTGGGCATTTTCCTTTGGAATTATTGGCTCAAGCCTCTCGGGTGTAGATTCAAACTTCAGCGCCGCGACACGTCTCGGAATTGCTTGCCTGTGCTTTTTGCCATTTTTCCGGCCGCTGAAAATCAAGCCCATCGAGATCATAAGCCTCGTGGCAATAGGCTCTTTGCAGCTAGGCGTCATGTATGTCGCCTACATGCGAGCGTTCAGTTACCTGCCATCGCATCTGGTAGCCTTATTTTCGGTACTAACTCCACTCTACATCGCAATCTCACATGACCTTATCAACCGTCAGTGGCATTGGAGCTTGATGGGTTGCGCCCTCCTCTCTATCGGCGGCGCAGTAATCATTAAGTTCAGTGAACCTAGCGGCGATTTCTGGTTTGGCTTTGCTCTGATGCAGATCGCCAATATCGCCTTTGGCCTTGGACAACTGCTGTATCGAAACTGGAAATACAAGCGACCAAACCTTTCTGATCACGAAATTATCGCCGCTCTCTACGTGGGAGGAACCGTGACTGCCATCGTTGGCTTTTTCCTCTGGGGCGACGCCGAGCGAATCGTTCCTACCAGCAAGCAATGGTATATTTTGCTCTATCTCGGAGCCGTAGCTTCAGGCTTCGGATTCTTCTGGTGGAATAAAGGGTCGACCAAAACATCCGCCAGCGTTTTGGCCGCCAGCAACAATGCTGTGGTTCCCATCGCCATGGCCCTTTCACTCTTCGTTTTCGGAGAGGCGAGCGATATAGATAATCAGTCCGTGGCAAAGCTCCTCACCGGGGCCGCTCTCATCTTCGGAGCTATCGCTTGGGGACGGAAAAGCAGCGCTCGCTCGAAAGCATAGCGCCGCTTCAGAAACGGGTGCCCGCAAAGAGTCAGCTACCAAACGTAGCTAGCGCCAAAACTCATTTGGCGTCCACGACCTGGTACTCCGGGGACTTCCTGAAAATCTTCTTTCCACAGATTCTCGATCGAGGCATTCAGCTCGAGGCCCTCGATTTCAGGCACCGCATAATAAATTCCTAAGTGGGTGAAGAAGGCACTATCCCCACTCTCCCTCAGGACATTCTCGCGTTGCTTACGATACTCGTTATCCACTCGCACTTGTATTTGCTCGGTCGCATTCCAAATCGCCGCAGCGGTAACTCGCGCCTTGGCGTAGTTGAGCGCGTAGAAGCTAGCATCGACTGTTTCATCCTCATACGCCTCGTCTTTATCGAGCAAAGTGACTCCGCCTAGAAAATCCACCTGTCCAATACGAGTGGAAGCGATTAACTCAACTCCCCGCGTATCGATATCTACGTTACGCGCTGACCGAGCGCTTGGAGATTCGTAGGAGAAAGTCCAATCGACTAAATCATCATCGCGACGCAAAAACGCCGCTGCGGAAAAGGTCCAACCCAAGCGGGTAAAAGCTGCTCCAGCTTCCAGATTTTGAGTTACCTCTCGCTCCAGATTTGGATTGCTTGCAAAAAGTCCAGAGGTCGCGCCTCCAACAGCCGTGTATCCAGCGACCTGAGACGTTTGCGCAAAGGAGACATAGTAGCGGTCGTTTCCTCGCTCCCAGCTAAGGTCAGCCAACGGAGATACTTGAGAAGAGTTACGATTGGAGTCGTCCAAGCTCAGACCAGCCCGCAAGCTTACACTTTCATCGTCACCTGATAGGAGCAAATACTCTGGAGCGACCGTTACCTTCAGATAGTTGCGAGAGGTGAAGCTATTTTCTAGCTTCGTTGACTCGATTTCGTCCGCCGCAACCTGGGCCATGTAGTTAAGTTTCAAGCCATCTCCCAATACTCTCACGCCTTTGATGGCCGCAGCAGAGACTTCCGTTTCGTGAACAAAGCTCCGGTTATCCAAAGCGAAACGGTTGAACAGGTAATGGTCATGGTGACGGCGATAGTAGGCGGTCGCTTCCCAATTTCCCTCTGAGCCGTTGTCCTGAGAATGATTTAGCATAATCAGGCTAGTTCGAACTTCGTCAGATTCAGGAGAACCGTAAGGGGCCGCGTAAAGCTCCGGCCACGCTAGGTACTTGGATTGATAGCCAATAAACAAATCAGTCTGCGAGTCTTCGCCAAGTCGCTGCAATCTGCCGCTGTAACGCACAAAGTTGTGGTCCCCGTTTTCTATCGACCCGGCACTCTCAGATCGAGAAACCTCCGCTTCGATCCCCCATGAAGACGATTCGTCCCGGGACAAAATCGCAGCCTGACGCAGTCTCTGGAAATTAAGGCTGTTGTCCCCAAATCCCAAGGCAGCGTTTCCGCCCTCTTCGATTTCCGACCAGGAAAAATCGATTGTCCCAACTGAGCTGTTGAAGCCGCCCAAGGCGTTATCCCCCGCAACCAACAAACGTGGACCATCCAACATTTCTGGAGCAATTGGGATCTCCGCGAAGTAGTGTCCAGTCTGCGGATCCATTACGGTCGCGGCACCCACTCGAAATCCTGTATTTTCGAAAATTCCTCCTCTGATACTCACGTCGCCCTGCGCTTCCGCAATGTTGCGGACCTGCAAATCAATCTGCGGATTCAACTCCAACCGAGAAACAGGAGCCCCATAAGTTGAGGCCGGCTCTACAGTCGCCGTATGCGAACTGCTAACCGAGAGCTCAGGTAACTCGACAATTGCCAAATCATCGTCCTGAGCAACGCATAGAGTCGCCCCAAAAAGAAGAGCTGTAGCAGCTCCGAGCGGCTTACCGTGCAATTTAGATATTAGTTTGGAGTTCATTTCGAACCACACCAATATCAAAAATTCTTATTAGTAAACTTAAAAACCTAACTTCTTAACAATAAAACAAGAGATCGTTAAATTTCCTTAACAAGACTGAGCAATTCGTCTCCATGTGCAGCTGACGTGACCTTTTCGACTGCAGCTGCTAAGCTGAGATCGTCTCTAAGCAGATAAGCCGAGCGAGTGGGCCCCAAAAAGGTCTTTCCGTACATCTTCTTTTCTACCAACGAATCAGTCGCTTGGGCGAATAGATGGTCAGGATCCGAGACCAGCGGAAAGGAGAGTCCATGCTTGGCCGCATATTTAAGGTGGGAGCCAACTGTGTCTTTGCTCAATCCAATCAAGCCGATTCCCTTCTTATCCAGCTCTTCTGCAACCGTTTGCATCTGCACTGTCTGCTTATCACAGCTGGAGGTATTGTTTCTCATATAAACTGAAACGACCGTTGGACGCTTTATCAGCTCGGCAAATGGTCCCTCCCATTTTTCGCCATCTACCACGGCTTTAACAGGGAACGACAAATCAAGTTTCTCTTCTAACGCTTTCATCTAGTTTATCTTTTTGTGACTCTCAAGTGAATGGGCGGCGCCAAGCACAGCAATTAGTAAGACATTCTGCCCTAGCTTTAACAAGTAGTCGCTCGCGGCGAGTAACTGGTTGGAACCGAAACAACCACAGTCCAATTCTAGTCCTCGAAAATAGCCTTGAGCCACAAGGGCGATAAACAGCAGCAGCATCGACAGGCTAAGCAGTTTAGCGCCAGCTCGAAGCCGCCGGGCGAACAAGCAAAGGGCGACTAACAATTCGAGGATTGGTCCGAAGTAAACCAAGAAGCCAGCCAGCCACAGAGGGAAAACGCGATAAGTCAGCAAAGAGGATAAAAACGCTTCGGGATCTCGAAGCTTAACAATCGCTGCGACGGCAAAAGTTAGACCCAAAACCCAATAGAGTAACTCCTTGAAAAATGCTCGCTTCATAGCTGGCCTCCTTCCTCCGTCAGACCTGCTTCGACCAAGGCCTCCCAGCCACCGCGCAAGGCAAATGCGTCTTCGATACCCAACTCCACACGAAGCCGTTCCGCGACACTGTGCGACCTCAGGCAAGACTGGCTGGAACAGTAGACCACAATACTTCGATCTGGTGTCCACAACTCCAACAATCGGGAGAATCCATCTTCCCAATTTTCCTCATTCACCGAAACAGCACCGGGAAGATGGGAAACGTCGTAGTCATTCTGCAAACGCGCATCGACCCAGACCGGATCCTCCAATGAATCTAGGTCCTGCAGGCTGAGTTCGAGATTCGAGTCCACAAAACTCAGTCGATCCGAAAACGAAACATAACAGGCCAAACTGAGTACGGCCGCAAAAAGCAGTAACAAAAAAGACTGGCCTAAAGCTCGCTTCATCAAGGCTGCAATGAAGTTCTTTCCACTCCCCGGAGTCGAGCGAGAAGGCTGCTTTTGAATCGGTACACAAAAAATCGGCTTACCTCTAAGGAAAGCCGACGTGCGAACCCCGAACGGGGCTTATTGGGAATAGCTAAATTAGTTCTGTCCTACTCCGAGGGCTGGATAACGCTCCATAACCTTCTGGATGCTGGCATCGAAAAGACTGCGAGCTTCCGAGATGCTGGCGCTGAAATCTTCGAAAGTAAGGGTCGCGATATCGTCTTCGATATGGGCAAGAACCTCAGCGACGCGGGTAAATCCGAAGTTGCTGGAAGACCCTTTGAGCTTGTGGGATTCCTTGGCGACCTTCGCCTTATCTGCTTCGAATTCAGTCCCGTTGATCAACGAGAACTGGCCGTTTCCATCTTCCACGAACTCGTGAAACAAATCCGCCATATCTTCGTCAAATTCTTCATCTTCTTCTCCGAAGATCATCTCTAACTGTTCCCAGTCAATAAGTTCTGAGTCACTCATGTTTTTTTGTAAGCTTAAGCTAATGTGGATTTGGTTTAAATTGAATACGGGAGATGTTTAAAGTCGAATGCGTCTGGCTCCATAACCCAGCTTGCTTTCAACGACGCGCTTGGTTCGGGTAGATCCTGGAGTCACATCCCCAACTAGGCCCTGGGCCTTGGCGAAACTCTCTCGAAGGGCGACTACGACCTTTTCGTACTCGTCCTTGCTGAGGTGCAACAACGCAATCAGCAATGGATCCGGCCCCGGCAAGCTACCGCCCAGCTCATCGTTGATGATGGTTGGGATCATGCGTTTGGCAAAGGACATGAGACACGCCATCCGTTCGTAGTTTCCAGCCTCTGAGGGTTCAAACTGATAACGAACCGGAGCTACGATCTCATCGGAAAAGCCCCAACGTCTCATTACCGAGGCGCCTACTAGGGCATGGTTCACTCCGAAAATCTTCATTTCTTCCGCTGCGATGGCTACATCTTCGGGCAATTGGTTTTGAAAGGCAACATGACCGCCACGATTCCGGACTTCCTTTTCGACAAATACCATGCCGATTCCGTGTAGCAGGCCGATTGTGTAAGCGACTCCTGGCTCTTCTCCGTATTTGCGGGCTAGACGTTCCATGGCGAGGGCACACGCTACCGAACGTCTCCAGAACTGCCCCGACGCGAGCGCGTAGGTCTCGAGCGGCTTGGCCATGATCTCCGAAAAAGCGAGCATGGTCATGATCTGGTAAACGTCATTGAAACCGAGCTGCATGATCGCGTCGTCAACCGAATCGATATGATAGCCGGGGTTAAAGTAAGCGCTGTTGGCCGTCTTCAAAATCATCGCGCTCAGTGCAGCATCCATGCGGATAGCGTCGCGAATCTCGTCAGGGTTGGTGTTGCAGTCGGATACCATCCCTTGGATGCGAGGTAAAATCTGCGGTGCCACAGACATCTCTTCAATGTCGCACACGAGCTCGTCTAAGTTGAGTGGGTAGTTGATCATGATAGGCCGAATGGGTTCGCAGCCAGTTCATCGGCCGAGCTCTTGTAAAGTTGAGCGGTTTGCCCCTTCTTTTGACGATCCGAGACTACACCCAATCAATCTTCCACAAGGATCCTTACGCTCCACACCGATCCGGACTAGGAGATATTACTCAATTTTTAACGAGGGCATACTAAACAATCCTACTCAAAAGCCGATTACTTGGGCTATGAATACAAGAATTGAGATCCGGTTGAGCGAAGATGAATGGTCCCTTTTGAACGCTGCAGCGGACAGCATTCATTCATCCCCTGAAGAGTTAGCCCGCATTTCCCTCATGCAACGCTGCATGGTCATGTCGGTGGATGAAGAAGTATGCGATTCCACACGCGGCATGCTCGGACGCGCCTTCCAACTCAACTAAGGCAAATACAATTTCCCTCCTCCCTCAAACGGAGAACTAACGTCCCTTTGGTCTCGCCAAGCCCAGAGGAGCGCCAAAGTTTCGCTGCCGAATCTTAAAATTCGGAGTGCGACGCTACTATCCCTACATTCTATCCGCCTTGTTTTTCCTAGCATTGCTGCTAGGCAAATTTCATCCGGGCCAAGGGTTTAGCGAACTGGCAGGATTCGGCGAAGACTATGACCTTCCGAAGTCCGAGCCGCTCCAAAAACTCGACTTCTACCAGAAGCCCAACTCGACCGGATACGACGGACAATTCTACGTCCAAATCGCGCTCGATCCAAGCCTCCGCGAACCTTCGCTGGAAGAGGCTATCGACCATCCATCCTATCGATCCCGCCGTATTCTTCAGCCTGCATTGAGCTGGTTATTGGGACTTGGTTACGCACCCGCGATCTTGCAGATCCACTCCTTGCTGAATGTTGCCTGCCTCATCGCTTTAGGACTGCTTCTCTTTCGCTGGATTCCACCTCAAGGTTGGGAGAATTTCGCTCGCTGGTTCTTTTGCGTTTTCTCAATGGGGGCTCTCGAAAGCGTGCGGTATTCATTGGCGGATCTGCCCGCAGCGACCTTGGCCCTCGCCACCATTACCCTGCTCGAAAAAGCGAAACCCAAATCCGCATACCTCACCAACGCTTTAGCTGTCTTATCGAAAGAAACCTCTTTGATGAACGCAGCCCTTTTTCTCTGCCCAGCACCCCACACAAGCTGGGCCCAAAGAATGGGCCGGGCAATGATCGCAGGCTTGTGCGCGGCCGTCCTTTTTGGAGCTTGGATCTACTATACCACCACAGTTTTTCCGCCCACTGTAAATTCGTCCGACAATATCGGCATTCCCTTCACCGGCATGTTCCGAGGGCTCTCAGGTTCGGTGCAGGAACTGGTAGAAAACGGTTTTTCGGACCGCTACTTTTTTCGATTGGTCACTTTGCCGGGCTTGCTCTTCCAATTCGCCTATCTCCTCGCCAAACCAAAACTCGGCAATCGGATCTGGGTATTCGGAATCCTCTATGGGATACTTTTCACAACCTTGGGCGACGCGGTTTGGCGTGGCTATTGGGCGGGCTGTCGCATCACGCTGCCTATGACAATCGCGTTTAACATCCTCTTAGATTCAAAAAACAAACCCTTGTTTTGGACCTCAATCATCCTCTCCAACCTCGCTTTTATCCACGCCATCATACGGTGGATCTAAAGCCATCAAGTATTTGGGAGCGGGCTTATTCGGCCAAAGTTTTTCGTGCCTGACCAATTCGAGCGTGATAGAGATATCGCGCAAATGACGGATCGAATATCCAAAGAGCGACGCTCCTGGGTGATGTCTCGCGTGAGGGGCAAGCACACCAAGCCGGAGCGACTCGTGCGCAGCCTACTCCATCGGCTCGGCTATCGCTTCACCGTCAACGGGCCAAAAAACAAGAACCTGCCCGGCAAGCCGGATATCGTGCTACCGGCCCGAAAATGCGTAATCTTCGTACACGGCTGCTTTTGGCATCGTCATCAAAATTGCCGCATCGCGACCACGCCGAAGTCAAACGTCGCCTACTGGCAGGAGAAATTCGAGCGAAACGTCGAACGAGATCGAACCGCTCAATCGGTTTTGGCCGAGTCCGGTTGGCGAGTGATCGTGATTTGGGAATGCGAACTCAAGCAGCTCGACAAAGTGGCCGCCCACCTCGTTTCCGAGATCCCTCGCCATTCCGAGCTCGAGCTACCCGAGAGCATCGAAGACGAGCTGCTAGTCGCCGAGACCTCCCGCTCATACGGCAAACCTAAATCAGAAACCGAGTCTTAGATTATCGTTTCTTCAATTCAAACCGCTGCATCTCCTCTAAAATAGCAGCCAATTCTCGCTCTCCTCGTTGAGAAACCGAAGAGATCTCCCTAAATTTGTCGGGTGACAGTTTCCGATAACGCCGACACCAAAGCCCTCAAGCTCGCCTACCTGGCCACTGGCACCCTGCTTGTCGCCTTCTCAATACTGGGATCGCGCCTCTCTTGGGCACAGAATTCCTTGCTCCACACGATCGTCGCGTCAGCCACGGCGACCATCGCCTTGGCCTTAGGTGTCGTGTTCTTTGCACGGCACTCTATCAACCAGGATTCAACCAAATTGATCGTCGGGGCCAGCCTTATCGGGACTGGGCTTTTAGATGCCTTGCAGTTGGTTCTTTCGAGTTTCCCTGCACCTACTTTTTTCTACGGCACAGGCGGACAACTTGAGTCTTGGAGTTGGCTGACACCAAGACTATTTCTGGCCTCCTCCCTGCTCGCAAGCTGCTTGTATGAACAGCGACGGAAACGACTTGGTGTCGCAGGTAACATCAAAGGATCATACCTCCTGGGTGGCTCTTTGAGCCTTAGCCTACTGTGCGGCCTTTTCTTCTCCTTAGTCCCACTTCCCAGCCCCTACTCAAGTTCGAGTCTTTTCTCGAATGCTTCGGAGCTCATCCCGGGCTTGATTTTTGTCATCGCCCTTATCTGCTACCTTAAAAAGGGAGACTGGAAACATGAAGCCCTCGATCACTGGCTCATTCTTGGACTCATCGCCAACGTCGTTTGCCAAGTGCTGTCGATGCCATTTTCGGAGCATCAGCACGATGGTTTCGCTCAAAGCGGTCACGCCCTCAAGTTGGTTGCATACCTCTTGATCGCTGTCGGTATCATCCTCAATCTGCTGAAGCCAAAGCGAGAAAACCGCGACCTGAGCTTCCCGCCTCTAAGCGAAAAAACCGAACAAGAGTTCGAGAAGACCAAAAAGTCCCGCTTCGGACTCACCTCGAAGCTTATATTGGGATCCAGCATCATCGTAATCTTCACTGCAGGAACCATCGCCTACACAGGTTACGCAAACTATGCACGAGCCATCGAAGAGGTAGAAACCAAGGTTCTGAACAGCAAGGAATCCCAGAGCTCAACCTACCTGAAAACCGTCTTTGAAGAACTGAAAGGCAAAACGCTATTTCTATCTAAAACGCCCCCGATCCAAGGCATTGTACGCGCTACCAAATCAGATGGTTGGGATCAAGAAGACGCCTCCAATCTGGATCAGTGGAAGAACCGTCTCGCAGAAATCTTCACCCGGTTTCTAGAAAGCAATCCTCAGATACAACAAGTTCGCTACATAGGCTTGTCAGACGGAGGGAAAGAGCTCGTTCGAGTAGATCAAACCTCCCTGGGAATTTTTCGTGTACCCGAAAATGGACTACAGAGAAAAGGAAGCCGCGGCTATTTCCAAAGCGGGAAACAACTTAAAGATGGGCAAGTCTACTTGACGGATATCGAGCTCAACCGCGAACATGGAGAAATATCGCTCCCTCATACCCCCACCATCCGCGGGGTAACTCCCGTTTACTCCCAGGGACAGCTTTTTGGCATCGTCGTACTCAACCTAGACCTGAGCCTGACTTACCGCACTATGTTGAGCCAACAGGAGGGAAGCTTCTCTACATTCATAGCGAACAGCAAGGGCGAGTATCTCTTGCACGGGGATCCGAAGCGAACCTTCGCCTTCGAGTTTGGCAAATCAGATCGGATCTTCGACGACTATCCGGTTCTCGAGGAACTAAGCCCAAGCTTCGAAGAGAGCACCACGGTGGCTCAAATGGACGAATCTGGGAGCAAGGGAACCTTGGCAGTCAGGCTCATCAACCTAGATCCAAATCCGAGCGATCGGTTTATCTATCTGGTCAAACACGCAAACATGACTGCAAACATACAGGAGTCTGCCATTAGTCCGAGCGTTGCTATAACAGCCGGAGTACTCGTAGCAGGCTTTTCTATGATCTTGGCGTGGATCTTCGCCGTAACCGTGAGCCAGCCGCTCCGTTATATTTCCTGGGCCGCTAAAATATATGGAGACTCAGGTACACAAATTCCCTTACCCGTCAAAGGCCAAGGCGAAGTGGGAGTTTTGGCTCGCTCCCTTTTCTTCCTTCAAGAGCAAATAAATCTACGAACCCAGGATCTGACTGACTCCAACCGGCGACTAGAAGAAGCCCTGGATGAAGCAAATACAGCTAATCAAGCGACCCGAGCCAAAAGCGAATTCCTGGCCACTATGAGCCACGAAATCCGCACTCCCATGAGCGGCTTGATCGGAATTCTAGACTTGCTGAGCTCAGAAATTCCTGACGAATCACAATCACAGCTCAAGGTGGCGCAAGAATCCGCCTCCGACCTACTTGTATTGATAAACTACATACTCGACTTCTCGAAAATAGAAGCTGGGAAGCTGGAGTTGGAGGACAAAGAGTTCGATTTGATAAAACTGTTGGACAGTGTCTCCAATTTGTTCTCCCCAATGGCCGAACAGAAGGGCCTAAACTTTTTAGTTACCCCAACAGTGGAGGCTGCATTGAAACTGCGGGGCGATCGGCACCGTCTCCGTCAAGTCATCACAAACCTCATCAACAATGCTCTCAAGTTTACTGACGAAGGAGAGATTGAGCTCTCCGCTGAGGTGATTGAATCGCAAGATCGCAGCAAAGTACTGCAGATCGCTATTCGCGACACCGGATTGGGAATTCCAGAGGAATCTCTCGACCAACTCTTCGATGCCTTCGAACAGGTCAAATCGACCAGCGAACGAAACTTCGGAGGAACTGGTCTTGGCCTGACGATCAGCAGCCAGATCGTACAGGCGATGGGCGGAAAAATCACCGTCAGTAGCCGCGAAGGAACGGGCTCCACCTTCATCGTCCAAATCCCCTTATCTGATCAATATGAAAAATCAGATTGTACTGCCAAAATCTATACAGCGAGCCAGAAACGAATTCTCATATTCGACGGAAACACGCGACGCTCCGAGCATTATGCAGCCTGGCTCAGGCACTGGGGTTTCCAATGTGATGTAGCGACCAGACTTAGCGAGCTAACGACGCTGTTCAATACTTCGGCCTCCAAGGGTGGTTACGCCTTTTCGATCATCGATTCCAGTCGCTACACCGCTCACCTCGATTACTGGGAAGGTTCAGCCAAAGAGACCGATGCCTTTAAAGGCACGATCCATTTTCTGGTCGGCAAAGTCTCCGAGGCAGACGTCAAACGCGGCGGACTCCAGTCCGTAGCCGAGCTACCCAAACCTGTCTCATTACTGGAACTCCACCGGCGCCTTTCTGCCAAACCTGCCCAACCCGAGACGATAGCTAAACCCGCCACGGACTATCTAGACCTATCGAAACGAAAGGTTCTCATCGTAGACGACAACCCGACCAACCGCTTAATCATCGGACAGTTTATGATCAGAAATCATAAGATCGACCCCGACAAAGCGGTCGATGGCCTAGAAGCGTTTGAACTGATCAAAGAGAAACCCTACGACTTGATTCTCATGGATATCATGATGCCCAAGATGGACGGGTTTGAGGTTTGCCGACAAGTGCGTGCCGGCGCCGCAGGCGAGACGAATCAAAACACTCCAATCATCGCCATCACAGCTAACGCGAGCGAAAAAGATAGAAATGCCTGTATCGAGGCAGGCATGACAGACTATCTCAGAAAACCGGTAAAACAGGAAGAGGTCGCTCGCGTCGCCAAGACTTGGGTTCAAAACTAAGCGAACCTCGAAAAAAACGCAGCCGCTACGCCCCGTTTAGCTCTTTCGCCAAAGTCATGCGGTGAATCTTAGCATTGTGCCTAACGTCGACCGGAAAGCCTTTGTGCAAATGGAATTCCTTAATGGCCTCAGTCACTTGGCACCTTGCTGCAAGCTCTTTCATCTCGGCTAAAAGCGCTTTCTCGTCGTCCTTGCTGGCTGGATACTGGTCTTTAAATAGCTCGACGAACATAGCAGGTTCCACCGTTCCATTCTTCCGGCGGGCTACCAAAGCGGATCGAAAGACCTTGGGGTGGGCGTTGATCACACCTTCGCAACAGTCCGTGTAAAACATGGCATCACCCGCTAGGACACGTTCTACCTTTCTTCCGCAAAACCATAGATAGCCATCAGCATCAAAGTAGCCTAGGTCGCCGATACGGTGCCAGGTACGACCGCCTTTCTCAATCTTAGCCAAGGACGTCGCTTCCGGGAGCCCATCGTAGGCCTTCGTCACGCTCGGACCAGTCACCACGATTTCGCCGATCTCTCCCACACCAAGCGGATTGTTCAGAAACGACGCGTCCATCACCCCGTCAACCACTGGCAAAATGCGGGCTTCTACACCTTCTAAAATTTTTCCGACACAGGTTCCCGCGCCTTTCGCGGTACGGTCCGCTGCCCCTTGCAAAATCTCTAGGTCACTCACTGACGATACAGGTAGGACCTCCGTCGCGCCGTAGGGAGAGTGAACCTGTCCGTTCGGGAGAATACGGCGATACTGCTTCATCATGCCAGGAGGCACGGGAGCTCCCGCCATCAGGATTCGATTCAAGCTGGGCAGCTCAATGTCATGAAGATCGCAATACGAACCAATCTTCGCCCAAAGGGCTGGCGAGCCAAAAGAATTCGTTACCTGGCACTGTTGAATCGCTCGAACGATCTTCTCCGGATCCACTGTGGCGGGCTTGCTGGGGTTAATCTCCGGCACCACCGTGGTCATCCCTAACGCTGGATTAAAAAGCGCAAAAATGGGAAGCATCGGCAAATCCACCTCGCCGGGCTTGATCGAATATTGCGTGCGAATCGCCTCTACCTGGGCTTCAAACATTCCATGCTCGTAGCTTACGCCCTTGGGGGCTCCTGTGGAACCTGAGGTAAAAAGAACCGCGGCCAAATCATCCGTAGCGGTAGACTCCGCTGCCTCTTCCGAAAAGCTATCCGAGACTCGTTCAAGCGGTCCGCCCACCTTGATTTTCCCTCGCAGCGAACGAAATGCTTTTCTGAATACGCGAGAAAGCCAGATAGCAAGAGAGATACCGACCAGAAACTCAGGCTGCGACTTTCGGACGCAGTTAAGAAAGCTCTTCAGTCCCATGCCGGGGTCTATGACGACCGGCACCGCCCCCACTTTGAAAAGGGCGAAACAAATCGCGATCAGGGGCAGGCCGGGCTTCACCATTAACAAAACGCGGGACCCTTTACCTATGCCTTTGGCTCTAAGACGGCGGGCCCATTCGTTTTGCTCTGCGGCCAGCTCAAGAAAGCTCAATTTCAAATAATCGATAGAGCCATCCGGCTGCCTTCCTCGAGGAACAAGAAGGGCCGGAACATCCGGCTGGGAAACGGCCTTCTCGTCTAAAAAACGGGATACGTTTGCCCCTGTCATTGTTCTCTTGTTACAAGCAGAGTTCAGCCCTCAGATCGCAAGCCCTGCAGGCACGGCTCTAGCAACTCTTTCTGCCAATTGAGAAAACCATCTAGGTCCGATGGATCTCTCGCAACCTGCGCCACTTGGCTCCGCGTTGCGATCAAGGTCGGGTCGATTGAGAGGGTCGTAGACAACTTATCGCGAAACGATTTGATGGCGTCCTGCCGATCGAGCTCCTGCTGCGAGAGGGGCGCTCTACGCTCTGGACGGGGTGGACGTTGTGGCAATGTGGATACATCGCGGGAGGCACCTAGCTTCAAAGCGTCTTTCAGGCCCTGACGAGCGCGTCTTTGAATTCCTTGCGGCAAACCTTCAAAGACAAATTCCCAATTCCCTTCCGAAACGCCTTCCGCGAGAGCGATAATGTAATCGTTTCCTAACACCTTAAAGGGCGGGCGATCCAAGCGCTTGGCTAGATTTTGCCGCCAGTGCCAAAGCTCGTAAACCGCAGCCTGCCCCCGTTCGTCCAATCGGTCCGATCGAGAGATACGCCAAGAGTTCTCGTCATTGCGCGGAAAGCCTGACTTCGCGATTCGGATCTGGTTCGCGCAACGCTGATTTAGCCACTCCTCACGACTAAGCTCCCGGATGCGAGCCATCAGCTTGTCGCGTAGCTCGTGCAGATAGAGCACGTCCGTGGCCGCATACTTAAGCATTTTAGGAGTTAAAGGCCGTTGGGACCAGTCGCTCTTTTGGCTGTCCTTCGGGATTCTAACTCCAAAATTCTCCTCTAGCAAAGCTGCCAAACCGATCCGCTTGATGCCGAGCAACTGCGAGGCAAGCATGGAGTCGAATAGGCTCTTGGCCTCGAAACCGCAAAATTCCTCAAACAAGCGCAGGTCGAAATCGCTCCCGTGCATGATCAGATGCAAACCGGAGAGGATTTTCCAAAACCGCTCCAAATCCAAATCGGCGGTAACATCCAGAAGATAGATTGTCTCGTCGAAGCGGAGTTGCAGCAGGCAAAGCTTCGTTTCGAAGTGGTGCAAATTGTCCGCTTCACTGTCCAAAGCGACTTCGGTTTCGCCTTCCAAATGATCACAGAGCCTTTCGAGGTCTGTCTGCTTATCAACGTAGATAAATCCGTCTTCTTCCATACTCGGATGCTTACTCATGGCCTAGAATCGCGTTTCGCTTTCTTCGCGTTTCAAGCGGACCAGAGTCGCCGAAATCGCCGCCTGAATCGGGCAGCTAATCGCGGAGCGAGTGTCTCTGAAATCGTTTATACGCAAACTCATCTAGGAATTAGGGAGCAGTACATAGGCGGCGAAACCTCCAGAGACAAGGAAGAGTTCCCCTAGGAATGGAAAACAGGAGTCAAAACGGGCTCACATCGCCTCGGGAAGCGGCCTCACTTCGAGGAGACTCCATTTTAAGCGCCCTAGTATCACCACCAACAAAGCAGCCGCCAAGCCGGCCAAATGAGCCTCGACTGCCACGGAGTAAGCCGAACCTAGGTCTACAAAAACGGATTCCGCAAACCAGCTTTCATAAGCTATTTTCGCTCCGGCCAACCCTATCGCTAAAAGCCCAAATACAGACTTAACTCGATCCGATCCTAGCTTCCCTTCCCTGAAGAGACAAATCCCCAAAACAACCAAGAGGCCAAGATCTATCCCCGATAGTCCACAATAAGTGGTGAATCGCCCTGAGAACCTCAAGAAAAGCTCCGTCCAAAGAAGTGTTCCCACGACAGTACCGAGCAACAAGCGCCTCCCCCTTCGTTCCACGCAAAGTGCGAGGGTCAAAAACGCCAAAACATCCCACACAAAGTGCGAGCGGTCCAGATGAGTGAAGGCCCCTGTGAAAGCACGCCAAAACTCGCCAGTTCTGGCCCAATCTTCCCGCCAAACCAAATGGTCGAAGGCAGTTTCTCCAAGCGAGAAGATGGCAAGCGAAACTCCTGTCAGAAGAAAGCTAAGCCAAGGTCCGCGTTCCACGGGGAGGTTTCGTTTCGTCATTTCAATTCCTTTTCCGAATAACGTACTGGCCTGGACGTTCGCGTCGCGGCGAAACGTCCAGGCGACTCACAAAGCTTTCGGTGTTTTACATTCGCTGGAAACGATTACGTGCCACCAAAAGTACGAGTCCGCCGGCAAGCATTAGCACAAACCATGGCTCGATCGCTCCGGCGCCCCCACCCACAGAATGAGATTTGCCGGTGAACATGGGCTGTTGCGTATCCACTCTTTGGGCTCCTGCGGAGCTTGGATAGCTTTGGCGGGCGGCCTGCTCAAGCTGGATTCGAGCTTGGTTCCTCCGCTCCACCCCGTGTCTCGCAAAAGCCGCGTCATCGAGAGCGATCATAGAAGTCTCATCCGTTACAATCTGATAGCCGACTCCAATATCCCGTATGGCTGATTTCGATTCACCTTCATCGACGAATCCAGCCATGCGAGCGACCTCGATCTTACGCACTTGATCCAAGGCCCAAATTCGCTCGAGCTCCGGATGAGCGAGGTCTTCTTTCGGAAAATGGACGAGAGCCGAATAACGTTCCTCCTGACCATTAACCCGAACGGAGAGCGAAACGTTTGCATCTCCGCCTTCCGCATAACGCCCCATCAGCACGAGCTGATCTCCGTAGTGAATCTTGCCGATTTTGAAGTCGCCCACATCAAACGTATCGACGCCCTCGATACTAAGCTCCGCATTGCGCATACTCTCGAACGCGACCTTGTTTTTGGCCAACAAAACCTCTCCGACGATGTCATCGCTATTGGATACGCTGCGATAGCTTCCTCCGCTTGCTTCGCACATTAGCTGCATCAAGGGCCAGTTGCTGCTATTTCCCAGAAGGAATCCATAGAAGCGAAGGTCTTGCTTTTCCAGAAGTCGATAAAAGGCTTTGGGCTCTACAATGCCGCGGTTGGTAACTCCATCCGTAACCAGAATCAAAGTGGCTACGCGATCCGCATCCAAGTGCTTGAGAGCGAGCTGCAATCCATCGTAAACATTGGTTCCGCCGCCGGAGGTCAACTGGTCGAGTTCCACTAAGAGCTGATCAAAATCCGCTCCCGTGGCAGGGACCCAAGCGTTTGAAAGATCATATGCTCGATCGTTGAAGGCCACGACTCGAAATCGATCCTCGGGCTTGAGTTGAGAAACTGCCTTCTTCACTCCGGCCACGAGCGTATGCAACTTCCCCTGCATGCTTCCGGACACATCCAGGGCAAAGACGTAGTCAGCGCCATTAGACAGCGGCTTCAGGTCGACTCCCGGCGTCAAGACCATCATGAAGCTACCCGGCTTGTCTCCACTTTCCTTATACGTAAGCAGTTCCATACGCCCCGGCAGATCCTCTTCCAACATGTAGTAGAAGACAAAGTCCTGAGCTAAAGAGCCTCCCTGGCTTTCGTAGCGATAGAGCAAACTCCCATCTTCCTGAGGCGTCGCCGTACCCCCAAACCCAGGAGCTCGAGTCCGTGCCACCGGAAAGGCAGACTTTAAAACGACCTCGACGCTGAAATCCGCGAGCACCACGTCGTTTTGTGTCCAAAACGCTTGGGCCGCCTCATCGGTTCCACCCTCTTCTAGCGGGTAGGTGTAGCGACCGACTCCCGTATCTATCTCGAGTGGCTCGTAGTACGCATAGGTCATGCGCACACTGCCATTGGCCGGCACCGGAGAAACCTTGAATTCAAAATTCTGATACGAATTCTTGTCAGCCTTTCCGACTTCGTTGCCCTGCTCTTTTTCTTCCTGGTAGATTCGCTCTGCCTCCTGGCGGGCAACAACCTCCCCTTGCAGCACTTTTTCACCCGCGTAGATGGTTAATTCAGATAAAGCGCCTGCTTCTGGGACCGGTGCTGTATAGATCGCTTCCAAGTCGCGCGAACCGGGGTTCGAAAACACTTGCTCCACCTCGGTGCGAGCGAAGCCGTTGTTTATGACCACACGAACGTGGTGGCTTTGTAGATCAAGCCTGCCGTCGGAAGATCCAACCGGAGTCAGAAGTCCCGCCGCGTGAGCCGAAGCTGCTACGACAAAAGCTCCTAAACCAAGAGCAATTCGGGAAATTGTATTTTGCGATTTGATTTTCATTAGAGACGAGAAGTTCATGCCCATCTCTTTGCACAGCCGGCGCCACCAAACTCTTTAGTCTTATCAGTCAAAGACTTACAAATTCAACAAAGAATTCAGAGCAACTCCTGATACATTTAACGTATTCCCGCTCTAGTCATATTATGTATGGCCAGTGAAATATATCCAAAGATCTAACCATAAAAAAGCTCGGCCCCGAAAAGGGACCGAGCTGAAAAGATCAGAGGAAAAGAGCTAAAGGTCTTAGTAGACGTCGCGTCCGTAACGGCGCTCCTTCGTCATCTGCTTCACATAGGCAATGGCGTCTTCTTCGCTCTTGCCGCCATGTTCGGCTACGATGTCGATCAAGGCTTGGTTAACGTCCTTGGCCATGCGAGAGGCGTCGCCGCAAACGTAGAAATAAGCTCCCTTGTCGAGCCACTCCCAAAGTTCCTTGCCGTTCTCACGCATGCGATCCTGCACGTAGATTTTCTCTGGCTGGTCGCGGCTGAAGGCGAGGTCGAGCTTGGTGAGAACTCCCTTCTTGAGGTAATCCTGCCACTCTGTCTGGTAGAGGAAGTCGTAGGTGTAACGCTGGTCTCCAAAGAAGAGCCAGTTTTCCCCCTTAGCGCCTGTCGCAGCCCGCTCCTCGATGAAGGAACGGAAGGGAGCGATACCTGTGCCCGGGCCAACCATGATGATCGGAGTACCGGAATCGGCAGGCAGCTTGAAGTTCTTGTTAGAGTGGAAGTAGATTCCCGCAGTGCTGCCCTCTTCCCACATGTCAGCGATAAAGGTGGAGCAAACGCCCTTCTTGGCCCGGCCGAAAGATTCGTAGCGAACCGCGCCCACAGTGAGGTGTACCTCATTGGGGTGTGCAGCCACAGAAGAGGCAATCGAGTAGAGACGCGGCGAAAGCGGACGAAGCAGGTGAACCCAATCTCCCGCACGAAGCGATGACGGATATTCCTTGATCAAGTCGACTACATCCCGACCCCAGATCCACTCTGAAGCCTTTTCGCGATCTTCCGACAGCTTGAGCAGTTTCTTATAGTCACAAGCCTTGGCGTACTTCTTGAGGATAACCGTGTTCAAGGTACGAAGATCAAGGTGCTTGCGCAGCACTTCGCGGAAAGGAATGGAAAGCTCTTCCTTGAAGGAAACATTCTCGCGGCCGTCGATCTTGGCGGCCTCGAGGAACTCCTCGATCAAGTCCGAGGCGTTTTCTGGCACCACGCCAAGAGCGTCACCCGGCTGGTACGTAAGCCCGGAGCCTTCCAAGGAAATTTCGACGTGAACCGTCTCTTTGGCTGATCCTGTGCCATTGAGGTTAATGCACTTGAGCATCTCGGCCGGGAACGGATTCGCTTTGCCGTAAATGGGCGCTGCGGCCACTGCGGGGCCTGCGACTGCCGCGGATGTAGAACCGGCAACCGCAACGGGCTTGGCGATTTCCTTCAGCTTAGCGATAGCGCCGTTGGCCCATCCTGTGTAGGCACCCTCGAAATCGACGTCACACTCGACCTTGTTGTAGATTCGCGTGCCACCTAGAGCTTCCAGTCGCTTGTCGAACTCTTTGCCCATCTGGTTGAACTGGGCGTAGGAACTGTCCCCCAGGCCAAGAACCGAGAAGTTAACTCCGTCGAGCTTCACCGCATCCTCCGCCATGATGGCATCGTAAAAATCGGAGGCGCGTGAAGGAGGCTCGCCTTCGCCCCAAGTGCTCACCAGCACCAGCAGATTTTCCGCCTGAGCCAAATCGGAGAGCTTCGCATCCGCCATGTCGAGGACCTTACACTTGAAGCCTTCCGCGGAAGCGGAGTCCTTGACCCGATCCGCCAAGCCTTCGGCATTGCCAGACTCCGAACCGAAAAGGATCGTCAAGGGAGCGGATCCACCGGCGGCGACCGAGGCACCTCCACCTTGACCAAAACCTTGATCTCCAGCCACGAGCCCGGCGAAGAAGCCCTTCAGCCAAGCGGCTTGCTCGGCGTTGACTGCCCCCAGGACTGAGTTCAATGCAGCCGCTTGCTCCGGAGCAAAAGGAGCATCGGCAGGAATTATTTGATTAGGCAAGTTGCTCATAAGCGAATGAAATGGTCCGACAAAATCAGTGGCCCGAAAACGGCCACGGGCAATAAGGCACCTATCGAAATCATACCTCGACCACAGAGTCGAAGGCTGGGCTCATCCGACAGGGAGGCCAGTAGAAAGAGCGCGCGCAAGCAATTGGCAAGCATCGAATAAAAAGGCCGCTTCGAGCGATCTCGACCCTCGGATTCTCAACAACCTGCCAAGGCTGACGCTCGTACAAAAGCTTAGCCTGTGCCTAGAGTTCCAAGTCGTGCCAATTCTTGGTCAAAAACAAGTGCCCTTGTACGGAATCGACCAGAGGAGCATAGCTGGCGAGCGGCCCTGCCTCTTCTTCGAGCGTTCGCACCGAGACCCCAACAAAAGCCACAGCCGAACGAGCGCTCTCGCAGGCGATGGATTCCAGAGGCGGCCCCTTGGAAACAACGATGACTGGATCCACCTCGATTCGAGAATCTTTCAGGAGTTCGGCCATGCCCGCTTCGGCCGCTTCCCGTCCGCCTTCGTCCTTGATGATGCGGAGAATTCGAATCCGATAATCCCCCCAAAGCCGATTGCTCTGCAGCAGGTGGGCCAAAGTGATCATCATTGAGCCATTGGCTCGAGCGGACCACCACACATCGATCACAGGATACAAATGAGACTCCGGCTCCTTGGCTTTGGAATAAACGATAAGGTTGGCCTCCATCTCCAGGGCTTGATGCACCGTTCGCGGAAAATCGCTATCGCGCAGCCAGCCACTGCCCCATTCGATCAAAAGCGTGTTTGGCTGCAGATTCCCCAGACCCGCCCCTTGTAGCAAAGTGGTCACGCCTTGCTCGAAATCGCGAGCGATGACCACTTTCGAAAAGGCGGACATTTTCTCCTCGCGGATACGGTCATCAAGCTGTCGAGTCAGGGCACGTTGTCGATCGTTCGAACTTTCCCAGTCACCAATAATGATGTGAGAAAGGAAGAGCACTCCCTTGTTGGCCTCCAGATAACGTCCAAATCGAAGCAACTGGCTGTTTTGCTTCAGTTTGCTGGAAAGCACCAAGATTGCCGGTCTCCAGTTTCTCTGGTGCTGGCGCGAAGAGTAAAGCTTGAGCAATCCCATGCGTGCCACCGCAAACCAAAATCCGCTGCGCATATCCCCCCAAGCCGTTCGATATGCCCGCCGAGCTAGAACCGTGTAGGCCACCACGATGAGAGCGATCGCCAAAACCGTGGCTACCGGATTGAGCAGGAGCATGATTCCAAAACAGGCCACCGCCCCAATGAGCGAAACCAGCCAATGCACTCGGAAGGTGGGCCGGTAAGTCGGATTGCTGGTCCAGCTCTCCAAAGCAGCTACCAGGTTAACCGCTCCATAGGTCGCCAAAAAGAACATGGAAATAAGTGGGGCGATCAGGTTCAGGTCTCCGATGAGCACGCAAAGCACCCCAATCAAAGCGCTGATAACCAGAGCGATCCGCGGCTCGCTGGATGGACCTTTCCCTTTGGCCAGAAAACGCGGCATGACACGATCTTTCGCCAAAGCCTGCAAAGTACGCGGAGCAGCGACTAGACTTGCTAGGGCAGAGGACAAAGTCGCCGCCCATAGCCCAGCAATGATGAGCGGTGGAGCGATTGAGAGAGACTGCATGACCAAGGCGTTGCCCAAAAGCTCCGAACGTTCCGCCCCAAGGCTCAGCCAAACCAGCTGCATGACATAAACAACAAAGGTGAAAGCCACCGCCCAGAGCGTACCTCGCGGAATCGACTTGGTCGGGTCTTTCAAATCCCCCGACATGCTGACGCCGGACATGATACCCGTGACCGCAGGGAAGAAGATGGCAAAGACGCTCCAAAACGATTGCTCCCCCTCGTAGGCCGGCTGCGTAAGATCCTCCCAGCCCTCATTCACCCGGAAACCGACAAAAAACGAGATCAGCGATACCATCAAAGTGGCGAGGATAAAGTACTGGGCTTTGACCGCTAAGCTCGCCCCGATCCAGGCCACGCACCCGATGAGTGCCAAGGTTACCAAGGAGAAGAGTCGCACATCCAAATTCGGAAACAGGTACTGCACCGATTCGGTGAAACCGACCACGTAAAACGCGACTGAGATAGCCTGGGCAAGATAGAGAGGGAGCCCGATCGCACCTCCAAATTCAAGGCCTAAGCTTCTGGAAATGAGGAAGTAAGCCCCTCCTCCCTGTGCCTTGGTATTCGTCGCGATCGCCGAGAGCGAGAGAGCCGAAATAAATGTCACCGCATTGGCGATACAAAGCATCATCAGCGCTTCCGTCAGCCCCGCGTTTCCCACGACCCAACCAGCTCTCAGAAAGAGGATGACTCCTAAAATAGTGAGCACATTTGGAACGAAAACGCCCCCGAACGTGCCGAATTTTTGAGCTGGTTTATCCATAAAATCCGAGCGATCTCCATCGCGCATAGCCATCGTCAGTTCAAGCATCGATCAGGCCGCTCTGATACGATTTTCATCAAATCGCCTCGATTTGCTCTGATCCGTCAAAGCCTCGGCGCGATTTTGTCACATTTCTCATTGCCCCACGCGACGTGCTCACTTCTTTTCGATAGCTCCGAAAAACTCCCCCGTTCATTCGGACTCCCTCGTAACATAAAGATATCACAATGCACGACACACTGATGCTCCTTCTCCAGGTCCTCGGGGCCTTGGGTATATTCATCTTCGGTATGAAGCTGATGAGCGAATCGATCCTCAAGTTCGCCGGCGAACGCCTGCGAGCGATCATGAGCTCCATGACCACCAATCGATTCGCCGGAATCCTGACCGGTCTCTTCATTACCAGCCTCGTTCAGTCGTCTTCGGCGACCACCGTCATGGTGGTGAGTTTCGTCCACGCCCAACTTCTAACACTGACTCAATCGATCGGTGTGATCATGGGAGCCAACCTTGGTACGACCATCACCGCCTGGATCGTGAGCGCTGGTTTCAAATTCAGCTTAGCTTCCGTCGCGATCCCTATCATCGGTATCGGGGTCGTACTCAGCTTCCTAAAGGGTAATAAGCTACGCCATTTCGGAAACTTCCTAACCGGATTCGGACTCTTGTTCCTAGGTCTGGGAGAGCTGAAGGCTTCAGTCCCCGACGTGAAGAACAACGTCGAAATGCTGGAGTGGGTTACCCAACTTTCAAGTTACGGCTTCTTCTCTCTGATCATCTTTATCCTTATGGGTACGGCCTTGACCGTGATTGTCCAATCCTCCTCCGCCGCCATGGCCATCACGCTAACTATGGCCTCGCTGGGATGGCTAAATTTCGAACAAAGCGCCGCCATCATCCTCGGCGAAAACATCGGTACCACCATTACCGCCTTCTTGGCCTCCCTCCCTGCTAACGTGGCCGCCAAGCGAGCCGCTCGAGCCCACTTCATGTTCAACATCATCGGTGTTACCTGGATGCTCTTCCTGATCGTGCCCTTCAGCAAATTGGTGCTCTGGGTCTACGATATCGTATCCTCAGCAGCCCCAGGCTTCATCCTCAAGGACAACGCGCTTACCACCCAGCTCGCCTTGTTCCACACGATGTTCAATCTGTTCAACATCGCCCTGCTGGTGGCCTTCATTCCGCATATCGCCAAACTGGTAACCCGCATGGTAGCAGACAAAGAAGGTGACTCTCAGAGCGCCACTTTCCGCTATCTCCGCAGCTTCTCGGTCGGCACCGGCGAGCTCAATTTCAAGGAAGCAACCCAAGCTCTTCAGCAGCTTGGCAATCTCACCGGCAAGATGTTCAAAAGCTTCATCGAAATCTACGATCACCCGGAGAAGGACATGTCTCCACAGGTCAAGGAGATCGACAGCCTGGAGAAGAAGGCCAACGCTTTGACCGACGAGCTGACCGAATACTTGATCCGCTGTACTTCGGACGAAGTATCGGAGGACACCCGCAAACGGGCCTACTCCTACCTCCGCGTCGCTTCTGAGCTCGAAGAAATCGGGGACTGCTGCCACCGCATGACCAATCGAGCCGTACGCCGCTACAAAAAGGGTCGCCTCGTTACGCAAACAGCCGAACGCGAAGTGGTCCAATTCGGCAACCTCGTAGCGCGATTCATCGACCTCTACAGCTCCAAGCTCTCAACCGACGTTTCCGCTTCCGATATGGAACTCACCATCGACTTCGAAAAGGCGATCAACGAAAAGCGCAAGGAGCTGAGAAAGCGCTCCGTTAACCGCATGATCGAGTCGCCGGAAAACGTGAAGCCCGAGCTGCTATACGTCGACATCGTCAACACCTTCGAACGTATCGCCAACCACGCCCGCAACGTCATGCAGGGACTGCCCAAGCAATTGGACTGATTCGTACACAAACGTTTTAAAATGAAAAAGGCGGCTTCCAAGGAGCCGCCTTTTTTGCAATTTGGTAAACAGCCTAACGGCTGAAACAAGCCAAGTGCTAGGGCGTCAGAATCACTCCTCGGAGGTTCTCTACCGAGAACTGTTCGGCGGCCACTTCCTGGTAAACCTCAACCGGTTCGGAAATTCCGTTTTCCAAAAGATCCAAAGCGCAGCGAAGCGTGTTGGGCCTTCCCTGGGACTGGCTAAACAGATCGATCAATCGGCCCTCGCTACGGGCGATTCGCTTCAAGCTGATCCAAGCGCTTCGCTCAGCAGCTTCCAATAGTGCTGGCTCGATGGAAGCAGCAAATGACTCGATCGCCGACAACAGCACTTCCTTGGCCTCTTCCGAATCCCCTCTTGGCACGCGAACTTGCACCTTCACCGCTCGCGACATGGGCACCATTCTCCTGCCAATTACGGTTACCGCCAAGCTGTCTTCGAGCGTTGGATACTCTCTCAAGGCTTCACGCAGATGGAGCTCCAACAGCGAATGAAAGATATCCATACGCTTGTCTGCGATGCAGCTTTTCTCTTCCACTTGCGGAAAGAGCAAGGTCAGGGATCCTGTCTCGATCGCGCCCTCAGACTTGGCAGTATCGATTCCCGGCTCCCCCCAAACCACAGGTTTAGCGTGGCGAGGTTGCAGCACTTTTCCGGTTCGAGTCGGCGCAGCCCCGAAACTCTTGCGAACATCGCGCAATACGGTGCGAGGGACCACATCCCCCACCACCGTAACTTCGATGTAGGACTCTTCTCGCACTTTCTGCAGCCAGGTTTTCATGCCGGTGTAATCGAGCCCTTCAAGATCCTCTGTCTCAAAATATTCCGCAAGGCGAAGCTCGCTACCCAGCAGCATCTTGTCGAGCTGGGACGCTTCACTCTTCCTGCTGCGCTCCAAGGCCTTGGTCATCTTTTCGAGCTCATCATTGAAGTCTTCCTCCGTGAGCTCATTGGTAGCCATCCAAAAGACGAGACCAGAAAAGAAGTCTGCGATCGAATCCTGTTTGCCCGCATAGGCCTTCCAAGACAGCTGGTCGATATCTACGGAAACCTCTAGCTGATCAACTCCCTTGGTTTTGAGGACATCCTTGAGGTAAGGAGCGTGAGCGCCTCGTCCGACCTTAGTCTTTTCCAAGATTGAATTAGCCAAAACCGCGAACGCTCGCCCTTGGTTTTGCAGGTCTGAAATCCCATTTCCAAAACTTACGTTCGCGATGATACGCCCGCCAAATTCGTCCGTCTGGATAACATTGACTCGCAGATTATTGGCAAACTCGTATTGCAACACTGGATACTCGTCGAACCTCAGAATCTCCGTGGATTCCACCATTGCCTGGTTTTGGAAAGCAGCCCCGAAGACCGCGTTCAGATCAACATCTCCAGACTGCTCCCACGCGTAGTTGTAGCTCTTGCGAGTGGCCTTGAGCTTCTTGGCTATCGATTTCGCCGGCAGGCCAAAAGCCTTCGGAACTTCCACATAGTAGGCTAGTTGCTTTTCGGAAAAAATGCGTTTGCACAGCTGGTCTACTTCACTCTGGGGAAGTGAGGATACGACCCGCTCGAGATAGGCTCCGAAGTCCTTGCCGTAACGAAACGGAATTCCGTCGATCGTGTTCTTGACCAGACGATCTGCCAACATCCGCGGCCAACCTTTAACGCTGAGAAGCGGATCGTAGCCATTTCGGAAACTCAAGTAATCCGACTTCAAGGTCTCTAAATCCGATTTCTGGATACCGAATTTCTCGATCTGGTGCATCGCCTTGTCAGCCGCGATCAGATTCTCCTGCAGCTGCATTACCGAGCCACGTTGTTTGACGGACATGATCACCGCGTCTCCCATCACCTCGACCGCCGGAGCTCCCAATCCGGAAGAATCGATCGCCAACGATTGAGCGTAACGACCAATCATGTCATAGACATAGAGCTCCTTTTCCTGCTCCGGTTTAAACAGATCCAATCCCTCTTCAACGTAGCTGATCATCAAGCCGGCGTAGGGTCCGCGAGGTTCACCTGTTACGATGTCTCCCTTTCCGCGAAAACGGGCGTCAAGCTCGCGAATCGAGCTCTGCTCGGCACTCGAGCGAGCTGCCGCAAAGGATTCTTTAATGGCCGATTCGACCAAAGCTGGGTCTGCCACACCGACTACCGCCAGTACCATGCGGTCAGCTGTATACCAGTTCGACCAAAAGGCTTTCGCGTCGTCGGAAGAGGCAGCTAGGAGATCTTCAACGACCTCGGCATCCTCAATTTCCATGTAAGGACTGGACTTCAAAAGAGCCCCCTCCAAGCGAGCCTGTTCGGCCTGAAAATAGGAAAAACCGAATCGGCCTTTGAAAACGAGGTCCGCCCTCACCTCATCAAAATGGCCTGATTCGAATGGCACGGAGGAGGCGATCTCACCAAAAATAGAAACCCCTTCCTTAACCGCGTCCGCTTCAGGCTCCTCCAAATCGAGGCGGTAGATTGTGTAGTCAATCCCCACCGTGGCCAAACCTCCACCGTCTGGGTCCACCCCATTGGCAAGACGATAACGAGCGAGCTCGTGACTGTCGAAACTCTTAGTCCCCTCGAGAGCCATCTTGGAAACGAGCGTCGAAAAACCGAGGGTACCCTCGCTCTCCTGCGCTTGTCCAGCCGCCACCAGCAAGCGAATACTCACTGCCCCCGAAGGAGCATCGGTCGGGATGATCGCGTAGCGAAGGCCATTGGGCAATTCGCCCCAAACCTCGTTTTCGCTGGACGGAGCTCCGTCCGGAGTGATCGGCCAGCGTTCGCCAAAAACGCTTTTGGCCTGACTGGGCGCGACAAAGATTGAAAGGAGAGAGGCGACTGCGACAAAAACGGATGATTTCTTAAACATCGGGGAGCGAATGGGATTAATTGGACCTCGTACACTTGGTCATCCCCGCCAGAAGACAACCCTCAATCCCGCTACTATCCGACGCCTAGCTACCGTTTGTCACGCCAACTCCCCGCTCGCTTGGCATTTCGTCGCTGCTTCATGAATACGGGAAGCAATCGCTCTTCCATGTAGGCGAAAGCGGCTTGCAGGCCCTCCGTTTCGTAGACGATCCCGATATCCGCCTCCACCTGAGTTGGTTGTCCAAAGGAGGAGAGAAACTGGTTGCAAGTCATGGCCTTAAACACGGCCGACCGCTCCGTTTGGGGAATATCTGTTTGTCGCAATATCCACTCCCGCGCGTAGAGGGCCAGAACTGCGTCCCCGACCCAAGCCTTTGTTCTCTTTTCCGATTCTTCCATTTAAAAACCTTACTTACTCTAGGAGCCCGTCCATGCCGGCCGCTTCAAAAACATGCTGGCCGATCTGCTCGAAAGCAGCCAACAAAGCCGAGGCGCAAGCGAGTTTTCCATAACGAACCTCTAGCACCACTCCATCTACAAAAACCTCGCCCGCTACTCCGTCTAATCGGACCACACAGCTGGAGCAATCGGACGGATAATCGACCTTGGCCTCACCGCTTTCGTCGTCCTCAACCGCGTCGATCACTGCCTCCACCGATACCTGACCCGACAAGCCGCAACGGAGCCGATCGAAGCGGGATCCCACTGCAGCGTTGAAGGGAGCCGATTCCAAAAGGTCACGACTCGCTACATTTTGCACCGAAGTTTCCACGATGTAGTCAGACGGGTCCTCTTCATCCAACTCGTAGCGCAATTCGAGTACGAAGTCTTTGGTTTCGAGACGGGCAAAACCATTGCCCACGTCCAGCGAGATTTCCCGTCGCTTGTAAGCAAATTGCTCGCGGGCACGCTGGAAAAGTTCCTCTGCCTCCTCCGCCAGCTCCGCTTCGCACAGTTTCTCGAGAAAGGCCTGGGTCGCTCCGCAGACCCGATCTGGCACCGTATGACGTTTCTTGTCGAACGCTTCCAGCCGGCGGACCTCCCCTCGGATCCGTCCCACTATCGCCAGCGAACTGACACTACCTTTCGAGCCACCTTGCTTCATCAAAACCGTGAGGGCTTGCTATGAAACCTCCCAGCCTACGCAACCCATTTCCTTAACCCAGCTCTGCCTCCAAAGCCCCGAGCTGAAAATCTGTGGCAGTTTCCCCTTTCCCCCTGCCCATCCGCTCTCCAATCTCCTGCCTCAATGCCAATCCCACCTGAACCTCCCAACTTACCTCCCCGCCCGGTGCTCGTGACCGGGGTAAGCGGATTCGTCGGTCAAAAATTAGCTCAGCGACTCTTAGCCCAGGGTTGCAAAATAACCGGTATCTGTCGGCGGTCACGCCCGGATCTGGAACGCCTCGGCATCGAGATGATCTATGCCGACTTGTCGGACGCCTCGACGATTCGAGCCGCCTGCGAAGGCAAGGACACCGTCTTTCATGTTGCCGCCAAAGTGGGCATTTGGGGAAAATACGAAGATTTTCAGAAAGCAAATGTCGAAGGCACCCAAGCCATCATAAATGGCTGCCGGGATTTCGGAGTTAAAAAGCTAGTCTACACCTCGACCCCGTCCGTGGTTTTCAACGGAAAAGATATCTCCGGCGAAGACGAGAGCCTCCCCTACGGCGAGTCCATTCCTTGCCCCTACCCAACCACCAAGGTGATCTCGGAAAAAGCAGTGCTGGCCGCTCACGATCTGCCACCCGGTCATCTCAAGACAGTCGCTCTTCGCCCACACCTTATCTGGGGAAATGGCGATCCCAATCTCGTCCCACGAGTCCTCGACCGAGCGAAAGCGGGCAGATTAAGAATCGTGGGCGACGGAAAAAACCGGGTCGACCTCACCCACGTAGACAATGTAGTGGACGCTCACCTCCTGGCTGAAATCGCCCTAGATCGAGAGGAGAACAATCCGGGTGGCAAAGCCTACTTCATCTCCAACGACGAGCCAGTCGAACTCTGGCCTTGGATAAACCAACTACTGAAAGACCACGGCGTTAATCCACTTGAAAAGCGAATCAGCCTTTCCGCAGCCTACCGCTTGGGAAGAGTAATGGAGGCGATCTGGAAACTCTTTGGGATAAAGGGAGAGCCGCCCATGACTCGTTTCGTGGCCAGCGAACTGGCCAAGGATCATTGGTTCGATATCTCGGCAGCCAAGCGCGACCTTGGCTACCAGCCTCGCGTTTCCATGGAAGCAGGCATGAAAGCTTACCTGGCCAACTAGCTCGCGACCGATGCAACAAACGATCTACATTGCTCGCCATGCACACGCGTTGGACGAAGCCCCGAGCGACGCCCTACGCCCTTTGAGCGAAAAGGGACACAAACAGTGCGCTCGACTGGTCCAAGGCCTGAGGAAAACTAGCCTCCTATCGGTATCTGAAGTCTGGCACAGTGGATACCTGCGAGCCGAGCAAACGGCCAGCGCCCTAGCCAACGGACTGGGACTTCCCCTGCCACACCTGCAAAAGGACGGCCTCACCCCCTACGACCACCCTCGAAGCATCGCGGAGAAGATCAACCAGACACACGAAAACTTCCTCCTCGCCGGACACGAGCCAAACCTCTCGCACCTTGCCTCTCTGCTTCTATCCGGCCGCGACGACTTTCAGGCCGTCATCTTCCCCAAAGCATCCATTCTCTGCTTAAGCCGAATGAAGGTGGGCTCTCAAGCAACCCCTTGGCAAATCGAGTGGCATCTTAACCACAAACACTACAAGTAGCGTTCGACTTATGAAGATCCTTCTCACCGGCGCATCTGGCCTATTAGGAGCATCCTTTGCCGCGGCTGCCCAGCGCCGAGGTCACCACGTCGTGGGCATCGTCGGAGCATACTCAGGCAAAATTCCCGGAGTCGCTCTAACCAAGACGCTGGACTTAACCCAGCTCGATCAGTTGGAAGCCTTCGCCCTGGAGCTGTTTCCCGACGCCATCGTCAACTGTGCCGCGATTTCAGAGCCCAAGGATTGTGAAGCGGACCCGCAAGGCTCTCGCCTGCTAAATGTGGCCTTGCCAGAAAAACTCGCCCTGCTCTCACGGCACCTTTTTGCCACCTTAATCCACATTTCCTCCGAGCAGGTATTCGACGGGACACAAGAGCTATACTTCCGCGACTCTCCTACGTCCCCAACCAACGAATACGCACGCCAAAAAAGGGAATCGGAAGAAGCGGTGCATTCCATTTGCGCCGAATTCGCCACCACGCTGCGACTTCCCCTCCTTATGGGCAACAGCCTTGGCAGGGATCGCAGCATGCATGAGAGACTTTTCGCCGCCTGGTCCCAAGGCCAACAGACGCCACTCTTCACGGATGAAATCCGCCAGCCGTGCCACGTCGAAAACATCGCCTCGGTCATGGTGGAGCTTTGCGAACGCTCGGACCTCAAGGGCGTTTATCACTGGGCTGGAGAAAAGAGCCT
The DNA here is from genome assembly GCF_014230145.1 of Pelagicoccus albus. NCBI lineage: Bacteria > Pseudomonadati > Verrucomicrobiota > Opitutia > Puniceicoccales > Pelagicoccaceae > Pelagicoccus > Pelagicoccus albus. The sequence continues at coordinate 804,027 of NZ_JACHVC010000012.1, forward strand.
TTCCCGTTTCGAAATGGGTCAGCGAATCGTGAGGCATTTCGGATTGCCGGAAGACTTGATCATCGCCGCACAACGCGGGGACGACCCAAGATTCGCCCACCGGCAAGCCCGACTGGTCTTCGACCTCACTCCCCTTGCCAGTAAACTGAAAACCCAACCACCCTGTTTCTCCGACCAACTCGATACCTTGATCGTCCCCAGGAACGCTCAGGCTTGGTACCATTCCATCTGAGAAAAGCCTTCCAATTGTCGCGGCTGTGCCGACCCAAGCATTGACCTGACAGAAGTTTGCACAACTGTAGCTGCAAACAAATGGCGCACTCCTTTCACATCCTTCCCGACAACACTGGTTCAGCCGCCCAGCACATGGCATTCGATTCCTTGCTTCTGCAACGCTACCAGCCCGCAGACGCCATTCGTTTTCGCCACTACGAGTGGGTGCGCAACGCCTACACCTTCGGACTGAGCCAGCGCTATTCCTACATCACCTCCGAAGTCTCAGATCATAGCGCCGAGATCGTAAGACGCCCCACTGGAGGCGGTCTTGTAGACCATACCGCCGATTGGACCTACACCCTCGTCATCCCCTCCAGCCACCCCTTTTCAAAAGGCCAACCGGTCGATAGCTATCGAGACGTACATCAGTGCATGATCGATGCTCTGGCCCTGCAAGGCGTCGAAGCTGAATTTAATCTCACTCCTCCAAGCCAGTCTACACCAAGCGTTTGCTTCAACAAGGCTGAGCTCTACGACGTCGTTTTGACGAACCTTCCCAGCAAAGTCGCTGGCGCCGCGCAAAAGCGATCCAAGGCGGGCTATATGCTGCAGGGCTCTATCTGGAAACCGCTAGCCAGCAGAGTAGACTGGGAGCAGTTCGCTACAGACTTCACGGCCTCTCTGGCCAAACTTCTGAATGCTGAGATTGAATACGTGAGCTCTCCCTCCTGGAACCCCGAGGAGGAAGACGCTCTTGCCGACCAATTTGATTCCGAAAATTGGAATCAACGCCGGTAAAGGTTACCATACCGTAGTAGCCGCTCGGATACAGAGACTCTTAATTGAGCTAAACAACTCCTTTAGCCAATCCGAAGCCCACTCGCACAGAGCGAGAAAATCTCCCGCTCCCAGACACTCGGGCCGAGTAAAACTCCCGTAAAACGCCCTCGAGCGTCAGGAAAGGTTTCCGCCTAAGGTGGAGGGATTCTGACAGGAAACGCTATCTACAATCTGGCGCTGTACACATAGGGCTGGACTCCGAAGCATAAAAATGGACCCTTGGCATCCTCTCCGTGATTCGGAATCCTCCCTCTATGGCTCCAGACGAAAGCAGTTCTTGGAAATCAAAGCTCGAAGAAAGCCTTGGCCGCTCCTTCACTTCTGGCGAAAGGCAACAGCTGAACGCCATCAGCGAGCTCGCTGAAGAATTCGAGTGGAGAGAGGCTCTCTACGCGAAAGATTTAGAAGCCTTCGATCCTGAAATAAAACTTAAGGTTCAGGATCCCACCAAACCTATTAGTGACGGCATCTGGGTCGAGAAGCCGGAAACTGAGCTGGAGATCCTTCAGTACGTAGCCTTCTTGCTGCAGCGTTACGAGTCACCGGTTCCAACATTTCTGTCGTCTCTGGTGGATACCACCGAAATCGAACAAGCCCTCATACAACGGGCTCGCCTGAAGGAAACCAGACTTTGGAAAAATCGCTTGGGAAACTTATCCCAGCGAAAATATGTCACCCCAGCCTCCACTTTGGAGATACGCCTCAAGCTCTACGGAAAGGCTCTCAAATGGGAGGGCCGCCACGCGGATGACGCCCCCTACCAAACCATTACCGCCAAGGATTTCGGACAATGGCTTTCGAGGGATTACGGTTTCCTAGAGCGCTTTGCTCCCCATAGCCTTACCCTTTGCGCTCTCTTCCAAGAGTATTACAAATCTACGCAGCGAGCTCGCATCGATCTAGACCGACCCGAGGATTGCTCCTTTCTCAATACGCTCCTCCACCACCCGATCACTCGGGAGCAAATCGTAGGCTCAAACAACAAGCCTTTCGAAGTATCCGAACTATCATTACGATGGACCGGCGTGCAAAACGGAATCGGAGACGATGGTTGCTACGTCCTGCAACTTGAACTCGACGACGGTGCCCCGGCCCCGTTTCCCTTGATCTACTTGGCTGGAGAAAAGCCGCTCTATCTTTGCGGGGACACGCTCTACTATGGGCCTCCCTTACTTCGCCCCAATGAGCGACCCAACAAGCTATTTACCATCCCTGCCCCGGCCCTCGAAGCGCCAGAGGGGCTTCTCTTTCTGAGAAACCACGGCTTGCCGCTGCCAGCCAGCGTGGGAGAAGGCATCGTCTGCATCCCGATGCAAGCTCGCCTCTATTGCCAAGTCAGAAAGAACGAAGGCGAATGGAGCAAAAAGACATTTCTCGATTGCCGACTCTACTCCGTTTCCCCCGATCAGGAATTCTGGTTTTGCCTCACGAGTGATGGCTGGAAGCCCGCAGGCAATCCGGAAACAAAAAGCGATCCGACTTCTCCTCCCGAAAAAACACTCTTTGAACATCCTCCCAGCGACTACGTTCCCGAAGTCTTGGAAGCCTTCGAATTAGAAGAAGACGAGGATGAGGAGGGCCTCTGGGCCCGCACCATCGAACCGGGATTCGCTAGAGAATTCATAAGTTGGATACACGAAATCCCAGACGATATACAACTCGTTCCCGACGATGAGCTCGACACCCTAGTCGACGGACGTCCCGCAGGAAGATACGCTCTTGGCGTCTCCCAAGACGACAACACGGATTGGTTTAACCTGAAGCTCAACCCGCAATTTTCCGACACTACGCTCACCGAGGAGGAGCAAAAGATAGTCATGCGGGCCCGCGGAGAATACACCTACATTCCCGGAAAAGGATGGAAGCGATTCGAGAGCGAAGTCGTCGATAGCGACAAACAGCTTCTCGACTCCATGGGGATTAATTTCGACGAAGCCGGCAGCGGGCAGCATTCATTGCATACCCTGCAATTGGCGGATGAAAAGCTGGAGGAAACCGCATTTGATGAAATGCGCGATTCCATTCGCAAACGCTCCAAAGAGCTCACCGCCAAAACCGCTACCGCGGTACCCAAAGGCATCAATTCCGAACTCCGCCCCTACCAAGTCGAGGGTTTCAAGTTTTTGGCCTATCTGGCCCATAATAACTTCGGCGGCGTACTAGCCGACGACATGGGTCTGGGTAAAACCCTGCAAACCTTGACCTTTCTCACTTGGCTTAAGCTAAACCGTCCCGCAGACGAACCCTTTGCCTGCCTCGTGGTTTGTCCGAAATCGGTCATGCATGTGTGGCAGAAGGAAGTGGAAATCCATTCTAGCCTGCTGAAAATCTCGATCTTCGACTCCGAGGTTCATACGGCCGCAGGATGGCAATTGGATGGCTCCGATATCCTGGTAGCGAACTACTCGCAGATGCGGATACGCAAGGATATCTTCCACAACATAAATTGGACCGTCACCATTCTGGACGAAGCCCAATACATAAAAAATCCGAGCTCGCAGACCGCAAAGGTCGCTCGGGAACTGAAGTCCGAACACCGTATCGCTCTCACGGGTACACCCGTCGAAAACAAAGCAACTGACCTTTGGTCCATTTTTTCCTACGCCCTGCCCGGCTTGCTGGGTAGCAAGTCGTCCTTCTCGAAGCACTACAAAGAGAATGACCCACAGACCCCTGCCCGCCTTGCCTCCCGCGTGAGCCACTTCATGATTCGTAGGAGCAAAAAACAAGTGGCCACGGATCTCCCGGACCGTATCGAAGAATCCCTGGTTTGCCAAATGGAAGGCGAGCAAAAGGATCTCTACCTCGCGGAATTGAAGCTCACCCAAGAGAAAGTCCTCGGGATAGACAGCAAATCAGCCTTCGCCAAGGAGCGTTTCAACATCCTCGCTTCCCTATTACGACTACGCCAAATCTGCTGCCACCCAGCATTGATTAGTAGCGAATACAAATCAGTGAAAAGCGCCAAGCTCGAGGGCCTCCTTGATCTCGTTTCCGAGCTGCAAGAGGAGGGACACAAGGTACTCATCTTCTCCCAATTCGTGGAGATGCTGAAAATCATCGCCGAAGCCCTGGACGGAATTGGCTGCAAACACCTAACGCTTACCGGACAAACTCGAGATCGGGAGCAGTTGGTTGACCAGTTCCAAAACGACGACTCGATCACCGCATTTCTGCTTTCCCTCAGAGCGGCGGGTTCCGGTCTCAATCTTACCTCTGCGAGCTATGTCGTCCTGTACGATCCTTGGTGGAACCCTGCTGTCGAGGCTCAGGCAATCGACCGAACCCACCGTATCGGCCAAAAGAATACCGTAAACGCTTACCGCCTCATCGCGAAGGATTCAGTGGAGCAGAAGATCCAAAGTCTTCAGCTGAGAAAAGAAACCTTAGCGAACGAAATTGTCCGAGAAGAAGCCCTTTCCGATATCCTAGACTTGGATAATCTGAAACACGTCCTCAGCCAGTAGGACCTCAGCGTTGAGCCTCAATCCTCGTCGCGATAATCAGCCATCAACTCGCTGATGTAGGACTTGCTGCGCTCTCTTTCCCGGTAAGTGTCCAAGCTACTTTCGGAGCCACGCGTGATCAAATAGTCAGGCGGTGTCTGACCATAAAAGCTCCACAGTGCCAAAGCGATTAAGCGAGGTAGGTAACAGCTTATGCCTACCAAGTCTTCCCCCACTCTTAGTTTTTCGGTGTGGGAGAGGTTTCGTAGCCCCACCCATTCAATCTTTTTGGCGAGGTCTCTGGCAGTAGTCGTATCGGTCATCAAACGGTGGGAATGTGGGGAAGGAAATCGAGCGAAAATGCTTCCCATACCATAGCGCAAAAGAGCCGAACGTCACACCCTATCGAAATATAAGGAGACGCCTTAGACGTCTTGCCAAGAAACCCCTACTCCGCGTACTCGGGACGCAAATACGCGACCAAGAGGTTGTTCATATCGAAATACTTCCGAGCTGCATCTCGAGCCGCCAGCGGATCAAAGGAACGTACCATTTCCTCGAAACTGAGGATTTCAGAAAAGTCCCTGCCTTCTGCAGACATACCTAACAAATTGCGAAGCCAGAATCCGTTATCTTTCACGCCACGCTCGTGCTCACGGATGTGAAGTTCCTTCACCTTTTGCACGTTTTCCGCGCGGGGGCCATTCTCCTGAAGCGACAAGATCTCCATCAGACCCAACCTGACGAGAGTCTCTGCGTTTCCTGGATCGCAGGTAAATCCAAATCCAGTCGAATAAGAACCAGCGGGTAAGCGGCCCAGCGCTCCAAACACGCTCACTCCATAGACTCCTCCGTTATCTTCGCGCAGCACCTCGCGCATGCGAATGTTCAGGAGCCCGCGGGCAAAGGCCAAGGCATAGCGTTCTTCTGGAGACCATTCCGCCTCTCCATTGAAATACACTCTGGCAGAAGTCTTTTCTTCTAAGCCCTTCTTGATGTCGACCGACAAGCGACCGGATTTTGGCCGGTCCCCCAGATCGCGAGCTTTCTCAGGCTCTTTATCCCGTGTCGGCAAGCTGGCTAGGTAGGTCTTCACCTGCTCGCGAAAGGAATCGAGCTCGATGGAACCCACAAATACAAAAACGAAATCTCCCGCGTTCTGGAATCTATCCTTGAATATCTCCAAGGATAGACGGGCATCCATTTCGTCCAGCCTATCTAAATCCAAAGGCTGATGGCGGGGATGATCCCCGTAGAACGCCTCTTCGATTGCATCCTGAAAGACCGCTCCGGGCGACTTGCTTCGATTCGCCACCACCTCAGACAAGCGATTCTTGATGGATTCGTAGGCTTTAGGCAAATCCGCTTCGTTCGGCTGTGTGATCTGCAGATAGACTAACTTGAAAAACTCTTCCAAATCCTGAGGGGAGCTCGACCCACCAAGAGTCTCCGTGTTGGAGCCAATTCCAGGCGAAAGCCGCACAGCCTTACCCGCTAGCTTTTTTTCGAGCTGTATGGTGCTGAAGGGTCCGATTCCAGCCTCGCCCAACAGCATCGTGGCAGTCATGGCGGGCACGTATTCATCGTCCGCCACCATGCTATACCCTCCCTCGCTGTAGGCCGACATGAGAACTTGGTCGTTCTTGAACGAGGTTGGCTTCACAATTACGCGAGCCCCATTGGATAGCGTCCAATCGTAAACATCCACATCCTCGTGGTAGATTTCCGCGACAATGTCTCCCGGTTCCGGAATCTCCTTAAGCAAGGGCTCATCCGAAACATCGTCCACATACTCTCCCAAATCCTTGGTCCAGCCTTCTTCAAAAATCGCGAGCAACTCTTCCTCGGACGGCAGATCGTAGCCTTCCGCCTCGGGAGCAGTAAACAAGATCACTCGATTGTGGTGGTTTCGAAACGCTTCACCTACCTCGTTCACTTCATCAACATCCAACCCAGTCAAAAACGCCCGCGTCATGTCGCGTTCCAAGGCGATCCCGGGAATCGGCTCATCCACCGTAAACGCTCGGGTATACTCAGCCGCAAAAACCGAGGAAGGCGTATTTTCGCGCTCTTCATAGGCGCGATCCATCCGACGAATCATATCCGCCGTCACGCGAGACAGCTCGCCTTCGCTGAAGCCCGTTTCGCTCGCTCTTGCCACTTCCGCAGCAAGGTACTGCAACCCTTCTTCCACTTTGCCCTGCATGAGGTTGGCCGACATCACGTAAGCTCGTTTCTCCCTTCCGAGTCCCGTACTGCCGACGCTCGCGCTGATGTAAGGCGGAGTCGCCTCGAGGGTACGCTCTCCCAGTCTTCGATTAAGCAAGGAAAAGTAGATTCGCTCAATCAAGTGACGACGGTAGTCGGTTGCCGTTTCGTCGCCATCCTTGTCTAGTTTCAAATAAACGACCGCGGACATGCTAGTGATCTCCGGATCAGAAATGATGGAAGATAGCGTCTGATCGTGGTCTGGGACTTCGTAATTCAGTCTCTCGGGGGCATCCTCAGGATTTTCCAATCGGGAAAAACGAGAGATAATCTGACGCTCCATTTCGTCCCCATCAAAATCTCCCACCGCGATCACCGCCATGAGGTCTGGACGGTACCATTTCTCGTAAAAGTCGACGAACCTCTCCGCCGGAGCATTCTGCACGACAAACATTGAACCGATCGGAAGCCGCTTCGCGTAGCGGGAGTTGAAGTAGACGAGCGGATATTGCTGGTCCCTGATCCGCTGCGACGCTCCTTGCCCAGACCGCCACTCCTCAACGATGACTCCTCTTTCCGCTTCGATCTCGAAAGGGTCTAGCGAGATGGCATCCGCCCAATCTTCGAGGATCAGGAAGGCCTTGTCCTTCACTTCCTCGTCATCCCAAGGCACTTCGAGTTTATAGATTGTTTGGTCGAAGGAAGTGCTGGCATTGAGGTGCTGGCCAAATCGCATCCCAATCGATTCCAGAAAGTTAACGAGCTCCTGCTTCTCAAAATGCTTGGTACCATTGAAGGCCATGTGCTCCAGGAAGTGAGCGATACCTCTTTGGTCGTCTTCTTCCTGCAGGGAACCGGCATTCACCACGAGTCGCAAGGAGACTCGATTTTCCGGTTCCGAATTCTCTCGGATGTAATACCGGAGGCCGTTTGCCAATTCTCCAACCCGGACATCCGGATCCACTGGCAAGGGTGAATTTAAGTCGAAGTCCTCGGGCAGCTGCGCCTTGGCTGCCGTGAGCAGAGCGATGAAAAGGGAGAAGAATACGAGTGGTTTGAAAAACGACATCAGCAATTTAAAGGGGATAATCAAACAACCCTTGTGCTAGAAAACAGATTTAGCAATTCGTTCCTCCCAAGGAACAAAACCTTCCCTTTCCTGCCGCCGGTCCTAAAAACAGATCCTCATGCCTGAAACTTCGCCCAGTCTGTCCGTCACCATTCTTTCCGGCTTCCTCGGAGCAGGAAAGACCACCCTGCTGAATCACCTGCTCCTAAACGCCGACGGCGAACGTATCGCAGTCATCGTCAACGATATCGGCGAAGTGAATATAGACGCATCCCTGATCCAAAGCGAAGTTCGCAGCCTGGAGAGCGGCTCACAAAGCGAGGTGGTCGAGCTGACCGGTGGTTGCATTTGCTGCACCATTCAAGGCGATCTCGCCCTAGCAGTCATGGATCTCGCCCAAAAAGGAAATATCGACCACATCGTGATCGAGTCCACTGGCGTCGCCGAGCCCACCCAAATCGTACACACCTTCCTAACACCGGGCCCCAACGGCAAATCACTGGAGGAAGTGGTTCAAATCGACAGCCTGGTCACGGTCATCGACTCCGCCTTTTTCCTAAAAGAATGGAAGGCGAATCAAGCGAAAGGGGCCAATCGCGAACTTCTTCGCCAACAGGATGAGCGGCCTGTTTTTGAATTGGTCGTAGAGCAAATCGAATGCGCCGACCTCCTCGTCATCAACAAGATGGATATGGTCAGCGACCAAGAACGCTCGGAAATCCGCATCATCTTGGACGAACTCAATCGACGCGCCACTAAACACGAATGTGAAAATGGCCAATTGGCCAACCAAGCAATCCTTCACAACCATTCCTTCGATTTGGATAAAACCTTGTCGGGCGCAAGTTGGCTCCAAAGCCTCAACAAACAAGACCAGGACTCCGGCCCCGCAGATCCCGTGGAAGACGCCCGCCCCGTCACCTTCCGCAAACTCTCCGCACCGGTGAGTTCCCTTATTCAACCGAGCATCTCGAAGGCCCTAGATCCCATCAATAAAGCCAAGCAGGGTCTCGTCACCCTCGTTTACCGAGCTCGACGCCCCTTCAGCGCCGACAAGTTCGCACACATTATCAACAACTCGATTCCCGGTCTCCTCCGAGCCAAGGGTTACGCTTGGATCGATGGAAACGACGCCCAAGTCGGCTTCCTCTCTATCGCCGGATCCACGACACGTTGCGACTTCATCGGAAGCTGGTGGGTTACTGCGCTCGAAAAAGGAAACATCGATCGCTCCCAAATACCTGCCGAGGTGGAACAAAAATGGGAATCTCCACACGGAGACCGACGGCAGGAGCTCGTATTCATCGGTTTCAAGTTAGACCGCGATAGACTACAAGCTGAACTTGACGCCTGCCTCGTCGACTAGCTCCAGTATCCTTCGTATCTGCATAGGCGATACTCAGTTATCCGCTAAGTGTAAAAAAATCTTGATACGGCAGCCAGTCCCCTCGCCGCGGAAACCCGCGAAGCAGCTAATACGTAGATTCAGGTATAAAGCACAAATTGAGAATAGGACGAACTGTGAAAGAATTCCCCATCATCTTCATAAGTCGTGATTCCTTAAACCCATAATCTAGAACACGAAGCGAAAACCTAAACTGTTCTCACATCCCAATCCAAATCTTCGAATTCAGCCCAAAAAAAACGCTCGCGATTCCCTCAGTTTAGCCACTGATTCGAATGAACGAACGAGGCTGCTGCCTGTTTACCTAGCCTCGCTCGAAGACAATAGAATGTCTCCCAATCCAACAACATTTAATAACTCTCGCTCTTTGTCTGAGGTAACACTCTCGCGGTCGCATTGTATTCACTCGACCTAACTAGATGAAGCGCTTCTGCCAAGGTATCCAAGTCGCCATGCTCGTAGCAGCCCTGTGGGCTTGCTTCGCAGCTTCGGCGTCCCCAGTGCCCAAGGCAAAAGTGGAAGCTGCCATTACTTTGCAGCTCTTAAGCTTCACCGAGTGGTCTGATCAAAAAAGCGGTCCGCGAGTAATCGGTGTCTTCGAATCGTCCGAAGCGATGACGGAATTCCAAATCGCTGTCGAAAGCGAACAGTACATAGATAAGTTCGAGGTCGTGGCTCTCAGTTCAACCACACCCAGCGATCTGATTCAGAGCTGCGACGCTATCTTCTTCGATAAGCCACAAGACACCGCCCTTCCCAGACTCATTAGGAAAATTGAAGGTCAATCTATCGTCCTAATTGGTACTTTCGACCAATTCCTCGAGCAAGGCGGGCTAGTTAACCTGGTTCAAAACCAGCGAAAGCTCAGCTTCGAAATCAACATGGCGAACTCAAAGCAACGCAACATAGCCTACCGGGCGAAGTTGCTAAAACTGGCTACAAGGATCGTAAACTGATGGTAAGAGAAATTCCTGAAAGATCGACTCTAGCCCGTATTTATCGGCAGCTCTCCATTCGCAAGAAACTGGTCTTGCTGATAACAAGCGTCGCAGGTTTCGTAACTATATTCTCGATACTTTTCTCGTTCATCGTGGAGTACAACCTCTTCAAAGAACGCTTGCTGGAAGAGTACCAAGTAACAACTCGCATGACTGCCTCGAATTTGGCTGTAGCGGTTGCTTTCAACGATCCCCTCGATGCGGATGATGTCCTTTCGGTACTGTCCGTGCAGAGCCATATCGAATCCGCCGCCATCTACAAACCCGACGGTAGCCTATTTACTTCCTACCAAAACTCGACTCCTAAACGCCAACCTAGCCTAGCAGACTTTGAGTCGACGGTGGGCTTCTATGATCACGCCCTCGTGGTGAAAGAGCCCATCGAATTCAACGAAAGCACCGCCGCATTCCTCGTCCTAAAGGCAGACCTTGGCGAACTGAGAGCCTTCCAACTCGGTAGAAGCTGGGTGTTTGTGATCATCATCGCTCTATCTCTATCTGCTGCTGTTTTCCTAGCGACAACTGTCGGCAATCATGTAGCCAAACCAATCATACAGCTTGCGGCGACCACCCGAAGAATAACCGAAGATCACGACGTATCGACTCGGCAGGTAAAGACGAGCTACGACGAAACGGGGCAACTAGTCGATGCCTTCAACGAAATGATGGAGGAAATCGAAAAGCGGTCGGACGCACTCGTGCACGCGAAAGAAAAAGCCGAAGCATCCAGCCGAGCAAAAGACGACTTCCTTTCAGTTATTAGCCATGAACTCCGCACTCCATTGAATCCTATTATTGGATACGTGGAGATACTTCTTCGCAACGCTCATGAAGGAGAAAACCGGAGACAGTTAGGACTCATAAAACAATACTCCGAACACCTCCAGGGATTGATAGACCGTGTCATCGATTTCAGCCTCTTCGAAAGAGGTGAAGTTAGCCTGACTCCAGAACCCGTTAACTACCAAAGACTCTGTGCGAACGCGGTATCGCTGCTCGAGACTCAAGCGAGCGAAAAACAAATCCAACTTCTCTACCAACACGAAACAGACCGACCCGACTCGGTTCTATTGGACACACTATCCCTTGATCGAGTTAAGCTTCAGCAGGTTGTACTAAATCTGCTAGCCAACGCTCTCAAATTCACAGAGGAGGGATCAATAACTCTGAAAACTGCTCTTTTCTGCGATCAGGCGGATCAAACGATCCTACGTATCGAAGTGGTCGATACCGGCATAGGCATTGCCACTCAGGATAGAGATACCGTATTCAAGCCATTCTCGCAAATCGACGTCAGCCTAACCCGGCAATACAGCGGCATGGGGCTTGGATTGGCCATAACTCAGAGGATCGTGGAGGCCATGGGAGGAAAGATCGACTTCGATAGCGAGAAAGATGAAGGATCAACGTTCTGGCTGGAGATCCCAGTGACTCCAACAAGCGAGCAGGATACCGACCCCAGTCTAGCCCCATCGATCATCGAAAACGAAAGCGAGGACAAGGGAAGAGTCCTTCTAGTCGACGACCAGCTAGTCAATCTAGAGCTAGGTGAATCGATGCTTGAAAGTACCGGCCACCAAGTGGTCCGAGCCCAAAGTGGTTTCGAAGCCATCGAGCTTGCTAAGGCTGAGCGTTTCAACCTGATCATACTAGACATCAAGATGCCTCGAATGAATGGGTACGAAACCGCTAGAGCTCTACGAAAGATAGACAACGTGGGAGCTACCACTCCTATCATCGCCATGACAGCTCATGTAACGTCACGCGGTAACGAGGAATGCCTAGAGGCAGGCATGAATGATGCGCTTACGAAGCCATTCAACACGGAGCGCCTAAACTTCATCCTGAGCAAGTGGCTCAGGTCCGGCTAAGCTAAAACTTGACTCCCGCCGTAACAAAAACGCCGCGAGCATGCCCGATGTTTCCTCGGTTTAGCAGCAACCCATTGATCGGGTTATTGGGGTAACGTATTTCTTCATCGAATACGTTCGTAAGCTGAAAATCCAGATAAACGTTTTCCCAAACGTTGTCCCAGCGTAAATTCAAATCACTCACAAAGTAAGCGTCTACTGGTTCGCCAAAGTAGCCGCCATCAAGCAGGGGCGAGGTGTTTTCTTCAAGATTGTAGAAGGAAAGCATACCTCCAACATACCGACTCAATATCGATGCAGAAAAATCTCCGTCGCGATAGGAGAATTTCGCATGCCCCACAAAATCCGGCGAATAGCTCAATTGATTATCCGGAGTCTGAGCGTCTTTCGAATCTTGCAGAGTAACGCCGATCTCGCCTCTCAGCCGTTCCGAGAAACTCGCCCGAACCAACAGTTCCACGCCATTTGTATCCACATTTCCGCCACCTAGCAGATCATAGTCGATCATGCCATTATCGCGAAGATGCAAGGTCTGAATTAGCAAGTCGCTAAGGCTATTCCTAAATACGCTGGCACTAACCATTAAGGTTTCTCTAGCCCAAGTGTAATTGGCTTCGATCGTTCTAGAATGCTCAGACTTGAATTCAGCGCCATTGAAGCTGGGTATCTTGATCGCGTCCCCCATCATCAATTTGAAGACTTGAGTTTCATCCGGCTGATAAATGAGTGAAACACGTGGCGTCCCATTCCTAAAGACCCCCTTTCGCCCTCCAGGAAGAGGTGTTCCGTCTATCGGTTCATTCACAAAAACATAGCGATCGTATTCTCCCATCTCCTCTAGACGATATCCGGCCACCAAACTCCACGCCTCCGAAAAATCGTAATTCGCTTGAGCAAAAAGTGACCCTAGGTGTCGTTGGTCTATCACTACCGACTCATTTAAGATCCCCACCGCTGGAATATGGGTGAACTCCAGAAAATCCGATAGCTCCTGTAGATTTAGCCCTGCTAAAAAACGCAATTGGTCCGCCGCATCGTAGGTCAGAAGCGATTCAATTTCCCAATTTTCAAATTCGCGGGTATTGTAGCCTTCGAATCCCACGAAGAGAGCATCGAAATCCTCTGTCGTTTCGTGGGTAAGATAGGTCAACTTGGTATCAAGGCTGTAATCGCCAAAATTAAGATTCGCCCCTATCGCGATACGAGCGTTAAGGCTATCTCGCATATTGCCTTCGTCGACCGCAGGATATCCGGTGAACGACTCGACCGTCGCGTCATTGACCGTGTAGTCTAGGTAAAGATTTTTCCACGCCCCCGATACTTGAAAGTATTTACTGCTTTGCTCCAAACGCCCCTCTAAGCTCGAATTACCCTCCTCGACGCCAAACGCGGGTAGCAAGGCGACACGGTCGGATCCTACCATGTCCAGTAGATCGTAGTCATACCCGTCGTTCTCAGAGTAGCCTGCATTTACGATGATGTGAAAGTCCTCTCCAAATTCTGAGATGCGAGCCGCAAGGCGGCGAGCTCCGTTCGAGCCGGTAGAAAAACTGAGCTGGTCGTCGTTGAAAGAGTCGTTCGTGATGATGTTGATGGCCCCGAAGAAAGCGCCATTCCCATAGATGACGCTGTTGGGACCCCGCGAAACTTCGATCCGGTCGATCGCTTCAACCGGAACGCCAAGCCCTTCCATCGGTGTCGCCAGCAAATCGGGCCGCATCTGGGGGACTCCGTTGACCAGAATCGCCATACTACTGTTTTGCGAACGGCCATTCCAGTAGCCACGCACTCCGAAATTTCCGCTAACCCCCGTGTAATTATCGATGTTGTAGAACCCAGGTACGTTTTCGAAAATTTCCGTAAGGCTCGAGTAGCCGAATGTCTCTATATCGTCTCGACTGACCAAGTAGATGCTGGCGGGCGTATCGCGAATCGCTTCCGGTACCTTGCCGGGAGTGGTGACCTCGATCTCCATCAACTCATCGAGGGAAAGCGAAACCACATCGATTTCGGCCGCGCCTAAGCTGGAAGCGAGAAATCCAGAAAGAAGAAAGGCTTTGGAAGACAACACAGTGGGGAGATTGACATTCATCCGTAGAAATCGGGTCAGCGATTGTGCAAAAGAGTACCGAACTTAAAGGCATTTCAAGAGCAGGTTTCCATTTGCAGCCTATCATTAGGTACCAACCGCGCAGGAAACACCATTTATTCCTAGAAAAACTACTAAGCTCAGGTATTCTCCAACTCGAACAACCTTTGGACGAACCTGTTTCCACTTGTACGTTAAGAAGCCGGTACGCCACCTACTCACACCAATCCCCGCTCCCCATATGGAACCTATCCTTCTCATCCACGGATACTCGTCCGAGGGCTCCGACAACACCGCCGAAGACATATACGGAACCCTGCCCCAAGAACTCAGAAAGCACTTCGGAACCGAAACGCTCGATATCAACCTGAGCCGTTGGATTTCCCTCAGCGACGGCATTACGCTGGACGATGTAAGTTTCGCCATGGAACGGGCCCTGCAAGCCCATGCAAGCAAACTGACCGAAGGCTTTCATGTGGTAATACACAGTACCGGAGCCTTGGTACTTCGCAATTGGATCAAGCTCTTTAGCCCTAAGCCATGCCCGATTAAAAACGTCGTACACCTAGCGGGCGCGAACTTTGGAAGCGGCTTGGCGCACATCGGACGAGGCCAGATGGCCAGATGGGCTCGCTTCTTTCAAGGCACCGGCCGCGGCGTGCAGATCTTGGACGAGCTCGAATTTGGCTCCAGCAAGACACTCGACCTGCATTCCCATTTCATCGACGAAGGAAACGACATGTATCGGGACTACCAAGTGCAGGAGTTTTGCATCATCGGCTCCCAGACCCTTCCCGCGATGAGACACCTCCCCATCCGTTACATAAAAGAGGATTCATCGGACAATACCGTCAGAACCTCTGCGGGTAATCTTAATTACAACTTCCTTCGTGTAGCTCCCACGGACGAGGCTTTCGAACTGGATGCGGACGAAGTCGCAGAACTGGTGGGACAAAGACAAGCCGATGAGATTTTGGATACCTCCCCGATCTACCAATTCGACTTGAGCGATATCGCTTCGGAGAGGCAGGCTGTCCCCTTCTCGGTAGCCTTCGAAACCGCTCACTTCGGCGACGATATCGGGATCGTGACCGGTAGCGACAATCGGGACCAAATCGTTCCCCTCGTGAAGCGTGCCATTGCTACGCCCTACAACGAAGACGCCTACGCCGAGACCGCTGTAGCCTTCGAAAAAGCGAAGAAATCTACCTTCGAAAAAGCGGGCAAGCTCAGGGGCAGCACCTTCGACTGGAACAAGCAGGAACAATACGAAGGCCACGCCCAGCTGATATTTCGCTTGAGGGACCAATTCGGCACGCCTGTCAAAGATTTCGATATCACAATCAAATCCACCCCGCCGGGTACCAACAAAAACAAGTTGGAAAGGATGATTGAAGACAAGCACCTCAACAAGTGCACTCGCGGCATCATTACCTTCTACCTGCGAACTCAAAAGTTCGAAAAAGACTCCAAGACTTGGACTGATTTATTGGATAAGGTACCGACAACCCATTTGGAGATAACAGCTCACGAGGACAATTCGGACGATATCACCTTCGCGCCGCTGAGCATAAAACTAACGCCAACCAAAATCAGGGCCCTAATCCAAACCTTTCGAACTACCATCATAGACGTCACTCTCTTGAGACTGCCGAGCTCGAAGGTATTCAGCGTATCCTAGGCGAATTCAGGGCTAGTAAGCTAATTCGCTACGAATAGGAACTTAATCGTAGCCGGCGTTTCATACGCTCCTTTTCCTTACTGTCGGGTAGTGGTAGCTTGCTTTCGTATCCAGCCGTAAGGGCTTAAATTGTCGCTCGCCAAGCCATTCATTCGGCGCGATTCCTGTTTAATCCAACTCGCTCGTTCCTGACACCAAGGAACGATAGCACAATCGCCTAATAAAAAACGCTCCCGCGGGAGCAGCCAACTTAGCGAAAGTGAAAACGTTTAAATCCACCTTCAACTGTTACTTGATCCTCTGCCTTTGCACCATCGCGGCAGCCTTTTTCCTGCTCGGCTACGAAGGGCTGCAAACTCAAAGGGAGCAAATAAGCAAGGCCCTCGGCATGCCGCCCGAGTACTTCTGGATCCTAGGTAGCGTGATCACACTGGTCATACTTAGCCTGTTGCTATCCGCGTTGCACGCTAGGTTGACCAAGCCAATCAAAGACCTTTGCAACCAGTGCAAACTCGGCCTAGTTACCGAAACATTTGCGAGCAAGCAATTTAGCGAAGTAAAAACCATTCGGGAGTACATTCGCCTCACCCAAGACCGAGCGGAAACGCGGGCGGGACAGATCGAAAAGATGGAGACCGAACTCTTCTCCACCCGGAAGGAACGCGACCGAAGCTTCCGAAAAGTTGAGGAGTTTGAAGACCTTGTGGCCAGCTACGTGCGGATCAGAGCCGAGCTAAACATCGACAATTCCAGCTTACGTCGAGAGAACCAGCGCCTAAACGAGCAAATCGATGCGTTGCGGCGAAAGGAGTTCGGAACATCGAGCGCTAAACGTTTACATAGCCTCGACTAAAAGACATCTCAGCTTCCAAGGCATAGTAGTCGGCGGAGAAGCTAAGGCAAAAAAAGTTCGTTGCTAGAGGAAATCCCTAGTACAACATCCATGGACTGAGGGGCTACCGATGGCCCCGATTTTGCTTTACCTCGAATTCCCTTCAACTACCAAGGACGCCACGTGGAACCACCTAGGAGATCTTCTTATCCGTGAAAGATTCTAAGACTATACTCAACCGGCAAGTCGCTCTCAGCCTGCTATTTCAGATACTAATCGTCGCTCTCCTGGCTCTTCCCCAGCTCGACGAGTATCGTCAGCAATTGGCGGAAATCACCAAGCTCCCGACCTCCGCTTTCTGGATTCCACTACTGGGAATACTTTTACTCGGCAACTTTCTGATTCTCAGCCGGATCGGCACTAGCTTAGTCGAGCCGCTCGAAGAATTAGTGGATCAAACCCGTATGGGCGCCGCGACAATCGCCTTCCACAAAAAGAGCAAAAATGCGGAAGAAGACCACCTGAAGCATTTCATCGAATCCCAATCCCTGCGTACCGCAGATATGGAGCAGGAGATCGTTCGAATGGAGAACGAAGTGGACCGAATTTCGGAACTGGCGAAAACCTCGCCTGAAGAGATCGACGCTCTCCGCATGGAAATTGCGAACCTTCAATCCGCGAAAGAAGATAGCGACTCGCAGATCTTGAAAGAGCAAACCAATGCGGCAGGGCTCGAAAAAGAGCTAATCGCAATTCGTCGAGAGCTGAAAATGCGCAATCGGGAACTCGAGACCGTGCGCAATGAAAGCGCCGCTTTGGCGAAAGAGACCGCGGAGGACGGAAGGCCTATGTCAGTCGTTCTCGCGGAAAAGCTAAAGACTCCACTCAATGTTATTCGCAACTTAGCAGGCAGACTCTCCCAGTCATGGGAAGATACGCCACCGTCTCAAATACGAGACGGCTTGGAAGAGATCAGCAAGCAGTCCGAAGAGCAATTCGCGGTGCTCAAGAAATACGTGGGTAGCGTAGATCTCGAAACAGAAGAAACCGAGGAGCCTAAGCAAACCGCTTGAGCGACTATATTCGCGGCAGAGCCTTTCCGGTTTGCCTAAGCGAATCTGGCCCCTAGCTTCCGTCGCTCGAACATGAGCGACCAAAACTACCGCAAAATCCTCACCCACCCAGGGTCAGCCCATAAGGACGATCTGCTCGCCTGCTGCCTCCTTTTGGCTCAAAGCCCGGCACCCATAGAGCGCCGCGAGCCGACTCCCGAAGATTTGGCAGACCCAAGCATCGCTGTCGTCGATGTGGGCGACCAACATGCCCCAGAACTGGGCAACTTTGATCACCACCAATTTTCCAAGGACACTGCTCCCACCTGCGCTTTATCCCTAGTCCTGCAAAGCCTCGGCCTTTACGAGGACGCCCGCACTTTTTGCGAATGGCTAGAACCTGCCGAATGGTTCGATTGTCGTGGCCCCAACCAAACCGCCAAATGGCTGGGCGTGGAGCGAGACGTCATCGGAAAACTCAATTCTCCGATCGACATGACTCTACTGAGGCGATTCGCAGCGAAGTCGGAGCTTCTGCCGGGCGACACGATCTGGGAAATGATGAAACTCGTCGGAGAGGACTTAGTCGGCTACCTGACAGGTACGCGCCAACGCATCGACTTCGTCGCCCAGCATAGCAAGCTCTGGGAATTGGGCGGCCTGAAATTCCTTTTCCTGCCGCGAGTCGAAACGGAGATCGACGATGCTTCATCTGGAATCGGACACTTCCTCCGAGAGCGCGGTCTCGATCGAGAAGTGGCCGGCACCATTTATCCAGACAAGCGAAACGTGGGCTACGGGATTTCGCGCTACAATGATCATCCTGCCCTCGACTACACCCGTATCGAAGCGGAGCCAGATGTTCACTTCGCTCACAAAAGCGGTTTCGTCGCCAAAACAACCGCCACTGAAACGGAGCGCCTCCAGCAACTCGCCCAGAAAGGTATCAAAGCCTAGAACGATCCTTAGGAACCTCTCAAATTTGGCCCAAATGCTACTTTTTTGTATTTATCGCAAAAAATATTGAACACTTTGGGCTTTCGCCCGTCTTTCTCGGTGTATCTCGCTTAGCGAGATCTTTTGGGGTAATTAAGAAAACTATGGCGGATCACTTAGGGGTAGGTGATCCGCCTTTTCTTTGCCCTCAAGATCCGGACAAAAAAAAGCCCGCCTAAATGACGGGCCGTGAATGTCGCTTAAGCAAGTGCGGGAGCGGTTTTACCTTCGGGAACGGTCAAAATCTCAGGACCATTTTCCCCTACCAAAACCGTGTGCTCGAAGTGAGCGGAAGGGCTGCCGTCTGCGCTGAGCGCTGTCCATCCATCGTCTCCCATGGCGATCTTGTGTTTGCCCATGTTGACCATCGGCTCGATACACAGGACCATGCCTCGCTTGAGACGTTGGTAATCTCCCGGGCGGCCAAAATTTGGGATTTGCGGCTCTTCGTGCAGGCTCTTGCCCACTCCGTGTCCCACAAAATCTCGGATTACGCTAAATCCCGCCCGCTCGACCTTTTTCTGCACCGCGCTGGAAATCTTGCCGACCTTGTTACCGGCGACCGCGTTTTTAATGCCGTCGTACATCGACTCTTCCGTCACATCCAACAAGCGCTGCAATTGGGAATCCACCCTGCCAACCGGAACGGTACGGCAATTGTCTCCAATGTAACCACGATAGCGGGTGCAAACGTCTACACTGATGATGTCGCCTTCCTTGAGGACTCGTTCGAGCGTTCCAATTCCGTGTACCACCTCGTCGTTAACAGAGAGGCATGTCCAAGACGGGAACACGCGCGAACCGACTTGGTACTTGTAGCAGGCGCTTTCGGCTTCCAGCTCCTCGATAAAACGACGGCCCGCCTGATCCAAATCGTATGTGTTCATACCTGGCACAACCAACGCGCACATGCGATCCAGCACGGTCGCTGCCACTTGGGAGGCTTCTTTGATTGCGGTGTATTGCTCTTCGTTACGTACGATCATCGTCTTAGTTTTAAAGTTTGTTCTCCAATAGAGAATCGGTTTCAAGCGCAAAACCTTTGGGAACGGAGTCGGAAAAGACTCTCGATTCGACAACGGATGAGCAATGAGCTCTCCCGCAAATCCGCTCGGGGCCCTCAGTCCGAGGCTTCCAATTGGGAATCTTCGAAGGCCAATTCAACCGTTTCCTCCGGCAAACCCTTCTTCGCTTTTGCTCCCAATTCCTTCAAGCGCTCGATTTGCTGCACCAAGTTTCCGCGCCCTTCCGACAATTTGCTCATCGCCGAATCGTAGGCAAGTTGGCTACGCCCAATCTGTTCGCCGACCTTTTTCATATCCTCGAAAAAGCCCACAAACTTATCGTAGAGAGCTCCGCCCCTTTCCGCGATCTCGATAGCATTTCTCGTTTGCTTCTCCTGTCTCCATATATTGGCGACAGTTCTTAAGGTCGCGAGAAGAGTCGTTGGCGTTACGATCACTACGTTCTGCCCAAATGCGAAATCAAACAAGCTCGGATCTTCCTGTACAGCGAGGGCAAAGGCAGGCTCGATCGGAACAAACATCAAAGCGAAATCAGGAGACTGGATCTGGTAAAGCGTATCATATCGTTTCTTTCCAAGCTCAGTGACATGCTGTTTCAAACTTTGGATATGCTCCTTCAGAGCCGTAACCCGCTGTTGCGGGTCCTCCTCATTCACCCAGCGCTCATATGCGACAAGGCTTACTTTGGCATCAACTACGAGGTGCTTCCCATCGGGCAAATGAATCAGTACATCCGGCTGTTTCCGCCTTCCGTCTTCCCCTACAAAACTCGCTTGGGTCTGGAACTCCCTGCCTTGCGCCAAACCTGACTTTTCCAACACGGACTCCAAGATAAACTCGCCCCAATTTCCTTGCGTCTTGCTTTGCCCTTTAAGTGCGGTGGTGAGGTTACGAGCTTCTTCGCTCATTTGCTGATTCGCTTCACCAAGCAACTTCAGTTGAGCCACAAGCTCGGCCCGGTCCTTCACACTTTGATCATGCGTAGTCTCCACACGACTACGAAAATCCGTTAACTTTTCGGCCAAAGGCAGAAGCAATTTATCCAAGCTCTCTTTGTTGCTAGCTACGAATTTCTGGGAGTTGGCATCGAGTACCCGAGTAGCTAAAGCTTCGAACTCTGCGGTCAGCTTCTTTTGCAACTCCGCGAGCTCCCGCTTTTGCTCTTCGACCCTCAACTCCATGTCTCGAGCCGCTTGACGAGAGGCGGCAAGCTGGCGGTCCAGCTCCGCGTTTTGTTTCCGAGCTTCTGAAAGCTCGCCCCGTGTTCCGTCGCTAAGCGTCTCCGCATTTCGGCAACGCTCCTGCCAAACCGCATTGTCCTTTTCCAAGTCAGCGAGCTTATTTTCAAGTTCAGCGGAGCGGACTAACGCGGATTTCTTGAGCGACCGGATTCGGAAATAGCTGATCGCCCAGACAAAAACGACGCCACCTGCCAAGGCTGCCAGCCAATCCCATTCTCTCACTCGACCCCCTCCAGCTCCACGCTGATCTTGCGAGCCGCTTCCATCCCCAATTGTCTGATTTCTCCCGATTGAAACAGCAGGGTCATGACGCCTGCCTGCTTGTCATACTGCGATATGGAAAGTTGCGTGCCCGGGGTCAGCTCGATCTGCTCGAGGTACTTGAGAAAGGCGTCTTCTTGATTTTCGATGCGGCCCACTCGAGCGCGTTGCCCTTGCTTGCACATTGAGAGCGGCACCAAGTCTCGCTCAGCGATAATTCCACGAGCGTCAGGAATAGGGTCGCCGTGCGGATCAAGCTCGGGTCGACCCAGTAGCACATCGATCCGCTCTAAAACTCGATCGGATATGACGTGCTCCAACGCCTCCGCCTCGTCGTGAATCTCATGCCAATCCATGCCCAAGACCTGTACCAGAAAAAGCTCAACCATGCGGTGGCGGCGCAAAACCAAAAGAGCGAGCTCCTTGCCTTGCCCAGTTAACTCCACCCCGACACGAGGCGTGTAGCCAACCAGTCCAGTTTTGGCCAAGGACTTCACCATGGTGGTCGCGGTACCGGGAGTAACCTCCAATGCAGTCGCAAGTTCTCCCATGCTCACGTTGCCTCCCGCTCCTTGCTCGAACTGCAGGGTATAAATCTTCTTGATGTAGTTCTCTACTGTGCTGGTCGCCATTTAAGCTCTCCTGCCGGGCTAAAATCAGTAACAAGGGGTGACGGATCGACTTTGAGAATGGAAGCCTTTTGTCGACCGAAAGCCGGACCTATTCCGTCGTAAATCGAGTGTTAATTGGATCTGAGTGAAAAACTTAAGGCCATAAGGTCTTACACTTATAGCTGGGCTTGCCGATGTAAGGAATCTGACGCAGTTATGAGTTCCAAGTACAAAGTCCACATAGTCGAAGACGATCGTACCACACGACGCCTTCTCGAAAACGTTACCAGTATGCTCGGCTATGACGTCCGCTCCTACGAGGATGGACAAGAGGCATGGAACTCATTCGAGCTCGAGCGCCCGCAGATCGTGATTAGCGACTGGAAAATTCCTGAAATAGACGGACTAGAGCTTTGCCGTAGACTTCGCGAGAGCATGAAGGAGAGCTACACCTACTTCGTGTTGGTCAGTGCTCAAAAACGCTCCAAACCGAATCTCGAAGCCGCCATCAACGCTGGCGTAGACGACTTTCTCAAAAAGCCGATCGGCTCGGACGACATCTGGAACCGCCTACGCGTGGCCGAACGCATTCTCAATTTTAACCATCAGGTTCGCCGCCTCGAAAGCCTGATCCCCATTTGCTGCTACTGTAAAAAGGTTCGCAACGACGGAGATCTATGGGAGCAAATCGAGCAATACGTGAACGAGCGAACTGGAGCTGACTTCACCCACTCTATCTGCCCAACTTGCATGGACACTCATGTCCGGCCACAGATGGAGTCCTACAAAAAGTCGCTCAAGGACAAGCAACGCGCTTCCACCGACTAAGGCTCAGTCACCTCGCTCTGCTTGAGCCAGACCAAGGTCGCCCCCCAGCCGCCACTTGTCTGATCGCCCAATTCGAATCGGATCACCGAGTCGTTCTTTTTTAGTTGGGCATGCACCAGCTCTCTGAGAGCGCCCGTACCCTTTCCGTGGATCACCCGGACCTTGAAAATTCCCTTTTCGCGACAGAGTTCGAAATAGTCGGGCAGCAGCTCTTTGACCTCTCCAGGCCGAAAGGTGTGTAAGTCCAATTCGTCCGAAATGGGAAATTCAACCGGCTCATCTTCCATTAAAAGGTAAAACAAACGAATCCCGGCAGGGAATCGACTAAAACCGCTGGTGATTCATCCGAATTATCCTTAGGGAGCTTATCCATATATCGCTGCCGACTTGATCTATGTTTCGCCATTTTCGCCAGTTTAGCTCCAGCCTATGCCTGCTTCTTGTTTGGGTCTCATCACCTTTGGGCGCAGAGGAAAAGACCGACGGGGAGATCGTACCGCCCGTCGCGATCTACAAAGTGGACCCCACACACCCTCCCGAGCTCTATTCACGCGGCGTCGAAGGCGAGGCCATAATAATCGCGTCGGTCGACATGTTCGGCACAGTCGTCGACCCAATGGTCGACAGAGCCACCCACGAAGAGTTTGGTCTGGCCGCTATGATCGCTTGCTCGGAATGGATTTTCGAGCCGGCTACCAAAAACGGCGTGCCCATCGCGATCCGAGTGAAAATCCCTTTCGATTTCAAAATAGCTTTCGAACACAAACTAAACGTCGAGATGGGTCGCGAAGTCTTCAAGGAAATCGACGTTCCGATCATTCCCTCCTTCGAGCTGGATCAGTCCCCTACCTTGAGCTTTATGCCTGCCTTCGCGGAGTTCTATCCGGATGAGCTGATAAACACCGGCAAGACCTCAGCCGTTAGCGTCGAATTCGTCATCAATCCAGAGGGTAACGTCATGAACCCAAGAATCGTCTCCACCTCGACTCCGGGATTCGAAGAAGCGGCCATGCGGGCGGTTAGCCATATCAAATACAAGCCCATCCGAGTAGACGGACAAGCCGTCTACGTTTCCTTGATGATTCCCATCCAGTTCTCGCAATAGGAACGGGCTAGCGGGCGAGGACGATCAAGACCACCCCAAGCAGGATACCGAGAACACAAGGCGTCTTGGCTCGATAGTTTCTTTCTTTGAAAAGGAAATACCCCGCTGTGAAACTGACTAAAACGCCGCCCCTCCGCAGACAGGAAACCACTGAGATCATCGCATCCTCATCCCGCAGAGCCTGAAAATAGAGGTAGTCCGCCACCAAGAGCGAGACGCCAATCAGCGGCATAGACCAGCGCCATTCAAACGCTCCTCGCGGCCACCACCGACGCCACCAGCCCAACATCATGGGAAACATCACGACGACTAGGTAAATTGAAAACCAAGCCTGTACAGTGGAAGCCTGATAGCCCAGCGTCCCCATCAGATACTTGTCGTACAAGCCACTAACAGTGCCAGCCAAAGTCCCGCCAATCATACAAAAGACCCACCTGTTCCGGTGGAAAACGAAGCCTTCGCGCTTACCGGCAAAGGATAGGGCAACAAACGAAAGCAAGGTCACCGCGATCCCCCACCATTGGAGCCCATTGGGCCTTTCGGTGAAGATGACGACCGCAGCAAGGAGAGTCCAAAACGGCCCCGTAGCGCGAATTCCACCCGCCAGCGATACCGGCAAGTGCTTCAGAGCGAAGTAGGACAAAACCCATGAAACCGAGACGATCGTTGATTTGAGCAGAAGCCGGAGATGGTCGACCAATTGCAGCGACTCCACCTGAAGGAATGGAAAGGGCGTTTCCCCTTGGCTGGACCAAATCACCCACGGAATCCAAAGCGACGCTCCAGTGCACACACTGATGTACAGGGCCGGAATGACGGCGTTATCCATGACTGAACGCTTCTTAAAAACGTCGTACACCCCTAAAAACAAGGCGCTCGCTACTGCTTCGTATACCCAATTCATCAAAACTGCTCCACTAGCCACAGCTGCTAAAGCGCCACAACTAAAAATACCTTACTTGAGAAGCTGTCCGAGCATTGGAAATCTTGCTTCGGGCCTCGCATTCGCATCCCTCCACAATAAATTCCCCATCCTCTATGAAAGATTGGTTTCTCAATTTGATCGAAGGCAACAGCAACGAAGTCATCAAAGCAGGCGTAACTGTGCTGGTGATCATCTTGACCTATGTCACCGTACGTCTCTTTCGCCGCTATATCTCCCTCACCGGTGAAAAACATCACTTCGCGGAGCAGCGTACCGCGGGGATATCCAAGGGTGGCCAAACCTTGATCTATATAGTTTCAGTCGGGGTCATTTCCAACGTACTGGGATTCGGAATACAGGGTATCTTCCTCGCCACCAGCTCGTTCTTTGCCTTGGTCGGGGTCGCGTTTTTCGCCAACTGGTCGATTCTGAGCAACGTAACCGCCAGCGTCCTACTATACTTTACCTTCCCCTACCGCATCGGGGACCGCTTGTCCGTGGAGAATGAGCCTAAGTACAATGGCATCTTAAAGGACGTCACCATAATGTACCTGAAAATCAAGACAGACGGCGGGTCCTATGTCACCCTGCCCTCCAACGTAGCCATCCAGAAGATTATCACCATCCAAAGCGAAGCGGATTACCAAAGGGAGAAAGAGGAGGCGGATGCCAAAAAAATCGAACGCTGAAGCCGCCCCAAAGAGCGACGCCCACAACGAGACTAGCGGACCCCAACCGTTCAAAAACCTGATCAGCCCCGCGGTCGTTCGCAAACTGGCTGAGTTGGTCCGCGAGGCGTACCCGGATTTCAAACACCGCAGATTTTCCAAGCGATGCCTGGAGAAACTCGATTCCCTTGAGCTCAAAGCTCGAGCCCAGCACATCGGAGAAATGCTTTGGGAAGAGCTGCCGTCCGAGCCGGAAACAGCTTTAGATATCGTCCGCCGAGCGATCGAATCGCTTCCCACCCTCGAAGAGGACACCAGCTTCGATACTTGGCTGTTTTTCCCGCTCAACTCATTGCTGAGCGCTCACGGGACAAAATCTTGGAAGGCATCCATGAAACTCATCCCAGAGGTCACGAAGCGCTTCACAGCCGAATTTGGAATCCGAGTTTTTCTGAACACCGATCACGATCGCATTTTGCCACATCTGGAAAAATGGGCTGCGGATCCTGACCCCAACTTGCGACGGCTGGTTTCCGAGGGCACCCGCTCACGCTTGCCCTGGGGCGAGCAAATTCCGGCCTTCAAAAAAGATCCAAGCTACGTGCTTCCTCTCCTAGAAACCCTTCGCGACGATCCATCCGAATACGTCCGCCGATCCGTAGCCAACAACCTCAACGACATTTCCAAAGACAACCCGCAAGTCACATTGAAAATTGCCAGACGATGGTTGCAAGACGCCACGCCGCAGCGACGTCGCCTCGTCAAACACGCCTGCCGGACATTAATAAAAAAAGGCGACGCGGAATGCCTAAAGTTGCTCGGATATGGTTCACCCAAAATCGCTATCCGCCACTTTTCAGTTTCTCCCGAGTCAATCCAGCTTGGCGAGAAACTGAAACTGTCCGTCGAACTTGAATCTACGCAATCCGCTGAACAACAATTGATTATCGACTATCGTTTCCATTTGGTCAAAGCGAGCGGAAGCACCGCCCCCAAGGTATTCAAAGGCGCCATTGCGACACTTCCCGGAAAGTCGAAAAAGACCGTGATAAAATACTTTCACCTGAAACCAATTTCCACTCGTAGATACTACACAGGTAGCAACTCGGTCGATTTGCTCATTAATGGCAAAAACCTAGCTACCGTAACATTTCATCTCACCGTTCCTTGACGATTTCTTGGAGCGGGCAGAAGCAGTAACTTTCACGTTGAATGACGAACTCGCCTCCCAAGAAACAAAAAAAGCCCAGATTTAAGAAAACAAAACGAGTCGCGATCGCTTTGCTAGCGGTCTTTGTTCTCACGGTCCTCTCCTTCCCCCTCTGGTCTCCCTGGATCGCCAAGCCGCTGGCCGCCATGGCCGGCGTAAACATGGATTCGGTGGACGCCCTCTCGTGGGATCGCTGGCAAATCAGCCGGCTAGAGTACGCACAAGAGAACCTCACTGCCACGGCCGAATCAATCGAGCTCCCGTCTCCGACCAAGCTGGTCTTCTCCCACTTTTCTTCGAAGCCCGCTACCCAAAATCTCGCAGTCCAGAACTGGAAACTGGACATTACCACCGCTCCGGCTCCCGAAGAAAAGCAGGCAACTGAACCGCTGACTCCTCACGCGATCTTCAAGCTCGTGAACGATAGCCTCGCCCAATTGGGCAACTACCTCGCGTCCGTCGAAGTTTCCGAAGGAATCGTAGTGGTGGACGGGGTCGAAACCGCTTCAATCGAAGACGTACAACTAAGCCCCCTAGCTCTCGCGGTGAAGGCAGGCTACATGCCGCAAAGTCTGGAAGCCGAACTGAAGTTGACGTTTGAGAGCGAGCAGAGCTGGGACCTCGAGGTCATGGTCCCGACTTACGAACTGAGCTTGGAGTCCACACTCACCTCCACCACGGAAACCACTGAAATCGGCGGCACCCTGCTGAGTTCGGGAAACAGAGTCGAACTCGAAGCCGCATGGGCCGATGACTTTATCCCGAAAACAGCCAGCGTTAGGTCCTCAGGCTTCGGACTCGACCAACGCTACCCATTTATGGCGAACCTCGAGAAGGTACCAGCCGTCCAGCTAAACGTGCTAGCCAACTGGGCAAGCGAGGCCTTCGACTATCAGCTTGAGGCTTTCGACGCATCCGAACAAAGCGAAGAAGCCAATATATTCCTCGCCGGAAAAGGTTCTCAGAAGCTAGTCCAGATCGAAACCGCGAAGGTCAACCTACCGTGGCTTCTCGTCGAAAACGACAAACCTATCGAGTTGGACTTCTCCCTAGAGAATCCCCTCGAAGCGGCCATGCTCGAAGCCAAACTCGACCTCGCCAAGGTTCCCTACATCGAAGCCGGCGGCAAAGTTGAAGCCACTCTAACGACTAAGACTTCAAGCTCCGGTACCCCCATTATCAGCGCCAAGCTCGCCGGAGCGAACGTGAGCCTGTGGGATACCGCACTCGCCACCTTGGAAGCCAATCTCGACCTTGACGGAAAACAGGCATCGATCCACTCGTTCGCCATCGTCTCCGAGAAGGGGTCTGAGTTGTCTTTAAGAGGCGGATACAATATCGAGACCCAAGAGCTAGCCCCGAGTACGCTCCACCTAAAGGTCCTAAACGAATCGCAACGTTTGCGAGACCTATTGCCCGAGTTCGACTGGCAGGCTATCGATGGCGACCTCGAAGTGAGCGGACCCGCGACTGATCCGCAATTCGCTGGCAGCCTGCAGCTCGACTCCGTGAAGTTTCCGCAAACTCAGATGCTCTCCCTCGATGCTCAGGTAAACGGTCGACTCTCCAGCCTTACCGCCGAACTTGCCGCTCGTACCGAGTTAGAAAAACTGAATCTGGCGCTCGCGGTGGAACGAGGGTCCGAAGCGATGAAGTTGACTCTCAATCAACTGGCCCTCGCCCTGATCGATGGGGCACCAATCCTGACTCTAGATCAGCCAGCGACAGTTGAAATGGACAACGAAACGGGCGATGCCACCTTGGCGAATATTGCTTTAGACGGCTCAAACGGCGAGCAGCTCCAGCTGTCGAGCTTCCTGCTTTCCTCTGCCAGCTTCGATATTCAAGCGACCGCCTCGAATTTCCGGACCGACATTTTCAACAACTGGTTAGCTACCCCTGTTCCGAATTTTAGCATCCAGGAACTCGATACAGATATCCATCTTACCGAAGACGCGTCCGAAATAAAGACATCCGGATCAGCCGCATGGGCTATCACCGACACCAGTACTATCGGCCTGAACTGGACAGCTAACTCCAATCCAGAAAGTCGAAACAACATCAATATCGATCACCTCGAAATCGGCGCTGACTCGAAGCATATCCTCGTGGCCGAAGGTCAATTTCCCATATCCATTTATTGGGCACAAAAAGCGATCAAGACGGAGATACTTCACGACGCGCCTGTCGCTTTCTCGTTGGAATCATCTCCTCACCCAGATTTTTGGAATTCACTGGCCAAAGTGGTACCAGTCGCGCTCAAGAAACCAGTCATCCGAGCAAATCTCGAAGGTACGCTCGACAACCCGACCGGCCACATAAACTTGCAGTTAGCCTCCCTGGACTGGACCCATCCGACCGAACCTAGCAGAAGCCTCAGCCTCCGTGACTTCAAGACCACTCTCGATGCCGATTCGGATGGAATTGAGATCTCGCAGCTCGAGGCGCACTTCGGAAACAACATCATTACTGCCAATGCCACCCTGCCACTCGGCGATACAACACTCCTGCAGGCTGCCCAGAACGCGACGGCACTCGATCTCGCCCCCCTCACCGGACACGCAAGAATTGAGCTCGTCGAGTTCGCAGCCCTTAAAGCCTGGCTTCCACCAATCATTCGCCAGGAGGGAAAAGCTATCGTCGATGCCAACTTCGAAAACGGGAAAATTTCCGCCGTGGCTGAAATCGAAAACTTAGCCACACGACCGGCTCCACCTCTAAGCGCCATGTCCAAAATTTCTGGGCGAGTCCGCTACGAAGAGGGAATCGTGACCGTTGAAAAACTGACGGGTACCGCCGAAAAAAGCCCCTTCAGTCTCGCTGGTACCGCGGACATAAACGATATCGAGCGACCGCGCCTCGATCTGAAGTTCACGAGCAAGGAGTTTCCGATGCTACGCGACGACGGTCTCGTGATGAGCGGTGACATCGACGTGGCAGTAGTATCGCCCGACAAAGCCCCGCCGCAGATCAAAGGTTCAGTCATGCTGACTAAAGGACTATTTCTGGTTGAGCCCAACCTGATCGCGAGCTCGGCTAAAACCGTCAGCACACGCCCACCCTACTTCGCAGTTGAACAGGAACCGTTCAAAGATTGGGGGCTCAACCTGACGATTCGCGGTGATGAATTTCTACGCGTCTCCAACTCCTTCTTTGAAGGCACACTTTCCGCCGATTTCGTTCTGGAAGGCAGCCTCGGCACTCCACTCCTGATCGGTAAAGCGGAGACGAACTCAGGACGGGTCATCTTCCCCGCCAGCTCCTTGAACCTAAAGAACGGTCAAGCTCTGATCACCCGCGATCGTCCGTCCGAACTCCAGCTAGAAGCGATCGCTGAAGGTCGCCTCTTCGCATACGATGTCAGCCTCGACGTCAGTGGCACCGTCGACGATATCGAACTCGTGATCACTTCAAACCCGGCTCTTACGCAGGTGGACGCACTCCTTCTCCTAACCACCGGCACCGTACCGGACAGCTCCGGCAGCCTTGCCCAAAATTCCGCAAGCTCACTCGGGATGTTTATCGGCAAAGGCCTATTTAGAAAACTAACCGGGGGAAACAGCGACTCAGCAAGTAAGCTGAATGTGGAAGTGGGACAGGAGATCTCGCACCAAGGCAAGAAAACGATAAACGCCACTTACCAGCTCAGCGAGACCCTCGAAGTCGAGGGTGAGTACGACAAACGAGACGAATTTAACGGCAACCTTAAATGGACCTTCTTCAGACGATAAACCGCTCCCAACTTCCTACTAGACGACCCGTGTCTCCCTTCCGCCGCTCTACATTTATAATCGCTGCCTTATTCGTATCCGCTTTCGCGGCGACGGAATCTTTGGCCAAGCCCGTGAAGGTTAAAGGCTTTGGTCTATTCGGAAATGCCGAGCTCCGAAGTGCCCTTACTCTGCTAGACATAGGCGATGGCGATCTGAGCGCTCAAAAAATGGATGATGGAGCCTTTCTGCTCCTCACACGATTAACACAAAATGGCTACCTCGACGCCACAGTCTCCGCTGAATATGAGATGGAGGACGGCTCAATCAACGATGTCGAGTGGAGAGCTCCTTTCGAAGCAAAAATACCAGAAGACGTAGTCGCTCAGAAAATACGCTACACCGTAAATCCAAACACCTTGTATTACTACGACACGGTTGAAATCGAGGGATTGAGCTCCATCGACACCGATGAAGCGAAGGCCTACATCATCCCAGACACAGCTCTGTATTCTAGGAAGAAAGACAAATCCTACTCTCCCAACATCGTCTCCAACCATCAGAAACAACTCGCAGCTGTCCTCGCGACGCTTGGTAGAATTGACGCAAAGGTAACGATTAAATCGACCGATATCGATCGGGAAACTGGTGCCGTTGATGTCGTTTTTTCCGTCAACGAAGGTCCCCTCTACGAAATAGAACAAGTCGAGATCCACTATCTCGAAAAGGAAAAGGAGCCTGAGATCGAGCAACTCGAAGTGGATCGGGTGTACACGAGAACCTGGGTAGAGGATCAGATACGAAACCTTCGAAATAAGTCCTACAATCTTGGATACCCAGACACTAGCGTAAGCAGCCGTATCGCAAAATCAGAGCCAGAAGGCGACACCATCCAAGTGTATCTCCAATTCGATGTCCGTCGAGGCGCCAAATACACTCTTTCCGGCGTCGAACATGTCGGAGCGACCGATACGCATACACCTCTATTAAATAGAAAAGCAGATCTCGAAATCGGAGAAGAACTCGACATTACCGAAACCGAGGCCGCTCGCAGAAACCTCTCAAGACTGGGGATTTTCGACCGGATCGATTTGCGCTACGAAGACGATGGAGAAGGCCAGCGAAAAGCCGTCTACGAATATACCAACGGTGATCGCGTCCAAGCCCAGTTGCTGTTTGGATACGGCAGCTACGAACAATTCAGAGGAGGTTTTCTGGCAGAAAGGGATAATCTTTTTGGAAGGGCTCACACACTTTCCTTCTCGGCTATCCAATCGCTTAAGTCCACGAGCGGGGGAATCGACTACACCGTACCTGACATATTCGGAGAGAATATAACAGGTACCTTCGAGCTCAACTATCTCGACCGGCAAGAGATCAATTTCGACCGCACTGAACAAGGGGTGACCTTGGGCCTCTTCACTCGTCTCACGAAACTTAAAGTCGACGTCGGACTGGACTATGCATTTGAGCTGAAGGAATCCAGCAATCCGGAATTGGGCGAAGAGCTCGGACTCGGCGAGGCGAACGTGGGAAGTATTTCGCTTCGGGCTTCGCGAAGCACATTGGATAATCTCTTGTACCCAACTGACGGTTACGAGCTAACGGGAACAATCCAGTACGCTGGGACTTCTCTCGGAGGGGAAACTGATTTCATCAAACCAGAGTTGAGTGCCGCGATACACCAACGCGTCGGAAGCCGCTGGATTTTTCACCTCGGAGCACGTGGAGGCATCATAGGAGACAATGCAGAAAATCTATCTTACTCCGACCGTTTCATTGTAGGCGGGGAAAACTCGATACGTGGATACCGCCGCGGTGGCGCTGCGCCGATCGTCGACGGAAACCTTAAGAATCCACTCGCTTACGCTCAACTCAACATGGAGGTTGAATACCCGATCCTCGATCAGTTGAACGTAGTCCTCTTCTCCGATTCACTTCGAACTTGGGTAGATGAAGTATCCATGGATAACTACATCTACGAGGACTTGTTCAGTGTCGGACTCGGACTCCGTTACAACACCATCATCGGGCCCGTGCGCTTGGAATATGGCCACAACCTAAACCCGCGCCCCGAGGACCCAGAGGGCACCTTTCACCTCTCCATAGGCTTCCCGTTCTGATCGGAAACCAAGAAGCCTAGGAACCAAAAAAGTCCCTAGGCTTTAAAAGGAAAGGCAACTGGTTTAGCTACGTTGAGCTGCTTCTTCCACGGCTCGTAGATAATCGGCAACATTGGCCTGATAATCCATATCGAGAGACTGACGCAACTTCTTCGCAGCCTCTGCGTAGTCCTTTTGCTCCACGAGCATTTGTCCATATTGCAAGAAGGCTTGAGCGGCCACTTCATCGATATTTTCAGCCCGCTGAAAGAGGAAGGCGGCCTCCTCGTAGTCTGACTTTTTCCAAGAATGCTTGGCTAGAAGTAGAATAGCGCGACCGTTCATCGGATCCGCTTCGATTATTTCCTCCAAGGTGGCGGCTGCGTCATCACTGTTTCCAGAACCCAACTCTACCTCCGCCTTCAAATTTAGAAGTACAAGCTTTTGCTCATCGTCGATCGCCGCCGCCAACTCAGTCAAGGCAAGCTCATTCAATTCGAGAGCACTGTCCCAAGCTTGGTTATCGATAAAAGAAGATATCGCTCTGCGTAGGCTGGAAAAACGACTGGCCTTGTTGCTCGTACGGCCAAGAGCTTCTTCGTAAGCATCCAAAGCTAAGCCGTACATGCCTCGGTTCGCATAAATGTCAGCCAAGAGGAACAGACTTCCTTCACTTCCTTTATTCAGGCGGCGAGCTATTTCTAGGTTGGCAATTGCTTCCGTCAGATTCTCTTGGGCCAAAGCTATATTCGCTTGGTGCAGGTAGAGCTCGTGGCTCGCGTCCTCTTGCCCTATTAGTTCTGTAACCAAGCCTGATGCCGTGGCGTAATCTTCCAGTTCGATCAAACAACGGATCTTCCCGAGTTTCCAATCCTTGGAGTCAGGCTGAAAAGCAATCGCTAGATTATAGGCGTTCAAGGCAGAGGAGAATTTGCCGAGATTGAGATAACTGTAACCAAGTAATCCATACGACATTCCATCTGCGCCACCAAGCTCCATCCCTTTGACGAGAGCGTCTATACCCTCTTGCAGGCGGTCACTCTGTATGTACGCGATACCAAGGTTTTTGTAAGCCCGCATGAAATTTGGGAATTTCCGAACCGCGTCTTCGTAAGCTGAAATAGCACGGTCCATTTCTCCCAGCTGCATGCGGATGGTTCCCAACATGAAATCCATCGGAGCGCTAGAATCCGGCCCGATACGCTCCTCGAGAAGCGTGGCGCCTTGCGATAAGTCCGACTCCAAAATGCTCATCAAAGTCTTGAAAAACTGTCCTTCGTCTTCGCTAAGCTTGGGCTCTAATTCGCTATGGACTCCATAGCTGCCCATAACTCTATTCTGAAAACCTTCGTCGGTCCAAAAGTTCTCGCTCAAGGGATAGGTTTGAGCCGACGCGATAGTCCCGCCCAAGGCAAGAACGCTTAACATTGTCTTAACGTATTTCATCTAGCGTATCCAAAAATTTACTGTGGTTCAAAAGTGAGCGGAAATGTGAATCGCGACCGCACCGCGCGTCCGTCCTTTTTCGGAATCGTGAAACGAAAGGACTCAAAATACTCGATCATCTCCTTTTCGGCGATAGGGTTAGTCAACCGGCGGAAATTCTGAAAAAGAACCCGTCCATTCTCATCGATGATTATTAACGCGTGAGCGACCACAGGCTCTTTAACCCGACCGACGGCATGCCGTGGCCAAGACCAAGTGGGTTCGCGTAGCGGACGAGGCTTTTCATCAAGCTCGGCAACACTGAAGGTCTGAATTTCCTCCAAAGCATTGGTATCCACATCGAAGCCGCCCATGCCAAACGCGGCTCCAAGGGCGTTGCCCGTTCCTGGGTTCATGGCTAGTTGCAGTTGGCTTAGGCTCAAGGGTTTTGGCTGACTCTGTAGTTCGGGCGAAGGTTGCTCCACTTTCTCTTCCGGCGGAGGTGGCGGCTCCGGAGGTGGAGGTGGCGGAGGTGGCAAAGCCACGTCGACCGTGCGTACAGTACGCCGCTCTTTTACTGACAATAGATGCTGGGTAAAAGGCAGCACGAAGACGAGGATGGCCACCAGCAATACGGCATAGACGAAAATGCGAGCAAACCTAGCCGGACCGCGTTTGATTCCTACAGACTGATAGGGCTCACTCATGGCTACCCTTAATCCTCAGTAGATAGGCTTACCGAGATAGCCCCAGCAAGCTTCGCTTCGTCAATCACTCGCACAAGCGTA
The DNA here is from genome assembly GCF_014230145.1 of Pelagicoccus albus. NCBI lineage: Bacteria > Pseudomonadati > Verrucomicrobiota > Opitutia > Puniceicoccales > Pelagicoccaceae > Pelagicoccus > Pelagicoccus albus. The sequence continues at coordinate 838,629 of NZ_JACHVC010000012.1, forward strand.
TCCGTAATCGACTGACGATCCGCCTGGATAATGACAGGCATTTTTTCTTTTTGGTAAAGCCGTCGAATGATGGGGCGTACGCCACTTATCCCGACTTCCTTACCACCGTAGACCACATTTCCATTTTCGGTGATAGCGATCAATATGCTGTTCTTTTCCAAGTCGGAAGCGGAAGCAGCTTGTGGCTTGTTGACCTCCACCCCTGTCTCTTCGACAAAAACCGTAGTAACGATGAAGAAAATCAGCAAAATAAAGACCATGTCTATCAGAGGGGACATGTTTATCTCCTCCGTGCTCTTCTTCTCTGCGAACATCTTTCTGTTCTTCATTTCAAAAACCTTTCTTATTTAAATTTCTTGGCCCCACGTGCCACACAGGCCTCGATTCTCGTCAGCAACGTATCCAGATCGTTCTGACGTTTTTCGATAAGCATCATCAAAATGTAGCCGGGGATCGCTATAACCAGTCCCAGCTGAGTCGTGATCAAGGCTTCGGAGATGCCATCTGCGACCATGTTAACCGTTTGCCCTCCGGAACTAATGGCGAGTCCCTTGAATGTGCTCAACATACCGATAACGGTGCCTAACAATCCAGTGAGAGGTGCCGCGCTTACAAATACGGCTAGCATCACTCGGCGACGATCGATTCGGGACAAATGCTCATTTCTGATTTCGCTGAAGCGATTCAAGACATCTCTTTGATCAGGCAGAGCCGCCTTGCCGTATTCGATCATGCTACGAATTTCTCCGCTGGCATGGTCCGGCGTTTCGACCCAATCCTCGATAGTCTTATCGCTGGCTGACTTCCCTCTCAATTCATTGAGGTACACGATGATCTCCATGCCAGTGAAGAAAATGAGCAACGCTAGGCCAACGAGCGGATACATAAGCGTACCGCCCGCGTTCCAAATCGGCATAAAACTGTTCTGGAAAAAGTCCGACATATTTCGATCCCTCCCTCGATTAACGAACTATTTCCGACCAGGTAGTCCGTTAACAAATACAACGGAAAGCTTCTCCATATTGGCCATGATGGACTGAGCCTTTCGGTTTAGCATAGCGTGAGCTACCAGTGATGGGATCGCTACCACGAGGCCGAGCTCCGTCGTAATAAGCGCTTCGGAAATGCCACCGGAAAGGGAGCTGGCATCGCCAGTTCCAAAAAGGGTGATCATCTTGAAAGTGTTAATCATACCCGTAACCGTTCCGAGTAGGCCGAGAAGCGGAGCTACCGCCGCAGTCACAGCGATTACGGAAAGGAAGCGTTCTACCTTCGGCTGGGCTTCCAGCATCTTCTCGTACATGACCTCCTCGACGAGTTCCTTGTCTTGGTCGCTACATTTAACCGCCTCTTCAATCATAGGCCCGAATTCCCACGGAAGTGAGCGAGCCTCTTCCAGAGCGTCATCTTGCTGACCCGCACGAACCTTGCGTACGATCGACCCCAGATTCGCAGCGCTCGGCTGCTTGATGCTGTAGATCGCGAACATCTTGTATACCGCGAGCAGAGCGGCCATGAGGGCGAAGATAATGATAGGCCAAACCCATAGGCCCCCTTTGAGCACGTGTTCAGCAACACTCTCCTTCGATCCCTCGATAGCTAAAGCCGCACCCAAAGTCACATCCAGGTCCATCGTGCCTTCCAAAGAATTTGCCAGCTCGTGGACTTCTCCTGCAAATTCGGGAGTAAGGGCGGTCGCGTTGGGAATCGCCGTCTGATGAGTTTCTATAATACCAGCCTGATCTCCTGAATCACTGCTGAAAACGCTAACTGGCCCGAGCTCTACGAACTTTCCGGTTCTCAAGTCACCCTTGTCATCAATCGCTTGTCCTTCGTAAACGACACCGCCTATGCGGTCTCGAATGCGATCGATCCCTAACTGCAAGGAGTCGAGTTGAGCTGTGAACTGATCTTTCTTGGATACATCCGCAGTTTCCAAAGCGCTCCGAACCAAGTCGATACGGCTCTCGTACTTTTGTTGCTCAGCAGAGGTCATTTGAGTCTGCACCTCCTGGAAGAACTGCCCCATCAAACCGCTGAGGTAATCATTCTCATCTTGAATCGCCTTCACTCGTCCTTCGAGCGCTTCCAATCCAATTGTCCTGCTATCTTGGGCACGCTGAGCACGCTGCAAAGTTGCCCCAAGGGCACGCGTCTGCTGCTTGAGTTCATTTATCCGACGGGAGAGCGGAACGCTCTCTTCTCTAATTTCCGTCCGGACCTCGCTCAATTTTGCGAGCGAAGCATTAAGGTCTTTCTGAGCCTCGCTATTGACTGAGGAAAGATCCGCTTGCGCAGAAACTAAGGCACAAGAAAAAGCCGCAGCCGAGAGGGCCAACCATCTATTTAAAGGCTTCATGTTCTATGATGTAGTTATTTAATTACGACAGGAAGCTTAACAAACTCAGCTTGCTTGCCCTTCTGGTACATCGATACCATTCCTAAAATCGCTTCTCCATACTCTGGAGCTTCCACCCACTTCCATCCTGACTCGGTGGGGTAGCCATAGCCTGCTCGCTCACCTGTGGAGTCTGTGTAGTAAGCGATCGCGAAACCGTAATAGAGCGTATTCACTTGCTTACTTTGACCACCTTGGAAATCCCTCGTCTCAGTCTCCAAGCTGATGACATTATCAAACTTGTTAGCTTGGCTCAAAATCCCCACGACATTGCGGAGGCGGATCGACAAGGACAGCTGAGTCGGCTCTCCCTTTTTCGGAAGCTGGCGAACTAACGGCTTGATGCTATCGACGTATGTTTCTGGCAAATACGGAAGGAGTTGGCGTATTTCCTCCTCAAGCGTTTCCAAATTCTCACGAATCACACTTGATGCCTCCTCTAGAGACTCCTTGCGACCGACTATTTCTTCACGACGCTTATCAGCTTCCGTAGCGGACTCCTTGCTAGCGTCTATTTTTTCAGTAAGACTCGCTTTCTCAGTCTCGAGCATTTGGGCGAGATCCTCCAGCACTGCTTTGTCGCGCTTCCAATCATTGGATTCCTTAGAGATAAGATTCTCAGTTTCCGCCCACTGTGTCACAGTAGCCTTGGTCTCTCTATAGAGACCGCCATCCGTCTCGCACATTCCATCTAGCGTGCCTAGAGACGCAGCCAAAATGCTCAAAATTAGTAGTCGTTTCATTTTTTGAATACAGTTGCTTTAAGATCACCTCCCGATTCGAACAAACGCCGAACCTCGCTTCGAGGCGCTGTGATCCTGCACGTAATGACCCAAGGTCAATTTCCGATCGCCATCGTAACGGGAACGTGACGCAGCTGCTGCAATCGTCAAAATGCAGTCACGAAACTGTAACATCCAATTTCCGACAACAGGCTAAAACAGCCACATTCCCCTAACTGGAACTGCAAAAACAAAAAACTCGCCTCTTAAGCGCACAAAAAAAGACCTGCCCCCCAAGGGACAGGTCTCCAAATTCTGAGTACGGATTTAGGCTTAGTAGCCGTCTTGGTAGCCACCGCCGCCACGACGATCTCCGCCGCCACGACGATCTCCACGATAGCCTCCACCTCCGCCGCGTGGACGGTCACCACCGCGGTAGCCGCCTCCGCCACGTGGACGATCTCCACCGCGGTAGCCGCCGCCTCCACCACGTGGTCCGCGAGGGGCGCGTGGGGTTGCTTCACGAACTGAAAGTTCGCGGCCATCTAGCTCTTGTCCGTTCAAGCCGGCAATTGCGGCTGCGCCTTCTTCGGCGTTATCCATTGTAATGAACCCGAATCCTCTCGAACGGCCAGTTTCGCGGTCCGTGATGATTTTGAGTTGAGAGACCGCTCCGAATTGTTCGAATGCGTCTTGCAGGTCTCCTTCTGATAGCCCGAAGGAGATGTTTCCTACGTATATTTCCATTTATCTGATTTTTTGAGCGTCGTATTGTGATAAGGCAGATTCAAACAGCGACGCTAGAACCGGAACATACCTCTAACCATCAAGAGATGGATTAACTAAACAAAATAGCACTCATCAGATTATCCGCAATTAAGCGAGCGGAAAAGAAGGGTCAGCAAAGCTGGGTTTAGCTTAATCAAAAACTGCCTAGAACCGCCTGGGGTATATAAAGAATCCTTGAACCAAGCCTCAGCTTTGCACACTCAACTGGGAAGATGCTAATTCCTATCATTGCCCTTATCCTTGGCCTAGTCGTCCTGATTTGGAGCGCCGACCGTTTCATAGATGGAGCTTCAGGCGTAGCCAGCCATCTCGGAATGCCACCTCTTTTGATCGGCATCGTGATAGTGGGCTTCGGAACCTCCGCTCCCGAACTCGTGGTTTCTGCACTGGCAGCGCTGCAACACAATCCCGGACTCGCCTTGGGAAATGCCTTCGGGTCCAACATCGCCAATATCGCCCTTATCCTAGCAACTACGACTGTCATCATTCCGATCACCGTGCAGTCGAGTATCTTACGCAAAGAGCTTCCTCTTCTTACCGGAGCAACGCTTCTCTCTGCGATACTGATTTGGGACTTAGAAATTTCCTTCGTCGATGGCCTGATAATGCTCGTCGCGCTCGTCGGCGTCATGACTTGGACAACTCTGGAGAGCATGAAAAACGAGGGAGATGCCCTTGCCGAAGAATTTACTGAGGAGTTAAACGAGAAGAAAACCTCCCTGGGCCTATCCATATTTTGGCTGGTCTTTGGACTCGCCGCCCTAGTGGGAAGTTCGAAATCCATGGTCTGGGGCGCCACAGAAATCGCCCTCAGCTTGGGAGTTAGCGAATTCGTGATCGGCTTAACAATAGTAGCTGTCGGCACTTCATTGCCGGAACTTGCCTCCTCGATTACGGCAGCAAAAAAAGGCGAGCACGATATCGTGGTCGGCAACATAATTGGCTCCAACCTTTTCAATACCCTTGCCGTTGTGGGCTTGGCAGCGGTTATCCGTCCCTTTAATCCCGAGGCCAACATCCTGAGCAGAGACTTGCCGGTCACAGCCGGCCTCACTCTGGCCCTTTTCTTTGTCTGTTACCGACGTGGGGGAGCAGGAAAAATTACCCGCCTCGAAGGTAGTTTACTGCTATTATCCTACCTCGGCTACTACGCCTGGATCTTCCTTTCGGAGCGTTAGGCCCAAAGAAATAGAGTCGATGCCCTTCAGCCAAACGACGTATGTCGACTAGGGCCGGCGTACGGGCGGCTCGTTGACGTGCTTGATGGAATTGTCGGCGTTGACCATGACGAGCTTCGGCTTGAACGCATCAATATCCGCATCGTCCACTTCCTGGAAACTGGCAATGATCACCTTGTCACCTCGATGCACCAAGCGGGCCGCAGCGCCATTGAGGCAAATCTCGCCTGGCTTGCCCCAAATCACGTAAGTCGTGAGGCGGCTGCCATTATCGATATCATAAACATCGACCTTTTCGAACTCGACCAAATCTGCCGCTTTGCAGAGCGCTGGATCGATGCTTATCGAGCCTTCATAGTTCAGATCCGCATCCGTAACCGTAGCACGGTGGATCTTCGACTTTAACATATGTCGCTTCATAACAATTAATTCTTTAATTCTCCACTTGAGCAGGAGCCTTCTCGATCGGATTCCACGCCAACATGGCGTTGACGCCACGTAGCACTAGATCCGGTACAATTTCGTCAAATAAACCAGCGTCACGGTAGAGCTGGGAAAAACCACCCGTCGCAATCACTAGGGTTGCTTCATCGCCAAAGGCTTCCTGACGGATGCGATCCACAAGATTGCGAATCATGCCCAGATAACCGAAATACAAGCCGCTCTGGATCGCCTCGATGGTAGAGCGGCCCAGAGCGCGCTTCGGAGCGTTGATTTCCACAAAAGGCAATTTGGCCGTATTGGAGCCAAGCGCTTCCATAGCAAGGCCGAGTCCGGCGCAAATAGATCCACCAAGGTACTCTCGTTGGGAAGATACCGCATCAAGCGTTATCGCTGTTCCAAAATCGACCACCACCGCGTTTTGGCCGGAAAACATTTCCGAAACAGCGACCGCATTGGCAATGCGGTCCGCACCGACTTCCAGAGGATTGCGGGTTTTGATCTTGAGCTTGGTTTTAACGCCTGCCTCAAGAAATAGCGGCTCGAGATCGAAATAGATGCGGCACGCGTTGCGCAGAGAATAAAGCTCGTCTGGCACCACACAGCTAATTCCGATACGCTCTACGAGAGAGGGATCCAGACCATGCTCTCTCAAGACCGAGACGAGGAACAAACCGATCTCGTCACGGGAGGATCGGGAGCTTTCCTTGCGGAATTGAGTAACAAAGCGGTCGCCATCATAGACAGCCCCGTGCATCTGCGAATTACCAACGTCTATACAGAGGTTCATAGCTTACGAGCGTTCAACATTGTCGATGAGACGGACTCCTTCGAGAACGACTGCACCGAGACGACGGCCTGGCCGATCCGCTACATACTCAGGATCGAACCCAGCGACACGAAGCGCTTCCATTGCCGCATCCTCGCTCTGGGCCGTATTCAGAATTTGGTTAAACAAAGCTGCCTTCTCGAAACCATCTGCGGACAGCCTTCGGTTTCTTGAGCTCATGGCCAAGCCGCTTTTCTCACGGATCGTAGGACAAGGAACGATTTCCACAGGGAGAAAGAACGCTTCAACTAAGCCCTTCACTAATTGTAGCTGCTGCCAATCCTTCTCTCCGAAGTAGGCGCGCCGAGCATTTCCCACCATCAGAAGTTTCATGACCACCGTCAGCACTCCGTCGAAATGCCCCGGCCGATGCTCCCCTTCCAGCTCAGTGGAAAGGACCGATTCGCTTATCTTGTAGCGATAATCGTCTGGATACATCTCTTCGTAGCTTGGGGCAAAGACGGCATGCGCCCCTAATTCGCTAAGGGCCTGTAAGTCTTCTTCGAATACAGCCGGGTACTTATCGAAATCCTCCTGTTTATTAAACTGGGTTCGATTCAAGAAAACGCTTGTCGCAACATATTCATTTTCCTCGAGAGCGCGTTTGACCAAATCGAGATGGCCAGCATGCAAGCCACCCATAGTGGGTATGAAGCCGAGACTGGCGCTTCCAACCGTCTCCTCCCGCCACTCGCGGTAAGCAGCGACCGTTTGCAATACCTTGGTCATCTCCTAGCCCTCCAACTTCGCCAAGCGGGAAGTGTATTCGCCCGTGGCTGGGAAAGCGGCGCTTTGCACATCCGCACAATAACGATCAACCGCCGAAGCGATTCGTTCGCTCAAATTGTCGTACTTCCGAGCAAAACGGGGCTGAAATTGGGCATCCATACCCAGCAAATCATTTACCACCAAAACCTGCCCAGAGACCTCTGGACCACACCCGATGCCGATGGTAGGGATCGAAACAGAACGAGTCACCTCCTCCGCAACATCGCCAGGGATGCACTCTAAAACGACAGAAAAGCAACCAGCTTGCTCCAGCATGCGAGCGTCTTCTACCAAGGCTTTCGCGGCCGAGCTGCTCTTCCCCTGCATCTTGAATCCTCCAAATTCGTTCACAGACTGAGGAGTCAAACCGAGGTGTCCCATCACTGGCACTCCGCTATCCACGATATGCTCGACGAGCTGAACGTTTCCCTTGCGGCGTTCGAGCTTAACGGCATTGGCACCCGCTTTCATCAGCTGATCTACTGCATCCATGGCATGGTCGATGCCTTTGCGATTGGAGAGAAATGGCAAGTCGGCGACAATTACTTTGTCGGGAGCGCCTCTGCGTACGGCGGCCGTATGGGCGGCTATCATCTCAACCGTCGCGTGAACGGTGCTGTCGAAACCGTGCACCACCATAGCGCAGGAATCGCCTATCAAAATCGAATCAACACTGGTGGCGTTGAGGATTTTCGCAGTCGCGGCGTCATAACAAGTCACCATTGTAATGGGCTTGCCGGCCGCCTTCCATTTTTGGAAGTCAGGTATGTTTTTCATGTTTCGGGTGCCTGTCGCGATGGATCAGGATCCTATGTTGAAGATTGTGTGGTGGTCTTGGTGCTCGGGTCGCTGGAACGGACGTTCTCAACGCTCGAGACCGCACTACAAAATGAAACTGACGAAGTTTTCAATTCAAATTCCGTCGTTTGACTTTCCTCTAGCACCTTTCCGGTTGAAAATCTAAAGAGGCCCCGCGAAGCTGCCCACGACTCATCCCACATGGCAAACCTCATAGTACACGGCGGCAAACCCTTATCTGGAACGATCACCCCATCGGGTAATAAAAACGCGGTCCTACCCATTCTGTGCGCGACTCTGCTAACCGATGAACCGGTCACCCTGCGGAACGTGCCAGCGATCACCGATATCGAGAAATTGGTCGGATTCTTCCGGGAATTGGGCTCGCTCATCGACTGGGATCGCGAAGCGAAGACCATGCGGCTCGACCATTCGGACTTGGGTTCAGACTTCGATCCTCAAACCTTGCCCCAAGGCATGCGGTCAGCCGTTCTGCTCTTTGCTCCTCTGCTGCAGCGGTTTAAGGAGATCCATCTCGACTCCAACCCCAAGGGCTGCGCCCTCGGTATTCGCGAACTGGATCCTCACCTCGAAATCCTCACCTGCCTGGGAGCCAAAGTTGACCACAATGGCGAACTGAAGCTGAGCATCGAAGATACCTTCAAGTCAGCCTCACATTGGGCAGACTACATGTCGGTAACCACTACCGAAACTTTCGTCATGGCCGCGGCAACTGGGAGCGGAGTTTCCACGCTAACCAACGCCGCCAGCGAGCCCCACGTGCAGGATCTCTGTCGTTTTCTGCAGAGTATGGGGGCGAAAATCGATGGGATCGGGACCAGCGTCATCACAGTCACCGGAGTAGAAAAACTTCAAGGAACCGACGCGACCATCTCCTCCGACCACCACGAGGTGGCCACTTTCCTCGCTCTCGGAGCAATCACGGGAGGGCATGTCAAAATCAGCGACTCCGTTCCGCAGCATTTCGACCTGATCAACCGCAGTTTCGCGAAACTTGGAGTAAACATAAGCTACGAAGGGGACATAGCGGTGTGCGAGGCCAACCAAAGCCTCAAAGTTCAACAACCTTTCACCTCTAATCTACTGCCAAAAATCGAAGCCGCACCATGGCCGTATTTCCCGGTGGATCTCCTCCCCCCCATGGTTGCCCTCGCCACTAAAGCTGATGGGGTAATGCACTTCTGGAACAAGGTCTACGAAGGGGGTTTCGCTTGGCTTCCCGAATTGGTGAAATTTGGAGCTCACGCCGTGGTGAGTGACCCACATCGAATCATCGTTTTTGGCCAAAGACCGATGAGACCGGCCATCGTAGAGGCTCCTTACATCATCCGAGCCGCCGTAGCGCTATACATGACCGCCGCAAGTATCGAGGGGCGAAGCATTGTGAAGAACGCTGACCCAATCCGACGAGCACACCCGCAATTCGCGGAAAATCTCCGCAAACTCGGAGCGGAAATCGAATGGGACGGCTAAGAATAGAGCCACACTAAGCCACTACCCGTGAGCTCAAGCTGGATCTAACCCTTTCGGCGAAGGTTCGCAAGATTGAGTCTTTTCGCTCACACTGACAGCTCTCGATCAATGTCCAATACTCTTCGGGCACGTGGTCGATCAATCCCTTCTGTTGGAACGCTTTCCAGAGGAATCTCAGGTCTCCACCGTTCATCTCTGGGTGAAATTGCACGCCCGTAAGAAGCCCTTGATAAGAGAAAGCCTGCACCGGCGTGTGGGTGGTCGAAGCGAGAATTTCACTGCCAGGCGGCACTGTGAAAACAGCGTCGCTGTGAGTTTCTATGGAACGAAAAGAGTCACCGCCTAAGCCCTCTAGCAACGGATTGCTCCGGCCGGCTTTTGTGAGGCGGATACTGGGTGCTCCGAGCTCGATTCCACTCGGATGCTTCCCCACTCTGGCGCCAAGCGCTCTTCCCAGCAATTGAGCGCCATAACAGATGCCCAAGAATGGGATCTTGTTGTTTTTGCAAATCGCAATCAGGTCGAGCAGCTGGTCATTGAAAACAGTGTCTTCCCAAGCGGAAGCCTCCGAACCACCCAAAATGACTCCGTTCGCCTTCGATGCGCGACGGCAAAGCTCTGGATCTCGGGCAGTCGTGTACTCGCAAACCAAGTTTTCGGTCTCTCGGAGACAGGCCTCGAAACACGACTTGGAACTCCAAAGCGTATCGCCATCTTCACTTTTGAGAGTAAGATCAAGCGGGTCGACTATCAGGAGCTTTGGCATTTTGGTGGAGAAGATTAGGCGAGAAAGAGCCCGCCAGTTCGAGTTGGAAAGCCTCCACTAGGCACAACAAAAATGGAATTGCGAATTGAGCGGCCAGTAATCGTCCGCTTTCACAGACTTTTGAAGTCCCAACCACTCTCGGCCAGATCACTCGACAAGAGCGAAAAGCCGGTCGCTATCTTCCCACAAAGTCACGTCGTTGGCCGCTAGGTGAACTTCGCGGTCCGAAGACTTGAGCTCCTTGAGCGGCCCATTGAGGGATGCCACGTACAACGAGCAGAGTGCACCTGTGGCACGGTTGCGGACACGCATGTGAACACCTTGCTGCCCCTCTAGGAAACAGTAACGAGCTCCCACAACCTCGTAAGCAGAGAGTAGACCATGCTTCACATGCGGCGTAACCGAGAAGGCCAAATCCTTCAGCCCGTTTTGCACACCGTCAAAGCTACTCGTTTCCACATCGAATGGGTTTGCCCCATTATGCCGCATCACGATCTCGCCCGCGACTTTTTGAGCAAACTGAGAGACATCGTAACGTCTGCCTATTTCGAAAGACGCAAGCATCACAAATACTGCTGCCGCTGCCACCGGCATCCATGGGCGCCACCAAGGCCGATCGTGGACTTCCTTCTCTTTCTTACCTTGGGCGAGAATAGAATCGACTGACGCAGCCGAGAGACATTCCGAGAGGAAACAATCGCGAATACACTGATCCAACTGTTCGTCGTTAGTACTCATCGCTTAACAAAGACCTACTTTTTAGCGTCACGAAACTCTCCACCAAACGCTTTGGCCAACTTCTGGCGGGCACGGTGGATGTGACTGAGAATGGTGCCCCTTGGCGCACCCGTCTGTTCTGATATTTCCGTCGCGGTAAACCCTTCCACTACATTTAGATAAATAGCCTCTCTCTCCTCAGGGCGAAGATTCTTCAAAACGATTTCCATATCCATGGAGACCCCATTACTCTCGCCTTTACCTGGCTCCGGAGATTTTTCGAGCGGCTCAAATTGTACAATCTTGTCGCGGCGCTTAATGTCGTAGAACAAATTTCGAATCGTTCTGAAAAGAACTGGAGTACCCTCGACTCTCCCATAGGCCCTCTGGAGCTTGAGCCACGCCTGCTGGACAAGGTCCTCAGCATCTTGGTGGTGGCGTGCGATAGACAGAGCATAGCGGTATCCCGCCTGCACTAGCTCGTTCTCTGTCAGTGAATTACGAGCGGTGTTGGAATTACTCATCGTGACGTTGGATGTGTCGGAAAAACTGGCAAGTTGGGCACTCATGATGGAACAATGTTCTTTCGGTTGTCGAGCGACTAGTTTAGTGAATGACGCCTACAAAGCCCGCCGCCCCGCCAATGAAACGCCTATTTCATGCGGCTGATTGCCAAAAAACGTGCAGCCAACTGCAGCTTAATCCTGAAAATCCAGTTTTTCTCCTCATTGGATCTAGAAGCTTTGAACGGCGCCGATAGAATACCTTTCCCACATTCACATGGCAACCACACCAGACGAAGCCAGTTTTGAAGAAACCATCAAAAGCGTCGGAGATCTCCACGGCAACATGGCCGTGCTCTCTAAACTAGACGCTATCTTGAAGGATCTGAATACTGACATCTCGGAACCTGAAAAATTGATTCAGTCGGACGGGGCGATTTCGGGTACCATCGTACAACTAGCCAATAGTCCGCTCTACGGCTTTAACGATAAAAGCGAAAACATTGCCACAGCTCTCCAGAAGGTTGGCTACAACCAAGCTCTTAAACTCGTAGGTCTTGCGCTTTCCAAACAGGTTTTCATGAAGGACCTAGAGTCCTACGGTATCTCAGCGGACGCGTACTGGCGCTACAGCTACTTTACCGCGATCTTCATGGAGCGGCAGGCCAAAAACCTGGGGATGGATAGCGATGCGGCTTACCTCCTAGGATTGCTACACAGCATTGGCCGTGTCGTAGTCGACCAGATTCTGCATACCAGGCAGGTCGAAGTATTCTGGGATCGGTTTATTCCCGAGGTAGAATGGGAGCTTATGATGATCGGTTTCACCAACCAGAAGGCGGGGGCGATTCTGCTTAAACTTTGGGACTTTCCGCCCGAGCTGGTGGATCGGGTAGAAAAACAAGATAGCGGCTCGAAAGACTTTCAGATCATGCTACTCGACTATGGTCGAAAACTCGCGGTCCACTTGGTCGACCCACCAAGACTGAGAGCTCTCTGTCGGGATGGAGCCCACTCCGTACGTGACAAACTGCGGATGAGCACAACCGAAATGATCAAAGAAGTAAGCGAAATCGAGGCTTACGTCGAAGAGGTGTATTCAAGCCTGAAGGACTGCTAAGATGAGCGAGAAAGTACAAAACAAAGGCGTATTTAAGATCTTCATACTGGATGATAGCGCATCCACTCGGAACATTGCGAAGTATAGCCTCGAAGAGCATCTACCCTGTTCCGTATTTCTATTCTCCCAAGTGGGAGAGCTCGAGTCCAAGGTCGCTGAGCTCGTACCTGACCTGATCTTGCTTGAGGACAACGACAATAGCGACGCCGGCGTTTCAACCTGCGAAAAGCTGAAGAGTGCCAAGATCACTAAGCATGTACCTGTCTTCTTCTTGTCGGGGAAAAAAGATCCCACCCAGCGCGTAGCCGCGTTAAAAGCGGGAGGTGTCGACTTTCTCATCAAGCCATTCTACCCAGAGGAACTTGTAACCAGAATTAGGATGCACATCCTGATGCATCGCTTGCGCTTAGAAAATGCCGCTCAAATCGCAGAGCAGAAGGCCCTTCTTCGCGTGCTCTGCCACGATTTGGTCAACCCAATCTTCGCAGCTCACAGCCTCCTCGACCTCAAGCTCAGCTTGAATAAACCGGTTACGAGGGAGGTTCTGGAAAGCGTGGTAAGCTGCTGCCAAAGCGCGTTGGATATCGTGACTCACGTTCGCGAAGAGCACACGCTCGTCAAAACCAACAAACAATTCAAATCAGAAACGGTCCAGCTCCAAGACGCTTTCGACGAATCCCGACGTATTCTCGGGGAACGAATCAAAGACAAAAACCTCGAACTTATCACCGAATGCGATCCAGAGCTATCGGTGAATATCAAGCGCGTCGTATTGGTTCACAACATACTCAACAATCTGCTGACCAATGCCATCAAGTTCTCCAACGCAGGAAACAAGATCGAAATGACGGCCCAACGGCTACCCGGATCTGAAGACAGCTTCTGCGTCGTGAAAGTGCGCGACTACGGGATCGGCATGCCTCCGGAGATTCTCAAAAACGTCTTCCGCGACTCGAGCAAAACCTCACGGCAGGGAACTTCCAACGAGGCAGGCACCGGGTTCGGCATGCCCTTGGTCAAACGCTACGTGGAGAAGAGCGGCGGAGCCATCAAGATATCCTCCACCGAATCTGGCGAGGGTGTAAGTCCGGACGAACAGGGAACGACGGTTGAGCTGACTTTCCCTCTTTGAAGGCGGATGACACAGCGGCTGGTTAACCCCTAGCCCAGGCGCAACGAGCGGTGCTTTTCCGCCTTCCAGATTTCCAAAAGCGAAGTGTAGTCCTCATCTCGCGACTTGGTAACGATCACGTAATCGAACTCCGGCCATAGATCCACTTCGCGAGTCGCAGTCTGTACTCGACGCTCGATCTCCTCTTCGTCGTCCTGCCCTCGGGCACGGAGTCTTTCGCGAACTACTTCCAAGTCTGGCGGCAAAATAAAGATGGTCACCAATCGTTTGCAAAGATGCTTATCCTCTTCCGCTGCAGCGCGAATATTTTCCACGCCTTGTACATCCACATTCATGACAAGGTCGATATGCTGATCGAGCTTATCCTGTATCACGCTTTTCAATACTCCGTATCGATTGGCGTGCACTTTGGCCCACTCTAAAAATGCCCCCGTATTGATGGCGCGATCAAACTGATCATCGGTCAGAAAATGGTAGTCTACCCCGTCCTTCTCACCTTCACGGGGCTGCCGGGTTGTACAAGTAACTACGCGCTCGACGTGCCCCAACTCCTCCACCATCCGTTCGCATAGCGTGGTCTTTCCGCTGCCGGCAGGACCGGCAATTACCAAAAGAAGAGAGACGTCATCTTTGGGAAGGTTCATGGAGCTAAAACGTAAATGCGATCAGGCAAAGAATCAGACCATAAACAGCAATCCCGCCTGATACGTTTTTGGCCTTAGATTCCTTCGAAAATAGCCAAGTGAAGAAATCTCGAACCCGGTACGGGGCATAGGCAAAATACAGGGAAAGCGCGATACCGATATAGACCGGCGTTACGAGGAGCAATCGAAGCGGTTCGTCATACCTCATCCAAGCGCTTTCCAGCAATGCGTCGGCAAAAAACAAATACAAGATAGACGATGCCCTGACTGAGAGGAAATCTGCAGCATATTTAAAGCTGAGCACGCCAAGTAAGCCAAATCCTACCAAGATGAACTGCTTGTAGTCGCCGTAATCGGTGGGGCCCAAATTCCAGACTTTCCAAGCCGTCCAAACCATCGCGACAATCATCAACACCTTGCCAGCCTGTTCCGAACGGGGAAATCCGCGAGCGAGCGCCGACGCGGAGCTGTATTTCATTAGGACACTGCCGCCAAAGGCGAGCAGCATGAGCCCGAATAGAAGGGTCGAAAGAGTGAGGCTTAGTTCCACGGTGCGTTCGAAGAAAGGATTAGGCGTCTACTCCCGCAAGCACCAAGTCGCCATAGACGGTGCTGGCCGTAGCTCGGTTGATCTTCAAGTCGACCAGTTGACCCTTCAGGCGCTCGCTGCCATCGAAAATCGCATTCCGATAACCTCGTGTCTTGCCAACCAGTTTATCGCCCTTTTTGGCAGGACCTTCGACCAATACCTGCTCCGTCGTCCCCACTAGGCTCTCATTGCGGGCTAGTGAACTCTTGTGTAGCATATCGAGCAGGACTTGATTTCGACGCTCCTTCTCCTCTTGAGGAATCTGGTCGGGCATCGTTTCCGCAGGTGTTCCGGTTCGGATACTGTACTTGAAGATGTAAGCCATGTCGTAGGCAATTTCATCGAAGAAGGCCGCCGATTCGGCGAAGTCCGCTTCCGTCTCGCCTGGGAAACCAACAATGATGTCGGTTGAAAAATACATGCTCGGCACCACCGCCCGCAGGGAATCCACGATCTCACGGTAACGCTCTTTCGTGTAAGGCCTATTCATAGCCCGCAGCGTCTTGTTACAGCCCGCTTGCAAGGGCAGGTGGACGTACTCGCACAACTTGGAAAGATCCCGATAGGCTTCCACCAAATCTTGCTTGAATCCACGCGGATGAGGTGAAGTGAAACGGATGCGCTCGATCCCCTTCACGTCTTGGATGCGCTCCAACAGCTGGACGAAGGGGGACTTGCCACCCACCACCGGAAAATCACGACGGCCGTAGCTGGTCACGATCTGACCGAGCAAAGTGATCTCCTTTACACCACTTTCCGCCAAACCAGTCACTTCATCGACAATCTCTTCGATGGGACGGGCCCGTTCGCGGCCACGGGTCTTGGGCACGATGCAGAAGGCACAATTCATGTTGCAGCCCTGCATGATGGAGACAAAGGCGCTCACCTGACCCGCTTTGCCGATGTGGTCGCGAATCGTGTTTTGCGAACCCGCTTCCTCTGCAAGGTCCACAATCGAGCTTGGACGTGGGCCTTGTCCATTCATGCTCTGGATCAAGTTGTCCAAATGGTCCGGCACGCGGTGAAATTTCTGCGTCCCCACCACCAAATCGAGATCCGGCAAACGATCGACCAATGAGGATCCGTGGTTTTGAGCCATGCAACCCATCACCCCGAGGACGAAATTGGGATTTTCGACCTTACGCTTCTTCAAGTAGCCAGCCTTGCCTATCGCCTTTTGCTCCGCTTGGTCGCGCACGCTGCAAGTGTTGAGCAACACGACGTCCGCATCGTGTTCAGTATCAACGATGCTGTACCCGCGATCGCGCAAGGACGAGGCGACTTGCTCGCTGTCCCGTTCGTTCATCTGGCAGCCGTAGGTCTTGATGTATACGCGATTCATGGTGAAAAAGAACCAAGACGCCATAGAGGCCCGACGCCTTAGGTCAATCCTAGAGAGACCGGCCAACAGACTCTAGGTTCACGACTACGACCGGAACTATTCGGCTATTCTTGCGAGACGGGCGGTTTGTACGGCTCCGAACGGGGCGGCTTTCCCTGGTTTGCATTGATCACCTGCTGCACCGCGAAAGCGATGCCACTCGCCAGCAAGACGCTGCCCAAAACCATAGCGACCACCAACTTACCGTTCTTCTTGTTAGCCATAAAGCAGGGATTCAGGGGACGGACGCACCTAAGACAATCGAAATCCGCCCCGGCGCTAGACAAGCGTGCGCTGAATCGGGGCAGGAAGACATCGACTCGCTTTAGCTTTCTCCTTCTACTTCGGACAATCGACGTGTCGCAGCGGACGCTGCATCGATATTCCCTGCCTCGGTTACGACTCGCCACAGAGCGAGTGCTTCCTCGCGTTTGCCTTGAGCGAGAAAAGCTTCCCCTCGCGCCACATCGGCCCATATCGCCCAATCTTCGAGTCGCTCGTACTCCTCGGCCAGCTCATCTACACGAAGGGCCGTATCCAAAGTGATCTCAAACTCTTGAGTGCCCAGGGAACTCCAAAGCAAGCTTTCGAGGGACTGTTTTTTTACAGCTGGAAATCCATCGATACGCTCATCTTCTAAAACGCTGAAGGCCAAATCCCGCGCCGCTTCATGGCGACTTAAGCCCCGCTCCAATTCCGCCAGCTTGGTCCGGAAACGGAGATTTCCGGGAAAGCGCTGCACCAGCCGAGCCGCTTCATCGCGAGCTGCCAAGCGGTCATCCGCCAATTCCATCCAAATATCCGACAAGTAATAACCTGCATCGACCGTGCAAAAGAGCCCATAATCCCGAGCTTCCTGCATGTAGCGGATCCCGAGATCCCAATCCCCCTTGAACCGCATCAAAAACGCCAGCGGCTTGAGGTAACCTGGCGTGCGCGACATATAGCAGTTGTGCATACCGAGCGGTAGTTTGGCATCCTGGTAATCTGGATATTCGGCCACCAGCCGCCTCATCGTTTTGAGACTAGAACGAGACTTCCAAAAAGCCGACCACCAGCGGTGGTGGTCCACGTAATAGATGACCTGCATCAGCTCGACCATCGCCACCGCAAAACGGGCGTCCGGATCGTCTTCGTTTTCATCCAAATACGATTCCGCCTTTTCGAGGGCCTTCTCTGCGCGGGCCTCAAACGCCTCCATCAAGTCCTCATCCCATTCCTGATAGTTCTGCATCCAATAGAGAAAACCGGCTTCCACAATTCCGGAAACAGGCGACTCAGGATACTTCGCAGCCATTCCCTTTACGAGGGCTTCCGTTTGCGGATCCAAATTATAGCCAAGAGCCACCAACTCATCGATTTCCTCCCGGGGAACGCCGAGGAAATCCTCCCCATTCGCCAATGAAAAGCTAGCGAGAGATAAGCTGAACCAAAATAGGCAAAGGCGAGTGAGCATGTTGGGGGGAAGATTAGGATTCACCACACTTTGTCCAGCTCGCCGATAAACAGTTCCGCAGTTGCCAGTGCGGAGTGAGCTTGTCTCCGCAACCGCCTGCTTCCAAGTTTGCTGCAAACATGGCCAAGCCAAAAAAAGATCAAGTGTACGCCGACCCTCAGGCCCAAATCGACTCCTTCGTCTTCGACGAGCGAGTGGCCGACGTGTTCGACGACATGATTCGCCGCTCCGTACCTGGTTACGCAATGACACTTTCGAATCTCGGCATCATCGCCCAACACTACGCCAAGCCGGGATCTATCATCTACGACTTGGGTTGCTCTCTCGGGGCCGGCATGCACGCCATGGGGTCAAGCCTCGCAACTTCGGGCGTCACCTTTCGCGGTATCGACAATTCAGACGCGATGTTGCGACGCTGCCGGGAAAACATGGCCGATATCAGCCAGAAGCACACGGTGGAGCTTATCTGCCAGGATATTCAAGACACCGTCATCGAAAACGCTTCCATCGTGGCCCTTAACTTCACGCTACAATTCATCCCCAAGGAAGAGCGACTCGACCTTCTCACTCGCATCCGCGAGGGCCTTCTCCCGGGCGGCATCCTCGTGCTATCCGAGAAGATCCTTTTCGACGACCCGCAAATTCAAGCCGACCTCACTACCCTGCACCACGACTTCAAGCGGGCAAACGGATACAGCGATCTCGAAATCGCCCAAAAACGAGCCGCCATCGAAAACGTCCTGATCCCAGAAACGATTGGCGACCACGAAAAACGCCTCGCCGCAGCTGGTTTCTCCCGCGACGAAATTTGGCTGCAATGCTTCAATTTTGCCTCCTTCCTCGCATTCAAATAATCGAATATGCATAAACTCCTCCGTGGCACGAGCAGTGCTGGCCGGCGGCCATGTTCAAATCACTCGTCCTCATTCTCATGACTACACTCGCCTCTAGCTCACTATTCGGACAGGCCCCCGAGCCACCCAATGGGGAAAAGGTATATATCGCCGTCGTCGGCGGCACTACCTTCGGCACTCCGCTTGAATTCGCAGAAGGCCTCGCTGAAGACGAAGGTTCCTTCTCCTTCGAGACCAAAGCTGGCCCGAGCCCGGTTATCTACCGAAAGCGCTACAAAGGCACTCCCTTCTACTACATCCCCATCTACGGCCTGATGGATAAGACCGCCGGAGAGTCGGACGACATGTACCATGTCCGCACCTGGACTTCGCTCTACGAACTGGGTGTCACACACGCCATCGGCGGAGCCACTTCCGGAGGCATCGACCCGGAGCTCGACTTCGACGACATCGTTTTCATCGACGACTTCATCGAATGGCGGGCCGAACGTCCCAACGACGTACTCGCCGCATCGGGCCACAGCCGCCCGGGGATTTTTCCGAACTTCGAAATTCCCCTCAGCCCTTCCGTTCGCTCCATCCTCATCGACGAAGCGAAAAAGCAAAAGGCTGCCAATGGCTACGAGGGCAAGCTTCGCGAAACCGGCACCTTCGTTCAATTCGCTCCGGGCCGCTTCGAAAGCCCAGCAGAAATCAAGGCGATGCGTAAACTGGGCGGCGAACTGACCAGCATGAACCAAGCGACCTGCATCATCTACGCTCGCCAATTCGGTATCCGCTACGGCTCCATTTGCTCCATTTCCAACCCTGCCGTGGGCGTTCGCCCTTTCACCTTCGAGCAAATGCAGACCAGCGTGCAAAATATCGCCGCCTTCGCTATTCCCGTCGTTTTGGAAACCATTTCTCGTATTCCAGAGGAAGCCATGGACCCAGAGCCAAGCAGTACTGGCGATCCTTTCGAAGGAAATTATCTCGACCCGGACGGCGAAACCACCGACGTCTAGGCGTCTTCCAAAACCCTTTCGCGTGTCGCCACTCTCCACCTACGAAAAGCTTTACGAACTCCTCGCCGATACCGACCTCGAGCCTTGGATCGAAAAACTGCAGGCCAGCGTTTCGCCTGCAATCCTGGAATCGAACAACGGCCACCTGGACAAGTGGCTCGGCGCTATCGAAGAACTTCCGCAGGTGGGGCCGCTCCCGCCACACGATTTAGAGAAATCCTCCGCTATCCAGATCGGCCAGGCCCAAGATCTGGATACAGACCAACACGCTGCCCTCCCCGGGACTCTGCATAACTTCCGCCCGTGGCGCAAAGGTCCTTTCGACTTCTTCGGTACTCATATCGATACGGAGTGGCGATCCAATTTGAAATGGGATCGGCTCTTGGATGGGATATCGGACCTGAAAGACAGACTCGTCCTCGATATCGGATGCGGCAGCGGATACCACTGCTGGAGAATGGCAGGAGCGGGCGCGAAATTGGCCTTAGGCACGGACCCCTTTCTACTCTACGTTATGCAGTACCTCGCGGTGCGAAAGTACCTGCAAGAGCCTCCGGTCTGGGTTCTGCCCTTCGGTATCGAGGGACTTCCCCCCGCCCTTCCCGCCTTTGATACAGTATTCAGTATGGGGATACTCTACCACCGGAGATCTCCCTTCGATCACTTGTATGAGTTAAGGAACTACCTCCGCCCCGGAGGGGAGCTCGTCCTCGAAACCATCATCGTCGACGGTCCCGCGGGCTACTCTCTCGTGCCGGACCAGTACTACGCCAAGATGAAAAACGTCTGGTTCATCCCAACAGTGGAAACCTTGGTGCAATGGGTTACGCGCTGTCGCTACCGCGACATAAAGATTATCGACGTATCCACCACCACCTTCGAGGAACAACGCAGTACCGAGTGGATGATCTTCGAATCCCTGAAAGATTTCCTCGATCCGAACGACCCAACAAAAACCATCGAAGGCTACCCCGCCCCCAAACGAGCCGTCCTTACTGCTAAAGCTCCGTGACCAGCAAGTCAGGCTCGCTGCGGTTTCTGCCTTAACAATAAACCGAGGCTAATCCACAGCGAAACAGCAGCCAGCCATTGCCAAAAGGCAAAGCTGTACCAAACGGGAATACCCATGGTACGCCACTCTGTGTCGACCCAGCCCAAATCCCGCTGATCGAAGTAAAGAGCTAGCTGGCTCAATCCAATTGCCATGAGCGGCAGCACAACCCAAAGAGCCGACCAACGGGATAAATTCGATCGACCAGTCCGCGAGAGCGTCAGCCCCAGAATGCCGATGAAGAGAGAAAGAAAGCAAAACAAGGCCAAGATCTCGTGGGCCTTATGAACCACATCCGATATATGGTAAACAAACAGACGCTCTAGACCCACCAGCACACCAAAAAAGATTCCGCCTAAAATCACCCGCGAAAACCAAACCTCTCGCCGTTTGCCTTCCTTTGATTCCCGCAAAAAGAGAAACCCAACCGGAAATAGGCACGCCATCCCCAGCGCGAGCCCTCCGGCAAACCAATGCCCACCCTCGGGATTGTGCTTTTGCGAAGCGAGGGCCGACATCACTTCATAAGCCCAATCGAACCCTCCTGGATACGCTCTGGCGCCCAGGTAGCCACCCGCCACGACAAACAAAACGGAGAGCCAATACCAAGCCCAAGTCTTTTGCGTTCTTTCCCTACTCACTCCTTATCCAACGAAGCAACCGACTCCTCGCCTGAAACTTCACGCGTTTTCAGCAAGAAGATTATCATCCCCACGACCATAAGGGCAGGGATAACCGCCATGCCCGCCCGCTGCGAATCGTAGATCGCCACCATTTGGCCATAGAGCAGTGGACCAAGAAAAGCGGTCGCCTTGCCGGAAAAGGCAAAGAAGCCGAAAAACTCGTTGGCCTTCTCTTCCGGAGTCAAGCGGCTCAGGTAAGCGCGGCTCGCCGATTGGTTAGGACCGAGGAACAATCCGATCACCACGCAGCAAACCCAAAAGGCAGCCTTGCTGGTTATGAACAAGGCTACCGAAGTCGAGCCAACCAAGGCCACGAGGGAAATGACAATTGTAATACGGCTGCCAATACGATCTTCAATAAAACTGAAAAGTAGCGATCCGACCCCGGAGCATACATTCAAAGCGATTCCAAAAATCATCAGATCTTGAAATGTGAACCCAAAAACGACCGTGGCGTAGATCCCGCCAAACGAGAAAATGGCGACCAACCCATCGTTATAGAACAGGCGGGCGATCAGCATCCAGAAGAGCTGGCGATACTCTCTCAAGTGGTGGAATGTATCCGCCATGCGCCCGAAGGATTGACGAGCCACCACTAAAAAGCCCTCCGGATGCCGCTTAGGCCTCCGCTCCTTCACCCAGAAGAGAAGTGGAATACTGAATACGAGGAACCAAACTGCTACCAGCACGTTAGTAGCCCGTACATTTTGCCCACCCTCTCGAGAGAGTCCAAACCACGGATCACCACCCTCCGGCAGGAAACCGACCAATGCTATGAGCAGGCAAATAAGCCCGCCTGCGTAACCGAGCGCGAACGCTTGGCCCGAAACTTTCCCATGTTCCTCCTTCTTGGCGATCTCGGGAAGAAAGGCGTTATTGAATACGATCGAAAGTTCCGTCGCAACGAGTGAAAGGCTAAACAAGGTCAACGCTAGGTACACATCTCCTTTTCCAGGCAAATAGAGGGCAGCGGTGCTTAAAACGGCGAGAACGACCGAAATTGCTAGAAAACGCTTTTTCCATCCGAACGCATCCGCCGCCGCTCCAAGCATGGGAGACAAGATGGCAATGAGTATCGAAGCGATGGCTACAGTGTTCCCCCATAGCGTCGTGCCTTCCGACTCACTTGGAGCGATGGACAGGGTAAAGTAAGTATTGAATACAAATGTCAGGACCAGAGTTCCAAATGCCGAATTGGCAAAATCGAAACAAGCCCAAGACCAAACACGCTTGCGGTACGAAACAGACACTCCCAATTCGCTAGCGACTCACCAGAAAATTGCGAGACCGCAAGGAGTGCCAAACGCGCAACGACCGACCGCTACTCTTTTTTCAGATCGCGGGTCATTAAGTCGTTGAGAGCCTGCATAGGCGGCTTCGACTCGTAGCAAATCTGGTAGACCTGTTCGAGAATAGGCGCCTCTATCGAGCGACTAGAACAGGCAAGATGGAAAGCCTTTGCAGTGCGATACCCCTCAACCGCGGTCTTCTGGTTGCTGATGATTTCAGCGGCAGAACTGCCCTTGGCGATCTCCTCCCCAAACGTTCGGTTACGGCTCCACTCGCCATGGCAAGTCGCCACCAAGTCGCCAAACCCGCTTAGGCCATAGAACGTTTCCAGGCTTGCCCCTAGGTCCAGACCGACGCGTACCATCTCCGCCACCGCTCGGGTAAGCAAAGAAGCGAGGGCATTATCGCCGAGCCCTAGTCCCTGACAACAGCCAGCCGCGATGGCGTAAACATTCTTCATGCAACCACCCAGCTCCACACCCTGCAGATCGGAACTTGCGTACACTCGAAGGTTCGGGCCGCTGATCGCGTTCTGGAGCGCTTGAACCTGGATTCCGCAATCATCGCCAAACGCTAAGGTCATAGCCGTCGGCTTCCCTTGAGCCACTTCGCCAGCAAAAGTGGGACCAGACAGGCAACCCACGATCGAAGCCGGAAGCTCTTCTTTAATAATCCCACAAGGCGTCTTGCCAGAGCTGACTTCGAGACCTTTAGCAAGACTAACGAGCAATGCATCCGATTTTAGGATACCAGACTCGAGCTGGGCGATACGGGCGCACCAGTCCCGCAATGCGTAGGAAGGGGCTCCAAGAAAAATAACATCCGCGTCCCCCAGGGCTTCATCTAAGTCCGAAGAAACCTTAAGCCCGGAGCCAAAGGCATGCCCGGGCAGATAATCAGTGTTTTCACGTTCACGGCTCATCTGAGTCGCCTGTTCAGGGCGACGCGCAACCAAGGTGGTCGACATGCCTTGCCGCTCGCAGTGCAGAGCCATGGCTGTACCCCATGCTCCCGCTCCGCAGACTGTGATATTGAGGGGTTTGCTCATTTCGTATCCGTTTTTAGGAGAGATATCTTCGATAGCAATAGCGAGTTAAGGGGGACCTCTTTTCCATAAATCCGTAAAACTTCAAAAAAACCCGATTCTTTTATTCAAAATTTAGATTTACGCTGAACACTTTTGACAATTAGACGTCTGTCATAACTAAGGCGTAAAACGCGAAGAAGGTACTCATGCTGAACTACTTGAAAACACTGCTACGAAGCTCCCCCGTTAAGGAGGATGCAATGCTACGTCGGAGAGCCGACGGAGACGGAGTGAAAAACGTTCAGTTCGCCAGCTTCCTTCGCCAAAGCGGTTTCCGCAAACGTAGTCTGGACCGTCATGACAAAACCAAAAAGCTGAAGCGCTCGATCGCTTTCGTAGCAATTTGGGGATTCCTCATCGCCTGTACTTGGATCGCTTTCGAGAGCGTCGAAGCCCTCGAGCTTTTCTAGCCGGCTAGTCCGCTCCCCTAGTCGAGTCGCTCTAGTACATCTCGCTGAACCTTCCAAGCGACGAGTACACCATCGACAATCAAAAACAGGGTCTCCTCTACCGTCCTAGTGGTCGCAGGTGTATAGACAGCATCCGTGATTGTCATCGGAACGCCGCCAATATCCATACCAGGCGTTTCCACCGTGCCCGAGACCACCATTTGCACGTTTTCATCGACCTTGCGATAGACCCAGATTTCAGTACCTTCCACTTCAGGAGACGCAGGTCGAATCTCGAAAGGCTCCCCTAGAACAGACAAGAGATCGGAAGCCTCCATACCCTTGGTGATCACGACCGGCTCCTCTACGCTCTTTCCCGCCGCCCCGGAAGCTCCCGTGGTGTCGCAAGCTGCCATTACAAAGCTCAGACCGATAAGAAATACCGCCGCGGCCAGGCGAGAGATGCGTTCAATTTTCATGGATACAAGGCGAGTCGAACCAAACCCGTTGGGTACAACACCATGAAACTGGATCTCCCTTCGAAATTGCTGAGCGAGAAAAACAAAAAGGCGACTCCACCGTGGAGTCGCCTTCGAAAAGCTTAGCTTAGGGTTCGAACGATCAGAGCGGTTTCGCCTTGAATGCGTTGCGAACTGTAGCGCCCATGAAGTCGCGGTTGAGCTTGGCGATGAACTCCTCGGAGATCAGCTTAGGACAAGCGGCCGAACATTCGTACTGGTTAGTACAGTTGCCGAATCCAGCCTCATCCATCGCAGCAACCATGTTGAGGACGCGCTTGTCCTTCTCTGGTTGGCCTTGAGGAAGTAGGTTGAGCTGACCTGCCTTCGCAGAGACGAACAGCATGGCAGAGGCATTCTTACAAGCCGCCACACACGCACCACAGCCAACACAAGCCGCTGCATCCATCGCGAGGTCCGCGATCTCCTTGGCGATCGGAATCGCATTCGCATCCTGACATGCCCCAGTACGAACACTGACGAAACCGCCAGCCTGCTGGATCTTGTCGAACGCAGAACGGTCCGTGATCAAGTCCTTCTGGACCGGAAATGCCTTAGCTCGGAATGGCTCAACTGTGATAGTGTCCCCATCCTTAAAACTGCGCATGTAGGTTTGGCAGGTTGTAACACCTGTCTCCGGACCATGTGGCTTACCGTCGATCATGCAGTTACAAGTACCGCAAATACCTTCGCGACAATCGTGAGCGTAAGCGATCGGGTTGCCGCCATCCTCGATGATGCCCTCATTGACGACATCCATCATCTCGAGGAAGGACATATTCGGATTTACGTTGTCAGCCTCGTATTCTTCGAAGCCGCCTTGCGCGTCAGCGTTCTCTTGGCGCCAGACTTTTAGTTTAACTTTCATTACAATAGCTTCCTATTAATGGGCTGAAGATTACTTGTAGCTGCGGGTAGCCATCTTGACTGACTCGTATTCGAGCGCCTCACGGTGCCTGGTCGGCTCCGCATCGACACCCTTAAATTCCCAAGCCGCTACGTGATTGAAGTTTTCGTCATCGCGAAGAGCTTCACCATCATCGGTCTGGTGCTCCTCACGGAAGTGACCGCCACAAGACTCTTCGCGAGCCAAGGCGTCGCGACACATCAGTTCGCCAAGTTCGAGGAAGTCCGCTACGCGGCCCGCCACTTCAAGCGACTGATTGAGGCTGTTGGCAGTACCGGGAACGCGTACATCGGCGTGGAACTCTTCGCGGAGTTCTGGGATGAGCTTGAGGGCTTTTTCCAGACCTTCCTTGTTGCGAGCCATACCGCAGTATTCCCACATGATCTTGCCCAAACGCTTGTGGAAGCTGCGAACGGTTTGCTTTCCGTTGTTGTCGAGCAGCTTCTGCGTGCGGCTGATGACGTCTTGTTCGGCTTCGACGAATTCAGGAGCATCGATCGAAGGAGCTTCCGTTCTTGGAACGTCCGCCAAGTAGTGAGGAATCGTATACGGAAGAACGAAGTAACCATCGGCCAATCCTTGCATGAGAGCGGAAGCTCCGAGGCGGTTCGCGCCGTGGTCGGAGAAGTTCGCTTCACCCATGACGAAGAGGCCTGGGACGTTGCTCATCAAATTGTAGTCAACCCAGAGGCCGCCCATCGTATAGTGGACCGCAGGGAAGATACGCATCGGAACTTCGTACGCGCTTTCGTCAGTGATTTCCTTGTAGATATCGAAGAGGTTTCCATAACGGGCACGGATCGTGTCTTCGCCCAAACGCTTGATGGCATCCGAGAAGTCGAGGTAAACACCAAGACCAGTTTCGCCGACGCCGCGTCCATCGTCACAAGCTTCCTTCGCGGCGCGGGAGGAAATGTCACGTGGAGCGAGGTTACCAAAACTTGGATACTTGCGCTCTAGATAATAGTCGCGCTCGTCTTCAGGGATCTGAGAGGCAGGACGCTTATCGCCTTGCTTCTTAGGAGCCCAGATACGACCGTCGTTACGAAGCGATTCCGACATCAGAGTCAACTTCGACTGATTGTCTCCAGAAACTGGGATACAAGTCGGGTGGATCTGAGTGTAACAAGGATTCGCGAAGGTTGCTCCCTTCTTGTACGCTCTCCAAGCGGCAGTCGCATTGGAGTTTTGAGCATTGGTCGAGAGGTAGAAGACGTTACCGTAACCACCAGTACCGAGTACCACGGCATGAGCAGAGTGACGCTCGATCTTGCCTGTAATAGTATTGCGAGTGATGATGCCCTTGGCTTCGCCGTTGATCTTGACCAACTCCAGCATTTCCTGGTCGTTGTACATCGTGACGTTGCCGGCAGCGATCTGGCAGTTCAGTGCTGAGTAAGCTCCGAGCAGAAGCTGCTGCCCCGTTTGGCCGCGAGCGTAGAAGGTACGAGAGACCTGAGCTCCACCGAAAGAGCGGTTGTCCAAAAGGCCGCCGTATTCGCGAGCGAAAGGTACACCCTGAGCGACACATTGGTCGATGATGCTAGCGCTAACTTGGGCGAGACGATAAACGTTCGCTTCACGAGCGCGGAAGTCACCTCCCTTGATCGTGTCGTAGAAAAGGCGATACACGCTGTCACCGTCGTTCTGGTAGTTCTTGGCAGCGTTGATACCGCCTTGAGCTGCGATCGAGTGGGCGCGACGCGGGCTGTCGTGGAAAGTGAAGCACTTTACCCGGTAGCCGAGTTCGCCAAGGGTCGCCGCCGCCGAAGCTCCAGCCAAACCGGAACCGACGATGATGATCTCGTACTTCCGCTTGTTGGCGGGATTGACGAGCTTGCCCTCCATTATGTGTTTCTCCCACTTCTTTTCGAGCGGGCCGGATGGTATCTTAGAATCTAATTTCATCGGAGGGAAAATCTAGTTGTTAGCCACAAGATGAGTTTCACAGTCTTGGCAGTCGTCCTCGCACTCAGCCGCTAGAGCAGCTTGAACCGCAGGATTCTGAACCTTGACGTATCCAGTAAGCACTGATCCGACGATCGCCGCATTGCCGAGGAAGTAGACGATGCAGAGCAAGATCGAAATCTTGTTCAGGCAACCTCCCCAAGAGCGGGTA
This sequence comes from Pelagicoccus albus, assembly GCF_014230145.1. Taxonomy (NCBI): domain Bacteria; kingdom Pseudomonadati; phylum Verrucomicrobiota; class Opitutia; order Puniceicoccales; family Pelagicoccaceae; genus Pelagicoccus; species Pelagicoccus albus. The sequence continues at coordinate 866,256 of NZ_JACHVC010000012.1, forward strand.
CGAAAGCCAACCGACTGGAACATGCTGGAGATGCCGTGGCTGAGGTGGAGAGAGAGAAGCGCGATAGCTACCAAATAGAAGATCGATACCCCAACGTTTTGGAAACCGAGCACCATCATGGTGTGGACGTCTGGAACCATCTCTCCGTGCAAATCCACCATAAACAATTCAGGACCGTAAGCTGTCTTGGTCGTGAAGTGCAGGATATGGTAAACGATGAAGGCGAAAACGATCAGGCCGCTGTAACGCATGGTGCGAGAAGCGTAGGAAGCCTTGAGCGTCTTCTGGCCTGCGTAACCTTCCGGTCCGCGAGCAGCCTTGTTCTCTAGAACGAGAGCAACCGCTGACCAAATGTGGAGGCCGACCATGAGAAGCAAGAAGCCTCGGATCAGCCAGAGGGCTGGGCCTAGCGACTGCAGCAAGTGCGCGTAGGCGTTGATTTTCTCCGGCGGGGAGAAGATCTGCATATTGCCGACCAAATGGCCAAACACGAACCCGACAAGGACGAGTCCGGTGACCGCCATGATCACTTTCTTCCCCAGCGAGGTTTTGAAGAGGGCGTTGAGAATATTCATCGGTAAACTAGTCTTATTTTCACTAGGACGGATCTAAACACGGGCCGTCCTTAGCGAAGGCCGAAACGAGTAATGACTTATCTTTATTGGGTCAATTAGGAATAGAATCTAATTCCAATGCAGCCATAAAGATTAGCTGATAGTCGCGAACCTATAAGCTAAGCTTTTGACCCAGACCTCGATTCAGGTGTCTGAAGTGGTTCAGACTTAAGCGCAAAGACGAACTTGCCCTTACGGCTTGCGCGAACGACCGCATTTGCATACCCTCTTCTACAACCTGCACCTGCGAGCAAAGCCATGTCCATCCCCAAGCCTGCGACAAATGAGAACAATCCATTCCTGTGGCAGAAGGTCTTGGATACTATTCCTGACCCATTTTTCGCTCAAGATAGCGATGGCGCTATAATCGCAGCCAACGATTCGGCAGCCAAATTGTTCGGTGTCGATCGCGTCGCCCAACTAATCGGGAACTCCAGCTTTCCCTACCTAGTGCCAGAACTGAGGGCTTTAGTAGAGCGGACCGAACCCGTCGAGAGCCTTGGCGAAGCGGACTCTTCACAATCCTCAGAAATCGCAGTCCAGTTCCCAGATGGGACGAGAACCTTCGAATTCAAGCAGAACCGCCTCATCGATGACACTGGAAATATGATCGGCACGGCTACACTCGCCAAAGATATTACCAAAAATGTTGAGGACAAACTTCAGATAGAGCTGGAGCGAGAACAGCTGAAAACCCTGATCGACAATATCCCTGACCCAGTATTTTTTAAGGATACCGAAAGCCGATACCTCAACGGAAACGCCATGTTTGCCACCTGCTTGCGTGCGAACTCTATAGAAGATGTAGTAGGCAAGACAGACTTCGACTTTTTCGACTACGACTTGGCCCGATCTTTCCGTGAAGACGAAAAAAAGATCATGGAAAGCGGTGTGGGCGTCACCCAAGAAGAAATAAATATCTCCCCTGATGACAAAGTCCGGGACTACCAGACGACCAAAACCCCTATATTCGGGTCCGACTCGGACAGCCCAATCGGACTGGTAGGGATAGCTCGCGACATCACCGAGCTCAAAACTGCGCGCGAAGAACTAAGAACGCGAGCGACCGAGCTGAGTAAAACACTGGATAAACTCAAATACGCTCAAAGCCAACTTGTCCAATCAGAGAAGATGGCATCTCTGGGCGTCCTGACCGCAGGCATTGCACACGAAATAAACAACCCGATCAACTTCGTCTACGCCGGCGTCCACAGCATCGCCAAGGACTTTGAGGACGTCAGAGCTGTATTCAAAAAAACAGAACAACTACCCGAAGCCGAAAATCCGAAACTCGCCATCGAAGAGCTGGATCAGCTGAAAAAGGAAGTCGGCTTTCATGAGGCCTTCACCGCTATCGACGAAACCTTGGTTGATATAAGATTAGGAGCCAAGCGCATCACAGAAATCGTTTCCGGCTTGAGCAAATTCTCCCGTCTAGGACAAGAGTCTTGGGATGTCACTAACCTGCATGAGGACATCGAAGGCGTTCTCGTGCTCCTCAAGAATAAGACCAAAAACAACATAAGGATCGAGCGCGACTTCGACCCGAACCTGCCGGCCTTAGTGTGCTTCCCAAGCAAGCTAAACCAAGCATTGATGAATTTGATCAGCAATGCCATTGACGCCATCGATGACGGGCCGGGAAAAGGATGTATTCGAATCACCACCCAAGCCAAGGAGAAGACCGTTGTAGTCTCGATTGCTGATGATGGAATGGGTATGGAAGATAACGTAAAAGCCAAAGTCTTCGACCCTTTCTTTACTACTAAGCGCGTCGGCAAAGGGACTGGACTCGGTCTAGCGATCACATACTCGATCATCCAAGATCACGGAGGGAGAATCTCTCTTGAAAGCGAATCCGGTAAAGGGAGCGTATTCACTCTTGAAATACCTATTGAGCAAAATACAGAAGAAAGCCAGAATTCAAAACCGCTATGATGCCCCCGACATTGCGACAAACTGCGAAAGATCGCTACACCATCTTATACGTAGACGATGAACAATCGAACCTGCGTATATTTAAAAATACTTTTCGCCGAGATTTTAACATCCTCCTCGCTAGCGATCCGCACGCTGCAGTCGAAATCCTGAAAAGCAACCGAGTCGACCTGCTCATCACAGACCAGATGATGCCCGATATGTCTGGGGTCGAACTTCTCAAAGAAATAAAGGACCTATACCCGGACGTGCCGCCCAGCCGCGTCATGCTATCTGGATACGCACAGCCAGATGACATCAACCTCGCCTTCGAAGAATACAAACTGTACAAATTCCTCTCTAAGCCATGGGAGGAAAAAGTACTTAAGAGCCTGATAATTGAGGCCATCGAATCCGCCAATGGATAAGGAATTCACCATTCTCTACGTCGATGACGAGAGAGGGAATCTGAATGCTTTCAGAAACTCCTTCCGTCGCGACTATAATGTTCTTCTCGCCGACAACGCCCATGAGGGGCTGAACCTCTTCGAAAAACGGGAAATCGACCTAGTCATATCCGACCAGCGCATGCCAGGTATGACCGGTGTAGAGTTTCTAACCAAGGCACTCGAAAAGCACCCGGACCCCTGCCGCATTCTCGTCACCGCTTACTCTGACATAGATGCCGCCCAGGACGCCGTAAACCAAGCGTCCGTATTCAGGTATATTCGCAAGCCTTGGGATACCGAAAACCTGCGAAAAACTATCGAGCAAGCGCTCAGTCTCTACAAACTCAAGAGACAAAATCAGAAGCTAAGTGACGAGCTGCTGCAGAAAAACAAAGCCCTGGAAAAGGCGAACCAAGAACTCCGGGAGAGCGATCAGCTGAAATACGACTTCCTGAAAATAATCAGCCACGAAATGCGGACCCCTCTCAACGGCCTAAAAGGGGCAACTCAACTTCTCAAGATGAGCACCCAGCACAATGAGGGGTCCAGCGAGACAGAGTTCATCTCCATTCTTGAGAGTTCCAGCGAACGCCTAGAGCAGTTCATGCTGATCGCAGAGAGAATCTCCAGTTTGCGAGCCAAACTATACTCACCTCAGCTACAAGAAACGGAACTCGCCAGCCTACTCAGCTGCATAGCAGAAGAACTAGAGCCCGAACTCAAATCGATGAGCCAGGGCATCACTTATCAGCTCGAAGCGGAAAACCAAACCTTCGCAGACTTGGAGCTGATAAACATTTGCCTTCGCGAAATTCTGCTCAACGCCTCTCAGCATTCCCCCCAAGGAACGAGAATCCTAGTCGCCACTCACTCAGACCCCAATTACCTCCATCTCGAAATCAGCGACCAAGGAGAAGGCTTTTCCGAGGAAGTGTTAAAAAACGTTTTCAAGATATTCGTTAAGGGAAGGGACGACGTAAACTCCTATCGGGACCACACCCTCGGGCTGAACCTAGCCCTGACTAAACTAGTGATGGACCTACACAAAGGCGTAGCGGAAGCCTTTAACAACGCAGACGGAGGAGCGACGGTTCGCCTCTCTTTTAGGCACGATCTCGAAAGCTTGGTCGAAGGGCACGATCTGGACAACGACCGGCTCAGCGACGTCTCGCTTTGATCTTCTCCCACTCCGGATAAAACTGAAACAAGGCCGCCACCACCAGCGAGTGCCGGATCTCACCTCGATGAGCCATGGCATAGACCTCGTCGATCGGGAATAGCCTTACCTCCATCTCTTCATGCTCGTCCCAGCTTAGACTGGATCGCAGCTCAACCGCTTCCGCCCAAACAAAATGACTGTTGTTATCGAGGATGGCTGGATTGGCAGCCACGCTCCCAATGTAGTGACACGCTCGAGCGACATAACCCGTCTCTTCCTCTAGCTCTCGGGCGCCGGCCTCAACAGGGTCCTCGCCTCCATCGATTATGCCTCCAGGAATCTCCCAAGACATGTCTTCGATGCCAAAGCGATACTGCCTCACCATCACGATCTGGTAATCCGGCGTGACCGGAATCACATTAACCCAATCCCTCGTTTTGATAACGTAGAAATCTCCCTCCGAGCCGCGAACGGGGTGCCTCAAGCGACGCGAGACAAGGTCAAAAATAGGACAGCTAACTAACTCACTCTCGCTGAGGACATCCCAAGGGTGGATCTTAGTCTCGCCTCCGGCCTCGGCTTCTGCGGGTTCGAAATCGTCCATCGGAATCAATCCTTTCGGAAAACGGATTTAAACTAGAAGTCGCCTGCCTAAACTACGGCGCAGGAACGACCAATTGCTGCCCAATGCGCAGGCGTCGCGGGTCAATGCCCGGATTGGCCTCTTGCAGTTGGCTGAGGCTTATTTTGTAGGCAGCTGCGATCTTGCCGAGGGTGTCTCCACTTTTGATGGTGTAGACGCCAGATTTTCCTGGTGCCGCATCGGGAGCTTTCGCCACCGGCTCCGCCGATCTTGCAGGGCTTGAGGACGCCGTCGGAACAACGGAAACCTGCACCCCTTTCTCCTCCAGCTCCTCGACCATTTTCTTAGCCATTCCAGCATCCATGGCCACCCGACGAACATCAGAGCGAGTCTTCGCCAGATCGTCGCTCGCCTCCTTGAGTGCCTTGTTCACGTTTTTCGAGAAGCCATTCACACTCGTTGAGAGCTGTTCCAAGCGATCCTTGTTAGCCTGAACCGCCTCCTCGAGGCCACTGTCGTCACTCGCCGCTTCTTCAAGCCTCTTTATCTCCGCCTCCAGCAATGTTGCACGAGAAAGCCCCATCCAGCCCATCCAAAGGGAAACGAGGGCCAAGATTACAGCCGCGATCGCAATGAAGAGGGGGGTTTTAGAAGGTGAGTCTAGATCTGAAGAAGATAAGTTATCCATTTTTCCGAAGAGAAATGCCGCAAGCGACGAGTTTCGACCAAACAAGAAGCGCATTCCCAGAGCGGCGCAATGCCATATTTAGGACCCAAGCCAGCAGATCACGGAGATTTCCTAAAACAAATGGAACTTAAACTTGACAGAAGTCCCAATTCCCAATCTTTTGCTGCTCCTTTTTACGGGGTGTAGCTTAGCCTGGTAGAGCGCCTGGTTTGGGACCAGGAGGTCGAAGGTTCGAATCCTTTCACCCCGACCATTTCAAAATGGGCAAAAGCCGCAACTTCACAGTTGCGGCTTTTTTGCGCTTAAATGCCTCCAATTAAAAGGCAGGGAGCTGCGAGAAGCTTAGACAGAGCACAGCTGGATCAACCTTGCACATTGGATCCGAAATGTAGAACAAGGCTTCAACCAATCCTCGAACCAACAATCCATTCCAACGATCTCGATATATCTTGTGCTGGCTAAGTTTCTTCTTGCTGACGAGATCGGGACAAACGCCTGCTCATGAAAACCAAATCGACCAAAAAAATAATCCTATCGCTCTCCTCGGCCGCTGTACTAGTGCTGATCGCGATCGCTGCGATATGGGATGAAAATGGGGGCGGCGGCGACCTCTCCAGCCCTCCAGTACAAATTTCGATAGCAGAAGCGTTCACCGTACCTGCCGCGGACGCGCAGACCCAGGCTATCGTGACAGCAGCAAAATCCTTTCTCGCCCTGCTTGATGAAAGCCAACGCCAAACAGTAATCTTCCCCTTCGAGGACAACGCCCAACGAGCCAAATGGTCGAATTTCCCCCATCCTTACGTGACTCGACGGGGTATCCGACGCGGAGATATGAGCCAAGAACAGCTTAGTGCCTTGGACAATCTCCTTCAACAAGTCATGAGCGGCGACGGTTTTCGAAACATTGAGTACCAACTCGAAGCTGACAACGCGTCGGGCAACTACGACAAACAGTCGAACTTTAGCGAAGCCAACTACTTCGTATCCTTCCTCGGGGCACCGTCCCTCAACCAACCTTGGATGCTACAATTCGGCGGGCACCATCTAGCCATCAACGCGACCGTCTTCGGGCCTGACATTTCCTTTTCGCCAATGCTAACGGGCGGCGAGCCGTTGAACATAACCTTCAAAGGGGAAAAAATCTTCATCACCGAAGCAGAAGTCCTCGCCGCCCAAGCCCTTCTGGAAAGCCTCAGCGACGATCAAAAGACACTTGCCGTGCGCTCGAACCGAAAGACTCGCCTGTTGCTCGGCCCCGGACAACACGGAGTGACCCCCGCACCCGAAGGCATTTCAGGAGCCGACCTCACGCCTGAGCAAAGAAGCTTGTTTCTCAAACTGATCAGCGAACGCCTCGGCTTTATCAACCAAGACGACTTCTTCTCCAAAATGAAGATCGTTCAAGCCGAACTCGAACAGACTTGGTTCGGCTGGTGGGGCCCGCAAGACCAGCCCGGTACCGCTTACTATCGCATCACCGGCCCCTCGCTAATCATCGAATATTCCCCCGAGGGCAGTTCCAACTCAAACGATCACGCCCACAACATGTACCGCGACCCCAGCAACGACTACGGTTCCTCATGGATTTCCAAGTAAAAGCTGTTGTATCCAGTTTTCTGATCACCTGCGCCAGCTCTCCGCTCTCGGCCCACCCGCACAACATCATGTACCAGCAGGCCAACCTGACGCTCTCGCGAAACGTCATCACTGTCGAAATTGCCATCGTCCCCTCGACCGAAATAGGCAACCAAATGTCAAAGGATCTGGATCTCGACCACAACGGCTTCCTAGGGCAAAACGAAATGCAGAGCTTTGCCCAGGCCCTGCTCGATCAAACGGAGCTAGCCATCGATGGTGTATCCATAAAATTAGACGCCTCGAGTATTTCCTATCCTCAAGGTCAAGCAAGCGAGCAAGGCTTGACCCATATTTCCATTAAGTCGAACGCATCCGGAAGCTTCGATCCCCAAACAAGCAAAGAGATCCACTTTGCTATTTCCTACGATCGGTATTCCCCAGAATGGTTTGTCCAGCCGTGGCTCACCAAGGATCTGCTCCCCAAAGAAAAGAATCCAAAGATTGTTCGTAGCCCTAACAACCGTGCCGTGTCCATCACACTTCCGAATGAATAGCGAGGTAGCTCGAGTAGCGTTCTGACAAAGGAAAGGGCCTCCCGGGGCACACCACAGTTCCCCGCTAGCGATCAAGCCAGACTACATCGTGGCCGACCTCAGCGAACTAGCACAGATATGGGACAGTTCTTTCCAAGAGAAAGCCAAGTAAAATACGCACGGGAAGGCCACCACATTATCAGGTCTCTAATCCCCAAGCACCTTTAGGCTGACATTCCTAAGCCTCCAGAATCAAAACCCAAGGGGCATGCGAAGGCGCGTGGGAGATGCCAGAGCTCTTTTTAAGAATTCCCCGCTCTACGGATACGCCGGAAACGGGATCAAACCAGCGATAACTCATACCCGCTGCTAAATCGCTAATGTCCGCCGAACCTCCTTTAGAAAAGTACAAAAGGTAGACCTCCCCGGGGATGCCAATGAGAAAGATTCCCTCCCCGACCTCACCCATCGGGGACCAACCAAGCGCGTCTAGACCCTCCATTGCTTTTCCAAGAAAGCCAACGAAGCGACTCCCCTCGAACTGGATCGCTTGTTTCCAAGAAGCCTCTGTATCGGCCCATTCAACCCAACCCTCTTCATCTGGCGTAAGCTTCCAATTCCACAAGCCACCCGCGCCGTACACCACCCCCATCGTTCCGCCGTGGACAAAGTTTAGCCATGCTTCGTGACCTTGCCACCATCCGGTCGCGCGTGCCGGATCACCCATCCGCTCGTAGGTTGGCTCACCGTTGCTCACCGCTTTCGCGGGCAGGTTCTGCCACATTGCCGCTACCTTTTCAGGTTTATGGATTCCTCCATGACCGGTCTGAGCCCATTGAAAATCAAGCCACGACTTGTCTTGATGTATTCGGTTGTAGTGGAAGCCGTGTACGGGGTCGTCAGTCCAGTCCGCAGGTTCATCATCGAAAGGGCTGTAGTGAATCCCAGTTGGCTGTCCATACGCGTCCCAAGCTTCGAATGTCTCACCCGCCGGCTCGACTATATGCGATCGAGCAGAGGAATCCGCATTCGCCAACCACATCGCAGGACCTGCTCCGTATCGAGCTATCAAATACTTAACGAAGCGAAGGTACTCACTTGCATCAGCGCGAGCTCCCATAGACTTTTTTCCCTTCCAACCGAAGCCCTGAAACACAGGGCTGAAGACTGGTACGATACCGTTCTCAAGCAAGATACCAACGTATACATCCAAATCTTGAAAATAAGCCGGACTCAACTCATTCAAATGACCCCGATTCAAATCTCTAAAACCGCGAGCAAATCCACCTGATTCGTGTCGACTATCCGGCCCTTCTACATCGCGGTCAGGCTGTACCGCCATCAGCAAAGCAGCATTGAATCCTCGCTCTCGCCGGTTGAGCGCATACTCAACTACCGACTCTTCCGTTCCGCGGAAAGGTAAAGCCCAAGGAGTGTCCGCCACCATGAAAAAGGGGGTACCATCCGCATGGACTACTTGCCGTTTGTCTGCCGACATACGCAACAAGCCATGCTCTAACAAACCGACGGATCCGGCGTACTTCGGAACCTCAATTTCTCCAAATTGCACATCAAGCTCTTCCGCCAATGTACCCACACAATGAGTACGGTACTTCCAAAACTGAACAGTTTTCTCCAACGGCAATCGAACTCTCCAACAAACGCCACCGTCCCAAAAACCTGGCCGACGAATGACCCGCCCGTCCTCACTGGAAAGCTCCACCCAAAACTCATTTTCTAGGTAGGGATTTCCAAGAGATTCAGAAACGGCGAATTCCAACTCATAAAAGTATTTTTCCATAGATCCGTGACGTAACAGAACAGGCTTTGAGGCCCACAGATATTGACAATTCAATTCGTATCATAGCTAGCGTTGCGAAACGTGAGGCAGTTAAACCGTTGAAGCCTCGTATTCATAAGTGAGTGACAGCTTTCTTCTGGATTTTGCTGTTGTAAATGATAGCTACAGTTCGACCCAAACTAGACTATGAAGGTACTTTTCATCGGAGGAACAGGAATCATCAGCACCGCATGCACGAAGCACGCTCTAGAGCAAGGTATCGAGCTTTTCCACCTGAACCGGGGACGATCGGATTCATCCATTCCAGGCGTCAAAAGCCTAACCGCTGACATAAACGACATTGAAACCACGAAGAAGGTATTAGCAGGGCACCAATGGGATGCGGTGGTCCAATGGATAGCCTTCCACCCAAACGATATAGAGAGAGACCTGCAGCTGTTCCAAGGGTGCGCCAAACAATATTTTTTTATAAGCTCCGCGAGCGTATATCAAAAGACTGAATACCCATTTTTGACCACTGAAGAAACACCCCAAGTAAATCCCTTCTGGGACTACTCACAAAACAAGATCGCCTGTGAAGAACGCCTCAGGCGAGCTCAGGCGGAAGAGGGATTTCCCTTCGTAATCATCCGGCCTTCCTACACCTATGGTGACACTCTGGTTCCCTTTGCTGTAAACGCATGGCCCGAGTCGTGGACATTCGTCGATCGACTAAGAAGCGGCAAGCAATGTATCATTCCAGGAAACGGATTTTCACTTTGGACGATGACTCACAACACTGATTTCGCTGTCGGCTTAAACGGACTACTCGGCCGGGAAGCCGCTATCGGCGAAGCTTTCCACATAACATCGGACGAGTGCCTTTGCTGGAACGACTATGCCCATTTGATTGCCAAGGCTGCTGGAGTAGAGAAGCCAAACTTCGTCCATATTGCCACGGACTTTATCATCGAATGCGACCCTGGGGAGAAAGGCCATCACTTCGGCGACAAGTCAGCTTCACGCGCTTTCGATAATTCCAAGATAAAGCGGTTAGTTCCCGAGTTTCAGCCAAAGGTTAGATTCGCCGAGGGCATAAAACGCACCATAGACGCCTTCGATGCCAACCCCGCACGTAAAGTGATCAACGCGGAAATGAACATCAAGTGGGATCGCATCCTAGCTGCTTACCAAAAGGGCCTCGAGGCTGCTAGGGCCGAATTCCACCACTAGAAGCAGGCCAGGGTTAACCGTTTAACCGAGCTCCCATTTGTTGCCAACTCGAGTTTAAGCCGAACTGAGTCGAACCGCTACGAAACATGAAAAATCTCTGCGTCGATTCTAGTGCCACACTTAATGACGGAACATCCTTGCCAATGCTCGGGCTAGGAATCTTTGAGAACGACGACCCAAGCCAGTGCATCAAAAGCGTTCTTGCAGCTATTGATTCTGGCTACCGACACATCGACACGGCTGAAGGCTACCGAAACGAGGAGGCTCTAGGGAAAGCTATCAATGCCTCGAAACTGGACAGGGACGAGTTGTTTATAACAACAAAGGCAATGCTTCCTCCCTACTGCAATTTGGATACAAGGTCCGTCGTTGAAAAAAGCTTGCGGTTGCTAAAAGTCGAAAAGATCGACCTCTACCTAATACACTGGCCTATGGAAGAAGGAACTGAGGAAGCTTTCCAACGCCTACTCGACCTCAAAGAAGAGGAAAAAATCCGCTCCGTGGGAGTGAGCAATTTTTCCGCTGAGAGATTTGAAAAACAGTTCTTCAAAAAAATCAGCACACTCCCAAGCGTTAACCAAATAGAGCGGCATCCATTCGCTCGCCAGCAAGGCACAGTAAATTACTGTATTGAAAAAGACATACAGGTAATCGCCTACTCGCCTTTGGCCCGCTCCCAATCCCTCAACCACCCCACTCTACTCGAGCTCGCTTCCAGCTACTCGAAGAGTCCTGCTCAAGTTGTCCTTCGCTGGCACCTGCAACACGGAATCGCTATCATCCCGAAATCAACCAGCCCCAAACGAATTGCTGAAAACGCAAACCTGTTCGATTTTCACCTGAGCGAAGATTCGATGAGATTAATCGATGCTTTGAACAAAGAAGAAAGAGTAATCAGCTGGCGGCCAGAGGAAAACTGGTTCTAAAACCTCCGAACGGAAAGCCGCTTCGAAAGAAGTTGGCTCTATTGTACTGCCGATTGAACCGCATCTACGATTTCCACTCCAACCGGAGCGTCGTACTCTATCTCAATTTGGCCAGACACATCTCTCTCCCACTGAATTTTTATATCTCCAAGTCGATGGGGCAAAACTCCTGAAACCCGGCTAAACCGTTCCGTGACTCTTGGTTCCAGTATCCATTTGTCGGGGTTTCCGGCGACAGCCTGACGAACACCCAATACATTCTCATGCAAATATAAAGCTCCGGCAGAAGACCATACATGACAGAGGCTACCTGATCTACGCACGGACCCAAAACACTCGGAAAGAGTCAGGCATTCTTGCGTTGCGAGGTAACCATAGTGCTGCTCGATAAGTTCCTCTGCAAGATTGCAACGGCCAAGCTCAGCCAAGGCTGGAAGCAGAAAATACAGATAATAGAGCTCGATGTAGCCCGAAAATTTTTCCATCCGCAACCCGCGGTTCAAGTTTTCGCGCAGATGCGGCTCAAGATATCTGAAAATCAAATGAGGATCTCCGACCTTATAACGTAAGGCTAAAATATTGGCGTGTAGAGCAATGCTCTTTCCTTCCCCGAGACGAGCAAGAAAGCGACTTTCCTCCTCGTCCCAAAGCACTTGCTCAACTGCAGTCCTCACGTCGCCAGCTTCCCCTTCAAAGTGCGTAGCCGTTTCATGAAATCCAGATATCCGCGCCAACTCTCCCGTGGCCTGCAAAGCGGCAATCCTCAAAATATTTATAACTGCGTTCGCCTCTCCTTCGCGCTCAGACTTCAGGCAGCCCCAGTCGATAAAAAGCCGACGGCCATTTGCGTTCCAAAGCCCTGAGGAATGAGTGTCCCATTGCGAACGCCAAATCCCCTTTATGACAGCCCAATTGTCGTGAACGAATGACACATCGCCCGTTAAGGCCCAATGGTCCCGAATCGACAGTATCCATAAGTATGTGAAGTCTTCGTGCGGTAGCCTCAACCAGGAGGGAGCGCAACAAGGCAATTGCCCTCCGGGCAACGCCGCCCTTCCAAAATTATTGAACGTCCTGCGGGCAACAGACAAGTCCGTGGACAATCGTGCATTAAGCTGCTGGGTTACCAACGCATCCCCGATGTAAGAGCCTCGTTCGCGCCAAGGGCAGTCCGAATAAGCTTCATCCGTTGAAGCCTGAAATGTCGCTACGCTGGCGTTCCAGGCGAAATCGTAAACAGCATTCCCACAGCCGAATGCGCCCTGAACATCGGGAAAAATGGACCTATCAAGTATTTCTAAGCTGTATACAGATAGTTCTTCCGCATCAACACCGGAGGGAGCTCTTAAGGTAACTTGCAAGAAGATGCCTCCACGCGGATTCAAAACATGGATACATTGCGATCCACCTTTCAAGATAAAGCGGTCTGTCGCATCGACCAGCGGGTTAGAGCCATAAAGGTCAACTCTACCATCTTTTCGGTTCCAATCTCCATAAGAAACATCCAAGACCGAGCCCGCTGGCGCTGAGACTTGGAGTCGCGGGTGCCCATAGAATTCACGTTCAAACTCGAAGCACCAAGTGGCTTCCTTCGATACAATTTTGGGACAAAATCCGTCATAGTTTCTAGGCTCAAAGGCTTTCGAAAAATCAATGCGATCCCAAGCGACCTGTCGGGCAGGTGTTAGCAGCTCCACTGAACCCGAGCTCTGCTCCCATTGGTCAAAAACAGTGCAACAATCGGCAGTAGCAGACAACATCTCGGAACTTACCTCCGCTCCTTGCTTAGCCGGAGCGAGAGAAAATACATTTTCGCAGTCAAGATCAGGGATCGCATGTAGAGATACAGCATCCGCTTCTATGACCCGAATCTGGTAAGACCAATAGTCGGATAGCAAATCCACTTGCCCCAGCAAAAGATTCCATCCCGCCTTAACATGGAGCTTGGCAATACCATGATTCCCGTAAGGCGTTTCGCACACAATCTCCTGGGCATGGCCATTGAGGTACAAGTGGCTCCAGAAGCACTCTACAGAAACAGTTCTTTCATGCTCCGAATGCAACCATGTAGAAAAAATACGACGATACCTTTTATCAGGTAGGTGCCTTATGGATACGTTATCGCAAACAGATTGAAACCCATACCAAGAACTAGATTCCAGATGCGGAGCTGCGAGAACCATTCTCCTGGGCTCGATGGAAGCATATTTCGAATACCTCACGCTTCTGGTCTGCAGATTCCCCCAAGGCCGCTCGCTTCCGCTAAGCACCCTAACGGGCCTCTGGCCTAGCTTTTCACAATTTTCCCTTTCAAGAATTCGGGTGTCGCACCATTCGATTGCGTTTTGAGCGAAGCTAAAATGCGGAACATCAGATCGCCAAGCGGAATGAACCCGAGCGGTCCAATCACCGGGGGTCGCGAACTCCCGCCCCCCATTACCTATGCCGCCATCAGCTATGAAACCCGGCATCCCGTCGGGCATACTTTGATACGAAGAGCTCCCGTAAAAATTCACCTCCACTCGTATAATATTTCTCCCTTCGGATAGATGGGAACGCAGCTCATAGGTATCGTATTCGGGATGGCTAGTAACGAAACGACCTGGCCCGTAGCCTAAAAACTGATCATTCACCCAAAGACGGTAACGAGAGTCCGCAAACAATAGGAGTTGGCAGGAAACTCCGTCACAACTTGCCTCCAATTCTCTCTCGAAACTAACAAATTGATTACTCGAGGCTTTCAATCCTTCAATCCAAATGAATTGGCTCTCGGCAAAGGGTGGGGTCATCTTTTCAAGCCTCCAAGAGGGACTCCCAATAGCAAGCAACCCGATGGGTAAAACCGTTTACGCCATCCTTCGAAATTCTGTCGTCAGAGGCGACTCTACCCCAAGATCGAGCCACTTAACGAATTAATTGCCCGCATTGTTTCGACGCCCTCTTACCTGTTCGATTATGACGGTCCACCAACCGATGAAGAGCCGACTCCTACTATTCGCCGTCTCCCTGCTGTACTCAATTTTTAGCTACTCAACACTAGCAGCGAGCAGGGAAGCCCAGACCAAACCCAATTCCAACGAACTAGAGGACACATTTCGAGCCCTTCAGAAACGACTCGAAACATTGTCCAACGAAACCGGAACGAACGAACTGCTACGTTTGCACTTTCGATCCGTGAAAGCTCAAATCGAGGCCGAGTGGGCGAGAAGCACCCTTCGGGAGCCCTCAGAGTTGAGCGAAACGTATGAGTTGATCTCCACCATCCAAGCTGGCTTTCAATCTGAGGCTTCAGAGTGGGATGCCTACCTTGACGGAAGAAGGTCGCTCCTGATGAGCTATATTTCTGCTTACGACCAAAGCGTCCAATACTATTTCCTTGGTTTACCCAAGGACTGGGACCCCGCCAAAACCTATCCACTATTTTTGGAGCTGCATGGAGCGGGTAACCCGCATCCCCTCTCTCGAATCGCTAAAAAACTTGGATCGACGCCGCAAGCCGAAGACTCACAGGGCTATACCGTGCCGAAGGTCTACGCAGAAATCGACCGCTCTGGCTATTGGGTGTATCCATTTTGTCGTGGCAATATGGGCTACCGTGAGATCGCTGAAGTCGACGTCTTGGAAACCTACGACCATATTCACAAATTGTTCTCTATAGATCCGAACCGTCGCTACCTTTACGGCTTCTCCATGGGCGGAGGTGGCACTTGGCGAATCGCCCAAAGAACTCCCGACCGCTGGGCCGCAGCGTGTTCATTCGCCCCTTCGGTCCATCGCGACGAAAACACCCGGTACCTAGTCAGCAACCTTATTCAGGTTCCTTTCAAAATTATGACCGGTAGCGAGGATTTTCTACTACCAGACTACCATAAAATCCTAGGGAAGCTCGAGGCCGCTGGGGTGCCAAAGCCGGATGCTCGAATCATCCCGGGTCTTCCGCATCACTATCTGATGGATTTGCAAGCGGAAGGAGTCGAGTGGCTAAAGCAGTTTACCCGAAAAAGACCTGATGCGTTCGTTTTCACGACCGACGACGATCTTCCCGAAAGTTCGAGAACGAAACGCACAAGCGTGAATGAATGCTGGGGAGTAACCTTAAAGCGAATACATCCAGAGGCTCGATTTGCCAGAGCCAAAGTTTCGCGGGAAAATCAAGTCCTCACAATTGAAACGACCGGTGCCAGCTCCATTTCTCTCGATTTTTCAGAACCTGACGGACTAGGCATGAAAGGTTACCTAACCATCGTACTCAATGGCATAACCGTTTACCAAGGAGATTCCAAGCCGCTCTCCTTTGACATCTGATCAGTCCCGAGAGCGCTTAAACGTCCTCCATTTGAGCCTAAAACACTACTAGAATTATACTGAGCCTAGGTGTAGCGAAAAGCCACTTACACCGAAACCAAAAACCGATGTTCTATCACTTTACCGAGCCTTCCAAGACAACAAAAGCGTATGGCGGTAAGTCCAACAGGGTTTGGCTAAAGGTACATTTCGGAAGATCCTCCCCATAACCAACACCCGTAGATTCGTTCCAACTATTTGCATCCATACAAGAAAGACTGACCGGTTCGAAAACTTCTTTCAGGTCCACTTTTACAGTATAGTCTCTAAGGTTCGCTAACAACAAACGGGAACTGCATTCCTTTTTAACGAGCAAAGAGACTATCGCTCTTGGAACACTGCTATCCAGATAGCAAGCTGAGCGTGCCTCTGCAAACTCCTTTAGAACGTAGTATATTGGATACACGGCCCCCGCCGGAGCGGGACCAAACAGTTCAGGATTAACAGGCTGAGAGGCCTGCATCACACCCCTCTCACCCACAGTTTCGTAGAAGCTTATGGCTGTAGCTCCAGCTCGACCTAGACTGGCTATGCTACCCATTGTCCAGGCCGCCCCGAACAGAGAAAGCTGCCGTAAGTCTACATCCCTCGCAAGCTCACCTTCTGCGTGATCACCTTCAGTCTCGGTAGCGTTAGGATTCCAACGCATACGAAAAGTCACGGGGCTTATATGTATGTCCGCTCCATCGGCAAAGCTCTGGGCAGTCCGCACTGTTTCGCCTTGAGCTTCGAATGTTTCTACTAAGGAGAGGTTGTCGAAGGCATGTACTTGCGGATTGAGGGAGTAACTTAGAAAATCGAGTTCCTCAGTCGGCACTCGTTCGCGGTTTAACTCGGCGAAAAAGGCATCAGTACCAGCTCCTATCAACACTTCAGGGCTGGAGCTACGTATCCGTTGTGCCAACACTGGAATCCAATCGCTTGGTAGAACTTTTCGACCTTTGGGTAAAAGCAGCACGCTCTTCACGCGTCTCCCCAACAGAGCGAGAGGTTCCAGCAACTCCGTCAAGTCTTCGACATGGCTTAGAAATATCGCAAACGTTATCGGCAAGCCCATGGCCTGACTTTCAGAGTCAGCAACATCAAGGACTTCCCTCCAGTCCGAGCCCGATAGGTCGAGTTCAACCCTGTAGTGCGATAGACCAAGCTTGGAAAGACACTCACACTCTGCAGTCGACAGCATTGCAATCTCTTGTGATTTTCCGACTCCAAGCTCAGGGACAGGCTCCCAATTGTGACCCTTCGAGATTGATACGATTTGAGACGTGTCATCTATACTGCCCTGTTGCTCCGAATTACCGGATACACAAAGACAAACTTCTTGCTTCACACTATCGCCGATTCTCACTTCTTGCGGGTATGGCTTCTCCAGTGGCGTGCAGTAGGTTTTGAATGAGGCATCGGTCCAATTCCTTTGGTCCTCCATCTCAAACACATCCCCGTCAAACTTCAGTGTCGCTTCAAATTCGCCTACTTTCCATTTCAGCTGTGAAAGGTCGAATAGAGGTTGATGAGGGGAGATTAAATCTGGGAAATGACTTTGTTGTACACAGCCATTTGCATGGACCGCCTCCAAGTCTTGTCCAACGTATTCCTTCAGAGGGTGCAACACCGTGAATCCTATTCGGTTCTTGCGAAAGTCGCAATGGGATCGACCCTCAAACCGCATCGCGATCCTACCGGAGGTATCGCCATTGATTTCCACCATCGCCTCGTAATCAATTTCTGGCGACTTAAATAGAGCCCGATAACGAATACAAAATGAATCCACCCCCTCCTCGATTACTTCGCCGATGATGGAGAAGGGAATCGTCTCCCAATTATGGTCGCGTAGAGCGAAATTGACGAGTCTCAGAACCTCGAGCTCTCCAATTCTAATATAACGAAGAAAACCTGACTGATAGTCTACCCGCAAGACCCCAGCCTGGAGAGTACGCAAAGGCTTCTCGCAAACCTTTACCCCGGAAACAAAAACTTTCTTATCTACAAACGACATAGAGTAACCAGTAAATAACTACACATCGTTAAGTAATTTGGCGAATTTGCTCAGCTACGGAATCTGGTTCAAAAACGGATTTCCAGTCATCTCTCAAAATACTCTTCTTACCCAATTCGATCGCCTTAAGCGCCGCATCGGAAAACTGGCCACCCGGGAGTTGCCCAAAAACTACCGCGAGCTCGATATTGAGGTGTCCCAGCAAAAACTCGGTTGCAGCCTCCCTATCCACCCCCTTCTCTACTACCGAGTCGATCGCTTCCTTCATCGCCACCACTAAGCAGGCAGCAAAGGTCTCAGATAGGGCAGGCTCAAGAATACCCATGTGTTCGAGTTCTATACGGTAAGCTTTCGATACAGGGCCATATATAACACGCGCTAAGGCTTCACCGACATGGTAATCCTCATCTGTTCCCTGGATCAATGAGCATACGATCGTCTGCTTGGCTAAGATACCTCCAAAGTAATCACGTTGCCCTTCTTCAGTGGACTCCCAATTGAAAATAGAAGGATGACTGGGGTGGCTTGCGAAATAGGCAACGTCATCACGTTCAGGCAACGCGCCCGCCAAGGGAGCAGCGGGATCCAAGCACATACCCATACTTCCGCTCTTCATCATAGGCACATACTGTTGAGCCACTTTCGCGATCGCCACGTCCGGGACTGCAAAAATAACGATATCAGAATTCGGAATACAGTCTTCGGCTTTGGAGACCGAAAGCCCCTTCCCCTCCAGCTGCTCGATACCCGCGAGACTAACCTCCAAATAGCGGACTGCATATTCGGAGTTCATAAGATTATTGGTCAACCGATTCCCCATCTTCCCACCGGCACCTACTAGAGTTATTGTCTTTTTCATTTGAATACGCTGTTAATTAATTTCTCCGAAAATTCCCTCAGGCAAGTAGTCGCCCTTTGAGTACCGACTCGATGAATCTGTGGTTTCCATTCTGTCCGCCTTTCAGGCAAATCTCTAAGCCATGCGTAGCATCATCCTCGGAATGCCCGAGGCAAAGCGGTGCCCCTGGAGCAAGAGGGCAGAGAATTTCAAGAGCGGTGATACCGAGTGCTTTTGTAGCAAAGCCGGAAGTATCTCCCCCTGCCACGAGGACTCTCTGCCTACCCGCACGGGACAATAAACGCATCAGGATCTCCCCTTGATACTTCGCAATAAGTTCACCAGCCCGACCCTCGAGTGAACGCTCGCTGAAAACTCGAGCAGTCTCTCCGATAGCTGGGTCCTCCGGTCCCTTAGCCGCATACAGGAGCGGACTCCTACCTGCTTCAACTTCCCGATAGGCCTCCTCCACGCACCGCCCTATTTCTTCATCCCTTGTCTCTGGGACAACCAAAGCAGCCGTGTTGATTCTTAAGTCTACAAACCCCAATCCTATTGCATGCTCGATTTGTGCGGCAGTGCCCGGTGATGCGCTCCCCGCGAGAACGATTAACAACTCCGCCGGTTCTGAGCAGAACGCATCGGATTTCTTTAATTCGCCGACCTCGCTCAAGTGCCCACATATCGCATACTCAACTCCAGAGGAACCGACGACAACCTGCGTCGAAGAACCTCGTTTCTCGCAAATCCACTTCCCAACCGCCCGCAGATGCCGATCTTCCAAAATATCGAAAAGGAGAAATTGCCCCTCCTCCGGGGGATCTTCCTTCAAGGTATCACCTTCAATAACACCTTCTACCTTGCTAATATCCATGTGTAGGACCTTCCGCTCAGAAAGTATCGCAAGATGCTCTCTCAGATCCGACTCGCCCATCGGAGTAACTGGATGGCGTGCCATAGTCGGGTGCCGATCGAGGCGAAAGACCTTTTGCTCTACGCGAGCGAACAAATTGCCAAATACGCAAAATCTTCCGAGCGAGGGAGCCCCAACCACCAAAGGTACATTTCGAGAGTGAAAAACCTCCATAGCCAGATCCGTCGCGGTTCCGATATTCCCTAGACTCGGACTCGAATCAAATGTGCTGCAAATCTTGTAGTGAAAATACTGAGACTCAACACTAGCAATCTGGCTGAAGACCGATGGCAACTCCACAGCCATTTGGGAAGGGCTCATAGTCCTGGATATCCCCGCTACACCAAACGATTGAATTCGCGTTTCACTGGTTTTCCGTGGTCCTATAAATCGAAACTTAGCAACCGTTTCCTTGCTCGGTGAATCAAGGAAAAGAGCGGTTGCCACTCCATAAGACTCGAGAGCCTCCATAACATCAGCGGACCCAGTGAAGTCATCACCGTAATAGGAGAGCAACAGTGGAAATTGGGACGATTCGCTCATGGCTTAGCAAAGAATTCTACGGCTCGCTGCAGATCGGTAGACGCAGACATAGCCTCCCCTAATGGGACTCCTTGAAGTGCGGCTTCCCATGCTGATCGCACACTGTTTACTCCCGCCTTTAGCCCATCGGGGTGGCCAACGATGCCTCCACCGCAAACGTAAAGTAAATCGGGCGACCCAATCGACTCGAACGTGTCGGATGCTTGTCCCGCCCACTGTCCCGAGGAGATGACAGGCAAGGCACGATCTCCGTACCCAGATAATGGATCTAAACAAGCCTTGGCCGAAGCGACTACCGATTCGTCACTCTCACAAAATTTGTTTCTCAGTCCGTTGCAGTGCAAGTGGTCGACTCCAAGCATCCTCCAGATCTTTTGCA
Source organism: Pelagicoccus albus (assembly GCF_014230145.1). Classification (NCBI taxonomy): domain Bacteria; kingdom Pseudomonadati; phylum Verrucomicrobiota; class Opitutia; order Puniceicoccales; family Pelagicoccaceae; genus Pelagicoccus; species Pelagicoccus albus. The sequence continues at coordinate 886,732 of NZ_JACHVC010000012.1, forward strand.
TTACGGTGTAATTCACTCCCATAAACGGGCTTCGATAGAACATACCCCAACCATTTCGATGGCCATGAATCGGCACGTCGCTGTGCGTAGCGAGAGTCTCGATACCGCTCATTCCGACCCAGTTCATACTAGCCATAACGCAAGTTCCACCCCGAGAGACGACATAGTCGTGTCTCTTCAACATCTCGTCTATCGAACCTGAAACATTGAACGCATACATCGCTTTTCGTCCCTGTATCTGGGCCAGTTCATTGATGACCGTCATCACCGCGTCGACACGTTCCTCAAAGGGAGAATGCGGCGGATCGCCCATCAACTCGTCATCTTTGATAAAATCCACTCCGGCTTCTACCAACTCCGCAACCCGCTTGCCTGTCTGCTTCGGCGACAGGCCCACGCTTGGTTTTATGATAGTACCAATCATAGGACGCTGACTCACCGAAACCAATTTTCGGGTACCGCTGACGCCGTGCCGAGGTCCCACATATTTTTTATAAAATGCTTCCGGCAACCCGAGCTCCAACAATCGCAACCCCGTGAACTGCGAGAGTTCAAAGAGGTTCCCCGCGACAGTCGCCATCACGTTTTGTAAATGATACCCCACGTTTTCGATAGGCCAGGAAAGCGTAACGAAGGCTCTTTGGTACTCAGCAGGGACAAAGCCAAGCGCCCCGGAAACGGGAAGCGAGGGAGCGGCGACCGACTCTAGCTGCTCGATTCGCTCGACTCTGGCCGCATGCCTCCGAGTGAGTTCTTCTGACTCCCCCACTACCTTGACAAATGTTCCACTGGACTGCTCGCCTGCCATCGCAGAAGCCGCCTTTTCAACCGGGAAGGGAGTTTCTATCCAGTACCTCGCTTCAATTCGTTCCATCATGCTTAGCCTTCAAAACTCGCTAATTCTACCACTCGGTGGCTCTTGGCGCTTTCGTAACTGGCCCAAACAAGTCGTACCGTCTCCAGGTTATCAATACCCGTCGTTTCGGCAGCCAACCCTTGCAACCCCTTAAGAATATTGGCCTGCGTATCGACGACACTGGAATGCAGCACTGCATAATCCTTGTCGGCCCACGGGTAAATCTTGGGCTCAACTTTTTCCCACGAAACCCCTTCCCGAGTGGCAACCTGAATTTCAAAATTAGCCCCAAGCTCGATAGATCCTTTCTCTCCTTCGAGCAAAATCAAAGTCTGCGGAAATACTTCCTCACGCAAAATGCTCGCATACGACATCTCGACAAAGCAATGACCACCAGACTCCATCTCCAGAAAGATATTCGCCACATCTTCACCCTTTATGCCGGGTGTAACGCTGAGAGTCTGACAATATACCGACTTGGCCTCGCCTAGGAGAAATCGACACACATCCAAAACGTGAGAGCCGACATCTGCTATGATAAAGTGCTCCAACTCCGCCAATGATGGCTGATTCTCAAATACGGGAAAACTGGAGCAAAAGCTTATCCGCGTTTTGAATACACTTCCGATTAAATTCGAATCTAGGATTTCCCGAACCCGCCTCAGTTGAGCTTGCCAACGGAAGTTCTCGTTGGCGAATAATCGAGTGCCCTTAGCCTCTGCAGCTTCGACCATACGTCGAGCACTCCTAAAACTCTCCGCGAGGGGCTTTTGACAAACCACGTCCACCCCGCGATTGATAGCCTGCAACGCTAATGGCAAATGAGTGTCCACACCCGCGATGATATCTACGAAGTCGAGTTTCTCGGAATCCAGCAACTCCTCGACACTCGAGTAAGCTCGAGGGCATCCGAAACGTTCCGCTAGATCCCGCGCCTTTCCGAGGTCATGATCGCAAACAGCGACCAGCTCTACAGCATTTGACTCAAGCCAGCCGGGAACCTGGAAGCGCGACCAAAATCCAGCGCCTATCACGGCGAATGTTAATTTTTCTGGGGGGTGCATCGGTCAAGCACGCTGCTGTCCGAGCATCGAGATTGTCGAAGGACAATTTCATAAAACGTTAACTGTGACCCGCAATACAAGTTCTCCAGTAAACGCTTTCAAAAGATTTTCAGGTGATCCAATTCAGAAGGTGCAGCTCAATGTATTCGTGATTAAATACAGACAACTCGGAAACTCCTCTATCAAGATCTCGGAATGGAGTCTTGGCTGCTCCGGGATCGGAGGTCCAAACCAAATGGATGGGGGAAACTGGGGCTGGCCCAACGTATCCGATGAATCAGTACTCAGATCTGTAGAGCTCGCAGTAGAATTTGGAGTCAATCACTTCGACGTAGCGGATCTCTACGGCCAAGGCCGAGCCGAACGCCGCCTTTCCTGGGCCTTACGGGAACTCGGTCTGCGAACCGAAAACTTCATTATAGCGAGCAAAGTCGGATTTCTGAAAGGCACTGCCGAACATCCTTACGATCCCTGGCACATGAAACGACAGTGCGAGCAAAGTCTCCGCAACCTAGGTCGAGACTACCTCGACATCTACTACCTGCACAATGCCGAGTTTGGCGAAGAAGACCGCTGGCTCGAGCCCGCGGCTACCGCTCTGGAGCAGCTCCAACAAGAGGGAAAGATCCGTCTCAAAGGTCAGTCCGCCTACTCAACAAGCGATTTCCAGAAAACGATCCCAGTGATTCAGCCCACCGTCATCCAAAGCCGCTCGAACTTGATCGACAATTACTTCACTCAGCCCGGAAGTCCCGTATCAAAAATAATGGAGAAACGGAATATTAGCTTCATTGCCTTCAGTCCCCTCGAGCAGGGATTATTAGCAGGTGCGTATCATCCCGCTAAACCACCTAAGTTCGAGAGAGGAGAAGCTCGCCTGAACAACCTTCGCTTCAAATCCGACTACCTAGAAAAGCTGCAGCCAAAACTCGACGCCGTAATGGCCCAGTTTAAAATATCAAGGGCCGAACTCCCTTCAATTGCTATTCGCTACGTGCTCGACCAACCGAGTGTCGCGGCGGTAATAAACGGGTTCCAAAAGCCGGAGGACATCAAGTCTAGCTCCAAAGCCACAGAGAGAGACCTTAGCTCCGAAGAGCACACTTTTCTCGACAACCTATTCGCCGACCTTCGCCATCCACTATAGCCAGTAGAATCCGTAGGGCTAAATAGGATACAAGTCTTAAGGGCTTTGCCTAGCAACTGTTACAATCTCTTCCCCAAGTGATTTGATCTATCAAAATTAACGGATTTATTTTTTTATAAACTCACTATGCACGACCCGTCTGGTTCTTATCCTTGCACCTGATACCCCAGCCCCTGATCGCGACCGCGGTCCACCTTTAGCGGCTGCGCTCGGGGGCGATCAAGCCCCCCCCTGACATCTTCTCACTGTTTCGGATTACGATCGAAACGTTTGCCCCAGCCCCATGATCATCACCCGTAAAACCAAGATACCGCTGCACTGGGCTTTCTACGCTCAGCTGCCGCTCTTGATGAGCATCTACGGGGAGTTCGTAATCAATGCGCCTTTCTTGTTGCTGATAAAGCGTTTCATAGACAACCCGGCGGCCATCATGGGTCTGATAAGCCTAGAGATCTACATCTCTATCCTTGGCTCTCCCTTCATATCTTGGCTCAGCGACCGCGTCTGGACTCGCTGGGGTCGCCGAAAGTTCTTCTTCACAATCGCTGACATAGGGCGAGGCTTGTGCGTCTTGCTGATGCCCTTCGCGCCGAACCTCATTCTCTTGATCGCGCTCCGCTGGCTATTTGACGCGTTTAGCAACTTCGGCAGCATGACCCAAGCGCTCGTCTACGAAGTGGTGCCGACTCCGCAACGAGGGCGACTGGCCGGCTTCTTCCAATCCTCTATCCAATTCGGCAACCTAGTCTTCTACTTTCTGCTACTGGGTCGCTTCGATGATATGTATTTCATGGGGCCTTTCGACTTCGCCACTTCGGTCAGCGGCGGAGCGGCGATGTTCTGGATAGCCGCCATTGTGCTCTTTGCCATAGCCGCTTACGAGAGCCTTGGCTTCAAGGAAATCAAACCGCCTAACAGGAAGACTTTGCAGGACGACCGCAAACCGGGCCAGTCCGTCTTTGGCTATTTCATAACAAGTTTCTTTCGGGACGTCTGCTCCAAAGACCTGCTGCCACTCTACCTACTGGCGTTTGTTGATGTAATGGTGCGCATCAACCTAGGGCTCTTCCAACCCCTGCAATTCACCGAACAGTGGGGCTACTCGCTTCAGCAATTTGGGAACACGGTAGCGATAGGTGTGATCTTCTCCGTCACCTTCGCCCTCTTCTCCGGCTGGTTTGCGGACCGCTATGGAAAGATGGTTACCTTCGTGATCGCTTCTATCGGGTCGCTATTGGTCAATTTGGCTTTCGTAATCTTCCTTGCCATCAAGCCTGGACACCGACCGACGCTTACCGAGATCGTCGTCTTCTCGAACATCGAGCAGATTTTTTCCATGGTCAAAGCGGTGATCATATTCCCCTTGATCATGGAATACATCAACCGCAACCGGCTAGGGGCAGCCAACGCGGGGCTGCAAGTCATGAGAACGATATTCCGATCAGGGATGGCTGTATTTGTGGGAGTTTGGATTCTCTGGTGGTCTCTAGCCTTTATGCCTCAAGCAGGCTATCGCGTGCTCACGACCTACCCGGAAGCTATCACAAAGGCTGAGCTTGCCGAAGAGCTTGCGCGGTCCGGACTCGGCAGCGATGAAATCATGATCCTGCCCGGAGAACAGGGACACAAGGAAGGCGATCCAAGCCAGATTTGGTATTTGCACAAGTATGACGAGCAAGTCCAAGATCTAGTCGAAGAGCGCAAAGAGCTTACCAACAAAATAGCAGCTTTGGAGACAAAGCTCGGCTCTCCCATGAGCGACGAATCGCACCGGACAAAAATGCGTGCAGAGGTGGAAGCGGACAAGCTACGCTTGTTGGAGACAGATTCCGCACTTTCCGATGGAGCCGCCGCCCTCAATAAGCAAATAGCCTCCCACACGGAAAACAAACGCACCGCCTCGGGTGACCAATTCCTTTCAGCTACGTATTCAAATAATCAGCTCACCCTTTCGCTCACCGCCGTCGGCACAGCCGATTCCGAACTAGAAAACAGATTTCCAAACGACTTGGATGGACCGCCCATCGCACAACACCTTGATGAGGATTCCCGATTGCTCAGGCCCGAAATCGAGGCTGACTTCCAGGAAGAATCCGTCAATATATCCGCAACCTTCCGCCCGTCGTTTGTATTTTTATACCGCGTTGCCAACCGGGTCTTATCCGACCCCAACGCCGCCTACGAATTGGCTACCGTCTTACAGAGCATCCACGACGCAGAGCTCGGCCGAGACGAAGGACTGATAAATTTCCAAGCCTCCCAAGAAGAAACAGACGAAAAAGCCCTAAGCTACGAGCTAATGCTGAATCAAGAGCTCGATCCACAAGCGATCGAAAGCCTAGCCGCCACTCTTCAAGCAGAACGCCTCATCGAATCGGCCCACTACAGGGAACTCTCACCTTCACGCTATCGATTCGCCCTCACTACGCCGTCCACAGAGCGAAAAGATACTGCTACCGAAAATGCAAGTCGCATAGAGGAGGCAGAAAACCGACTACTGCAATTACTGCCCCGAACAGGTGAAAGCATTCCGAGCATGGTCGCAGCGTTTTATCTTAGGGTCACCGCTACACTGTCCTCGGTCCCCTACAATGTGATCGTACCCGAACACACGACCCAAGCCCTCCACAAGGAGCGCGTTTACGAGTACTTCTTCTCCAGCCGAACCCTTATGATCCTTACTGATTTCATCGGCTTTGCTATTATCGCCTTGCTCGTTCGACTCGAACGGAAAGGCAAAATCCACAAGTACGGTGTGGAGGAGGACGAAAACCGATGAAAGACCAAGGAGCGCTCTACGAGGGGGATCCCACAATACGCCAAGGTCAGGACGGCTACTGGTACCACTACCCTCACCTTTTCTGGCCGAAGCTAGCATTCTTGATCGCAAGTCTCGCCCTCCTAGGCATTGGCGGACTAACCATTTGGCCGCCCCTCTCGAGGCTAGCCTTTGGCGAACGAGAAATTGCTCGAGTCGTATTCATCGAACGGATAGACCCCGCAAAAGATCCAGAGATCATACGGTACCGCAAGTCCATCCCTGAAGCAGGCTATGATACAATTTTTCACTACACAGTCGAGATAGCTACACCCGGCCAAACACCTCACCGAGCGGAGCTCGCCATCGGCAGCCGCCGGAATGCATTTGCCAACGTAAACGACAGCTTCGAAGTCATCTTCTTTCCCGGCGAAAAGATGGTCTATCAGCTCTACGAGCACCGAACTTGGGCCTTCGGCATAGCCTTCCTATTCATAGGAGGTATCTTCACCGCCTGCGCCGTGCCTACCTTGCTCGCGGTAGGAAAACCTATTCGCATCGATCCCGAGGCACGCGAGGAGGATTCCTAAACTTGTAGTACCTTTTAAAATACAAATACTCATTCATGCCTCTCAACTCTAAACCAGAATCGCTCATCCTGGGGCTCGGCACGAACTCAGAGTGGCAACCCATCGCTTCATCAAATGGCGAAGCCTGGATTCTCAAACCCCGTCGCATCGGGCAACGCGACACGGATTTCGGATCCCTTAGCTTTCCCGATTCTAAAAAACACTTTATCGCCACACGACCTGGCGTCTTCTGGATGACACCTAAATGGGTAAAAGACCCCTCATCACTCGAAAATTCTAAGCGAGGCGAGGATCTCGGCTACGTCCTTGTCCAGCGAGAGGATAACTCCTGCGTGTTGCTCCTACCGATCCCCACTTCTACCCAAAGAGGTCGGCTCTTTCTTCGCAACGGAATCTGCGCTGGCCTGCGAAGCGATCCGAACACGCCACCAGAATCGCCCCAGCCTGCCTTCTTAATCGCCCACGGCACCGACCCAATCTCATTGCTCGCCTCAGTTATTCGCATCACGAGAGAGATACTACCAAGCTTCAAACTACGCGAAGAGAAAACTGTACCTAATTTTGTGGATACACTAGGATGGTGCACTTGGGACGCCTTTTACAAAGAGGTCGACCAAGAAGGCGTTTTGAACGGTGTACGGAAATTGAAAAAAGGGCAGCACTGCCCAGCCTTTGTGATCATTGACGATGGTTGGCAAAAAGTCTCCCAATCAGACAAACTTATTAACACAGAGGCCGACATTGATAGTTTTCCCGACAGCCTTGAGGGAGTCATTAAACAACTGAAATCTGAATACGGTATCAGTTTCGTCGGAGTTTGGCACGCTTTGCAGGGCTATTGGTCTGGAGTCGCACCCGAGGGAGAAATCGGTCTACGCTACGCTACCGAAACAGTCGAAGGAGCACCCGAAGCCTTCGAAGGCTGGCACAAGCAATTCTCATCTGAATCGCGAACCCACATAACAGCACAGGATATTAACAGATTTTACCATGCCTTCTATCGTGAGCTCAGCGAATCTGGAGTCGACTTGGTAAAAGTAGATAACCAGGCCCAACTGGAGATCTTTACGGACCGCGAGGACTTAGCTGAAAACAAAACGTGTGCCGCCTATCAAAGCGCCATTCAAACCGCCGCTACCCAAGAGATGGGAGGGAATCTGCTACATTGTATGGGACAATCGACGGAAATCTACTGCCGGCTTTCAGAAGGAAACTTAGCCCGCAATTCAGACGACTTTTATCCCCAAAAACCCGATACAGCCCAAGTCGACCACATCGTACAAAATGCCTTCAATGCTCCATTCACATCCCAATTTTGCCTCCCGGATTGGGATATGTTCCAGACCTACCACCCAAGGGCCGAGTTTCATGCGATCGCCCGCGTCATATCAGGTGGTCCACTCTACATCAGCGACAAGCCAGACCAGACCAAGCACGCCATGCTTGACCGTTTAGTCCTAGGCCAAAACCGTATACTCCGTTTTTCTCAACCTGCTCTTCCACTGGCTCGTCAGTTCTTCAATGACCCTCGCCGATCAAAGGAACCCCTTGTCTTGATCAATTCCCACCAGGCGGGATTCGGAGCGGTCGCCTTCTTCAACTGCCACCCCCATGAAACGCTGGACGGCAAATTCAAGATCGAAGAGCTAACGGGTTTCAACGCTCCCCAATACGCAGTGCTGAACCACCAAGATCAATCCATCTGCTATTATAGTCCCAGAGAGTACATACACTGCCAACTTGCGCCTACCAATGCTACCCTCTTCAGCATCGCCCCAGTCTTTTACGGTCAAGCCTGCTTGGGAATTAGCGGGAAACTAAACGGCATAGCAGCCTTGCTTGCTGTCGAGGAGTTTGGTCGGGGATCCGTCCGGTACACTCTGAGCGCCTCAGCCCCCGTAAGCTTCGCATCCACAAAAAAGATAAGGAAGGTTCTCTTAAACGGCTTAGAGTTAGGCCGTGACAAGATACACGAAACAGTGAGCGGATATACTATCTGCATACCTGAATTCCCAAACCATAGCTGCACTTTGGATGTGCAAACGGAAATCAGTGGAACGTAGCTACTGCTACTGTATTTTATTTATTAATACTTCTTTTCAAAACTCAACGGTTTCATAACGCCTACCCTTTTAAACCACCCCAAAATCAAAAACGAAAATGGAACGCCCCTCCCAAAGATTGATCGCAAAGAAACTTGGAGTTTCGATTGCAGCGGTATCACTGGCCCTTCGCGACACTGGTACGATTTCACCAAAACTATCGGCGAAAATAAAAGCGGTCGCCGAAGAAATTGGTTACAAACCCAATCCCATCCTCGCCTCCTTAGCATCAAAAAGATTCAGAAACTCTGAGGCACATCGTGGAATTCCGCTCACAGTCCTGGCTTTTACCCGAACCGCTCTCTACAATGACGGGCTTTCCCGCAGGGCTGACGAGTTAGGATACAATCTGAGTTTCCTATCCACTTCGGATCTAAACCGCTACAGTAACCCCTGCAAGACTTTGCTCAACCGAGGTGTCCAAGGTCTGGTAGTACTTGGAGAGATACCTCATAAATACTATAGAGAGTCCTTTAATTGGGACGAATTCTCGGTCGTGCAATGTGGTCGCTACGCAAACCCAATGCCCTTCAATGTGGTACGGCCAAACATCTTCAGCGCTCTACGTCTCGCCTATCATAAAGCAAGAGATCTTGGATACAAGCGAATCGGCTTTGCAGTTGGACGTCACGACCCCATCATCCAAGACGACGAAGCTCGCATATGCGCAGCATATGGGTTTTCAATTCTTGAGTCGGATGAAAAAGACCGAATCGAGCCCTACCTCGAAGAGATGCACGAAATCGACAGGTTTGTGGAATGGGCCCAAAGACATCGGCCAGATTGCGTTATCGGCTTTCACCTAGGGCAATGCGCTGGGCTAATACAAGCTGGGATTCGCGTTCCCGAAGACATGGGTTTCTCTTGCTTGCATTTGCTCGAAGGCGACACGTTAGGGGATGAAGAACCGCTTACCATAGCAGGGGTCAACCAAGACCAAGGCGAAATCGCCCGCCAGACCATAGACTTGCTCGACCAACAAATCCGTCACCACGTCAAGGGCTTCGTTAAAAAGCAGATGGATGTACTGATACCCAGTTTTTGGCAAGACGGCGATTCCTTGCCAGATAAAAGCGAGCCCGCCAGTGGCAGGCTAGCTCTATACTCCCCAAAAAAGGCAGACTAGCGGCGGTGGCGCTTTAGATCCCTACCAAAACAGTCGAATGAACCAAGGTAACGAAACCACATAAAGTAGTCCCTTCGATCAATCCTTCCACTATCGTCGAGGTCAGCCTCGCTCAGATAGTTATCGCCACCGAACTCGGCCCCTAGCGCAGAACTGATAATATCTAAGTCCGCCATATCAGCCACTCCGTCTTCATTAATATCCCCCGGTATGGATACAAGCCCTTGCTGTATATCCAAGCTTTCTATACGGATCTCAGTTCCTAAAGCCTCGACCCGCAAAGAATTTAAGAACTCGTCGCTCACCAAGCCGTCAATCCATGGCGAGTAGACATCGTCCCTCCCGGTATCGGCCACGTCGAAGGAGCCTATGAGCTCGGCCCCCAGAAACAGCCGTACGATTCCAAGACCGCTGGTCGAGTACAGGATACGGAACTGGTACGCTCCCTTTTCCTGAACATTGAAATCGTAGGAGAGCCAGATGCCAGGATCAATGTCGTATCCATAATCGGAGGGATGCCCGTTCGTCGCTTGCCAGTTTCCGTAGCCCGCGTTGGTCAAGAGCCAGCGGTCACCGATAATGGTGGTTACTGTTTCAGAATCGACTGGTGTTCCATGGACCACCTTGGCCTTGTTTTGCCCGATCAAGGTCTCGACACCGATCATCTTAGGCGTATCGAATTCCCCAGGACGGTTAACGAAGCCCCAGCGGGAATCGCTCGCCATGTCGAAATATCCAAAGCCGTAGCCTCCGACCTCGTCAAACAGCATCTGGTGCTCGACGATCTCGTCCGCCATGCGCATGTCGGCAACTGCCTCGTCCCCTAGCGGATTCGCCCCGCCGGATCCATTGATGTTGCCAAAGGAAGGGCCACCCTCGTAGGCCATCTGCTTAAGCCCAAAGGCAGCAGTAAGGCTGGAGATGTTTGCTTGCGTCGGGTAGGCCCAGTCAACTGCGTTGAACTCGTGCATGTCCCAAAGCGTTTCGATGTCTGCCCCATCTTCCGGGTCAGCTGCTTCGTAGTAGGTCGTCCCGCCGGCACCCCAAATGTAGTGGTTCACAGGTTCGGGATAAACCGTATCCACATAAAGCAGACCTTGGGTGGCTGTTCGGTTGGCGTTGCCATCGCTGTATGGGGCTCCCTTTTGCCATTCCATCAGTGGGCGTACGCGGGTGTGCATCTGGTCATCGCCAAAGACCGACCTGAAGAGCTCGCTGATCTCAACAGTGCGGCGGGAAGCGAAACGCTGCCGCAGATAGGTTGGATTTGTCGAACCGTCATAGTAGTTCAGGCTATTGTTACCCGCCGCCAACTCGGCTTCGACCTGATCGTCGATCCAGTGGTAGGGAGACTTGCCTGTGTTCCACACTTCGTTGCTGTATTCAACATACAACTTCAGTCTCTTCTTCAACGGTGGAAAGAGGGGCTTACGCTGCTTGCTGGTGTAAGGCTCAATCCCGTCGCTTCCGTAGGCGACCAACTGGGCAAGCTTGGTAACGTAGTCGTCGTTGGCAGCATGCGGTACGCAAATCCAAAGGTCCGTATTGAGATCGTTGGCAAGCATGACCAAGTACTCCCAAGCGATGCCGCGACCTTCCCACTCGTGGTATCTCTGACCGCGAGTTGGATGCTGCATAATGTAATCGCCATTCTCGTCGATCTTGTAGAACTTCCGGTTTTGGGAAGCGTTGTAAACGGTATTGCGATCTTCCCAGTTTACTCGAGTGTTATAGCGGTCACTCCAGGTACCCGAAGCGCTCATGGTACGAATAAAGTCGAACGGACGCATCAACCTAATTGTCTCGCGAGCAAACAGCTCCCAATGATGGTGCGGACGATTGGAGCCGATCTTCGAAGGACGCATCATCTGGATATCCCGGGCCCCGCCATCGGTTCCAGTCACGACCATCTGCATGAGCACCTCGCCCTCTTCCGATACGATAACGCGGGCGCTCGTCTTGTTCTCTTCGGCATCGTAACTCAAGTCCTCAACCGTCGCTCCTGATATGACCACGGACTCAGCAGAACCTTCAAACGAAAGGGCATAGGTGCCATGTATGCTCTCGTTTGAAATGACAGTAACGCCAAAATCTTCGGTCGGCCAACCATCGGGATCTACCTTGGCGTAGCCAGTGAAGTCGGGATTGTAGTACTCGCGAGCTTGTTTCATGGCATCCGCAAATAGCCAAACTGGCATGTAGTCGTTGGAATTAGCCATGTTCATGCCGATGTAGTTTCGGTACTCGCCCTCATGAGGCACTCCACCTTGGATGATAGGCAAGCTTTGCACGGAACACCCCTCGAAGGTCACGATGCCTTCGCGATCCTCTTTGCTCCAATTATTGGATACCGTAACCGTAACGATATCGCCATCAACAGTCGCGCTTACCCAAGGAACGTCAGTCGATACGGTAAACGCATCTTCAGTAGTGATCTCAATCTGCTTGCTGGCAGTCGCGTTTGAGAAGATTAGATGGGGCTCCTTAAACGAAAGGCATCCGAGAGACTTGGCTTCCTGGTGCACTACGATGGTCTGCGACTCACAGCCCAATACCAATACCGATGCCTCCCTGCTGGCGAATATGAAATTCTCGTCTACCGTGAGCTCTATTTGCTCACCGACAACTTCAACCGAAACCCAAGGCTCGGAACTCGTTGCCGAGAAGGAAGCGGTCGTTTCTACATCGACCAAGACGGTCTCTGCCTCGAAACCCACTAGCACCACTGGGTCAGCGACATTCAGCTCGCAAGAGATGTCCTTCTCTATCAACTCAACATTATCTATTTTCTGCCAAGCCCAAGAACCACCTACTTCCTTGAAGTAGATGGTTGCCGTCTCTGAGGTCGCTGCGAAATCGATTTCGACAAAGGTATAACCCGATCCGGAAGTGAGAATGCTGGAAGCAATCCCTTCAACCCCATACTCGATTTGGCCGCCGCTCAACAGAACGTATCCTCTGAGCGAATATACATTGCCAACCGTTAAACCAGCCACCTCGTACTTCAGCTCGTTGAAACGGGTATTCACCCAAGCAGCGTAAACCCCCTCGTAGGGAACACTATCAGTAACGCCTCCACTAGCGGTGCCGGAACCTGTACTGGTCCACGGAGAAATCGATCCGCTTTCGAATCCACCGTTAGTGAGAAGGTTCTGGCCCACGGCAGTGCCCGCGGACAGGAACGAAAAGGATAAGAGACCGATGATACATAACGCCTTCGAATAGCCGAGACGGACGAACCCTTTAAATGGGTTCGCAAAAAAGCAACCAGTAGCTTTCATTGTACAATTAGATGGGGGTTGGTCTGGTGGGACGATGAATCCGCGTAAGCGCATTGCTTTGAAGAGCGCAGCACAGACTGTCTCCGTCTTTTCCAGAGTGGGGATGAAAGTCTAATTTTTGTCTGAAAATAAGACGACGGTGAACAATCCGAAAAATTAAAACGTTAATGCTACATTGGACCGAACCCGAGCATTTCACGGTTTTAGAAAAGTATTGGTTTTACGGAACAAGTATAGCCGCTTTGACTGAAATACGAGAGTTCGAACCGCAGCTAATCTAGATGAATCCAGATCAAAAGATGATCATTTTACAATGTTGGGACGACGGCGTTACCGACGACACTCGCCTGACTGAACTGCTGAAATCCAAAGGAGCTAAGGCGAGCTTCAATCTGAACCTTGGATTGAACCTGAAAGAACGCAGCTACAGTTTTTGCTACAAGGAAAAAAAGGATGTGTACCGCCTGGCCCGTTCCGAACTACTGCAAACCTACGAAGGCTTTACCATCGCCAACCATTGCTACGAACATCCTTGGGCCTTGAAGATCTCGCACGAGGAATGGGAACAACAAGTGATCGATGGGAGAAAAGCACTGCAGGACCTCTTCCAACAACCTATTCTGGGCTTTGCATACCCATACGGACAAAGCGACAAACGCACAGCCGAAGTCGTCGCCAAAGCGGGCCACACCTACGCTCGTTCTTGTGAAAACGCTACTCCCTGCACCCCTACACCGAACGCCTTTTCCCAAGCAACGGACTGCCACTTCCACGCTCCCGATTTTTGGGAACGCTACCAAAAGGCCAAGGAAACAGGAAGCCGAGTATTCTATTTTTGGGGACATAGCTACGAATTCTTGTCTGAAGAGCACTGGTCTTCCTTTTCCAAGACGCTAGATCGTATAAACAACGATCCGGAAACAGTCTGGGGAGATTTGCCGGAATCGCTAGCGCTCGCGAACAAAGTACAGTCCTAGAACTATGAATCCTCCAAACATTCTCCTCATTCACAGCGACCAGCACCGCTACGACTGTATTGGCGGCCATAAATTGAGAGAAGGCATACACACTCCCAACTTGGACCAACTTGCCGCCGAAGGCGCTACATTCTCACAAGCATTCGCTACCATTCCGATATGCACGCCCGCGCGGGCCTCGTTAATGACGGGAGCGTGGCCACACCAACACGGGAGCTTCACCATAACGCAAGCAGAAGTGGATCGAGCTGCTCGACCTGAGTTTCCGCTCTTAACAGAATTGCTCTCTACTGAGGGTTACCGCGTCTCATGGACAGGTAAGTACCACGGAGAAACCACCCAACCTCCTGGCGCAGGAAGACTAGGCGTGGCGGACTACCGTGCCGCCTGGGACTACAAGGCATACCGAGAGAGACTCGGAATTCCCGAACTCGTCAGGGATAATGGATACTTTGGCACAGCCGATCTGGATTGCCCTGCCGACCGATCACCGCTCGCCTGGCAAGCGGACCAAGTAATCGAGCAGATCCAAGACAGCTCCAAAGCCCCCTTTTTTATACGTTGGGATCCACCTGAGCCCCACCTTCCTTGCGAGCCCTCGCAACCTTACGCCGAAAAATACAAAGACCTCGACCTCGACCCTTGGCCAAGCTTTGGCGATACCCTTGAAGGCAAGCCCGAGATCTTGCAGCGACAGCGTCGCATCTGGAATATCGAAGGCTGGGATTGGGAAAAGTTCCTCCCCACAGTTCGCCTTTATCACGCCATCATTGAAGAGCTCGATGCCAATATAGGTCGCGTCCTAGCGAAGCTCGAAGAGCTAGGCCTCTCCGAAAACACCTTGGTCATCTACTCCACTGATCACGGTGACTTCTGTGGAGGCCACGGTTTGATGGACAAACAGTTCTGCATGTATGATGACATTTTACAGGTTCCGCTTATTGCACGATGGCCAGGGAAAATCCCAGCAGGCGTTAGTCCATCGGTCTTCGTATCCAATAGCATTGACATAGCGCAAAGCATCCTTTCCGCAGCCGGGATTCCCGCTCCCGATACCTTCGTCGGAAAAGACCTACTGAAATTATGCACGGACCCTACGTATCCCTCTAGAGAATACGCTTTCGCTCAATATTTCGGCACACAAACGGGCCTGTATTCTTGTCGCATGATCCGAGACCATCGCTACAAATTTGTATACCACCCAACAGGAACCTGCCATGAATTCTACGACTTGGAAACAGACCCGGGAGAATTGAAGAATTTGATCGGCAATCCTGAAATAGGGCCGCACGAAAAACGTCTACGCCAAGCTCTCTGGGATACGATGATCGAATGCAAGGATCGCCTCGCCAGCTTTTGGACCGAAAAAGAAATCCTCGGCCCTACTTAAGTACAACGTAAAGCGTTCCTGGCGGGAAAGAGACAGAGACCATACCGTTCCTCCTCTCCAATGGTATCTCATCGACCACCATCCCATTAGCATCAAGAACATAGCAGAGCGACAGACTCGTATTGTTTAGGGAAATACGGAGGTCAGCCGTCTCAACTCTCCAAGGAGCAGACCCAATATTTAAGATTTCCTTCCCTTCGGTCTCTTTTCCATCAACCTCGAACCGCACGTCAACTTCCGTCCAGCCACTCGGTCTGGACTGGGTAGCGACTTGCAGCAAAACCTCCTTTGAATGCTCAATCGCTCTACCGTCCAAAGCCACAACCGAAGCCGAAACTGGAGGCCCCGCATTCTCGAATGATACCGAACTTAGCTTTGTCTTTCCGGTTCTATAGTGGATAACTCCTTGGGCCTGAGGAGAGTCAAACGAGAAACGCTCATTCACCGTATCCAGTTTCAGTTGACCTGTTACGCTTGTGACGACCACGCCATCCTCGCTTTTATCGATATAAGTATCTAGCCCTTCGAGCACTCTTGTCCATTTCTCGCTACTATCAAAGCGCAGACTTACCGGACCCACAAAAAAAGCCCAAGGGTCGATACCTTTTGCAAGAGAGGAGTTCGGAGCGAGGTTTCCACTATCACGGTTCGGGTCATAGCTAGAGCTTTCCGCGATCACGGGAGAAAGTCTCTGCCACATTCCCTTCAAGGAACGGTGTTCCTGTACGACTGGTTTTCCCGTATCCAAAAACCCCTTTCTATATATCAAAGCGGCAGCCGACCACTGGCCTGAAACCTCGGGGACCATAGTCACCCATTTCGCTTGAGTTGAAAGGTCAAAACCATTGGCCGATCGAGGGGGTTCAAAGCCTTCCGTCATGACGTTGAACCAATAATAGATGTCCACACCCGTAAGCGACGAGTAGGCAGAGACCAACAGAGGACTTTCCAAACTTGTATCCATGGGTTGAACCCAAGCGCTTTCGGTTATAATCATAGGTTTTCCCTCCACTTGCTTCAAGGCCAGCGGAAGCGACAGCGAATGTTCCTTGAGAACAGAAGGACTGGTAAAACGATCTCCCGCTTCGATCGCCCAACCCCGCTTGTCTCCCTGGTGTAGGCCTGAGAAGTATCGATTCACTGCCACTACATCAGTGTGCGAGTTCGAGTAGCGCTCTAAGTCTTCGAGGTAAACCACATCAGCTGTTTTCCAATTTCCCGAATTGACTAAGACTGGACAGCCCAGCTCTTCCCGCAGGAAGCGAGCTAACTCGAGGTTAAACGAAACCATGGTTTCGACGTAGAACTGAGTTTGATCCTCCAGCCTTTTCGACTGCGTCTGTGAGCTTTTTCCCGAACGAGTCAGCTCGAAAGTCTTCGCCAAAGGGATCCTTTCCGAAGCTGCAGGTAACTCGCCGCGAGGGTCCTCTCCCCAAGCCTCGATAGCGGTTCGCACGTCGCCATACTTCCTTTGCGTCCATTGGAAGAACTTCTTTTCCAATCGAGCTCTTGGTCCATCCGCAAAGTCAGTCCCGGTCCACCACAAAAAGCTATCCTCGTTCTGTATTTGGAAGATAGCCAAAGCCGGCTCCTCAGCTAAAGTCTTACCTCCCAACTCTTCACTTGGCGTCTTGAAAAGCACTCGTAGCCACTGCTTGTAGGATGCTTGCATCGTTTCGTCGAAAAACAGCAAGCCACCGTGTCTTCCTTCCCAATCAGTACCCCACGCAGCATCTTCGCTTTTCATATGGTGGGCCCAGTATGGCGATACAGTCGTGTAGATTCCGGCCTTTTTCATCGCAGCTACAGTTCGCCAAATCCACTCAATCTCTTCCCGGTTCGGACTATCGAGATCGTCTGAAGCAGGATCACTCGGCTCGATGAATGCATGCAAACGCACCATATTCACACCACGTTTCGCAAGCCAACGGGCGTGGCGGTCGATATCCTCCGGATCCCTCCAGCCCAGCCCTTTACGTTGCCTGTAAGGGACTCGGCGCAGCACACCGGTGTTCACCGCCCAAAAGCGGACTGGCTCCCCATTTCCCAATTGAAAGCCACCTTGGCCATCCAAATTTACCCAACCTGTTTCTCCTGCCTGATCCTCGTTCAAGTAACGCAAATCAAGGAGCGACGATTCATCGAAAGGATCTGGATCCGGATCAAAATCCCATCCTGAAATCAGTTTCTCTCCGTAGCAGGCAGTCACGCCAAACAAAACCCAACAAATCCAAGCTCCCGATTTCAGAAAATTGCCTATCATAGTTTAAGCAGCTAGATACCGCCTCTTGTTAAAGGCTGAGAAAGGCCATTTTATAAAACCGATCAATTGAAGTAAAGCTAGGCTCCAAAGCTCGCTGAATTCGAAGCAGGGTTTTCGAATCGACCACAGTTCCCCCCACAGACGGGGGAGCAAGAGACCTCTAAGTCGCCGGAATAGAACACGGATCGACCTCCTCATTTTCGACCGTAATTCTAGCATAAAACTTAAACGGTTTAATGAATTTGAACCTCATGGAAAGCACCCGAATCGGTGTACGTATACTGACAACGAACGCTGGCTCCGACTCTTAGCAAATGGAGTCTAGACAGCCCCCCACCGCATCCCTAATACCTCAGTCACCCCGTCTAAAGGAAATCGTTCCGCTGTGCCAACGGCCACTCCGCCTTCCCGATTTGGATATCGCGGATGGCTAGTATTTGCCAGCCCCATGACATGAATGACTGTAGTTACATGCAAACTACACATCAATGAAGAACAACAAATCCAAACCTCATAGGCGCCACTCCATGCCTATTTTTCTCGCCTGCACTTTCGCCGCTTCCATTGGCGCTGGATACAGTCAAGAAGACACAGACGGCGAAGAAGAGATCTTCAACCTCTCACCCTTCGAAATCACTGGAAGCGAAGACGAGGGATACCGCGCATCCTCTACGCTAGCAGGCACCCGCTTGCGGACGCAATTAGAAGATGTAGGAGCAGCCATCCAAGTACTCACTAACGAATTTATCGACGACCTAGGCGGGACCGACGCCTCATCGGTTCTCTCTTTCGCTACCAACACAGAAACGAACGGAGTCAGAGGAGACCTTCTGCAAGCAGGAGCCGGCACCCACTCCGATAACGACGAAACGGAGCGCCTGCTAAATCCATCCGGAGCAACCCGTGTGCGCGGGCTCGTCAAGGCAGACAATACGCGAAACTACTTCCGCAGCTCATCCGGGTGGGATAGCTACAATGTTGATCGAGTCGATTTGCTCCGTGGACCAAACAGTATCCTATTCGGTCTGGGAAGTCCGGGCGGCGTCATGAACGCATCTACCATATCGGCTCAACTCAATGATGACGCCGGAAAATTCCAACTCGCGTTCGACGAGCATGGCACTGTCCGGGCCAATCTTGACTACAACAAAATTCTTGTGGAAGACCAGCTGGCGATTCGATTCGCCTTGTTGGAAGAAGACGAAAAGTTCGCCCAGGACCCAGCCTACGAGGACCAAAGCCGCCAATTCGTGACAGCTACTTATAGACCGGCGGCCCTAAACGACGAGGGAAAGTCCTTCGCCTTTCAAGTAGATTTCGAAAACGGCTCCATCAATTCCAATCGCCCTCGCTTCTCACCGCCAAACGACTATCTTACGGCGTTTACCGACGGCTACAGCATTGCCGAAATCCAACTCCCGGAAGGGTCCAATTATAATGGATACACCAACGGGATTATTCCAGCGGTCTCCACTGATGAAACGATCGCTTTCTCGGCCGATGCAGATCTTCTCATGTCATGGGCTTCAAGCGCTCCAGGAGTCACCGTCAACTTCGACGGCAACGGCATTCGCTACTACTCGTCTTCAGACGGTTCCGTGGACTCGACTTGGGCCCTCGGTCGCGGTGGCGCTTACGGCGCATTGATGAACAACAGCGGAGCAACGGCTGGCAACCCTTTCGGACCATTCGTCCTTGGCTCTTTGCACAAGGAACGCGTACTCGGAGGCCTCACCACCTACGCGACCAATGTTTCTCACCCATTCGCTAGCCAATTCAGTCGTACATCCTTGTCAGACGAGACGGTCTTCGACTTCTACAACACCTTGATCGATGGAACGAACAAGCGCGAATGGTCAGATTGGGACAACCTTCGTTTCAGCGTATCCAATACATTTATGGACAACCTATTTGGGTACGAGCTTTCATACTTCCAGGAGACAAGCGATCGCGGCCAAACGACTTTGATGGGGAACAACAACCGCTTCCAAGTCGACCTGAACCAGTTTCTCCGCGAGGACATACAATACTACTACCAGGACCTAGAAGGCACTGCCGGCACTGAGGAGGAGATTGCTGCGGCTCTCGCTGCCAACTTAAACCCAAACTACGGGCGCGTTTTCATACAAGACACCACCTACGCTGGAAACCGTATGATCCATAACGAATCCGACGGCTACCGAGCATCGGCTTTTCTCGACTACGACTTCAGAAACAAGTCCGACGGCGGATGGCTATCACGACTCGCAGGCCGCCACGTCCTAAACGGTGTGATCGCTTCGGACTATTCCGAGACCTTTACTCGCGTATTCCAACGTCACGTCTACCCCGACGAACTACTTGAAGCAGTTGGCTTTCCAGGACAGCGCTTCAACAACAATACACGCACCGCCATTCGCTATTACGTGAGCGACAGTCTAGTCGGTGCCACAAGCACATCTGGCCTAAACCTAAGCGGAATCGAAGAGTCCATCTTGGATACGATAGGGACTCAGCCAATACAAGTTCGCGTTTTCGATACGACATGGATCGCAGACGATTCGGTTCTGCCGGGAGATGCTTGGGGAACCGTACCAACCACCACGCAAGATAGCATCCAGGGACGTAACCCTGCAAACTACGTGGGTTGGGTAACTAACACCTACCAACTGATTGATGCTCTAAGTGGCGATCCAGACGACCTTGAGTTGGCTACTCGCACCGCGACCATAAGCTCCACAGAAGTAGACTCTAAGATACTCTCCTGGCAAGGTTACTTCTGGGACAATGCAGTGGTGGGAACTTTTGGATACAGAGAGGACGAAGCGGTCGGCCTCAATGATACCAGCGGCATACGCTCAGATGGCGGAGCGAATATTGATCCAAGCACATTCGGGCTAGACCTGGGAGATCGCTACGAACTGAAAACAATATCCAAAAACCATAGCCTCGTCGTTCACCTCAACAAATTCACTGCTCTGGAAGGCCTACCCATTAAGACCTCACTAACCTACAACAAGGGCGAGAACTTCCAGCCCGCCGCAGGGCGATTGGACAACTTAGGCGATACGCTTCCACCGCCGCAGGGCGAAACGGAGGAATTTGGTATCCTTTTATCCTCCAAGGACAATAAATACTCCCTCCGAGCCACCAAGTTCGAAACCTCTGTGATTAATGCCACATCCACCAGCTCGATTCCGCAGTACTACCTCGACCTCTTGATTGGAGAAAACGGCAGCACCGCCGCGGCCGACATCGCTAGCGGCGAACTTCGCGAGCTTTACGATGTAGAAGTCGCAGAAGGAAACGCGCCCACTTGGAGCATCGACGATCAGGAAAACATAAACCTACCCGCTTGGTATGCGTTCGAATCTGCGCTAGACGCAGCCTTTCCAAACTACGTAGACCAATGGTTGGTAGCTGGCACCTATTCGCCAAGTAATGCGGAAACACGGTTCTCCCGCGGTGGCGTAACCACCGAGGATACCGTCTCGAAAGGCTACGAATTCGAATTCGTTGCGAGCCCTGTGCGCGGACTACGTATCGCAGCGAACGCTTCCAAAACAGAAGCCTACCGCAGCAACGCTCCGGGTAGCGGAGCTATCGAACTCTACGAGTTTATCGATGACGCGTTGTGGGACGATAAAGGCACCGAGTCTTTCTCTGACGACACTCTGACGGATGCTGGAGCGCTTCGCTCAAGCTACAGCCCTTTTGGAGAGACTGGGGCGCTCGGCGAGTACTGGCGCAACACAACCTGGCCTCAGTACCAAAACTTGCTGGCCCTAAACGGACAAAAGGTTGCCGAACTCCCAGAGTGGAAGTTCAACATGCTGGCCCACTACACCTTCTCCGAGGGCCGCTTTAAAGGCCTAGGCCTCGGTACCTCCTTCCGTTGGGAAGACGAACGAGCTATCGGCTACTACTATATGTTCGATCAGTTTGGAAACGTAGTTCCGAACTTGGAATCGCAAATACTATCCGATACCAACGAACGCATCGACCTGAACGTTAACTACAAATTCGACCTGAAAGAAAAGATGGATTGGAAGATCCAGCTAAACGTATTCAACGTATTTGGCAAAGATGAGCTACGTCCAGTGGTCGCAAATCCCGATGGATCCATCGCCACCTACCGCATCCAAGAAGGACTTAGCTGGCGACTAACAAACACCCTTACATTCTAGGTAGACGAGTAGAAGCTAAAGGAATCCTATAACCTTGAAGTGCCGGAGCTATGTTCCGGCACTTTCTTTATCCATATTTCAGATACAGAATAAAGATGCGAATTCTCTATATCGATATCGATTCACTTCGCCCCGACCACCTTGGTTGCTACGGCTATCACCGCGATACATCGCCCAACATCGACAGCATTGCCAGAGAGAGCATGATCTTTACCGGATGCTACACACCCGACGCCCCCTGCATGCCCTCGCGCACTGCATTCTACTCCGGTAGGTTCGGAATCCAAACAGGGGTAGTCGGGCACGGAGGCACCGGAGCAGACCCCAAGCCGCAAGGAGTCAGCCGAAGTTTCGACGACCAATTCGGAGCTTATGGCTTAGGACGCCAGCTACAAAACCTCGGTTTCCACACCGCCATGATCTCTCCCTTCGGCCAGCGTCACAGCGCCCATTGGTTCTACGCAGGATTCAACGAAATTCACAACACTGGGCTTGGCGGCATGGAGTCCGCAGAACAAGTCCTACCCGTAATCAAAGAATGGTTACTTAAAAACCAAGAGCAGGACAATTGGTTCCTCCACATAAACCTTTGGGACCCACACACGCCCTACCGAGTACCCGAACATTTCGGAAACCCATTTGAGAAAACACCGCTCCCAGATTGGCTGCAGGATCCCTCCGCTCTAGAACGCCATCAAAAGATGGTGGGCCCCCACTCGGCTTTAGATGTGGGTATGTACAATGGGGAGGAAGATCCAAATCATCCACGTCAACCTGGCTCGCTGACGTGCGAGTCCCAATTGAGACGCCTGATAGATGGATACGACACAGGCGTACTCTACGCCGACGATGCTGTGGGCCAAATCATTCAGAACCTTAAGGATGCTGGTCTCTACGAGGAAACTGCCATCATAGTATCCAGCGATCACGGAGAAAACCTTGGAGAGCTGGGAATCTACGCGGAACATGGCACTGCCGACGAAATTACCTGCAAGGTCCCGATGATTATCAAATGGCCAGGCGGGCACACAGGGATAAATTCAAAACTCCACTACAACCTCGACTTGGCTCCCACCTTGATGGACTTGCTCGGAGGAGAAACGCAAGAGATCTGGGATGGCCAGAGTTTCGCCGCCGCAATCGTCTCTGGGGATTCCAATTCCGGTCGAGAAGAAGTAGCCCTCAGCCAATGCGCACACGTTGCGCAACGGAGCATACGCTGGGCGGATTGGCTCTACCTTCGAACCTACCATGACGGATTTCACCTTTTTCCCCAGGAAATGCTATTTAACCTAAAGGAAGATCCATACGAGCAAAACGATCTGGCTGCCACGTCTCCGGAAATCTGTAAGGAAGGGGCATGGCGGCTCATGCGCTGGCACGACGCTCAGATGCAAAAGATGGCCGAATTCGCTAGCGATTCGGTGGACCCCCTCTGGACCGTGGTGCGAGAAGGAGGTCCCTTTCACGCCCGACCCATTTCGCCTGGCCACCCAGGTAGCAAAGAAGCATTGAGAGCCTACTTTGACCGACTGGAGAACACAGGCCGATCGGAGGGAGCTGCAAAATTGAGAGAACGCCACGCTGCGAGAATTAGCGAATGAAGCTCGACGATCAGGCCCATCTACCCCAAGCTGGCACAGAAAGGAAGGTGTCACTTTCTACGCAACCCTCGCAAATGCGATCCCAAGCCCAACGCCCTTTCCACGTCATGACCAAGCCAATTGGTCCTATCTGCAACCTCGATTGCAAATACTGTTTCTACTTGGAAAAGGAAGCCCTCTATACCGAGAAAAAATGGAGAATGCAGCCTGACGTATTGGAGAATTACATACGTCAATACATCGAGGCCCAGCCCAACAATCACGTTAGTTTCGCCTGGCAAGGCGGGGAGCCAACGCTACTTGGAGTCGACTACTTTCGCAGGGTGGTCGATATCCAAAACCGATACGCCAACGGTAAATCGATCGAGAACGCGTTCCAAACCAATGGCACCCTCCTTGATGCAGATTGGGCTCGATTTCTCAAACAGCACGATTTCCTCGTTGGTGTCAGTATAGATGGCCCTAAGGATATTCACGATGCAAACCGCGTCGACAAGCGGGGGGAATCCTCATTCGATCAAGTAATGCGCGGCATCCAAGCTCTTCAGGATGAAGGCGTACGCTTTAACACCCTCACCTGCCTAAACAGAGTCACTTCCCAAAAGCCATTGGAAGTTTATCGCTTTCTCAAGAGCATCGGTAGTGAATTCATGCAGTTCATCCCCATCGTAGAGAGACGCCCCGGTAGTCAAGCGAGAGAATGGGGGCTTGATTTGGCCGAGCCCGGCGAGCGAGAGCAAACGGACCTTCCGGTTTTCGGGTGGAGTGTGCTGCCAAAGGATTTCGGGGATTTCTATATCCGAATATTCGACCGCTGGATTCGAAAAGATGTAGGAAAAGTTTACATACAAATGTTCGAAACAGCGTTCGCCAAGTGGGTCGGGATCCCCGGAGGCATCTGCGTCCACTCCGAAACCTGCGGCGACGCACTGGCCATCGAGCACAATGGAGATGTCTATTCATGCGACCACTTTGTCTACCCTCAATATAGATTGGGAAACATGTCTGATCATGCCTTGGTGGACATGGTGGAAAGCGATCCACAACGTAAGTTCGGCAATGCCAAAAGGGATACGCTCCCCAAATACTGCCGAGACTGCAATGTGCGCTTCGCTTGCAATGGAGGGTGCCCGAAAGATCGTTTCCTCCGAACACCCGACGGTGAGGCTGGGCTGCACTACCTCTGCTTGGGCTACCGAAAATTCTTCCAACATATAGATGTCCCCATGCGAGCTATGGCCGGACTCTACTCCCAAAGGCGGCCCATACCAGAAATCATGGAGCTAGTGGCTAAGAAGAAGCTGCCGGGCTACAAGGCCTTGAGGTAACATCCCTTTCCAAAATTAGTTAACGTTTTAACTGATAGACCCTCTTTTCGAGAACCGCTTCAGCGGATTCATTCTAAGTTCGCTCAAAGATTTCTCCAAAGCGATTTCTGTCCCCATAAACTAGACGCGATCGAACAAAAACTTGGCCATGCCACCCAAAAACATTGTTTACCTCCACGCCCATGACGCTGGCCGTTGGATACAACCCTACGGCTATAACGTATCCACACCCAACTTACAGAAATTCGCAGAACAGGGTGTCACCTTTCGCCAAGCTTTCGCGACGGCCCCCACCTGCGGTCCAAGCCGATCCTCTCTCCTCTCTGGACAGTATCCACACCAAATCGACATGTATGGGTTGCCTGGATCCCAAGGCTGGGAATTCCCCGACTACAATCAGCATCTGGCCAGGCACCTCCAAAACAATGGCTACCTGACAGCTTTGGCAGGCTGCCAACACGAATGCGACGGCAACGATTTATCACCCCTCAACTATGATCGTATCCTCAACGACCCAAATCGCCCTGAGGAAGGACAATTCTATCCCGACACCCTCTGCTACGTGGACAAGTTCCTCGCCGAGCAATCGCAGAACAAAGGAAAGCCATTCTTCCTTTCCGTGGGCATTGACGAGCCTCACCGCAACAACATCGGCCGGCCGGAATTAGGCATAGGATCCGAATCCGCCCTTTTCAGTAAAACTCGCTACTACGACCCAGAAAAACTAGACAGTCGCTATCTCTCTCCTCCCCCCTATCTACCCGATACACCGGCAACTCGGCAAGACACGGCGAGCCTGCACGAAGGCGTACGACTCATGGACGAGTATATGGGGCATGTGCTGTACTCGCTTAGCCAATACGGTTTCGACGACAACACCTTGGTCATTGTTACTACCGACCACGGAATCGAATTCCCCGGTGGCAAAAAGACGCTTTCGGATCAAGGACTTGGGGTCATGCTTATGCTACGCGACCCAGAGACATACAAAGGGGGAAAGGTTGTCGATGCTCTGGTATCACAACTCGATCTTTACCCGACGGTGATGGAAGCAGCGGGAATAGAGAAACCTGACTGGCTGGAGGGCACCAGTCTTTCGAATCTTACTTCGGGTAAAACAAACAGCGAGCACCGGGAACTGTACGGCGAACAAACCTACCACGGAAGCCTCGAAGCTCTCCGTTGTATTCGAACCGAACGCTACAAACTCGTACTTCGCCACGATTCTCAAGGGCCGCTTATGCCACACGACGGTCCGTCATACGAAATCATGCGAGACTACGGTTATTACAAGCGAGATCTGGGCAAGGTCGAGCTATTCGACCTCTACCTCGATCCACTAGAAGCCTACAATCGCGCTGAAGATCCGGCCTACTTGGAAATTAGGGAAAAGCTCACGAAACGCATCTACGCCTGGATGGAGCAAACAAATGATCCATTCCCTAGCGGAGAGTTTCCGAAGCCGAAATAAAATGTATTCACTATATGGATCCTGAACCGAAAGCCATTTCAACTCCTTCCACTGGAGATTGTCTGTATCCACAAGCCAATCGATTTCGGGATGTTCGCGACTTGGGAGGCATGTGGCGGCTAAAGATTGACTGGGATGACCAGGGCCTCTCTGAGGCGTGGCACTCACAACCCCTATCAGGCGAAATATTACATGCCCCTGTTCCAGCAGCCTACAACGACTTGTTCGCTGATGCTAAAATCCGAGACCACGTAGGCGCCGTCTACTACGAGACAGAACTTCAAATACCGGCTACCTGGAAAAGCCAAAGCATACACCTCCGATTCGATGCCGCCGCCCACCATGCAACCGTCTGGCTAGATG
Organism: Pelagicoccus albus; assembly: GCF_014230145.1. Lineage (NCBI taxonomy): Bacteria > Pseudomonadati > Verrucomicrobiota > Opitutia > Puniceicoccales > Pelagicoccaceae > Pelagicoccus > Pelagicoccus albus. The sequence goes on from NZ_JACHVC010000012.1 coordinate 913,218, forward strand.
GGAAAGAACTAGGCAAACATAAAGGCGGTTTTCTACCATTCGCCATAGACCTTGGCGCACACGTATCAGCTGGTAGAGCCTATCGTCTCACCGTTCGTTGTGACAACCGCCTTGACTGGACTTGCTTGCCCGCAGGGGAACACTGGGAAGAGCCACATCCGTCGGATCCTTCACGCACCCGACGACGCCAAGAGATTCATTTCGATTTCATAAACGACACTGGTCTCACGCGCCCAGTCAGACTGCTAGCCTTACCGGAAAGGCGCATCACATCCGTGTCCATTTGCCCGCGGCGAAAAAGCGTTTCGTTATGGACGGTTGAATACAGCATAAACTCGAATTCCGACCCATGCGTCACCTCAGTTCGAATACTCGACCCGGACGAAAAGGAAGTTATCCCAATTGAAAGCGGAAGAAACTTCCTCGCTCTTGAGTCACCACGCCTATGGAAGCCGGGAGACGGGCAAGTCTATACCTTGGAAGTGGCTCTCCAAGATGAACTAGGCTCAACGCTTGACACCTACCGACAAACCTTCGGCTTCCGCACCGTCGAAACCCTATCCGATAGCTTTCTCATTAATGGTCAGGAGTTCTATTTCAGAGGGTTTGGCAAACACGAAGAATCCGCCACCCGCGGCCGCTGCTTGGATCTTCCCATGCTGACTAAAGACTTCTCGCTACTAAAGTGGATTGGCGCGAACTCCATCCGCACCAGCCATTACCCCTACAGCGAGGAATTCATGCAAATGGCAGATAGAGCAGGGCTAGTTGTCATCGACGAAGCTCCTGCAGTGGGCTTCAATCAGTTTGACGGTACTCCAGTGTATCACCCCGACAAAGCGAACGAGAAGACACTGGCTCATCATTTGGATGTGATGGGCGACCTTCTTGCCCGCGATTCCCATCACCCCAGCGTGGTTATGTGGTCGGTAGCCAACGAGGCCGCTACCGAGCAAGAAGCTGCCCGCCCCTATTTCAAATCCGTTATCGAAGGGACCCGCCAACTGGATCCGAGCCGCCCCATTACAATTGTCGAAGACCGTGCCCCCTCTCAATCGCTTGTGGCAGACATGGTAGATGTCGTATCCATAAACCGTTACTTTGGATGGTATCAATATTGTGCGGATCTTGACTTGGCCGAAGTCAAACTCGAAGAAGACATGCGGGAGTGGCATGAGCGCTTCGACAAACCCGTCATAATGGCAGAATACGGAGCCGACACGATTCATGGCTTTCACAGCGTGACCGAAGATCTCTTTACGGAAGAATTCCAGATCGCGACCGTGAGCCGTTACCACGCAGTCTTCGATCGCCTACCCCACGTCATCGGTGAACATATTTGGAACTTCGCCGACTTCGCGACGAAGCCCGGCATCAAACGCATATGGGGCAACCGAAAAGGCGTATTCACAAGAGAAAGACATCCAAAGTCTGTAGCCCATGTATTGAGAGAACGTTGGAGTCAAACTCCACAAAAGATCGACGCACATAACAAATGAAACGACCGTCACTGTTTTCAGCAATCGCATCGGCAGCCCTACTGATCGCGTGCCCTACTCTCAACTCCTCTGAAAACCCGAGTATGCAAGAAACGAACGAAGATAAATCCTATCGGGCCTTCCTCGATCTCGAATACGTTCCCAACGCTCACCCGCAACAACGCCTCGACATATTCCTGCCTGCAGAAGGTGAAGGACCATGGCCTCTGGTTATTTGGATACACGGGGGAGGCTGGAAAATGGGCTCGAAATCGCAATGCGTGCCCTACCACATGAAGTACTTCGAAAAAGGGTTTGCGGTGGCCAGCCTTGACTATCGTTTAACAGATGTGGCCACTTTTCCTGCCCAAATTCAAGACGTCAAAGCGGCTGTTCGCTGGCTACGCTCCTCATCATCTGAATACGGATTTGATCCAAATAAATTTGGCGTCTGGGGGGACTCTGCGGGAGGCCACCTCTCAGCACTACTCGGTACCTCGCACGGCTACCAGCCCTTCGAAGTAGGAGAGAATCTTGAAATCTCAAGTGCTGTTCAAGCCGTTTGCGATTACTATGGCCCCACTGAATTCGTATCCTTCGTACAAACGCCGGGCTATAAAGAGCACGCCGACGAAGAGTCCGCCGAGACCGCGCTACTAGGAGCCCGGGTACTCGATCGTCCCGATCTCGCGGCCACCGCAAGCCCACTCGCCTACTTAAGCCCCGACGACCCTCCTTTTCTCATAGTTCACGGCGACCAAGACCCAGTGGTCCCTCTCAATCAAAGCGAGCAGCTGCGAGATAAGCTAAAGGAAGCAGGCGTGCCTGTTAAATACTTTGTCTTGGAGGGCGCCGCCCACGGAGGCCCAGAATTCCGTGACGAAGCCCTCAAGGACACCGTCCTCCAGTTCTTCAAGGACACGCTGAGCGACAACTAAAGGCCTAGCTGCAGGCTGAGGGCAGCCAGGTTCTCTACCGAACTAGAGCTCAGCCTCCCAAACAGGCCACCTCTACCGTGTCTTGAGAGCTCACGGCATTTTCGCGATTGGACATATCTGCATCATCGTATGCTCCTCGCCCTGACTGAGGCCTGATTCATTCTACTGATAGCCAAGGACTCGTACAGTCATTCGCAGTAGCACTTCGTAGAAGGAGTCAGCCTCACTAGGCTGATTTCACGCAAACGAGATGACTACACGTTCCATTCCTTTTTCTCTCACCATCGCGATGGCAGTCACCATGATGCTCGCGCCCTTTTCGATGGACACCTATTTGCCGGCCTTTCCGAGCATCGCGGCCTCCCTGGACGTCAGCTTGGCGGAAGTCTCTCGCAGCGTCTCGATCTACATTTTCGCCTTGGCCCTCAGTCAACTGATAGGCGGAGCCCTTTCCGACCAAATTGGTCGCCGCCAGGTCCTCATCGCCGGGCTAGTCATGTACGCAATCGCCAGCCTGGGAATCGCTTTTGCCCCATCTATGTTTACGCTCTTGGTGGGTAGAGCTTGCCAAGCGTTTGGCGCGGGTTGGGTCGTGGTTTCCGTCCCGGCTCTCGTTCGCGATCGCATAAGCGGACAGGAAGCGGCAAAGCTCTTCTCGATCATGGGCTTCATCGTCGTACTCGCTCCGGGCATAGCACCGAGCATTGGCAGCGCTATACTCGCTCTCGGAAATTGGCACTACATATTCGGAGCATTATCTATTTACGCGGTCTTACTCATCCCGCTTTCCACACAAGTCATTCTCAAAGACGTCCCGAGAAGAGGACCCGTTACCCAGAAAAAATCGCTGCTCACCCGCTACCGCGAAGTCCTCGCGGTCCGCCCGGCTCGACTCTTCCTCATCTGGCAAGCGAGCTGTTTCTCGATCATGATGATCTTCATCACCTTCGCGTCGTTCATCTACCAGGAACATTTCGGACTCAGCGAATCGCAATTCTCACTCTTTTTTGCAGCCAATATCGCAACCATGCTCACTTTCAATACGGCAAATCGGTGGCTCCTATCGCGCTGGGCATCCATCAAGATCCTCCGCATCGCAACGCTCTGCCAAATAGCAGGAGCCGCCTTGCTGGTAGGCATCACGTTGGCGGATCTAAACGTCTACTTCTTCTTGCCCGCAATGATGCTGACCATCGGGGCGATGGGAGCCATGACCTCCAACCTTCAAGCCTGCTTTCTGGAATTCTTCCCACACAACGGGGGAGCCGCGGCAGCCTTGTTCGGTGCGACCTACACGGGCGTAGCCGGCCTATTGAGCGCCTTGACCACCCTGCTCCCGCAAAACCTGCTATCTATCATTCTCGCCATGGCGGCCTGCGCCGCGGTCAGTTTCATAGTACTACTGCGATCCATGTCTCCCAGCGAATCAAAAGTGGCGGTAGCGACCTGAGCAGCAAAGTTGACACCCTTCGGTATCGAAGGTGAAATTGGGACCGAATCGTTTACCCCCACCGAGTTTATGAAACGACCCCTTGCCCTAATTCCCATTTTGCTAGCCTCTCTGTTAATACAGATCGCTTCAGCTCAAAGCGCCGCTTACCGGGACGTCTTAGACGTACCCTATTTCTCGGAATCAAACCCAGATCCCTACACTCAGGAAAAAGCCCTATTGGACATTCATTATCCGGAAGCCAACGAGCTCGCGCCAGTGATAATCTGGTTTCACGGCGGCGGCCTCACAGGCGGGCAACGGGAGATCCCAGCTGCCTTGCGCGAAAAGGGCTTTGTGATCGTTGCCCCAAGCTATCGGCTATCGCCTAAAGTGAAAGCAGCGGACTGTATCGTCGACGCAACGACGGCAGTCGCCTGGACCATCAAAAACATCGAACGCTACCATGGCGATCCCTCTAAGGTTTTCGTATCCGGCCATTCCGCGGGAGGATATCTTGCCATGATGAGCGTCATCGACAAAAACCGTCTCGGAGATCACGGTATAGACGCTAATTCGATCGCCGGACTGATCCCTTTCAGTGGACACACCATCACGCACTTCACCGTTCGTGCCGAGCGAGGCATTTCCGGCAAACAGCCGATCATCGATGAGTTCGCTCCACTCTACTACGTGCGACCAGACGCTCCTCCCACACTACTAATCACCGGAGATCGCGAATTGGAGATGCTGGGGCGCTACGAGGAGAATGCTTACTTCTATCGCATGATGAAGGTTGCTGGGCACGAAGATATCAACCTGTACGAAATGGACGGATACGGACATGGCATGACCGAACCTGCATTCCCCCTTTTATTGAAATTCGTATCCGAAAAAGCTGACGGGTAGAGAACTGTAAGTGGTGTCCTAACGCCAGCGGTTCACCCTGAAGAAAGCCTGAGAGACACCGTCCTCACTCTCTGCTATCCACTTTTGGATCGTGCCAAGTTCTTCGATTTTTTCCACCGAACTTCTCGACCACCCAGACAAGCCAAAATCGAACGATTGCTCGACGTCAAACATCGGACCTGCCTTAGAAGTGTCGATTTCGATTTCGCACAAAAAGCCTGAAGACTCTCCCCTATTTCGCGTTACTTCCAGCCGTGTATACCAGTCAGGGCCTGTTTCATTCCACCGGAAGGTCATCATACTTCGAGCAGGCAGGGCATAGCCAAAGCTCTCGCCCATCCATTCCACGCGAATACTCCGATCCGTGTAGCTACGATTGGCTGCTACAAGGACCTTTGATCCATCCAGATTTCGAAATGCCACCGTTTCCACGTCTCCTATCCAACTCGGGCTCGCGATGCGAACAGCCCCCGGTCGCACAAATTTACTAAGGTGGCCCAAGAGGTAATACTGGGCGTGATACGTCACTTGATTCATCTGGTCCGAGCGTATCATCAGCATCCCTTCATTCGGGTTGTCATCTCCGATGACGGACGGGCCACTATTCTCATCTAAGGCCGCATTCCAAAGCACAATCGCCTTGGCCCAATTTCTTGGAATTTCTATCATCTCATGAGCCATATTGTCAAAATGATCATTCCACTCACCAAACCCTCCTTCCGTAAACCAGATTCCTTTTTCAGGATACTCACTTTGCAGCTCACTCATCGCCTGGATAGGTCCACCGTAATGATGAAACCCAGAACCCGCTACGTATTCACCAGCCGATGACGCTAAAATAGACCTAGGAATATCGACGCCATCGTAGTTGTGATCGTGGCAAATTATTTTCACCCTACCTAATCCGGAGGCTTCTAAAGTGGGCCCCAGATTTTCCCCGATAAATCGGATCTGTTGCGTCTTGGTCAGTATCATGCCCGGATAATGGGCTGGCGAATATCCAGGTTCGTTTTGTGGCGTAACCGCATAAATTGGTATCCCCTCCGCCTCGTAGGCCTGTATAAATCTCACGAAATAGTCAGCATTGGACTGATAATGTTCGTTGCTCAAAGTTCCACCTATCATATTTCCGGAGGTCTTCATCCAGCCCGGAGGACTCCAAGGAGAAGCCATCACCTTTACTTGCGGGTTAATCGCCAACGCTTCCTTCAATCTTGGCAAAATGTATTCACGATCCGGATCTATCGAGAACCTATCTAGATCGGGATCCGCTTCTCCATCGCTGTAACTGTAGATTTCTCGATTAAAGTCCGAGGCCCCCATCGTCTGCCGTAGCATCGTCAAGCCAATCCCCTCGGGGCCGAACAGATTCTCCATCACTTCCTCACGCTTTTCCTGGCTCAGTTGCTCCGTCAGCAACCATGAAGAAGCACCGGTCAGCGAAACTCCCCAGCCATCGATTTCTTGATATACTTGGCTCTCATCTACACTGACAACGAGCGACGCGTCTTCCTCCGACGCATTGAAAGAGACATCCTCGAGCCGATCCAATCTTCTCTCGAGATCCTCATCGGTTACCCAAACCTCGACCGAGGTTTCCGCTGATAGACTTGAAATCAGCGCAGAGAAAAACGCTCCAACTCTCAAAAACTTAAAACAATGCACCGTATTCATCTTTTGTATAAAAACAAATAGGGAGCCCTATTGAGGGGCTCCCTATTCACCCAATTTACGATCGATCAGAAATCATAATCAAAAGAAACCCTCCAAGATCTTGGAGCCTGATAGACATGGCCAAACAGCTTCTGGGTGTCTTCCACATTGTTCACATTCAACTGGACGGAAGCGACGTTTTCACCGATGAGAAATCGGTACTTTAGCATCGCATCCAGTTGGAAGCGGGAATCTGTGTAGAGGGTAAGCGGATCACCATCCTCGTCAGGAATAATCGCTCCCCCTCCATGAGTGATTCCAGAGAAATACTGGCGAGGGCCCTCGTAGGAAGCGCCGATGGCAAAACTGAATCCGTCCAAACGAGAACCTTCACTAAACGAGTAGTTTGCCCAAAGGCTCCCCTGGTCCTCCGGAGTATCATCGAGAGCCAAGCCTGTGCCCGCGCTTATTCGAGTAGAAGTATCGGTCCAGTCGGTGTAGACCTCATCGATAGGAAGCCCCCCAAGACCAGCCCAAGTGTGCGGCGAATACCAAACCGCCCAACGGTCTTCAGGATATGGATACTCTATCCATCCACCCGCATTTATAACCTTCTTTTCGGTGTGAGCCCAGCTCACGACAATCTGCAGTTCTTCGGTCGGGGAATAAACAAATTGCGTATCCCAACCAGTCGATGCGTCCGAGCCCAGAGCCACCGCTGTGTTTCCTATCGGGCCTGGAGGGCTGCCTCCATTGTAGTCGAGCGTAGCATTGTTCGTCAGACTATCTTGATCATAGATCCACCCATGCCACCCCAACTCTCCAGTAGTGTAGGTTGCCGCCGTGTAGGCATCCATAAACGCTGCCCCCTCCGCGCTAGACGCGTTCACGTACCAATTGGTCGAACCGGCTGAATTTGTAGCCTGGTAGATCGATCCTGCTGCCACTGCATCGTACCACTGATCCTGAGCCGCCAACGCCGACTGGAAGGCGCCTCCATTTTCTGGATTCCATTGGCTTATGTTGTATACGATGGGGCTATTCGGATCGAAACGATTCGCATCGGTAAGTACGGGTGCATACCAGACGCTACTTGGATTGCCTACCGGCGAACGTTTCCGAGTAATATCGAATTTGCTGAAGGTACCAGAGAGCTTACCATCGAACAGCTCAAACTTTAGCCCGAACTCTTCGTTCTTCGCCAGTGCTGCGGTGATGGGCACACCCCTGAAATCGACATAGCCCGCGAAGTTAGGCTGAACCCCTTCTGAACTCATGGCGTAAAGCGAGATTGCTTTGTTGATCCTGAAGCTCACTCCGCTCTGGTAAGTCGTCTCAGACGTCTCCTCCGAGGCAGTAAGTACTGTATCCAAACTTCCCCCGACTGAACCATCCACTCGATACTGCGGGTTCTGAATCTCGGTCAGATTCGATGTCCAATCTCGGCGGGCCCCTGCGATAAGCATTAAGCGCTCGTCAAGAAAACGCCCCTGAAAGACACCATAAAACGCGTCGTTGCTGGTCTCAAATCGTTCATTGCGCTGCTCACGCATTACGACGTCAGTCGTCACGCCGTCGCCTTGGATTCCAAATCGGAAATAGCTCGGATCCGTAGGGTTGTGGAAATTCGCTCCATCTCCAGGCGTGCCAAAAGTGTGAAATTCCCTTTCTTCAGTGGTGTCAGTGTATCCAAAAAGCAAATCTCCCTGAAACCCGAACAGCTCGCTTTTTTCTTCGAACAAGCTAAAGCTGTAGTTTAATTCCGCTCGAATCTGGTCCGTCGTATTGTACTCCTTCTTATCTTCCCACTGGTAAGCGATAACCGCCGGCTGAACTCCTGTCGTGATTCCAACCGCCTCGGGGCTGATGGCCTCGAAGTTCACATCGCCAATCGCCCAGTCGGGAGCTTGCGAACGATTGCTAGCCAACTCGAGCGAAGCCAAATTGTCACGCTGTTCGTAGTCGAATGATGAACTGTTGGCCCCCACGAGAAAATACATGTTCTCCATGAGCTTCTGCGTTAGCTTGAGCTCCAAGTTGGAGGACTCGTTGTGGTTATAGGTATCGGGACCGCTCCAACGAAAGGTCTTGGGATCACGGCCATCGACCTCAAGAAAGCCCCCTGCCTCGCCACCATCCCAATTGATGAAGTTGCTCGCCACCGATCGCAGACTCTTCCAGCCTATCCCGTCTCGCTCTTGCTTTCCGAACTCTCCGTCTACCAGAATTTCTGTACCCTCCCATGGGCGATAGCTAAGAATCGGAGCAATAAACCAGTGCTCTTCCGTATCGAAATCCGTGAATGATCCAACATCCTGATACGCTCCACTCACCCTGAATGCGAGTGTGCCCTTCTCGTTCAGACCATCGGTGTAGTCAAAGGTCGTACGCTTCAGGTCATCCGAACCCATGGTTACGGAAACAGAGCCTTCGCGCTCCGCCGATGGTTGCTTGACCAGATAGTTTATCACACCTCCAAAATTCCCCACTCCATAGAGGAGAGAGGCAGGCCCCCGGACAACTTCGACTCTCTGAATGTTTACCGAATCCGTCGAATGACGCCGCCTAAATCCGTCTCTAAGGACCGAGTCAGTCTGAAAACCGCGAATCTTAAAGCTTGTCCTATATGCAGTTCCAGAGAGTCCCGAGGGGTTGTTTACCTTGCCCGGCGTCTGCGAGGCTTCCCCTCCGGGCGAGCTAAAGTCATTTTGACTCTCAAGCAAAATCCCGGAGCTGTAACGAAGCGATTCCCGCAAGTCGCTCGAACCTGTGTCGCGAAGGAACTCTTCGGTCACCACTTCGATCGGCATAGGAATATCCTTGATCGCCGAATTCAGTCGAGTTCCCGAAATCGTGTTGGTAGCGCGGTAACCTTGGTCATCGCTCGCATCCACGGTGAAAGGTGAGAGTTCATGGATTTCTTCTTCAGGATCCTCACTCTCTTGAGCATAGCTCAAACTGAAGCCGACTGAAGCGACGAGGGGCATCACACGCAGCAATCGACGAATATTAGTGCAGTTAGACATGTGTTTTTGGGGTTCGCCCTAGCCAGACGCAGCTTCTCATCGCTAGACAAAGCAAGCCGTGACCGGGGCAGTTCACGTATAATTTGGGGTTGAGAAAAATAATAGAGAATTGGGATATTTACCGCATCCCCCTTTGGAGGGGTATGGGTTCCCGTGTTTTAGAACACCTTAAGTGAAGTAGAACATCATAGTGCGTAAATGCAGTCCGTATCCTATTATTGATTACAATGGGCTTAATCAACAGTGCACAAAACAGGCACTAATCTACCGCAAGATATAGGTGCTGATGGAGCGTGGCAGACTCGTAGTTTTCGCCGCGTTTCCATCTATCAAAATCCTGAACTCAAGTGGCTCCTCGGTTTCGTTGAGAACGACCAGAGCTAAGCTTCCATCAGGATTCAAAAACGCGACTTCTCGAATTTGGTCGCGGGACGACGAGCTAGCTATGCGCTTAGCCCCGGGCTTTATGAATTTGGAAAAGTGGCCAATGTAATAATATGAGTTAGTAAATATCAGCTCCCCCTCATTTGTGTTAGCGTGGACCGGAGCGAAACAGTAGTTGCCGACATGGTTAGGCCCTCCCCTTTCGTTGAGTAGAATATTCCAGTCCGTCCAGGCTACGGTACCTGCCTTGAAGTCGCTCACCATCGAATGCCCGTAACGCTCACCCAGCTCCCAAGCATCCCAGCGAGTCGCATCGAAGCTCTCAGCACAACCCTCGGTAAAAACGAGCTTAAAATCTGGATACGATTCTGCGACCTGCTGAAGATTGTAGAATTGCATATCTCCACCTGTCCACGGCTCATACCAGTGGAAGCCTACTCCCCAAACGTATTTGGCGGCTTCTGCATCATTCAAGATCGTGCTCGCCCTCTGGTAGATCAAATCTCGGTTATGATCCCAAACGATAAGCTTTTTGTCGCTCATTCCTGCAGACTCCAAGGCAGGCCCAAGATGATCGCGTACAAAGTCTCGCTCTTCTTCGGCCGTGAATACGCATGATTCCCAAGTCTGCACGGCCATGGGTTCATTTTGAACAGTTAGCCCCCACATTGGCATACCACGGGATTCGTACTCCTCGATAAACTTAACGAAGTGCCGGGCCCAAGCATCCCTAAACTCGGGCAACAACTTCCCGCCCCTCAATCGGTTTCCGCTATCTTTCATCCATGCGGGGGGGGACCAAGGGCTAGCGTAGAGCTTGAGATCGTCTCCAGCCACCTCCATGGCTCGCTTAATCATCGGTATCCGGTAGCGCTCGTCCAGGCTTACATCAAAACTGTCCAAAGACGCATCGCCCTCATCGACATAATCGTACATCGAACTAGAGAAATCGCAGCTTGCGATGTGCGTGCGTGCCAGGGTGTATCCTATCCCCTCCGCCGGATCAAAGTAGGCACTTAAAAGCGCTTCCTGCTTGTCAGCTGGCAATTTCGCAAAAGTCTCCGCTGCCGCATCGGTGATGGCAGCCCCCACTCCAACAAAACTTTGGAATGTGTGGGTCGTATCTAGCCAGATCATGGCTTCCGTTTCGAGCGGTTGGCCAAACGGCTCGAAACTCAAGGCCTTTTGCTCCGTCAGTCGAAGATCGGTATCCTTAGCCGTGGCATAAGGAATGACCTCGGTCCAAGTCGATTTCTTCGGTTCTTTTGCGTTCACGTTCATAGAACAGGCCGCTAAGGCTATCGCCAGAGCGCTAATAATCGGGGTTTTCATATCGGTCTTTGGGTTCTACACCGTTTGTCCACCACCTGGGGTCGGGTGCAGGCAGGGATTGATCGATGGGGTTAATCTTGTTTAACTTCTAACAATATTTCCCGACCGCCGCATCCCTCTTAATAGGGATGCCCCATCTTTGGAATGCGCTAGGATCACGAAACCCCTTCAAAGTGATAAACTTCCTCAAACCCCTTTGCTTAGCTGCCTTAGTCATAGGAAGCACAATCTCCCCTGCCCAAAAAGAACCGTCGCCAGAACAACCGCTTCGGACCATCGCAGAGATCTCGGCCCTATCTGATAACGTGGCAGGAAGGCAGCTCCAAATCAGCGTGACCGGCGTTGTGACAGCTGCTGAGCCTAGCTGGGAAGGACAATTTTTTATCCAAGACGATACAGGCGGAGTCTGGGTAGAATATTACGGAGACCAAACGCCCCCGGTGAGCTCGCTCATCCAAATCACGGGCGAGAGCCACCCGGGAGCATTCGCGCCCATTATCGCAAAACCTAGGTGGAAAGTCCTTGGTACCGCTCCGCTACCTGCTGCCTTGCCCGTCGCGATAGAAGATCTGGTCTTGGGCGTATTCGATGGAAAGAGGGTCGAAGTACGAGGGATCGTGCGAGCAGTTGAAATCAATACCGATCACGCTTCCCTCACTCTAGCCATCGGAGGGCATCGGCTCGAAGTATGGACCCCTATCGAAGCGATCCCCGACCCAGACTCCCTGATCGCTTCCAAGGTCCTTGCTCGTGGAGCCACTGCGACTCACTATATTCAAGACCTCCGGCACCTTACAGGCGTAGGAGTCTACGTCTCCCGTCCAGAGGATTTCGAAGTGATCTCGCACGAAGAGCACAATCCTTTTGCTAGCGACCCTATCCCTATAAACCGAGTCGCTCAACACAGACCAGGCATGGGATCGGATAACCGTATTCGCATTTTAGGCACAGTTACCCACAAAAGCATGGGATCACGCGTTTTCATCCAGGACGACACAGCAGCCCTCCGCATTACGAGTTCCCACACAGAAGGGGTTGAAGTAGGCGACACGGTGGAAGTCGTAGGATTTCTCGAGATAGAGCAACACCTTCCCGTTTTAAACGATGCAGAGTTTCGTCCAGTGAACGTACCACCACCTGATTTTTCTGCCGTCCCTGTCACCTTTGAAGAGCTAAAACGCGGGCTTCACCATGGGGAGCGGATTACGCTTGAAGGCAAGGTCCTCGACCGGACCACGCGCCAAATCCTGGATGCCAACGGGAACCGTATCGGGAATGCCACCACATGGTTAATTCAAGGAAAGGACCTGACCTTCAATGTGGAATACGAGAACTCTTCGGTAGACCCGATTGAAACAATTGCCCCCATCGGGAGCGTCATCAAAGCAGAGGGCGTTTGCTTCTCCGTCATTGAGGAACCTATCGAATTAAAATCCGTTCAACTCCTCCTCTCCGACTTGCAAGATATAGTCGTGCTCGCCCACCCCAGCTGGATCACACCCAAGAAGCTGCTGGCAGGCTTAGCAGTACTCGCAGTCTTGCTTCTCATTGCCACCACTTGGTCGCTCACCGTTTCGAAGAAAAATGCGACCCTCAAAATACTCGTCAGAGAAAAGCAAGAAGCGCAGGACCAACTTCGAGAAGCTAACGAAAACCTAGAACAAAAGGTCGTCGACCGGTCAAACCAGCTACAGACTGAGATGACTGCACGCAAAGCTTCACAACTGGAGTTCAAAGCGACCATCGCCGAACGCACCCGCTTAGCGAGAGATCTCCACGACACTCTAGAACAAGCCCTCACCGGTATAAGCCTCCAACTTGATACAGCCACGAAACTATTCACCGAACCGAATAAAGCGGAACACCATGTTCGCCTCGCCCGCCGCTGGCTCCAGCAAAGCCAGCTCGAACTCCGACAGTCGATCTGGGACTTGAGATCTAGAGAGCTCGAGCAATTCGACCTACCGCAAGCCCTACGCCAAAACATGGAAAGATTGGCGGAAAGCATACAGTTAAAAAGCCATTTTGAGATCACCGGGCTGCGGCAACGCTTGCCTGAAACCCTCGAAGAAAACATATTAAGAATCGGCCACGAGGCGATGACCAACATCGCTAAGCATGCAAACGCATCCAATGTTTGGGTACAGCTTTCATTTGAGCCAAACCAGCTTTCCCTAATCGTTAAGGACGACGGCCAAGGCTTCGACGTCAATGCAAACATAGAGTCGGCCGAGCATCACTACGGTTTACTAGGCATGAGAGAGAGGGCTCAACGTATCCATGGATCTCTCACTATCGAATCCAGGCCTCGCCATGGCACCCAAATTCAGGTAACGATTCCCTTCACCCCACGTAAATCCCAAGAGGCATCGCCCCAAAATTAAGATCCCAAATGCACGCTGACGAAAAAATACGAATCCTCGTCGCCGATGACCACTACATCGTCCGTACAGGCTTGGTCTCGCTGATAGGTACAGCGGGAGATATGCTCGTTGTCTGCCAAGCCAACTCAGGTAAGTCCGCGATCGAGCAATCCCGAGCCCACCAGCCCGATATCGCCCTATTGGATCTGCGAATGCCAGAGGGCGGAGGAGCGCCCACGATTAAGGCAATTAAAAGCGAGTTCCCTGACTGCGGGATCATCGTATTTTCCGCTTTCAACGGGGACGAGGATATCTTCAGAGCCTTTGATGCGGGAGCAAATGGATACATCCTCAAGAGTTCGATAGGGGACGATTTACTCGACGCAATCCGCGAAGTCTACGCGGGTCGAAAATGGATACCTCGAGACGTGTCCAGTCGTCTTGCCATCCGCAAAACCCATGAAACCCTTACACCTCGCGAAATCGAAGTCCTCTCTGAAATAGCCCACGGCAAATCGAATAAAGAAATAGCCAGCCAGCTGCAAATTTCAGACTACACGGTGAAAGACCATATCAAAAACATTCTCGGCAAGATGCAGGTTGCAGCTCGAACCGAAGCCGTCACTGTCGCAATCCAAAGGGGAATAATCGAGATCTAGTCCCGGACCAAAACTTTTTCATAATTTTCGCGGTGCCTCACCGTTGCTCACATACTAATGCTAGGGCACCAAACCCTAAAGCAGACTACTCCAACGGAGTTTCTTCAAACAACAAGTTATCTTTCCCCGCTCGCTCTGCCTCCTCCTTAACCTGCTTTTCCAAGGCAGTATCAGCCCGCAAATCTTCTGCCGGCTCGCGATCGTTGGATTTCCGCTTCTGGACTTTCGGCGAAACTGGTGAAGAGGCTTGCGAAACAAAGGGTCCGGCATTCTCGAGACGCACCCGATGGATCGGCTCCGGCAAATCCATTCCTGCCTCTTCCAAAGCGAGCTTAACGCAACGGATGGCTTGGCCTTTCACTTTAGCGAAATTGAACTGCTCTTGATTAACCCAGGCGTATAATTTTATGGATACACTTGAGTCGCCAAGCTCCGTAATTGCAGCCCATGGTGCTGGCTCCTCTAGGATCCCCTATTTTTGACCTGACGAAATTAGTCAGCCGCAACATCACGAATCTTGGCTAGGCTGAAAACGAGAAAAGAATACGGAGCTAGGTTAATGGAAGCGCTCGCATCGGCAGAGTCATAGGCTTCCAGCTTGGCTCGTTTGTCCCCCTCTTCAGAAATGCTCTCCGGTCGGTGATATTCGTCGGAGGCTGAGTTTACCAGACAGTTCCAGAGACCCGGGGCTGGAAAACCGAGCTTGTATTTCACATGCTCTTGGTTGCCTAGATTGATGAAAACCATCACATCGTCACCCTCCCCGTGATCCCGCCAGCGGTGAAAAGAGAGAATATTGTCCGCCTCGTTACAATGTAGGATCTCAATTCCCTGCCCCGTCAATCCAGCGGAGTTGCCACTCTTGTTCAACCGAGCTTCGATCAAGTCCCCGAACAACCGGACCATACCTTTGACCTCGTCTCGACGAGACCAGTCAACCGGCTTGTCATCTGAAAACCAATCCCCCTCCAAGAACTCTTGTCCTTGGAATAACATCGGCACTCCGGGAGCGGTCAAGGCGAGGCAAGCTCCTATTCCCACCCGAGCGCTTGCATGAAAGCCGGTCTCGTTTTCCGCATCGATTTCGTGAGCGACTCGAGCTTGGCCGTTCGCAACTTCGTCATGAGATTCTGTATACACGACTCGTTGAAAGGCATCTCCATTGTAGCGGAAAGTCAGCGCATCGCAAATCTTCTGCATCGATCTGCTGGAGTCCTCTGGTTGTATCAAAACATCACGTACCGGATGAACGAAGGCAGCATCCCACTGGGCGTGAAATCCAGCCCCGCCGTGTTCCAGAGCATCTGTCAACTGCGGCTCGTTCTGCAAGTCTTCCGCGATCAGGATCTTTCCCTCTGGTAGCTCGCGAGCGTCCTTGTTGATCCAACGGATGAGTTCGAGACCGTCGGGCAAATGATCCGCTCCGTCGGCTCGCACACTGCGGATGTAGAGTGTCATGTCATAGCGGAGTCCATCCACGCGAAACTCCTGCAGCCACATCATGGCGTTGTCATGGATGTACTGGCACACCTCTCCACGACCGTAATCCGGTCGAGTTTGCCCCCAGGGCGTCTCTGCCTTCCAGTCATTATAAAAGTATATTCCTCCCAGCCCATTCTCGTCCCAGCCGTCGAACTGCCAGATATCGAGGTCGCTCGGCCCGAAGTGGTTGTAAACCACATCAAGAATCACACCGATACCTCGCCGGTGGGCTTCCTTGACGAGGCGCTTAAGAGCATCTGGGCCACCATAGCTGCTTTCTACCGCATAAATGTGCGATGGGTTGTAGCCCCAGGAAATATCGCCGGCGAACTCCGCCACCGGCATGATTTCCAGGGCGTTGATCCCGAGGCCTTGCAGGTAGTCCAACTTCTCACAGACAAGGTCGAGAACAGGCTTGTCGCGATTTCCCTCCTTTTCGAGCTCTGCGAAAGTGCGGGCGTGAACTTCGTAAACGACCAGTTCGTTATGAGGCGGGAGTTCGAAGTCATCGTCTTCCCAGTCGAAATCATCCGCATAAACGATTCCGTTACCGACGGAGTTGGTCACTTCGCGAGCTCGCGGATCGATCCGCTCCATCCGCTTGTCACCATTTTTCACTACAAACTTGTAATGCGATCCGGGTTTCGCCCCGGCACAGATGCCCGACCAGTTACCTCCTTCATCCCGGGTTAACTCATCCGCTTCCTCATCCCAATCGTTCCAGTCTCCCACTACCGAAACGGCATCCGCGTTTGGCGCCCAAACCTTAAAGCCTACTCCCTCATCCAAGACGCCAGCGCCCAGCGGTAAATCTAAGATTATCTCGTTCATAACAATAGTCTCCAAAATCGTGCCCGTTCATCGGACGAAGCAGGCAATCGCCTCTTTCGCGCCAAAGGATAAAGTTGGCCGGTCGAATTCTCGGATTTTGTATTTCCGATACGACTACACAGCCGAACAGGACCCTAAGAAATAACGCCTTAGAAGCCCGTTTCCCTAGGAAGACGGGCGATTATGTATGGGCTAGCTCACCGCAACGATCGAAAGAAGGAAAATCTTCACCGTCCCAACGACGAGTCAGACAAATGCCGACAAACAAATGCAAACTGCCAGATTCGATTGCAGTTTGCCTCGTTTTGCGACTCACCAAACTAGGAAATATGCACGATCCAATCCGATCGCTGTCCCTCAAATATCTGGCTCGGGTATCCTAAACCCGGCTAATCGAAAGATCCGTGCGAATTGGTATCAACCTCGTGCTGAAGTTCGCGATCTAGGGCTTGCAGCTTGGACATCGTTTCAGACTCCATCGGACTCGGACCGATCGCCCAACAAGCGAGGGACAGGGTCAAAAGCTGGGACGAAAGACGCTGGCGCCAACGGCGTCCCTTTCCACGGGCCACCATTGCCATACTTGGCAATTCCATGGCCAACATTCCTCTCAGACTGAAAGGCAGCCAATTTTCGCGAATTAGGGATCGTTCGATCTGATAAATCTGATCTGCGAGGCCATCGCCTTCACTATCACTTCCGTCACCGGTATCGCTGGAATGCATAAGGGACTTTGACCGCAAGCACTGCCTCCGGATCCGAAATTCTAGAGATTTCTGGCCACTATTTTACGCAAAATCGCTTTCGGCGCCTCAGGCACGCAACCTGCAGGCGAGCCTGCCCATGACCTCTCGTATACTCCTATCTATCTTCCTTGGCCTCGCCACATTGCTAGCGCCGGTATCCGCCGATAAAGAGACCTCTCGCTTGGATCTCATTCTTGAACGCGGATACCTCACCGTTGGGACGACCGGCGACTTTAAACCCTTCACCTACCTCAACCCCAAAACCGAAGAGTACGAAGGCATCGATATCGATGCAGCCAAAGACATCGCCGCCAAACTCGGCGTAGAGCTGCATATCGAGGGAACGACCTGGCCGACCCTAGTTGAGGGAATCCTTGAAGATCGTTACGATCTCGCGGTCGGCGGCATCACTCGAACCCTAAGCCGCCAGACACAGGTCTACATCACCGAACCCTACTTTCAAACGGGAAAATGTCCCCTCGTTCGGGAAGCCGATGTATCCAAACTGTCGACGATCGCGGACCTCAACCAGCCTTCCGTCAGAGTCGGCGTCAATCCGGGTGGGACCAACGAACGCTTCGTCCGCCAAATGCTGCCACAAGCCAATGTAACAGTCGTCGAAGACAACCTGTCGATCCCCGGAAAAGTCCTGGCAGGCGAGTTCGACGTCATGATCACCGACAACGTGGAGGCCATGATCTTTGAAAAGAAACTGCCCGGGCTCGCCGCCTCCCATCCGTCCGAGCCTTTCACGGTAGAGGACTTTGGATACCTCCTTCCGCGAGGAGACGAAGCCTGGCTAAATTGGCTAAACCTCTACGTTCACCAAGCGAACCAGAAGGGCTACTACCGCGATTGGGAAGAGAAATGGCTAGAGCTCCACTCGAAGCCAGCCGAAGAGTGAGGCGGTATTCCGGACGGTGGTTTTCAATGCTAGACGTTTAACGGGAATTCGCTAATCACCTGAAGGTAAGCTCTTTTCGCGAAACTATGGACCCACAACCACGCACTAGACTAGCCCTATGACACTCATCGAAGCGATCGCGGTCGTGTTCGGCCTGGCATGTGTTTGGCTCGTGGTGAAAGAGAGTATCTGGTGCTGGCCGGCCGGGCTGGTTCAGGTCTCCCTCTACGTCTACATATTCTATCAGGCCAAGCTCTACTCCGACTTTGGTCTGCACATTTTCTACGTGGGGATGCAATTCTATGGCTGGTACCACTGGATGTATGGAGGCAAAGATCGGGACAAAGCTCCCATCGAAGAATTGAGCCGAAATAGCATCTTGATCTGGTCAGCTGTCTGTTTACTGGGCTCCGTCGCTTGGGGTTGGCTTATGCATCGCTTCACCGACGCGGTTGTCCCTTATCCGGATGCCTTCACCACCGTGACCAGCCTCGTCGCTCAATGGCTGATGGCTAAAAAGAAGCTGCAAAACTGGCATTTCTGGATCGCGGTCGATATCGTCGCGGTGGCGGTCTACGCCTACAAGGAGCTCTATCTCACCTCCGGACTCTACGCCGTCTTCCTCGTTTTGTGCGTGATGGGCGTCCGCGAATGGCGAGCGAAATTATCCGCTCAAGCTGCCTGACCTTTTCTTACCTTCCTTTCATGAAAATCGGCCTCACCCTCGGAAAATACGCCCCGCTCCACAAAGGGCACGAACATGTCATCGAAACCGCCCTTGCCGAAATGGATTTGGTCATCGTCATGATCTACCATTGTCCGGAGACCACTTCTATTCCTCTCTCCACCCGAGCCCAGTGGATACGCGACCTATTCCCGAACGTGGAAGTCATCGAAGCTCCCGACGGGCCAACCGAAACGGGCGACTCGGAACGCATCAAAAAACTCAACGAGGACTACATCCTCAAACGGGTCGGAGATCGCGGCATCACCCACTTCTACTCCAGCGAATTTTATGGCGAGCACGTGAGCCAAACCCTTGGAGCGGAGAACCGCGTCGTCGACCCCGAACGCTCCATCGTCCCCGTATCAGGCACTGCCATACGGGAAAACGCATTCGAACACCGGCGATTCATTAGCGACCGAGTCTACAAGGACCTGATACAAAAAGTCGTCTTCCTCGGGGGCCCTTCCACCGGGAAGACCACCCTTTGCACCGCCCTGTCGGAACAATTTTCTACCCCATGGATGCCGGAGTACGGACGGGAGTATTGGGAAAAGTTTCATGATGATCGGCGGCTTAGCCCCGAGCAATTGCTGGAGATCGCCGAAGTCCATATCGAACGGGAGGAAGCGTTGCTCCCCAGCTGCAACAAATACCTCTTCGTGGATACAAACGCGCTCACCACCTACCTCTTCGCCCTCTACTACCATCAGTCCGCTCATCCGGAACTCAAGCGGCTAGCCGAAGAGAGCAAGCGCCGCTATCAAGTCACCTTCGTTTGCAACGACGATATCCCCTACGACGACACCTGGTGCAGGTCTGGTGAGGTCAACCGACGAGAATTCCAAGAAGGTACAATCCGCGAACTCGTTGAACGCAAAATCCCCTACCAAACCTTGCCTCCTTCCCTCGAAGATCGGGTGGCGGCCGTCAAAAGGCGACTGCTGCAAGAGCCATGATACCGCAGAATCTGACGTAAATCCGAGACCAAGCTTCCGCCAAAAGTGCCGCTGTTACACGATCTAGGCACCTAATTCTATGCCAAACAGTACACTTTCCTTCAAACGGGCCGAACCGGACCTGTCCTCGCTCGAACTCCTTGCCCGCGACTACGCAAATGTGGACGCCGCGGTGGCCGAGATCGCACGCCTCTCCGCTGTACAAACCCTGCCTCAAGGAGCCATCCACATCATCAGCGACATCCATGGCGAGGACAAGAAACTGCAACACGTCATCAACAACGCTTCCGGTAGCCTACGCCCGCTGGTGGAGGAAATGTTTGGTGATCAGATGAGCCCGGAGGAGCTGAAGGAATTTCTAAAACTTACCTTCTACCCGGCGGAAGTGACCAAACACCTTGAGGATACCCTCCAAGATCCTGAAAAGATCAAAGCCTATGCCCGCGAAACCCTTGCACCTCAACTCGAGCTCCTGAGGCACCTGCTATCCAATTATAGCCTCCGCCTTGCCTCTGAAGTATTCCCTCCTGAATACAGCGAGCTACTGCTCGAAATCCTATACGCTCCCTCCACCACTCGCGGTCAGGACTTCACGCAAGCCATCATCGACGAGCTGCAAAAAAAGGGGAAACTGCTCCACTTGATCCACCTAATTGGACGCTTGATCCGTAACCTCGCCGTAGATGAGTTGATCATTGGCGGTGACTGCTGGGACCGCGGACCGCGAGGCGACCGTGTGGTCGACTACCTGCGTCTTCAGCCAAACGTATCCTTTATTTGGGGAAACCACGACGCGCTTTGGCTTGGAGCAGCCCTCGGAAACGAAGCCTGCATCTGCACC
Source organism: Pelagicoccus albus (assembly GCF_014230145.1). Lineage (NCBI taxonomy): Bacteria > Pseudomonadati > Verrucomicrobiota > Opitutia > Puniceicoccales > Pelagicoccaceae > Pelagicoccus > Pelagicoccus albus. The sequence goes on from NZ_JACHVC010000012.1 coordinate 933,876, forward strand.
GTACTGCGCGTTTCCCTGCGCTACCGTCGTATCCGCCAATTGGATGAAGGCTACAGCGTTCCGCTAACCCCGTTGGAGCACTTGGCCCGCAACGTATACGGGGACGATCCGGCAGATTGCTTCATGCCCAAAGGCAAGGGCATGCGCCCCACGGAATTGGTAGCCCGTATGCAGAAGGCGATCGCTGTCATGCAATTCAAGGTCGAGGGAAAACTGATTGAGCGAAATCCTCACTGGGACCTCAACCACCGCCGTCTGCTGCACCGAATCGACTTCGAAAAAGGGACCATCACTATCGATGGAGAAACCTACGAACTGAAAGATACGGCGTTTCCGACCATCGACCCGGCCAACCCATACGAGCTGAGCGAGGAGGAGAAGACCTGCCTAGGCCACCTAAAATACTCTTTCCTCAATAGTCAAAAGCTCCGCGAGCAGATGCGGTACATGGTCAACTACGGCTCGATGTACCTCAAGCGAGAGGAATGCCTCATCTTTCACGGCTGCGTAACCGTCGATGAAAACGGGGAGTTCCTGCCCATGATCGTCGACGGAAAGTCACTGGCAGGAAAAGAGCTGTTTGAGGAAATCGAGAAACTGGTACGCCGGGCTTTGGTGGATCAAGCCGAACCAGATTTGGACCTGCTTTGGTACCTGTGGAGCGGCCCGCGTTCCCCCCTTTTCGGCAAGGACAGAATCGCCACCTTGGAGCGCGACCTGATCGCGGACAAGAAGCCGCACCGGGAAACGAAGAACCCCTATTTCGCCCTCATCCACAAAGCCAAGTTCTGCGAGCGAATCTTGGAGGAGTTTGGTGTGCCCCCCGAAACAGGTCTAATCGTAAACGGCCACGTTCCAGTTAAGGTGGAGAAAGGAGAGTCCCCTCTCAAACGAAGCGGCAAGGCGATCACCATCGATGGAGCCTTCTCGGAAGCGTACGGAGATCACGGATACACCTTACTGCTCGAGCCAAAAAGGATCGTTTTGGCAGAGCACCATCATTTCGAATCTGTAGCGGCCGCTATAAACGAAGGGGTCGACATCGTGCCCAGCACTACCGACATCCGCGTATTCGAAAAACCACGCCGCACCGCTGACACGGAGCGAGGTCAACGTATTCGCTTCCGCATCGAGGAGTTGGAAAGACTCGTGGAGGCCTATCGCACCAACCGCCTGCACGAGAGCCCTAGCAGCCCCGCTACCCATAGTTACTTCTGATCAGTCAGCTTTGAACTTGTAGCCCCCGACTCCTCGCCTCTTCCAAAAGAAGCGGACTGGAAACGCTTGCCCAAAACTCGCTTTGGAAATGAAGTAGTCTCCGCTACTCGAGAGCTTCCCTCGCTTCCCCCCATAAAAACTTCCTCCCTAAAACGGAAATGAATACCAAAACCCGCCCCTGGCTCCTTTCATTCATCGCAATTGGTTTTGCTACGCTCACAACCGCCGAACCTATCAACACCGCCCAGCAAGTCCTAACTCACCCGGAGTCGGTAAAAGAGATCATGCTTCGCGTTGCCGACTTTCAGGAACGCGACTTCGGCGGGGAAATCCGCACCGATTGGAAAGCGGGTACCTACTACTCCGGCCTCTACGCCGCCTATCAGGCCACGGGCGACGAAAATTTCCGTGAACAAGCCATCACCTGGTGCGAGACGGCAGAATGGACCTTGTCCGAAAACCATTTCTTCGCGGACGACATCTGCGCCGCCCAAACTTTCCTCGACGTCTATCTCGACGAGAAGGATCCCAAAATGATCGAGGATACCGTCGCCGCTTTAGAACCCTACTTCACCTCAGACTACATACGAAGAGAACAGCTCAGCCACGTGATCTGGAAGGATGAAAAACGTGATTTCACTGGTCGCAACCTCTGGTGGTGGTGCGACTCCCTATACATGGCGCCACCCGTTTTGACCCGCTTGTATTCGGCCACCGGAGACGAACGCTACCTCGAGCTGATGCACAGGCTCTATTGGGATACGGTTGATTTTCTCTTCATGGAAGAGGACGGACTCTTCGCTCGCGACGAATCCTACTTCGACAAAAAAACACCTGGCGGCAAATCCGTCTACTGGTCGCGTGGCAACGGCTGGGTCTACGCAGGGCTCATCCGCACGCTCGACCACCTACCCAAGGACGACCCCTACTACGAAAAATACGTCGATCTTTTCCGCAAAATGACCCGCACCCTCGTCGATCTCCAACAGGAGGACGGCATGTGGCGTCCAAGCGTCAACGAACCGAGCTGGAAGCCGATGAAGGAAAGTAGCGGCACTTCATTCTTCGCCTACGGCCTCCTGGGTGGGATCAACCGTGGGATCCTCGACAAGGAGTCTTACTTGCCTGTCGCCCTCAAAGCTTGGGAAGGCTTGGTGGGTTGCGTGAATACGGATGGACGCCTCGGCTACGCCCAACTGGTGGGTGGCGCGCCAGAGCACGTTCGTCCGAGCGATTCCATCGACTACACCCACGGCGCTTTTCTTCTCGCTGCCAGCGAGCTCTACAAGATGGACCTGAGCAACGAGGACTTCGCCGCCCTCGAGCCTCCCTTCGAGATCAAGCTTCTAGCCCGCGACGGGGCATGGACTTGGTTCAACGACGAACGAGCCATCTACGACGGAGCCGGCCTCTACATCGGCTCCAATGACTCGAATGGAACCAGCCGAGTCGACTACTACAGCCTCATCCGCGTACAAAGCCCCTTCGCCTACCGCCAGTACCCGCTGAGCAGTTGGCAGAGCAAGGACGACCATAACAACCCAGCGATCCTCCAACTCGATTCAGGCGACTTTTTGGCCGCCTACTCCAAGCACCATCTCGAGCCGGTATGGTACACTCGATACGGGAAAAGAATCGGTCCAGACACCTGGCGGACAGTAGAATGGTCGGAGGAAAAGGCCATCGAAGCCCCCGCCAAAACGACCTACAACAACCTCATCCAACTCTCCGCAGAAAAGGGCCGCATCTACAACTTCATGCGTTGCGTGGGCTGGAACCCGACCTTGCTGATCTCAGACAACGAAGCCAAGTCCTGGAGCAAGCCGATCGAGCTGATCCGCTCGGGCAACGATCGCACCCGCCCTTACGCCAAGTACGTGGACAACGGCGAGGACCGCATCGACATCATCTTCACCGACGCCCACCCACGCCAAGCGGCTATCAACAACGTCTACCACGTCTATTACCAGAACGGCTATTTCCACAAAAGCGACGGCACCCAGATCCGCTCTTTGAAGGAAATTAAAAAGCAGCCGCTCCTCCCTTCCGAAGCCACCGTAATCTACTCGGGCGAGGAAGCGGGTCGCGCTTGGGTATGGGATATCGAATACGACGCCGATGGCCTGCCCGTCGTCGCCTTTATCAATTCCGTAGACCACGAGATTGGCAACGACCTGCGTTACCGCCTAGCGAGTTGGGATCCTGATTCCAAAGCCTGGAGCCAAAGCCAAATCGCCTTTGCCGGCACTCATATCTACGACAACGAACAGCACTACGCCGGCGGCATCGCGATCGACCCTCAGGACACGGGAAAAATTTACCTTTCGACCGACGTCGATCCAAGCACGGGCGAGCCCAACGAAACGGGCCGCTACCAGATCTTCCAAGGCACATTTAAGGACGGAGCATGGTCCTTCCTGCAGCTCACCCATGACGCTCAGGTCGACAACATCCGCCCCATCGTCCCACGCGGACACGACTCCGACAACATAGCCCTCTGGGTCCAAGGCCGCTACACAACCTACGAAGACTACGATACAAGCATCGTCGGCATCATAGAGTAAACGCGATCCACTTCAGCAACACGCTGCCCATTAGGGACCTGCGCGGGGAGAGGAATTTACTCGCCCCGTGGGAGGGGGGCGTCTTTGATTCCGGATGACCTACCAAGTCACGACGTTTCGTAGATGCCAAATATTCCCACAGAGAAGATAAACCTAACGGTTCTGCTCGAGTACACCAGCAGCCTTCCCACCTCTCCGCGCATTTTTACCCGCCTCGACCAACTGGTTAACAACGAAGACACCTCGCTCGACTACATCTCAGCCTTGGTAAAAGTAGACCCCGGGCTAGCCGCCCAGATCATACGAGTGACCAATAGCGCCGCTTACGTGGGTACCATGAAAGTCACCGAAATCGGTACCGCGATTAGCCGAATCGGTTTCAACGAACTTCGATCCATCCTCAAAAAAGTCGTCGAAAACGACGCCTTCTACCAAGCGGTTCCCGCCTACGGCATCACCGCTACCGAATTTTCCGACCACGCCCTCGAAGTCGCGGTAGCATCGGAGACTATCGCCAAGCGCTTTGGCTTCGATCCCAGCACTCCCTACCTGACCGGTCTACTCCATGAAGTGGGCAAGCTCGCCATCGATTTCTACCTCGAAAGGCTGGATAAGGTCTTCGACATTGAGGAACAAGCCGGCGACGTGCCCCTGCTCGAGTTCGAAGTGGGGCGTCTCGGCATGAGTCACTTTCGAGTGGGCTCCGAGCTCCTCAACCATTGGCAATTCGAGCCAGCCGTCTGGCAAACCATCAAAAACCAAAACAGCCCCCAGCACGCAAATACCCAGCTCCGGGGAACCGCCATCCTTTCTCTCGCCATCTGGACAACCGAACAGATGCGTGGATTCGACGCCGACGCGCCTAAGCCCGATCATATTAAGCGCGCCCTCAAAGAACTCGGTATCGATCCGCTCGATGTAGCCTCGCTCATCGACGACGTACGATTTGAGATAAATGATCGGAAAAACCAACTCGCGATGCTCCTCTAGCGAACCTCGCCCTTCCAAACCCTGTTACCCTAGTTCCCCTCCTCTTTCTTCCCCAAATCCCTACCTCCGATTTCTAGCCATCGGACTGCTTTGGGCGTGTTCAATAGTGCCCGCCTCCAAGCTCTTATCGCAAGGGATCGAGTACCGCACTCTGCCCGAACTGGTCACAGATGGCAGTGAGGCTTTATCGCGAGGCTTCTACCCACAAGCCGCCCAAGCCTTCAACGCCATCGTCGAAAATTACCAGGAGGAGCCGATCTGGCTTGAGGGTCAGCTTCCGGCACAAATCCTCCCCCTCGCCGGATTTTCTTCCTACAAATCGCAACTCCACCAGCAGGCCATTTTCGCCCTGGAAACGTACCTGGACTCCTACGCCTCTACCGCCGAAAACGATTCCTTCGTTCGCTACGTGCTGGCTTCAAGCCTGCTGTTGGACGGGCAATCGGATCTGGCTCGGACGAAGTTTGCAGAGCTCCGGGAGCAAGCAGGAGAAACGCCTCTACGGGACTTGGCCATCCTACAGGAGGCGCGCTTGTCGGATGCGAGCTCCGCCATTCCTCTGCTTGAAACCTTACTTGAATCTCCCGCTTCCAAACGCTTGGAAAGCTACGCTCGCCTACAGCTAATTTCCCTACAGCTCGAAGCGGAGAACTTAACCCAAGCCGCGGCTCTTCTGCTGGATAAACCCTGGCCTCTTTCTGAAATGGCCGAACTCGCCACCCTGAGCAGCCTAGCCGCCCAAGCGGGTGACGCGCTACTTGAAGCACTCCCAGCCCAAGCCCTTCAGGCCTACCAACTTGTCCTGCCAAAGGGCAAACTCGTATCCGCTCAGCGGGCACGAATAGAACGCCTGCAATCACAATACCAAAGCATCCGGCCAACGTTGACTACCGAGCAATCCATCTGGAGTGAACAATATCGATCCGCTCTCGGCAGCATGCAGGGGCAATTGGAAAACCTCGCCTCTTCCGAGGATTACCAAGACGCTATCGACCTGCGCAAAGCTCGCTGCTTCGCCCGCACCGGTCATCCCCTCGAGGCTTGGCTCTTGCTCGAAGCGATCGCCATCGGAGAATCTCCCCTCGCTCGCGAGGCTCATTTGGACTGGATCGACAACGCGCAAAAGATGCAGGCTTGGAACACCTCCGCACTTATCGCCCAACGCTTCATAGAACTGTATCCAGACGACAAGCGCGTACCAGTGACTTTGTTTCGGATCGCCTTGGCTCAAATTGAGCAATCGCATTTCGGGGAGGCGATCGCCTCGCTGCAAAAGGTTCTATCCAGCCAAAGCGAAAACCTCACCTCCCCGGCATTCTACTACATCGGCTACTCCTTCTACAATTTGCGTAAAACAACTCCCGCCATCGCCTCATTCCGCAAATGCGTCGAAGCCGCTCCGAACCTTCCTGTCGCCAAACAAGCTCGGCTGTGGATAGGCATCTGCCACTTCACCTCCAACAACACCAAGCAAGCCATCGCCACCTTTCGCGAAGTTCAACAGGACCCGAGTAGCGGAGCTTTGTATCCAGAAGCCGCCTACCGAGAAGCGGCTGCCCTGTTCGCCCAAGACGAACTCGTATCAGCAGAAGAGACCTTGCGTCGCTATTTGGACTCCTACCCCAGTCACGCCCGCGAAGCGGAGGTCCGTCTATTACTGGGCGATGTCCTCACGGAGCTGCGGAAGGAATCGGAAGCGATCAAAGTTTACCGCTCTGTCGAAACCGCAGATCCAGACCTAGCCTACTTCGCAAGCGACAAACTGGCTCTTCTGCTCTTGCAGGAAGGACAAAAACAACAAGCTCGCGAAGCCTTGATCGATTATCGCCAACGGGTGCAGATAGTTCCGCCAGCCCATATCGGATCCTTCACCGAGCTACTCGCAAACTGCAGCGAGGCTCCTCAAGCAGAGACCGAAGTCGCCAGAGCCATTTCAGACTACGGCAACAATCCCCAAGCAGTCGGAATCGTCGAGCTCCTTCAAATCCTTGCGGAACTTCCCAAAGAAGATCCCAAGCAACCCACTCTCGCCAGTCGGATCAGAGTAGCGAAAATCGAAGTCCTTCGCCAACATCGTCTGGCTTCCCAAGCCAAGTCCCTCGCCCTCAGCCTCGTCTCAGATTTCTCCATCGAGTCGCTAGGTCCCGCCGCGTTGCTGGAAGCGGGAAAAGCCCTTTCCGACATCGATTCCCAAGAAACCTCAAGCTACCTGCAGAGGACCCTAGAAGTTTATCCGGATTCTCGATACACCGACCCCGCCTTGCTCGCTCTTGCCCAAACATTCCACAAACAAGGCGACCCCAAACTCGCTTTAGCACACTTGGATCAGATGCTTTACCAATCAGCGGACAGCCTCAGCCTTCGTCTCGATTTACTAGTTACCTTGGAAAGCTTACCCGCCGCGAAAGAAACCGGCCTAGAGCTCCTCTCCGAGAGAACCGCGTCTCCCCAGCAAAAAGCTCATGCCCTTAACAGCCTTGGAACCATAGCCGAAGCGAACGGAGATCTAGAAACCGCTTACTCCTATCACCAGAGAGTTTTCACCCTTTACCGCGGCGAATCCCTGGAAGTCGCCAACGCCTATCGCAAGTGTATTCAGATATTGGAGAAACTAAATCGGGCATCCGACGCTCAAAAAGTCGCCCAAGAATTCCTCGCAGCGACCGACCTCAGCAATTGGCCCGATTACCAATCCACGATGGGTAGCTACCGCACAGACTCACCATGAAAGCTTCCTACCTATTTATTCTCCTAGGGTTGGTCTTGGGCCTATCAAGCCCGAGCTTCGCCGATAAAATTGTACTGGACTCAAATCAGACGCTAAGCGGAGAGCTGCTGGAAATCCAGGCTGGTTTCGTAACCCTGCGACAATGGGAAGACGGAGGTGAGATCATCCGCCGATTCCAGCCCGATTCTGTTACCAGCCTGATCTTCGAGGACCAAGATAAGCGGCTAGACCTAAGAGCCTTCCATCGAGCGAAATTCATCGAGCTGCTTAGCCCTTCAGACGCAGCCATTTTAACCCACTATCTGCGTAACCTGTATAAGAAGGGCCTATACTCGCAATGCCTCGCCCTAGCCAAGTCATGGCACCCAAAAAACAACTACAACGATCTCGATCAAGCCTACCGAAAACTGCTCATCCACGCTTCCTTGGCAGAGAGCCTAGAAGAGGAAGCTAAGCAACACGCCTTGTCATGGCTGCAAGCGGAAGAACTGAAACACTCCGACCCACTACCCTGGGAAGTGCTCGCCCGCTATTACCTCGAGCGAGAAGAGCCGGAAAAAGCGCTGTGGATCTCCTTGCGACCCATCGCTATGCAAAGCGGCGGCGACTCGGCTAAACTAGGCACCCTACGGGATATCGCAGCGACTTGCTACCAGCAGCTGGGCTACCCAGATCAATTCGACGAAAAATCCGAATCCCGCTCCGAAGCGAAGGCCATTCTCCTACCCTCCCTTCTTAAGGAAAACCTCACTTTCGAACAACTCTTGAAAACTCCCATACCTCAATGAAGCCTCGTTTCCTAACCACCCTCACCTTCCTTATCCTAGCCCCCACCCTTCAAGCTCAAGAAAGCTCTAGCTCGTCGCTTTGGGGCATGATCCAACAAGGTGGCTGGGCCATGTATCCACTCGCCGCCTGTTCCTTGGCATTGATCTACATCTCCATCCACTGCTTCCGCGAAACCCGAGCAAACAACTTCGCTCCACCGAGCTTGACGCGCGAACTAGAACAACAACTTGCGTCCGGAGACCTCCCATCCGCCCAAAGAACCGCCGGTACCTCAAGCACCGTCCTAGGTCGTTCCCTTGCAAACGCGCTTCCAAAGCTTTCAAATTCCGACACTGCAGAGAGGCTCGAGAAATTCGAAGACGAAATGAGCTCCCGCCTAAGCACCGAGGAGAACGCCATTGCCCAGTGGATACACTACCTCAGCGTAGTCGCCAACGTCGCCCCCATGATCGGATTGCTGGGGACGGTTAGCGGCATGATCGGAGGCTTCCAAACCATGGCCTCCGGAGGCATGGGCCGACCAGAACTCTTCGCCGGAGACATCGGCGAAGCTCTCATCACTACCGCAACCGGACTTTGCCTCGGCATCCCAGCCATGGTTGCCCACTCCATTTTAAATAACCGCCTGCAAACCGCGATGGAGCAAACGATCCGAAAAGCAGGGGATCTCGCCGAAACTTACTCAGAACACAATTAACTTCCCTAACCTCGGCCAAACCACCACCTTCCTTACATGCGTATTTCTGGAGGAAAAGCCCGCGGCGTTACGTTACGCGTCGACCAAAAAGCAGTTCACCGACCTGCCATGGACAAGCTTCGCCAAAGCATATTCTCCAGCGCCAACGCATGGGTGGAGCAAGCCCGCGTGCTCGACCTCTTCGCCGGCACCGGCTCCTACGGGCTAGAGGCCCTTAGCCGCGGCTCAGCCCACTGCACCTTCGTCGAGCTCAACGGTAGAGCGGTCACCATGATCAAGGCCAACGCCGAGATCGTCGCCAAAAGCATGAAGGAGAAACTGGATACACGCATTCTCAAAGGCGACGCCACTCGCTTCGAAAGCGCTCCGGAAGCCGCTCCCTTCGATCTCATCTTCGTCGACCCACCTTACGACCAGCTCGAGACTTTGACGCCCAAACTCTTCCCCATTTTCGATCAAATCCTTGCCCACGACGGGCTAGTCGTCTTCGAGGCCCCAGGCAACTTCGAACCCGCCGCCGAAGGCTGGACCCTCAAGAAGCGCCTCGGCAAAGGCACCGACCAACCCACCGCCTGCCTCCTCCGCCGAGCCGAGACGTAGGAGCGACCTCGGTCGCGATCCGGTTGCCATAATATCCAAGCACAAAAAGCACAAAGCTCACAAATAGGGAACCGATCTAAAGACGATCCCGCATCTTGTGCCTTCTGTGCCTCTTGTGGTTAAAAACAAAACCCGAAAGGAGCGAACTCGGTCGCGAGCAACCAAGCCGCCCCATCTACGCCCCTCTGGAGAGCTCCCTGTTTGCTTAGCTCATGAAAAGGAATCCCGTTTGGAGCGGAGAAAATACCTATCTGAGTGGTTCACCCCTTGGCAAATGGGATAAAATCTACAGTTCTAACACTGAAAGCGTCCAGCAGCCGGATTCGCGCGGTATCCAATTCACCGCAAGGAGAGCTCTGGATATGTGACGGGCTTCGCTCGCAACCATTCCCAACGAAATTCTTTTATGACCACGACTGATTTCCTATCACGCTTCGGCATCTTCTTCGCCGGAATCCTGATTCTGCTAAGAGGAATCTACTTCCGAAAAACGCCCGACAGAGAGACCTTTTTCGGATTTTTCCTGTTTGGAAACGGTGTCTTTCTAGTAACCTATTTTCTACATCATATCGACATGTCGATGGGCTTCGCGTTCGGGCTTTTCGCCGTTTTCGCTATGCTGCGTTATCGCACAGAGTCGATTTCCATCAAGGACATGACCTACCTTTTTGTGGTTATCGTCATCGCTCTCATCACCTCGGTATCGAGCCTGCAATACTGGGAAACCGGGTCGATTGTCGCCTTCATTTGCTTTATCTCATGGCTTGGGGAAACAACCATTTGCAAGCCGCGGCTCCTAGAATTTAAAGTCGCCTATGACCGTGTAGACAACCTCGCTCCCAGCAAGCGTCACGAGTTGCATCAAGACTTGGGAAACAGGCTAGGCCTCGATGTGCTGAAAACAGAGATCAACAAAATAGACTACCTGAATAACAGCGCTCAGCTAGTAGTCTTTTACTCGAACAATGAACAAAGCCACTAGTCCCACTTGAGCGAACAGCCAATACGAATTACCTAAGGATCCGACAGAGAAATGAGAAAAACCGTTATCACTCTAATATCAGCTATCAGCATCGCCGCAGGGGGTGGCCTGTATTTACTTTTTGGGGCAAGCCAAGAACCTTCGGAAATAGCCCTTCTTTCTCCGGAATCTTTCTTCTCTGATAGAGATCTCAGACAGGAACCCGACCTTGCTTCGGCAAGCGAACTTCCGCTGCAAAGCGGCCAATCGGCAACCATTAGCCAAGAGGGTGTTTACCTGCTTCGAGGGTCATATACCGAGACGACCATCGTGGTGGAAACGGACGACCAGGCGAAGGTCCAATTAGTACTGGACCAGCTCACAATCGAAAACGCCGAAAGCCCAGCCGTGTATGTGAAATCTGCCGACAAGGTCTTCATCACCACCCTCCCCGGAAAAAACAGCCTCTCGGTAACGGGAGAATTTGTCCCTTCGGATGATACCAACTTGGACAGCGTCATATTTTCTCGCTCAGATCTCACCCTCAACGGGCAAGGGCAGCTCGCAATTACCTCAAGCCAGGGAAACGGCATTTCAAGCAAGGATGACCTGAAAATTACCGGCGGCACCATGAACATTTATGCCTTAGAAGATGGCTTGGAGGCGAACGACTCGATCCGCATCGGTGGAGGCGCGATTACCATCGAATCCAAGAAGGATGCCCTTCATGCTGAGAATGACGACGATCCAAATTCTGGGTACATTTACGTCGGAGGGGGGAAATTGACTCTGAATGCTGCAGACGACGCCATGCGAGGCAGTATCTTGGTCAAAATCGACGACGGCTCGATCGACGTGATTGACTGTTCAGAAGGCATCGAAGCAACTCACGTCCAAATCAACGGAGGCGATATAAAGATATATTCGCGAGACGATGGTATCAACGCCACGAGAAAGGGACCTGGCCCCGTCATGATCGAAGTAAATGGCGGTAACATCGCCGTCAAGATGGCCGCTGGCGACACGGACGCCTTCGATTCAAACGGGGATCTCTACATTCGAGACGGCGTTATAGACGTCGAAGCCAGATCTGCCTTCGATGCAGATGGGACCTCGGAGATGACTGGTGGAAACGTGACGGTAAACGGAGAAGTCGTTACTGAAATCAAAAAGCAACGAGGAGGCCCTGGTGGCGGCTGGTGGGGCGGCGACGACCGAAAGAAGCACAAGCCGCACAATGAGGATTGGTAGTCTCGTTTGAGACTCTGAAACTTTCCTCCCGTCAACGCCTTCTCAGGCGTTGACCTGCACGTGTCTCCGCGCCACTTTAGCTCCAGCGGAGACACGTGCTGTCCGCACCCCCAAACAGCAGCCAACGTCTTTTGCCCCAAGAGAAGCCGAGCGGTCCAAAACGGGTCGCCCAACCCCAATACCCTAAAGACGCTATGAGCTATCCTCCCGATCGAATCCGCAACTTCGCCCTCGTCGGGCACCAGTCCGCTGGCAAAACCTCTCTGGCCGAGGCCATGCTGGCCTGCTCCGGAGTCATAACCCGTATGGGGACCACCGAGGCGGGCAATACGGTGAGCGACTACCACGCCACCGAAAAGGAGCGCCAGATCTCCGTGCACGCCTCCCTACTTCACTGCGACTGGCAAGGCATCAAGTATAACATCATCGATACCCCGGGCTACCTCGACTTTATCTCCGAAGGACTCGGGGCTCTTCGTGTCGGGGATTTCGCCATGGTGGTAGTCGACGCGGTTTCCGGTCCGGAGATCGGGACCGACCAAGTCTGGGAATACGCCAGCCAATTCCAATTGCCCAAGCTCATCGTAGTAAATGGCATCGATAAGGACAACGTCGACTTCGATCGCGTCCTCGCCGAGCTCCGCTCCCACTACGGCCGCAAGGTGTTCCCCATGACCTTGCCCATCGACCCAGGCCCAGGCTGCCGCCGCATCTTGGATGTCATGCGTAGCGAAGAGGTCGACTACGCAACCGATGGTTCGGGCAAATTCACCGAAACGCCGGCCGAAGGCGCCTGGAAGGATCGAGTCCGCAAGCTCCACGCAGAGCTGATCGAGCTGGTGGCCGAAGCGGACGACTCCCTCATGGAAGAATTTTTCGATCAAGGCGACCTCACCGAAGACCAGCTCCGCTCCGGAGTGCACGCCGCCATTCAGGCCGAAACCTTCATCCCGGTCTTCGCCACTTCGGCGACTACCGACGTGGGGGTGGCCCGCCTCATGGATCTGATTTCCAAATACGGCTCCTCCCCCTTGGATCGAAAAGTGGTTCCGGCCATCGACGAGGAGGGTCACCGAGGAGACATCGCCCTTAGCGACAGCTCGCCCGCCTGCTATATCTGGAAAACGATCTCCGAACCGCACGTTGGCGAACTCTCCTTCTGCCGCTTGTACTCCGGCTCCATTCATCCGAATATGGAGCTCTTCAACCCCTTTCACGGCACCACGGAAAAGATCGGCCAAATCTTCACCCTCCAAGGTCACGAGCGTCAGCCCACCGACGAAATCGGTCCGGGCGACATCGGCGTTATGGCCAAGCTAAAGGACACCCACACCGGTAACACATTGACCAGTCTGGAGCGAAAAGTCCGCCTGCCCGCGGTCAGTTATCCGAAGCCAAATATTCACGGCACCTTGATCGCCGTGCACAAGGGCGACGAAGATAAGCTCGCCGCCGGACTGGCCACCCTGCACGAAGAAGACCCAACCTTCCTTTTCGGATACAACACCGAAACCCACGAGCTCGTCGTATCCGGCCAAGGCGAGCTGCATCTCGAAGTGATAAAGTCCCGCCTAGCCCGTCGCTTTAACGTCGAGGTCGAGATCGTAGAGCCACGCGTCCCCTTCCGCGAAACCATCCAAATCCCCGCCGAAGCCAAATACCGCCACAAGAAACAGTCCGGGGGAGCGGGACAATTCGCCGAAGTCTGGCTTCGCATCCGCCCCACCGAACCGGGAGCAGGCGTCGATTTTGGCCATTCACTCACCGGCAACAATGTGGACCGCGTCTTCGTGCCCTCCGTGGAAAAAGGCGTGCACGCTGCTTGCGAGGCGGGCATCCACGCTGGCTATCCTGTCACGGATGTAGCAGTCGACTTTTACGACGGCAAAATGCACACCGTGGACTCGAAGGATATCGCCTTCCAGACTGCAGGCAAAGAAGCCTTCACCGAAGCCTTTAAACAGGCGCGGCCAATCCTGCTGGAGCCGATACTCTCTATCGAAGTCAAAGTTCCCGAGCCCTGCCTTGGCGATGTCATGAGCGATCTGTCTTCCCGACGTGGACACATTCACGGCATCGAGGGCGAAACCAAATACCGCACCATCAAGGCCGAGGTCCCTCAAATGGAAATGTACCGCTACGCCACTACACTGCGCTCGCTGACCGGCGGAATCGGCCTGCACAGCGAATCATTCGCCCGCTACGAACCTCTCCCCGCTAACCTAGAACCCCGTGTTCTAAAACAACCTGAGCTCGTATACTAGCTGGAACGACTTCGGTCGCGCCCCAGCCGCGATTAGCCCTCAGACTAATCGCTCCCTGACTAACGAGACCGCCGCAACTGTGGCGGTCTCCGTGCGTAAAACCCGCTCGCCCATTCCGACCAAGGTCCAACCAAGCCCGCGAAATAGCTCCCGCTCACCCGCAGTCCAGCCGCGTTCGCTGCCGATCGCCATTGCCACCGATCCGCCGATCGCCACCGATCCGAGTCGAGCCACGCCTTCGTAATTATCCAAGCAAAGCTTCGACTTCGCTCCTGAAGTCGTCCGCAAAGCTTCTTCCAGCGACACCCCCCAGGACACCTCCGGCATCCGCGTCGCGAACGCTTGAGCCACACCGGCCACCACATGCCGACGCCATTCGCCCGAACTCCAGAGCTTGGATTCGGCATAGCTGGGTTCACCTCGCTCCGTCGCCACGAAGCGAATACTTCGCACTCCCAAAGTCGTCGCTTCGTTCAAAATCTTCCGCATGGTCTGCGGACGGCTAAGGCCCACGATTAAGTCGATCGGCAACAAGTCCGACTCCTCCGAGCCCCACTCGAAACTCAACTCCAAGCCATCAGCAGAAACCGCCTGCACCGTGGCCTTGCCTTTGGGACCGTCGATCAAACCCACATCGAACTCATCCCCTACCTGTCGCCGCAAGACCTTGAGCACATGCTTCGCCCGTTCGTCCTCTAAGGACAAAAATCCGGCTTCCACTTCGCTGGGCTCGAGCAACACGATATTCATGCCTCCCATCCTCCGAAGCCGAAGCCAGAAACCAAACTAAAAATATCTGTGCAAAGCGGGTGCAACTGTGGTTAATAATCCCCGTGCCTTTTTCTGTCCCCCAACTCCGTGCGTCCGGAGCTCGGAAGCTCCTAGCCCTTGGCCTGGTCGCCGCGTCCACCCTTTTGCTTAGCGCTTGCTCACGTATCCAAAAGGACCGCACCGAAGACGGTCGTACCATCGTCACCCTTTGGACCAGCTGGGCCGGCACGGAGCGGGCAGGGATCGACGCGGTCGTGGAGGATTTTAACGCCTCGCAAAAGGAGATTTTCGTCCGCGCCCTCAACATCACAGACCCGCAAACTAAGATCATGCTGGCCACTGCCGGAGGGAATCCACCAGACATCGCCATCATGAACAACCAGTTCATCGCGGCCTACGCGGAAAACAACGCACTCACCCCGCTCGACGGCTTGTGCGAAGCGGCTGGCATTAGAGCCGATCAATACGTGCCGACCTTCTGGGAAACAGCAACCTATCGGGGTCGTATCTGGGCGCTGCCTCTGACCTGCTCCGTAACAACTCTACACTACAACAAGCAGATCTTTCGTGAGCTCGGACTAGAGGGCCCTCCTGAAACTATGGAGGAGCTGGAGCGTATCAACGATCTCGTTACGGAGAAACGGGAAGACGGCTCCTTGGAGCGTATCGGACATTTGCCGCTTGAGCCGGGCTGGTGGCGGCCGGAGTGGTCCAACTGGTTCGGACTGGGCTCCTACGACGGCGAAAGCCAAATGCTCTTCCAAGCGGAAGGTTGGCGAAAAGCGGCAGAATGGCTGGCTTCCTACCACCAACGCTTTGGCAAGGACGAGCTCATCAAGCTTCGCTCCGGCTTCGGTCGTTTCTCTTCGCCCCAAAACCCTTTCTTCGACGGAAAGGTCGCCATGATCCTGCAAGGGATCTGGATGAATCGCTTCATCGAAACCTTTGCCGACGAAGATTTTGAATACGGCTGCGCCCCTTTTCCCGCCTCAGCCGAGGCGGACATTCCCTACTTCGCCATCGCCGACGCGGACCTCGCCGTTATCCCCAAAGGAGCCGACCACTTGGAAGAGGCCTTCGCCTTCATCAAATTCCTATCCAGCCGTCCAGAGCTGGAGAAGCTCGCACTCGCCCATGGAAAGATGACCTCTCTCAAAGAAGTGTCTCCAGAATTCTACGACAAACACGACCACCCCTACCTGCAGGTCTTCCTGGACGTTGCCAACTCAGGCTACGCCAAAGCCCGCCCCCAACTTCCGCACTACCAAAACTATTTCACCGACACCAATGAGACCGTTAACTCCCTGCTTTACGGACTCGTCTCGCCAGATGAGGGTCTCACCCAAATCCAAGACCGTCAGCAAAAGGCCCTCGACAAAAAGCAGCTCCGCTGGAGCCGCGTAAACGAAAGCTACCAAGCACTCTGGCAAGAGGAGATCGACGAAACCAAATGACTCGTACCGAAAAACGCAACTTGGCCAAAGGGCTTCTCTTCATAAGTCCTTGGATACTGGGCTTTCTGGCTTTCGCGCTCTACCCCTTGATCGCTACGATCTACTTTTCGTTCACGGACTACTCTGTTCTCGCTCCACCAGTACCGATCGGGACTGAAAACTACGCGGAACTCGCGGCTGACGGAAATTTCATGAAGGCGGTCTTCAACACGATCTTCTTCGCCGCCATCTCGGTTCCACTCAACACTGCTCTGGCCTGTTTCCTCGCCATTCTTCTCAACTTCAACGTGCTCGGAAAAAGCTTTTTCCGCACCGCCTTTTTCCTCCCTTCGCTCGTACCGATGGTCTGCCTCGGCGTGATTTGGCGCTGGCTGCTCAATGGTGAGGTTGGTCTCGTGAATCAAGCCATCGGCCCCTTCGCGGACTTCGCCAATATGATCCTCGGCACCTCTTTTGATACTCCCGCTTGGCTGGAGGATCCTTCCTTCACCAAGCTCGGCCTCGTAGTCGCCAGCGTCTGGGGTCTCGGGCACGCCATGGTGATTTTCCTCGCTGGCCTGCAAGAGGCTCCCGTCGAGCTTTACGAAGCAGCCGAACTCGATGGAGCGGGCTTCTGGTCCAAGCTCCGTCACGTAACCATCCCCATGGTCTCTCCTTACATCCTCTTCAACCTGATCATGGGCTTCATCGCCGCCTTCCAAGTGTTCGCCGTGCCCTTTGTCATGATGGACGGCGTCAACGAACCGCCGGGTGGCCCCGGGGGCTCCATGCTTTTTGCCGCTACCTACATTTACCTGAAAGCCTTCCAAGACTGGGAAATGGGATACGCCTGCGCCATGGCTCTCATCTTCTTCGTTCTCGTGGTCACTCTGACCATCACCCTCATGAAAATCTCCGAACGCCGCGTCCACTACGCCGGCAAGTAAACGTATCTAGATTTTAACCACAAGAAGCACAGAACTCACAAAAGCCATACCGACAATAGCCAAGCCAGCACACAACCCGATCTTTTGTGACCCTTGTGCCTTCTGTGGTTAAAGAATATCCAAACCCAACCTCGAATGACCCCTCAAATCCAACTCCTCACCGATACCATCCGCCAAACATCCTACGACCTGCATACCTACCTAAGAAACGGACTACTTGAGAAGGTATACGAGAATGGACTTGCGAATCGACTTAGAAAGCAAGGCCTCAACGTTAAGCAACAACACCCGATTTCCGTCCGCGACGAGGATGGAACAGTTCTCGGAGAATACTTCGCGGACCTATACGTCGAAGGACAAATCATCGTCGAACTGAAAACAGCAAAAAACCTAGCAGACGAACACATCGCACAAGTACTCGCCTACCTCAGAGCAACCGGGCTTCAACACGGAGTCCTCGTAAACTTCGGTTCTCCCAAGCTCCAAATAAAGAAACTAATTCTTTAAATCTTAACCACAAAAAGCACAGAAAACACACATCAGTTAGCCCCATTACACCCCTTTCAACCCGATCTTTTGTGACTCTTGTGCCTTCTGTGGTTAAGCAGAAACTCAGTAGTTAGATTTCAAACACAAGAAGCACAGAATCCACAAAAGTCATTCAAAGAAAGTATGCCATTCCACAACCCGATCAGCTTTGTGAACGTTGCGCCCCTTGTGGTTAACTAAAATCTCTTCATCGCCGTGCCCACCCACACTCTCAGTCCATTCGGCAAGATACTGCTTTACCTCTTGCTCATTCTCTTCGCCATCCAGTTCGCCGCCCCATTCGCCTGGATGATCTCCACCGCCTTCAAACCGCTCGAAGAGACCATGGCCCTACCGCCGGTCTGGATCCCCTCGGAGTGGAAATGGGAAAACTTCACCGATGCCATCGCGTCGATGGGCAATTTCTGGCGTTACGCAGGCAATACCATTTACGTCGCTCTCCTCTCCGTAATCGGATCCGTCCTCTCCAGCTCGCTGGCAGCCTACGGCTTCTCCCGCATCGATTGGCCCGGCCGCGACAAAGTATTCTACCTCTGTATCGCCACCATGATGATCCCCTTTCCCGTCATTATGGTCCCCACCTACTCCCTATTTCGCGAGCTGGAATGGATCGGCACTTTCAAGACCCTCTACGTCCCCTTTTTCCTCGGCAATGCCTTCAATATCTTCCTGCTTCGCCAATTCTTCCTCGGCATTCCCAAGTCGATTACGGAAGCGGCCCGCATCGATGGCTGCAGCGAGTTTCGTATCTTCTGGCAGATCATTCTCCCGCTCAGCAAATCCGCCCTCCTCGTGATTGCCCTCTTCACCTTCATGCACAGCTGGAACGACTTTTTCGCTCCCTTCATCTTCATTAACGATCAGGACAACTATACCCTAGCCTTGGGCTTGCAGGCTTTCCAGTCCCGCCAGGGCGGCACCGAATGGCACTACCTGATGGCGGCCAGCACCTTGATTATCCTACCGCTGATCGTGCTCTTCTTCTTCACCCAGAAGACCTTTATCCAAGGCATCACGGCGACCGGATCCAAAGGATAAGCTGGCTAGAGTAGACCAGAGAGACACACAGCTCAGCTTCGACTGGAAAGAGACCTATCCCAAGCACGTTCACGCCAAATCCGGTTCAATCCGCAAGCAGATTCATTTTGTGGCTCTTGTGCATTGTGTGGTTAATAAAAAACCAGGAGCTCTTGTTTCAGACCACAAGAAGCACAGAAATCACAAAACGCTGCGGCTCCAAAACCACACACTCCGCAACATGAACGACCTGAGGTTCCTTGTGTCAGCTCTGCTCAGTTTTCTCATTTTCGGATTAATTTCCAAGTCGCCACCTAACTGTCCGATTTTCCGTAGTTGCGCCTACGTAAGGTTTCCGACACAAGCAGCTACCAGTGAATCCAGAAACCTCTCCAAACCCTCCTTCAGACTTAGCATCGGACTCCCCAGCCGAATCACTTGAAACGCCCCCAGAAGCAAAGCCACTTCCCAGAGCCAGCCACGCCTTCTGGTGGATGCTAGTGATCAGCCTCCTCTACGGGGTGGCCTCCTCCTTATACGGATTCGGCTACGCGATTTATGCCACATTCAAGGGCGTCGAAGAGTCCGAGCTCAGTCAGCAGCTACTGCAGCATCTCTCTACTTTGGATGGGATTTCAGGCATGTACGTTCTCCAATTTGTGGCAGTCATCCCAGTGCTCCTAATCCTTTCGCATTTCAAAACGCAAAGCTGGAAAGAGACGCTCGCCCTCAAAAAGACACCCCTGAAAGTCATCCTACTCTGGATCGGATATTGGGCCGCCTACCAAGTGGTGGCCACCATCGTGAGCGAGTTCATCACACTCCCGGAAAATCCATTCGACGAAACCATGCTGGGCCCCAAGAGCCTTCTAACCATACTCGTGGTCATAGGATTAGCCCCAATCATGGAGGAGCTGATCTTTCGCGGCTACCTCTTCAAGGCATGGAGACCGACGTGGCTCGGGTCACACGGAGTCGTGATTCTGACCAGCTTCCTTTTCGCCTGTATTCACATTGGCCAATACCATTGGATCGTTTTGCTGCAGCTCATGCTATTGGCCATGATAATCGGCTACGCTCGGGAGAAGACCGGCTCGCTGATTCCCTGCATCGCCATCCACGCCACCAACAACCTCTACGCTCTCGTAGCTATTTCGCTCTTCCCAGAGGGCTGAGGGGCAGGTTTACCTGCTCAGGAGAGTATCAGGCAGCCAAGTGGTCAACGTTGGCCAATAGGTTATCGCCAAGACGCCCACTACGAACACGACCAACATCGGAAGAGCCGCTCGGATCACCATGCTCATCGGCTTCTCGAAGCGATAGCTGGCTAGGAAGAGATTCATACCGATCGGGGGCGTGATGTAGCCGAGTTGCAGATTGGCGAGGAAGATGATCCCGAGGTGAACCGGATCGATCCCAAACGCCGCTCCTAAGGGTACGATCAGCGGAACGATCACAATGATGGCGGAGAAAATATCCATCAGGCAGCCCACCACGATCAGGAAGAGATTGAGCAACAACAAGAAGACCAGCGGAGACTCGATATTCGCCGTAGCCCACTCGACCAGCCGATCCGGAATCATTTCGGTAACCAGATAGTTGGTGAACCCCATCGCCACGCCGAGAATGAGCAAAACTCCACCCACCAGTAGACCGCACTCGGCCATCACTCCGGGCAATTCGCCAAAGACCGAAACTTTGCGAATCTTCTTCGCATCGATCAGGTACAAAACCATGGCGTAAAATGCCGAAACCGCGGCTGCCTCAACTGGAGTCGCGTAACCGCTAAACAGCGTTACCAAGGCGACCACGGGAAGTAGCATTTCCCCCATCGCTCCCCAAGCCGCGGAAAAGAGCTCCTTGATCCAGGCGGAAAAAGAGAAGGGACGCTCGCCCGGCGGAGCGACACGCGTTGGCTGACGCAATACTCCGTAACCGATCGTCAAAACGAGCAGCAAGGTTCCGGGCAACAAACCGCCAAGGAAAATCTCCTCCAGCGAAATGCTCACGCGAGCCGCCGAGGCAACCACGCTGTAGAGGATCAAAGGCAAACAGGGCGGAAAAAGCACGCCCAGCGAACCGGCTCCCGTTAGCAGGCCAATGCTGCGACGATCGTCGTAACCTGCGGATTTGAGAACCGGCATTAACAGACCGCCAAGAGCCAAGATCGTTACGCCGCTCGCGCCCGTGAAAACGGTGAAAAAGGTGCAGACCAGAACCGTTACGATCGCCGGTCCGCCACGCACTCTGCCAAACATGGCATTGATAAGCCGGATCAAGCGCTTGGAGGAATTGCCTTGGGCCAAGAGATAACCGGCCAAGGTGAAAAGCGGCAAAGTGACCAACATCGGGCTCTTCACCAAATCGTAGAGATTCAACGCCAGGATCGGCCCAACCTCTTCCGGGTAGTAGCCACCCCAGCCCCAAAAGAGAACCAAAGCCGCTCCCGCCAAAGTCACGAAAATCGGAGCGCCAAGCACCGTTGCGACCAAGACCAAAGAGAGCAGCGGCCAAACGAAGCCTTCCACTTCGTCGAACTCGTAAAACCCGAAGTAGAACAAAGCAGCCGTAACGACGACTGGGATAACCCGGTGCCACCAGCGATCTCCTGCCATCCAAGCCAGACGCAGAGCCAAGGCAAAAAAGCCAGCGGGCAATACGAGCTTGGCCACCCAGAGGGGGACTCCGGGGAATAGCTCCGTTTCCAGATCGCTGAATTCTCCAAAGACATAGCCATAGCTACCCGCGCACAGCGCCGCAGCCACAAAGGTGGCGACCGAGCTGCTGATTACTTTAGCCGCAAGCGCATAGCCAGGCTTCAGGTAGGCCGTGAAGGTGGATAGCGAGAGCAGCCGGCCCTCACGCGAAGCGATCACTCCACCCATCATGGCCACGAAAAGGACCAAGTGTTGCTGGATTCCAGAGTTGCCTGAGATGCCTGTTTCGAACTGCCGGAGAACAATTTCCGCCAAGGGGAGAAGCATCATAGCTCCGAGAGCCAAGGCGATGGACCCGTTTTCAATCAGCTTGAAAAACGAGGTGGCAGGGCTTTCCCACCAGTGGCTCCGCTTAGGTTTGCTTTCCTTGAATTCGAGTTCTTCCGACACACACCCCATGCAACCGAGAGGTTTTGCCAAAGCAAGGGGAAAGAAATGGTAGGAGCAACCTTGGTCGCGATCCTCACCCCAAGATCCCGGAAACCTTCAACCAACCACAGAAAACACAAGAGGCGCAAACACACTCAAAGCCTAAACCAATGCAGGATTTTGATCCTTCTGTGCCTCTTGTGGTTAAAATAAATCCCCCCTGCGGCCCAGCTTACCGCAACCTTTCCAACCGCAGGCGTTGCCGTTCGTCGAAGAGCTGCCCCTTGAGCAAGCGGATTGCCACCGACATCCCGAAACCGCAGCCACCCGCGATCATGAACCAAATCACGATTTGGTACTCAACCGCTTCCGAGGGCGACGCTCCCGCCAAGATCTGCCCCGTCATCATCCCAGGCAGCGATACGATCCCCGCCGTAGCCATCGAATTAATCACAGGCGTCATACCGGATCGAATACAGTCCCGAGCATAACCGCCTATTGCCTCCTGCGAGCTTTGGCCCAAAGCCAAGCGCTGCTCGATCACGTTTCGGTTCGAGTAAATCGCATCGGTAAGTCGATCCATGCCCAGACTGATGGCATTCATCGTATTGCTGATGATCATGCCCAAGATCGGGATCACATACTGCGGCGCATACCAAGGGTCGGGACGAACGACCACCATCAGTCCGTAGACTGAAATCGCGAAAGAGGAAACAAAGAGAGTCGAAGCTCCCAGACGCCAACTTCGCCAACCGCTCAAACGGCGCTTTTGGCGAGCGAGAATTTCCCTCGAAGCCACCGTGAGCATCACCAAGGCCATCAAAGCCACCAACCACGGCCGACCCTCCTGAAATAGAAATCTCAATACATAACCAACTAGGGTTAGCTGGATCATCATCCGACCTCCCGCGACTAGCAAAGCCCCGGAAATCCCCAGCTTCATTCCGCGAAACAACAGAGCCAAGGCCACCGCTAGCCCCGCGGCCAAGGCAAGGTCCCAATAGCTTAGATCAATCGTATTTACGTGACCACCTCCAGTTTCTTGCCTGCCATGCGATAAACTTTACTTCCCAATCTACGAGCTTGAGAGTCATCATGCGTGACCCAAATTGCGGCAGCTTGGTTTTCCTCCAGGTACTCAAGCAGCAGGGCCTCCACCGCGACGCTTGTTTCGGAATCGAGGTTGGAAGTCGGTTCATCGAGCAAGAGAACTCGCGGCTCCCGATCCAACATACGCAGCAAACCGAGACGTTGCCGTTCTCCCATCGACAAGCGAGACACCTCCCAATCCAAGCAATCGGAAGCGAGTCCCAAGCGCTGTAGTCGTTCCTCGGGTACAGTTTTATCGAAATGATCTCCAACTCGATCCACCCACCAAAGAGCTTCAGCGGACAGGAAACAAACCGAGCGCCTCCAGTCAGTAGGCGAAAACTCGCTGCATGCTACACCCTCGAGAAAAGCCTCCCCTTCTCGTGGAATCAAATCCGCCACCGCTCGCAAAAGAAGCGATTTGCCGGAACCGGACTGCCCTTGGATCGCAACGATCTCTCCCGCAGCCATTTCTAGCTCGATCTCCTCCCAATCCAAAAACTTCAAGCCCTGTACGCGAAGCATCCGCACAACGAAGCGGAATGCTACCGCCAAGACAAGCGACTAGGAATCTCACCAACCCACTGAGGCAATTTTTCCTTCCCCCCAAAGCCTCCGCCATTCAGCCTGAAACCATGCCTACTCGCATCGCACTTGTCGGAGCCAACTATGGAGCTACCCTCGCATCTGGATTCGCAGATCTTGAAAACGCTAAATTGGTAGCCATCGCAGACCCAGACCCCAAGACCCTTGCCCAAGCAGCTGAGTCGCTGGGAGTCGACAAGACATTCGAATCTCTTGACGAACTCCTGCAGACCGTAGAACTCGACGCTCTGATCGTAGCGAGCCCGACCTATCTACACGAGCGGCATGTCGGAGCAGCCTTCGATCTGGGATTACACGTCCTCTGCGCTTCTCCTGTTGGCGTTCGCGGCAGCGAGGTCTCCCACATAGTCACCTCTGCCGGTTTAGTCGGGAAGATTTTCATGTGGGCTAATCCGCTTCGTTTCGACCCGCGCGTATCCATCGCTCAAGGTCTCGTCGAAGCCGGCCAAGTCGGCGAACCGACCAATGGCAAAGCGAGCATCCTAGTCGCCGACTGGGAATTCCCGGCCGACAGCTGGCGACTAGAGCGCGATCTGGGAGGAGGAGCCCTGCTCGAAGTAGGAACGCAAACGCTGGACGCCCTTTGGTTCGCCATGGGAGCGCCGGATCCCATCGAAGCGCTCGGCTCTCGCTACGATACCTTTTCCGCCCCTTTCGCTTCAGATTTGGAGCATCCCGCAGAGGATACTTTCTGCGGCGTGGTGCGCTTCAAAAACGGAGCCAGCCTACAGATAGAAGCCCAGCTAAAGGCTGCCTTACCTGCAGGCGAATCCCAACAGGTGATCGGTTTCACCGCCACGAGGGGAAGCATTGACGTATCCGCAGGGCAACGACGCGATCAGGACGGAACAAGCTACGACTACGCAAAATCCTCTTGCTCGTCCTCCCAGCTCAGAGCCCTAGCCGTTTCTTTTCTGCAAGCGATCGAGACGGGAGAGGAACCAGCCGCAAACGGGAAACAAGCGCTCGCTTTCCATAAAATGATAGACGCCCTGCTCACCTCCTCCCGAGAGAAGGAAGCGGTATCCATAAAAGTGGAGCGGACTTTGGACGACCTTTTCGGGGGTCTGTAATCACCCTCTGCAAGTCCTTGAAGTAAACGGGCAAGAATCGGTGTTTAACTAATTAGACAAGCCATGAAACGCAGTCTTCTGATAACCGCCATCTCTTTACTTTACACCGTTTGGCTTCCTGTGGGCAAAGCTGCCGAGCTGGAAAACGACCGCGTCAAAGAGGTTAGTGTAATAGATCAAACCAAAGCACGTTTTCCGGGGGCGATGAGAGTAGTCGGGATCGAAGAAGGTTTTGTATCGGTGGCGGTTTTAGTGGATGAAGAAGGAAATGTTTCCGACACCCTCGTATTGGAAAGTACCGGTTCCGCCTTCACCAACTCTGCCTTGAAAGCGATCGAAGAATGGAGCTTTCGCCCCGCGCAACTGCAAGGCTCCACCGTCCCGTCGTCCGCCAAACTCGACTTCGATTTCCGACTGGACGAAGAGCTTCGGTGGCAGATCCAAGCTCCCGCCCAAGCGGACATCACGCACACAACTCTATCCGAGGACCCCATCAGCTTTACCCCTTTCGACGAACTGGACCGCATCCCCCTTCCCATTCGAATTACAGAGCCAAATAGCTTCCGTTCCGGCTCGGCTACCATCGAATTTTACATCGACGAAACTGGTTCCGTTCGCTGCCCGAGCGTGATCTCGAGCCCTAGTCTAAATTTAGGTCGCGAACTTGTGGATACAGTTGTGGGTTGGTCCTTTGAAATCCCCTTGAAATCGGGTCGGCCTACCAACACTCGCGTGCGCCAAACCTTCGCCTGCAAAGACGGCAAGCTCTCGAGCGCCTCAAACGGCAACGACTAGCCCGTCTCTTCGCCCCAAATGTCGCTCGAGGGACCGATCTTGCTACTGAGCATCGCTTTCAGAGCCTTGCGAGCGCGGTAAAGTCGCGTCTCTACTCCTTTCACCGAGCAAGACACGATTTCGCCCACCTCTTTGTAGCTCAAACCTTCGTATTGATAGAGGATCAAAGTCGTCCTTAAATCATGCGGAAGCTTGGCGATAGCATCCTTTACGAGCTCAACTCGCTCCTTCCCTAAGACCTGCCTGTCGGGCTGGCTCGAGGAAGAGAGATCGACCAAAGGGTGAATCTTCAAATCGGAGTCGTTCCATTCCTCCCGCAAATTCTCTTTGCCAAACGCCGGGTGGCGCCTCTTCCACCGTTCGTAGTTCTTGCAGAGATTGGACAGCGAGGTGAACGCCCACGCCGAAAAATTGGTACCTTCCTTGAATCGCTTCCGGTTCTTGTAGATTCGTACAAAAAGCTCTTCCACGAGATCACGGGCATCCTCTCGGTTTTGAACGTAGCGGAAAGCGAAACTGAGAAACGGACGCTGCCAACGGTCGATCAATTCGTTCAATGCAGCGTCACGACCATTGCGTAGCTCTTCGAGCAACACTAGATCAGTGTCATTATTGGAGGGCATCTGGGTGGGGGTAAGGGGTAAAAGAAAACAGAAAACCAGCGTCCGTAGTTCCGCCCAAATATTAGATTATGACAAGCCTTAGTTTAGCCATAAAGCAGACTATTCAGTCTAGTTTGTCTGCAGGAGAGACAAATATCGGCGTCTCTGATCGAGGGTCATCACTCCACCCACGGAGGCTATGAGCTCTTTAGTAGATTCCGCGCATGCCTCGTCCACGTCTCGTTTGGCTAGGACGTAATTCCGGATCGCCATGTAGTCGACGTACCCTTCCGCAACTCGTTTTGCCTCCATCTCCCGGAGCGAATTTTCCAACTCCCTCACCCGCTTCGACAGCGCTCGGATATCGCTTTCGCGTTCCTCGTGGAGCTGGCGAATTCTGGCATACTGAGCGTCTGACAAGTCCAACTCTCTTCGCATCCAATCAAGCTCCAAGCGAGATCCGGAATGAAATGGCTGAGGGGCATAGGCACCGTAGTAGGAGAAGTGGGCTATTGCTCCACTCACGAGTCCTAAGATCAACACTGACAAAGCCTTCCACATCGCTCCTAATACCCTCTATCAGCTTCTTCCAGCAGCGGATCCACAACCTCCCGGTAAGCTTTAATGATCTGGTCACTACGCTCCAACTCTCTGTGGGCCACTCGAAATTCCGCCGCGAGAAGACCTGCCAATACGCAGGTCACGACGAAGACAGTCGCATAAATCGGACGACCCAAAACCGCTTGGATTAGCCCCAGAAATCCAGGCAAATTATCCGCATCCTTGTTATCCGCCGCCAGTCGAGACCATACCCTTGAGGACAGTCGCGGATGATCCACATCTACCTCTTTCCAGAGATCCAAAGCCTCCTCAAGTTCCTTGTCGTCCTTGTCCATCAACGATCATTCAAAATGTAAAACCACACAAAACCAGAATACCCGGATTTCACCGTTCTAAAACGGATAAAAACTTACTCTCACGATAGTACAACACCTGTAGGTTCCAGTCCACTTCGAAGAAAGAGTCTAAAAAGCAACAACTTCTCCGGCACCAGTTCCTACATTTGGCGAATTGATTACTCGTAGGGAGCACGCTTACTCGCATATGTATGCTACCAGAAATTCCTCAGCCCCCGCAAACCGATCCCTCCCAATCAAATGGATACCCAATTTCTATTCGCCTACGGCACCCTTAAAAGCGACCAGCCAGAACACTCCATCCATTGCGTGCCTCCCCTCTCAGTCGAGCCAGCAAAAGCGCTCGGGAGCTTGTGGAGACTGAGGGAAGGTTACCCCATCCTTCAAGTCGATCCGGAGCAAGCTATCGTAGACGCTTCCTTGGATACAAAAGAGGACTGGATGACCGCCCTAGAATTCTCTCACATGCATGATCCAGTCGCGAGCGACCAAGGCTATATCGAGGGCGAACTTTTCGAATACCCGCTGGAACCCGGCTCTTTGCGGAAAATGGACGAATGGGAAAATTTCATTCCCGGCGTCAAAAGCGCCTATCAGAGACGCGTCATCTGGGTAAAAGATTCAGCCGGCAAAGACCGAATCGCGTGGGCCTACATTTGCTATTCACCACCTAATTGGGCAGTGCTGCTCAATTCGAACTCCTGGCCGGAATAAGCGTGATCAGAACCAGTAGGGTAAACGCCATCGCCAAGGTTGCCCTTTCGCCGCTTCGATAAAGCGATCCGCTGGCTCGCGTACCGTCTCCAAGCTCAAGCGATAGGTACCGAAATGAAACGGTATCACCTCCTTCGCACCCAAATCGCACGCCGCTTGGCAGGCTTCCTCTGGGTTCATATGCCGCTTTTGCAGAAACCATTGCGGCGAGTAGGCTCCAATGGGCAACAGGGCCACGTCTATGTTCCGACTTAGTCCAACTTCGCGAAAATGCGGCCCATAAGCGCTGTCTCCCGTCACGTAAACAGCCCGCGTCCCATCACTCAGTACGAAACCGCAGGCTACGTAGCCCCTTTGCCATGGGTATCGCCAACCGCCGTGCTTCGCCGCCACAACATCTACGGTCAACCCTCCGATAGAAAATT
The DNA here is from genome assembly GCF_014230145.1 of Pelagicoccus albus. Taxonomy (NCBI): domain Bacteria; kingdom Pseudomonadati; phylum Verrucomicrobiota; class Opitutia; order Puniceicoccales; family Pelagicoccaceae; genus Pelagicoccus; species Pelagicoccus albus. Next base: position 961,962 of record NZ_JACHVC010000012.1, read on the forward strand.
GATCCCCCATCGCCAAGCCCCTGCTACACTTTTTTAAATCACGCGACAGGAAGCCGATCGTTTTGCGAGGGATAAATATCTTTTCCGGAGCTAGCCGCCTTAATGTACCGCTATCCAAATGATCCATATGCCCATGGCTAATCAGAGCGGCGTCTAAGCCTTCTAGCTTACTCAGATCGGGAATTGGCAAACGACGCGGCATCAGTCCTAACCATTTCTTGAATACAGGATCCACAACTATACTCAACCCTCGCCAACGGATCAGGAAACACGCATGACCCAGCCACGCGATCCAAGGGATCTCTGGCTCAATATCATCCCAAGTGATAGGGCTTGCATGACCCAGCCTCTCCATGTCCTCCACACCGGAGACGACTTTCCAATTCTTAGCCATCGCTTCGTTTACCTTGGCTTTCCGAGCGGCAACCGAATCTCAATCCTAAGTCCACGATCAGGCTTTCGGTTCATGGCCCGAATACTCCCCCGATGTTGAGCTACGATACTTCGGCATAACGCTAACCCCAACCCGGATCCTGGCTCCTCTGCCCCCACCTGCTCACTATAAAATCGATCAAATATCCTGCACAGCTTGGACTCCTCGATACCTGGTCCTTGGTCTGAGAACCCGATCAACCAATACCCATCCTCCAAACTGGACTCGAGCTCTATGGTAGTGCCAGCGTCCGATACTTTTAGGGAATTGGACAAGAGATTGAAAAAGGTATGGCGAATCCACATCTCGTCGAATGGCACAAGGGAGGCAACCTTCTCTTCGACGACAAAGCTGACGCCTTTATCTTCGCAGAGGGCCTGAGCATCTAGGGCAAAGTCATCAATAAACCGACCCACTGAATGCTCCACGATATTTTGCTTTAGCACGCCAGCCTCGGACTTGGAGAGAAGCAATAACTCGTCTACAACTGTACCCAAATTTTCGATATCCTCCAACTGGCCGACCAATTCGTCTCTACCCGCTTCCGAGAAAACATCCTCGGAACCTAGTAAATTCTCTACCCTCAAGCGCAGCAGCGAAAGGGGTGTTTTCAGCTCGTGCGAGGCATCCGCCGCAAATCGCTGAGCTTGCAATACCGCATTCTCAAGCCGGTCGAAGAGCTCATTCAGAAGCACCGTCATACTGGCAATTTCGTCCTTGGTTCTCGGAACCTCGATACGTTCGCTCAAATTCCCGATTCCAATCCGACTGGCAGTCTTTTCGATGTTCGCTATTGGGTTAAGAGCAAGGCGGCTCAGGAAGTAGCCAATTCCAAGGCTTGTCAAAAAGACGAGCCCCAAGATAAGCCCTGCGTACCTGACGAGTTTTTTATTGAGCGTATTCCACCCTTGCAAGGAGCTCCCGATGTGAACGACGTATCCAGCTACCTCATACTCTGAAACTCTTAGCCAGCCCAATTCTTCATCGAAAACAGTCACTTCGCTTACTCCGTGCACGGTATCAGGCAGATGGTGACCTCCCAAATTGCTACTCGTGAAAAAGACCGAACCGTCTGAGCGCTCGATTTGGAAAAAGTAAAGGGAAGCGTCGATTTCGGTGTGACTCAAAACGGAACGAATCACCGCTTCGATATCCCCATGTCCAACTTCTTGAATCCGAGGCCCAATCTCCTCGAACTCCTTGTCGTTGAGATCGTCAATCCCTTCCACATAGCTGCGTTCCAGCATGTATTGTCCGACCAATAGGAAAACGCCCGCCGATAAAGTCGCCGCCAATCCGTACCATAAGGTCAACCTGAAGGAAATAGACTTCATGGCATTGTGTATCCAACGCCTCGTACAGTCTTAATCAGCGGAGGATCGCCATCATCTCCCAAATGCTGTCGCAGCTTGCGAATATAGACGTCGATTAGGTTGGTCTGCATGTCGTAACGTGCTTCCCAAATACTCTCGCCAATTGCTGTACGCGTCATGACACGACCTTGATTTACCATCAGGCATTCCAGCAACGAGTACTCTCGTTTCGTCAATTCGACTGCTCGATCTCCGACCTTAGCGCTATGAGCGAGGAGATCCAAAGTAATGTTCCGATACTTGAGAACGGTTTGATTCGATTTACCATGCCGTCGCATTAAAGAGCGGGCCCTCGCCAAAAGCTCCTCGAAGGAGAAAGGCTTGGGCACATAGTCGTCCGCCCCAAAATTCAAGCCATCAACCTTGTCTGCCACAGAGTCCCTCGCGCTCAAAATAACGACTGGCTCTTCGAATCCACAACGCCGCCAATCTTTGAGGAGATCCAAACCGTCTCCATCTGGTAGTCCTAGATCAAGTACAATCAAATCGTAGCCACCCTCACTCAAAAGATCGTTCGCTTCGGTGCAATTACGAGCCCACGAAGTGGTGTATGAGTTTTCTTGGAACCCCTTCTCAATATAAGCAGCAACCCGTGCCTCATCCTCGACCACCAATATTCTCATTTCACGACTTTAGTTTCTGCAGAAAGAGTGTTCACAAAAGCTACCAGATCGGCGATTTGCGAGTCGGTCAAATATTCATGCCCCGGCATCGACGTACCTGCCTGTCCGTATTTGATAATTCTTGCTAATTGAAGTCGACGATTTTCAGGGGGCAAGGAAAGTGGCACAAATCGAAACGTACCTTGCGTGAAGTTCGTAGGGGCAGGATTGAAATGCTTTGCTAGCTCGCCATCTCCTCCCCCCGTCGCGCCATGGCATTGCTGGCAGAGCCGACTAAACAAGGCGGCTCCATTTCCTTCATCGCCATCCAAGTTTTCAGGTTCCCAATCAAATACCGTTTTATACCAATCGGCACCTCTCTTTATCCCCAAAGCTGACAGATAGTCTAGCAAGGCCTCCCCTTCCACAGCGGCGCCTTCAAATAGATGCTTGTAGCTCGGCATACGGGAATCAGGCGAAACCGCTTGAGGATTGATCAAATGGATACGGTTCCAGTCCCTCGAACGACGCAACCCAATCGAACTCAAATCTGGGCCTTGTCGACGATTGCCAATCAAAACCGCTCCCTCTGTTTCTTCATCGGGGTCAGTAGCTGGCCCATACGTGAACGTATCCAGACTACCTGGTCGCGAATACTGCGAATGACAATGAATGCACCCTTCCGCAATATAGACCTCTTCCCCCGCAACTGTCTTTTCGACTGTAGCGAGGCTGAGGCTCCAAACAGCGGCCGCGATTAAGAGGGACGCGAGGATCAACATTGTTTTCATGCAGCAGTTCTCCTGACTAAACGTGCCAACCAAAGATTAACCCCTAAACACGCAGCCAAAGCGACCAAGAGAAACAAGTACGGGATCGTCCCTAAATCTCTCGCCATGCCAATACCCATACCTGAAGAAACCCAGCCCGCTAATGCAAATAGCAAAGCAGCCCGCTTGGCCATAGGCCACTGCCCTTGCATCTCGCCTTGCTTGGCAATACTAGCGACTAAACCAGTAGAGTAGAGGGAGACGCCGGATACGTAAAACACAGCTCCTAGCCAAGCGACATCTCTGTATCCTCCAGTCAACCACAGCGATCCTCCGACAAGAAAAAGCATGGCTATGGTGAGGACTCCAATGAGTCGTCCGCGATCTATCATAACGCCGCTAACTACTCCGAAGAATAAGTGAAAAAGGCCATTCCCCCAAAGGCGATTTGGCGTTCCCCAAGCTGCCGCTTTCAAACTATCCGTCTCCTGGATTACATAGAAAGCAGCTGAATCGAGCCAGACCAAGAAGAAGAAAAGAACAAGAGTCGGCCCAAAGAAAGATTTGCCATTCTCCGAACCTGGAACTGGCTCCTCAAATGACTCCATAGCATCCCTTGGCAAGGTACCAACAAGGAAAAGGCCGAGGAGTCCTACTATCCCACAAAAAGCGCATTGCATAGCGGGACTCATCTGGAAAACCCACGGGAGATTACTGAAAAAATAGGCGAGCCCCGTCCCTACACCAGACCACAAGCCGATTTTTGAAGCAGAAATCGTTAGACGCAGAGTGGGAACCACAAAGACGGTCAACATCCCTAGAAAGAGCCCGACGCCAAATCCAACTCCCACGAATACCTCCAACCTATTCGTCATTGAGCTTATGAAAGCCAAGACAGAACACAGGAAAAAACTCGCTCCTAAAAGAAACCTGTATCTCGTAATTCGATACAACTTCCACGCCACAAAGCTTCCAAGCAAACCACCGATCCCCATCAAAAGCATCACCGGCTGAAGCCATTCCTTTTCAGCATCCAACTCTTCTATACGATGCAATAAAGCAAATTGGGCAAAAAGAAGGAAATAGACGAAGGTACAGACAATGACTCCGGTAGCCCCTAAAGTGCTCCGCTTATTGAATCGCCTCCCTATCGGATGACTAGGCATCGCTTCCTCTGGACTTGGCAAGTAGCCAGAATTGGAAAACAGCGAGCCCTAGATCCACGACCGGCACTGAGATCCACGAAGGATCCAGTCGATCGGTTAAGATCAAGCCTGCCACGGTGGAACCTACACACAAGCGAGCCCAAGCTGTAGCAAACCAAAGAGCTCGCCACTCCGAAACACGACCGCACATTAAATTCTTCAAAGCGAAACCGTACAGGCTTCCTACGGCGAAAACGAAGGCCCCGATAAACTGCATGTAGGCAAGCGGCTCCAAATCCGGATTCATCCCCATTAGCCTGATTGTAAACGCCGGTGCCGTCACCAATAGCACTCCAGTACCGCCATCCATTAGAACCGCGATAATGCAAACCCACAGAGCGATTCGACCTATGCCTTTTTCTGTATCCATAACTTACGACACCAAACAAAACTACAACCAAGTAAGAGAGCTCCGCTCAACAGCCTCAGCAAGTAAACAAGCTGGCTCACCGTATCGAAGAGGAACAACCGCTGGGGATCTTTCCCCTCGATTACACCCTGAGCCATCAGGGCCCCAACAAAAATGAACAATCCAACATTCCACGCCCAAGTTAGTCCACGAGAACCGAGCGTGTCCGATACCAGCGAGCTTCCTCCCATTTCCGTGAGAATAATCATGTTCAAAGCGCTCACCATGCCTGCCATGGCAAGATGGGCATGCCCAACCATCGCGTTGGTAAACTTCACCGCTAGCAAAACGTCAGGTAAGAAGAAGACCCATCCACTCACTGCCAGCAATGACCACCAAAAAACAAACATGCCGCGCCAAAGCCTGCTGCCCTCTCTCCAAGCAAAACCATTCCAAACCCACGCCACCATGATCGGCCAGATCATCAAGGATCCCAAACCGATAATCTGATCCCAATCGCTGTTGGAGGCATTCCCGTGCTCGATAAACTGATATAGCGCAATCGAGGCCAGATAGAGGACAGCAAACCAAATAAAGGAGCTTCGCCCTACTTCTTCTCGTTTTTTTAATCCGAGCACAATCCCCGGAAGGGCCCCCATGAGTACGACGATACTTAAAGTCGAAAGCATGAGAGAGTGCCCAGTTGCTCCCCCACTGTGAGGATTGACGGGTGGATAGATTGACGCGTCTGATACCCAAAAGAGAGCCCAAGGAACGCATCCCAACATGGCTAAAGCCAATCCATCTAATGCGAAATCAAGCTTAGATCGCGTCCCCTTGAGATGGGAGAAACGCGGCCACCAACTCCACAGAAGCATCACCCAAACAACCAACAAAGCGACGAGCAGGTATCTTCTGGAAAATCCACTCCAGTTCAAAAAGGGCTTTCCCGTTACGTCTCCCAACAGCCAAGTAACACCGCCTACAAGCAAGACCGAGCTCCATATCCAAAACGACCTCGAACACAGCACAACCCCTCCTTCAACGTGTTTTCCAAACCTAAGAGCGACAAGCCCAAGGCTTGGCATGGAACACCATCCATAGAGTTGCCAATCCATATGCAAAGGCATCCAGCGTCCGTATCCTAATTTCCCGTACAGATTGCCCAAAGAGGGCCAAAGCAGCAATATAGCGAGCCAAAGGCCCACTAGGTTGGCTGCAGCCAGCCAAATGACGCTAAACCAAGCGACCTGCTCCTGAATCTTTTCGACCCTGGCCTGAGAACTCATAGCTCCTTCACGACGCCGCTCCGCACTTGGAAAATCCGATCGCAAGCCTCTGCAAAACGCCGCTCGTGCGTAGCCATCACAATGGTAACTCCCTCCTGGCGGGCAGTTTCCTTAAGCAACTCGAATACCGTCTCCCCTACTTTTTCGTCTAAGGACCCTGTCGGCTCGTCTGCGAGGATCACCCGTGGCGAGTGCATCAAGGCTCGACAAATTGCGACGCGTTGACGTTCCCCACCGGATAATTCCTGTATCCGCCTATCCTTACGATGATCCACCTCTAGGTGCTCAGACAACTTTCGAAAACGCTCTTCGAATACAGCGCGATCGCCTCCAGTCGCCACGAGAGGAATCATACAATTCTCATATAGAGTCAGGTCCGCAATTAGGTTATGTAGTTGAAAAACGAACCCAACCTTCTCACGCCGCAAGCGTAGACGATCCTTTTCTTCGGCAGGATCCAATCCATCCACCACAACAGAACCACAGTCTGCAGCATCGAGCCCGCCCATTAAGTGTAGCAAGGTGGTTTTTCCTGATCCTGATGCCCCCCACAAGGCAACGATCTCGCCAGGATATATCTCTAGCGAAACATCAGCCAGAACCTGAATTTTCCCATCGTCGAAACTCTTGCACACCTGCGAAACTTTGATGACTGGCGTATCCATTCGTTTGCTACTCATATCTCAAAGCCTCCGCAGGTTGAATTTTCGCTGCGTGAAACGCCGGATACAAAGAACCGGCAACGCTGGTGACAAATGCAACAATCGTTATGCCCATCGCCACAGGCAACTCTACCACTGGCTGAACATATCCATTCAACTGGGGAATATGCGTCATCACAAAAAGAGCTCCATATCCAAGCAAAAAGCCAAACAAACAACCCACAATCGCAAGCAGGAGAGATTCTCCGATTATCATGCCCGCAACCTGCCCTTTGGAAAACCCAGCTACCCGCAAAATCGCAATCTCGCGAATACGGCTGAATACGGACATCAGCATCGTATTCGCAACTCCCATACCTCCGAGAAGGAAAGCGCAGACGCCAACCGCCCAAGCCGTAGCCGACATTATCTTAAATTGGCTGTAGCTTTGGCTAAATTCTTCATTCTCCAACGCGATAAGATCGCCATACTCCTCCGCGATCAGACGCTCAAAAGCAGGTCCCTCCGCAACATCCCGCAACTTTACAGCAACAATCGAGCAATACTCTTCGCGATGAAAAAAGTCTTGAGCGAGCAGTAGCGGCATGAAGACGCCACCATCTTCAAACCCGCTGGACATCTTTAGGATACCCCCCACCTCTAGCTCTAGCTTACCTACCATCACAAACTCACCAACCTTAGCTTGCATGAACTCCGCTGCCCGAGACCCAAGGTAGACCCTCTCGTCTTCGAGCGTAAAGTTGGACGGATTTCCGGCCAACCATTCAGCCTCTTTTAAACGGGGGTCCTCAGGCTCTATTCCGAAACAGGTGATTACCGGATTATCCTGCGAAGATACGATTCCGAACAAAATCGGGTTTGCAGACTCTACGTTCGGGATCTCGCGCAGACCCTCTACGCTCTCCATGTCCACGCTGCTAAAAAAGAGGTCCGACACATTTCGCTCGAAGACCAGATAGTTGCTATCGGTCGAGAGGATTTTTTCGAACATCCCTATCGCTCCAAGGACGACCGAGAGGACCGTCAACATGGCTGCCACACCGAACGCGATACCTGCAGAGCCAATGGCGGCTCGTACCCGATGTCTTAATACATTTATTAGGATCAGTTTGCCGAATGTCATGCTACTGCCTCAGAAGAAAGAAGAGGTTCCACTTTCGCGAGAAACTCTTTCTGAAACAATGAGACGCCCAACCATTTCCGCGGATAGCTACTCGACAGTGCCAAGACAGAGCATGAAGCAGCACGCATGGTACGATCAAGTTCAGCGGTGGCTTCCCTCACTCCTAGCTTCAAAGCGAGGTTGGGACGGCCTTTCTCTTCATCCTGTCTGACCGTCTTGCCCGCATTGCCTTCGCTCAGCAAAACGTCCTTCAAATCGTCAGCAGACTGGTAAGCAAGCCCCCAGAGCTCGGCCAAGCGGGCTAGATGCATCTTTTCATATCGGCTCGCTCTACCAAGAATAGCAGGCAACAGCAGACAAAGCCGAAACAGAGCTCCCGTCTTCTGCACCGCCACTAGCCTAACGACTTCAGCGCTTTGATCCGTCTGGCCAAAATTGAGATCCAAAGCCTGCCCATTGATTATGCCAGCCAGGCCGAGACACTCGTCAGCCAGGTTATTGGCCTCCTCCGCGGCGATAGGATCTGCTGCCGCAAATGCTCGATACATGAGGAAGTAAGCTCGGTTAATGAGCGCCAAGGCAGCCAAAATCGTAGAGCTCTCACCGTGTATCCGGTGCACGCAGACATCGCCTCTACGCGTGTCCGCATCATCCATACAGGGAAGATCATCGAAAAGAAGCGACGCTATATGAAAAAACTCTATCGCCGCAGCGAGGCTAACACGATGCCTCTCCGAAAGATCGAGTTCGCTGGCCACGGAATAGGCGAGTCGAGCTCTCGACAGGGAGCCTTGCGTACTCAGAGCGTAGGACAGGGTCTTTCCGAGCTTACTTTCGCACTGCGAAATTTCCGGAAGATAGGCTTCAAGTTGTACAAGCGTTTCAAATGACATTGCCGACACCTTTCTGTCCTGAATTCGTGCTTTGCTCCGAGCGCGACTGAAATTCTTCAAACAACAGCCGAAAGCGTCTACTTCGCAGCAATTCTCGTGTTTCCATCATAGACCAAGGGGAGAAGTGAGCGAATTCGCTGCCTTCCGGATTTTCGCTCGCTGCGGCAAACGCTTGCCAATCGACCCAATCCACAGCCTCAACCTCGGACTTTTCGAAATGAGCGGGCGTCTCCTCCAAAAACCCTACCCAAACCGGGCAAAGTTCGTTTTCCCAGATCCCATTCCAAAATGCCCGGTAGCGAAAATGGGGTAAGACACACTCGACCGCATCCAATTCGACACCCAACTCGTAGCGGGTACGTCGATACACTGCATCCTCGATCTCCTCTCCCAACATAGGATGGCCACAACAAGAGTTCGACCAAACTCCCGCCCAAGTCATTTTACTGCGTGCCCGCTGCTGCACGAGCAGGCGGCCGCGCGAATCGAAGAGAAATAGGGAAAACGCCAAATGCAGAGGAGTCTCTCCGGTGTGAGCGATGTCTTTGGACAAAGTGCCAATCTGCTCGTAATCGTCGTCAAGCAGTACGACGTGCTCCACGTCTTGCTCAAAGTCAGTCAAAGAAACCATTTACTTAAGCGTCGGTGGTTCCAACCAAAGTGAAGGAGATCTCAAGTTCCGGATACACCTTCATCAAGAGCATAGTAATCACTTCCAAATCGTAATTTCGATGGTCGACCACAGAGCTGCCCTTGAGAACAACTTTGCTTCCATCCTTCTCAATCGTGAAGGGCACCTCAACGGTCCGGGTCATTCCATGCATAGTCAGGTCTCCCACCCCCACTGCCCCCTCGGGCCCATCCTTCACCTCCTTCAGGCTAAATGAGATTTGAGGGTAACTTTCAGTCTCGAGCCATCGAAGCATCTTCTTATCCCGCTTCGCATTGTCGGATTCGAGATCGGTGCAGGCGAAAGAGAACTCCGCTTTTTCCAAAGCCCCTCCTTCTCCTAAGGCTAAATCCGCCTTGTAGTCATTCAAAACAACCTCGAACGAATGCATTGTCGCTCCTACATCGACCACGAACTCAGAGTTCTGGTAGTCTATTTTAATTGGGGCAGCAAAAGCGTTGAAGGCTGAGGCAAGAGCTAAAAAGGAAATGGGCACACACTTTTTGATCATCTTCACAGCCTAGCATAGCTTGATTAACCAATTCTGAAAGCTGGATTAATTTTTTTTAATCCGAGATGGCCTTGAGCTACCACTTTCGTTCGTTTAATCGGTAGCTATGACAACGATCCAATCCAGCTTCAAACGCGCCTTCGGCGCTATTGCCTCACTCGTATTCGCACTAAGCCTACACGCTGATCCAGTATCTGTCGGAGATACCATGCCAAAGCTGTCTGGCACCGACCAACACGAGAAGCCGTACGCTATCGAAAGCGGAACTCGCTACGTTCTAGCGAGTTACGAGATGGGCCCCGGCAAACAAGCAAACGCTTTCCTCGATGAGAAAGGCGCAAACTTCCTTCCGGAAAACAAAGCAGTCTACGTGGCCAATATCCACGGAATGCCGGGAATCATCGCCAACACCTTCGCCCTCCCCAAGATGCGCAAGTACTCCCATCGCATCCTGGTCATGAACGAAGACGGGCTTTTCGACGAATGGCCTCAGGAAAAGGGGAAAGTCGCGGTATTCACCTTGGACGCAGAAGGAAAAATCACCCACATTAGCCAGTGGAGCCCGAAGAGCGGCGAAGCCCCGTTCTGATTGGCTTCCGATCTAATGACGTATTTGCTCAGAGGCGGACCATTGGTTCGCCTCTTTTTTTGGCCAGCCCGCAGTCCTAAAGCGGCTTGATCCAAAACCTCATCCGATTTTCGCGTTCCGCTTCCGCGCCAACTTCCTTCCAGCTGAAGCGGGTCTCCAAATCGGGCCTTTCCTCAAAGCCATACTTCCTCCAAAAGCCGCCTAGATCCTGGTAGCCAATGGGCTTTCTCGGATCGTCGCCTGACCTTTGCACCGCGCAAAAGGTGCAAAAGCGAAACCCGCCGAGAGCTCGGGCGAAAGACTCCCGTTCTCGCATAAAACGTGAGCCGACCCCAGATCCTCGATACTCGGAGCGAAGCACGCTTTCGCCAAAATAAAACACCGATCCGATATCCAATCCGGCCGCCTCAAATGGTTTTTGAAAATCCAAATCCGCATCAGACATGGGAAGACCGGTCGAAACGCCCACAACCTCCTCTCCGTCCGACGCGATAACGAAAACACTCCGCTCCGTCCGGGCATAAGAAAGAAGATACTCAGACTCGTAGTCCAAGCTTCCCTCGTAGAGGTAAGGGTACTCGCGAAAAACTTCTATACGAAGTTTGGCCACGTCCGGAACGAACCCCGCGATTTGAGAACCCGAAAAGGTGGAGATGCGAAGAGAAGTAGGCACGTTGGTCGCTATTTTAAATTCAGCCGCCCTGTGGGCTGCTCCTCCTCATTCGGACACAAAAAAGCTCGGCGTCAACTGACTCCGAGCTTCGAAAGAAAAAAGCCTTAGAAGGGTGATTCTTCCAGATCGTCGAGGTTTCCGCCTCCAGCTGAGTTGGACTCAGAGGTCGCTGCATCGAGGGAAGGTGAAACTTGACCGCCCGCGTTTTCGATCTTCCAAGCCTGCAGGTTCACGTAGTAGCGACCCTTGTACTCGTTTCCACGGATGTTGAAGCTGACTTTCACGTGATCCCCTTCCTTCAAGCGATCCACTTGTTCGATCTTCTCCTTCGTCGCCTCGAACTTCACATCCTGAGGATACTTGTCCTCGGTGGTGATGACAAACTCACGCTTCGCGAAGCCGCTAGCAAACGTCTGTGTTTCTTCGATAAGCTTAACTGAACCGACCATTTCGTACATAGAAGACGACACTTGGCAGCTGCCTAGCCGATGTTAAGCCGAAACTTGGAGAACTTACTCACACTGGGGATCGAAATAGCCTAGGCCTCTGTCCACCAGTATGTTAGCAATACCTTCACTCCTACGCTAGCGCCAGTTCTCCTCGACCCACTTTGCGGGGCGAGAGTAGCGACGGACCCAAAAAGACGTGCCCTCCAGAGCTTCCTGCAACTTCGGGTTGCCGTGGAAGATAGCGATGCGAGTTCCCTTCGGGTATTGGGGCTTGATAAAGTAGTTAAGCGGAGCAGTCGGCAAACAGTGGTACTTGTAGCTGCAACACCACTCGGCAGGCCAGTACTTCAGCTTCCCATGCTGATGAATCTGATCGCTGAGATAAGCCTGTTCATTGCGAAAACGGGCCCGCACCTTCTCCAAGTTATTGAGAAAATAGTCCAACACATACGGGTGAGCCCCGGGACGAAAACGGAACACAGAGGAGTTGCCAGTCACGCGACGCGGGTACTTCCAGTCGTTAATGATTAGGAACTCTCCCTCCTCCTCGAAAAACGGATCGATGCTATCCAGAATCACCACGTCTAGGTCCAAAAACAAAGTATCGCCCTCCAAGTCGTGCAGCTTCTCGGGAAACATGGTGAGCTTGTTCCAGCCCCGCTCCGGCGCCCCTTCCGGCAAATCCAAAGTCGGCAGCGGCAAGACTTCCACATCTGAGTCGATTCCTTCCGCGTGATCGGTGAAACAGACAAAGCGGTGCTCGTACGACAAGTGCCGCTTAACCATCGATTTCAAACGGTTTACGTACTCCGGACCGTAACGGGTCCCCCACTTCATGCAGATCACGTTTCTCATGCTAGCTGGCCAACAAGGCGGATACCCGAGCGCCACGCAAGCACAAGCAGCGATTTCAGCCGTTTGGCGAAGCGACCAGAGCCTCCAGCAATTCGTCGCTCAAATCCGCCGACAAATTCGCTCGCCCCGAGCCCAAGTAACCCGCAACCGCTTCTCCATCCACCGAAAGCCAGTCCTTCAAAGTCGTGAATACCACCGGCATCCTTTCCGCATCGGCGGCCTCATACACATAGTCGATATAATCCACCGAACTGGAAAAGCTCTCGTAACCGATCTCCGCCAAAGCGTTAAAAACCGCCTCTCGCCTGGCAATCGGTTCCCCAATTGCCCGAGCCCAATCCGCGGAGCCAGCGGGATCGCGACGAGCCATCAAGCGAGCCGCCTCCGCCGCTACCGAATACCGCTTGCTAACCGAAACAAGCCCTTCGTACAAATCGCCCAGCGCCGCTTCCTGCGAAGCGAGAGTAAGCTCTCGAGCCACATTCCGGACTCCCAAATCCGACATATCACCCTCATTGGCCAAAACCCAACTGGCTGCCCCCTCTCCGTCTCGAGCCGCCCATTGCTCTGCCACCGCATCTAAAATGGGGCTGTCAAAAAAACCGTCTTCCATCATGGCCAAGCGATCAAGCGCCCGCTCCGGTCCATCTCCCACGATTCTCTGCGCCACTAAGCCCGTAAGCTCCGCCCGCAGCTGAGGATCCACCAGTTCTTGCAAAAACGTAGCCGCCTTCGCGTAATCCTCCTGCTCCAAAACAAGTGTGTCGACTGCCACCGCGGTCAGCCGGTTTTGCAGATCGCGGTCGATAAAGCCGCCATCGGGTCCCAGCCAAGCTGAACGCGCCCAACCAAACGCTGCCTCGGGGTCCTCTCCCGTCCAACCTTCGACAACAAAGGATGCCATCTCCACTTTCTCAGCTGGAGTCAAAGCACCCAAAAGGCCAACTCCCAATTCAGGCTCGCGACTCGCAATCTCTCGCAAGACTCGACCGGCATAATCCAGCGAACGACGGTCCTCCAAGTCTCGAGCCATGAGCTCGACAAAGTGACGCTCTAGTTGGTCCGAAGACATCTCTCTCAGACCTTCTGCCAAAAGCAGTCCGCCCTCGAAATCGTCCCGCCCTAAGATCGAATCCGTAAAATGCTGCTCATCGAAAGCCGCCAAAACAACGCCCCTTCGAGCCTCCTCCAGGAGGTCGACCGGCTTTTCAGCTTCGGCGAGTTCCTCAGATTTCCCTTCCGCGGTTCTCGTAGCTCGATCACGCCAGGGCGTGTCCATAACAAGATAAGCGGCATACAACCACACTGCCCCAAGGGCAAAAATCGATAGGACTATCTTGGCAGCAAGCTTCACGGCAAGGTGGGAACAATCGACCTAAGGCCTAGCCTGAAATCGCTCCTAGGCAAGCGTGCAGAGTTTCCATCGACCTTCTCGAGGTCTGGAAACAAGAAGGCCGACGATCTAAGATCGTCGGCCCAGGAATCCAACTCTTGTATGTGAGCAAAAGCTCCTGATCGACTATAGCCTGCTGTTACCCTAGCTGTCTCCGAAGAGACGAGTTCGATCAGAATCCTAAACCCAGATGCATATTAGCTTATTTTAAAATAAAATCTATTGGTCCCGCTGCTCAATTACGGTAAGTGGTAGTACGTAACCCGGGGTTACAAATGAGAAACAACTGCTATTCCCTTACGCAGTCCCAAACGAGTAAAAGTTAAACACCCTATAGGAGGAACCCTAATCGCGCCTTTGCCGAGAACCAGAGTTCCGTCTGATGTTTAACGGTCGAATAGACTGAAACTGCCAAAACACCTCATTCGGATGGTAACATGTACGGAACCTCATGACTAGGGACTCCCTCTCGGTAATTCCCGCAGACTGGTTTTTACATTTTTTAATAAATCCTTCCCATTTTTTCTGAAAAGTACCCAAACCCCTTGCCGAGGGAGCGATTCGGCAACCGACTCAAAGCACCATAAGAAATCAATTATACAAAACGCTTGACCTAGGTACCGTGTTTTTGATCTAAACCCAGCCCTACTTCGAAGCGGGTATAGTTTAGTGGTAGAACTCCAGTCTTCCAAACTGGTTGCGACAGTTCGATTCTGTCTACCCGCACCACTTTCCACGGCTTAGCGAAATAATCGCTAAGCCTTTTTTGTGCAATGGATTGGGACGGGACCAGAAAAACCACGCCAAGTGGGATCACGGATCGGACTTGAGAGAAGCAGCCAGACGAGGCATCCTTCCGAGATAATTCAGCTCTTAGCCCGACAGCCGGAACCCCCAATCCCTATGCCTCGCCGAATCTACAGAACCCCCGGAGTCTACGTCGAAGAGGTAAGTTTCACCTCGAAATCGATAAACTCCGCGTCAACGAGCGGAGCCGCCTTCATCGGCTATACCCCCGTTTTCGAATTTGAAGGGAAATCTTATCGTTTCTTGCCCACAAAAATCACGTCACTGCAGGAGTTCGATGATATCTATGGCGGAACGTTTGCAGCACGAGGGAAGTCGCCCGTGCCCATTTTCCATCTCGAAACCTCCACTTCCTCCACAGACCTTGATCGTATCAACCTGAACGGAACGGACTACTCGATCGTTCCAGACCCGGGTACGGTATATTACCTCTACCAAAGCCTTCGTCTCTTCTTCAGCAACGGTGGGAAAGAGGCATACATAGTCTCAACTGGGTCTTACGGTCCCGCTGTCGGTTCACCGGCCCCAGATCCCAAATCTATCGTTAACCCCAATGTTCAGCTCAAAGAGCTTCTAGCCGGTCTCGCAAAATTGGAAAAGGAAACGGAGCCTTCCCTCTACCTTTGTCCTGACTCTGTCCTTCTCTCTCCAAACGAAAATGCTGAAATGATGCAAAATATGCTGCGTCTGAATGCTAAGACGAAATCAGCAGTCAGTCTTTTCGATGTTGGTGAAGGAAAAGCTCCCGAGGTTGGAAGCTACCTGAACGATATCGCCTCGTTTCGTACCCGCTTGGGAGACGAAAACTTGAGTTACGGAATTGCTTATTACCCCTTTCTCGAAGCGAACATCATTCGGTCTCAGGAAATCGACTACCGGAATGTCATCAATGGCGACCCTTCCCAACTTGAGGAAATCTTAAATCCGCCCAACAGGCCGAATCGCGAGGCGGCATCTATCCTACAATCGATCTCCGAATCGCCCCAAACCGAGACATCCATCTCCGAGTACAACAAGAAGCTTGAATCAGTGAGCGACGAATATCGCCGCCTAGAGTTGGGGATGCAAAAGGCAGCCAATCGCTTGCCACCGTGCGGAGCTGTCGCCGGAGTTATCGCCAAAACCGACCTGCAGCGTGGAGCCTGGAAAGCCCCAGCCAATGTCGCCCTACAAGGCGTATCAAATATCTCGCTACAACTTACAAATCCTCAACAGGCTCCTCTCAACGTAGACCCGGCAAGCGGCAAATCGATAAATGTGATACGCAGCTTTCCGGGCCGAGGAATCCTCGTCTGGGGTACACGTACCCTCGCCGGGAATCACTCGGAGCTCCGTTACGTGCCTGCCCGAAGAACACTGATCTTTCTCGAACAATCAATCGCAAGAGGGCTGCAAGCATTCGTCTTTGAGCCCAACGACGCAAACACTTGGCAATCCATTTGCCAAGTAACCGAATCATTTCTCCAATCGCTTTGGAGAGCAGGAGCCTTTGCGGGTCAAAGTCAAAACCAAGCGTTCAAGGTTCGCTGCGGATACGGAGTCACCATGAACATGGCCGACCTAGACGGAGGTCTTGTAAAAATCCAAGTCGGCGTGTCACTCCTGCGACCTGCGGAATTCGTAATCATGAATATCACGCTCCGGCTCAGCTCTCAATAACCCGCTGCTTGCCCATCGGACCGACTCTCCGAAGCGCCGAGATAAACCCCAGTCGCAGGATCACGCATAATAGCTTGGTATCCGCCGAAGTAATACCCTATCCCCTGCATCATCTTGTGTCTCTTGAGCGCCAGATCTCTCACCACTTCTGGCGGGATTCCAGACTCGTACAAAACCTCACCTCCATCGGTCATCTTGCCATCTGGGCCAAAAGGCTGGGTCGAGCCCATGTGGTTGACACGGGGAGCATCGCCCGCCTCCTGCAGATTCATCCCAAAGTCTTTCAGGTTCACGATAATCTGCGTATGGCCCTGCGGCTGCATTTGCCCGCCCATAACACCAAATGCGATGAGCGGCTTTCCGTCCTCAGTCACGAATGCCGGAATGATCGTGTGAAAGGGGCGTTTTCCTGGCTGATATTGATTGGCGTGCCCCTCTTCAAAGGTAAATGACGCGCCACGGTTCTGAAAGCCAAAACCAAGCTCTGGAATACAGACTCCTGATCCAAAACCGGCAAAGTTACTCTGAATGAGAGACACCATCATGCCATCTTTGTCCGCAGCACAGAGATAGATCGTCTCCCCATGCTGTAGGACTCCGGGTGCATACTCACGGGCCGCTCGCTCTGTATCGATCAAAGCACGACGCTCAGCTGCGTACTCCTTGGAAATCAACCAATCCAGCGGGATCTCGCTAAACTCCGGATCTGCGTAGTACTTCGCGCGGTCCTCAAACGCTAGCTTCTTCGCCTCGACCAAAGCATGAATATACTCCGCACTGCCAAATCCCATGGAAGCGATATCGTAACCTTCCAAGATATTCAACATCTGCAGAGCGGCGATACCCTGACCATTGGGGGGAAGCTCCCAAACATCCCAGCCTCGGTAATTTGTTGAGACGGGTTCCACCCATTCGCTTCGATGAGCAACCAGATCTTCTTTCCTGAGGTAACCATCGATTTCCTGAAAATACGCGTCAATAGTATCCGCAATTTCGCCACGGTAGAAAACGTCACGTCCCCCCTGGGCGATCTTCTCTAAGGTATTTGCTAGAGCTTCGTTCTTCCAGATTTCTCCTTTCTCTGGTCCCCTACCATCAATCGAAAACGTATCCAGAAAACCTGGCTGATTATCCCAAGTCCCGCGTACCCGAACACTATTTTTCCAACTATTAGAAGAAAGCTGAGTAATGGGTGCACCCTTCCGTGCGTATTCAATCACCGGATTCAAAATCTCTTCCATCGACAGGGTGCCAAATTGTCCGTGAAGTTCGAACCAGCCATCTACGCAACCGGGAACAGAGACGGAGTACTTTCCATAAGTAGGAATCGATTCCGTGATCCCGTTCGCTTCGAATACCTCTCGAGTCAGTCCCAAAGGAGACCGGCCACTGGCGTTGAGTCCGTAAAGTTTTTCCGTTTTAGGATCCCAAACAATCGCGAAGAGGTCGCCTCCCATTCCATTGACATAAGGAGAGACCAGACCCTGCATTGCGTTGGCGGCAATAGCCGCGTCTACTGCCGAGCCGCCCCGCTTGAGCACTTCAAGCCCAACCTGCGAGGCTAGAGGCTCTGAAGTCGCTACGATGCCGTTTTGAGCGACCACCTCCGATCGCGTTGCCCATAGCCTGCCTTGCGGTCTATCCGCTCCCCTGACGGCGATAGGAAGGCTACACAGAAGGGTAAACAAAAACGATAAGGGCAGGCACAACTTCATGCCTAGACCCAGTAGCCGTATTTGCGCCCGATGTCGAGGTCACGACCCTGTACAGTTCAAATACCCACGAGGGACAAGCGTGCCACTGAAAAGTGGCCATGCAAAGCGCATCCGCACAACAACCTCATTCATGCAGGCCGCAGCGAAACCGTGCCAAGCTGACGCGGAAAGCAGTCTCACCTACTTGAGAAAAAATCGCATAAGGGACTGATTTCAGGCTACTTAACTCATTCGCGACCGTGCCTCATTAGGATTTGGCGCAAATCGAGCGAGGCATCAGATCCTCCTCCAAAGCTTTGAAGACCGTCGGCAAGTCGTAACGACCCGCCGCCAAAGTTCGGGAAAACGTTGCACTCAGGAATCCAGCATGAAGCCCACCCATCCAGACCAAGGCCGCTCTCAAGCAAACTCGCCTCTTAGCGTACCACTCCCCCAACCTCATGCAAGTCAGTGGGTGGTGTTCTCAATCATCATATTCGTAACCCTCTACGTCGCCCGAGGATTCTTGCTCCCCGTTTTCTCTTCCCTGCTTCTAGCGTACGCACTGATCCCCTTTGTGCGGATCCTGACAAGATTGAAGATTCCCCGCGTAATCGCTGCCTTCCTAGTCGTCGGCCTATTCACGGCTTCCTTCACATACGGAATCTACGCTCTTTCTACACCCGCCATCGAGTGGCTTGAAAAAGCCCCCCAAAGCTTTGACCGAGTCGAACGGCTCCTGGAATCAATAAAGCGGCCTGTCGACAACGTAAATGCCGCCTCAGAGCGTCTGAATCAGATGGCACAGGGAGAAGACGGCGGAAGAGAGGTCGTGGTTAGAATGAAAGAATCTGACTTCATCAACGTAGTTTTAAACCAAACTCCCATCGTAATCGGAGCAGTCATCTCGACTCTCATTTTTCTTTTCTTCCTCCTCGCATACGGCGACTTGCTGATGAGACGGGTTGTGGAAATATCTCCTAGACTCCGTGACAAAATAAAAGCGGTCGATGCAGCCAGGGAAGTAGAAACTAGCGTATCTAAATACTTAGTAACTGTTTCTCTCATAAACGTCGCGCTCGGTCTATGCGTCGGCATTTCTCTCTTCGCCCTTGGCTTTGAAAACCCAATTCTTTGGGGAGCCCTGGCGACTATGTTTAATTTCATACCATACCTCGGAGCAATCGCAGGGGTAGGTCTCCTTGGCCTCGCTTCCTTCACCGTTAACAGCGATCCACAAGTCGCGCTTGTCTATCCAGGCGTTTATCTGCTGCTCACCGTATTGGAAGGCCATTTCATCACGCCTATGATACTGGGACGCTCCTTCATGATTAACCCCATCTTCATCATACTTGTGTTAGTCTTCCTAGGATGGATGTGGGGAGTTGTAGGAGCAGTGATGGCAGTGCCGCTATTGGTAGCGGCAAAAGCTGCTGCAGCACATTTCGAAAGCACACGGCAACTGGCCACCCTATTAAGCAGATAGAGAAAATGCCCCCTAGAACAACCGGCGTTTTGCATCGAAGCCCCCTCAAGTTGCAATGGGATCCATCGGTTCACAACGTTCGCAGAGACTGTATTCAATTTTCTACTCCTTTTCCTCCGAGGAGAGAAAGAGCTCCCACACTTTAAGTGACCAGAAATCCAACACTTGGCATGAAATTTGTGATATCCCCCACAAAGTTAACCAGCTGATCTGAGAGACAGAAAATGATAACAGAAACAAAGTCGCGTAATTCCAAATCTTGTATGGAATGGAAATTCAATAAAATCGCCGTAGATGAGTGGGCCAAAACAGAACTAGCAACTCTCAAAACTGCTGCTGATATGAAAGCCAGAACTGACTTCATTCTTGCTAAGCTCGAGACAGAATCTTGGCTGCCAAAAAATCTGAGCACCTCAATCCGCGAAAAATGCCAGATGATAGCAGCTCTCTTCAAAGCTGGGCAGCTCACCCCCGTAAACTCGCGGGACATTGTAGAGGAGCTAGCTGCCATAACCTACCCATTCGACGAGCTTGTTCTCCGCTCCAGCACACTTTGCCAGATTAGAACCTTGGATCTCGAGCTCAACGACTTCACCTACCGCTCGGGCTACCGCGAGCTCGCGGCGAGCTAGACGAAAGCAATAACAACTTTACTAAGAAATGCCCGAACCATCGGGCTGGGGACCGTGGCATAATTTTCATGCCACGGTTCTGTGGTTTAGGGCCTGTATTTTGCGTCTCCAGGTTTCAGTTACGAGATGATCTGCCCATTCGCAAAGAAAGCTACTCAGCCTCCCGCTCAACCGTAATGACGCGGAGTAATCGAGCTTACGTATCCTGAATCTTGTTACTAATTCCCAGTCCCCATTTACCCCGTGCAAG
This sequence comes from Pelagicoccus albus, assembly GCF_014230145.1. NCBI lineage: Bacteria > Pseudomonadati > Verrucomicrobiota > Opitutia > Puniceicoccales > Pelagicoccaceae > Pelagicoccus > Pelagicoccus albus. Next base: position 982,329 of record NZ_JACHVC010000012.1, read on the forward strand.
TTGCATAAGAAAGGGTTCAACGAGGTCTGCGCTTCGCAACACTGAGTCGAGGTTCTAAATCTAATAATATTTTTTTGTTTTTTATCTCCCTACATGTGAACCACTTACAAAAACTCACAACCAACCCGGTCCCGAGTCTGCTAGATGGTGTGGCAAACGAAAAAGTAAACTTAGCCCACCATACCACATGACTACACAAACCAACTCAGGAATCGATCCGGCTTACGAAAACGAAGCACAAACACCATCACCTCTGTCGTCCAACGAAGACTGGCTCTCCGAACGCAAAAGAGAAGTGTGCGAAGCTCTAGAAGAAAAGTCCAAGCAGCTGGGCAATCAAGCGAAGTCCCGTCTGTCAGAGCGAATGAGCAACTTCGACACCGCCTTGAACAAGGCCTCAAAATCTCTGGAGAAGAACAACGAAATCCCCGCTGCAGAAGCAACTCGCCAGATGGCGGATAAAATCAAGGGCGCGGTGGACTACCTCGACGAAAACTCGCCAGAGCAGCTGGTCAAAGACTCAGCCAATACAGTCAAGAAGCAACCCCTCCTCACCCTAGGGGCTGCACTCGCGGCTGGCTTTATAGTCGGTCGACTTCTCACCGCAAACAGCGGTGAGGACCAAGCCTAAACAACTAAACCTGGGAGGAATCATGCAGACAAAAGAAACGATGAATCGAGGTCGGAGCACCGCCGACATCCCAGGATTGTTCGGAGAGCTCCGAGACGAGTTCGCATCTCTATTTCAGGCCACGACAGCACTCCTTAGAAAGGAGCTCAGCGAAAACGTTTCTAACGCCACGAAGGCCCTGACAGCCACGCTAACTGGATTCGCGGTTTTGCTGATCGGAACGTTCTTCGCTATCGTGGGGCTCAACTTGCTGGTGATAGCCCTGCTCGCCCCAGAAGTCATGAGCTACGAACACGCGGCCTGGGTCACCACCCTCACCACGGCGCTCACCATGGGGACCACAGGCTACATCATGGCCAAACGAAATGCCCGAAACCTCAACGCCGAAGACCTGATTCCAGACAAAACGCTGAGAACTCTTGAGGAGCACGGCCAATGGCTTCTGGCGAAAGCGGAGGACACCACGAAATGATACAGCAAAGAATTCCAGATGACGGCAGTGCATCCAGTGACGAATTAAGACTGAAAGTTCAACAGACGCGTGCCCGCGTGTCGGATACAATCGATAGTTTGGGACACGAGCTTAGCCCCAAAAAACTGATACGCGGATACGTGGATGACTCGTCGGATGCCTTAGCCGAAATAGCGACCGACAAACTTAAACAAGTGGCCGGAGCCGCAATTGATCACGTAAAGCGAAACCCAGTCCCTTTCTTCCTAATCGCTGCAGGCATCGTCTTCGCTAGCAAATCAAAGAACCAAAACGAAAAGGGACGCTAAAAATCACAAACAGGAACCACCAACCAAAAACAAAATGAACGAATTAAAAGACACCACAACAACAGCCATGGACCACACATGGGAAAACAACCACGCCACCGAAAACTCAACTGGTGTAATGGACAAAGTAAGCGAACGCTCTAAGGCTGCAAAAGCCAAAATAAGCGAGACTGCGGCCGATATTACTGAAAGAACCCGCAGCCAAATCGACACTGCCTCGGCTAAGGCAAAAGAGACTTATGTCGAGGCCCGAGAACGAGTCGGAGCTGCGAGCCGAAACGCTCAATCAAACGTTAAGTCATCGTTCGAAAAACACCCGCTTGCGTTCCTCGGTGGAGCAGTCGCCGCTGGCATTCTGATCGGCATGGCCATTCCCAACTCTCGGAAGGAAACCGGTGCCCTGGCCGACACAGTCAGCAAGTTGCGCAACAAAGCCAAGGCCGCTAAGGACGAAGCCCTCGCCACCGCTCAAGAGGCTGCCGATGCAACAAGCGAAAAGGTAGAGGAACACTACAAGCAATCTACTATCTAGCGAACCGCGAGCCGTACCTATCACAGAATTAGACATCTGACCAACCGAGCCGCCCCGGGGACACCCCGCGGGCGGTTTCGTTTTACCCAAGCCGTCTTCTAAGATCCTTTTTTACGGTTCTAAACAAACCACAGGCGCTGAGCGGAAAATTTCAGCTCCCAAAAACAAAAATTCACGCTCAGGAAACAAAATCCGACTTGGCAGTGGGTTCGGCAATAATATCATCCGCCCTCACAAACTCAACAATGCGAAACACGAGGGCCCTCTCCTAGCGAAGGCCTGAACAATGAAAACGAACACCACGAGGCCAGGCATCAAGATGCTGGCCCAGCCGACTGAAACCAGTTGCGGCCCGACCTGCCTTCACGCAGTTTATCACCACTTCGAGGACGAATATCCCCTCGAAGAAATCATCTCTGAAATACCGGAGAATCCGGATGGTGGAACCTATTCGGTGATGTTGGCCAATCACGCTTTGGAGCGAGGCTACTCTGCGACTATTTACAGCTACAACCTACGTGTGTTCGACCCTACGTGGGCAAACCTCAGCTCGGAGCAAATCATCCCAAAACTCGCGCTGCGACGGGAACACTCCCACAGTAAACGAGCGCGAGCGAACCTCAGCGCCTACATTGAATTCCTCCAAAAGGGAGGCGAAATCCGTTTTGACGAGCTCGACTCTGAACTGCTCGCAATGCTTCTGGCAAAAGGTGGTCCCGTGATCGCGGGCCTAAACTCCACCCACCTGTACCGCAGCGCGAGACTAAAGAAAAGCGGCAAAGAAGACGACGTGGTCGGCGATGTAGAGGGCCACTTTGTAACGTTATTTGAATACGATCATGCGAATAAACAAATCCTCGTCGCAGATCCCTACTTAAAGAATCCCCTATCGGAAACACAACTATATGCGATCGCTCCCCAGCGGCTGATCAACTCGGTCATGCTCGGGATCGTCACCTACGACGCCAACCTTTTGGTCATCGAAAAACCGAGCAAATGACATCTTTCAATACCGAGATCCGGTCGGAACTGAATTTCCGTATCGTGGTCGATTCCCCGAGCAAAATTCCAACGCGCTTCAAATCGTTTCCGACCGTCACTTCTGCACAGTATCTATCTTCCGAGTACGCAGATCGCAAAAGACTGAAGATCGTAAACCTTTGTTCGCACCGAAAGGCCCTTTCCACAAGCTACTACGTCTCTCTTCTCGCAGAAGCGAGAAACCATCGTTGCCTGCCGGAAGCGAAGACCTTGCACCAGATCGAGAGCAAACTGCTTATCCGGGATGCCGTGGGGGATCTAGAGGAACTCTTCCAGTCCTCCTTCAAGCGGTTAACGACCAGCCAATTCACACTTAGCGTCTACTTCGGCAAGAACTTGGCCAAATCCTACGACAAGTTGGCGAAGCGACTCTACGCCCTATTTCCGTGCCCACTCGTTCAGTACCAATTCCTAAAGGTAGACGGAAAATGGAAGCTCAAGGAGATTAACCAACTTGGCCTACACCAAACTCCGGACGAGCATCACGAATTCATAGCTGACCAGCTCGAAGCCATGCTCCACAAGCGTTGGAGGAGAGACCAGCCAAGCAAAACTTATCGCTACGAAATCGCCATTCTCGTCAACGCTCAGGAAGCCAACGCCCCGTCAGATGAGGCTGCCTTGGCCAAGTTTTGCAAGGCTGCCAACCAACTGGATATGCGGGCCGAAATCATTTCCCCTCGCGACTTGCCGCGCTTGATGGAATTCGACGCCCTCTTTCTTCGAGAGACAACGCGACTCGACAACCACACCATGCGATTCGCCCTAAAAGCGGAACGTTCCGGAATGGTTGTCATCGACGACCCAGAATCGATCCGTCGCTGCTGCAACAAAGTTTACCTAGCAGAGCTGTTGCGGGCCAAAAACATCCCGACTCCCACTTCAACCCTGATCACAAAGCGAAACCTGCACGAGATATCGCCCGGTTTCTCCTATCCGCTAGTAGTCAAAATACCAGACGGTTCCTTCTCCATCGGAGTGCACAAGGTCAAGAGCGAGCCAGAACTCCTCAGCCTCTGTAAAGATCTTCTCAATACATCTAGCGTACTCATCGCCCAAGAGTTCGTCCCTACCGACTTTGATTGGCGCATCGGAGTTATCGATGGCGTACCGCTCTATGCCTGCCGCTACTACATGAGCAAGGGGCATTGGCAAATCTACAATCACGCGGTCAAGGGCGCAGACTCTTCCGGCGACAGCGCAGGAGTGCCTATCGACCAAGTTCCGCCAGTAGTCATTGAGACAGCGATCAAAGCTGCCGCCTTGATAGGAAATGGATTCTACGGAGTTGATATTAAACAGAGTGGCGATGTCGCCCTAGTCATTGAAGTAAACGACAATCCAAGCATAGACGCCGGCATCGAAGACGAGCTAATCGGAGACGAACTCTACCTCGCCATCATGGGAACTTTCCTCAAGCGCTTGGAAGCTAAGCGCGATCGATAAGTAATATATAGCGAAACCAGAAATGTCCAAAAAAACACTTTCTCTCTTTCAAGCGTTCGGAATCGAACTGGAGTATATGATCGTCGATCGCGATACCCAACGCCCTTGTCCCATCGCAGAGCAAATCCTCCTCGATGAAGATGGCCAAACCGTAAACGAAATCTCGCTCGGTCCGATCGACGTTTCCAACGAGTTGGCAACCCACGTATTGGAGTTCAAGACGACGGCCCCGACAGCTGACTTGAAGCAGCTAAAGAGCGACTTCATGGATGCGATCGCCACCATGAACGAAAGGCTTGCTCCCCACAACGCAATCCTGGCTCCGGGTGGTGCCCACCCCTTTATGGATCCCGCCACAGAGGGGCATACTTGGAGCAGCGGCGACAGAACCATTTACGAGACCTACGACCGCATTTTCAATTGTAGCAGTCACGGATGGTTCAACTTGCAAAGCTGTCATTTGAATCTGCCCTTCGCCAATGAAGAAGAGTTCGCACGCTTGCATGCAGCGATAATTCTGATCCTGCCCTACTTGCCCGCTCTTTCTGCAAGTACGCCCTATCTTGAATCTAGATACACCGGATTTTTGGATACACGAATCAACGTCTACAAAGACAACCAAAAGAAGGTGCCACAGATAGCCGGAAGCATTGTCCCAGAGCCCGTTTTCACTTTCGCCGATTACCAGAGCGAGATTCTAGAAAAAACCTACCAAGCGATTGCGCCCTACGATCCACATTCCATCTTGCGCTACGAATGGCTAAACTCTCGCGGAGCGATTGCTCGCTTCGACCGAAACGCCATAGAGATCCGTGTTCTGGATACACAGGAATGCCCAGAGCAAGACCTAGCGATTTGTTCTTTGATCATTTCTCTTCTCAAGGTGCTTTGCGCTTTGGACATGGCGGATTTGAAAACTTTCGCCGAAACCTATTCGCCCGCCCAGCGTAAGAGCCAACTCCTAAGCGTGGCTCAAGACGGTTTCGAAGCGGAACTCGAACTGCGGGATCTCGCAGACTTGATCGGACTTTCTCCGAAGGAAACCACAGTGGGCGAACTCTGGGCTGCGATTCTGTCGAAACTCGGTGGAGATAAAAACCTGACCGACTACCAAGAGACATTGTCCTACATCCTCCAAGAGGGAAATCTAGCCGAGAGAATGCTAGCAGTCGTCGGAAAGGATCCCGCTCCCGAGAATCTGAGAGAACTGGTCAAAAGCCTAAGCTCTTCCTTGGAAACCGGCGAGCGATTCGATTCGAGTCAACCACTCGTAACCGCTTCCTAACTTGTTCTAAAATGGGTAGCCGTTCTCTTTACGGATTCGTAGTTACCGCCGAACATGCTTCCGATGCGATTCCAAGCTCTTGCAGCGATATCTTGCAGAGAGAGTTTGATGCGTCTGATGTCCATCAACGATTCGATCCAGGAACAAAATCGATTGCCGAGTCCCTCGCGGTAAAGCTCGAGGCTACTCTTTGCCTAGGGAAATTCACTCGCCTCGCCATCGACCTAAATCGCTCAATCGGCGGGCCAGATCTTTTCAGCAAATCCTTGTTTCGAGCAGATGAGGAATTGAAAGCGAGCCTTATTCAAAACCATTTCCTTCCTTTTCGGAAAGAAGCGAAAGAGGCTGTGGAAGCACTAATCCAAAATAAAAAAATCGCCACTCACCTATCCATCCACTCTTTCACACCGGTGTTGAATGGAGTTGTACGTAATCTCGATATCGGAGTCCTTTATGACGATGAATCAAGCGGTGAAACAAAGTTGGCTAACCATCTTATTCAATGCCTTTCCGCTGACTTTCCAAAATTAAAAGTCGCAGCAAATAAACCTTACCTAGGGAAAAGCGACGGACACACAACCGCCCTTCGTCGCATATTTCCTGATACAAACTATCTGGGCATCGAGTTCGAATTCAACCAAGCTCTAGATTTCCAGCGAGACAGTGAGGCCTTAGTGGATTCAATACTCACCTCCCTCCGCTTCTATACAGCTTAATCAATACCCCAACCTAGAACAATCTCGCCCTGTTCAAAAGGCCCCTTGAACTTCACCCATTCTCCGCCTGGCCTGCGAACCTGAATCTCTTCTATTTCGACTCCTGTTGGCATTGCGAAGAACAACCGTTGACTAGATTGACTCAAATATCCAGATCCACAATACAGCTCTCGTACCACCTCTTTCCCGTTCGAAAGGATTAGCTTAACTATGGTACCGGCCTGGTTTTGTCGACCGTCCCAGTCTTGCAAATCGATCCAATAGCGACGAGCAGGCTGCGGAGAATCGTTTCGGTAGATAAGCACGCTGCTGTTGTTGCGCGATAGAATGAAGTCTGGATCTCCGTCGTCATCGATATCGGTGTTCACGAGTGCCTTGGCATCTCCTGTTACAAGCAACCCCGACTCTCCGGGCAGCACCGCTTCGAACTCTCCGTCTCCCCTTCCCAGCAAGGTCAAACTAAGCCCGCCATCAAAGCGACCCGCACTGGGAATTGGAGCATAATCATTTTGCATCAAGTAAAGATCCAATCTCCCATCCCCATCCATATCGACTGCGGCCATGCCATAAATCGGAGCGACTTGAGCCAAGCGGGGAAAGGGACGAAATTCGTAGGTATCATTGCCTTGACTCATGAATACTCCGCTTGCGAACTGCGTCGCTTCCCAAGATTGAGCCGACTGCAAAAATTCATCACCGACGACATCACGCAGATCAGCGACCGCGTATGCATCATTTCCCCTGAGGCGGCTACTCAAGGTAGGGAGCTCCGCCCTCAAAACATTGTACCCCCGCATCGGATACATTGTTTCCTCTTCGTGTTCGACTTCAATCAAGACATCCCGGTTTTCCAGTTTTCCCGCCAGAAGCTTGGCCGGCTCTCTCTCCGTCGCCGAATAAGGTGTATTCAATCCTAAATTTCCAGCCGCATAATCCAACTTTCCGTCTCCATTGAAATCGCCACTTACCAACGAATTCCACCAGCCGGTTCCTCCAGAATCAAAACCGTAACGTTCAGTCGCATCCTCAAAGCCTCCCAACAAACCACGATTTATCCAGCATCTGACAGCAGACCACTCTCCGGCTACCAACAGGTCTGGCCATCCATCCGAATTAATGTCGGTAAAAAGAGACGACCTAAGAGCCCCACCCCCTTCGGACTCGGGTAACCAATCGCTTTTCGCCAAACGAAAGCGACCGTCCTCATTCAAAAGCAAAGCATTGGAATAAGGCTCTGGGTAGCGACCAGGAAGCACTCCCCCTCCCAAAAACAGATCAATATCCCCGTCATTATCTACGTCAGCTGCCGCTGCTGTCCCCACAGCCATCGAAATCGCTGGCAGCATGGAGTCGCTCCGATTTACGAATACGGCCCTTCCGTCGTTTTCGTAATATTCAATCCGATACGACTCATGGCCCACCTGGTGTGATACTCCACTGGCCGTTCGAATTAAGTCCAAGTCTCCATCACCATCCCCATCAAAAACGAGGATTGGTCCGTCGTTACTTCCCCTGCTTTGCAAATGAATCGCCGAGGACGATGGATAGCTGCCGCTTTCGTTTTGCAAAAAGATAGTCGCCGGATCCAACGCGGTTCCGCCAACAACGAGATCCTCCCTACCATCTCCATTCAAATCACCAATTGCCAAAGCTGGACCCACTCTATTTCCTCGGCGTGGAAGCAAAGGCTGCTGGCGCCTTTCATCGATAACGGATTCACGAGTGCGATGTAGAAGCTCAAGCTCGCGGCTTGCCTCGCTAAAAGCCAAGCGCGCGATTGGATTCTCCTTCGTTTGCTCAACCGCCGTTTCCTCTTCCTCGATCTGATACCGGTACCCAGCTTCCAGATTTTCAAGGACCTGCACCGTGCCACTTGGCCACTGAACTTCGAGTCGCTTCACACTCTCATCACTACCCAATCCGAAATGTACAATCGGCTCGCTGGTGGAAAGGTACCCACGCGAGAGCGAGAGGGTTTTGAACTGTTTACCGGAGCTCGTTTGAATTTCGACGTTCGCCCCGATTCCGTAGTAATTGGAATCCTGTCCCCGCAGTTCCAATACGATTCGATTCCCGTACAAGGAATCGTTTCGCATGAGGGTAACGTTGCCCTGGTAGTTGCCGTAAACAAGATCGAGGTCCCCATCTAAATCGAAATCGCCCGTGGCGGCCCCAAAACTAATCCCTATCTCATCCAAACCCCATTCATTACCAATTTCTTCGAAGCTCAAATTTCCCGTATTTCGAAATGCCAAATTCTTCTCCAGCAAAGGAGGACTCTTTTCAACGAGAGCGACTCTTTGCTGCGGGGATCGAGCTCGTCTAACCTTAGACATCAAGTCCGTGTTGTGCAGCTCCCGGATCATCCCCGTAGTGACATGCAAATCTGACCAGCCATCGTTGTCGAAATCCTCGAACCGGAGCGACCAGGTCCAATCTGTCGCTTCTAAACCCATGAGATGAGCAGCTTCGAAAAATGGCCCCATCCCAGAATTAAGGTAGACCACATTTCTGGGGTACTGCTGAGCAGCGAACGGATTGGAGTGAGGGTCCACGGCTTCGCCCCTTCCATCCACCATCCCTCTCATGTCTTTTTCGCGCGTTCGGGCCGCCATATCCGCCACCATAAAATCGATGAGCCCATCGTTGTTTAAATCCGCGATATCTGCCCCCATGGAGGAATTAGGGGTATGGGCGACCACATAGCTCAACACATCGACGAAGCGTCCGTCGCCAACATTGTGATACAGTCGATCGGAGGGCGTAAAATCATTGGCCACATACAGGTCTAGATACCCATCTTGATTGTAATCAATCCATGTGGCGGAATGCCCCTGTCCCGCGCCCGATATACCTGCTTTACGGGTAACGTTCTCAAAGGTTCCATCTCCGCGATTCCGGAAAAGGTAATCCTCTTGTCCACTCGGAGCTTCCTGCAAACTTAGGAGATTCGTTTGCAGATAAAAATCGAGATAACCGTCTCGGTCGAAATCCGCAAAAGATGCCATACCGCTGGCATCCCGGACATTTACTCCTGCTCGAATGGCTTTGTTTATAAAGGTACCATCCCCATTATTCCGATACAATCGATTTGGACTATTGTACCTACATTCGTAAATATCCAACCAGCCATCATTATCGTAATCAACAAAGGCAACACCTTGACACCAGCCTTGCGTGGAGCCCGCGACCCCTGCGGTTTCTGTCAGATCCTCAAACTGCCAATTGCCAAGATTCCGAAAGAGTCGATTGCTTTCAGTCTTACTGGCTAGGTATAGATCTGGCAGCCCGTCGCGGTCAAAGTCCCCCACCGCAACTCCTGTCCCCAGAGCCCCCAAAGAAAACTCCAAAAACCGCTCTCCCCACATAGATGGGTCTGCGTATTTATTTTCAAGATACACTCCTGAGTGTTCACTTCGAACCTCTTGAAACAAGGCTTCTCCTTGGCCTGAACTTTTTTCACTCAAGGGAGTTTTACTGACAACCTGCGAGTGAGACTCCTCGCAAGGCAGAAGAGAGAAAACGAAACAGAGAGATATAGGTATACGGTTCAAAACAGGGCGATCAAGGATTGGGGCAAAGCGAAAGGGAGGCTCCCGTCGGAACCTCCCTACTATCACTACTCTAAGATTATACCCATTTCTTAGAATGCAAGCGTAGTGGTGAAGAAGAACTGTCGCGGGTCGACGATGCGGTAAGCGGTCTTCTCGCCATCGGGGTTTATAGCGATAGGCTGTAAATCGCCGTCTTCCAGGACGTCACGAATATTCAGTTGGAATTTCAGGTCCGCCTTTCCTTCCATGATTTCCATCTTGTAGCTAGCCCACAGGTCAACGTGGAATTCCTCGCCGGAGTAAACCGGCTTATCCGGGTCCAACCTACGAATCAGCCCATCATCGTCAGCTTCCGCGGCAAGGTATCCAATAATCGCTGCATCTTCCCAGCGAGCGCTTCCTCCAATACCTAGTCCCTCGAACTTACCGTCAGTGAAGACGTAATTCGAAATCACGTTCCAACGCCATTCGCGTTGGCCCGGTGTTTTCTTTCCGGCAAGCGTCCGCTGCAATGCCATCTGCGAATCAACATTCGCATTAAACCACTTGGCGGGCGTATTGAGGACTCCGTGCAGAGCATTGCGTTTGAGGCCGATGTCCACAGGAGTATCGATACTGTCGTTGTTGTAGTCCCAGAAGCTCTGGAATCCCTCCGGCAAAGCGGTAGACGTAGCGTTTTGCCAGATTGGCAGACGTACCGCGAGCCAGTTTGTGTACTCAGGCGCGATGTCGCTAAATACAGTTTCCTGCCGGGCAAGGTTGAACTTGATGTTCCAATTTCTCAGCGGGTTATAAATAACCTGCAGCTCCGTACCCTTGGCCTCGAGCGTGCTGGTTCCCTGGACTGAATCGTTGTAGGTGTGATAGTTATCTGGATACTGCGTGATTTCATCGATACGAGCTTCGGCAGCCGCTCCGGTCAAACCTTCAGCGTCAGCCACCGCTGCCGCCCAGTCTCCGAAGAAGTCCTCGTCGAAGTAACCCATGCGCCAAATAAAGGTACCAGTACTTCCAACACGCGAATTGATTTGCCCAGCTTCGAAGAAGTTCAGGTTAGCGTAAAGCTTACCTTCAAGCAGGTTTAGTCCTACGCCCCAGTCCTTACCTTCTCCAGTAGGAAGCGGAAGCGGTTGGCCCGTTGACATATCGTAGACGACTCCAGCTGGTGTGAAGTTGTCAGACTCGTTGTAGTGGAAATTCAACCAATCAGTTGGCTTGAAAACGATCCCCTTGGATGAGGTGTCACCTGATACGGATTGCCAGTCTCCGAAGGAGGTTCCCACATCGGCTGGATCAGGCTGGCCCGTGGTGGGATCGATAACTGGGAACGAAGAGCTTCTACCCTCGTTGTCATCCGTTCTGAATCCGAGCGTCGTGATGATTTTGTCTTCCCAGAATCTACTTTGCAGAACAACCGCTTCCGAATCAGTATTAGTTTGGCCCGCGGTAGAGACAAAGTGCAGCACTTCGTCATGCGTAACGGATTCCGTGGTCCAATCCCATGAGCTTATGGGAGCATTACCCGCGAGATCGCCGCTAGCGTATCCAATCGGCATGGTGAAGATCCGTGGCTCGTTCAGGACGATGCCGGGATCGTAGTCTACATTTCCCGAATCGTCGCCTAGGTAGAGACGTCTGTAGATCGCCCCTCCCGTACCGGAAGTGTAGTTTTCCTGATTTACCCAAGCATTATCGGAAGTCACGACCTGACGCCAACGGTAGTAGGCCGTATCATAGCTGCGAGATGATACAAGTCCCATGGCACGATGGGAACCGAGGTGCTTCGTCCAATTATCGGAATGGGTGAAATCGAACTCATAGGCCAAAGTCGCCCTCCAGCTGCTGTTCTCTTCGACCTGCGTGAACGCATCCGGTTCACGAACCTCAATAAAGGGCCGCAAGAAATTCGGATTCGCCGATCCATCAAGCAGAACCTCGTTGACGTCTATTTCAATCGTAGCACCGGTCTGCTGTCCGATAAAGTAACTATTGTTCGCCTCGTATTCTTCTTCGAAGTAACCAAGGTTTAAGTACAAGTTAGGAAGAATCTGCTGATCGAGCTCCAAACTCTTAATAGTCGCGTCAGCGGATCCAACATTGCTGGATACGATATTAACGCTTTCCCAGTCGTAGAGGGATTGATCCGTCACACCTGGATAGATGAACAATGGCTGCGTATTGTCTCCGTCAGTACGCATCATCCGATAAACCGAATTCCCATCAACCGTGTCGGGCGAGATGCCAAGGCTTCGCTGGTGAGCGCTCGTTAGAACACCTTGGTCGAAGTTCAGTACCGGACGTCCCGAAGAAGTGGTCAAACCGGCAGGCAAGTCTGCATTGTCATCGATGGGTCCAAAGACTTCCCCATTGATCGTATAGGTACGGTCAACTGCATTCCAGGTCGGACTCCCCGCTTCGATCCACGGGGTAACCATATCGCGCGGAGTTACATTGTTGGGACGGCGATTCTCGTTTTCGTAATTCTCGTATGTCCCGCGGATTGTCGTTCGCTCAGACGGAGAGTAAGTCAAAGCGAGGTATTGCCGATCAGTGTCATCGTAGGATGGCTTGCGGCGGAACCCACGCTCCTCACGGAGCACCGCAAAATTAACGGCTAGAATATCGTCTATGACGGTTTTGTTGTACTGTGCGCTAGCGCGAAAAGCGTCATGGCTACCGAATCGAACCTGGACTTCCCCAAAGTCGTTCCCGATGACCGCCTTGTCTTGGCTCTGGTTTACGATACCTGCCGCACTCCCAAGTCCGAACAGAATGGAGTTCGGTCCCCGATTGATTTCAACGGTTTTCGTGTTGTAGGAATCAAAGGGAATACGAGCGATACTTGGGAAATAATCTCTCGCCGTATCCGCTGGAGCAATACCACGTACACGGTTCGCTGTAGCTGGACCACTGGCAGTTCCGCCATTACTCTTGCCCGCGCCTACGTCGTTAATAGCTCCACTTTTATCCACACTGTAGGCTGTGTAATTGCCGAGTCCTTCCGTATTCGCTTCATAGAGAAACACATCGTTGATGTCCACGGCCGCCGTATCTTCGAGTTGCTGATCGGTTACGACTGTGATGGAAGAGGCAAGGTCTGAAATGCTGCTATTGAGGCGGCTTCCGGCCAAAGTGTTTTCGGAGTAATAACCGATGTCGTTTTCTGAATTGGTCACTTCGAAGGGAGAGAGCTCATAGACTTGCTCTTCATCCACGTCGTCTTGTCCGTTCATTACCGAGGCGGGAACCGCGATGGCCACGATTCCCCGAAAAAGCTTTATGAGCCTTCGTTTCTTTGTTGAGTCAGGTAAATTCATTTGGGGGTCTAAATCTTCAATGTTGGGTGTAGTTTCTGGGGTATCCGAACGGTTCGCTTCTTTGCGAACTGCAGATCGTTTCAATATTCCAAACGCTCTCCCTCCACTAACCGGGACGGCCACGAGTGGGGTGCCCTCCAGCATCAGATCCAACGCCTTTTGGACTTCGTACCATCCCTTTACCGCGTTGGTAGGAACGGATGACGAACTTCCTACGGAGATAAGTATCTCCACCTCCCCTTGAGCCGCAGCGACCTTTAAGGTTTGAGCGACTAGACCAGCCTCCACTTCGAACAGTTTCGGCTCTGTATCGGCACGCAGAATACAGGTCCACGCTAGCATGCAGCCAACGAAGATCGACCAAACGTTGCGTTGGCAACGACTGCGAATCATTTAGGCAAAACTGGGGTAAGGGGACTAGGGGCATACTTCAGTCAGTACACCCCCTATGACACTTCAGATTTAAAAATTAACTAAAACAAATTTATGGATACAAGAATTAAGAAACTAAAAAACTATTCGCCGCTGTGTAGTATGATTTTGGATAAGCCTACTCGCTCCGCCCTTACGTGGTCTGTTAAGACAAGGAGCTCAACAAACTCATCAAGGCGATTCGGACGAAAGGCAGCTGTAACCGGAATCGCATTTAAGGCAACGTCGGCGATCACAATCTGCGTATGATTACGACGATTAAACTCGAGGATAACTTCGGATAGGGGCGTATCCGTAAAATCTAACATTTCGTTTTTCCATGCCAGTCTTTGCGAAATTTCTTCCTCCTCAACATCTTGGACGACTGGAGCCACTGGTTCCTTGTTGAGAGCGACCACTGAAAACTGGCCAGCATGCAGCTTGCGTACTAGAGGCTCTTTCTCCTCGACGATGCTTTCGTTGGTAGTTGCGATTGACGGATTCATAAGTACCCGCCCTTCGGTCACAATCACTTCCACTTGGTCAGGGTTTAAGGATACGTTAAAGGCAGTGCCAACCGCCTGAACCACTGCCCCGCGGGCACGAACAACGAAGGGACGATTGACATCCTTCGCCACCGTGAAATGGGCCTCCCCAGAAAGGAGATCGATCAAACGCTTATCATCGAGAAAGCGTACGGAAACTTGCGCCCCGCGGTTGAGTTCGACGATGGAGCCATCCTCCAATACGTGGTGCTCGTAGAAACGAGCCGATTCGCCTGATGCGAGCAAAGTTACAGCACCGTCATCGCCGTCGGAAACGAAATTCCAAACGAGCAAGGTCATCGCTAAAACAGCGGCCAAGCCAGAAACGAACCGATACCAGACCACGCTGGCCCGTTTTTCCGGCACTGCCAAAAGATCGGGGTTAGGCTCTAAGCTGTGCTCGGGACGCCACTGCGCCAGCAAGTCCATGGAGCGCCACACCGCTTCGCGTTCACGATAAACCGCAGCATGATCCGGATCTTCGGCCAGCCAGTCGAAAAATGCGTCCTGCTCTTGAGCGGTGATGCCGCGATCGTGTTTGGCGATCCATTCAGAGGCCTCTTCTTTAATTCGTTCCTCTCTTCGAGGATCGGACGGTTTGCTCTCGTCACTCATAACTTGCCAGTCTCGCAATAGCGGCCCACGAAATCCGCGCACTTGTTTACCCCGATGGAAATCTGGGCATTCACGGTGCGGGCCGAAATATTCAATTTGCGGGCGATGTCCCTTTGAGACATCCCGTATACTTTTCGTAAGGTAAAAATTTGCCTGCAGCGATCCGGCAGCGACTGGATCGCCTTAGTGAGAATCTCCAACTCTTGATTGCGAGCTACCGCCTCATGCACTCCTTCAGCGCCGTCGATGAACTCACAGTCTTCAATCGGCAAAGCGGTCGTCTCGCCTCGGACCTTGGCATGGCGGACCGAATTCAACGCCAAGTTTCTGGCTGTCGCGAACAGGAAGGCTTTGGGGGCTTTGACCTCCTTTTGGGCATGGGCCTTCATGACCTTTAGGTAAGCTTCCTGCATCACATCATCTAAATCGACACCGGAGGGGAAACGGCTTCGCAACCAGGCGCGTAACATACTGTCGTGCGGTTGCAGGTGTTCGCGGAACCAATCGCTTTCGTCGGGGGATTCGGGGGGCATAATACTGGGCAAAAGTTGGTTAGAGAGTGGCGCTCGTCCAAGAGACACCTACCTCCGTCAAAATGACTAAAAGATTGGCTGGAAATAGGTCAACACAGAGACCTTTCAGGCGGGCGAATTGTCGACAGATCCCTTGAGCCTGGTGGCGATGTCCCCTCTTCTCCGTTTTGCCCGCCTATCTTGTTGACCCTTTCACCAGAAAGAATAGCCAAGTACTCCCCTTAACATGCTATTGAAGGGCAATAATCCACGGTCTCGACAAAAATGAGCACAGAAAAATCTACCATCATCTACACCAAGACAGACGAAGCGCCCGCGCTTGCCACCTATTCCTTCCTTCCCATGGTGCAGGCCTTCGCCAAATCAGCTGGAGTTTCCGTCGAGACTCGAGACATCTCGCTCGCTGGCCGAATCCTGGCCCATTTTCCAGAAAACCTGACCGAAGCCCAGCGCATCGGAGACCACCTTGCCGAACTCGGCGAGCTGGCCACCAAGCCGGAAGCCAACATCATCAAGCTTCCCAACATCTCCGCTTCCATCCCGCAGCTCAACGCAGCCATCAAGGAGCTTCAGGACCACGGATACGACATCCCAAGCTACCCTTCCGATCCCAAAACCGACGCTGAAAAGGAAATCAAGGCTCGCTACGCCAAGGTACTCGGTTCCGCGGTGAATCCAGTGCTTCGCGAGGGCAACTCCGACCGACGCGCTCCAGGAGCCGTTAAGAATTACGCCAAGAAAAACCCACACTCCATGGGCAAGTGGACTGCCGCTTCCAAGACCCGCGTTGCGACCATGGGCAAGGACGACTTCTTCTCCAACGAAAAGTCAGTCACCGTCCCCGAAGCGACCACCGTGGATATCGTCCTCACCACCGCTTCCGGCGAAAAGCAGGTCCTCAAGTCAGGACTCGCCCTCAAAGCAGGCGAAATCATCGACGGCACTTTCATGTCCGCCAAGGCCCTCGACGCCTTCCTCGCAGAGCAAGTAGAAGCGGCCAAGAAGGAAGAAGTCCTCTTTTCCCTTCACATGAAGGCCACCATGATGAAGGTCTCCGACCCGATCATCTTCTCCCATGGCGTTAAGGCCTACTTCGCGGACCTCATCGCCAAGCATGGCGACACCCTCGCCGAGCTGGGAGTGGATTTCAAAAACGGATTCGGCGACCTCGTCTCCAAGATCGAAAGCCTGCCAGCCGACAAGAAGGCTGAAATCGAAGCGGACATCCAAGCCGCCTACACAAGCGGACCCGACCTCGCCATGGTCAACTCCGATAAGGGCATCACCAATCTCCACGTCCCATCCGACGTCATCATCGACGCCTCCATGCCAGCCATGATCCGTTCCGGTGGTATCATGTGGGACAAGGACGGCAAGGAAGCCGATACCCTCGCGGTCATCCCAGACTCCTGCTACGCCGGCGTTTACCAGGCCGTCATCGATTTCTGTAAGGAAAACGGAGCCCTCGATCCCAAGACAATGGGCACCGTGCCAAACGTAGGCCTCATGGCCCAAAAGGCGGAAGAGTACGGCTCCCACGACAAGACTTTCGAAATCGAAGAAGCGGGAACCGTCTCGATCGTAGATGCCGACGGAAACGCCCTCATCTCCCACGAAGTGGAAGCGGGCGACATCTGGCGCGCTTGCCAAGCCAAGGACGCTCCGATTCGCGATTGGGTTAAATTGGCTGTTGCTCGCGCCCGCGCCACCGGAGTTCCCGCCATCTTCTGGCTCGACGGAGATCGCGGCCACGACGCTCAGTTGATCGAAAAGGTTAACACCTACCTGCAAGACCACGACACCGAAGGGCTCGACATCCAGATCCTTCCTCCTGCCGTAGCGTGTAAGTTCTCCGTAGAACGCATGGCCAAGGGGCTCGACACCATCTCCGTCACCGGAAACGTCCTCCGCGACTACAACACCGACCTTTTCCCGATCCTCGAGCTGGGCACTTCCGCCAAGATGCTCTCCATCGTACCTTTGATGAACGGTGGCGGACTTTTCGAAACCGGAGCTGGCGGATCCGCTCCGAAACACGTCCAGCAGTTCCTCAAGGAAAACTACCTGCGTTGGGACTCCCTCGGAGAATTCCTCGCCCTCGCCGTTTCCTTCGAACACCTCAGCGAAACCACTGGCAATGCTAAGGCCAAGGTGCTCGCGACCACGCTCGACGCCGCCACAGGAAAGTTCCTCGAAAACGACAAGTCGCCAACTCGCCGCCTCGGAGGCATCGACAACCGTGGCTCGCACTTCTACCTCTGCCTCTACTGGGCGCAGGAACTCGCAGCCCAGACCGAAGACGCAGAATTGGCCGGTGCATTCCAGCCGGTGGCCGACGCGCTTTCCTCCAGCGAGGAAAAGATAGTGGAAGAGCTGATCGCGGCCCAAGGAAGCGAAGTCGACGCAGGCGGCTACTACCACATGGACGACGAAAAGGCATCCGCCGCCATGCGCCCAAGCGCGACCCTCAACAGTATTCTCGCTCTGGTCTAAGGCAACTTGGCGTAAGCAATCATCTCAAAGAGGCAGCCTTCACGGGCTGCCTTTTTTTTGTATTCGTAAAGTGGCCGCCGGGCTGGACCACAGCCTCCTACTAAAATCAGACGGTACCCTTTACTGGGCAAATCTGCTCGGCCGCGACTATCTTGGAAACACTTCTATCGCTTCAACTCCCAACAAACTTTTGAGTGGCGTCATCGACGTCCATGCGGACCATAAATTGTGACTGTTCGTCACCGAAGCGGAAACCGCCCATGATCATATCTTGTATTTGAAAACCGATCACACTTTGCGGGCTTTGGGTCGAAATGACTACACCGAATCTCAATCAGAGAATCACTGTCCCAAAGGGAGAAGGCTTTTATCGTATGACGATTCGCTTGCGGTAATAGGCAACAAGTGAAACGGGTCTTTTCGATCATCGAGCTTTCAGTTCAAAGCATGAAGGCAAGTTACAAAGTAATGACTTTGTAGATACATTTAAGTAACGTCACTTAGATTTCACACTTAAGCGCTTGGTGGCACGCCTCCGGCAATGGCTTAATCTTCCCACTCAACCAATTCGAGCGGGAACGCTAAAGCCAACCATGAAAAAACACCGTATTCAATTAGCTACGACGATCGCCGCGTTAGCGACGATGGGCCAGGCCACAGCCCAAACTACCTTTATCAACGAGATCCACTACGACAATGCCAGCACGGACGTCGGAGAAGCGATCGAAATAGCCGGTCCTGCCGGCATCGATCTGAGCGGTTGGAGTCTGGTTCTCTATAACGGCTCCAACGGGAGCACCTACTCGGTCCTGAACCTGAGCGAGACGATTATCGAGCAAAGCGGCGGATACGGAACTGTCAGCATATCCCTCACCACAAATGGCCTGCAAAATGGATCTCCTGACGGCATCGCTCTGGTCGACGCCTCTGGCACGGTGATCCAGTTCCTCAGCTACGAAGGAGCGATGACTGCAGCAGACGGTCCGGCCGTCGGGTTAACGAGCACCGACATCTTGGTCAGCGAATCGAGCAGTACCCCAGCCGGTTTCTCTCTACAGCTGACTGGAGCAGACGGCATTGAGTACTCAGATTTCACCTGGCAGGCTCCTGCAGAGAATTCATTCGGTTCAATCAACGCTGGCCAAACGTTTGGCGGTGAGGCAGGTCCTCCAGCAATCGTTATCAACGAAATCCGAATCGACCAACCGAGCACCGACAACGACGAGTATTTCGAGCTCGCCGGATACCCTGGCCAAAGCCTCGAGGGTGTATCCTATTTGGTAATTGGTGACGGATCTGGCGGCAGCGGCGTCATCGAAAATGTCACTTCTCTGGATGGACTGGTGATTCCCGAAGATGGTTACTTCGTAGCCGCCGAATCAACATTCAACCTCGCTTCCGCAGATTACGTGGCATCGCTCGATTTCGAAAACAGCGATAATGTTACCCACCTTCTGGTCTACGAATTTACGGGCTCAAAGGGCGACGATCTGGATGTGGACGAAGATGGAGTGCTGGATAGCGAACCCTGGACAGCCCTGCTCGATTCAGTTGCCCTCATCGAATCGGTCGGCACGGGCGAGCTGGTCTACGCCGACCCTGTGGGCCCTGATGGATCCTTTGTTCCAGGCCATGTCTATCGATTCGCCGACGTGGTAGGAGACTTCAAGATTGGCCCCTTCGATCTGGCAGAAGGCTATGACACCCCGGGCTCTGAAAACATCGAACCCGTTGAATACGAATTTTCCACATCCACCTACACTAGCTTCGAGGAGCCATTTGGAGATGGAAGCATCTATGTGGACGAAGACGCCGCAACCGACCACTACATCGAAAATATGGCTGGTTCTTCGGACGTCGTTTATGAGGGTGGGCTAGAACTCGGCTTCAAGGCCTTCTACAAAAACACCCGAAACGCTTCTGGCCTGAGCGATGGCGACTACGTGGGCGTAACCCAATTCACCGGAACGGTAGGAACCTACAAGGATGGTACCCAAGGATATCAAATATCTGATCCAGATGGTGAATACATAGTCGAACTTGATACTATCGACATGAGTCTCGTAGAAGGCGAACCCACACTTCTAATCGATCTTTTCGTACAAGAAACAAGTTGGGAGTCCAACGACGTAATTCGCGTTTGGGTCGAAACGGATATTGGAACGTTTTACCTCTTAGATTCTAGCAGTTCAGACGTGAACGACCTAAATATCGAGGGCTTCTGGCAGACACTTTCAGCCGACCTTACCGGAGCAAGTGCCGCGTCAATCAGGTTCTCACTTGATTCCAACTCCGCTTCCGAAGCTATCTTCGTGGACAATATCCGCTTTGGTCCCGTGCCGCAAATCGAGCCCGTTTCTATCATGGAAATCCAAGGTTCCGGTCAAACTTCTCCACTGGCTGGGGAGCAAGTGATCACCCAAGGGGTTGTGACAGCGATCACCGCAAACGGATACAATTTTTGGATACAGGATCCAGAAGGAGACAACGACGCGAGTACTTCAGACGCGATCTACGTCTACGGTCCGGATCTAGTTCCTGAAATTGGCGATTTAGTAGAGATCAAGGCCAGCGTCAGCGAATACATAAGCAGCTCACGTCCTACAGACTTGCCACTAACAGAATTGGTTTCCGGCAGCGTCACTATCCTCTCAAACGGAAACGAACTGCCCGCTGCCATAGAAATCACAGACATGCCAAACGAATCGATTGAGGAAGCCATCGACCTTCTCGAATCATTGGAAGGTATGCGCGTTTCAGTTCCTTACGGTCTCGTGGTTGGGCCTACCAATCAGTACGGGGAATTCCACATCGTGACATCGGCCGATGCGGTTCCGGGATCAGGTTTCTCGCCTTGGTTTAGCCAAATGCTTATCAGCTCTATTGGTGACCAATTGGTCGACTACAACCCAGAGCGCTTAATGGTCGACGACCTGACTCTGGACGAAGCGCTCGAACTAATGCCAGGAGATAGCCTTGAAGGCTTGACCGGAATAATGGACTATCAGTTCTCGAACTACCGTATTCAGCCTACGGATATCTCTTCCATCAACGCAGAAGAGGCGGTAACTGAAATTAAGTCTTACCACTGGCGATTCGCCTGGTTTAGATCCTTGCTCCAGTGGCCCTACCTGAACGTAGCGACTCTTAACACGGAGAACCTCTTCGATTTGATCGATAATCCCGATAAGAATGACCAAGGCACGACACCGACTGCTGAGGAACTTGAGATTAAGCTCGAAAAACTATCTGCAACGATCGGAATTGGTCTCGATTTCCCAGAGATCATTTGCGTACAAGAGGTAGAAAACCAAGCAATCCTGCAGGAGCTCGCGGACAGGCTCAACAGCAAGGTACGTTTCGGAGGATTCAATTATGCCGCAGCCTCATTGGAAACCAGCGACGCCCGTG
Source organism: Pelagicoccus albus (assembly GCF_014230145.1). NCBI lineage: Bacteria > Pseudomonadati > Verrucomicrobiota > Opitutia > Puniceicoccales > Pelagicoccaceae > Pelagicoccus > Pelagicoccus albus. The sequence goes on from NZ_JACHVC010000012.1 coordinate 1,003,639, forward strand.
GCATCGAAACGGGCTACCTTTACGACCAGACTCGAGTGAAGCTAGAAGAGCTTTACCAACTTTCGGACGAGATCGTACCAGGCGTTTCCGACGCATTTGGCGAAACCAGTGTAAGCAAGGGTCGCGAACCGCTAGTTGGCGTATTCAAGTATAGGGGACAACTCATCACCCTTGTGAATAATCACTTCAAGAGTAAGGGTGGCGATGGCGCTCTCTACGGTTCGGTTCAGCCGCCAGTGCGCGAATCCGAAGTCCAAAGAAAACTCCAGGCTCAGGTAGTGCGCGACTTCGCAGACCTGTTGCTCGCCGAGGACAAAAACGCCATGATTGGAATCACCGGCGACTTCAACGATTTCCAATTCGCCGAGCCGGGCGAAGGAAACAACCACACGCTCGGTATCATCGAAGGGGAAGAGGGAGCACTTTACATGGAAAACGTTGTGAAGACCGAAGTTCCCGAATTCAGCCGCTTCAGTTATCTATACGAGGGAAACAGCCAAGTCTTGGATCACTTCCTCCTGAGCGCCAAATTCGCAGATAAGCTGCGTGAGGCTGATTTCGTTCACCTCAACTCAGCATACCTCGATGTGTACATGGAAGATACGAGTGTATTGGAGCGCTCATCCGACCATGATCCACTTCTCTTGAAATTCGTGATGCGAGGCAAAGGAAAGCAGAAGCGGCACCATCGTCGCTAGGCGAACACTTCAAATCCAAAAAACAAGCGCGATCCTTCGAGGTCGCGCTTTTTGTTAGCTCGACCAGGAGGGAATACCTTCAAGAGCGAGCCAGTTCAACTAAGCGACTAAAGACCGGAAGACATCGGCATAAACATTTAAATCTGTTGGCTTAGTGCGAAAGTCATTCGCTCCTAATTCCATAGACAATTGCCTATCTTCCATTCGGTCCGAATTCGTAAACATTGTGATCGGGGGCCTGTCCTGAAACTCTTCCTGCGCTCGCAATTCCCTCAGCACTTCGAAGCCATTCAAACCAGGCATGTTGATGTCCAACAGAATAGCACTAGGAATCGGCCGCTTTCCAGATTTCGCTTCGTCCAGATATTCGAGGAGCTCTCGTCCACTCTCCATTGCAAGGAATGAGTGCTCTAGACCCGTATTTTTGAATACGCGACCAGCGATAAATCGGTCTGCGTAATTATCATCAACCATGATGATCAGGTTGGGATTAGAAAAATCTGTATCCATTTAGCTGTTTGATTTTTTCACGCTATGGAGTCTTGACCCAGCGTAAATCTGATGTGGCTCTGGCTATCCTTGGTTTCTATCCAGAACCTACCTTTGTGTCTGGCAATTATCTTTAAGCAAAGAGAAAGACCGATCTCAGTGGAGTTACTAGGCTCATTGTATTCAAAACTTGTATCAAATGCTGCTGCAATCTCTTGGGCAACTTCAGGCGACCCGTCATAGAGCACGCCCAATGCCGGGCAATCGTCAACAAGACCAAAGGTATAGCGAATCGACGCGTCTCGCATTTGAGGAAATTTCAGCAGGCTGTCGGTAAGGTTCCTGTAAACCGAGCGGAGAAGACTTGCATAGGTCATAAGCGGAGGAATCTCCTCAATATCCACCTTTATCTGGAGCCCTCTCAATTGGACTGAAAACTCGCTGAGAGCATCGCGTATCAGCTGCACCACTTCAGTCTCTTCCCGAACAAGCACCCCTACACTCAATCCTGCAAAATGCCGGAAATCTGAAATCTGCCGCAGCAGTTTGAGGCTTTCTTTTCGAAGCGAATCCAGCAAGTTCACCACTTCCCGATCGACCTCGGTTTCGGCTGAGCTCAACTCGCTTTTGGCAATTTCAGTGAGCATTGAAATTCTATTGATCGGCTCCCTTAGTTCGTGGGAGGCGATATGGGCGAAATTTGAAAGGTCCCGATTCGCAAGGCTCAATTGCTCGTTCGCTTTTACGACTGCCTCGCGCTGCCTGGTTACCGAGGACCGCATCTCCACAAAGCTACGGGCCAAGACTCCGATCTCATCGTTGTGAGTTACTGGCAGAGTTTGGCTAGTCTCACCGCGAGCAAAGTCATCCGTTGCTTCCACAATAACTTCCAAAGGCCGCGTTATTCCCGCAGAGAGGTAACTGGTAACCGTGATTCCCAAAATCAGAAAAACGGTAACAACCACCAAAAGGGCAATGAGCGCGAAGCCGGACCCCAGGCTGAAGCCCGCATAAACGACCTGTATTCCCATATGCAATACTCGATCCGCTTCCGATATTTCCAGTCGATGCAAGTGTGTCAGCGTGTAGTCAAAAAATGGATAGTTCCCCTCTATGAGATCCTCGCTCTGCGAGGATCCCAAGAAATAGCTTTCTGTCTCAGGATAATCTCTCTGGGCATTTGATTCCGTATTTAAGTCAAAACCAAATAGTTCATCTTCCCCTCTCCCGAAAAGGTAGTATCCATCGGAATTGGTCAAAAACAGGTGGAACCGTTCGATATCGTCCGACAATAGCCGTGATAGGAACTGGTCGAATGAGAGATTTCCTATAACGATCCCGAGCAAGCTCCCATCGGGCGAACGCACCTGCTGGGCGATACGCAAGGTCGGCTTGTAGGGTAATTCGATCACTCCATGCTCGCGGTTCAAATTGATCGCCGAGAAATAAGCTCCGTCCCTCTCTTTGCTTACAGTTTCCCGGAAATAGGTGCGATTTCCTTTCTGTTGGAGGTCTTCCTCTCTGACCCGGACGATTTCCCCGTTTATCCGGTCCAAACGTAAAACTTCCTTCCCTCCTTCATCGAGGCGGATCAAACGCATCTGGAAGAAATAAGGCTTTAGGCTCAAATAAGGCCAAACCTTACGTAACCTAGAGAGCTTCGGGCACGGGCATGAATCTGGAATCGTTTCCTATTGGGAATATTTCAGTCGAAAGAAACGAGCTCCATCGATGTCTACTTCAGCGTAGCGATTACCGTCTTGCTCGACCGGCCCGCTATCTACGGTCCCCCAATCTTCGGCTTCGAGACGTGGATCATTGGCAGCGACTAAGGAATAGGGCCAGCCCAGAGGTCCGCTCACTCGCACCTGCTGGACATCCGGCTGGAGAATCAACGCGATTTCAAAGGGAGACTTATCAGTGTCATGCTCAAAGGCCCCTAGATCTGGAGCGGATCCAGAAAATGCGTAGCCAGCGTCTAAGCCTGAATCAATTAGATCACTATCTTTCACAAGACGGGCATAGGCGATATCGGGCAAATCTCCGTTTGGCTGCCGCGGCATTGTGAGCAGCGATTCGTCTAGGCTAACGAAATCATCCGCTGTTACTTCAACCTCGAGCGTGAAGTAATTTCCGGATACATCCGATTCTTCTTCGTTTAGATTAACGACCTCGCGACTCGAAAGTGACGCTCCATATCCGAGATTGTTTCGCATGACTCCGCCGTATCCATCCACATCAGTCGCGTTGTCTTCGAGCCTCGCCAACATATTGAAATTGTAGGTGTTCCCGATAGCGGTATTGTTGAACCACTCTTGTCCACCGATCTGGTGATTCGCGTAAAAGCCAGAGGCCTTGTTCCCTACTGCGAGACAGAAGCGAGTCACGTGACGTGGAAGCGGATCGGGCAATCGATCCACCGCTGTACCGGCATGTCCACCCGATTTAAAACCATTTCCATCCGCTAAGCTGGCGAATTCAGAAGAGTAGCCGTTGTAAAAGGCCCAACAGTTTTCGAATACTACCGCTTCATTGGAATTGATAGCGTCAAACCCATCATCGCTGTTGAACCAAGCTCGGCACCCGCGAAAAACATTGTTGGTCCCACCGGCTCTCAAATGCCCGCCAAAGCCGTCTACGTTTCCACCTTTCCCGTTCTCGGAAGTGTAGTCCCAATTACGATACGCATCACAATTCAGGAGGAGATTGTCCGAGCCTCGAGTCAGATAAAAACCGATCGCTTGCCCATCGTGCACGTCTACTTGCTCGAAGATATTGTGGCTGCCTTGATTCTCAATCCCGATGGATTGGGTGTGATCTAAGATCGTAACCTGAATGCCGACGAGCTCGATACCTTTGAGGTGTATCCAAGACCCTTTTACGAAAAACGCGGTGATTCTTAAATCCGCTGGAGCAATATCAGAATAGTCAAAAACAGGTGTTTCGCCGGGATAGGCGAAATAGTTGATTGGCGCCCCTTCTTCGCCGCTCTTGTCCAAGTAGTTTACATACGCCCAAATGCTTTCGTAACGAGCGATTTGGGACTCCTGCACACGGTAAGTCCCACCGCGGATAAAAACAGTATCTCCCGGCTCAACCGCTTCCTGCCCTCGCTGCAGCGTGGCAAAAGGGAATTCTAGCGATCCGGAATTCGAATCGTCGCCCTCTGGACTTACGAAATACTCCGCTCCGAAGAGAATATTCCCAAATAAAAGGGGCGAAAATGAGAAAAGGAGAAAACGCTTGAGTGACGTAAAATAGCTCATGGGGATGGGGTAGGACCCGATCCCCAAAGCAATACAGTTGGTAAGTCAAAGCCTAGCAATTCGGTCAGTCCGGATCGCTAGCGTTGAAGCCGCAAACTGCGTGCTACAGTATCCCCGCTTTCAATTTGTCAAAAGCCTCGCGAGCCGAATCCACCGCAGTTGTAAAATCTTCCAAGCTCATGCCCGCAGCACTTACTCGCTCCTCGCAGGGCTCAAAATTTCCACAGTGGTTTCCGAAGTCACACCCGCAGCGTGCTACGACCGCGTTTGCCAAGTCCAAAAGTTTTCCCATTTCCGTGGAATTCTTGACCCATTGCTCCTCCACGATTTTGCAAATATCCTCGTCAAATCCCCAAAGCTTTAACAACTGCCCGCCCACTTCCATATGGTCGAGGCCGAAGCTGTGGTATTCCCACTCGTGGACAGGTTCGAGGTGATCCCATCGTTCAGTCCGACCCTCCGCTTTCAATGCATAATTGATCACCAGCATTCCACATTCCCGCATCAATCCACTTAAATACGCGGCCTCCGTATCCATCTCTCGATACGCGGCAAATCGTTCCATGAGCAAGGCCACGGCGATGCTAGATTCCCAAAAGACCTCCGGTGGAATGCGATAGCTGTCCAGCTCGTCCTGATACACTTTGCACACTGTGCAGACCCCCACGAGGCGAGCGATTTCCCGCAAACCGATCCGTTGCATGGCATCATCCAAAGAATCCGTCTTTTCAGAAAAGCCATAGTAGGAGCTGTTGCTGAGTCTCACAATGCCGCCCACGAGAGAGGCATCTGATCGAATCAAGTCCGCCAAATCCCCAATGATCGTGTCCTCGTCCTTCAGACGACGAGCGACTTCCGCCATGATTCGTGGCATCGGAAACAATCCGCTAACATATTCCAGATATTTGCCGTATTCGATCTTACGATTCATCGCGAGTAAGCTATAAAACAATGCTCTACACAGAAGGCTGGCTTGAGTCCAAAACTTAAATACTTAGTTTGCAACTAATTCGCCAAGTCGAGATTATCACGCCAAGAATGAAAGTACTACTCGTCTCAGATCTGCATATGAACCTAAAGCAGTTCCGGTGGGTAGAAGAATCGGCGAGCCGCTACGACCTCGTCGTGATTGCGGGCGACTTGCTCGATTTGGCCAGTCAGTTCGACAAGCAAGAGCAGATCCAGCAAATCACACCCATACTAGAGAGAATCAAAACTCACTGCCCGCTCTTGGTTTCGTCCGGCAATCACGACGGAAATACACGAACCCCAGAGGGCGAGGAGCATGCGGACTGGATCAAAGACCTGCGGGCGAAGGGAATCGTTAGCGATGGGCAATACCTCGACCTAGCGAACTATCGCTTCACTGTGTGCCCTTGGTGGAATGACTCGCAAACCCGCCGCGAGATGGCCAAGCTCCTTAAAGACAGTCAACCCGCTGCGGAGGTAAGTTGGATTTGGATACACCACGCCCCGCCGAGGGGATCGGCCATAGCTAGAACTCGCAAGGGCGATGCAGGCGACCCCTTTCTATCGCGTTTAATCGGAACCTACAAGCCCACGGCAGTGTTGTGCGGACACATTCACAACGCTCCCTTCTACAACGAAGGCGCATGGGCCGAACGAGTCGGCCAGACTTGGGTTTTCAATCCAGGAAAACAACCGGGTGAAGTGCCAACGCATATCGACTTCGACACCGAAACCAACACGGCGACCTATACCAACGCCGAAGAACGAGAGGGGCTCGCTCTCGGACAATAGAACAAATCCGCCATTTGCCCGCACCCGCGCTTGACGCCCAAACCGCAGGGAAGCAAAAACTTACAAATCAGCCCTCCTCCTCAGAAGAGCTGCCTCTAGAACCCGAATCCTCAAACATAAATCATGTCAGAATCAGAAATCTCAGAAATACTGGCCAGCGGCGTCGTAATCGTCATTGCCCTATTCTTCCTCGCCGTCGGCCTAACCATAGCGATCCTTTTCTTCCTCAACCTTAGCCGTACTTTAGCCGCTTGCGCCCCAGAGAATCAGGCGATGGCACCGGGACTGGTTTGGCTGAACTTCATCCCGCTATTCAATATTTTCTGGCAAATCTGGACAGTGATAAAAATCAAGGAGTCCCTCGCCAATGAGTACCGCTCCCGCGGCTGGGAGAGCAACGAGGACTTCGGATTCACGGTAGGGATGATTTGGGCGATTTCCGGAATCGTCAGCATTATCCCACTTATCGGCATTCTCGCCGCCTTGGCGGGCATCGTCTGCTTCATTCTCTACTGGATCAAAACGGCTGAATACAAAAAGAAGCTCGCCCGAGTCGCCTAAACCGTAGCATAACGCTTTCAAAAAAAGAGGCCGCCCGTAAAAAGGCGGCCTTTCTCGTGTCAGCTCACTCCGTCCATTCGGAAGGGACCGCCAGGACCCGCTCAAGAGCTAGCTTCGGTTTTTTATTTCGGTCGAACAGGAGCGGATAATTTGTCCTCGCCTCAATCGGATAACCATTTTTCCAAGACATTCCATCGTGCACGCCCCAAAGGGTAACTCGATCTATCTTGTCCCGATTCTTGTAGAACAACTTGAAGAGCTCCTCGTATCGGTCGGCTAGGGCCGTTTCGACCTCCAAGGGCAAAGCCTCGGTATAGGGGTCGAGATACTCTTTCCATTCCTCAAGTTGAAATTGCGGGTGCAACATCCCTGTTCCAATAATCTGACCCTCGCGTGTCAGCGGAAGCACATCCACATCCAGTTCCGTGATCATCACTTTGACGCCTAGGGCCGCGTAAGCATCGATCGCCAACTGAATATACTCGGTCTTGGGAAAATTGAGCCCCCAATGCGCCTGTATGCCTACCCCGTCGATCCGGATACCCTCCGCTTGCAGCATCTTAATCATTTTGACGATTCCATCTCGCTTGGATGGGCGCCACGCATTGAAGTCGTTGTAATAAAGCTCTGTATCCGGCGCGTACTTGGCCGCTGCGGCAAACGACAGTTTGACGAGCTCATCTCCGCTACCGATGCCCTTAACCCAAGTCGTAGGTCGATAGCTGCCGTCGTCAGCGATCACTTCGTTGACCACATCCCACGCATCGACCCTGCCAGCATAGCGCCCTGCGACCGCCTTGATGTGTTCCTCTAGTCGCTGTTTCTGTTCTTCAAAGGAATTCGGTTCTCCCTTTTCGTTCAGGAAAAACCAAGCCGGCGTCTGGTTGTGCCAGACCAAAGTGTGCCCAACCACGAAGAGGTCATTTCCCTCGGCCAAGTCCACAAAATCGTCCGCTGGACCATAGTCAAAAACACCCGGCTCGGGGCGAAGTGGACCGGCCTTCATTACATTTTCCGGAGTCACTGCGCTAGCGTGAGTGAGCACAATTTTGAGCGATTCCTCGTCTAGGCCAGATACCATTTCGCCATTCACCGCGAATCCGATATGGAATGCGTCATGGTAAGCAGAGCGAAGGGTTTCCGAGGCGTGGGGTGCCGCCACGACACACACAGCAGAACAGACTGCCATAGCGATTGAGAAGCTAGATTTCATGGGCAATGGGGTTAAGAACGCCGGTTACGAGACCGACTTCGATCAGTGCTCCGAATCTCTTCCGACTCAAGTCATCCTCCACAAACTTAGTTCGATCTATAGCCCTAGAGTTTACCCAAAACGCTAAAATGCCCTAGGAAACGCTACTCAATTACATTTGAGCGCTAAACACCGCTAAGTTTCCCTCACCGGTGGACGAAGTATAACCTGTCATGCCTATACTCGCGTCGAAACCAGCCAGCACCAAAAATTCTACCGTCCACAAGGAGAAGCAAAAATCAGTTAGCTTCTGGGAGTCGCAAAAACTCGCCAAGGAACGAGCGTACGAAAAAAAGGCCAAGAACTATAAGCTTAAGCTAGAATCGCTAGCCGTGTTCACCCAGCAAATGGCTTCCATGCTCGAAGCAGGTTTGCCACTCGTTTCCGCCTTGGATGCTCTGCAAGACCAGACCGAAGATCCCGTTTTCCGCATCATCATCCGCGAGGTTAAGGCAGACGTCTCGCAGGGTAACAACTTTTCTAGCGCCTGCGCCAAATATCCGCGGGCCTTCAACAACCTCTTCATCTCCATGGTGGAGGCCGGTGAAGCCAGTGGTGGTCTCTCCGAGATCCTTGGCAAAGTAGCGGGCTACTTCGAAGCCACAACAGCGCTCACCAAAAAGGTAAAGTCCGCTATGACTTATCCAGTAGCGGTTATCGCCTTGGCTATCATCCTGGTGAACGTGCTTCTCATTTTCGTGGTTCCGACCTTTGCTGAAATGTTCTCGGACTTCGGGGCTGAGCTGCCTGGTCCGACTCAGTTCCTCATCGATCTTTCCGACTTCTTGAAGTCCTACATTATCTATATGATCGGAGCGGGATTCTTCCTCTACCAGGTTTGGAATCGTTTCACTAAGACGCCAAAGGGCAGACAGGTTCGGGACAAACTGATCGTGCGGATGCCGGTTTTCGGCAACTTGATCGTCAAGATCACGCTATCTCGCTTCTGCCGCACCTACGCAACCCTCCTCCGCTCTGGTGTTCCCATCTTACGCTGTTTGGAAATCGTAGCTGCCTCTTCAGGCAAGACTCAGATCGAAGACGCCTGCCGCAGAATCACCAAAAACATCTCCGAGGGTGGACAGGTCTCCGAAACGATCGAGCAAATCGAGTTCTTCCCTCCGATGATGAAGCATATGTCCCGTGCGGGTGAACAAACTGGTAACGTGGACGGGATGATGAACAAGATCTCCGACTTCTACGACACGGAAGCAGACGCCATCATCGCTTCGCTCACCTCATTGATCGAGCCAATGCTCATCGTCTTCCTAGGGGTGGTCGTAGGCGGTATCGTGATGGCCATGTTCATGCCGATCTTCCAGCTCTCCTCTATCGTAGGCGGCTAAAAATTCAGTCTCTCCCCAGTTCATTACGGAAGTAGAAAAGCGATGCATTCCATTCTCATTGTCGACGATCTAGAGTCCATCCACGAAATGTTGGAAGCGGTGATCCAGCCCATTGGCTACGAAACCGCATTCGCCACCGATGGAGAAATGGCCCTGCAAAAGATCCGCGAGCAGCACTTCGATATTATCCTCACGGATATCAACATGCAGCCAATGGACGGCATACAGCTCCTCGCTCAAATCAAAGAAGCAGATCCAGAGGCGATCGTCATTATGATGTCTGGCTATGCCAACATCGAGAATGCCACCAACTCTCTGAAGTATGGAGCATTCGATTTCCTGACTAAGCCATTCAAGGTCGACCAGCTGATGAACGCCATTACGCGAGCGACCGCAGCCAGGGAGAAAAAGGCCGCCCCAAACGATAGCTCGCAGGCCCAAAGCTCTATCCTCCTGTCGGGAGATTCCGATGCGGCTAGAGCTCTCAACGACCGTTTTCACCGCGCCGCAAAACTCGCCGCCCCCCTACTCATTGTGGGAGATGCCGGAGGCCAAAAGACCAAAATCGCCCGAGCTATACATGCAGAAAGCGAATTCGCTTCCGGCCCTATTGTCACCATCGACGCTCGAGAAGTTGATCAAACAGAATTGGCTAATCTCTTTTTCTCGGATGATGAATTCACAGAACCGAGCGAAACCGTTGCGAGCGCTCATACAGGCTCGCTCCACATAGCCAACATCGACCGAATCCCTCGTCCACTGCAGAATAGCATTGGCAATCTCATCCGCGACCTGAAAGGCGATTGCCGCGTGATCTGCACCAGCTCCTCCGACATCGAGCAGCTCGTGGAGGAAGGACAGTTCGAGGACGCACTGTATTTCCGCATCGCCAATAACGCGATGCTGATTCCTAGCCTACGCGATCGTTCCGAAGACATCCCAGCTCTCGCACGCACCTTTTTCGCCCAAAACAATCTACCGGATATCAACATATCGGAAGGGGCAACCGCCATCCTGCAAGGCTACCGCTGGCCAGGAAACTATACGGAGTTCGAAGAAGTGCTAGACGCGGCAGCAACAACTCGCGAAGGAAATACCATCCGCGAGTCCGACTTGCCGGAAAAGCTTCAAGATATTTCCAGCTGGCCAAATCTGGCCGCTTATCTCGAGGAGCAGGCGGAGCGCTACAAGCAAGCCGTCATCCGTGCCGCCCAAGGCGACCGCGAACGGGCGACCGAGATCCTCGGCATCGCGCCAGACGAGCTTTAGCTCACCTCGTTTGAGTCTCAAAAGGAGACTCGTCTTCCCAGTTGGGAGAGCAAATTGCGGGCAGCCAACGAGATCGGATCGTCAACACGTCTGGGCAAAAGCCTAGGCTCATGGCATCCCGTCCCAAATCCGCTTGCACAATCGTTCGATTCGCATCTTTTCACCCTTGCCCAGAGCCCTACCTCTGCGTGAACTTGCAAAAATTTTTTTGTCATGCCGAAAAGAACCGACATCGAGAGTATCCTGATCATAGGCGCCGGACCAATTATCATTGGCCAAGCCTGCGAATTCGACTACTCAGGCACTCAAGCCTGTAAAGCGCTCAAAGAAGAGGGCTACCGCGTCATCCTGGTCAACAGCAACCCCGCCACCATCATGACGGACCCCGAGTTCGCCGATGTCACCTACATCGAGCCGCTCACCGTCGACGCAGTCGAGAAAATCATCGCCAAAGAACGCCCCGACGCCCTCCTCCCAACCCTCGGCGGACAAACAGCCTTGAACCTCTCCCTCGAGCTAGAGTCAGCCGGCATCCTCCACGAGTACGGAGTCGAAATGATCGGGGCTAAGCCGGACGCCATTAAGAAAGGCGAGGACCGCGAACTCTTCAAGGAGGCTATGCTCAAGATCGGTCTCGATGTAGCTCACTCGCGAACCGTCAACTCCCTCGACGAGGCCCGTCAAGCAGCCAGAGAGATCGGCAGCTATCCCTTGATCATTCGCCCAAGTTTCACCATGGGAGGCTCCGGCGGAGGTATCGCTTACAACAAGGAAGAATTCGAGCATATCGTCTCCAACGGTCTGGAGCTTTCGCCGGTACACGAGGTATTGGTCGAAGAATGCCTTCTCGGCTGGAAAGAGTATGAGATGGAGGTCATGCGCGACCGCAAGGATCAGTGCGTGGTCATTTGCTCCATCGAAAACTTCGACCCCATGGGCGTCCATACAGGTGACTCCATCACAGTCGCTCCGGCCATGACCCTTTCCGATCGCGAGTACCAAGCGATGCGCGACGCGTCCTTCGCGGTTATCCGGGAAATCGGCGTTGAGACTGGCGGATCAAATATCCAATTCTCTCTTTGCCCTGACACGGGACGCATGGTCGTGATCGAGATGAATCCACGCGTTTCCCGTTCTTCGGCTCTGGCCTCCAAAGCAACCGGTTTCCCCATCGCCAAGTTCGCGGCCAAACTGGCTGTCGGCTACAGCTTGGACGAAATTCAGAACGACATCACCAAAGCGACACCCGCTTCCTTCGAGCCATCGATCGACTACGTCGTCACCAAGATACCACGTTTCACGTTCGAGAAATTCCCCGGCGCCGACGACACCTTGACCTCCGCCATGAAATCCGTGGGCGAAGCCATGGCCATCGGTCGCACATTCAAGGAGTCCTTCCAGAAGGCCCTTCGTTCGCTGGAGACTGGAGCTTTCGGATTTGGAGCTGGAGGCAAGCTCGGGGGCAACGATCTTCCAACAGAGGAAGTTATCAATGGAAAGCTGGTTCGCCCGAACACGGAACGTGTCTTCTACATACGTTACGCCCTCAAAGCTGGCTACACCCTCGAACAACTCTTCGAACTCACGAAGATCGACCCTTGGTTCCTGACCCAGCTCAAGCAAATCTCGGATCTCGAAGATCAGCTCGCATCTCAAAAGCTGGATACCGTTTCAACCGCCATGCTCCGCAAGGCTAAGGAATACGGTTTCTCCGACCGCCAACTCGGCTACCTCTTCGCCGAAGATTGGGCCGCCGTCAACAAGGCCCGCAAGGAGAAGGGAATCAAAACCGTATTCCGCCTAGTCGATACCTGCGCCGCTGAGTTTGAAGCCCAAACACCTTACTACTACTCTTCCTACGGTGACGAAAACGAGGTCATTCCTTCGGACAAAAAGAAGATCATGATCATCGGCGGCGGGCCAAACCGAATTGGCCAAGGCATCGAGTTCGACTACTGCTGCGTTCACGCCTCCTTCGCTCTTCAGGAACTCGGCTACGAGGCTGTCATGGTCAACTCCAACCCAGAGACAGTATCCACCGACTACGATACCTCGGATAAGCTCTACTTCGAGCCACTCACCCTTGAGGACGTTATGGAAGTCTACGAACAGGAGGGCTGCGAAGGGGCGATTGTACAGTACGGTGGACAAACTCCCTTGAATCTTGCTACCGAGCTAAAGGCCAACGGCGTAAACATCATCGGCACCTCACCAGAGAGCATCGACGCAGCCGAAGACCGCGAGCTCTTCAAGCAGATCCTCGACGAAACAGGACTCAAGCAGCCGGCCAACAAGACGGTACTCAACGAAAAAGAGGCCTACGAAATGGCCGATCAAGTGGGCTTCCCACTTCTCCTGCGCCCTTCTTTCGTACTGGGTGGACGCGGCATGTTCATCGTCCACACCATGGACGAGATGAAAGCGGTCATTCGCGAAGCCTTCGACGCTTCGCCCGACAAGCCCGTGTTGCTCGACAAGTTCCTCGAAGACGCGATCGAGCTCGACGTGGACTGCATCTCCGACGGTGAAACCTCGGTGATTGGAGGCATGTTGGAGCACATCGAATACGCGGGAGTTCACTCCGGTGATGCGGCTATGGTCCTTCCTCCTCACACCTTGCAGCCCGCGATGATCGAGACCGTTCGGCAAGCGAGCTACCGACTTGCGAAAGCTCTTAAAGTCGTCGGTTTGATGAACATCCAGTTCGCCATCAAGGACAACGACCTCTACGTTCTGGAAGTCAATCCACGTGCCTCGCGTACCGTGCCTTTCGTGTCCAAGGCGATCGGTAAGCCTTTGGCAAAGATCGCTGCCAAGATCATGACTGGAATGAAGCTGGCCGATCTAGAATTCACCGAAGAGCTAACGCCTAAGCATTGGTGCATTAAGGAAGCGGTATTCCCATTCGTTCGCTTCCCCGGCTCTACAATCCGACTTGGACCAGAGATGCGCTCTACAGGTGAGGTCATGGGGCTGGATTCCGACTTCGGCATCGCATTTGCCAAGACTCAGGCCGCCGCCAAACCGGCCTTGCCTACTGGCGGAAACGTTTTCCTATCCGTAAAGGATCAGGACAAGCCACGTGCCCTCGATATTGCACGCAATTTGACGGCTCTCGGTTTCAGCATCTACTCTACAAGCGGCACTGCCAAATACCTGATAGACAATGGTCTCGAGGTAAAAAAGCTGTTCCGCATCGCTGAAGGGCGACCCAACGTAGTGGACATGATCAAGAACGATGAGATCCAAATGATCATCAACACGCCTTCCGGCATGATCCCACGAAAGGACGAAAACCACATGCGCTCCGTAGCATGGGCCAACAACATCTGTATCATGTCTACCATTACAGGTGCAGAAGCAGCCGTCTCTGGTATCAAGTCTCTAAGCAAGCAAGACTACGAAGTCCGCTCTGTGCAGTCTTACGTAGCCAAAAGCGTGAAGAACGTATGATGCACTCTTAGCCGACTAGCGTCGCGAATTCGCTTCGTGACGCCGGATCGCCAACATTAAGCTAGCTCCCTCCTCTCATGTCTCCGCAACTAGTCGCCCTCCTATCCGGCCCAGACCAAAAAGGTCTCGTATCCAAAGTTTCAGGTTGGATCTTCAATAACGGAGGAAACATCATCCACGCAGACCAGCACCGCGACGCTCAAGCGGGCGTATTCTTCCAGCGTGTTGAGTGGGCAGTAAAGGAGGGGTCAGACCCGAGAGAGACCGCGGCAGATTTCCAAGCGTTTGGCGACTCGATCGGTATGAAAACGAAAGTAGCGATCTCGGGCGACAAACCCAAAGTAGCGATATTCGTATCCAAATTCGACCATTGCTTTCATGACCTCATCTTGAGGTGGAAATCGGGAGAGTACCCCTGCGAAATAGCCCTCATCGTTTCCAACCACCAAGACTTGGAGGGCGTATCCAATACATACGGGATCCCCTACCACTACATCCCAGTCACCAAGGCGACCAAAGCAGATGCCGAGGCTGAACAGCTGGCCCTCCTCAAAAAAGAGGGCATCGAGCTCGTGATCATGGCCCGCTACATGCAGGTGCTATCCGCAATTTTCCTAGATACCTTCGGCAAGCCGGTCATCAACATTCACCACAGCTTCCTGCCCGCTTTCGCTGGAGCCAAACCCTACCATCAAGCCCACAGCCGTGGGGTTAAATTGATCGGAGCAACCGCTCACTACGCAACTCCCGACTTGGACCAAGGGCCCATCATCCACCAGAGCGTAGCCCACGTTACACACCGCAACAGTGTCGAGGATCTGGTTCGCAAGGGACGAAATCTCGAGAAGCTCACCCTCGCTCAAGCAGTAGGCTGGCACTTGGAAAACCGAATTCTCGTCTACGAGAACAAAACCGTCGTCTTCGATTAGGAGAAGGGCTGCTTCGCGCCCGACAGCTGACGCGGCTAGTTATCCAAGTAACGCTTCAGGGCGAACATCGTTTCGTCCAACAAACTCGAGAACTCCTGGTAACTCTGTCGCACTTCCTCGAACTCGCCTCGGCGTGTCTTCATGTCAAGTCGCTCAGCCTCTGATCGAAGCTTTTCACAGCAGACGTTAGCCGATACTCCCTTTAGCGAGTGCGTATAACGATGCAGATCCTCGGTGCTCCCGTTTTCAAAAATTTCCTTCAGATTACCTCGATATTTCTC
Organism: Pelagicoccus albus; assembly: GCF_014230145.1. Lineage (NCBI taxonomy): Bacteria > Pseudomonadati > Verrucomicrobiota > Opitutia > Puniceicoccales > Pelagicoccaceae > Pelagicoccus > Pelagicoccus albus. The sequence goes on from NZ_JACHVC010000012.1 coordinate 1,018,944, forward strand.
GTAATCCTGCAGGGCAAGGTTGGCGATCTCCATGGCGAGAGCCTCATCCTCCAGCATCCGCTCTAGGAAGGCCGCTGGACTGAAAACGCTGTTATCCTCCGACTCTTCCTCGACCGGCTGCTCCACAACTTCCGCTTTTTCCACCCTCTGAGGCAGAACCTTATCCAGAAGGCTGAACAAAGCAGCGGGCTCCACGGGTTTTGTTATGTAATCGGACATTCCGGCGTTAAGACACACGATACGATCTTCAGGCAGGGCATGAGCCGTTAGAGCGATAATTGGTATGTCCTTAGACGCGTCCCCGATCTCACCGGCGCGCACCCGACGGGTGGCTTCAAGTCCATCCATCTCAGGCATCTGTACATCCATGAGTACCAAGTCGTAACGGATACGACCCATCGCTTCCAATGCCTCAAGGCCGTTGGCCGCCGTATCGGCATTGAGTCCGACTTTTTCAAGCAAGCCACGCACGACCATTTGATTCACAAAATTGTCTTCCGCTATGAGAATCTTAGCATCACGGCTGGCGAATTTTTCTGCGGTTATGATACCACCCTCCTCTTTTTCCTCCACTGGCGTTAGTTGATTGCCCAACAACACAGCGTGTAAATCAAAAGGCACAAGCGGAAAATAGAGGGTAGGCAGGGTCCATTCATCGACCGGCGAACCATCGTCGAGTAGTGCCACCACAGGTAGCTCCTCGTATCCAGGTTCTTGCTTCAGTTCGGACGCCAAAGTCTCGACGGACTTATCATTACCCGCCTGATCATAGAAAAGGTAATCCAAACGACTTTCCTTGTCCCTCATCTGTTTAAGCATCGCCAAGGCGGCGAGTGAGGAACGGCAGTGCTTCGTGTCGACTCCTACCTTACGTAAGCGCTTGTCCAATGGTACGCTCAGTTCACTACGTTGGCTCACAACCAAAGCCACTCGTCCTCTCAGATTGTTCAGCTCCGACTCTGCGTACTCATCTTCCGAATACCGCAGGAAGGAAGTAAACCAAAAATCAGTGCCCTGATTTTCGACACTCTCAAAATCGATCTCGCCACCCATCAGGTTCACGAGCTGTTTGCTGATGGCGAGGCCCAAACCAGTGCCCCCATAAAGTCGCGTCGTGCTGGAGTCCGCCTGGGTGAACTCCGTAAACAAGTTCTTCCTCTTGCTCTCCGCGATGCCTATACCGGTATCCTTGACATTGAATCTTAGCATCACGCCTTCGTCAGTCCTAGAGTCTACCGACACATCGATGCGCACCTCGCCTTCTGCCGTGAATTTAACCGCATTTCCGGCCAGATTGAGCAGAATCTGACGCAAGCGGCTAGGATCCCCCTGCAATCGCCTCGGCACATTGCTCGCCGCACTGCAGATGAACTCAAGATTCTTTTCCCTAGCCTTTTGAGAAAGCAACGAATCCAAATCGCTCAACAAACTACGAACATCAAAATCGAGAACTTCTAGATCTATTCGACCCGCCTCGACCTTTGAGAAATCGAGAATATCATTGATCAAAGCCAACAAGGACTCACCGCTGGACTTGATGATTCGCGCCTGCCGGCTTTGCTCCTCGGTCAAGCCTGGTGAATCGAGCAACAAGGTAGTCATCCCGATCACACCATTGATCGGCGTGCGGATTTCATGACTCATATTGGCCAAGAACTGGCTCTTCGCCTGGTTCGCCTCTTCCGCTTGCTCCGCCAGCCGTAGCAAAGCTTCTTCCTGTTCAAAATTGTCCGTAACATCCCAATTCGTGCCGACCAATCGGACAGGCCTTCCTTGAGAATCGCGGTCGAGAACAGACATGGCTCTCAAATACCTGATTTTTCCATCCGGTCGGATGATGCGGAAACGGGTATTGATATCGCAAACACCGTTTTTCCCGTCCTCAAGGGCCTGCAACGCCTGTGGGAGATCATCAGGGTGAAGGGTATTCGACCACTCTTCGACTCGCCCTTCGAATGATTCTTTCTCAATCCCGTATAGCTTGAACATTTGGTCGTCGAAGATGACCGTGCCAGTAGAAAGCCTAAGCTCCCAGATACCGATCCCTCCGGCTGCAACCGCCAGCGATAGACGCTCACTGGTCTCCTTCATCCGCTTGCTGATCGATTTCGTCTCGCTGATATTCTCAACCTGCAGGATGAAATGGACAGGATCGCCGTTCGGTCGGCGAATAAGTGACGCATTGACTCGGGCCCAAACAATCGACCCGTCAGCCCCAATATATCTGCTCTCCAGAACAAAGTGATTTCGTTTACCGCTGAGGGTTTCTTTGAACTTAATTAACGCCGAATAATAGTCGTCCGGATGGATCACATCTCGCAGACGCATGCTTCGCATCTGTTCAAGACTGTACCCAAACATTTCCGAAATGGACTTGTTAAAGTCCTCCAACGCCCCGCGCGGACTCAGGATCATCATTCCTATACCGGAATTCTCAAAGGAGCCTCTGAATCGGAGTTCGCTCTCGCGAAGCTGGTTTTCGGCTTCCGCCTGAGCTGACGCATCGCGAGAAACGCCAAGGAATCCAGCGATATCTCCGGAACCATCCCTCAAACAAGTCACTATCAAGGAAACTGGTACCCGCGTGCCATCCCTGCGAACATAGGTAGCGTAACTTAACTCGCTTCCTTTTCGCATCGGGATTTCCGAGAACGCTTCGAAGCCCTCAATCTTTTTACCAAATCGCTCGCTCAATTCGCGGGCTTTGCCATCGATCTCTTCGTCCAGATGAAAAATTGCGGGAGTCGCCTTACCGATCACCTCCGAAGCCTCGTAGCCGGTGAGTTTCTCAGCGCCTACGTTGAAGATGGAAATAATTCCATCCGGATCCGTCGCCACAAAAGCAAGCTCGTTCGCGGAATCCACCAAGCCTCTGATTACGGAGGCATTACGCTGACTTTCCTCACGGGCCCGCAGCTCCGCGTCTATATCCTGGATGACTCCGAAAAGGCGGACCACCTTCTTGTTCACCATTTCAGCCTGCCCAATCGAACGGATCCATTTACGGCGACCGCTATGAGTCACGATCTGTATCTCTCGGTCAAAAGGCTCACCGTCGGCGACAGCCTTTTCCACTAGCTTTTCGACTGAATCCCTAATTTCACCTTCCTGGTAAAACTCCAATGCAGATTCCAAAGTGGGCACATAGTCCAACGGCACTTCGTGAATTTGCTTGGTCGCCCAAGACCAATCGAGTTCGCCCTTCACCAAGTCGAGCTCCCAAGAACCAATCTTGGCGATGCGAGAGGCATCCTGAAACTGGGCTTTCGCATGCAGCAGCTTGCTCTCGATCTTCTTCTGCGAAGTGATGTCCGTTCGGCACGAGACATACTGAGTAATCTCTCCTTCGGCATTGTAGATCGGTTTGATCGAAGTCTGAACCCAGTAAAGGTCGCCGCTCTTGCTACGGTTACAGATCTGGCCTTTCCAGCACTTTCCCGAACTGATCGCGCCCCAAAGCCCCTTCCAAAATGCCACCGAATGATAGCCGGAATTGACTACTTTGTGCGTCTTACCAACGAGCTCCTCCCGAGAATATTCGCTGAGGGCGCAAAACTGGTCGTTTACGTAGGTGATAACGCCCTTCGGATCGGTGATAGCCACGATCATGTGATCATCCAAACAATCCAGCAACGCCTCGGCTGTGATCACTGAGGATGACGCAAGAGCTTCATCCGATTTCGGGGCTCTGCCATCAGAATTTTTCGAATTGGGTCTCATCTTTCAGGGGTAACGATACAAGCGAGGCAGATAACTCGGGACTCTGTGATACAAAAACATCGGTATAGCTGGCCATGGGTCAAGGGGGGCGCGGATTAAAAGGCTGCTAAAGCGATGCAATTTGCCCTAACAAAACGATTTCGGCACCAAAACCAGCTGTTACCCCAACAATTAGATCTCGAAATCCGCGTAGAAGTGCTTTCACTCTCCCGTCTCCCTCATACCCAACAACCACAAAGGGGCAGATTCACTTTCAAACATGGCCAACAAAACATCCCAGAACTCCGAGGCTCAGCCGAATCAAGTCGATATCCAGGACATTGAGAACCAGATCATCATGATCTGGGAAAAAAACAGAGGTCTCATCCTCGGCGGAATCGGTTTCGTTTTCGCAGTTTTTATCGGCTACCAAGGACTCAAATTCATGGAGGCTCGTGCCGAAAAGAACCTGCAAGAAGGTTATCAATCCGCAGACAACACCGACGCAAAAGCGACTTGGGCAGAAGACGAAGCCGGAACCGCTTTGAGCGGGTTCGCGTACAAGGAGCTGGGCGACGAAGCCTTCGCTGCAGGAGATTACGCCAAAGCAGAAACATACTACCGGAGTGCCGCAGAATCCACTGAGACTCCCGTCGACCAAGCCGCCACGATGGCTCTCGCAGTTACACTCATTGCTCAGGATAAGAACGCCGAAGCCAAAGAGATCCTCCAACCGATTGCGGAGGATTCCACCGCCCTCGCCCAAGCGGAAGCCAAATATCGCCTAGCCTCTTTGGTCGGCGAAGAAGGTGACGTCCAAACCGCCCTCGATCTGATCGACTCCATCGACGAACAAGATTTCTTCTGGAAATCTAGAGGAGACACCCTGAAGGAAAAACTGCCCGAAGCCTAGAAATCAGGCCCCAAAAACTTCTACAATAACGCGAGCCCCAAAGAGCTCGCGTTTTTTTTGCACCAAAAGAGACAAATCTCCAAGTTAGGAGCAACCTAAGCTGCCCCTCTGTGTAGACGTTAGCGTACTCTTCCTAGCCGATGTCTATCCTTCTCGCCCAAAACCTGAGCAAACGCTTCGGATCCATCCAAGCTCTCGACCAACTTGAGCTCGCCATCGATAAAGGCGTATTCTTCGGCCTCCTAGGGCCAAACGGAGCGGGAAAATCCACCTTCATGAGCGTGGTGACCGGATTTCTGACTGCCGATTCGGGGAACATCCAAATCGATGGGGAAACGCTCGACCCGAGCAATTCCCAACAAAACCGCCTCGTCGGCTTCGCACCGCAGAATATCGCCCTGTACAAGGAGCTATCCGCCGAAAAAAACCTCCAGATATTCGGGAAGCTTTTCGGATTGAAAGGCAAGGAGCTTTCACGGCAAATCGACTACGCTTTGGAAGTCGCCCAGTTGACCGACAGGAGGAAATCCTCCGTAAAAGCCTTTTCAGGTGGTATGAAGCGGCGACTCAACATCGCCGTCGCTCTGATGCACAAGCCAAAGATACTCCTCTGCGATGAACCGACAGTGGGAGTCGATCCCCAATCGAGAAACGCCATTTTCGACACCTTGCTGGGACTCAAATCGGAGGGTATGACCATCGTGTACTCCACCCACTACATGGAAGAGGCCGAACGCCTATGCGACGAAATTGGCATCATAGATGCCGGTAAAATCCTTCGTTGCGGATCGCCCGACTCCCTGCTGCGCGAGTTGCCTCGGACAAACCTGATAACCGCTCGAGCCAGCTCCCTAAGCCCAGAGCAACGCGAAGCCATAGAACAATTCGGAGAGGTGATGGAACAGGGGGCCGCCTTGCAGCTGAAAACGCCCCCAGAGTTTAAATTGTCCCGCTTTTACCAATGGACCGAAGAGCAAGGCTTAGATGCGTCTGAATTTCAGATGGAGCAACCAAGCTTGGAAGCCCTCTTCCTAAACCTAACAGGCAAAGACCTCCGCGAATAGTGTCGGGAACCCAACTCCTATAAAAAATGCGCCCTGTCCTGATCCTCCTTCAAAAAGACATTAGCCTCTTTCTCAAAGACAAAGCGGCAATCGCTCTGACCTTTATCGTTCCCTTTTGCGTCATCTACATCGTCGGAAACATCTTCGGCGGCTCCGGAGACCAAGGCGGCATCTCTTCGAGCATAAGGCTGGGACTGCTAGATGAAGCGTCCAACCCTACTTCCCAGATCATCGTGGACGCTTTGGAAGCGGAAGAGGGGCTCCGCATAATATCATCCTCCAAGGGCCCGGAAGGAGAACAAATACCGCTCTCCCGCGATACCATTCAGAAGGGAATCGAAGACCATGATTTCAACTTCGCCCTAATCATTCCCCAAGACCTTCTCAGCTCGAGCGAGTTAGGATTGAGGCTAGAATTTCTCTCCAACCCGAAAAACCCGATCGAATCGCAAATCATAAATGGGCTAATCCAAAAAGCGGTCTTTTCCAAAATCCCTCAATTGCTTTCCGAAAAGATCGACCAGCAGCAGCGCGATGAGCTTGGTCCCGAAAAATACTCCACATTCCAAAATGGTATAGCTGCAGCCATTAGCCTCGCGTACGACGATATCGAATACGACGACGTTAAGGATAAAATTGGATTCGCCGGACTGACTGATCTCATCTCCGGAAGTGAGGGAGAATCCGAAGACGCGTCGAATTCCCTTTCCAACTTGGTGAACATTGAGGAAAGCCAAGTCTTCGGAAAAGAAGTCAAAAACCCAACTTTGACTCGGATGATCGGTGGGTACGCGATCATGTTTCTGCTCTTTGCGACCACCGGATCCGCGGCATCGCTTTTCGAAGAACGAAATGAAGGGCTCTTTCTACGCCTTCTTTCCATGCCCGTTAGACGAACCCACATTCTCTGGTCCAAATTTCTCTTCAACACCCTCCTGGGCATGGTTCAGGCCCTGACGCTATTCATCGCTTCTTCCTTCCTTTTCGGGGTCGAAGTTTTCCCACACTTTCTCAATCTGATTTTGGTAAGTCTCGTGGCATCCGCCGCCTGCGCGGCCTTCGGTATGACCCTCGCGTCCCTCGCTAAAACGCCACAACAAGCCCAAGGTTTCGGAACTCTGCTTATCATTAGCATGAGCGCTCTGGGGGGCGCTTGGTTTCCGCTAAGCCTCATGCCCGCTACGATGCAATTCATCGGAAAGTTCACCTTGGTCTACTGGGGAGTGGAGTCCTATCTCGGAGCGCTCTGGGAAGATGCCCAGCTTTTGAAGATTCTTCCGGAGCTCGGAGTTTTAGCCGCGATCGCCTGTTGCCTACTCGCCCTCTCCAGTTGGCGATTCAAAACGGGCGACCTGTTCCGCTGAGCGAGTTCCATCATTGACTCGCAAACAATCGAACTTCCGGTAGATTCAGAGGTCCATTTGACCTCGAATGAGCAAACCTTCCCAGAGCAAGACCCGTACTGCTTTCCTACTAGTCGCCACCTTGGCAGCCGGTACAGCGCTCTACTTTCAGCTAAATCCAACGAGCCAGTCAAAAAAGCCGGATCCAGACGCTCCTCAGTTTCCCACTGCAACTACCGGTCAAAGAAGAGCTGAGACAACAGAAGCGTGGCTACAAAAAACGGATGCCCCCTTTTCAGCGTCTTCGATAGAAAACGAACGCATTCTGAGCTTTGATTCTCTGGACGCGTTTCAATCATTTCTGAAAAAGAGTCCCAACGGGCTTTACACAATCATCTCCTCAAGCGAGAGGCTCCTAGCCATCAGGCTTAAACTACTGAACGATGACGACAGCTTCCTAGCAGATACAGGCGCAAAGGTGGACTCCAATTACACGCTGCTCAATCCGCTGCCTATAGCAGACCAGCTGCTCGCTACCGACAGTAAATTCCTGGATCAGGCTCTTCATTTCATGCGAGTACCTTCGAATCTGACAAAAGCTGGTGAGGGCGTAAGCATTGCGGTGATTGATACCAGCATAGCGGATCATCAAACACTTCAAGGCGCTGTCGTGAAAAGCTTCGACCTCACCGGAGGATCCACTGCGGCCACCCACGGCACCGCGGTCGCTTCCCTTATCGCGGGATCGAACGGCACTGGGATCGCACCCAATGCGGACCTCATTAGCATCAGTGTTTTGGATACAGACGGAATCGGTGATACTTATACACTTGCCGAGGCCATTCTTTTGGCTGTCGACAACGGAGCCGACATTATAAACCTCAGCCTCGGCAGCTTTGGCACCAACCAAGCCTTATCCTACGCTGTATCCTACGCGCAGGAGCAGGGCGTAGTGCTGGTAGCCGCTGCAGGAAACGAAGCCATAACTGCCCTACCCTACCCGGCCGCCTACGATTCGGTAATCGCTGTCACCGCCCTCGACTCCATCGGACATCCCACCACCTTCGCAAATCAGAGCGACTCCATCGCAGTCGCCGCACCGGGGGTTGGGGTCTACGCAGCATGGGAGGAAGAAGATTGGATCAGTTTTACTGGAACCTCCGCGGCAGCGCCTTTCGTAAGCGGAGCGATCGCATTAATCAGCTCAGAACTAAACACGTCCGCAGCGGAAGCAGCGGAAATTCTATTGGCTAATGCTGATGACTACGGTCTGCCCGGATCTGACTCGCAGCTTGGATCTGGCGCGATCGACATAGCGCGTAGTCTCTATTCCGATACGAATTACTACGATTTAGCACTCTCTGATATCTACGTCGCTGACTCCGACCTAGTCAAAGGACAAAGCACTGCCTACCTCATAGCCCAAAACCGAGGAACCGAAGAGGCCCCAGCCGTGAGCATCGACTACACCCTACCAAATGGTCTAACGCAAAATGTTTACCTGGGAAACCTGCTACCAGGTGAAAGTGTCAGCTACGAAATCACCTTGAGCGAATCGGACTTCCTTTTACCCGGTGGGTTTCAGATCGAAGCCGCGGTCGAAAGCTCAACAATTTCCCCCGATTCGTATCCAGAGAACAATTCGAAATCGCTTACAATTTCGATCTCTCCACTCGACTAATCAACTGGGCAAAACTCGTCCCGGCGTAACACTGGGCTTGATACGATAGATATGGCTTCGTCCGTGATTCTCCACTATCCAATTTTCATCTACATTGAAAGTCGTCTCGGACGCTCCCAAAAACATTGCGCCATCTCGGTTTAGAACTCCCCGAATACCAGCAAGAATCTTACGGCGTGTTTCGATATCGAAATAGATCAAAACGTTTCGCATCAAAACGATGTCGAACTTGGGCAGGTTCGGCCAATGCTCGATCAGATTCATCTTTCTGAATTCGGTCATTTGCTTCATCTCCGGCTTCAACTCCCAACCTTCGTCGACCTTGGAAAAGTACTTTACCAAAAGCGGCATGGGGAGACCGCGATTGACTTCCATTTGGTTGTATACCCCACGGTTCGCCTTTTCCAGAGCCTTGCTGCAAAGGTCTGTACCAATGATCTTCACCTTCCAGTTTCGCAGCTCCGGAAATTTCTCACGGAGCATCATGGCTATGCTGTAAGCTTCCTGTCCAGTCGAACTAGCCCCAGACCATATGTCGATTCGGCGTTCAGTGGCTCTTCTAGCCATGATCTCCGGAATCAACTTCTTCTCCATCGCTTCAAACGGATGAAGGTCGCGGAAAAACAAAGTCTCGTTCGTCGTCAACGCTTCCACTACCGATTTGTGGATATCGCCGTATCCACGAGTCGAAGTCATTGAATCAATCATAGCCCCTAGCGAATCAAACCCCTTCTCTCTTGCGAGTGGACTGAGGCGCGATTCTACCAGGTATTCTTTTCCTGTTTGAAGCACGATTGCGGCACGACTTTTCGCTAGCGTTGAGACATAGTCAAACTGGCTTGGGGAGAGGCTCATAAAATTAGTATTTTTGAAGTAAAGAAGAGAAACGTGAGGAGATGGCGGAAGCGACCTGAGGAAGAGGCGTTCCCTTCTCTACCAGTCCTTCGTTGACAAGGAAGCTGGGCATACCCCAGACAACACTCGTCTCCTTGTCTTGGGCGATTGCTTCGCCACCGGCTTCGCAAATTTCGCGAGCGCCAAGAAAGCCATCCCTACCCATTCCAGTAAGGACGACCGCTAATGCAGAACCGCCATAGCATTTGGCTACACTGCGAAACAACACATCTGCAGCAGGGCGGCAGGAGTGTTCTTGCGGACCTTCATGCAGGTGCAAGACCACCTCTGCTCCTCGCCGTCTCGTTTCCATATGTTGGCCACCGGGAGCGATGTAAACGTGACCGGGACGAAGTGCCTGTCCGTGTTCGCCTTCGCAGATAGTGAGGCACGATTCGCGGTTCAAACGCTCCGCAAGCGCTTTTGTAAAAAGAGGAGGCATGTGCTGAACCACGACAACCGGCACCGGCAAGGGCTCTCGTATCGAGGAAAACACGACAGAAAGGGCATTCGGTCCACCCGTGGAAGACCCTATAGCGAGGACATCAAGCCTTCCGCTTCTTCGAGCCTTTGTCCGGTTCGGACGTGGTGCAGACGGCGGAGCTACCGGTTGCGGAGCGAGAACATGAAAGTACTGCTTTATCTTTGGGATGAGCTCGCGATTCAGTTCGCTCATCGTGGCATTTAGCCCGTTGTTCGTTGAAGGCTTTGCTACATAGTCATTCGCTCCCGCCTGCAGTGCTTCGAAGGTCGACTCGGCTCCCTTGTAAGTCTGGGAGCTAAGCATGATGACCGGTATTTTTGGATACGTCTTCCGAAGCTCCTTAACCATGGCGATCCCGTCCATTTCCGGCATCTCCAGATCCAGGGTGATCGCGTCCGGACTGTATTGGGAAATTCGCTGCATCGCGATCTTCCCGTTGGAAGCAACACCAGCAACCTCCATATCCGGGTCTCGATTAATGACCTCCGACACGATCTTTCGCATAACTGCCGTATCATCGACCACTAGAACACGTATCTTCTTCATCAGGTGGGATTCTGAATGATTTAGTTGAGGAGCCCAAGAATGCGGAGCTTGTCCTGAAGCATCTCTTCATCGAAAGGCTTCATCAAAAACTCATTCGCTCCGAACTCGATAGCTTGCATCAGGTCTTCCGGTTTATTGTGGGAAGTCACCATCATGATCTTGAGATGCTCGTACTCTGAACAGGAGCGAACTTCCTTCAGAAATTCGATTCCTGTCATGTTCGGCATATCCCAATCCACGAGAGCGATATCCATTTCCGCCGGTTCCACGAACCCAAGGCGCGAAAGGGCGTCACAACCGTCCTCCGCTTCCATGGTTTCGATATCCAGTGCGTTCATGTAGCCACACAGCAACTTTCGCACTGTCCGGCTATCGTCGATAACGATCGATTTCATAGTGTATCCGTTCTAATGATTTTTCCCCAGTCTAGTTCCGAGAAGCATCCACGATGCCCTGCAGTTCTGAGGAGAGTCTTGCCAAGCCTTGTGCGGCAGTGAGCGTATCGTTTGCGCCTTCGGTTGTGTAGCGAGCCGCGCTCGATACGTTTACGATATTTTCGGAAATCTCAGAGCTGCCTCGAGATGCCTCAGAGACATTTCGCGCTATCTCATTGGTGGTGGCGGACTGTTCGTCCACCGCGCTCGAAATTTCGTTTTGAATGTCATTGATACGGCGAATGATCTCGGAAATCTCGCCAATTGCCGATACCGCTCCAGAGGCATCATGCTGGATCGCTTCGATCTTCGCGGAAATGTCCTCAGTCGCTGCTGCGGTCTGCTTAGCCAGTTCCTTAACTTCATTCGCGACCACTGCAAAGCCCTTGCCAGCCTCGCCCGCTCGAGCCGCTTCGATTGTGGCGTTGAGGGCCAGCAGGTTGGTTTGCTCAGCAATTGAAGTAATGACTTTGATCACCTCACCGATCTCAACGCTGGATGCTCCCAGCTTAGTGACGGTATCATTCGTATTAGACGCCACGGTCACGGCCGAAGACCCTACCTGAGCAGCTTCCGCCGCGTTCTTGGCGATTTCCTGTACCGAAGAGCTCATTTCTTCAGCTGCGGTAGCAACCATCGAAATGTTCGCCGCAACCTGTTCAGAGGCCGAACTCGCCACACCAGCCTGGCGAGCAGTATCCTCCGTGTTATTGTTCATGTTCTGCGCGGTGGCAGTTAGCTCCTCAGATGCAGATGCTAGCGTTTGCGAGTGCTCCGCCACCAATGCTAGGGTTTTCGCCAAGCCTTCCTCTGCAGCCTTCTTAGCGGTAATATCTGTCGCAAATTTTATGACACTGCCAACCTTACCAGAGGCGTCAAAACGCGGGTTGTAGGTCGCCTGTATCCAAACTTCCTTACCACCCTTACCAATGCGTTTGAATTCATCGGTCATGAAGCGACCATCATTAAGGTCGGCCCAGAACCTCGTGTAGTCTGCCGAACGAGCATACTCGTCTTCCACAAACATGCTGTGGTGCTGTCCTTTGATTTCGGCCATAGTGTAGCCGAGGCAATCCAAGAAATTCTTATTGGCGTTCTGGACGATGCCATTGGCGTCAAACTCGATAACCGCTTGATTCTTGTTCGCTTCCTCGAGCTGGCGCTCATTGTTTGTCGCGACGATTTTTGCCTCCGTTACATCAGTGGCAATTTTTACGACCTTAACAACGCGACCCACTTCGTCCTTAACCGGAGCATATACCGCTTGGATCCAAACTTCGCGACCGTCCTTGGTGATCCGCTTAAAGGAATCTGAATAGGTCTCGCCATTTTTCAGTCCTTTCCAGAAATTACTGTATTCAACCGACTGTGACGTCTTGGAATCGACGAACATACGATGGTGCTTTCCTACAATTTCTTCACTCTCGTAGCCCATGACTCCTAGGAAATTGTCATTCGCCTTGAGGATTTGCCCTTCAGTGTCGAATTCGATGTAAGCGTAAGCTCCGTTGATCGCATCGAGGATACCCTTGGATGCCTGGCGTTCGATTTCAGCTTCAGTGATATCGTAACGAACACCAATGTACTTACGTGGTTTGCCATTGTCACCCATGACTGGGGCGATAACTGCGTCAACATAGTACGGGGTGCCATCCTTCTTCATGTTCTTTACGACGCCACGGAATGTTTTTCCGCGACCAATGGTTGCCCAAAGCTCCTTAAATACGCTCTTAGGCATATCGGGGTGTCGTGTCTTGTTGTGACCTTGGCCGATAAGCTCTTCGCGGCTGTATTGAGATACCTCGGTAAACTTATCATTACAGGATATGATCGTTCCTTTGAGGTCAGCCTCTGAAACGATACAACTCTCATCCATCATAGAAGCACGAACCTTGAGTTCAGCCATAGCACCCCAATCGATGTTATCAGACTCAAAGGTTTTCTTCAGCCCGTCGCAGGCGGTCTTTAGCGATCTTCCTAGATCTCCGATTTCGTCTTTGGATTCTGTTTCGACGGCGTTGTTTAAGCCTCCATCTGCCAGGCTTTCAATCGCTTTTGCTGCAGCTGAAACCCTGCTAACGATCGGACGGGCCACAAGGAAAACCATAACAGCGATTCCCACAACAATACTCACCAGAGCAAGTACCACCATAGTTGTTTCGATAGAGTCGGCCATCGCAGTCAGCTCTTCCTCATTCACCCGAACCAATGTAGTGAAGCCGGTGCCGACAAACCCGAGTACTGGTACACTGCGAGCATAGCCTGCTCCCTGCATTTCATCAGCATGCTCAGAGGCAGTTTCGTCGCTCTTGGAATTATGGTGGGTCCACATGCTCCCATCTGCCGGGGCATTGCGGTTGACTCCGACTCGAGCTACCTCGAGTCCTGAAGTTGCTAAATTCGTTTTGAACAAAGAATCACGACGGGTCTCTTTGTATCCATTATGGCTTGGATCAATGTCCAGAAGTACGAGACCGCTTGGATCGAGCAAGGTTAGCTCAGCTGTTTCCAAGCCCGTATGCTCTAAATCGTTGTATTCAGCCACAACGATCTCCTCGACCGTTGTGGAAGAGAATTCGTTGTGCCAGTAGCCTACCGTTTCACCCGCTGCGTTTCTGATTGGAGCCGAGAAAGACATGTTCCATACGGGAGCGTCCTTTCCGTAAACTTCCGCTACGAGGTCGCTCTGCTGCGCCTTGCCGATATAGGTACCCGTCAAGGCTCCCTCGCCCTGGTAAGTTGAATACTTTTCGGCCTTCAACGCTTTGTACCAGTCATCCCTCGAGAGATCGCGTCCGCGGAGCTTGTCGCTTGGAATCTTTCCACCGAGAGGTCCAACTGTATTGATTGCAGCGATACGTCCCTCCAAGTCCGTCACTACAGTGAGCGAGTAACATCCGTAGGTGAGAACATAATTGTCGAGCATGGCCCCTAGTTCCGCCTCCTCGGCTTCCGAAAGGCTCGAGAGATCTCTGTGGAACAGAGCATTCAGACCAAATGCCTGCACGTCTCCATAACGCTCGAAGAGGTTTCGGTCGATTTTATCCTGAACAGTTCGAGCTGCGACCGACAGTTCTTTCAGGCTGTTTTCCGCTACCTTATCGAATTTAAACTTTAGGGTAACGATTACAGCGAGCACTGGCAAAGCAATGAGCAACGCTGTGGGGAGTACGAGTTTTGTGCTTAAACGCATGGCGAATATGGGCTATATGTGGTTTCTTTCTTAAATAGTGTTGGAGGGAACGAGCGAGGCAGTTGCCTTCGCATCTAACAAGTGGAGTAAGAGCTTATCTAGTTTGTGAACTCCGAGAATATAGGGTCGAACCGAAGCGGGTACGTTGGAGGTTGTCTCCTCAAAGGTCTCGTCTGTGACCTCGATGACTTCTCCCACCGAATCCACTAAGAGAGCGGCTTCGACCGAACCAGAGCGAACGATGATAAGCATCTTCTCGCTGTTGGCTCGTTCGTCATCTGGCAACTCAAAGTGTCGACGAAGGTCGATAGCCGTAAGGATCTGACCTCTTAGATTCAACAGTCCTTCGATCGCTTCAGGAGCGAGGGGAACTGGCGTGAGAGAGGGGCATTTAATGACCTCCTGCACGGAGAGTACATCAATCCCAAGCTGCAATTTCCCGAGTTGGAAAGTGCAAAGTTGTACTTCTTTTTCAGATACGCTTTCCATACTAATTCTTTCCTTTCAACCCCGCTCTTGAGAGAATAGATTCGACGTCCACTAAATCGGTGATCTGTCCGTCAATGATGAAGGAGCCGCGAATGTAAGGGCGAGAACCTACATCCTCGAGGCGTAACACTTGCTCGACGATGTCCTTGTTCTCTCCAACCACGAGGCCGAGGTAGCGATCACCGCACTTGTATACGATAACCTGCTCGAACTGTACGTCGCTGTTGCCAGGTCCAACGCCAAGAAGATTGCCGAGGCGTAGGAGTTGCATAATGCCCCCTCTATAGGGAACTGTTTCCACTCCACCCGAGGTTTGGATAATCTTCGGCTCGAACTCTTCGAGACGTTCGGCGGACTCCAATGGTACAGCCAGATGATCCCAACCTGGGAGTGAAAACAAGATGAGCGGTTCTTTGCGGCCAAATTCCTGCGAATTTTCCTCGAATTCAGTATTCTGTTCTTGAATACTCTTCTGTCCATTTTTGAGTACAGCTGCTTTCGCAGACATACCTGCAGCATCCAAAATGATAGCTACGGAACCGTCTCCCATTATCGTGGCTCCAGCGTAAATCTGCATGTCGGAAAGCTGATTTCCTAGCGGCTTAACAACGATTTCTTCCGTATCGCTGACGACATCGACCACTAGACCAAAGTCTTGGCCATCCGACCTCAATACCACGATACTGACCGAAGAACGCTCATCGTCCTTGAGTTTATCAAGTTGCAAAAATTCATCTAGGAATACCAATGGAAGGAGCTTTCCTCTCAAACGGTAAACAGGTGAATCGTAGACACGTTCAATGGAAGCTAGGTCATCCGACTTGATTCGCACCAATTCCACAATATTCACCTGCGGGATTGCGAAGCGTTGGTTGCCGCTCTTGACAACTAGTGCAGCAACGATCGCAAGCGTAAGTGGTATACGGATACGCAGCGTGGTACCCTCCCCTTTCACTGACTGGATGTCTACTGACCCACCGATCTTTTCGATATTAGTCTTCACGACGTCCATACCGACACCACGACCAGAAACATTGCTTAACTTCTCTGCGGTCGAAAAACCAGGAAGGAAAATCAGGTTGATTTTCTCACGTTCGGACAAGCGACCTGCCTCATCTACGTCGATCAAACCTTTCTCCAAGGCCTTGCCGCAAATCTTGTTGCCGTCGATACCGGCTCCATCGTCAATAATTTCGATGTTTACTTGCCCGCCTTCGTGGAAGGCTCTCATGAGCAGTTCCGCATCGGGACTCTTTCCGGCGGCGCTACGGACGTCCGGTTTTTCGATCCCATGATCGACCGCATTACGAATAATGTGGGTCAAAGGATCCTTAATCGCTTCAATGATAGTACGGTCAAGTTCCGTATCAGCTCCAAACGTTTGGAGGTTAACCTGCTTGCCTAAGTCAGCAGCCAAATCTCGGACGATACGTGGATACTTACCCCAAACCGTACCGATTTGTTGCATACGGGTCTTCATGATACCCTGCTGCAAGTCCGTAGTGACCTGATTGAACCTTTGAGCGATACCCGAAACCTGAGCCGGCTCGATATCCCGTTGATGGCTTAACTGCAAAAGCTGGTTTCTCGAGAGAACCAACTCTCCCACCATGTTCATAAGATTATCGAGAAGTTCGACATCAACGCGAACACTCGCAGAGGAAATAGAATCACCCTTTGGCTTTTGCGGAGTCGGAACGGGGCGAGCAGGCTTCTTCGCTTCTGGCTTATCAGTTTCCGCGATCGATGCTTCGGACTCGTCAGCGTAGATTCCCCAGGCTCCGGCAGGATCGCCTTCAGGTGATTTCGAGTCGACCGCTTCGGACTCGGCCGGACCTTCAGTCTTGGGTTCGTCACCTTCAAAGAGCCCCCAGGCTTGCGGCGCTTCAGCAACAGGCTCTGGCGCTTCGACTTCTTCAGTCGATTCTTCTCCAAAGAGTCCCCAACCCTCGTCAGCGCTCTCGGGAGCTTCCTCCGCTACCGGCGTTTCGATCTCAGGTTCAGGCGGAGGCGTCGCTTTGACTGTGGCAGGCTCGCCCTTGATAATTGAATCCAAGACGGACTTCAGATCACTGCAATCGCAGGCGGACTCGTCTGAACCACTGTCTTCAATCACCCCCAGCATCTCGCGGAGAGCATCAGAGAGCTTAAGCAAAGCGTCAGCGATATGGGGAGTCGATTCCAACTCTCCGTCACGCATCAGCGATAACACGTTTTCACCCGTATGAGCGATGCTTTCTATCTGGCTAAAGCCAAGACAACCAGCAGTTCCCTTGATGGTGTGAACGACGCGGAAGACCTCGTTTAGCAAGCCAAGGTCGCACTCCCCCTTCTCGATCAGAAGAAGGTCCTGATCGAAGGTTTCTAGCCCCTCCGAGCTTTCCAGCAAGAAGTCGTTTACCAACTCCAACTGGAAATCATCCATTCCGTCGCTACTCATGTCGCTGACTAGTTAGGAAGGACTTTGGACACGATAGCTAGTAGCTGGTCCTGGCTGAAAGGTTTTACGATCCAACCAGTGGCTCCAGCAGCACGGCCCGCACTTTTCTTGGCAGGATCCGTCTCAGTGGTTAATAGAATGATTGGGGTACTGCGGTAGTTGGGTAGCGCTCTGAGCTGTCGAGTCAGGTCGATGCCGTTCATATTGGGCATGTTTACGTCGGTTATGACGAGGTCGACAGGACGCTGTTTCAAGGTGTTGAGAGCTTCCATTCCGTCCGCGGCTTCAACCACATTGTGGCCAGCGGATTTCAGGGTGAAGCCTACCATCTTTCGGATAGTCGAGGCATCATCGACGGTAATAATCGTTTTCATCAGGTACGTGGATAATCTCTTTTTGAGTCAAACTGGCGAAACTGTGCCATGGGGAGACAATGAGCTTATCGTAACCGCCGGCTAAAAACTTAGCTCCAAAAAGCAGATCTCGTGAAGAAAATGAGTTTTTCACATATCGCCCAGTGAGTACTGGAAGCCTCACTGACTTTGAACGATATCTGCATTATCGGACTTTTCGCCCTTAAGTATATACCGTAAATCAAGACAGATTTATCCTGATTTACCTCGTAAAAAGCCCTCTAAAACAAGTGCCCAATCATAATATAGAGTAAACGGATCTAACGACTGATCGCGCAAAGCCGATTCCTTTGCGCAATGCAGGCACCAGAAAACGAAAGAGTATCCACAGTTCTGCTCGTCGACGACGACAAAAGCACACGGCATCTTGTCGGGGCAAAGCTGATACAAAAAGGATACGATGTGCTGCAGGCCGACTCGTCGAGAGCCGGCCTGAAGATCCTAGACGAAGCCGGATACAACTCTTTCGATCTGGTCATTTCAGACTACTGGATGCCAGGAGGAAACGGACTCGAGTTTCTCAAAAGCGTTCGCCACAAGGACTCCACGCTCTCTGTCATACTAATGACTGCCGATGGCGAGAGGCAAATCCTCGAAAACCTCGTCCAATTCGGCGAGTGCGGATTCCTCCAAAAACCCATCGCCCTGAAAGCACTCGATGAGGTAGTGCCGGAAGCTATTCTAAAGACACAGATGCAACGCCATCTGAAAGCGACTGAGATCCAAGCAAACACCTTGGGAGAGAACCAAAGAGTCCTTTTGAAAAATCACTTGGATGCGGCCTGGCCAGGAATCGAGTTTTCATTTTCCGCGAAATCCCAAGCCAGCGGAGATTTCGCGTCGGCTATCACGACTAAAGACGGGAACAAGACTCTGATTCTATCCGACTCTTCAGGACACGAACTGGCATCCTCCATACAGTCGAACTACTTTCACGGCCTCGCTCGAGGCATGCTGGTGTGCGGATCAAGCATCGAAGATGTTTTTGATCTCTACAACGAGACGTTGATCAAGGAGTGGAACAAAAACACTGTACTTGGCCACTCGCTCGCCGCTTGCGCCATTCGCTTCGATAGAGACCAAAACGAGATCTATCTTGTGAATGCAGGATTCCCCGCCCCCATGATGGCAGGGTTAAACGGATTTGCTACGCCACTAGGCGAAGAGGCTGGGGCCCCTCCCTTAGGTTGGTTTGAAGAAGAATACCGACACCTCAAAGCACCCCTGTCTCAGGGCAGCCTCACAAACTGGACAGACGGTTTGGAGGATCTCGCAACAGATCTAAAAGTCGACCCCCTCGCCCTAGCAGACCGTTTGTTGGACCACAGCCAAGACAACACAGTCCTCCAATCCAAATCAATCGACGATATCGCTGTCGTTCGGCTGAAAACCCCAAGTACCCCGGCAAACGCAAACGTGATGCTTCCCATCCTATACCAGAGATACCACGGGGGCAGCCTGGAACAGATCGACGCCATACAAAACTATTGCGAAAAAAGCTTACGCTACTCGATCCCAGATTTGGACGCAGGATACCTTTCCGAAATGCTGGTATGCGTGCGAGAGGCGCTGATAAACGCCCTCTTGCACGGATGCGAAAAGCGGGAGGACCGCTGGGCCACGCTTCAAATGTCGAGAAGCGAAGATCGCTCAAAAATCATGATCCAGATTCAAGACGAAGGAAAAGGACACTCCTTCGACTGGGAAACCCATGCTGCAGACGCGGCAGAAAATTTACTCACCGAACACCGAGGCTTGATTATGATTCAAGCCATCCCAACTCGCACCGAAATACAAAAGAACGGAGCCCACCTCATCATGGAGTTCGAACGTACCCCCCTAGCACCTCAACACCAAATATGAACGCCGCTAGCCACACCTACAAAGCAGATGGAGACATCGTAAGCACCAACGCCCAACTCCACTGGAGCCGAATCGAAAGCGTGCTGGATCGAGCAACGCCAAGCCAACTTGTCGAGCTAGACCTTCGGGCCGCTTCCATGGTCGATTCGGTGGGGCTTAACGCAATCGTGAAAGCGATCAAGATAGCCGAAGGCAAAAAGCTGAAGGTTAGGCTCTTGATCGCAAGCCCTAGCCTCAAGCGGATCTGTACCTTTACCCGTCTCGACCAAAAAGCGGAAATCGTCGGACCCTAGCGCTCTGCAACAACTTTCTACATCCACGTGCTTAACAAACTAAAAAGTCGGATCCAACCGCTTGCTGACTCGCTCTTCAAAAAGAAGGAAGACGAGCTGAATCTCGATTTGGTGGCTAGCAGCCTGAATCACACGATCGGCAATATCGGTGAGGTATTTGGTGGTATCTCCGACAGTCTCGGCGAACTCGACCAAAAGACCAAAACCTTGCGTCAGGATTGCATGATCCTGCTTGAATCCGCCGGCGGCCAAAATGAAAGCACCCAGTTGCTGTTCCGCGTAGCCGATATCCTCGAAGGACCAGTCAACTACCTAGGAAGCTGCCTCAATAGCCAAGTCGACAACTACGAGCTAATGAATTCCTGTGAGGCCATAGCCGAGCAGCTGCTTAAAAAGCAGACGGAAATGGTCGACGCTCTGGAACCTCTCAAATTCATGCTCGTGTTCTTCAAAATAGAAGCCTCCCAGCTATCCGAAGAAAACCGGCAGACCTTTCACTCCGTTTCTGAGGAAATCGCCCACTTGCACGTGCTAGTAGACGAAACCTTCCAGAAAAACATCACCAATTTGGCGGAGGCCCGCAGTCAAATACACCGAGCCGAAGAGACAGCCAAAAAGGAACGCAGCCTACAGGAAAACGTCATCGCCCAGCGGCAACAGGAGATCAATAGAGCGATCTCCGACCTGAAAACCCAGATTGCGGGCAATTCCCAAAAATCTGCAGACCTCGGCCAAGCAGCAGACGATTTTGAATCCTCGATCGGGCTTCTCGTTATGTCTCTACAGTACGAGGACATAATTCGCCAACGCTGTGAGAGTATCTTGGAGAACCTGAAAAGCCAACCAGAAGGAGTTTCCAACAAGACTTGGCAAATCCTGCAGGCCAAGCAGATCGAGACCGCCGCAGAGGAGATTCGACAGTCCTCCAACGAAATCCGTACTGGCCTGAACAATATCAGCCAAAACGCCCGGACTCTCTACGACGCTTCCACCACCATGAGCCAGTACGAGCACATCACCGCATCGGCTGACGGGATGGTGCAAACCTTACTCGAATCATTGGAAACCATTCAGGAGTTGCTCGAGCAAAACACCAAGCTATCGAGTTCATCGCGCGAAGCGATCCAACCGGTCCAGGCCCTGACCAAAGAACTCTCAGCCATCGTTTTCGAAGTATCGATCAAGATTCAATTCATAGCCCTAAACGCTCAAGTCCGCTCCATCCAAGTGGGAGAAGGAAGCGGCCTGGAAATCCTCGCCGCGCGAACCGCCGAGATTTCCACCCAACTTCGCGACTTAGGCGACGAAACATCGGAACGAATCAATGAGCTCCATAAAACGGTCGACGACCTCGTAGACCGGATCACTTCAGAGCATGAAGAGGGTTACTCCCATTTGGAGATAATCCTCAAGGAACGACCCACGCTGGAAGAGGCCCTGCATAACTTGCGCGACGGTACCTTCAGATCACTGGAACTAGTCGGCAATTTGGTCGATACCGTGGAGAGGACAGCTCGAAGCGACGTCGATAAACTAGAGCGCCTTAACGAATTTGCCAGCGAACTCGACCAACGCGCAAAGGAGCTGCGAAAAGACGCAAACATCGAAGCGATGTCCCGCAGCAAGCAGGACGACATCCACGCTGAGGTGAAGGCACTTCTCCACCAGGAGAATGACTCCATGCACACTCGCTTGCACGCGGGAAGCGCCAACGAGGAAGACGGATTCGATCTGGAGATTTCCCGAAACGCTCAAAAACGCTCGCTCTCCGCCCAGTCTCTTACCTGCGACAACGTCGAATTATTCTAGCTAACAGACTTAGTTGACTATCCTCGCTGGTCAGAGTCTGAGCCCTGCAGCGAGGCGATAGACTCGAGTCTGCGAGAGACATATTCCACATGCTGCCTCAAATGATAGAGTTCGTCCGTGTAGGATAGAGGCACTTCCACCGAAGCGAGTTCGTTCTCCAGCTTTCCCAATCGATCACGTTCATTGTCGAGATCACGTTGTATAGTTCCCAAGACGATCTTCTGATCCGTCTCGCGAAGGTATTTGTACCAGCGGTAAATTCTGGACCGAATCCGCCAGCGGTAGATTGGGCCAGCGATTTTACTCAGAGGAATGATCACGAACAGTAGCGGGATGACCAAAATGATGAGACGATCGACCAAAGAGGCGGCCCAAAACGGCATGTAACGTAGAAGAAACGGGGGCCCGTATTCGAAATAGTGCCCCGCTTCTTTCGTCAGATCGTAGTCGACGTAGCGATCGGAGGGAAACTCATCCGGCAGTTCGAGAACTCCTCCCTTGGACAAGATTTTGCGCATAGCCTCAAGCACGAGAGGCGTCAGAGCGGGATGAAACCGATCATTGACGACCATTGTCGCTACTGCAGCCAAAACCGTACGATCCTCCGGTGGCAAGTTAGCCTCGAGATTCAACAAGCCTTCACTGATTTCAACTCCTGAAAGCGAACGGTAACGGGCCCGATAGGCACTGTGTCGACGCATGTCGAGAAAGTCGAACCCCTCCATTTCAATGAGACGCTGGATGGTTGGGCTTTCAGCGGAAACCATAAAGAAGCCAGCATCGATTTCTCCTCCCGCGAGCTCTTCAACCGTCTCGTCGTCGCTGAGCTCAATCAGCTCGGGGTGTTCCGCACCGCTCAGGAGTCCATTCTCAGCCAACAGGAAGCGGGCCACCGCCTGGGTGCCACTCCCCTTTTTGCCGACCGCTACTTTTAGGTTCCGCAAATCGGATACAAATTCGAGCTCCAAGTCCTTTCGATAAACCAACCAAATTGGTTCATAATACAGGCTAGCAAGCCCACGTAATGCGCCTTCCTCACTCTCGAAGACTTCGCTCATACCGCTCTGCGCAAAAGCGATCGAGGCCTCGCTATCGTCAGAGGTCAAAAGCTCAAGGTTCTCTTCGGAACCGGCCGTGGTGAGAACGTTTAAGGTCACTCCTTCCTTCTGAAGCTCCCTCTTCAAAAGGCTGGCCAACTCATAGTAGCGCCCGGTCTCGCTGCCACTCGCAATGGTTATCTCTCGCGGGGGAGCGGGATCTACAAACTGGACAAGCACGATCACCAAAATCGCCACAAACGCGACAAGCCAAGCATTGGCAACAAGGAAGGATTTCAAGTTGTTCACGCTGGCATGATTGACAGATTCGCCGAGCCGTAGAAAGGCAAAATAAAAAAGCGGAACCCTTAAGGGTTCCGCTCGGAAAATTAAGAACTTACGTCCCGAATTTGACTACTGTTCGATAAATTCGAACTGCGTCGCAGCGCGAGCACGCAAGCGCAGGCCTTGCAGACGAATGAAGCCGGTCGCGTCGTCAGGGTTGTAAGATGAAGCAACGCCTTCCATGGAAGCTACGTCTTCGTCGTACAAGGAATACGGGGACTTACGCCCAACAGTTGTGACGTTACCCTTGTAGAGCTTGAGGCGAACGGTACCTGTTACGCTCTTCTGGCTGTTGTCGATGAAGGCCTGGAGAGCCTCGCGCTCTGGAGCGAACCAGAAGCCATTGTAGACGAGCTCCGCATATTTTGGGATCAAGCCGTCACGTAGGTGCTCAAGATCGCGGTCCATGGTGAGGGACTCTACTTGCTTGTGACCCATCATGAGGATCGTTCCGCCTGGTGTCTCGTACACGCCGCGGCTCTTCATGCCGACGAAGCGGTTTTCCACGATGTCCACGCGACCGATGCCGTGCTTACCTGCGATCTTGTTCAGTTTGTAAACCGCTTCAGCGGGCGTGACCTTCTCGCCGTCGATCGCCGTGCAGTCACCCTTCTCGAAATCGAGCTCGATGTACTGAGCCTCGTCCGGAGCATCCTCAGGATCCACCGTGAGCTTGTACATGGACTTGTTTTCCGGAGTGGTCGGGTCGAAATAGGGATCTTCCAAGATACCCGCTTCGTAAGAAATATGCAGCGAGTTGCGGTCCATCGAGTAGGGCTTGGAAGCAGAGGCCTCGACGTCGATGTTGTTGTCCGCACAGTACTGGATCATCTCGGTACGACCTGGGAAAGCCTTGCGGAACACTTCCATTCTCCAAGGTGAGATGATTTGCAAATCAGGAGCGAGGGCCGCGTAGCCAAGCTCGAAGCGAACTTGGTCATTGCCCTTACCTGTAGCGCCGTGAGCAACCGCATCAGCTCCCACCTTGCGGGCCAATTCGATGTGAGCCTTAGCAATCAGCGGACGTGCGATCGAAGTGCCGAGGTAGTACTGGCCTTCGTAAATCGTGTTCGCGCGCAGCATCGGGTAGATGTAGTCCTTGGCGAACTCGTCTTTGAGATCGAGAGTGTAGTGGGCGGAGGCACCAGTGGCCTTCGCCTTTTCTTCCAAGCCGTCGAGCTCTTCTTCCTGACCCACGTCAGCCGCGAAGGTAACGATTTCCGCGTTGTAGTGATCCTTGAGCCAACGAACGAGGACTGAGGTGTCCAAGCCGCCTGAGTATGCGAGTACGATTTTCATAGAAATTGAATTTGCTAGGTTTGAGCGCGAATGGACGCGAATATTACCAAATACTCAACAATTCATTCGAATCCGTTCACGCGAATTCTCGTTTTCCGAAACGCTATCTGCGATTGGCTTCCGCAAGCACCGACATGATAGCCTTTTGAGTGTGGAGACGGTTTTCAGCTTCGTCAAATATGACCGACTGCTTGCCGTAAAGTACATCCTCTTGAGCTTCCATGCCGACATATGCAGGAAGGTCATGCATGAAGAGCGCCTCTGGCTTGCCGAGTTTCATGAGATCCGCGGTTACCGAGTAAGGTTTCATCACCTCAATGCGTTCCGCCGATTCCTCTTCTTGCCCCATGCTCACCCAAGTATCGGTGTAGAGAACATCCGCATCCTTGGCTGCCGCTTCGGGGTCATTGGAAAAGCTCCATGTCGCCGCGTGGCCGCTCTCGGCCAAGGTCGCTTTGATGTCTTCACCCGGCGCGTAGCCTTCTGGTCCGGCCAGCACGAGCTCCATACCGAACATGGCTGCACCCAATATCCAAGAGTTTGCGATGTTGTTGGCAGTGTCGCCGAAGTAAGCGATCTTCTTACCCTTGAGCGACTCTAAGAAGTTCGTCCCATCCGCCCAACGCTCCGCCATAGTGAAGGCATCGGTGTAGATTTGGCATGGGTGCAGATAGTCAGTAAGCGCATTGATCACCGGGATACTTCCCAACTTCGCAATCTCCTCTACCTCCGACTGATCGTAAGTGCGGATGATCAGACCGTGCAGAAAGCGCGAAAGCACATTCGCCGTATCGTAAATCGATTCGCCACGACCGAGCTGGATATCGCTCTTGTTGAGGAACAATGGGTGCCCACCCAATTCGTTGATACCCACGTCAAAGGAAACTCGGGTACGAGTACTCGATTTTGAAAAGATGAGCGCCCAGCTCTGCCCTTTCAGGGTAGGTGGCGTGTGCTTTCCACGTCCCTTTTTCAAAGCGTGGGCTAGCGTAAATACCTCTGCGGCCTGATTGATAGTGAAATCAGTTTCCTTTAGGAAGTGTTGCATGAATCGTTGTTGGTTGTTGGGTATTGGGTAAATGGTTACGTCGTAGCGGACAATTCCGCTACCCTTTCGGAAACGACTGACTTCAGAACCTCCAAAGCCTCGTCAATCTCTTCGCGAGTCGCGATCAATGGCGGCAAGAAGCGGATAACATTTCCTCCGGCAGGAGGCACGACCAGACCTGCTCTTCTCAGCCTAGTCACCATATCGAATGGAAGCTCAGCAATTTGGATACCGAGCATAAAACCTCGGCCTCTTGC
The DNA here is from genome assembly GCF_014230145.1 of Pelagicoccus albus. Taxonomy (NCBI): domain Bacteria; kingdom Pseudomonadati; phylum Verrucomicrobiota; class Opitutia; order Puniceicoccales; family Pelagicoccaceae; genus Pelagicoccus; species Pelagicoccus albus. The sequence goes on from NZ_JACHVC010000012.1 coordinate 1,044,488, forward strand.
ATCCAAAACATAGTCGGGAAACTCCGCTTTCAGGGCCTTAAGTTGTTCCAAAAAGTAAGCTCCATTTTCCGATACGTTTTCGAGTAGGTTCTCATCCTCTAGTACCGATATGGTTTCCAAGGCTGCAGCGCAGATCAGCGGTGTTCCGCCGAAAGTCGTACCGTGAGTACCTGGAGCAAAGAGAGGTGCGTGCTTATCATCAATCCAAATTGCTCCAATGGGAACACCCCCTCCTAGTCCTTTTGCCATGCCAATAGCGTCGGGCCGGATACCGGCTTGCTGGAATGCAAAAAAGGTTCCAGAGCGGCCTGCTCCACACTGCACTTCATCGATCAGAAGCAGGATTCCCTTCTCGTCGCAAAGTTTACGTAGCCCTTGCAGAAACTCGATTGAACAGGGCCGGATACCGCCCTCGCCTTGTATCGTCTCGACAAATACAGCTGAAACAGAGTCGTCAATCTTGTCAGCGAACGCCTGTAGGTCGTTTAGAGGAGCCGCCTCGAAGCCAGGAACCAAAGGACGAAATCCGCCTTGGATTTTCTCCTGCGGAGTCGCGCTCATTCCGCCAAAGGTCCGGCCATGGAAAGCCTGTTCCGCTACGATTACTTTGAATTGCTTGGCCTCCTCGCCCGACTTCGACTTTCCGTAGAGACGAGACAGCTTAATCAGCCCCTCGTTCGCTTCAGCTCCGCTATTGCAAAAGAAGACTTTACCTCCTCCTCCAGCGAGCTGGTTGAGTTTGGCCGCCAGATTGGCTTGGTTCTCGTTGCGATACAGATTGCTGATGTGAATAAGCTTCTCCGCTTGCGCTTGGATAGCGGATACAAGCCGTGGGTGGCTATGGCCCAGAGTGAGGACTGCGATTCCCGAACAGAAATCGATGTATTCCTTGTCATCATCATCCCACACGCGAACCCCGCGTCCACGTGTGAACGTGATAGGCGGCAATCCATAGTTGCCGAGAACGTTGTCCTTATAGAGCTGCTCGGTATTTTGTGTGGTCATGATGATCTTGAAATAGCGGTTCAGCAATCTCTGCCCGCTTTTGTTTGGTTTTACTTAATGACAAATCTCCGTTCCGATACCTTTATCGGTGAAAATTTCTAGGAGAAGACTGTGCGGTAATCTACCGTCGATGAAGTGGACGCGATGCACTCCGGCATCTAGGGCTTTAACTGCACTCTCAACTTTAGGGAGCATTCCAGCACTGATGGTTCCATCTTTCTTGAGCTTATCGATTTGGTTCACCTTGAGAGTAGAGATAAGTGTATCCAAGTTCTTAGGATCTGCCAACAATCCAGGAACATCGCTCATGTAAACCAGACGCCGAGCACGCAAAGCACTCGCTACACAAGCTGCAGCTACGTCTGCATTCACATTGTAAAGCTGTCCTTTTTCATCGACCGCGACCGGCGAAATCACAGGGGTGTAACCATCTTTGATAGCCTTCTTGATGATCTTTACCTTTACACTGGTGATGTTTCCAACAAACCCAAGGTCCACCGGATCGCCGTGTACGTCTGTATCCAATTTTTCACATTGCAGAACATTCTCTCCAGGAATCCCGAGAGGGCTGTCTTTGCGAACCTGCAACATCTCGCAGACTTCTCCATTCACCTTGCCGCTCAGGACGTCTCGCACAACTTTTACAGAATCCTCATCAGTGTACCGAAGACCGTTTACGAATTTCGTTTCGATTCCCTGCTCACTGAGGGCTCGACTGATGGCCTTACCACCACCGTGAACCACCACAGCGTGGATACCAACCGCCGATAGAAAGGCTATATCACCAGCAACCCGAGCCCGAATCTCGGGATCCGGGTCATCCATAAAGCTACCGCCGTACTTGACGACGAAGGTCGCGCCACGGAAATTCTGCACATAGGGCAGAGCTTCAACCAATACAGCCGCTTTGGAAATAATTTCCTGCATGTTCATAGTTCTAAAAAAGAGTTGAGCCCTATTCGCTCTTGTTGAAATCGACGTAGCCTTCGGTCAAATCACTCGCCCTTAGTCGATAACTGGATTCGCCTGCGTGCATGTTTATGTGAATAGTGAACCTCCGTTCGCTGACCACTTGCTTCCACTTTGGCTTGTTCTCTGGTATCGGCGTACCGGATACGAGGGCGGGTATTTCTCCATAGGAAATATCTATTTTGTCCGGATCGAACTCCGAATCCGCATACCCGAGAGCATCCATCAGACGTCCCCAATTGGGATCATTACCGAACCATGAAGTTTTGACTAACAAAGAGTTACCAATCGCTCTTGCTATGTTCTCAGCACCTTCCTCGTTGTCAGCTCCTGTGATAAGAAGCTCCACTACTTTCGTGATACGCTCTCCATCTGCGACGATCTTGTCGGCCAAGTTGTCACAAATCAGAAAGAGGGCTTCCTTAAACGTTTCAAGGCAAGCGTCGTCCAGCGTCACCCCAGACTCGCCATTGGCTAGGACCAGTACCGTATCGTTGGTGCTCATATCTCCATCCACAGTGATAGCATTGAATGTGTGCTTCACTGTTTCTGAGAGAAGCTGTTTCAACACAGTTCTATCTGCCGCGATATCAGTGGTGATGAACGCCAACATAGTCGCCATGTTGGGCTGGATCATCCCTGCCCCTTTGGCAGATCCAGCGATCGAAACAAGCTTTCCGTCCACTTCGAAAGTGGCGGTACAGGTCTTCTTTTTTGTATCTGAGGTAAGGATACAGTTCGAAAAAGACTCACCATCGACATCGCCGTTTACAATACCGGCTCCCGACTTTGCAATAGCCGGGGAAATCCGATCCATTGGCAGAAGATCGCCAATACGGCCAGTTGAACAAACGAGAAAAGTCCCCGCTTCCACACCGCAAGCGGAAGCTGCTTGATCCCCCATGGTCTTGGCATCGACTTTTCCCTGAGCCCCTGTGCAAGCGTTGGCGTTCCCGCTATTGGCAACGATCCCATATACGGACCCGCCTGAATTGAGCACGCCTTCGCACTGCAAAACAGGAGCTGCCTTAACTCTATTTTTCGTAAAGACGCCTACCGCAGCACAGGGAGTTTTAGAAAACACAATTCCTGTATCCAACCGGTCATTACCTTTCCGACGAATATCCGCCGATACTCCGTTTGCAAAAAAACCTTTAGGGTCAGTGACTCCTGCTGTGTTAGGGGTGAATTTGATTTCGCTGGTCATAGCCTGTTTTGCATAAATTAGTTTAAACCACCAAATCACGAAAGTGACTTGGCTTTGGAACACGGGAACCCTAAATCAAGCCAGTGGTTTCATCCCACCCCTGCCACAGATTCAGAATCTGAATTGCTTGTCCACTGGCTCCCTTAACCAGATTGTCCTCGGCCGAAGTAATTACGAAATTGCCGGTTCTGTCGTCCTTCACCGCCGACATGTCGACTCTGTTAGTGCCTACGACGTACTTGGTATCTGGTCTTGTACTGCTGGGCAGGATACAAACAAACGGCTTATCGCTGTAGCACTTTTCCCATTCCGCATACAGTTCCTCGAGAGTCGCCCCTGCCGAGGGAACGGTGATCGTGGTCGCGATACCACGGTTCATGGGAGCGAGATGAGGATTGAATTGAATAATCACCTTGTCCTCGGCTGCCTTGCTTAGCTGCTCCTCGATCTCCGAAAGGTGGCGGTGCTTCGGCAAACCGTAGGCCTTGGAGCTTTCGTTCACCTCACAGTAAGAAAACGCTTCTTTGCTCTGCTTTCCAGCTCCACTGGTTCCGCTATAGGAATTGACGACGATGTGCTCTTTGCTAACCAAGCCGGCTTTTACCAATGGCAAAAGCGGAACTAAAATACTGGTCGGATAGCATCCCGGACAGGCGAAGAGCTCCTTCTGTTCCCAAGCGTCATCGGAAAGCTCTGGCATGACATATTCTGCCTTGGCGAGTAGATCTACATCCGGATGTGACGCTCCATAAAACTCCTCGTAAATAGCGGGATCGGAAATCCGGAAATCCGCGCTCAGATCGATAACCTTTTTGCCAGCATCCACTAAGTGCCGAGCGTATTCTGCTGCCGCTCCATGAGGCAGAGCCAAAAAGGCAACATCGATATCCTCCCGAGCAGCCAACTCCGCTGGATCGGAGTTTTCGAAAAGCATGTCGTCCAACACACCTCTCATGGCAGGAATCACGGAGCTGACAGGTTCGCCCGCTTTGCTCCGTGAGGTGACGGCCTTCAAGGTCACTTTTGGGTGAGCGGAGAGGAGTTTGACTAGAGTTTCTCCCCCGTATCCGGAGGCGCCCACGATGGCAGCGTTCATTTTAAGAGAAATTTGGACAGAGTTAGCCGTCTAGCGGTAGCGGTCGCTTCCTACGGGTAAATGAGTTTAGGATCAAAAAGGCAATAGTGCCTGAGTTAAGAATAGAAAAAGCCCTCATGGTACATACCAGTGAGGGCTTTCGAAAAATTCTGCTGATAAGCGAATTAACGCTTGGAGAACTGGAACTTCTTACGTGCCCCTGGCTGACCGGCTTTCTTACGTTCCTTCATGCGAGGATCGCGGGTAAGCAGACCGGCTTGCTTGAGCGGAGAACGAAGTTCACCGTCGAGCTTGAGAAGTGCACGAGCGATACCGAGGGAGATCGCGCCAGCTTGTCCGCTGTCACCGCCACCTTGTACCTTCGCGACGATGTCGACCTTGTCCTTAAGCTCGGAAGTAACGAGCGGGGAAAGGGCGATACGCTTGAAGTTATCGTGCGAGAAAAAGTCTTCGGTTTCCTTGCCGTTTACCACGATCTTGCCGGTGCCTTCTTGAAGGCGAACGCGAGCGACTGCAGTTTTACGACGGCCAGTGCCTAGAAATACGTTTGATTCAACGGACATGACTTAAATGAGCTAGAGATTAGAGGGAGATTGCCTCTGGGTTTTGTGCTTCGTGCGGGTGCGACTCGCCAGCGTATACCTTAAGCTTGGTGAGCATCTTGCGAGCGAGGCGGTTCTTAGGGAGCATGCCCTTAACTGCGTGCTTTACCACGAAGTCTGGTTGACGCTCTTGCATCTGCGATACGCTGAGGCGCTTTTCGCCACCTACGTAACCGCTGTAGAACATGTACTGCTTCTGCTCTTCCTTCTTACCAGTGAGGGCGATCTTGTCGGCATTGATAACGACAACGAAGTCACCGGTGTCCACGTGTGGAGTGTAGGCAGGCTTGTTGCGGCCACGTAGAATGTTTGCGATCTTCACAGATAGGCGTCCAAGTACCTGATCCTTGGCGTCGATCACGTACCACTTGCGCTCTACTGTTTCCTGTTTGGCTAGAAATGTTTTCATCGGATTTCGAGAAAAAGAGCAAAACACCTAGCCTGCGCCGGAGTCTTGTCAATGGTTTAGTAGAATAATTTTCGAATGCCTCGCATTAGAATCCGAAGCTGATCGAGGCACTACCAAACAGGCTGCTGTCAGGCACGAGGGCACCAAAGTCGTTGGACGCGTAGTGAAGTCCGAAGGAAAGCCGCGACGCGTCACTCAACTCAATCGGGTAGATCAGATCCAAGCCAAAATAGCTATAGTCCTCATCACCATCGAAATAGCCAAGCGTTCCGGTCGCTTCAAAGGGAAAGCCCTCCAAGGGCACCGCGACGGTTGCAGACAATTCCGCTGCCGACTCTGAGAGATCGAAATCATGGAAAAGGTAAAGCGATGGAGAGACTGTACCGAGCTCTGCAAAAATTCCGGCGTGCGCTTCGCTCGAATCATCGTCTCCCGAAACGAAATGACGTGTCAGCCCCACATCGAGAGCTATTTTCCGACTCAAGGCCCAGCCGTAACCGGCGTACAGGTCGAGTTCGTCGTCAAAAAAATCTGGAGATCCTCTGTTCTCCAACGGCCGAACCGCCCAGGCTCCGGCGTAGAAATCACCTTCGCTGAACTCAATGGAAGGAAATACCGTCAGATCTGCCGCTTGCAGCCCCCTATCAACATAGAGGCTGCTTACCACGGCTTCCGCATAGACATCCGCGTCGCAATAAGGGGCTGATAAAACAATAGAAAGGAAAGAAACGGTTGTCGGAGAAAGTCGTTTGAGCTTCATGAGGAGTCGGAACACGGTAGATAAATAGTAGGAACCTCGGATTTTGCTAACCAAACTTAGCGATTTCTACTCGCAAACCAAGCTTAGCCAACAAATGAACAAACTTAAGATCAGCTGCCTTTTGGCAGCAGCAGGAGTCGGTATCGGCGCTTTCGGAGCCCACGGGCTAAAGCCACAGTTGTTGGCCAACGATTCCGTATCAACTTGGGAAACCGCGGTTTTTTACCACTTGATCCACGCCGTTGCGCTTTTCGTTCTGGCGAATTCCAGCAAAGTAACTGGCACCTGGGCCTTCCGGCTCTGGACCGTCGGCATTATTTTGTTCTCGGGATCGCTCTACGCCCTCTCACTGACAAAATGGTCCGTACTCGGCCCTATAACTCCACTCGGTGGAGTAGCCTTCATCGCCGGCTGGATCACGCTAATGTTCGAAGCCAAGTCAGCCAAGGCCTAGCTCATCCCGCCGATCGATGTCTCCCGTCCGCAGAGCATTCCATATAGAGCTGCCCCGCCCGCTGAGACAGGCTCTACACTCTTTGGAAACCCAGGGAGGCGTTTGCCGCGTGGTCGGAGGGTCGGTGCGTGATGCATTGTTGGGCATCGCCCCCAAGGATTTCGATGTCGAGGTTTACGGGCTGGAGCTGGAAAACATCGCCAAGGCTCTAGCCCCACTGGGAAAAACCGACTTGGTCGGAAAGGCTTTTGCCGTAGTTAAGCTGTGGACCCACGGGGAGGAATATGACTTCGCCATCCCTCGCCGCGAATCCAAAACCGGCAGCGGCCACCGAGGTTTCACCATCGAAGCCAATGCCCACCTCAGCGAATTCGAAGCGATTCAGCGGCGAGACTTCACCATCAACGCTCTCCTTTACGATCACTCAAAAGGCGAAGTCATAGACTACGCGGGCGGACTGGAGGATTTATCCAATGGAATCCTACGCCATGTCAGCCCTGCCTTCGAGGAGGACCCGCTGAGAGTTCTGCGGGCAATGCAGTTCGCGGGTCGCTTCAAGCTGGAGCTCCACGACGAGACGGCGGAGCTCTGTCGCAGAATCGGGCACGAGTATTGGACCCTCGCCAAAGAGCGAATCTGGCTGGAGTGGCAGAAATGGGCCAGCAAATCCAAGTCTCTCGCCCACGGCATGCGGGCTCTCGAGAAGTCGGGCTGGATTTGCTATTTTCCGGAGTTGAACGCATTGCGAGGTCTGCCCCAAGATCCCCTTTGGCACCCTGAGGGCGACGCTTGGACTCACACCCTGCATTGTTTGGATGCTTTGATCCGCGAGACGGATTGGCTGGAGTTGACCGAATCCCAAAGAGCTCCCCTCGCCTTCGGCGTCCTCTGCCACGATTTAGGAAAAGCTCGCTGCACACGCTGGGCTCTGAAGCGGGGAGAAAAGCACTGGATCAGTCCGGGTCACGACAACCAAAGCGTCTGGCTGGCAGAGCAATTTTTCGAATCCATGCGCTCGCCTCTCGAAATAAGAGAGAAGGTCATGACTTTGGTCGGAAACCACCACTTTCTGAATACCGCGCCCGATGAGGGCCACAGCGACGCCTCCATTCGACGGTTATCGAAGCGGCTCGCTCCGGCGACGACCCGACAACTGGTTTATGTGATGAAGTCCGACCACTTGGGTCGCCCTCCGCTCGTATCGGAAGCACAAACCGCTCGGATAGCGAAATTCGAAGAACGTATTCGAGAACTGGATCTGGTTGAATCCGCGCCAGCCCCTTTGCTCCTAGGGCGCCACTTGGTGTCTCGCGGGCTGAAGCCAGGGCCAGGATTCAAGCGAATCCTGGACCAAGCTTACGATGCCCAGCTAGGAGGCAGTTTCCGAAACGTGGAAGAAGCGGAAGCTTGGCTGGAGAAAAACTGGAATAAGCTTAATTGCTAATTCCCAGAGCCTCAATCTCGATCAGAGCTCCCGCTGGAAGCTCCTCAATGGGAAAGGCGGTACGAACCGGCTTCTCCGGATTCAACTTCGCGTGGTCAAAGAATCTGCGATACGCATTGTTCCATGCCCCAAATTCCGCCCCGAAACTGTCCTGAATATTCAAATACGCCCGAAGTTGGATGACATCCGGATAATCCAAGCCTTCCGCAGCCAAACGCTTCTCCATAGTGAGCAAGGACTGCATGGCTTGATTATAAATGTTCTTTTCGTTTCGATCGATCACACCCGAAAACCAAGTTAGCTTCGCATCGCGAGCCACCGCCACAGAGCGACTGAGGAAGGAAGACTCCGACCCTTCGCGCCAAGCAGGCCCTTTCGCCTCACCTTCCGCTAGCGCCGGACCAAAGGGTCCCGTGGCGTCTGGAAACACAGCATAAAACTCGATCTCTACAATACGGCCGGTGGAGCCAAAGCCAGGTGCGGAAAATACACTTACTGGCGGAATGCCATTTGCGGTCTCCGACCAAAAGGATTCCCACGCTGCATCGAAACCTTCGAAGTCGGTCGAACGAGATCCCTCCTCATCCGTAACCGGACTCAGCATCACCCGGACAAAAGCCAAGTCCGCTCGACTCAGTCCCCAACTCTTCAATACATCGTCAAGCTTCGAAAGGGCCGAGGCGCTTTGCTGTTCCATGGAACCAAAGCCAGCCCCTTCGCCCGGAAGGGCATCAGCCAAAACTCCGGAAGTGATCAGCATACTCGAATAAGGCTTAACCGCTCGCAAAGAGACGCTTGCATCTTCAGGCATGGAAATCCGCTCGTTCGCCCATGTGGTGGAAAGCTCTCCAAAAGTTTCCGGAGCCGAGGCCACCACAGCATCCATCGCCAAGGTTGCTCCGCCGGGCAAGGCACTCACCCCGATCGAGGTGCGCGTGGGCGCTTCTTGCTCACCTTCGAATGCGGCGCTGAACGCTTCTGACCATTTGCTCATTGTTGAGCCCATGCCTTGTCCCTTTTCGGACAGCAAGTATCCGCGTACATTTACCACGGAATCCAGAGAGATTCCCGCAGATTCGAGATCGCTTTCGAGTTCCTCGAATACACTCGTGGCCGCATCGAGCATGTCTTCGCTATCACTTGTGTAAGATTTTGTGAATACAATTGAAGCCAAAGGGTCCACGGTGGCGGCGGCACTGTAAGGGGCTCCTTCGAGTGGAGTTATTTCAAAGACAGGTTTCGACCAGACAAGAGTGGCCAAACATACGAAAAAGGCGGTTAGGATTAGGCTACGCATAGGCCGGCCTGACAGCAATTAAGGTGCCACCAGTGGCGCAGGCTTTGCTGACATCGCGACCCGATGTCTAGTAACTTTCAACGCAGGGAATTCCTGCGCCTAGCTGGCTTGGGCCTTGGCCTCGGCGTGAGCGGAAACTTCGCTCTGGGCGCAGACAAATCCAAAACTCTAAGCGTCGCCCGCGAGCACACCAATTATCATGCTTTTGGAGAAATGCCTTTGGTCCGAGCGTCGCAGGATCGAATCGTGAAGGAAACGGTAGGCCTGCGTCCTTTCCGGGAGTCCGGTCCGAATTTGACTCATGAAAAAATTGGAGAGAAGAGCGTTTTCCACAACTACGGCCACGGCGGCTCCGGCTGGTCGCTTTCTTGGGGTACGAGCACGCAAGTTACGCAGGAAGCACTTTCGACCGGGGAAGAGGAATTCGCGGTCATCGGCTGCGGCGCGGTGGGCCTCACTTCCGCGATTATTCTGCAGCGTGCTGGAAAAAAGGTCTCCATCTACAGCAAAGACCGCCACCCCAACATCACCTCCAGCGTCGCCACTGGAGTGTGGTCACCAGACTCGCGCATTTGCCTAAAGGAGTATGCGACCGAGGAATTCGGAGCGTGGTGGAACAAGACCTGCCGAACTTCTTTCAAGATGTACCAGACTTTCCTGGGCTTGCCGGGATCGCCCATCGAATGGACCGATTCCTACGCCGTTTCGAACAAGCCTTGGGATGCGGAGCGGGAGAAGGATCCCAACGACACACAGCCAGAGTATGGTCATTTCAACGACTACGTTAAGGACCTGACGCCTCAGTTCGTGGAGTTGAAGAAGAGCGAGAACCCGTTCAGCGAACCTTACGCAAAAAAGGGATCACGTATGATCTTCAACATCTCCGCCTACCATCAGACCCTGCTCAACGAGTTCACCAGCCTCGGCGGGCGTTTGTACCATCGCGAATTCACCAGCCCATCGCAATTCAGCGAGTTGCCGGCTCCTGTCATTATAAACGCCACTGGACTGGGTTCAAAAACCTTGTTCAACGACAAGCAAATGCGGCCCGTCCGCGGACAATTAACCGTTCTCGTGCCTCAACCGGAGTTGCACTATGGTTTCGCCAACGAAGAGGCGTACGTCATCCCAAGAAGAGACGGTGTAGTGCTGGGAACCATAAGCAACGGCATCATAGACTCAACCGACTTGAATGTGAATCCTCAGCAAAGTTACGATGCGGTATCAGCCATCGCCAAATCGATGACCGCTTCAAAGATCGCCAAGAGTCTGGCCTAAGTCCGCAGTCCCTCTCATAATTTCAAAGATCGGCTTCTTTCGAGGAGCCGATCTTTTTGCGTCCGTATCGAGGCTTTTCATACGAGAATTCACAGCTGCTGCGAACTGATGCTTCTATAGAGGTTCGAGGAATAAGCTTCACCCCATCAACAACGAACAAGAAATGTGGAAATAGAAAACAGGCGATCTGCCTTCTCGACACTAATCCTCATAGCAGGGCGCGTATTCGCAAAACACAGACTACGCACCGCTATCAGAGCGATAGCACACATTCTCCTCCAAGCAGGCGCAATCTGTTCGTTCAAGGTCCGAACGACGTCTCCCAGAACCTAAGACCCAACATCCAACACCGCTCCAACGTCGGCGCAATCAGTCCGGAATAGATCCCGTTACCCTGAACTCATACGACCACCAAGATAGGAAATAATCTATGACAAAACTGATTCTGACCCTCTGCGCCTGTGCCGCTCTTATGCTTTCCGTTTCAACGAATGCCTATTCCCAAACTTCCGCAAAAGCGCCCATGCCAAAGGTCATCTTTTTCGACGTGAACGAAACCTTGCTGGACCTTGAGGACCTGCGTTCATCCGTGGCAGTAGCCTTGGACGGACGAGACGATCTGCTAGCGCTCTGGTTCTCCATGATGCTCCACCACTCTTTGGTAGACGCCACTACGGAACGCTTCCACACCTTCGGGGAAATCGGTGTCGCGGCACTGATGATGATCGCGGAAAGCAAAGGGATAGAACTCACCGAAGACGAAGCCCGCATCGCTATCGTTACCCCGCTGCGCAGTCTTCCCCCTCACCCGGACGTAAAGAGCGGACTCGAACGCATAAAAGCAAAGGGCACAATCCTAGTGAGCTTGACGAATTCGTCGAACCTCGGCGTGAAAACCCAGTTTGAAAACGCCGGACTGACCGAGTTCTTTGATCAGCGTTTGAGTGTGGAAGACATTAAAACCTACAAACCGGATCTGGAAACCTATCGTTGGGCCCTCGAAAAAATGGGCGTCGAAGCCGAAGAAGCCATGCTCGTCGCCGCACACGGTTGGGATATTGCCGGAGCTAAGGCCGCGGGCATGCAGGCCGCGTTCATAACCCGGCCCGGCAAAACCCTTTATCCACTGGCGATCGAGCCAGACTATATCGTATCCGACCTCCACGAGCTTGCCGAAATTCTAGAAGACTAAGACTTCGCGTCTGATGTCTACGGACGATTCCACGAGCTCCCGACGCCAGCGAATCCAAGGACGCTGTACCTTTTGTAGAATCGCCGAATGTCACCAAGAGCGAAGTGGGTTTTCGCGTAGACACCAAGCGTCACGTCCTCAGCCAGAGTCATGAAAAGTATACCAATTGGTTCTACGATTTCATAGTTTCGATCGCCGGCAAAAGCTCCATTGAAGAGAGAAGATTCTACGGAGAAAAAAACTTCCGTCGGTGTGAAGATGAATTTCGCGAGTCGAATTGGAGCGATGGAGCGAGACTCGCATTGTTGATCTTCTGAGTGTCGAACTGGTTCTCAAGAAGAAGTTTGTCGTCATCACCCCAGCTGATTTCCATTTAAGCGATATATTTCAATCCTTTCCAAAACCGACTCTTTGCACCCAGACGGTAGTATCCGCCGAGCACGATTCCTCTTTGCTCGTTGGTGCAAGGAACAGGGTTTTCTTGGAACTGGGGTTGCTCGGCGTTTGTACGGCCCTCTCGTTCCACAAACTCGATTGTAACCAAGGGATCCTTTCAGAGTAGCTATCCGTACAATGACTGGACAAAACTCCGTAGCTCTCGTGAAAAGACATAGGTCCAATCATCGATGAATACCGATCCCTCAAAACCGTCCCCTGTTTCAGAAACCTCGGCCAAAGCCTGGCCCACAGTCGTTATCGGATTGGTCATGTTCGTCATGGGCGGATGCGGCATGGCGTACGAATACACTTTGAGCAAGCTGGCCTCCGATATCTTGGGCAACTCAGTGCAGCAATGGGCCATGGTGATCGCCATCATGCTTTTCTGCATGGGACTCGGAGCGGAAATCCAACGCTACATTTCGGATCGCCGCGTGGTGGAGGTGCTGGGCATCAGTCAAATCGCCCTTGCGATTCTAGGAGGCTTCGGCCCTTTGGCGATGCTGCACGTTTTCAGCGCCTTTCCCGCCCACTTCATTTTGACCCAATACCTTCTAATTAGCGCCATCGGCGTACTAGTTGGATTCGAGATTCCCTTGCTGACCCGCATCAACGAGCAATTTTCGGACGACGTTAAGAGCAATCTGGCTCGTATCCTAAAAATGGATTACATCGGGGCTTTGATTGGCGCCCTGGTCTGGGTCTTCCTGCTCTTTCGCTATTTCTCAATGGTGCAGACCAGCCTGATTCTGGCTCTGACCACCCTCGCCTCCGCTTCGCTCTTTGTGGCAACCTTTCGGAAAAGTGCGGCCAAGAGCGGCTTGATCCTATCCGGAGCGGGCATGGTCGCGATCGCCTGCTTGTTCGGGTTGAAGTTCGAAAAAGGTTGGACCGAAACCGCGGAACAACGTCTCTACAAGGACCGGATCATTCTATCCGAGACGAGTAAATACCAGCACATCGTCCTCACCGAAAGCCGCTCAGGAGTGCTCTCCTGTTTCATCAACGGACATCTCCAGTTCAACGGATACGACGAACATATCTACCACGAGCACTTGGTTCATCCGGCCATGAGCATCGCGCCGAGGCGATCTCGCGTGCTGATCCTCGGAGGCGGCGACGGGCTCGCGCTGCGGGAGGTATTGAAGTACGAAGACGTGGAATCGGTTACCCTCGTGGATCTGGATCCTGCCATGACCGAGCTGGCCCGCGAAAATGAGCACTTTCTGAAGCTGAACCAAGGCAGCCTGCGAGACGCTCGAGTCGTCTCGCTGCAAAACGCTGCTCTCCAACCAAGCACGCAACGCCAAAACATCACCATCAGCGGTCGCGGCTCCCTAGGCCAAGGAGCGGAGCAAACCTTGCAAGACATCCAAGTGCTCAATCTCGACGCGGCCGAATTCGTAGCTCAAGCGCCGGGACGATACGACGTGATTATCATCGATTTTCCGGATCCCAATTCCGTGGAGCTGGCCAAACTCTATAGCCAGCACTTCTACGGCTTTCTTCGCGAGAAGCTCAGCGCCGACGGTATCTTCGTGCAGCAATCGACATCCCCCTATCACGCCAAAGAGGCATTTCTGTGTATCGGAAGAACCATTACATCTGCCGGGCTCAAAGCGATTCCCTACCACGACAACGTCCCCTCCTTCGGTGAATGGGGCTGGTGGATTGGCGGGCCTGATACCATCTATGAGGAGGAAAATCTACGCTCGAAGCTGTCACATATACCCGACTTGACTGCAGAGACTCGCTACCTTACACCCGAAACAATCCGTGCCTCCCTTTCCTTTGGAAAGACCCAACTCGAAACCTCTGAAACGGCGATCAGCACTCTGACCAATCCGCGTATCTTCAACTACTACCTGGAAGCTTGGCAGCACTCAGGTGGCATTTTGTAAACGCCCACTCTCTTTCATTTGGCCCAACCCAAACCCGATCGAATCCCATGAATTCACTGCTAAAAATCGGCCTAGGCGCTTTTGCATTCCTAGTCGTGTTATCCGCGTTTCGCAGCTGCTCGTCCAGCAGCTATGAAAGAAACGGCTACGGCGACACCTACAAAATATCGGTACAGCAATTCTCTGCCGTCGACGCAGCCAGCGGGCTTGACCTGCGAGCCGCGGCCGAGTTGCTCAAAAAAGCGAGCGACGGCGAGGAACTCGAACGACTCCTCAACTCGGCTTCGGAAGGCGTGAACAATCTGGATTTGGACGAAGACGGAGCCGTGGACTACATCAAGGTCACCGAATACGGATCGGGCAACGTGAAGGGCTTCTCCCTGACCGTGGACCTCGCGGAAAGCGAAACCCAAGAGATCGCGACCATCGAGATCGAGAAATCTTCTGACGGCCGGGCCTACGTAGAGACGCGCGGCAACCAGCACATCTACGGAAACAACCACTATTACCATAACAGCTTCGGCTTCACCGACTTCCTCCTCTTGAACTGGTTGTTCAATAGCAACCGCCCCTACTACAGCTCGCCTTGGGGCTACAACAGCTACCCAGACTACTACGGTCGCTACCAGCCAACGAGCTACGACAACTACCGTCGCCGCACTTCAACCAACACCTCCAGCTGGACTTCAGCCAACAAGTCCCAGCTCAGCACGCCAGCGACTTCGCCCAATTCCGGAAAGAACGCCACCACCATCAAGGCGCCCCTCAAAAACCCGACCACCTCCCAGAAGAGCTTCCAAGCCCGCAACCCCTCCAAAAAGGTGGCCAGCGGAGGCTTTGGCCGCACATCGACCACTTCCTCCTCTTCCAGCAAATCCACCAGTTCGCCCACCATTCGCAGAACGACTACCTCGAGCTATCGGGGCGGAGGCAAATAGCGGTTAACCCTTTTGGAAATAAGCATCATGGAAAACAGCACTTTCAGCGAATTTTTCGGGACCGAAGACGCCCTTTCCCTCATCGATCCTCAAGCCATCGTATTTCTAGCCATCTCCATCCTCGTTCTCTGGGTGGGTAAACTGGTCAACGATCTCTGCACGCCCTACCAACTCAACCACGAGCTCACCCAAAAGGATAACAAGGCTATCGCCGTTTCCTTCTCGGGTTACATGTTCGCCATCGGGATCATCCTTTGGAGCGTGCTTCGGCAGGACATCGCCATAGATCCAGCCGAAGTGCAAAGCGGTAAGCAACTATTCCTGTTGGATATCGGCGGCACCCTGCTCTGGTCCCTGTTTGGCATCCTGCTGCTGCAAGTTGCCCGTATCTGCAACGACAAGCTGCTATTGCGTCGCTTCAGCAACGTGAAGGAACTGGTGGAGGACCAAAATATCGGAACCGGGGCTGTGCAAGCGGGAGCTTACGTCGGTTCGGCTTTCATCATCCAAGCCGCCACCTACGGTGAAACATCGGGCAGTCTCGTTCGCGACATCCTCTCTACGCTGGCCTACTTCGTGGTCTCCCAGATCGCCTTCATTCTCTTCTCCATGGTTTACCAGAAGCTTAGCGCCTACGACCTGCATGACGAAATCGAGCGGGACAACGCTGCTGCCGGTGTGGGCTTCGGCATGACTTTGGCCGCGGTTGGCATCCTCCTCTCGAGCTACATCATCAGCAACGACTCGATCCTAGGCTTCGCCCTCTGGTTCGCCATCTGCATTTTCCTCCTATCGGTCTGCCGCTTCGCGATCGATCGTTTCATCCTGCCGGGCTCGCTTTTGGACGACGAAATTTCGAAGGATCGTAATTGGGGCGCCGCCTTGATCGAAGGAAGTTCCGCTCTGGTCCTCGCCTTCATCCTCAGCACCTTGTTCAACTAGAGGCTCATGTCCGAAGCAGCTAATTACAGCGTTAGCGAATCGCAGAAACAGCAGTTCGCCGGCATCTACCTTCTAGAGTACATGATCAATGCTCCCAAGGTCTTCCAACTGATGCTGGAAGATGGCGAGGAGGACCTCGAGTCCATCCTCGAATGGCTGCTGGTACGGGACCTGATCGAAATCAAGGACCAGGAACGCTACGCTCCGACCGAGAAGGGCCGCAAAGCTCTGGAGAAATTCATGGGTCGCTACTCTGACTTTCTTACCTTTTTCGACGTCTTTTGCGCCGTGGATCTGGGCGAAGGATCTTTCGCCTTCGCGGACTACTACAGCTTCGATGGCGAGGATGCTTGGCGAAACTACCTTGCCCAAGAGCGTTGGGAAGACCTCCGAGTCGCGGTGGCCAACTACAAGGGGATCGACCCGGTGGAGATCGTTTTCATGAGCTTCCTCAACGAGGGACGCTTCGGCCGAACGGAGACGGGATGGGAGTTCGATCTGTTGCTGGGCAGCGTTTGGGACGAGATCCTGCAGATCTGCAACTCCGCTTTGCAAGTAGAGCAACTTGGCTACGATGACGACGAGGGAGAAGTCCCAGGGGAAGCGGTTATCCAGGACGTGATCGCCCAGGGCCTGAATCTGATAGAGCAACTCCATCAGCACGGACGCCCTTACTCCGAGCAAATCGCCCACGCGGTATCCGATGGCCCCAGCGCTTCCACCGTGGAAGCCGTCGAAGTTTTGAAGCGAAAGAGCAACGACTTCGACAATTCACCCACACCTCCCGATCGCTGGAAAGACGACTGGGATCTCTAGCTGTTCTCCTCTTTTCTCTTCGCGAATGCTGTTTCAACTCCTCAGAAAGTTCATTTCCCGCCACAGCGAAACCAGTGCCCGGCTGGGCAAGGTCGCACTCATCGCTGGCTCGCTAAATCTGGTATTTGGCTTGGGCTTCTACCTCGCGGAGCGAAACCATCAAACGGGGCTAACGGTCATCGACTCCATCTGGTGGGCCATGGTGACAATGACCACCGTCGGCTATGGCGATTTCTTCCCCCAGACTTTCATCGGACGATTCCTCATCGCCTACCCCTGCTTCATGTTGGGCATCGGCTTGTTGGGATATTTGCTAGCAACTGTAACCGAAACCGTGCTTCAGCGTGTATCACTGAAGCGTAAGGGCGCCATGACGATTAAGCACACCAACCACATCCTAATCTGCAACTTTCCAAGTTTGGAAAAAGTATCGCAGATCATCGACGAACTTCAGGCCAACCCGAACTACGCCTCCAAAAAGATCGTCATCGTTTCCAATGACCTCAAGGAGCTGCCGGCACAATTGACCAAACGCGGAATCCTCTTCGTCAAGGGGCTTCCCACCTCGGAGGAAACGCTAAACCGGGCCAACGTCACTGAGTCGGACGGCGTATTCATTTTGCCAGCCTCCCCCGGCGACCCTGCCTCCGACGCCCTCACCTACGCCATCGGATCGATAATCGAATTGATCGAGCAAGAGAGCGGGGTCCCCATCAAGACGGTGGTGGAGTTGGTCAGCTCCAGTAATCTGCGCATGATGGAGCGAGCTCAAACCGATGGCATCATCCTCGCCGACGGCATCAACGAGCGGATGATCGTACAGGAGTTCATCCACCCGGGTATTCGCAGGACCTTCGAGCAATTAATCACCTCCCGCCAAGGAAGCCAGTTCTACGTGCACCGCACCACTCTGCACGGTCAGCTCCTGCTCGATATCCAAGTCGCCGCCCTCCAGCATCCCGCCAACATGCAAGTGATTGGCATCATCAAGGGCGAACGCCATCTGCTCAACCCGAGCAAAGACACCCGTATTGAAGAAGGAGACAGCCTTATCGTCTTGGCAGATCACGTAGAAGATTTCCTGAAAATCGAAAAGGAGTTCCAACTCAAGCAACCCGCCTGATCGTTTAAAAACCCAAAACCTCAAGCAAAAGCCTTTATGAAAAACATCGTTATCAAGATCGAAAAAGAGGAGGAGTTCACCCGCTTCCTCACCCTCCACGGCTTCGAAGTGGAAGAGCTCGGAAACAGCATCTACCGCGTCGTCCGAGGCGAAGAGTTACCCGTATTTCTCAACGTCGGTGAAGAGGCCATCTACTTCGAAGTCGACCTCGGCCACTTGCACGACTTCGGCGATGCCTCCCTTCACTTCAAGTTGCTCGATCTGAACACCGAGATCCTGCCCGTCAGTTTTGGAATCAACAATACCAACCCCGAGGATCCTCGCCTCGTCCTAGTGGAAAGCCGCGAAACTGGCAGCCTCAACGACCACGAGATCCTAAGCGTATTCGACGCTCTGGAACTCGCGGTCGATCGAGCTGAAGAACTCCTCTCCTCGAGCGTGGAAAACGCCTAACCTCAGACCCTTTCGAATCATGAGTATATTCTCACGCATCTTCAAAGTCGGACAAGCAGCTGCCAACAAGGCCATCGACAAGATGGAAAAGCCCGAAATCATGCTGGAGCAAGCCATCCGCGATAAGGACAAGCAGATCATGGAGGCCAAAAAGTCCGTGCAAGGCTGCATCGCTACCGAGCGTCAAACCAAGGCCATGCTGGAAAAGGAAAAGGCGGAAAAGCTCTCTTGGGAGCAAAAGGCGGAAATGGCTCTGAAGGCCGGTAAGGAGGAGCTCGCCGTCAAAGCCCTGCAACGCGCCACCGAGCACGAGCAGAAGATGACGACCCTGGAAACTCAATGGCAGAGCCAACGTGCCGCCGTAGACGAGCTGAAAAAGGAGATCATCAAGATGGGCGACGAGCTTGCGGAATTTAAGCGTAACAAGGACTTCATCATCGCCCAGAGCAAAGCCGCCCAAGTCAAAAAGGACATTTACGAAGCCAAGGCTCGTATCTCCAACAACAACAAGGCGGACGACTTAATGGCCCGCATGAAGGCCAAAGCGGAACGCCAATCCTACGAGGCAGACGCGGCTAAGGAATTGTCGGAAGTCTCCGGCGGTGGAGGCGACGCCCTCGAAAAGGAATTCGAAAGCATGGGAGCTAGCGGTGGCGCTTCGGTCGAAGTTAACGACAAGCTAGCCGCCCTTAAGGCCAAACTTGGCACTGCCTAGTGCAAGAGCCCGCTTCAGATTCTTCTCATTGCGTGCCCGCTCCTCCTAGGGAGTTGGGCACTCATATCTTGGTAGAGCTGAACGACTGTCCCGAGAAACTCCTCGTCGAAAAATCGGCCCTGCAGGAGGCTCTAGTCGAGTCAGCCAACCAAGCGGGTGCCACCGTGGTAAAACCGGTTTTTCACCAGTTTAGCCCTCATGGACTATCCGGCGTAGTGGTTATAGCGGAGAGCCACATAGCCGTGCACACTTGGCCTGAATACAACTACGCGGCCATCGATATTTTCACTTGTGGCGATCCCGACGTTGCTCACCGAATTCAATCGGAAATCGAAGCTCGTTTCGCACCGGCGCGTTCAAGCGTGCGAGTATTGAGTCGCGGGCCCAATCTCCCCTAGATGCAAGACCCTCGATCCGCTGCCCGGATTTGCCTCAAGGACTTTCCGGACCTCAAGAAAACGCTGATCAAGCGATACGCCTTCTCAGACTTCGAAATAGACTTCGAACTTCGCTTCGCCCTCTTTCTGACAGCCCTAATCGACGGCGATCAGGTCGCTGCAGAGCGAGCTTTCATACAGGGAGCGATCAGCGCCTTGGGTTGGTCTGACATGTACGACGGCTTGATAAAGTCGCGTATTGATAATCTTCCTACCTACGACTTAGCCCAGCTGAGAACGGCCA
The DNA here is from genome assembly GCF_014230145.1 of Pelagicoccus albus. NCBI lineage: Bacteria > Pseudomonadati > Verrucomicrobiota > Opitutia > Puniceicoccales > Pelagicoccaceae > Pelagicoccus > Pelagicoccus albus. Next base: position 1,064,208 of record NZ_JACHVC010000012.1, read on the forward strand.
AAGAACGGCCGCAATTGGCAGCTGCAATCGCGGAAGCGAGTTTCGCCCTAGCACTGGCCGATGGAGATTTGAGCAACGACGAAAGCGTTTTTCTCACAAACCTCTGCAATACACTTTTTGGGCAAAATACCGAGCCGGCCGCCCTCGCCGAAGAAAAAGCCAGGTCCCTTTTCGAACGCTCAGGTACTAGACTTTTCGATATTCCTAGCAAAACGGAACAACAAACTCCGGCCGAGGAGGACACGAGCACTTTGGAAGACCAACTCGCCAAGCTCGATAAGCTCGTCGGTTTGGAGGGAGTGAAACAAGAAATCCAAAAGTTGGCCCATTTCCTCGAGATCCAAAAGCAGCGGGAAGAACATAAGCTAAAAACCGCGCCCCTTTCACTCCATCTCGTCTTCTCGGGAAACCCGGGAACAGGGAAGACCACAGTCGCCCGTATCCTAGCTAAAATCTACCAAAAGCTCGGCGTCTTAAAAAGCGGCCACTTGGTAGAAACCGATCGTATGGGACTAGTAGGGCAATATATCGGACACACTGCCAAAAAGACTTCTGAAATCATCGACAAAGCCTTGGACGGTATCCTCTTCATCGATGAGGCCTACAGCCTGTTGAGCGGTGGCGAAAACGATTTCGGTGGCGAAGCGATAGACACTTTAGTCAAACGCATGGAAGACGATCGTGATCGGCTCATCGTGATCGTAGCTGGGTATCCAGCCGATATGGAATCCTTCATTCAAGCCAACCCCGGCCTGCGATCCCGCTTCAGCAAAACCATCCATTTCGAGGATTACGCAAGCCCGGACCTGCTTCGAATTTTCAAGATATTCTGCCAAAACAACGAATACGAATTGGCGGAGGATGCGGAAGAAAAGTTGAATCAAGTTTTCGAATACGAACTTCAGAAGCCGAAAGTCGATTTTGGAAATGGCCGCTACGTTCGCAACCTCTTCGAACAAGTCATCCGCAACCAAGCGCTTCGCCTAAGCCAGCACACACGTACCTTGGCAAAAGAGGATTTAGTCACCATCACGGCTAACGACATCCTACTTCAAAACTCTTAACCGGGTACAAAAAAAGCGTGATCGAACGACTCGATCACGCTTCAAAATGAATTTCTCTAGAAGATCAACTAGAGCTTTCCTTGGATCATTTCCTCAAGGGTGACGATGTCCTTGGCAAAGTTGCGAATGCCTTCGGCCGTCTTCTCAACCGCCATGGCATCCTCGTTGAACATCCAACGGAAAGTGTTTTCGTTCATATCGATCTTCTCGATTTCCTTGGACTTGGAACTCTCGACGCTGAGCTTTTCTTCGACCGGCTCGGAAGAATTGGCGAGTTCTTCGAGAAGGTTTGGCGAGATAGTGAGAAGATCACAACCTGCGAGTTCTAGGATCTCTCCCTTGTTGCGGAAGCTCGCTCCCATAACTTCAGTCTTGTATCCAAATTTCTTATAGTAGTCGTAAATCGACTGAACTGAAAGAACGCCCGGGTCTTCCGCGGCTTCGAAGGACTTACCTTCCTTGGCTTTGTACCAGTCCATGATGCGACCCACGAATGGGGAAATCAATGTGATACCGGATTCCGCGCAATGCACAGCTTGAGCCATGGAGAAGAGAAGCGTAAGGTTACAGTGGATACCTTCTTTCTCTAGTTCTGCGGCAGCGTTGATGCCTTCCCAAGTGGAGGCGATCTTGATCAAAATTCTGTCACGCGAGACACCCTTGGCTTCGTAGAGGGAGATGATGTCTTTCGCCTTGGCTATAGTGCCTGCTGTGTCGAAGGAGAGACGGGCGTCAACTTCAGTGGAAACGCGACCCGGAACAATATCCAAAATTTCGATACCAAAAAGGACAAGCAACTCGTCGATTATCGCTTCCACCAAAGCTCCTCCAGTCAATCCGGAATCCTTCTTTGCAGCGACTGCCTTGTCGACCAAAGCGGCGTATTCGGGCTTGCTTGCGGCTTTGAGAATCAAAGTCGGGTTCGTTGTCGCATCGCGTGGTTCGAACTCCTTCATGGTTTGGAAGTCGCCGGTGTCTGCTACGACAACGGTGAACTTCTTGAGTTGTTCGAGTTGGGTTAAGGTGGATACTTCTGGCATAAGATTTTTGAGTTCTTTGGTTAGGATTTTGAGATAATAGAACCACGAAACGCAGTCTTGGTCGAATGCAAATCCCCTTGTTTCTTTACCGTTCAGCAACAAAGCTGACCCAAACGAAATAAATTCATGCTTAAGGAGAACTATTTTAAGACCACCCAAGTTTTGCTCGAACGGGTATACCTACAAAATCAAGCCGTGATCGAAAAACTGGCTCCACTGATGGCCACATCAGTCGCTGATGGAGGGGTGATCCATACTTTTGGTAGCGGTCACTCGGAGATTATCGGGCGGGAGATGGTTGGACGTGCTGGCGGTCTCGTTTGCGTCAGCGCCATCCTGGACATGACCGGCGGCTTCATCGAAAACCTGGAAGGTTACGGCACTCAGCTAGCCGCTCGCTATGATCGAAACCACGGACTGCAAGAAGGCGAGTTCATCATCGTCATTTCGAATTCAGGCAAAAATTGTTCTCCCATCGAAATCGCAGAATACGCGAAGCAGAAAGGGCTGAAAGTAATTGCCCTAACATCGGTAGGAATGGCCAAAAAGGTAAAAACGACCCACTCCGGCGGCAAGATGCTGCACGAAATAGCGGACTACGTTTTCGACAACTGCGGCAGCTTCGGTGACGCCATCGTAGAACTGCACGATTCAGGGAAGTTCGCAGGTCCCACTTCAACGATGGCGGGTGCCATGCTTATCAATCTCTTGCAAATGGAGATCTTGGACGAGCTGCACAAACTCGGTATCGAAGCTCCGCTACTGCGTAGTCAAAATACGGATGGAGCCATGGAAGCGAATCGTGATCTCGCTCGGAGTTACAAAGGTCGCTTAAGCAAGCCGCTGTGAAGGCATTCGAAGGCAAAGTACCATTTGCGTGAAAGCAGGTTTAGGTCCTTTGTTTGAGCATTGCGTTTCAGCCGGTGTTTTAAAGAATTCGACGCAAAACTACGCTACTTATCAACATGTTCCAGGTCACTTTTAGCGAACAGGCCCTTCACGAGCTAGAGAAGCTTCCTACGATGAAGCAGCTCGCGGTTATCGATCCCCTGAGCAACTTAACCGAATACCAACTCAACCATCCCCAAGAGCCACTCAGCTCGTTTAAACGGGGAGGAAAATCGATTTTTCGTCTTCGGTCCGGGGAGCATCGTATCTACTTCAGACGAGAAGGCGGTTCTCTGGAGACGCTCTGCATTCTTCATAAGAACTCCCTGACTGACTTCATCTACCGAAGCAAACTGCCCATCTCGGAAGAACAGCTAGTCGAGCAACATTCCTCTTTCTGGAAGTATCTCGACTCCCTAAAACACTAATCCACAACACCTTTTGGACGAAGAGCCCGATCTCGAACCCAAGGAAATCGTCAAGTTAGACGCCTCCCAAGCCAGCAAGATCTACTTGTTGCCCAACCTTTTTACGGCGGGTAATCTGTTTTTCGGCTTCCTTGCCATCAAAAATTGCATCCAAGCACGCTATGGGATGATGGCGGGCGACCAGTTGAGTGACCCCATGGCACTGTTTCGTGAAGCCGTTTTGTTCATTTTGGGCGGGATGCTTTGCGATTCCCTCGATGGGCGCGTCGCCAGGCTAGGTGGACGAGAATCACTGTTTGGTAAGGAATTCGATTCGATAGCCGACATCGTGACCTTCGGATTGGCACCAGCCTTGATGGTGCTCTTTCTCATCTTGAATCCAGGCCAGAATGAGGAGTTTTTCACGAAGGCCGGTTTCTTCTTTGCTTTCATCTATCTACTCTGTGCCGGAGTCAGACTAGCGAGATTCAACGTTATCACGCATCCTGCCGTCCGATCTAAGACACTCGATAACGCCAACGGTGATTTCCTTGGACTGCCTGTTCCTGCAGCTGCAGGCATGATCGCGACAATCGTGCTGGTTCTTACAAAACACGATGCACTCAGAGCATACGCTCCTGCTCTACCGATTTTGATGCTGCTGATCTCCTATCTCATGATCAGCAACGTGCGCTACCCTTCCTTCAAAAAGATCGATTGGCAGACCCAAATCCGCTTCACAACCTTCGTCGCCGTCTTAGTCGTTGGTGGCTTAGTCTACTTCTCTCGAGAGTACGCTCTGGTCCTCATTTTTCTGAGCTACCTATTCTATGGACTGATCCGACACTTGATTCGACTCAAACGGATCTCAGCCAAACGGTCCTCGAAAGCGGCAGCAAAGTAGTCGGAAACAACTGGTGACAACTTGGGCAAAACTCCCCAACAAATTGTTAAAACTAGGTTTTTTTTAACATGTTCTTTTTTGGAAACAATGAACCCCACTGAGCTTGAACATTTTCAAACAGGCCTTAGTCATTGGTTTTCACGTTCTTAAGTCCCTTATTCCCGATATTCACAGCCAATAAGAATAGGGATACTTTTTTTAATTAATTAACTAACTATCCATTGGAATTGTCAGAAACTCCAAAAACTAGCTAAATCCTCCCCAATGAAGTTCAAAATCCACCGAGATCATTTCAGCAACGGCCTCCAGCAAGTCCTCAACGTCGTTGGCTCCAAGGCGACCATGCCGATCTTGAGCAACGTGCTCATCGAAGCCGAAGGCGATACGATCTCGCTCACCACCACCAACCTCGATCTTGGAATCTGTGCTCGCATCAAAGCTACCGTGGAGGAGGAAGGGGCGGTAACCCTCCCGGTCAAGCGACTGGCGACCATCGTCAAAGAGTTGCCCAACAGCGATGTGAAGGTTGACGCTTCGCCAAACAACCAGGTCAAAATCGCTTCCGGTGGATCCAATTTCAAGATCATGGGCATCAGCCGCGACGAGTTCCCTGCCCTCCCGGAGTTCAGCGACGACCGCTCTTTCACGATCGAGCAATCGACACTTGCTGGCATGATTAAGAGCGTTTCCTACGCCCAGTCCAGCGACGAAACCCGCTACATGCTCAATGGCGTGTTCTTCAATTTCCTCGAACCCGAAGAAGGTACTTCAGGTCGCCTCAGCCTCGTAGCAACTGATGGACGCCGCCTTGCCAAAACGGACCATGAGATGGAAGTCGGAGAAGGCCTGTCAGGTAGCCTGATTTTACCGGCAAAGACAGTTTCGGAGCTCGTTCGACTCCTCGACAAAGGGGAGAGCCTCAAGATCGCTTTCAACGACCGTCGAGTTGCTTTCCAGATCCACACCAAGGATGATTCCGATGGTTTTGTGGGAGATATCCACCTCGTTTCCAAAGTGGTGGAAGGAAACTATCCAAACTATCAACAAGTTATCCCCAAGGAGACTCACCAACGCATTAAGGTGGAGCGGGAGTTGTTCCTGCAATCCATTCACCGTGCTGCTCTGGTAACCACCGACAAGTCCAACCAGGTGAAGATTCAGATCTCCAATAACCTGATGGAGCTCTCCGCTTCTAGCCCGGATTTTGGAGAATCTCACGAATCCTTGGCTATCGACTACAGCGGGCCAGATCTTCAAGTGGCCTTTAACCCACAGTTCTTGATGGATCCTCTGAAGGCTTTGACCAAGGATGAGCTCTATTTCGAACTGAAGGACGAAGTCAGCCCCGGTGTATTCAAAACGCTCGAAAGCTTCTTGTGCGTGATCATGCCGGTTCGTTTGACCTAATATAGCTTCAATCAACATTCTTCTAAGCTCATCCTTCGGGGTGAGCTTTTTCTTTTGGCGAACAACGGTGCTTTGGCTTCAGCAATCAAAGCTCAAGACGATTATTTGCCCTTCCTGATAATTGGTAAGAGACTAAGCTCTTTACGCTTTTTTTATTGAGCCCCACCTTTGTCAGCCTCTAGTACCTGCCTCTTTGTCGTTATTATGCCCGATCAATCACTAACCCTATTTGAAGAGATTTTCGTCTACGTATGCGTAGCGTCTTCCGTAGGGCTAGCTCTCTTAAACAGCCGCGTTTCTTCACTCAAGGTATCAGTCCTAAATCGCTGGGCTCGCTGGTTTGGGGTTTCCTTTGGTCTAGCGTACCTCATCTACGATGCGGGTTGGCTAAACCGACCCTTCTGGGTAATCGGAGCGATCTTTTTTCTGGGATGGTTGCTGGTCGAAACTGTTTACACTTGGCTTGCGATTAATGCTCTGAGCAAGAGCAACATGGCTCTGTTTCCTCGCTTTTCTGAAAACAACACAGGCGAAGAATGGCCGGCTCAGAAGAAGCTCATCGAAATAAAGGATTGGCTGAAAGCGAAGAGTTTTAGCCGATCTCGTGCGGTGCTAGCGGATATTGGCCAAGGACTTTTCATTCGATCCAGCGTTTTTCAAAGCGACGACAACAAGATTAGGTTTCAGATCCTATTCGTCCCGCAAGCGAATGGAGATATTGGTTTTTGCTTTTCTTTCACCTCGGAGACTGAGGACAACGAACGAATCATCACGGACAATCTCTACATGCCCTATGGTGGCTTCTATCCGGAAAACTGGTCTGTGATTCGTAAGCCTTGGACGCGCAGTGTGGTGGAACTTTACAAGGTACATCGCAGGAGACTGGAAAAGCTCAACCTCTCGACTTACGAATTAGACCCTATCGACGAGCTCAATCGTCAGCAGCAAGTACTGGAGCAGATAAACGTGAAAGAGGGATTTTTGTTCCCACCTCACCTGCAGGAAGATTACGGTCGTATCACTTGGGAAGGACGTTACCGTGTTTGGAAAGAGGTTTGGATGCTAAATTATTTTGGCGTTTCTCTAGCCTAGCTTACACGTTTGTTCGGACTAACCGCCGATGTAGGACATCTCGATCTTCTTTCTTTTCACTGGACTCTTACTTTGGCTGCGATCTTCGGAATAGCGATCGTCTCTTTTGCTCCAGAGCTTGGATACATAATTGGTGAATTCGTCTTGAGTAATTCCCTCGCGAATCGATTTGCGTAAATCAGTCCCCTGATTGGAAAACAAGCAGGTGTAGAGTTTTCCGTCGGCCGAAATTCTAGCCCTATTACAATCTCCACAAAATGGGTTTGTAATCGAAGTTATGATGCCGAACTCGCTTCTGGTGTCTTTGAACCTATAGCGTGTTGCAACCTCGCCCTTGTAGTCTGGATCAACGGCTTCGAACTCGTACTTCTCGGAAATCAGATCGAGTATCCTTTTCGCGGGCACAACTTCTTTCAAACTCCATCGGTTCGTCTCGCCGACATCCATAAATTCGATGAATCTCAAGGTGATGCCTTTTGATCGGAAGAAATCGACCATAGGCAAAATGTCCATTTCGTTAACCCCCTGTTTTGCAACCATGTTTACTTTAACTGGGAGGCCTGCTTTTTCTGCCGCGGTGATGCCTCGCAAAACGGCCTCAGGATCAGATTTTCCACCGCTCATCACAGCGAACCGTGCTGGGTCCAAACTATCTAAGCTGACGTTAATTCGACGTAAACCGGCTCTTTTCAGTTTATCAGCATATCGGGGAAGCAAGAGTCCGTTGGTAGTGAGGGAAATGTCTTTGACTCCAGTATTTTGATACAAATAGGAAATCAATGAATCTAAGTTGGGCCGCAACAAAGGTTCTCCTCCCGTTAGCCTAAGTTTCTGAACCCCGAGTTCTACGAAGCTTTTTGCAACGAATAGGATTTCTTCGTTACTCAAAAGGGAAGTTTTCGGCAGAAAAGCGTAGTCCGGACCGAAAACCTCCTTAGGCATGCAGTAAGAACAACGCAAATTGCAGCGATCAATAAGCGAAATCCGAAGGTCACGTAGTGGCCTATTGAGTTGGTCCTTAACTTGACTCATCCCATTTCGGTTAGCAAATCACAGGCCCAATAGCTCTTTTCGTAGCATATCGACAGCAAGATTGAAAACGCGTCTTTTTTGAGCAACTCTAGGTCCTCTTAGACTGAACCGTTTTGCGTAAGTTTTCGAGGGCGTGTGTATTCCTACATAAACCGTTCCTACTGGGTCTCGTTCGGTTCCTCCTCCTGGTCCAATGTAACCTGTAGTGCTGATCGAGTAATCCGTCTCCAAACGCTCAGCAACCCCTATCGCCATGGCAGTAGCGACTTCTTCGCTTACTACGTCATGCTGCTGTATCAAATCACTGGGCACGGATATTAAATCTTCTTTTGAACCGATGCTGTAGGTAGCCATTCCACCTACGAAGTATTCGGATGAACCAGCTAGGTTTGTGATTTCGTTTGAAATATAGCCACCAGTACAACTCTCGACTGTAGAAAGCTTGAGTTTCTTTCGTCGCATTATCCTGGATACAATGTCTAGAATGGTTTCATTTCCGGTAGTTAGGAAATTATCACCGAGCAGGGATTTGCATTCCTCTGCCAACTCAGCGAGGCGATCGTATGGATTTATGAGGTTTGGAAAACTCATCCTAAAGTCTACCATTCCCGGATGTGCGCAGTAAGCCAGTTCGAGTCCGTCTTCTCGCTCTGCAATCGGTTGAAGCAGCGTTTCGAGATTGGACTCCCCAATTCCTGTAGTGCGAATTTGGATATAGTTTTCTTTTTCTTGTACTATGCCCTTCTCAAGAAACCGAGGCAGAACCTGCTCGTTGAACATCGGTTGAAGTTCATGGGGCGGACCCGGAAGCATTACGAGAATCTTGCCATCTTTTTCCAACCAGAGTCCCGGAGCAGTGCCGTTTTCATTGTGCAGCACTTCGGCATTCTCGAAATGGAACGCTTGCTTCCGATTGTTTTCGCTTACGACTAAATTGAGTGCAGCAAAACGATCTTCGATGGCCTTCATGACCGTAGGGTCGTAAACAAGTGTTTCACCTAAACATTGTGCAATGACCTCTTTTGTGCGGTCGTCGACAGTCGGGCCGAGTCCCCCTGTCGTTATGAGAACGTCCGCTTTTTTCCAATAGAGGTCGAAGTTATCCTCAATGTCTTCTGGAGAATCGGAGATGGTGATGTTTGCGTGCATCGCGTTCCCCGCTTGCCGCAGTTGATCGCCGATGTAAGTGAGATGTCCATTGGGAGTTAAGCCTAGGAGTAGTTCTTCACCGAGGGTAACGAGAATAATCTTTGATTTTTGCGACATCTGCTTGTCTTGAACGATTGGGGAAGGTTTCGGATTGGTGTTTTGGCTATATTTGTTTTGCTCCCAGATAAAGAAAAATGGCCAATCCCGAACCAAGCGATCTGAAGGAAAAAGTCCGGAGACTACCTGAAAAACCAGGGGTTTACTTGATGAAGGACCGGCTAGGCTCTGTTATCTATGTGGGGAAAGCGAAAAGTCTGAAGAAACGAGTGTCTTCTTATTTTCAGGCTTCGAAGAAGTTCACGCATCAGCCGAAAATCCGCGCTCTGGTCCAAATGATTCGAGATTTTGATTTCATCGTAGTGAAGTCAGAACCGGAGGCGTTGCTACTGGAAGGGCAATTGATCAAAAAATGGAAGCCAAAGTACAATACCGATTTCGTTGATGATAAGCGGTTTCTGTTGGTTCGAGTTGACGTGACAAGAGAGTTACCTCGCTTCGCTCTTGCTCGGTTCAAAAAAGAAGATGGAGCGAGGTATTTCGGTCCTTTTGTTCATGCGAACCATATCCGTAAAACCTTAGCGGAGATGAGACGTCGCTTCGGAATCCTATTGGGAGATGCAAGTCCGAAGCGGCAGGACGATGGCAGCTTCCTACTGTACGATGATGTTAGGTCGGAGATCTATGGTCATGACAACAGGGTTACAGTTGAGGAGTATCAGGCTCGTGTCGACGACGCCTGCGAATTCCTACAAGGCAAGTCGAAGGAATGGCTAGAAGACCTAAAGCTTGAAATGTCCAAGGAGGCTGCAGCTCGAAACTTCGAAAAAGCGGCGTCTCTTCGCGACATCGTTTTCGCCTTAGAAGCTTCACTCAAAAAGACTAGGAAGTTTGAGAGAGATATCGTGGTAAAGCCGAGTGATGGAGATGCTCTAACGCTGCTGGAAAAAGAACTCGAATTATCTGGCCCACCTAAGACGATCGAGTGTTTTGATATCTCGCACATATCTGGAACTTTTGTAGTTGCTTCAATGGTACAGTTTGTTGACGGACGTCCGAATAAGGCAGGCTACCGTCGGTTTAAAATAAAGAGCTTCGAAGGAAACGACGATTTTCGCTCAATGGAAGAAGTTGTTGGTCGTCGGTACCGCCGCCTACACAAAGAAGGAAAAGAGTTTCCTGATTTAGTCGTTATCGACGGTGGAATGGGTCAGGTAGGTGCTGCGCTTAAATCCTTTTTGATTCAAGACATTGAACCTCCTGCTATTATTGGATTAGCCAAAAAGCATGAGACCATCATATTCCCGGATGAACGGCCTCCGTTACGCCTTCCCCTGAAAAATGCGGGGCTTCAACTTTTGCAACGAGCTCGAGACGAAGCCCATCGGTTCGCCAATACATTCAATGCGGACCTTAGGAGTAAACGTATCCGTGAAAGTATACTTGATGACTTCACAGGTTTGGGACCTAAAAAACGTGCCAGCCTTCTGGATGAATTTGGAAGCATAGATCGGTTGAAGAATGCGAGCATCACGGAGTTGCGCTCTGTGGAAGGAATAGGTCTAGAAACTGCAACTAGGCTCAAACAGTTCTTGGAGCAGCATTACACAAGGTAATTACAGGCTAAGCATCTAAGTTATCGGCAAATAAAAGGCTCCCTTTTAAAGGGAGCCTTTTGAGCGAATACTGTAGTTCTTATGCTTATACCTGCAAAACAGGAGTGCTTTTTTCGTCAAGAACGAGTCGGTTCTTATCTCCATCCGGCGTGCTGGGATGAGGAACGACTTTCCATATCTTAGCTACGCTTGCCTGCCAATCTTCCAAAAGGCTTTTGGCCGCGGGACTCTCTGTGCTTTCGCTGTGAGCTGAGATCACTTGTTTTAAGGCGTCTATCTCACCCCCGTCACCCATTCGTTCGATTCCGACCATATCTGGGTTGTAGAGATCTTCGAAGAGACCTTCTTCGTCGTAGACGAAAGCCAGTCCTCCGCTCATCCCAGCTCCAAAATTTGTACCCGTTTTTCCAAGACAAACTACGAGGCCGCCAGTCATGTATTCACAAGCATGATCCCCTACTCCTTCGACGACGGCGATCGCACCAGAGTTACGTACCCCAAAGCGCTCTCCTGCTCGTCCCGCTGCGTACAGCGTTCCACCAGTTGCCCCGTAGAGACAAGTGTTACCAATGATCGTGTTTTCGTGCCAGACGTAGCTTTGTTCCTCGTCTGGGCGGATGACAATCTCTCCACCGCTCATCGCTTTACCGACGTAATCATTCGCTTCGCCAAACAGTGTCGCTTTGATACCGTGCGTTAGCAAAGTACAAAAGCTCTGACCGGCTGTGCCTTTGAAAGTGAGATCTATAGAACCCGGAGCGAGATGGCGATTTCCGCGCACGTATGCGACTTCTCCGGATAAATGAGTTCCTATGCAACGATCCGTGTTTCCGACTTTGTACTTTCCTTTGAATGAAGGAGCTCTGTCTACGATTACGTCGTGAGATTCCTGAATAATGGTGGAGTCCAGATTTCCGTCGAAGCCGAGTCTTTCATTACGGGGACGAGTGTGTATCCTTGGAGATTCTCCGCTTGGATCCGGATTGTGCAGAAGTCCACTCAGATTTACTTGGGCAGTTTTTGGATTTTCTGGATCGTCTATTTGTTCCAAAAACTCGGTACGCCCAACTAAGTGATCGAGTTTTCTTACTCCAAGCTTTGCCAAGTAGTATCTCACATCTTCGGCTACCGCATTGAAGAAGTTGATTACATTTTCTGCAGTCCCTTTGTATTTACCACGTAAGTCGTCCCGTTGAGTCGCAACGCCGACTGGACATGTATTCAGGTGACAAACACGGAACATGGCACAGCTTGCAGCGATCATAGCGGAGGTACCAAAGTTGAATTCCTCAGCCCCCAAGATCGCTGCTATTATGATGTCGCGACCGGTTTTCATACCTCCATCGGTGCGGAGAGTAACCCGGTTGCGGAGTCCGTTCATCATCAAAACCTGATGGGTTTCAGCGAGTCCGATTTCCCAAGAGGAACCAGCATGCTTAACGGAAGAAAGTGGCGAGGCCGCTGTTCCACCATCATGGCCAGACACTAGGATAACGTCAGCGTAGGCTTTAGCGACACCCGCTGCCACTGTGCCAACTCCAGAGCTAGAAACTAGTTTAACGCATACTTTGGCGCGTGGGTTAACCTCTTTCAGGTCGAAGATTAGCTGGGCTAGATCTTCGATCGAATAGATATCGTGGTGAGGAGGTGGAGAGATCAAAGTGACACCTGGAACGCTGAAGCGAAGCTTGGCGATCAGTGGTGATACTTTGTGTCCGGGGAGCTGTCCACCTTCACCTGGCTTTGCGCCTTGAGCTACTTTGATTTCGATTTCCTTAGCGGATGCCAAGTACTCTGCAGTCACCCCAAACCGACCGGACGCAACTTGTTTGATTGCGGATGAAGCGTTGTCTCCGTTCTCGAGTAATGAATAACGGCGTGGCTCCTCCCCTCCTTCTCCAGAATTCGACTTTCCGCCGATTCTATTCATGGCGATGGCCAAAGTCTCGTGACACTCGGGCGACAAGGCTCCGAGTGACATCGCTGCGGTGCAAAAGCGACGACGGATGTCTTCGACTTCCTCAACTTGGCTAACATCGACTCCAGACTCTGGATACTTGATCCGAAGCAAGTCTTTGATGGCATACGGCTGATGCTCGTCGGATTGCTGACGGTAGTTTTCAAAGTCTTCTTTCTTTCTGGTTTTCAGGAAGCGATGCATGCCGCCCACAACCTTGGGGTTCCATGCATGGAATTCACCGCCTTTACGAATCGACTTGTAGTAGCCAGCGCTCTCTAGCTCGGCTTGGGTATTAGGATCGTAAGCATGTTTGTGTCGCTCCAGCGTTTCCGCAGCGATAAGCTCGTATCCAATTCCCTCGATTGGGCTAGGCGTTCCCACAAAACACTCTTCAATGACTTTTGGTGAGATGCCGATCGCTTCGAACATTTGAGCACGGCAATATGAATACAAGGTGCTAATCCCCATCTTGCCCATGATCTTGAGCAAGCCCTTGTCGATGGCTTTGCGGTAATTGTAAGCTGCCGTTTTGGGGTCAAGGTTTTCAATTTCCCCTCTTTCAGCAAAATTGGTCATGATCGCGAGAGCGATATACGGGTTAACCGCATTAGCTCCAAAGCCGAGCAAGCAAGCGATTTGGTGCACGTCTCTCGCCTCACCGGTTTCTGCCACGATATCGCACTTGAGACGATAGCCCGTTTTCACGAGATGCTGATGAACGGCGCCTGTTGCCAGTAGCATCGGTATAGCTATCCGATCTTTGGATACATTACGGTCGCTTAGAACAACGACCTTGGCCAAGCTTTTTTCTGCTGCTTCTTCTGCCTTGGCTACAAGTGCCTTAATCGCCGGTTCTAGTCCCTCTGCACCTGCCGATACTTCGTAGGTAACATCGAGTGTGATCACGCGATCTTTCAAAACCTCGGTTTTCCCAAGTGCAGCGAGTTCGTTGTTGAAAAGAACAGGTGAGCTGGCTTTGACGAAACCGGCTGACGGTGGCAAGTCCTCAAACAAGCCCAACCTACCGCCAAGGAACATGTTCAACGACATCACAGAACGTTCGCGGATCGAATCGATTGGCGGGTTTGTGACTTGGGCGAATAGCTGCTTGAAATAGGTGTACAGCAAGCGGGGTTTCCGAGAAAGGAAGGCGAGCGGTGTATCGTCACCCATGGAACCGATTGCTTCCATTCCTGATTCGGCCATGGGCTTGAAAACGATATCGTATTCGTCTTTCTCGTAGCCGAAGGCCAATTGGCGTTGAATTTCCTCGTCTTCGGATTTGGAGATTTGCCCTTCGGCATTTTCCGCGAGCTGTTTAATGTCAATGAGGTGTTCGCTGCACCATTTGGAGAAGCTAGGGTCGCTTCCGATTGTTGCCTTGATCTCTGAATCGTCGAGGAATCGGTGTTCCTCCATGTCGATGGCGAGCATCTTTCCCGGACCGAGGCGACCCGTCTTGACGGTTTTCAAGTCGGTTTCGTCTATGAGACCAAGTTCTGATGCGAGCATGAAAGTGCCATCCTCGTATATCTTGTAGCGAGCGGGGCGAAGTCCGTTACGGTCGAGTGACGCAGCCACGTAACGCCCATCCGTAAAGGCGATGGCGGCAGGGCCATCCCATGGCTCTATCATACAAGCGTGGTATTCGTGGAAACCGCGGAGCGCTTCGGTGAGCGACGGATTGTTCTCCCAAGCCGGCGGCATCATCATGGTCACGGCTTGGAGAGCGGAACGACCACCGAGCGTGAGCAGTTCGAGGGTGTTGTCGAAACTGGCCGAGTCCGACATGTCTGGTTGCAGCATGGGCCGCAGGTCAGTGTAGCGATCCCCCCAAATGCCATGAATGTTGGAGTTTTCGCGGGCCCGCATGAGGTTGCGGTTTCCTCTGATGGTGTTGATCTCACCGTTGTGAGCCATCATGCGGAATGGCTGGGCAAGATGCCATTGAGGAAAAGTGTTGGTGGAGTACCTCTGGTGGAAAATGACGAAGTTTGTCGTGTACAACGGGTCTCTCAAGTCCGGGAAGTACTTGCGGACTTGGGGCGAGTTAAGCATGCCCTTGTATATTATGGTGCGGCACGAGAAACTGCAGATGTAAAAGTCATTCATTTCTGCTTCTTGCGCAGCTCGCTCTGCACCCTTTCGAGCCAAGAATAGTTTACGCTCGTATTCGGCGGCTGACATCTCACCGGTTTTTGCGATGAGAGCTTGAACCATATGTGGCTGAGTCCGGTCGGCCTTGCGCCCGAGAGAATTGGGATCGACTGGTATGTACCTCCAGGCGAGTAGACTTAGCCCCTCGGCCTCAACTGCAGCTTCGACAATCTTACGACCATGAGCTTGGGCATAGTCGTCGTTTCTGGGTAAGAATATGACGCCGACCCCTAGGTCTTCGTCATTGAAAAGTTGTTTACCTTGGTCCTCTAGAAATTCCCTGAAGAGAGCGTGAGGAATTTGCGTTAAAACCCCTGCCCCGTCTCCTGTGATCGCATCCGCGTCGACCGCTCCACGGTGAGCGAGGTTCTTAAGAGCTTGAATCGCCCTTTCGAGGAGTTCGTGGGAACGTTCCCCGTTTATATTTGCGATGACTCCAACGCCGCATGCGTCGTGTTCGAAGTCTTTCCGGTAGAGAAGTGAAGAGGCAGAGATTTGGTTCATATTGGAAAGGGCGCTGTCGGGAGAGCTAAGAGGCAAAAAAGGGCCGGAAGAATCGTCTCCGGCCCTGCTCAAAATAGATCTCTAATCTTAGAGGGCTTAGAAGAAGCGGATCGGCTTAGACGCGGAACGCATTTTCTCATGCTCCTCATCGGAACAGCCACGGTCGGTCGGGACTTCGGTCGACTTGTCTGTGGATTCGACGAGATTGTTGGCCAGCATGTACTGCTCGACTTCTTCGCCACTTACATCTGCTAGCATGATACCGTCGATTTCTACGCACGGCGAAAGAGGCTGGCCAGACTTGGCAACCATTTCGGCGTAGTTGTCAGCGTTGTTGATAATGTCGATGTCTTCGTACTCGAGCTGGTGCTTATCCATGATAGCACGCACGCCCATGCTCCAGCCACAAGTAGGCTTTAGGTATGCTTTAATTTTCATTTCGTCAGGTGTTGTTTGTGCAATATTCGTGCCGCGGAGAGTGAGTGTAAGGATTGGATGTGCCTTTTCAAGCGGAGGGTCTACATTCTGCAAGCACATTACATATACGAGCTAGCTCTATGCCTGATGGTGCGACATGGAGATTTTATCAGATACCACAGGGGTGGGACTGTGTGTGTCCTATGCTATCAGCTAATATGCGGGCAGTAAATCACTCGAATCTTGCCAGTGAAGCTGGGCGTTCGCAGATTCGGCTTAATCTAAACAATAACCCTACACTTCAACGTAACTGACATGGCTAAAGGCAAAACGAACCCTCTCCCCTCATCCGACGATCGTGAAAAGAACGTGGAACTAGCAATCTCCGCTATCACAAAACAATTTGGCGAAGGGTCGATCATGCGCCTAGGGAGCGGCTCCAAGCTGAATGTCGACGTGATTTCGACGGGCTCGATCTCGATCGACCTAGCCTTAGGTGTCGGTGGATTGCCTCGTGGCCGCATCTGCGAAATCTACGGACCTGAATCCTCCGGTAAGACGACAATGTGTTTGAGTCTAATCGCTGAAGCGCAACGCAAAGGTGGTCTGGCCGCATTCATAGACGTCGAGCATGCCTTGGACCCCAAGTATGCTCGAAAGTTAGGTGTCAATGTAGACGATCTTTTGGTTTCCCAGCCAGACTCGGGTGAAGACGCCCTCAACATTACCGAAACTCTTATTCGTTCCAACGCGATTGATGTGATCGTTGTGGACTCGGTGGCGGCCCTTGTTTCCAAGAACGAACTGGATGGACAGATGGGGGATGCAACCGTGGGCTCTCAAGCGCGATTGATGAGCCAGGCGATGCGCCGACTCACTGGTATCGTTAGCAAGACGAAGTGTATTTGCCTCTTCACCAATCAGATACGCGAGAAGATCGGAGTTATGTTCGGAAGTCCAGAGACCACCCCGGGCGGTCGCGCTCTGAAGTTCTTTTCATCTGTGCGTATGGACATCCGCCGCATTGGCCAAATCAAAGACAATACCGGTAGTGTCGTAGGAAACCGGACCCGCATCAAAATGGTAAAGAACAAGGTGGCTGCTCCATTCACAGAGGCGGAGTTCGACATCATGTACAATGAGGGCATTTCCAGAACGGGCTCGATTGTGGATTTGGGCATCGAACACAAGGTACTTGAAAAGAAGGGAGCTTGGATTTCCTACAACGGAGATCTGATCGGACAAGGTCGCGAAGCGGCGAAAACTTTCCTTTCCGAAAACAAAGAGGTTTTTGAAGACATCTCTACTAAGATCCTCGAGGTCGTAAACCCAGATCTCCTGGAAAAGAAAAAGCTCGAGACGGCAGAAGCCAAGTAGAGGGATATTTGCAACCTTCCAAATTTCAAAGGCCGCTTGTCAAAGCGGCTTTTTTGTTTGATGAGGTAAGTCTCGACCATGGATACTTCGATCAAACGAGCAGTTACCTCCCTCATTTTTGTATGGAAAATAATGATACGATTGTAGCTTTGGCTACACCTTCAGGCGAATCTGCGATCGCCCTCGTTCGTGTGAGCGGTCCACTGTGCGAGCAAATTGCATTATCCGCTTTTGCAAGGAACAAGTCCCCCTCCCCTCGTTTTGCTTACCATAGTAGCTACCGTTCGCAGTCAGGTGATGTTTTGGACGATGTCGTCTACACACTTTTTCGCGGTCCCAAATCCTATACTGGCGAAGACGTCTTGGAAATCGGTTGCCATGGTAATCCCCTCATCGCCACGCGCCTACTCGAAGATCTCATGTCACGAGGTTGTCGCCAGTCGGAACCAGGAGAGTTTACTCGTAGGGCATTTCTTAACGGTCGTATGGACCTTACTCAGGCCGAGGCGGTGATGGAGTTGATCCAAGCTCGGAGCGATAGAGCTATCAGTCTGGCCAACAGGCAGTTACGTGGAGTGTTTGGGCGTCAATTGGAGGAGCTGAAGCAAGGTTTATTAAGAACTGTAGCCACCGTTGAGGCATACATCGATTTTCCGGATGAGGACTTGCCGCCCGAACAGAAGAAGGCCGAAGTGGAGGCCATCAGATCTGTCCTTTCGTTTTGCGGGCGTATGATCGATAGCAGCAAGTATGCAGCGTTTCTTCGCGATGGCGTGAAAACTCTGATCCTAGGAGAGCCCAATGCGGGCAAGAGTTCGCTGTTGAATTGCCTTCTTGGGTTTGAAAGAGCGATTGTGAGCGAGGAAGCCGGTACCACACGAGACTTCATTCGAGAGCGCGTAATGTTGGATGGGTACTGTCTCCAGATTATGGATACAGCAGGATTGCGTGAGGCTAAAAGCGAGATCGAACGTGAAGGGATTCGCAGAACGGTTGAACTCACTGAAGAAGCGGACTTGTTTTTGTTGGTTTTGGATGGAACGAAACCCTCCCCTACCCTGCCGCCCGAAGTTTTATCGCGAATTAACTCAGGAAATTGCATTGTTGTTCGAAACAAGAGCGATTTAGGACAGTTTAAACCACTTGGCGATGAGCTTTCAGGTTTAGCGGAAGTCTCGATTTCTGCCACCAAAGGCGATGAAACAGACCGACTAAAGAGCATGATCGTCGAGACCATAGCCTCTCACCTGGCTCAGAATGAAGACGATATCATTCTTGTGAATGCCCGTCACAACGCGGCTCTGAATGAACTAGCCGAATGTTTGGAGTCAGCGGTCCGCAATTTCGAGATGGATGAGCCTGCAGAGTTTATTGCGAGCGAATTGCGTGGCGCAGTTGACGCCATAGGCAGGATCACGGGAAGAATCGACAACGAGGATGTCTTGGATGTCCTCTTTTCCAGTTTTTGCATAGGCAAGTAGTTCGGTCGCCTCGGATAAGAAGCGACTTGAGCTTGTAGCGCCCTATCCTATTTTCCACGTCCATGAGCGGAATGCTGGACGAATACGATGTGATAGTTTGTGGCGCAGGACATGCGGGTTGTGAAGCTGCCTTAGCGGCTGCGCGCATGGGTGCTCGCACGCTGGTTTTAAGTGGAAATATCGACACAATTGCAGCGATGAGCTGCAATCCAGCGATTGGAGGCGTCGCCAAGGGGCATATCGTACGTGAAATCGACGCATTGGGTGGCGAAATGGCGGTTAATGCAGATGTCTCGGGAATTCAGTTCCGCCTGCTGAACGCGTCCAAAGGCCCTGCTGTCCAATCTCCCAGAGCTCAGTGCGACAAGAAAGTGTACGCATTGCGTATGAAGCATGTGCTCGAATTGCAGGAAAACTTGTCGATCTTTCAAGCAACCGTCACGGGATTGATCTTTAAGTCGGGCAAAGTTGTCGGCTGTCAGACGAATTTGGATGTAGATTTTTATGGCAAGTCCATCGTGGTGACTACTGGAACTTTCTTGAGAGGTTTAATGCACGTCGGGAAGAATAAGACGGAAGGTGGCAGAATGGGCGACTATTCTGCCAAAACGCTTTCAAATAGCTTTCTTGAGGCCGGTATCGAGCTGGAACGGTTAAAAACTGGCACTCCGCCGCGTCTTCTAGGCCGCACGATAGACTTTTCCGGACTTGAAGAACAAAAGGGCGACGTCAATCCGTCGCTTTTTGGGTTCTACGACACGAGGCAGGAAAAGGATCTGTTCCACGTGGAACAAGGTGGAGAACAAAAGGCGGGTTGGGTTCCTGGAACAGATCAAGTCTCTTGCTGGATAACTTACACCTCAGCTGAGACGCAGAGAATCGTGAATGACAATTTGCATTTATCCGCCATGTATGGAGGTGAAATAGAGGGAACCGGCCCTCGATATTGCCCGAGTATCGAGGATAAGTACGTTCGTTTTGCGGAAAAGACGCGTCATATGCTGTTTTTGGAGCCAGAAGGGCGAAATACAGACGAATACTATGTAAACGGACTCTCGACGAGTTTACCGTTTTCGACTCAGTTGGAGATGCTTCGGTCCATCGATGGTTTGAAGGACGTTCATTTGTTGAGGCCGGCATACGCTGTTGAGTACGATTTTGCTCCTCCAACTCAGCTTTATCCCCATTTGGAATCGAAGAGGGTCGAGTGTTTGTTCTTTGCTGGACAAATCAATGGCACTTCCGGTTACGAGGAGGCTGCTTGTCAAGGCTTGGTAGCGGGGGTCAATGCGGTGCTGAAGGTTAGGGGGGGGGAGCCCATGGTCCTCAAGCGACATGATGGATACATGGGGGTTCTCATTGATGACTTGGTAACTAAGGGGACCAAGGAGCCATATCGCATGTTCACTAGCCGGGCGGAGTATCGTCTACTTTTTAATCACGGAAGTGCAGAGTTGAGAATGCTCGAACACGCCTCGAAACACGGTCTAGTCCCCAATGATCGCTTGAAGCGAATGAAGCAGAAGCAAGCCGATGTGGACCATTGGATTGCGTGGTTGGAAAAGAGCAGAAAGGGTACTTCAACTTGGGCCACTCTCATACGGCGTGGGGTAGGGGAGGAGGAGTTGCCGAGTGAGCTTTCTGTGTTGAATAAGGAGACACTTGAGCAAGTCCTCTACCGAACGAAATACGCCGGATATCTGGATCGAGAAATCAGACAGATTGCCAAAATGAGGGATGTGGAAAAAATAAAAATTCCGGCTGATTTCGATTATTCAAAATTGAATGGATTACGTTTGGAGTCGATCGCCAAACTGGAAGCTACGAGGCCGGCGACCTTGGCCCAGGCTGGTCGAATTAGCGGTGTGAATCCATCGGATATCAGCATATTGATGATTGCTTTAAGGTCGTAAGTGGTTGTAGATTAGTAGGTTATGGGATTGTTTGACTGCATTTCTTTTGTCCTCTTGTCAGATAACGCGTAACTGAATTGTAACTCTGCTGGAGTTGCCCTTGCAGTTTGTCTCGTAACAATTCGGAAGCTAATTAATACGCTTATGGTAGCAATGGATGACTCGAAACGAATTTTGGTGGTAGATGATGAGGTCGATGTGACCGAGTTGTTGAGCTATCATCTCAGGCAGCGTGGCTTTGATGTCAGAGCTCTCAACGACTCTCGTCTCGCACTTGAAACAGCCCGCCAGTTCAGACCGGAGCTTGTCGTCCTAGACATCATGATGCCTGACTTCAGCGGGTTACAGGTTTGCCGACTCATGCGGGCGGATTCTTCGCTTAAAGACATTCCCATCATCTTCCTGAGCGCGAAGACGGAAGAGGGGGATCGGATCGATGGTTTCGAAAGCGGCGCCGACGATTATGTTTGCAAGCCATTTAGCCCCAAGGAGCTGATGCTTCGCGTTTCTGCGATTTTGAAACGACGCGGAGAAGCTGAAGAGAAGAAGGTACTAGAAGTTAATGGAATTCGAATGGATGTTGAGCATCACCGAGTTGAGGTGGATGCTTCAGCCATTGAGCTCACAGCGACAGAGTTCCGCTTGCTCAAACTTCTGCTCGAGGAGAGAGGGAAGGTACAGACTCGCGAGAAATTGCTTCAGAAGGTATGGAACTACGAAAACGATATCGAAACTCGCACCGTAGACACTCACATGCGACGACTTCGTGAAAAGCTAGGAAACGAAGCCTCTTGGCTTGAGACCGTTCGCGGGGTTGGCTATCGCTTGGTAGAAAGCAGATAGCCCGGAAATGATCTTCGTATTTTTAGGTGTAGCTATTGGCTCCACCGTTTTTTTCGCGACCAAGTACTTCCGTCAGAAAGTGGCCATTCGGCTACTGACGGAGTCGCTGGCAAGCCGCACATCTATTCTCACGCACTCACGCGAGTTTCGGGGAGTAAATGAAAATTGGGAGAAATTGATTGCGGAGCTCAACAGGCTTGTAGAGGACGTGAACAACTTGAGTCGTCGCAGCAGTGGTCAGCTTCATCAGATTGAAACCACCTTGGGAAGCCTGCAGGAAGGGGTTGTTATAGTCGATAGAGATAATTATATATTGTTGGTTAACAACGCTTTGAAAAAGATTTTCCCTTCAATTTCAAATAAGGTGGGACAGAGAATCGAGAGCGGAATGGGCAATTCTGAGTTTTTGGACTTTGTTTGGGATACCAAGAAGGGAAGGGGAGTTGCCAAACGGGAAATAGCGTTTCGCAATGGCCAAAACGAGGTTTGGCTAGATGTTACCGCGGCCCGTTTGTCGGAGGGCTTGGAAGGGAATGGCCCGTGGTTCCTTTTCGTGCTTCACAATACGACACGTCAGAAGCTACTCGAGCGGGCTCGAAAGCACTTTGTGGCGAATGCCTCTCATGAACTGAAGACTCCTGTTTCTGTTATTAAAGGCTACTCGGAAACGCTGGTCACAGATCATGAAACCATGCTCACCGAGGACAGGGATCGTTTCATATCTATCATACACCGTCATTCGGAGCGCCTCGCTCTCTTGATTAACGACCTGCTCAGTCTATCCAGATTGGAAAGCGACAGTCCGAATTTCCAATGGAGCGAATCAGACATCTTATCATGGATTCGCGACATCGCCGTAGACTACGGATCGAATCCTCGACGCTCTGGCCTTGAAGTTGAAGTCGGGTTTACCTCCGAGTTGAGAGCTATTGTGCGCTACGATGTGCTTAAGCTTAGGCAGGTTTTTGATAACCTGATTGAAAACGCCTCCAAGTATTCGCCGGATGGTGGCAAAGTCATCATCGGTGCCAAGAAGCGGGGAGGGGAGTTGTTGCTTTGGGTGCAGGACCAGGGTGCTGGCGTACCGAAGGAAGACCTGGGAAGAATTTTCGAGCGCTTTTACAGAGTCGACAAAGGCCGTTCTCGCGAAACTGGTGGCACCGGTCTGGGACTGAGCATCGTGAAGCACATCATTGAATGGCACCAAGGAAATGTATGGGCGGAGAACGCCACTGAAGGGGGGCTGAAGGTTGTTTTCAGTTTACCTCTTTTGGAGGCTGATCGATTGCCTCAGACTGAAGACCAATTTTCCAAATCCAAATAATGTGAGTTGAAAGGCCCGTGGTTTCTCTTCTTAACCCCGGACCTGTGAATGCAGGATACGACCAACACTTAGAACTGGTGAAAAAACGCCGGGACGAATTGAGATTTGCCTTGGCCAACCTCTATTCAGAGCCGATCGATTTAACCTTGGAAATCGGTTCTGGTCATGGGCATTGGCTGGTGAAATTCGCTGAATCGTTTCCTGAGAAGACCTGCCTCGGTTTGGACATCATTGGGGACCGCATAGAGAGGGCTCGGAAAAAGGCGAATTCTGCTGGGATTTCGAATGTCCAGTTCCTGAAGGCGGAAGCCTTCGAGACCCTGGATTTGTTGCCGAAGGAAGTCCGCTTGAAGGAAGTTTTTGTGCTATTCCCCGACCCCTGGCCCAAGAAGAGACATTGGAAGAACCGATTGTTCTGCGTCCAATTTTTAGAGCAGCTAGCTCAACGGTGCGAAACAGGTGTCCGCTGCCACTTCAGGACAGACCATGAACCGTATTTCGAATGGGCTTTGGAAGTCGTCGAACAGCAGTCTGGGTGGTCTATTTGTCAAACAGCAGACTGGCCATTCGAACAGGTCACTGTGTTTCAGGAGCGGGCAGATGCCTTCAACTCTCTCATTCTAGAGCGTGTCTAATTCAAGAGTTCTCAATTGGAACGAGCGAAACTTGCAGCACGATTAATAGCTCTGACTTTTCGTTGTGGCTATGCGTAGAGAACGATGGCGACAAACTGTAGCCCGATGCAAAGTATGACCAGCAATGTGCAAAAGAGGTAGTACGGGTCGAATGCCTTGGGCCTACCTCTTTTCGGCGGAGGTGTTCGTCTCGCTTTTTGTGGGGCCCTTTTGCGTTCTATTTCTTTGAGCCCTACCAAAGCTCCGCTGAGATTGTCCTTCGCCATTTGAATTCTTTCTGTCAGACGCTTTGCGCCTAGCCAAGAATTTTAGATCTCTATTAAGTTGAAGCTACTTTCTTAAACGGTTTCTCTCTCATTAGTCCCTAAACTTCCCAAAAGTCCTTTCCAGAGTTGACGACGGATCCAGCGTCGTCCAACAAATCTCATTCTTTCACCTATGGCGGGCAAAAAGACACTACTCCTCTCATTTCTAATGTTGCTCATTCCGTTGGCTAATGCCTCTGCGGAAGTGAGTCCTGCAGCGAACGAGCTCTTCAATATTTTCGGACTTCCAGTAACCAATTCCATGGTGACTGGTTGGGTAGTTTCGATCCTGTTGATCATCGCTATCAAGTTGATGGTAGGTCGGGCTAGTTTGGTTCCTTCCAAAGGTCAGGCGCTTGTTGAAGCGCTTGTGACTTTCGTGCGTGACACCACTTTACCGATTGTAGGCAAGAAGGCTTTTCGCATGAGCCTGCCTGTTATCCTCGGCTTGTTCTTCTACATCCTCATCCAAAACTGGAGTGGTTTGCTTCCTGGTGTTGGTAGCCTTGGAACTGGGCACATGGTTGATGGACATTTCCACATCACTGATCCTTGGATCCGTCCAGCCAACGCTGATTGGAACGGAACGATCGCTCTCGCTCTTGTAACCATGATTGCCTGGCTCTTCATCGTCTTGAAGTCTGATGGGCCTGTTGTACTCATCAAAGATCTATTCGGTAACAAGGCGGACAAGAAGGAAGTCGGTAATTTCATGTGGATGGCGCTTTGGCCAATCTTCCTCATCGTCGGTGTTATCGAAGTGGTATCCATTCTGATCCGTCCGCTCACGCTTTCCGTTCGTCTATTTGGAAACATTTACGGCGGAGAAAGTCTGCTGCACCAAACTGGTTTCATTTTCCCTTTCTACTTTCTCGAGCTGATTGTTGGCTTCGTCCAACCGCTCGTTTTCATACTCCTTTTCAGTGTTTATGTCGGTCTCATCTGTAACCACGGAGATGGCGAGGAACACCACTAAGAAACGACTCTGTTGTCGGGACCATGTGCAATAAAATGTGGGCGGCAATATACTAGCTAACAAAAAATACATATACAAATGAACATCCTTGCTGAAATCACTGGTAACGTAGGTGCAGGTATCGGAGCTCTCGGAGCTGCGGTTGGAGTTGGCCTTATCGGCCTTAAGGCTGCTGAAGCAGTCGGACGCAACCCTGGCGCTTCCGGTAAGATCTTGGTTCAGGCCATCCTCGGTATGGCTCTCGCTGAAGGTCTCGGTATCCTCTCGATCTTCTTCATCAAGTAAGATCTTGATTCTTCTACGGCGTCGCCGGTTCCAATGCGACCGGCGTCGCCATTATCCCTTTCTTCAAATTACTTTCGCATCTTAATCGAACATGACTGACCTCATCCAAATCCTGGCGGCGGCAGATCCACATGCAGCCACTGCAGAATCGGCCGGCCTTGCGGAAACGTTTGGTATCCACACGAGCCATATCATAATGCAGGCAATTAGCTTCTCCATTTTGGCGGGGGTACTTTGGAAGTTCGCTTTCAAGCCAGTTCTAGCCACCATGGACGAGCGCGAGGCCAAGATCGATTCCGGCCTCAAATACGCCGAAGAGATGAAGGTGAAGCTTGCGGAGGCCGAAGCGGAAAAGAAAAAGATTCTGCAAGAAGCTTCAGTGGAAGCGAAGACTATCGTAACCGAAGCTCGTCAGACAGCTGAAGCTCGAATCGACAAGTCCGTGCAAGACGCGATCAAAGCTGCTGAAGACATTACCAAGAAAGCAGAGCTCCAGATCGAAAACGACCGTAAGCAAATGTTGGCTGAAGCTCGCAGTGAGATCTCGAGACTCGTAGTTGCCACTGCCGGCAAGGTTTTGGCCAAGGAGCTCACTGAAGAAGAAAAATCTCGTTACTCCGAAAGCGCTAGCGCGACTCTCGTTTAGATCATCTATTTAGCGGTAACCAAACTTCAATGACACGCGACAAGCAGATCGTAGACTACGCAAAGGGGCTGATGAAATTGGCCTCCGAAAACGGGACTTTTTCGGAAGAGCGCGCATCAGCCATATTGCAGGTGCTGGAGAAAAATCCACCACGCAACTACGCGGGCGTCCTCAAGGAGTTCCTTAAGCTGGTTAAGCGTGAGGTCGCTAACAATACAGCTGTTGTAGAATATGCCGGTGAATTGAGCCCCTCCGCCATTGATGGGATAAAATCGCAATTCACTAACCGCTACGGTCGAGATATTTCTGTTACCGCAAGTCGAAACGACGCTTTGATTGCTGGACTTCGTGTTCAGGTCGGTTGCGACGTTTACGACTCATCCGTCGCCGGAGCTCTCAAGGAGCTAGAGGCAACCTTATCTTAATTCACACCCCAATTTTCAAAGCATCTTTCCTAAACGCTAGAACACTATGAGTTCCGTCATCGAGCAAATCGAACAACAGATCGCAAACCTCCAGACTAAGACTGTCCAGAGCAACATCGGCAAGATCG
Organism: Pelagicoccus albus; assembly: GCF_014230145.1. Classification (NCBI taxonomy): domain Bacteria; kingdom Pseudomonadati; phylum Verrucomicrobiota; class Opitutia; order Puniceicoccales; family Pelagicoccaceae; genus Pelagicoccus; species Pelagicoccus albus. The sequence goes on from NZ_JACHVC010000012.1 coordinate 1,090,240, forward strand.
TCACCATTGCTGACGGCGTTGCTAAGATCGAAGGTCTGTCTGAGGCCATGTACAACGAAATGATCGAATTCCCAGGCGGAACGATCGGCATTGCCCTCAACTTGGAAGAAGACGCTGTTGGTGTTGTTATCCTTGGTGAGTCGACTCACCTTAAGGCAGGTGACGAAGCAAAGTGCACTGGCAAGCTTCTCTCCGTTCCAGTTGGCAAAGGACTTCTAGGACGCGTAGTGAACGCTCTGGGTGCTCCAGTTGATGGTAAGGGACCAGTTGAAAGTTCCGAATCTTACCCAGTTGAAAAGATCGCTCCTGGTATTATTGAACGTAAGTCGGTCGACCAGCCATTGGCGACTGGTATCATGGCTATCGACTCCATGATTCCAATCGGTCGTGGTCAACGTGAGCTTATCATTGGTGATCGTGGTACCGGCAAGACTACCATCGCTATCGATACCATTATCAATCAGGCGAAGATCAATGAGGTAGGACTCGCTTCCGGTGACGAAAGCTTCCGCCCCGTCTATTCGATCTATGTCGCGGTAGGACAGAAGAACTCCAACATCGCTCGTACGCTTGGCGTACTTGAAGAAGCAGGAGCTCTCAAGTACACAATTATCGTTACCGCGGGTGCGTCCGACGCTGCTGCTGACCAATACCTTGCTCCTTACTCTGGAGTCGCGATGGCCGAATGGTTCATGTCGAACGGTATGGATGCCTTGATCGTGTACGATGACCTTTCCAAGCACGCTGCCGCCTATCGTCAGATGTCTTTGGTTCTCAAGCGCCCATCTGGTCGTGAAGCATATCCGGGTGACGTCTTCTATCTGCACTCCCGTCTTCTTGAACGTTCTGCTCGTGTAAACGAAGACAACGGAAATGGATCCATCACAGCACTCCCTATCATTGAGACCTTGGCCGGTGACCTTTCTGCATACATCCCAACGAACGTGATTTCAATCACTGACGGACAGATCTTCTTGGAAACCGACCTATTCAACCAAGGTATCCGCCCTGCGGTTTCCGTAGGTCTCTCGGTTTCCCGCGTTGGTTCTGCCGCACAGATCAAAGCGACCAAGCAAGTTGCGGGTAAGATCAAACTCGAACTGGCACAGTTCCGCGAACTAGCCGCTTTCGCACAGTTCGGTTCTGACCTCGATGCAAAAACGAAAGCTCAGCTCGACCGCGGTTCCCGCATCGTGGAGCTCTTCAAGCAGCCAGCCTTCAACCCACTTCCAATCGAAGAGCAGGTAGCAGTGCTCTGGGGTATCCAGAATAATTACTACGACGACATTGATGTCTCTCGTATTGTGCCAGCTGCCGCGTCGATCCGTGAATTCTTCACAACTCGCAAGGAAGTCCTGCTAGTAAGCATCCGCGAGAAGGCCAAGATCGACGACGAATTGGGTGCTGAGCTTAAGAAGGCTTACGACGAGTGGAAACCAAGCTTCGCCTAATACTCTCGAACTCCTCCAGCTTAGGAATTTCCTAGATGCCAAGTACCAAAGAAATCCGCACCCGCATCAAGTCGGTCAAGAATACTCGCCAAATAACAAAGGCGATGGAGCTTGTCGCGGCTTCAAAGATGAAGAAGGCGCAACAGAATGCGTCTTCTGGCCAGGCGTACGCAGCATTGCTAGCGGAGGTGTTGGCCAACGTCTCTGATCGCATCGATGGAATAGAGCATCCGTTTTTCGAAAAGCGTGAAGTCAAGAAACGTGGAATCCTAGTCGTATCCACTGACCGCGGACTTTGCGGGCCTCTCAACAGTAACGTTTTTCGTGAAGTGCTGAAGGTAAAGGACGAAGCTCGCTTCGTAACGATCGGCAGAAAAGCGGTTCAATTCGTCAGCAGAAACAAGCTAGACTTGCTGGCGGAGTTCTCCGTGCCGGACGAAGTCCCTTACCTGCAGATTAAACAGATCGTGGAATTCATGATCGAAAAGTATGAAGCTGGCGAGATCGACACTGTCGAAGTGCTCTATCCTCGTTTTGTGAATACACTCGTTCAGGAAGCATCTTTCGGTAAGCTGGTTCCGATCAGCAACCTAGACGACATGATCAACAGCCTCCGTGGCAAAGACGCGGAGCCTTATCATGAAAGTCTCGACGAGCGAAAGATGAAGTTTGAGCCGGACCCAGCGACTATCCTCTCATCCTTGCTTCCACTTTTCGTTAACCGTGAAGCGCACCAAGCGTTACTTTCAGCAAGAGCGTCAGAACACAGTGCTCGAATGGTTGCTATGAAGACGGCGAAAGACAACGCGAGCTCGCTGCTTGATTCTCTTACGCTGCAATACAACAAGGCCCGCCAAGCGGCCATCACTCAAGAAATCCTCGAAATTGCCGCGGCTACTGCTTCCAACGGCTAAGAAAACCCTATTTTACAGAACAAAACTTCCACCACCGAAAAGGTTATGAGCAACACCGGAAAGATCCTCCAAGTTATTGGACCAGTTGTAGACGTCCAGTTTACCGCAGAAACAATTCCGCCAATTTACCAGGCGCTCACTATCCAGTACGAAGCTGCTGGTGAGTCGATCGATCTGACTCTAGAAGTTCAACAGCACCTTGGTGAAGGCGTTGTTCGTGCCGTTGCGATGTCTTCTACTGAAGGTCTGAAGCGTGGTATGGAGATCCTCGACTCCGGCGCACCTATCTCTGTACCAGTAGGTGAGGGCGTTCTCGGTCGTATTTTTAACGTAACTGGCGATCCAGTTGACCAACGTGGCGAAGTTAAATTCGATAAGAAATACCCGATTCACCGACCCGCTCCTCCGCTTACTGAGCAGGACACCAAGGCGACGATTCTTGAAACAGGTATCAAGGTTATCGACCTAATTTGCCCGTTCATCAAGGGTGGTAAAGTTGGTGCATTCGGTGGTGCTGGTGTTGGTAAGACCGTTGTCATCATGGAGCTCATCAACAACATCGCGAAAACGCACGGTGGTTATTCCGTTTTCGCTGGAGTAGGGGAGCGTTCGCGTGAGGGTAATGACCTTTACCACGAAATGTCCGATTCCGGAGTTATCGACCAACAGAATATCGAAAACTCCAAGGTGGCGCTCGTTTACGGACAAATGAACGAACCACCAGGTGCACGTATGCGTGTCGCCCTTTCAGCTCTCTCAATGGCTGAGTATTTCCGTGACGAAAAGAACCAGGACGTTCTTCTCTTCGTCGACAACGTTTTCCGTTTCTCGCAAGCCGGTTCCGAAGTATCCGCCCTTTTGGGACGTTCCCCATCAGCGGTTGGTTATCAGCCAACGCTTTCGTCTGAAATGGGTGCTCTTCAAGAACGCATCACTTCCACCACAAAGGGATCCGTTACTTCCTTCCAGGCGGTTTACGTACCTGCGGACGACTTAACTGACCCAGCTCCGGCAAACACCTTCGCTCACCTGGACTCAACTATCGTGCTTGAGCGTTCGATCGCTGACTTGGGTATCTACCCAGCGGTTGATCCTCTCGCTTCCGTATCGAAGGCACTCGAACCTGCGGTTGTTGGACAGGAGCACTACGACGTAGCCCGTGGAGTACAGCGGGTACTACAACGCTATAAGGATTTGCAGGACATCATCGCGATTCTTGGTCTCGACGAGCTTTCTCCAGAAGACAAGCAAACCGTTTTCCGTGCACGTAAGATCCAGAAGTTCCTTTCCCAACCTTTCAACGTTGCGGAAGTATTCACTGGATTCCCAGGTAAGATCGTTCCGGTTTCGGACACCATCAAAGGCTTCAAGCAAATCTTGGATGGCGAACTCGATCACATCGCTGAAAACGACTTCTACATGAAGGGCGGACTCGACGAAGTGCTCGAAGCTGCGAAGGCGTAAATCGAATTCACGACCCAATTAGGTAATGTCCATCCAGTTAGAAATCGTAACCCCTCACGGGAAGGTCTACGATGAAACCGTCGATTCAGTCGTTATGCCAACGACCACTGGAGAAGTCGGGATCATGCCAGGCCACATACCGCTCCTCACCGAGTTACAAGCTGGTGAGATCGCGGTCAGTAAGTCCGGTGGCGTTGATCACCTAGCTGTAAGCAAAGGCTTTGCTCAATGCATCGGGGACAAAGTTTCGATTCTAGCTGAAAACGCTATCAGCGAGGACGATATCGACGAAGCTGAAGTCGCTGAAGCGATAGCCCGTGCGCAAGAAGCCCTTAAGAATGCCAAAGAAATGAGCGAAGAAGAAATCGCTCTGATGGAAACCACCGTCCAATACGCTTCAATCCAGCAACTGTTGAAGAAAAAGAAGTAGTAATTTACTTCTAAACTTTATTTCATTAGTAGAGTCGTCAGGGCGTTTCCTTGACGATTCTTTTTTTGCTATAGAAATGTAAGGCCCATCCTAGCACGTATTTGCCTTTTCTTCCAGTGAGTCCTCCTCCCTCGCTAGCTATCATCTTGGGCAACATTTACGAGGACAACCTTGCGGTAGGTTGTCGGCTCCACTCCGTAGCGGTAGTACACCAGGCTCGTGTAGATCGTGACGGTTTGCCTTGCTCACTTTGGGGCTGCCAAGGAAGAGCGTAAGCTTCCGTCCTAACGCGTCTATCTTTCTGCGGCCATGATCTGCTATGATGCGTGGATGGCAAAAGTCGAAGCTGAGCGATGCTATGTTTACGGGGGGGGGCGATCTGAGGAAGTGGCGAACACGCTTCGACTGCTCGTTGGCGGAGGCGAGCCCGGGGGGTGCTCTACCTTTTATCCAACCGCACCAGAGCCTTGCTCAAGTTCCTTTCGGTGGACGAGTCGGGCGTTTGGGGCGGCACCGATAACGTCCGAAAAGTTTCGCAAAATAGTAGAGGTGCCTTTCCGCCGATGATCCGGTAGGCAGTTGGTGTTGAAACAAATACCAAAATGGAAGACACCAACGGAAAGACGGTAGATGAAACGATAACTGCCGAGGGATCGGCATCAAGCAGCGAAGTCGTGAGGATCGACTTCGGGCATTTGAAAAAGGACCTCGGCAGCTTCGTGAGAGGAACCGTTGAGGAGGCGATCAACGGTCTGCTCGACGCGGAGGCTGACCAAATTTGCAACGCAAGGCGTTACGAACGCAGCGACGAGCGTTCGGCTCATCGCAACGGCCATTACCAACGCAAGCTGCATACTGGAGCCGGCGAAGTGAAGCTGAAGGTCCCCAAGCTTCGCGGAGCGAGCTTCGAGACCCAGATCATCGAGCGCTACCGCAGGCGCGAATCCAGCGCGGAGGAATCGCTTGTGGAGATGTACCTGGCTGGCGTATCGGTTCGGCGGATAGAGGACATAACCGAAGCTCTCTGGGGAGCGAGGGTAAGCCCTTCGACCGTCAGCGATCTCAACCAGAAGATCTACGAACGCATCGAGGCGTGGCGGCAGCGACCGCTGCGAAGCCGCTACGTCTACGCCTTCATGGACGGGCTGTGGCTTAAGCCTCGTGGGGAGGCGAGATGGAGAACGTAAGCGTGCTTGTCGCCATCGGCGTCAACGAGCACGGCTTCCGCGAGGTTCTCGGCGTCGTCGAGGGGATGAGCGAGTCGAAGGACAGCTGGCTGGAGCTGCTCAGGAACCTCTACTCGCGAGGGATCGAGAAGATAGACCTGACGGTCTCCGACAAGTCCAAGGGGCTTGTAGAGGCTCTGCCCGAGATCTATCCGACAAGCAAGTGGCAGAGGTGCGTCTTCCACTTCCACCGCAACGTGTTGGCCAAGGTCTCGCACAGCAAGAAGGCGACAGCGGCAGCGATGCTCAAGGCCATCCACGCCCAGGAGTCGGCCGAGGCGGCTACCCGGAAGGCAATGGAAGTGGCCGACGCTCTAGAATCGATGAAGCTGGCAACGGCAGCCGAGGCGCTTCGCGCAGGTATATCCGAGAGCGTCACCTACTACCGTTTCCCAAGGAAGCACCATCGCAGCATACGAACCAACAATATGCTCGAGCGGATAATGAAGGAGATTAGACGACGGACCCGCGTTGTCGGCTGCTTCCCCGACGGCAAGAGCGCGTTGATGCTGGCTTGCGCCAGATTGCGATACGTCGCTTCGAAGTCGTGGTCGGACAGCCGGGTCTATCTGGACATGAAGCTGCTAGTTGAAGAAAACGAGGAGAGGAGCGCCTGAAGCGGCGGCTAGCCCCCTCGGGGACTAGTTGACAATTAGATACCTTTAACCAATAACCAAATAACAAATACGCCACTGCCTAAAGGTACAGCTGCCTTTTTGCGAAAGATTCCGGACACTAACGCGGCACCCGGCGTCTCCATCACTGCCATTTCGACTGGCCCGAGTCACCCGAAGAGCGCCAAAGGCTCGATACTTCCGCCCTAGGGGATCGTGTCGGATATGCGGGTATTGGCGAGGTAGGACTTGATGATCTGGGCACCTAAGCTCACTATACTAAAAGTCGAGCTCTCTAGTTACACTTCTCCAGCTCCGGCGTTCAGTTGATACTCTCAGTGTGGTTGCGATGGGCGGAACGTATTTCACTAAGAGGCGTGGCAGGTCTGCTCGGCTTTATTGTCCAGAGGTCGGTTTATCCCACCTTTACCTTCCCTCGAACTATCCCCAGAGATCTTACTTGAGGTTACCGAAATCGATCCTCACTACTTCACATCCTTTATGTAGATGCCGAATTATCAGTTGTTTCAGTTTCGTTTACTGTCTTTCCGTTAGATTTTCCATTTGGATTTTTGTTTCAAAACCAACAGCCTACCGGATCATCGCCGGTAATGTACTATACTATTTTCCGAAAGTATTCGGATGCTATCGGCTCGCTGTCTTCCTGATGTAGAGAACCCCGCTGTACACATAGCAACACTCAGCGTCGGTCTTCGCTAACCGTTCTTAGTAGCAGATCATAGCTGCGAAAGATAAGGGCATTAGTAGGGACGTTTAGCATTTTGATACAATGAAGGTTTTCTCGGTGAGTGATGGTGTTCATCCATTGCAGTGTACTAACAAATAATCTTATTTACGGCAGATAATATGATTATTTTTGAGAATCGTTTTATGCTTCACAAAATCCGATGGTGGATTTCACTTCTTCTTGATTACCGAATAGTAATCGAGTTCGATAACATCGAAAACATTATGGTCTAATCTAGAGCAATCAAAATGATCAGCGGTTTTTGGCGGCCAAGAATAGGAGTTCCAGCGAGGGTCGAATTTGGTCATGACAACAGCTGTCAAGTCCGAGGAATTAAACGCCTCTAGAAGGTTGTCGTTACTTAACGCTTCGGGTTTTTCTATCGTCCTAACAGAATCAGGCCAATTCTTTCTTGCGATTGGAATTGCCTTATCGCCAGCTATATTATAGGTTCTGAATCCAACCATTGGCGATATGTAGTTGATGAGGTATGGGTTCCCGACTGTTGGGAAAAACACTATATCTTCAGGTGTCAAGATATTTGCCAACGGCGGAATCAAATCTTCGTATAGTGCGTCGTATGACCTCATGAACTTGTGTCCAAGTGATATTTTATTCGTGTAATCAGTTGGTAGCGATTCTATTGCGATAATAATCGTTACAATTAAAAATGCATATCTTCTAAGTGTTTTGGATCTAAATAGGAATCTATATAAATAAGCAAAAATAAACAATGCAGCAATTTTGGTAGCAATAGTCCATCGATAAACGGCTCTCATATCTTTGATAACCGGAAATTTGTAAATGTTGCCATGTGGGAGATCGAGGATTGCATCCTCACTTGGCATCAAATAGTCATTGAAAGAAATCTTGTCCTTTGTTGCGGTGCGTTCTTTATGAGAATTGATTTTTAAAGAAGGTCCTAAGCTTAATAGCAGAGTCATTGCAAAGAATACTAGGAAGACCATTGATGTGTTCTTTAAATATCTTTTTGTACTAATCAACGCTAGGCAGAAGATCATTACTGCTGATATTATGAAGATTGGGTTTAGGTAATTTCCACGAATATTGGAGCCGTCACCATAAAACTCCAACTTGTCGATTTTGTTCATGGTGTACCCAAATAGCTCCGGGAGTAAAAGACCTTTTTGAGGAAGAAAGAAGGTAAGCAAATCCATTCCTTGGGCCCTAAAGAAGTCGAATGGCATCGTAATGAAGGTCTTGTCCTCACCCATGCTCATTTTGTATAATGAGTATGTTATCCCAAGGGGTGTGGCTGTGAATATTAAGAATTTGGTAAGTTTCTCGATGGTCGTTCCAGTTGAAGTCAAATGTAGGAAACTTCGGATTGATAGTAATGAGAAAAACAAAATACTAAATACAAGTGCGTACGGGTCTGTGAATGCTAAAAATATGAATGATATAGAAGTGACTAATACATTCAGGAATATCGATTTAGGTGTCTGTGACCGTTGAAAGTAATAGTAGGATCTGAAAATAATGCAGAAAACCGTAGGTAATAGGAAAAATGAAAATAAAACAGGAGGGTGTCCTGAATGAGTGCTGATGTATGGACTGAAAAAGTAAGAAAGCGGGAGTAGTATGCTGATTGTTGACGATGCTGTTATTGCAAAGAGCGTCTTATAAATTATGATGTAGCTAAGTAGTGCAAAGGAGGATATTATGGTCACGTACGCCGTTGCTGGTGAAACTCCAGTTATCTTGGTGTACATCCCTGCAACAAGTACTAGACTCAATTTTTGGTGTCTAGGTATGGAGTTTGGATAACTAGTCCTATCAAAATTTAGTACCTCGTTTAGGTTCGAATCAGCGACTTGCTGTATATCCCCAATCGTCAAAATTGTAAGGCCTAAACTTGGTAAGCTTTTGGTGGGGCTAAGATTGTTGATTGGCAAGATGACAAAAGCCGTAATTGCGATTATGATTAAGGGCGGCGCGTATTTGAAATATGACATAGTGTTGTTTGCGATCCGTTTTATTAGCACTTTAGCCTTTCTATAAATATGTTTTCTTTTTCAAAATGCTGCCAATCGAGTATATTCTGAAAATCGGGTAATTTTAAATCTTCTCAATCCCCTTCGAGCGATCAGAAGAAAAAGATATTTTTGGAAAACTGATGGGCGAGCTTTGGGGGAATAAGAGAAAGTAGAGTTCATTCTTACATGTTCGCAAAGTTAAGTAGCTGTTAGATTGAGAGTCCTCCAATAGCAAATATGAAAGTAAAAGGATATGATCCGAGGGAAAGGCAAATGGTGCAAGCCGCAGTAGAACCGCTACGTCTAAAGCTTCAACGGCAAGCCGCGCGACGAATGCCTCGTTGAGCATTGGTTCGACATCGTCGCCCACGCCCGGAACATCTTGCAGGACTGGAGGCAGAAATAAAACAATTATAGGCCCCAGAGCCCGCTAGGATATCGGACTCCGCCCGAGGTCGCAGCGAGACCCCTAGAGGTCTATTTTGTGGATGATACAAACAACTATACACTAGAACCTAAGACACTAACAGCTGTCGGAACCTAACACTGGTTGTGGCACTGAAAACGGGTGTAGGTCAGTGTGACTTAGTTATTGAAGAAAAAATATTCTCTGCATTGCTCATTGAATATTTTTTTAGAAGAACAACTCTAGATCTGTTTGAATATGAATTCCATGTATCCCGACGAGTGTACAGTTCGATACAATGTTTAGCGAATATTTCCGCGTCGTTTGTAATGTGAGCACATTTCTCTATTTCGGGTATCCCTTGAGCTCCGAACGAAGTTGTAACAACCGGTAGCTGGTAGAACATCGATTCGAGCACTTTTCCTTTAACACCGGCTCCGAACCGTAGTGGAACTACTGATACTCTAGATTGCTTGTAGTGGTTTTTTAGTTCTTCATCGGTGACATCGGTATCAATTGACAGCTTATCGCTTTCAAGTGACTTAATTTCATTGGGTATGGCGGATCCAACAATCTTAAGTCTAGCGTTTGGAAGAGCTTTCAGAATCATTGGAAAAATTTCTGAGATGAACCACTTTATCGCATCTAAATTCGGTGGGTGATTGAAATTGCCAACGAATAAAAAGTCTTGAGCTTGTTCGAAGGGTAGTCGGTTCGCTTCTTCGTTCTCGGGGTAAAAATAAATAGGAACTTCAATAGCTTTTTCGGAAAAGCCAGCTTGCGAGATTATTTCGACCTCCTCCGAGGAGGGGTACAATAAGTAATCGCATTCATTCCATAAGTCTATTTCTTGCTTCTCTGTGAGGAGAATGTCTTCGTAGCTTATATCCGGATTGAAATCTTTTTCTAGTTTCATACGGACATGGTGAATGTCATGGCCAAAATAGATAGTTTTAGCCCTTGTTTGCTTCTTTATTAAATCGATGTATTTTATTGAAATGTGTGGGCGTGATAGAAATACATAGTCGAACTGGTTTAGGTTTTCTTCCAGCCAGGATCTATGGTTTTTTAGGTAGTGGACCCCGTACAGTATCTCTATGCCCATCCGTTCTATATCTGGGGTGTAAACTGGGTCTTGGTAAAAATTGTCTGTAAAAAAAGTTACTGAAAATCCCATCGATTTGAGAAGCTTCAGGTGCATGTATATACATCTTGATCCGGCGTCGCGGTCATGTTTGGGCACGTAGTGGTCAATGACTAAGATTTTTTTGCATTTGGTGGACCTGTCGCGAGCTCTCAACACGTTTTCAGCGTTTCGGAAATGCTCCTTTTGTAGTACGTGACGCCATTTGTTTAGAAAAATTCTGCCGTTCCGAATTTGATAGCGCTTTATTCCGCTTCCAGTGTCTGTCCCGTTCGATTTTCCTTCATGGTGTATCACTACGGATTTAGGTTCGACAAACACTTTCATTCCCGCACTACGTACCTTAAATGCTAAATCTGTGTCTTCGTAGTAAGCTGGCTTGTACCTCGTATCGAACATTCCACAGCTAAGGAATAGCTCTCTCTCAATTAGAATGGCTGCTCCCGAAACATAGTCAGTTTCTTTTGTGTAATTGTACTGTGGTAGGTGCGGATCTTCGTTTCTTCCATAGTTCCATGCTGATCCGTCTTTCCAAACAATACCCCCGCATTCTTGCAGAGTATTATCTGGGTATACTAATTTAGAACCAACCAAGCCAACATTTTCGAATCTACTGAATACATCGATTAGCTCGTCAAGCCAACCATCTGTGACTTCAGTGTCGCTGTTTAGGAAGAATATATACTGTGAGGTTGTATTGAGTGCTGCTCTATTGCAGGTGCGAAGAAATCCCAAGTTTTCATAGTTCCTAATCAACCGAAAACCAGAAAGTTTTGACATCTCGATCACTGATTCATGACTGGAGTAATCGTCGATGACAAGGATTTCAAAGTTTGTGTTGTTTGCTGCTTTTTTAAGCGATAGTATACAGCTTCTCAGGTAATCTATCTGATTGTGAACAGGGATTATTACGGTAACAGTTACAGGGGTATGCTCCATCTTGAATTTACTTAAATACTCTAGACAAGGTTCGACGGATGGCTCGCAATGGAGTAGTCACTTTCCAGGAGAAAGTTGATTTTAGATGATCATACCGCTGCTCAAAGTTTTGATGATAGTAAGTTTCTTTCTCTAGGCGGTCTACGTAGTCCGATAATCTAATATTCAATTGTTCAATTTGATTATTAGATTCCTTCAGGTTCTCATGGAGAGTTTGGTTTAACTCATCTATTGAGTTTTTTTCAGAAACTGATTTTGAAAGGTCCTTTGATAATAGATCAATTCTTGTTTGAGCAGCTAGGCTATTGGCTTCGATGTCCGAAACTGAATTCAGAAGAGATTCTATTTCTATTTTACAAATATCCAAATTGTTAAGTAATTCTTTTTTGCTATCCTCTGAATTTAAAAGTTCCGTTTCTAGTGTTGAGATCTCAACTTTTAAGCGTGAAACACATGTTTCATTCTCTTTTTTAATGATAGATATAGTGTTTTCAAGGTCCGCAATTTCTTCCTCACTTCGGGCTTGTCGCTCAATGACTGACTGACCTAGCTTACTTACCTCTACTTTGAGTTTCTCGTTCTCGGAGCATAACACACCATTTCGACTCTCAAGATTTTCTAAGTTATGATTTGCTTCGGTCATCTGCTCCTCATTCTCCGATAGCTGTGCACCTAGAGTGCTTATTTGGCCGTCTTTTTGTGCCAAAACCTCCTTCAGAGTCTCTATTTGATCGAGTCTTTGCTCTGCCAACTCTTGTTGTATCTTTTCTCTATCTCTTTTGTCTTGTTGAAGATCGAAATATTTCGATTTTAGTTCGTCAATTTCTCGAGTGTGATCGATGAATACTTTCTCTCTCTGTATTAAGTCCTTAATTCCTTGATCGAGTGGAGTTATCGAGGAGGCTATATTGCCTAGCTGTTCATCTTTAAGGAGAAGCTGCTTTTTTGCGTTAGCGAGTTCTAACTCTAATTCTTGTACCTTTTGCCTTTGCGGAATTATTTGTTCCCTAGCATCCCAGTTGATAGCACTGTCCAGCTTGTTCTCGAAAATCCCCAAACGTAAACTTGGAAGAACCGAATTCGAGCAAAATGCAACTGAGTATAGTCCTTCCGGAAGAGAAATTGAGTAGCGACTTCCTCGGTGATCGCCATAATATACACCACATTGTGTATTTTTGCTAAATTTGGAATCACTTAATATTAGTGAGCCTGCTACCATTCTCTGTTTTGCGAAACTACAATTTTTGAATCGCAACTCTAATTCCTTTTTGAGCTCCTCATGGTAGAGTTCCTTTTTATGGAATTCGTTTTTAACAGGCGACTTATCTGTATACTCTAATTTATCTGGAGAAGATATTATTAGAAGTCCGTCAGGTTTTAGAATACGTTTGACCTCGTCGAGCAATAGTTCTGGCGAATCTAGGTGCTCGATTGTTTCAAAGCTTATGATATAATCAAAGGACTCTGCTGGAAGTTTGGTGTCGTAACAGTTGGCTATTTTATATTTTAGGTTCGATTTTTTGTAGGTAGCAGAGGCGGATTTGATTGCTTCTTCGGATATATCAATACCCGTAACAGCTTCCGCCTTTTCGGCCAAAATTCGTGAACCATAACCGCTTCCACATGCCAAATCCAGTACGTTCCCTCCTTCTATATGTTCTTTGGCCAGCAAATAACGGTGTACATGTTCGTAGTACAGTTGAGGAAATTCAGATTTGGATTCAGTAAGAAATCGTTCCATCAGTTAATTTCGGTGGTGATTTTATGCATAGGGACTCCGCAGAGACCTTGGTGAGTGACAGGAGATTCAGAGCGAATCAGAAGAGCCTCATGAACCCATTGGATTTGTATGTGCGATTCTTGGGTGCCTTTTGCAAAAGCAACCGCAAATGCATACTCTCCAGGATGTAGTATTGGCATCCTGAATTCGAAACTTGCTGTTATAGTCTTTCCGGCAGCGATGCTTAGCTGCTCATTTCGCGTATTGAGATAAGTGTTGTCGCCAAAAATATATTGGCCGTGCCGATCTTTCAGATTAAATCCGAGGATTGGTGCATGTATCTCTACAGAAGCTCTCGCTTTAATTTTCAACCTTACGATTTCACCGCCTACAATACCTACTAGTTGTCGTCCTTCGGTATCTTCCAAAGTACAGGATTCTACGCTACCTTCGCCGGTACCGAAGGAATCAGACGGCTCGTTGAGCAGAAGCACTTCCCACTCGTTCGCGATAGTGTGAATCGGTACTCTATCTCGTTGGTCAAATTTTTCTACTTCGATGTCGGCAGCAGTTGGAACAGAAGAGTTTTTTTGTTCATTTATCTCGTCCTGATCGGGCGTTGCTTCTTCCGGAAGGTTCGTATGATAGTGAGCTAAATACCTCTCAACTGCATCTTTGGGTGAGCCGTCGTATTCAACAATCCCGTCTTTCAACCAAAGACAACGTTCGCAGAGATTTTGGACTGAAGATAGGTCGTGGGTTACTAGAACCAGTGTTTTGTCTTTTATGAAGTCCTTGATAAACCGAGTACACTTTTGTACGAAATAAAAGTCTCCAACCGCTAGAGCTTCGTCGATTATTAAAATCTCGGGATCGAGGTGAATTCTAACCGAAAACGCTAGTCGGATTGTCATACCGCTACTGTACGTTTTCAGAGGCTGGTCGATAAATTTTTCCAATTCGGAAAAGTCGACGATATCTTGGTAGATTCGGTCTATTTCCTTTTTTTTGATTCCGAGTATTGATGCGTAGAGATAGATATTTTCTCGCCCTGAAAACTCAGTATTGAAGCCAGAGCCGAGTTCTAGAAGAGCTGCCACTCTTCCGTCAGTATTTGCAGAACCTGTTGAGGGTTGCAGGGTGCCTGCTAAAATCTGCAGAAGAGTACTCTTCCCAGAACCATTTCTGCCAATAATCCCTATGGATTCTCCTTTTTTCAGACGAAAATTGACGTCTTTCAGAGCAGTGAAAGTAGAATAGTATGGGTTTTCATGCTTTCCCTTGTCGAATACTCGCTTCATCAAAGCCCAGATAGGTGCTTTCAGGCGGGAACTGGAATCTTTCCAAATCTTGTAGTCCTTTGTTACCCCCTCGCAGGTTACGGCATATTCGGAATCGCTCATAGATAGTCTGAAAATGAGGGACGCAACTTTTGAAAAACGAAGTTTCCTGTCATGAAAATGGCTAGGCCGACAATAGCTGGTGTGTAGTAGTTTTCTAGAGCGATCGGTCGGTTCCAGATGACCACGTTTCTAGCACCGTCGACCATGTAGATTAGAGGATTGAATTTCAGAAAAGCCCAAGCTCCAGTTGGTATTTTGTCCATAGGGTAGAAAATCGCACTACCGAACAAGAGTGCCATAGACATAAATTGGGATGCATTTCCCAAATCTTTAATGAAGACCCCAATACTCGAAAACAACATTCCGACTCCAGTCGCAGTCATGAAGATAATCGGAAGAAATGCGATTACCCCCAGATAGTTCCAGCTTAAGGTTTTTCCCAGAATGAGAGCTGCTATCAGGATCAGAATTGATTTGATCGCTAGAGTTAGTAGCGAGGCCATCAGCCGAGCAATAATGAGTGTTTCCAGAGGAAACACTACTTTCTTCACGAAAGTGGCGTTGCTCTCAACTATGGTGGGAGTGATGACAATTGTTTCAGCGAAAAAATTGTGGATGGCTAGACCGACGAAAATTCCCAATGCGTGTTCGAGTGGTGTCTCGTTGTTGAATGATCCTCCAAATACGTAACCGAATACGAATGAGTAAATACCGAGCATCATCAGGGGTGTGAGCAAGGTCCACAGAACCCCCAGGTAACTTCCTCGGTATTGCATTTGGATGTTTCGCAAAGCCAACTGACTTATGAGGTGCCGATGCGAGAAGATGGTTCCTACGGTTTTTGAAGTAGCTGTTATGAATTTCGTCATGTGTCGCCGTGTGCGAGATATGCCTACGTACCTTGGGCATTGTCGAGGACTTGTTGACAAAGCAGCGGACTATGGGTTTGGGGAGGAGATGATCGAGGAAAAATTAAAGCGTAGTCCCTGCGTGTCCGTAGTTGTCCTCGATTTTAATGGTAGTGCTTATTGGTCTGCACTTTGCTCGGCTCTCTCAAGACAGAGCTATCGTGACTTTGAGGTTGTTGTTGTAGTGAATGGCGAACCTTTACCCGACGTAGCGGAATCGGAGGGCTTAGATCTTCTTATTCTAAGCCCGGGGGAGAACCTCGGTTTTGCAGGAGGGGCAAATCTTGCTTGGTCAGCGGCAAGTGGCGAATTTGTGGCGTTCTTGAACAATGACGCATTGCCGGAAAAGGATTGGCTTCAACATCTCGTAAACAGCATTGAGACCTCCAATGATGTGGGTGCGGTAGCCTCTAAAGTTTTATTTCAAAATCGCTATGGAGCTTTGAATGTCGAAAGTTCAACTTTCGTACCCAGCTCAATCGAGGAAAGTTCCGATGACAGAGAATTAGGAATTCGGGTAAAGTTATCCTCGAAGAGTGTAAGTTTGTTTACCGCTTGTGGCACTTACGGACCTGAGTATGAAAATGATGAAGTTTGGACCTGGACCTCGAGGTCTTCTGTACTTGACGTGCCTGAGGATGAAAACGGAATTATTGCCTTAGAATTCAGCTATCATCCGAGCTTAGTTGGAACTGTATGTCGACTGAAGTGGGGGGAAAGCGAGCCGATCAGGGTTGTTTTGACCTCGGAGCTTCACAAAAAGTATGAGTTCAATGCAAACGGTGTGGGGGCACGATACCTTGTAAACAATGCGGGTAGCGAGATTGAGAAGGATTGGCATGTCACTGAACGAGGAATCTATCAATCTGATAGCCTGAAGTTCGATCATTCTATCGATTTAGAAGTTGCCAGTGCCTGCTCTCTTCTTGTCCGAAAGTCAGCTTTGAGTAGAGAGCTTCCCTTTGATGAAGGCTATTTTGCTTACTATGAGGATGTCGATTTGAGCCGAACTTTGAGACGATCAGGCTACAAGATTCTTTACCAACCGCAAAGTCGTGTCTACCACGCAAGGTCCGCGACGGCGGGAACCCAATCCCCATTCCAAGTTTATCATGCTACGAGGAACAGATTGTGGATGATCGCATCCCACGCTCCCTGGAAAGTTGTTTGGAGGGTCGCCTCCCACGATTTGCTAAGACTCGATGAATATTCCAATTTTCTGGATGCGGAGTTTTCTACCCCTCGTCTGAAGTTGGACTCGTGGGTTGGCTTTATCTCCCGAATATGGAGACGCCTTTGCGATGCTGACTAAGGGCTGAGTTCGCCTCATCGAATCTTCTGACTATCGTCCTAGCTTGTGTTCCGAGATCTAATCGATCGTCATTTGAAGGTAGTCTGGTTCGAATCCAGTCCGTTTTTTCGAACACATTAGTCAGATCTTCAGCTGACTCGGGATCGAACATAATTGCGTTTGCAGGAGATATTTCTCTTACCGGATCAATTCTACTGCAGGCCAATGGCTTTTGAAAATGAGCTGCTTCGATGATGGGTAGGCCGAAGCCCTCGTATTTGGAGGGGAAAATGATCGCCTTGCTCAATTCGTATGCAGATTTCAAGCGTTCCAACTCCAGGTGATCGAGAAAGTGCACTTTTTCCCTGATGCCTAATTCACTGGCCTTGTTTTCGAGCTTCCGTTGTGCGGGACCTTCGGACCCAGTGAATGCCAAGTGGGGTATGGCAGAAGAATTTCCAGAGTGAGTTCTCGAAAATGCCTCAAGCAAGGTTTCGTGGTTTTTGTGGGGCCAGTAGTTGGCGGGGTAGAGGAAGTATTTGTGTTCTAGGCCCTTTAGCTGATCTGGGAGTGGGCCCATCTCGACGCGGTTGAATCGTCCGTGTAGGGGGAGGGCTATGGTGAAAATCTTTTCGGGATCCGCTCCGAACTCGTCGATGAGCTGCTTTTTGCAAAACTCGGAGTTGGTTTGGACTAGGGTCGCTTTTTCCAGCTCCTCGGCGTACCATTTGTCCCTAAAGGCGACTTCCTCGGGGGGGAGTGACTCGGGGTGAGCCCGATGCAGAACGTCCACTATGAGGCTAATTTGCGGGATATTTGGGCTATACAGGTGGGAGAAGCCGAATCCGGCGTACAAAACGTCGATTTCGAGGAGCTCGAGCAGGTTCTCAGGCCGGTGTGGCCAGTAGTGAAGTGCGGGTAGGCTGCCGTCTGAATTTCGAGGTTCAAATTGGTCCCTTTTGCCGAGTATGTGAATCTGGTGATTTCCTTTTTCGCCGAGAAACTCGAGCTCGGGGACTATTTCTTCTACACAGAAAATGTGCAATTGAAGTTGGTCGGAGTGATTGGCAACGAAGGTTCTGAGGAATTCGTAGTGGTGGACCTTGATCCCACCGTTCTCGCCGCCAGCGATTAGCCTAGCGATATCGTAGGCTACTCTTATCGGCTTGCTGGTCGTTTTGGGCATGAAGTCCTCTTTGGTGGCGAAACGAGCCTGAAAGGCGAGTTATTTGAGAGAATTGCGCCAAATTGGAAAACTAGGGTGAATCTACTAATTTTGGGCTTGATATGAATTTATACCTATTTACTCATGCCGAAAACCTTACACGTAAGGTTTGTTAAAAATTTGCTATGAAAAAGATCCATCTCTCGTTTGCTGCCATCGCCTTTCTCGTTTTCCACCTGTCTGCTTCCGCTGAAGCATTCGTTCAGAACCCCTCCTCCAATGCTGTGGAAACTGTTGCCTGGGGATCAGTACAAGGTTCGTTTGGGCTCCTTGGAGCTGTGTCGCTGGCAATTCTTCTCGCGACGCGGCTTTTAGGCAGGTCGAAGTCTCGCTAGGTAGTCGCTTAGCTCGCTTGCAACTGGGCGAGTTTTCAGCCTTGTAGGCTCGAGGAGGGGCGTCTTTGGTGGTCGCTTGGAATTCCCTAAGGCATGAAAGACAAGCGGACAGTTGATATGCGCGTGATGAGCGATTGGGTGAAGCCTGGCTCTCGCGTGCTTGACTTGGGTTGTGGTCGAGGCGTTTTGCTCGAGTACCTCAAGGCTAAGCTGGGAATTCAGGCGGTTGGCGTAGATCTGGACCCTGAAAAAGCCCGCTCCTGCGTGAAGCGTGGGTTGAGCGTGTTCATGGGAGACTTGATGGAGTTCATGCAATCTTTCCCGGACAAGCACTTTGATTACGTCATCTGCTCTCGGACGCTGCAGGAGTTGAACAAGCCCGCAACTGTCATCAAGGAGGCACTCCGTGTGTCAGACCATATGTTGGTGGGCTTCGTCAATTTTGGCTATTGGCGGAATCGTTGTAGCATGTTTCTCAACGGCCGTATTATCCGAAACGAAGTTTATCCGACGCCTTGGTCCGTTTCGCGGCCCTCGAATCCCGTCTCTGTACTGCAGTTCGAGCATTTCTGCCGAAAGAATCAAATAGCTGTGAATCGGGAGCTTTGTCTAGGAGGAGACTGGACGAGCGAGCGTCGTCGTATGAGAAACCTGACCAGCGGATATGCCTTGTTTGACCTTTCGATCAAATAGGCGAAGTTTTCCGCTTTGTTTTTCTTATGAGGTTTCCAGTAGAAGGCTGTCCCAAATTCCTGACGTTTCTGGAGTTTGCATTCGCGAATTTCGACGAGGGTGAACGAGCGAAATTGTTAGAAGAATTCGGAGCTCGTGGCGAAGGTCCTCTCAGTGGCGTGGAATTCGATTTGGCGTTATGGTCGGTCGCTCAACGCTTGCGGATGGATACGGAAGAGCTTCTGCGTCAAGTGGGTGAGCGCTGGTTCAGGGCGAGTCGTTTCCGTAAAGAATCCTGGGGGCAAGAATCCGAATCGAACCCTTGGGCAATGGTGCTGGAAGTTTGCTCGGAATTTGGCGAATTGGACGACCTTCCGCTGCCCGGTGGAGAAACGTTTCAGGTGGAAAAGGTTTCTCAGAGCGAAGAGAGTTTGCGCCTGGCCTGCGAGGGGCCTCGGCGTTGTTGCTCTTTTTTGGAAGGGGTAGTCAGGGCCGTATTCGAAGAGCTCGGTTTATCGCTGCGTTATATCCGGCAGCCGAAGCGGGCTACTTTTGCCCACATCAATTTTTACATCATTCCTGCTAGCTGAGGAAAGCACGGGTCAGTTCGAATAGTTCGGGCGAATCCACCAGAAAAGAATCGTGCCCGAGGTCTAGATCGATTTGCAGGTAGGACGCTTCTTTGCCTTGCCTAAGCATGGCTAGCACGACGTCTCGGTTTTGGGCGGGCGGGAAAAGCCAGTCTGAAGTGAATCCTACTACGAGGGCGCGACACTTCATCTGAGCCACCGCTTTGTCCAAACTCCCGTACGAGCCTGCCAGATCGAAGTAGCCGAGCGCTCTGGTGAAGTAGAGATAGGTATTCGCGTCGAATCGGTTGGTGAAGCTTTCCCCTTGGTAACGCAGGTAGCTCTCCACCTCGAATTCTATATCGAAGCTGTATTTGCTGTCATGGCCTGCTTGTCGGCGTCGCCCGAACTTTCGATCCATGCTGGTATCGGAAAGGTAAGTGATGTGGGCCATCATACGGGCTATGGCCAATCCTACGTTTGGTCCGGCGGAGGGCTCGTAGTTACCTTGGTTCCAAGCCGGGTCCTGCATGATGGCCTGGCGTCCAACTTCATCGAATGCGATCGCTTGGGAATTCTGCCGCCAGGTGGTGGCCATGGGCAAAATGCGATGGATGTAGTCTGGGTATTCTATGGCCCATTGAAGGACTTGCATGCCGCCCATCGATCCTCCGACTACCGCGTAGAGGTGAGGGATTTCGAAGCTATCGAGCAACAGCTTCTGGGTTCGGACCATGTCCACTATGTTCACGAATGGGAAAGTCAGGTGGTAGGGCTCTCCGGTTTCCGGGTTAATGGAAGCGGGGCCGGTAGAGCCTTGGCAGCCGCCTATGCAGTTGGAGCAGATCACGAAGAAACGTTTCGTGTCGATGGGTTTGCCCGGCCCGATCATGTTGTTCCACCAGCCTGGCTTGCGATCGCGCAAGGAGTGAATGCCAGCGCAATGGTGGTCGCCTGTCAGGGCATGGGCGATCAGGATGGCGTTGCTTTTGTCCGCGTTGAGCCGACCGTAGGTTTCGTATCGGAGAGTGAATTCAGGTATGGTCTGCCCGCTTTCGAAAGTAAAAGGTTGCGGGTAGTGGAAATCGAGCGGTTCCACCAGACCGACCTCGCCGGCTTCGTCCAGTCTCTGATCCTCTTCGCTCGCGTTCATGGCCCCATGTTTTGCGTCGGGCGTGTCAGGTGTCGAGTGCGAAGAAGACTTCTTGTGGAAGTCGTTCTACAAGTGCTGGTCTTTTTGCGTTGAAACTATGTCAGATTATAGAAGTTTCTGAATCCAGAAGCAGCCAAGGAGCGAACCCGTTTGTGCGGGAAACATCCTCCTTTTCCCCCGATTCGTGTCACCTCATGAAAATTGCTTTATTAATCTCGTTGTTTGTGTCGTTCGCATGCCTTGGCTTCGCAAAGCCTAGGAATAGCGTTCCGCCTATCTCGTTTCGGCCATCTGACACGTTGCACATCGAGGTGATAGACAACTTGTACGTCAGTGGGTTTGGAGAGCAGGATCGCTTTAGACGCATCAAGACCGCGATTGGTGAGGTCCTCTCCGACATCGATTTTCCGATGGCTTACGAAATTGAGCGTTTTGGCTCCCGTAGGACACCGCCAGGCCAACCTCGCCTCGACATCACAATCATGAAGTGGGGAGACAATGGAATGCATGAGCTGGAGGCACGCTTCAGCGCTAGCCTCAAGCGGGATTATGATCGTAACCGATTGGGAGTTTTCTACGCCCGAGATCCTCTTCCGGCTGGTAGCTACAGCCGGATGATTCGAGTCCACGACAAGGTCATGAAAAACGCGGTGATAAAAATGGTTTACGAACTTAACTCACGGCTACCGGTCGCTGGTTTGGAGGAGTTGCAGCTGGACGAGGATCTTGCTGATGACTTACCAGAAAGCGAGTAGGCTCAGCGCTGCCGGTACACCGGAAGAAGAGCAAAAGGGACGAATGGACGACGCTGGTATCGAAGCTGAATTATTACGGCGTATCGCGAATGGCGAGAGAGCTGCCTTCGACGAGCTCTATGCCCGATACTCTCGCCCGCTTTTTTCTTACATCGCCAAATTTCTTAGGGATCATGGATTGGCCGAAGAAGTCCTGCAGGATGCGTTTGTGAAAATATGGAGGTCGGCTCATCGCTACGATCGCGACCTTTCGCGTCCCTTTAGCTGGTGCGTTTTGATAACCAAGCGGCTTTGTATAGATCGCATCCGAGCCGCGAAACCGGTGACTGTCACCGATGATCCCATGGCTCTCAAGCCGGTAGAGGAGCACCGAAACGCAGAGCGCGATCCGTCTCAAAATGTTCTTATCGAAGATGAGCTGAGCATATTGGGGGAAATGGTGGAGCGTCTACCGGAGTCCCAAAGGTCCACCCTGCAACTCGCGATGGACAAGGGACTTACTCAACAGGAAATTTCCGAAAAATTAAACATGCCCTTAGGCACGGTGAAAACCGCGATGCGTCGCGGCATGTTGCGACTTAAAACCATGATGGCATCGAGCTATGAATAACGAACTCATAGAAGAAAAAGCCCAACTTTACGCTCTGGGGATTTTGCCAGAGTCGGAAGTGGAAGAATTCGAAACCCAAATAAAATCGGACCGGCAGCTGCGGGATCTGGTGCACGAATACCAGCGATTGACTGAATTGGATTTGTACCAAGGGAAAGATGAAGCTCCCTTTCACGTCTACTCCAAGGTAATGGAACAGCTGGATGGCCCGAAGCAATCTGAGAAGCGAAACCTCAACTTGAGCCAAGCGCTCTCTTGGGGTGGCTGGGCAGTTGCGGCCTGCGTAGCCGCAGTGATGTGGCTTGGTGGGGCTAGCGGTGGCCAAGTCGGCGAGACTTCCTCGGATATAGTGGTCAACAATCTCGGAAGTCCGCGAATCGTGCCTGTGCCAACACCCTCTGACGAATACGCTCTCGAAGACCGTATGCTCGAGCTTGCCGGGCTGGCGGAAGCCTACTGGTTTTCACGGGAAGGTATTCCCGAGGGGCAGCTTTTAGAGAGTGATGACGCGGAGGTTACGCAGCTTTCTGGAGGGTTTACGGTTTTCGACAAACGCTTTAATATCGGATTTATCGCGGTGGAAAATTTGCCCAAGGAAGCCCCAGATCGTAGTTACCATGTGTGGGCCAGAACAAGTGAGTCCGAAACGCCGGTGCGGGCTGGGACATTGCCCATTGGAGAAGAGTCAAGAGGCCTATTCTTCTTTGATCTGACTCAGCTTCCCCAAGGAGCCAACGTCGACTCGCTTAGCTTTTTCGTAACGGAGGAG
Organism: Pelagicoccus albus; assembly: GCF_014230145.1. NCBI lineage: Bacteria > Pseudomonadati > Verrucomicrobiota > Opitutia > Puniceicoccales > Pelagicoccaceae > Pelagicoccus > Pelagicoccus albus. Next base: position 1,112,923 of record NZ_JACHVC010000012.1, read on the forward strand.
AAGGAAGAATCGCCAAGCAGTCCGAGTAAGATGGTCGTCCTCAAGGACGTCTAGCGAAACGGCAAAGCGACTTTCATTTGCTTATCTGAAGTCCACCCTCGGTAAAGTTGCCGGCGACAATTGCGCGCCTCATCGCTTTCGTTCCGTGAGCGTGCTTGAAAAAAAAATGCTGGGTCCTAAGTTCCGCTGCACATGATGCGTGGAGGACCCATTTTTCTACTCTCCTTAAGTTTCGGCCTCATCCTGAGTGGTTGCTCAGTTAAGAAGTTGGCTATGAACCAGCTGGGGGATGCTCTTTCTGGAGGCGGAGATGTTTTTTCGTCTGATAACGACCCGGAACTCGTGGGGGATGCCTTGCCGTTCAGTCTGAAACTAATGGAAAGCGTTTTAGCCGGAACGCCGGAGCACACAGGGCTTTTGACGTCATTAACCAGTGGATTCACGCAGTACGCCTACGGCTGGGTTCAACTTGAGGCCGACGAAATCGAAGACGATGACTACGATCGGGCTGTCGAGCTTCGGGAGCGTGCGATCAAGCTCTATGAACGCGCCAATGCCTATGGCTTGCGAGCTCTGGAAATAGAGTATCCCGGCTTCGAGACCGGTCTGCGCAGCGATGCGCATAAAATTCTCTCCAAGACCAAAGCTCAGGATGTGGAGCTGCTCTACTGGACGGCCTTGGCTTGGGGTGGGGCGATTTCTCTCTCTCTCGATAACATGGATCTCGTGGGAGATCTCGCCTACGTGGAGGCGATCATGGAGAGATGCCTTGAGCTCGATCCGGATTGGGAGATGGGCTCGATTCAGACCTTTTTCGTGACCTACGAAATGAGTCGAATGAACGGGGAGGGGGATCCGGTGGAGAATGCGACCCGCTACTATCGCCGAGCCTTGGAGCTGTCGGATGGCCAACTTGCCGCGATTTATGTTGGGTATGCGGAATCCGTAGCGGTGGAAACGCAAGACAAGGAGCTTTTTCTCGATCTGTTGAACAAGGCTTTGGCTATCGACGTGGACGAAAATCCATCTCTTCGCCTCAATAATCTCCTCTATCAGCGACGTGCCGAGTGGCTGCTTACCCGACTCGATTGGCTCTTTCTTTAGCCTGTCCCCGGTAAGTCGAAAGGAGACAATTGCGTAATGTATGAAACGTTTCCGATTCCTTCTTGTATAAATTATTGAAGAGATCGGGCCCTTTGTCCGTCTTACCTGACGACGAGCTAACAACCCCTTCGTAAGATGACTGTATTTTCTAAGATTTCCCGAATTCTGGCCCTTGGCGCTGTCGCTATGGCTGCCTTTTCTATTGCGCCCGACGTTGATGCTCGGCGCCAGAATCTGCGCTTGAGCACTTTGGTCCCTAAGGATTCTTCCTTTGACAAATCGCTCCGCAAGATGGGGCAGGAGTGGAAGCAGGAGACTGGCGGAGACGTGAATCTTATCCTTTTCGCCGGAGGTGTGCAGGGTGGTGAGACAGCCATGATTGATCGCATGCGTGTCAATCAGCTGCAGGCGGCTCTCATTTCGGGAGTAGGTTTGTCCGACATCGACCCAGGCGTAGCGGGCCTTCAGCAGATCCCCATGATGTTTCACACCTACGAGGAGCTGGAGTATGTCATGGAGCATCTCGGCCCTAAGCTTGAGGAAAGAATCAGAGCTAAAGGTTTTGTGGTACTCAGCTGGGTGGATTCCGGTTGGGTGAAGATCTTCAGCAAAAACGAACTCGCCACGCCGGAAGATATGAAAAACGGCAAGCTCTACACTTGGGCGGGCGATAATCGCCAGACCGACTTGCTAAAGAACATGGGGTTCCGCCCGGTCCCGATCGATGCTACAGAAGTGACCTCTAGCTTGCAGACGGGGCTTGTAGACATCGTACCGCTTCCTCCATTTTTTGCCTTGGCCACCCAGAGCTACCGTCCAGCTCCTTACATGCTCGACATTCGCTACACGCCAATTGTGGGCGCAATCGTGGTCTCCGAAAAAGCTTGGGATCGAATCGATGAGGAAGATCAAGAGAGCATGATGGAGATTGCCCGTCGTTACGGTCGTGAAATGACTTTGGCGGGTCGCGCCGAAAACGAAGAGGCGATCACTGTGATGAAGGAAAAGTGGGGTCTGCAGATTCGCGAATCCGACCAAGAGGTGACCGATGCTTGGGAAGCGGCCTCTGAAGAAGCCTACTCGCTGATCCGGGACAATACCGTACCGGCCGACATTTTCGACGAGGTGGTTCGCTTGCTCGAAGAATACCGAGCCCAGCAAGGATCGGAGTAGCCCGTAACTAACTTTGATATATAAAAAAGCTCCCGAATCACGGGAGCTTTTTTGTGCCCAGTTTGCTACCAGGCAGGGTCGTTTTAAAAACGTGAGTCGATTATTCTTCGTCAAGAATTCCCTCTGCGAAGTCAGCGGAGTGGAAAACGTTTTGCACGTCGTCCAGATCGTCCAAGGCGTCAATGAGGTTCATGATAGACTTGGCGTCTGAGGCATCGGAAATGGGAGTGAGTGTCTCTGGAAGGTAGGCTAGCTCGGAACTTTCCACTTCGATACCCGCTTCGGACAAGGCCTGGCTGACGGAATCGTATTCGGTGATCGGAGCTAAGACTTCGTAGCCTTCGGCTTCGGTCTTGATATCCTCAGCACCTGCTTCCAGGGCGATGTCCATGAGCTTCTCTTCGTCGACCTGATCCTTGGAAATGAGGAATTGTCCGCAGCGGTTGAACATGAAGGCGACTGCATTGGCTCCGGCTAGGTTTCCTCCACGCTTGGTGAAAGTGGATCGGATTTCGGATGCGGCTCGGTTTTTATTGTCGGTGGTTACTTCGACGATAACTGCGACCCCGTTGGGCGCGTAACCTTCGTAAACGAATTCTTCGTAAACGACACCCGGAAGCTCGCCGGTTCCTTTTTTGATGGCACGATCGATATTGTCCGAAGGCATGTTTTCCGCACGGGCCTTGAGTAGCACGGTGCGGAGCTTCGGGTTCATATCGGGATCTCCTCCTCCGTTTTTAGCGGCGAGGGTGATGTCCTTGGAGATGCGGCTGAAGATCTTGCCGCGCTTTGCGTCAGCGGCGCCCTTCTTGTGCTTGATGGTAGACCATTTACTATGTCCAGACATGGCGTGTAGTCGTTTGGGTTATCGAGGTTAAGTTATGTTTGTTTGGCAGTCCTATTTCTTGCGGCGTCGCTTCTTTTGGTCTCCGCCTTCGATCGCTTTTTTCAGCGCGGGAGGAAGCTGGACTTCGAAATCATCGCCTCCGCGTTTGACCAGCCACTGTTGACCGATGGTGAAGACGTTGCTCACAGTCCAGTAGAGGACCAATCCTGAGGAGAAAGTGTAGGTGAATGGGAAGAAGATGAAAGGCATGAATTTCATCATCTTTGCTTGGGCGTTGTCGACCGAGGGTGTTGGCATGGTCCACATCTGGTAGGCGAGGGTGGCTACCCAAACGAAAGGAAGGATGTTGAGGGCGAAATCGCCGAGGATCGGCATGTTCGGTATGACCGCTACGGTGTCTGGCTTGGAGAGATCGGAGATCCAGAGGAAGTCGGCGAAGCGAAGTTCCGCAGCGCTTCGCAGCATGTAGAACAGAGCGAAGAAGATCGGAATCTGCAGCAACATCGGCAAGCAGCCGGCGACAGGGTTGATCTTGTTGAGCTTGTACAGCTCCATCATCATCATTTGCTGCTTCTGCTGGTCGTCAGGAAACTTTTCCTTCATGGCTTTCATCGGCTCCTGCAATTTCGACATCTTGCGCATGGATTTCATGCTCATCAGAGTGATGGGGAGCAGGGTGCCGCGGACGATCACGGTGAGGAGGATGATCGCTACGCCCCAGTTTCCGACCACGCTGTGCACAGCGTTCATGATCATGAGGAGGATCTTGGATATGAATCCGAAGAATCCGAATTGCATGGCTTGCTCTTGGCCTTCGCCCAACTGGGAGATGCGGCCGTGTTCCTTAGGCCCCGCGTAGAAGTCGAAGTGCTTGGTGACGCTTTCACCGGCGGCCAGTGTCATGGCGGGCAGCTTGATGTCGCCGGTTAGGCCAGTCTTAGGTGCGTCTTCATCAATCTCGTTCGGGAAGTCGACTGGGCGAGCTATGTAGCCAGCGGCTGGTTCTTCCGGCGTGATTAGCGTGATGAAGAACTGGTTTTTAACGGAGGCCCAAACGACGGTGTCGCTCACTTGTTCCATATCCTTGGGCGCCTTTTTGAAGCCAGGAATACCACCGCCCATGAAGTCGCTCTGCTTAGTAAATTCGACGTCTTCCCCGTTGGAGTAGCCGAAGGTTTGCAGGAGACGATCCTGCATTCCCGAAGGGGCTACGGTGCCGATATTGACCAGAAGCTCACCCAAAGGCAGGGCTCCGTCTGTGAGATTTCGAATCTCTAGATCGTGGGAAATGGTGAATGGGGCTGGGCCATCTGCTTCTTGTGAAATCGTGTAGGTGCGAGTGACTTCTAGCTGGTCGGCGATCACTCCGCGGAAAGTTACTGAGTCGGGTAGCAAGGAAGGCACTTGTTTGAAGGCTACATCCTTCGCGTCCCCGAGGTAAGTGCTCAGATTCAAAGCGGGCGAGTAGCGCAAGTGGTTCATCACGTACGGCTCGTCGCTATCCAGGGATTTGCGGTCCTTTTTGAGGACGATTTCTTTGATTGCTCCGCCGAAATTGGTGAAGCGAACCTCTACGTACTCGTTTTCTAAAGAAACGATAGTCTCGCCGGTTTTCTCGCCATCGGTTTCCACCTGAGCGTGACCGCTCACGATCGCGGGAGCTGCCGGGGCAGCCGACGAGTCGGATTGAGTTGCTGGGATAGGTCCAGTACCGTCTGCGGCGATTGTTTGGGCTGCTTCTTCTGCCGCTGCTTGCTGTGCCGCTTGCTCTTGCAAGGCCTGCTCTTGGCGTTGCTGAGAGGTTTTGAACATGAGAATCGTGCCTACGATCAGCAGGGAGATCCCGATTATAGTGTTCTTTTTATCCATCGATATGTCTTGGGAAATTCGTTTTTCCGACGGTCGCTCCGTCGAGGGAAAGCGCCCATAAAAGGCTCGCTCCCAGTGCTAGCAAGCTATTCCTCCTCTTCTGCCGCGTCCTTGCTGTTTGTAGACGTTTTTAGAAGGCCTCTGTACTTCAAGGCGTGAAGAAATCGTTGTTCGAGATCCTGGTAGTTGGCTAAGCCGGCTGGGAATCTGAGGCTGAGTACAATGTCGGCCTCGGATCGGATTTGGTGCTGATGCAGGCGGAACAGCTCTTTGAAGCGTCGCTTGATCTTGTTGCGCGTGACAGAGTTGCCAACTCGTCTGGCGGCGGAGATGCCGATACGCGGACACAAAACATCCGCAACTTCTGGAGTGCGGATGCGGGAAAATAGGGCGAAGTACTGGCAGCGGTAGGGCTTGCCAATACTACGAATTTGTAGGAAGTCGGCATTGCGACACAAGCGGCTAGTAGGACGGAGCTGAAATCTCCTGACCATGGTCGAGCCGATTGGGGCGCAAGGCGCCGAGCTTATGCGACTGAGAGGCGTGCGCGGCCCTTCTTGCGGCGGGCTGTGATGACGGCACGTCCACCGCGGGTGGCCATGCGGGCACGGAAGCCGATCTTGCGTACTCTCTTGAGGCGATGTGGTCTAAATGTAGGTCTCATGACGTGAAAATTAGAAAAAGAGCGAGAAAATGGGAGGACCTCCGTGGCGCTGTCAAGCTCGGAAGCCCTAAATTTCCCACAGCATTCGAATGTTCACGGAGGAATGGCTCTTGTTTCCCTCAGTCCAGACCTGCTTTTTTACGGAGGATGGCTCGGGTCGCTTTGGCGGATTCTTTGAGGTCCTTTTCTTCCCAGGGGCCGGTGTCGCTGGCGCTCGGGTAAAGGAAGGAGCAGGTTTCATCTTTGTCGGCCACAGACCAAGTGATCCAGCTGAGTTTGTTTTTCTCCGCCCAATCTTGCCAGATTTGCCAGGCTTCATAGTCCATGGGGCCGTCACCGGAGGCTTCCATGCCGGCCGACTCTGATATGAAGATGGGCGCACCCTTGCTAAGCGCGTAGTCGCCACGTTCGCGAAGGTAATCGCCATGGGTCGCTGCGTAATAGTGCAGCGTGTACATGATGTTGCTAACTCCCTTGATTTGGTCGTCTGCTACGATGTGAAGGTCCTGATCCCAGTGCGGGTTCCCGACTAGGATTATATTATCCGGATCATGTTCTCGGATGACCTCGATGACCTCTTTGGCGTAGGCTTTCAGCTCAGTCCATGAATCGTCGATTGGCTCGTTGTAGATCTCGTAGATGACATTTGGCTGGTCTCCATATTTGGCGGCCATGTCACCGAAAAAGGTTTTCGCCAGCTCCAGCTCCAAATGGTGACTGTGGAAATCGATGATGACGTAGATTCCGCTCTCGATGGCTCCATCTACCACTTTGGAGATGATTTCGACGGCCTTCTCTGGCTCGGCGTTGTAGGTTAGCTCCGGCTCGTCGTAATGCAGGCCCATGGCGGCCCGCACCACGTCGACGCCCCAATCGTCGGCTAACCATTTGACGCTCTCCTTGTTATAGAAGCGGGGCCACCAGTTGTGCCATCCGTAGCTGACTCCGCGGAGAACCACTGCTTCGCCCGCCTCGTTGACTAGCTGTGTGCCCTCCACGCTAAGCTGGCTTACGGTAGAAGGCGCTGTTTCAGCGTCTGAATCGATCGTTTCAGTCTGCTCGCAGGCAGTGGTGAATAGGAGGATGGCGCTAAGGAGTGCGGTAGCGGTCTTTGTCATTTTCCAGGGTTTTTGGGTTGGAAAGCTCTTTGCGGAGCCAAGTGATCTTGGCTCCACAAGCTATGACTTCGGCCGCATCGCTCTAGCCTAGAGGATGGCCTCGTTTCTCTTACTAAAGAGAGTCGATCGGTTTGGATAGGCTGACCGCTCCTCGGATTTGGCCCAATGAGTAGCCGGTTCCACTGTCGTTGGGATAGAAGCTTTTCAACGCTTCACTAACCTCTGGAGCTATCTCTGTACCGTGGCATTTTAGACAGAGTTGCTCGACGGGTTGAGCTTTCATGAAGCGGAACTCTCCGTTTACTACGCTCGACACTGCGAGCTTATCGGTGCCGTCATTGTTGGCCTGCCGCTCGGCGAGTTGATGCAGCATTTCGGTCTCCCAAGCATCTGGCTTCGCTGCGGGATTGCGAGGTTGCAGGCTGACGCGGTGGACAGTCCAGCCAGTCGATTCGGAAAGGCTGGCAGCGATGGCGGGGGCTTGCTGGGAGCAGACCTCGATGGTGGCGACTGGCCCGCTCGCTTCCATGTTTTGCTTAAGAATCGGTTTCAAGGTTCCTGCGAATTGCTTGACGATGCCGACTGCTTCCTCGGTCAGCTCTTTCTCGCTTGGTTCGGAATAAGAGCAGCTGACTGCTAAGAGGGCCAAGGTGGAGAGGGCGATTTTCTGTCGGGTCATTTTTCTTCAGTTTCCGAATGGATTAGGACGAGGCGTTTGGTCGGTTGATGGTGGGAGAATGGGGAGGGCAAAGCTTGGTTGATCACCAGTTAGGCTTTTTAGATAGGCAACGATTTGCTCAGTTTCCTCTGGGGAGAAGGTGCGACCGAGTTGAAGACGACCCATGACGTCTACTGCTTCTGCCAAAGTCTCGGCCTCGCCGTCGTGGAAGTAGGGGTAGGTAAGCTCCACGTTTCTGAGGGTGGGGACTTTGAACTTGAATCGGTCGGCGTCGATTCCAGTTAGGCCAGCCAATCCCTCTGCGGCATTTTCGGTTTCGTAGGGAGCGACGAGTCCCATCTTCTGGAAGGAGTTGCCGCCCATGGCGGGACCATTATGGCAAGCGATACAGCCGCTTAGCTTGAAGAGCTCATAGCCGGCGAGCTCTTTGGCTGAGAGGGCGTCATCGTCGCCAAGCAGCCATTGGTCGAATGGGGAGTTCGGAGTTACCAGTGTCTTTTCGAATTCCGCGATCGCCTCGGTTACCTTGTCGATATCCACCGCCGGGGAGCCGAAGACCAGTTCGAATTCGCGAACGTATCCGGGGATGCCTTCCAGAGTGGAAATGGCTAGTTCATGGGTGAAGCCCATTTCGGAGGGATTGGCGATGGGGCCGCCCGCCTGCTCTTTTAGGTCGGCTGCCCGGCCATCCCAAAATTGGGCGATGTTCAAGCTGCTGTTTAAGACGGTCGGCGCGTTGATGGGGCCTTGGGCCCAGCCGTGACCGATCGATGTTTTGAGATTGTCGGTCCCTCCCATGCTCAGGTTGTGGCAGGAATTGCAGGAGATGAAACCGGATTTGGAGAGTCTTGGGTCGAAGTAGAGTTTCTTGCCCAGCTCCGATTTGGCTAGATTGATCTCTTGCGGCGGGGCGATTGGCTGGATCGGCTCTCCGGGACGGGAGGCTTCGGCTTGGAAGCCGGCGTAAAGGAGAAGGGCGGGTATCAACAGTCGGTTTAGTTTCATTTTTCTAGGGTCCTAAGTTTAATCGTAAAAATACGATATTCATTCCCAAGAGGTGTTAATCTGCAAGGCGTAGCCGACTTCTCGAGGGAGTTAGAAGATGCGTGAATCAATGTATTAGCGTTTTCTAATAGATTCTTGTTTGGAGGCTGAATCCCTTTGACCGAGCTGTTTAATCGTATAACTGCGATTATACAAATGACCGCCGCCAAAACAGAACTTTTCACCGACAAGCAAGTAGAGCTTTCGAAGTTTGCCAGATCGCTGAGCCACCCGGCTCGGATTGCGATTGTAAGCCTACTCCAGGAATTTGATCAGCTGACCTGTAATCAAATTGTGGAGCGACTTCCGCTGGCGCAGGCCACTGTTTCGCAGCACCTGAAGGCCTTGCGTGAAGCAGGTCTCGTCACTGGCGCCAATTGCGGAACTCAGGTTTGCTACTCGCTGGTGCCAGATCAGATCAGAGATTTCTGCCGGGAATTCCGACAGATGCTAGGGCAGTCATAAGTTATTAACCGATAAATACATAATAGAAATGGATAATCAAAACCCTGTAGTTGACGCCCTTCGCGTCGTTCTCGCAGACAGTTACGCTGTCATGGCCCAAACTCATATTTGCCACTGGAATGTAAGGGGTCCGGGCTTTTTCGCACTGCACACCGCGTTCGAGGGGCAATACACCGAACTTTTCGCAGCGGTAGACGAAATCGCGGAGCGTATCCGGGCTCTGGGAGCGTTGGCTCCGGGCGGTCTAGCGAGCCTCGCTGGATTGGCGGGGACCTCGGAAATCGAGGAAGACGCAGATGCGGAGAGCATGGTGTCCCACTTGATCAGGATTAACGAAAAGCTAGTCGCGGATCTCAAGACTGCCAGAGATGCGGCGGGCGACGCCGGAGACAGTCCTACCGAGGACCTGATGATCGAGCGTATCCAGCTGCACGAAAAGACCATTTGGATGCTTCGCAGCTATCTCGGCAAGTAAGTCGTCGCAGCGAAACCCCGACCCCAGATCTGATGAATTCGAAAAAGAAAATTCTGGTAATAGGCGGCGTCGCGGCAGGAGCTTCTTTCGCCGCCCGTTGCCGACGTCTCGATGAAGAGGTGGAGATTATCGTCCTCGAGCGTGGACCCGATGTCTCGTTCGCGAACTGCGGTCTCCCTTATTATGTAGGCGGCGAGATATCGGACCGAGATGCGCTCGCTGTGCAGACCCCCCAGAGCCTGCAAGCGATGTTGAAGCTCGATGTTCGCACACGCAGTGAAGCTCGAAGCATCAATCTGGAAGCAAAGACCGTAGAAGTCGCCAATCTCGATAGTGGGGACACGGAGACAGTCTCTTACGACGCGCTCATGCTAGCGCCTGGAGCCAAGCCCATCGTGCCGCCGCTCCCGGGCATCGACGACCCTCGCATTCATACGCTGCGAAACCTGCAGGACATGGACCGCATCAAGGCCATGGTTTCCTCAGCCAAGCGGGCTGTCGTGGTGGGAGCTGGTTTCATTGGCCTCGAAATGACAGAGCAGCTCAAGCGGCTCGGGCTCGAGGTGACGATTGTGGAGATGCAGTCACAAGTGCTTCCCCAGCTGGATCCGGAAATGTCGATGCTCATGGAGAGCGAGCTCAAGCAGCAAGGGATCGAGGTGGTCTTGCACAATGGCATCAAGGGATTCCATCCCTCTGAAGAATCGCTGAGTTGCGAACTTCAGTCGGGCGACTCGGTCGAAGCGGACCTGGTGTTGCTCTCAATTGGTGTGAAGCCGGACACCGAAATCGCCAGAGAAGCTGGCCTCGAACTCGGCCCGCGTGAGCATATCGTGGTGGATACTTTCCAGAGGACATCCGAGGTCGGAGTTTACGCTGCGGGCGACGCGGTGCAGACCATCGACCGGACTACTGGCCAAGCTAGCTCAGTGCCTTTGGGTGGTCCTGCCAATCGCCAAGGACGTGTCGCGGCCGATCATTTGTTTTTGGGAGAAAAGGCTCGGCCTTACCCCGGATCGTTAGGAACGGCGATCGTGCGCGTTTTCAGCGTGGCTGCTGGATTGACAGGCTGGACGGAGCGACGCCTAAAGGCCGAGGGGTGCGATTATCGGGTCACCATGGTTAACGACAACCATCACGCCGGTTATTACCCTGGAGCCAAGCCCATGACGCTCAAGCTTCTCTGGGATCCGCAGACCCTGCAGGTGCTCGGCGCTCAGGCCACGGGATTTGAAGGTGTGGATAAGCGGCTTGATGTGCTGGCAACGGCGATAGTCGGAAAAATGACCGTGGAGGACCTTTGCCACCTCGAGCTTTCCTACGCTCCACCTTTCGGAAGCGCCAAGGATATCGTCAATTTAGCCGGCTTCGCGGCGACCAACGTTTTGGATGATCTCGTCGAAGTGGTGCACACTTTGCCAGAATCCGGCGAAGCCCAGGTCGTGGATGTGCGACCGGGACCGCTTTACAATGCTCATCCCTCGCCTGGCTCGATCAATATCCCATTCCCGACTTTGCGATCGAGTCTAGATAAGCTAGATCGCGAAAAGCCGGTGGTGACGATTTGCGCCTTTGGCAAGATGAGCTACTTCGCGGCCCGAGTCCTCAAGCAGAACGGATTTCAGGTGGTTTCTTATTCCGGCGGGATCAAAGGGAGCTTGGATCCACGCTCTCCCGCGAAGTTGGTTTTAGGTTAAATCAAGATTTGCGCGTTAGGATGAGCAATACTCGTGGCGGGTATCGCTCATTGGGTCTTGGCATCTAAGCGTTTGTTCGAATCTTGGCCCCTCATGAAAACTTTTCCTGAGGACTTTCTTTGGGGCACCGCTACCGCCGCCTACCAAATCGAAGGAGCTGCTGCCGAGGGTGGCCGTGGACCCAGCATCTGGGATGCTTTTGCCATGATTCCCGGCCGGACTTTCGAAGGACACAGCGGCATCAAAGCCTGCGACCATTACCATCGTTGGGAAGAGGACATCGCTCTGATGAAGGAAATGGGAGTCGGCTGCTACCGCTTCTCCATTTCTTGGTCCCGTGTGCAGCCGGATGGCAAAGGAGAGGTTAACGAGGAGGGCATCGCTTTCTACAACAAGCTGATCGATGGGCTGGTCGAAGCGGGCATCACTCCTTGGGTAACTCTTTTCCACTGGGATTTGCCTTTGGCGCTGCAAATGGAGCATGACGGATTGCTAAATCCCGAAATTGCGAACCGCTTCGCCGACTATGCTCGCATCTGCTTCCAGCGCTTTGGAGACCGGGTAAAGAACTGGATCACTCTGAACGAGCCTTGGTGCAGCTCTTTCCTAGGACACGGAAATGGCTACTTCGCACCGGGGCGCACCTGCAATTCCGAACCATATGTTGCTGCTCACAACCTGCTTCGCTCCCACGCCTACATCGTGGACGCTTACCGCAAGGAGTTCCAAAAGGAGCAGGGTGGAGTAATCGGAATCACCAACAATTGTGACTGGCGTGAGCCGAAGAGCGACCGACCTGAGGATGTGGCCGCGGCCCATCGCGCTTTGGAGTTCTTCCTTGGCTGGTTCGCGGATCCGGTTTACTTCGGCGACTATCCGGCCTCGATGAGAGAACGTGTGGGCGAGCGACTGCCTAAATTCACCGCGGAAGATGCGAGACTCTTGAAGGGCTCTTCCGACTTCTTCGGCCTCAACCACTACACGACCATGATCGCCTCCGAGCCCGCCGAAGAAGTGCACGGAGCGGGAGACATCAAAGGAAATGGTGGCATGATGGAGGACCAACAGGTCGAGCTTTCCGAAGATCCTTCCTGGGAAAAGACCCACATGGACTGGAACATCGTTCCTTGGGGTTGCCGAAAGATACTGGAGTGGATCGACAAGCGCTATGGCCATCCGCCGATCTACATCACCGAAAACGGTTGCGCTATGCCTGGTGAAGATGATCGCGAAGTAGCGCTCAACGACACTCGTCGTGTAGAATTTCTCAAAGGCTACTTGGAGGCATGTCACCAAGCTATCGAGAACGGAGTCGATCTGCGTGGCTACATGTGCTGGAGCATGATGGACAATTTCGAATGGGCCCTTGGATACAGCCGCCGTTTCGGTCTGCATTGGGTCGACTTCGAAACCGGCGAACGTCAGCCGAAGGCTTCCGCCAAATGGTACTCGGCCACAGTTAAAGCCAACGGATTCTAGTCCGGTCGCTAATATTGTTTTCTTAGATACGCTACCTCAACAGGTGGCGTATTTTTCTATCTCCACTTGTAGTTCAGCCGAACACCCAATGGCAGTGGTGGAAAAAAGCGGCTAGCTTCTGGAGCTAGCCGCTTTGGTTTAAGCGCTTCGGATGTAACAGGATCTTCTTCGGGCGCTTCGGGTCTTGGTTTACAAGAAAAGGGTTAGCCGAGTGGCGGCTTTAAAATTCGGCCGAAAGGCGGGTCCAGAAGGTGCGGCCCGGTTCGTTGATGCGGGTGGTCTGGGTGTAGCCAGCGATCATGGAGCCGGCGCGGCTGATATGTTCGGCGTAGGTTTCGTCTAGGATGTTGTCTACCCCGGCTGCTAAGCTCCAGTATTCGCTGACTTGATACGAGCTGTGCAGTGAAAGAACGGCAAAACTTTCTGAAGGGCCGATGTCTTGGCCGACGATATTGCCCTGATTCACAGCGACACGATCTTGGTCGTCGGCCAAGCGAGCCAACCAACCGAAAGACCATGCCTCGGTGCGACGTCCTCCTTCGAGGGTAAGTTCCAGAGGGGATATTTGGGCCAGCGGCAGACCATCTGTATCGTTGGTGCCGTGTGTATATGCTAGCGAGGACGATGCGTACCAGCCACGTTCGTTCTGGTAAGATAGTTTCGCTTCTCCTCCCCAAGTGGTTGCATCTATGTTGCGAGCGACTGTGGCGCTTCGAATCATGGATCCCATGGTTTTAGGGTAGCCGCTTTCGATTAGTATAAAATCTTGGTGGTTGGCTAGGAAGGTGGATAGGTTTAGCTCGAAGTCTCCCCAGCGAGTCAAAGTACCCATATCGAGTTGGGTAACCTTCTCCGGGAGCGTATTGAAGGCGCTGATACTTGTTTCCGATTCTTTGCTAAAGGCTTCCCAGTAGTCCGGAAAACGTTCGGAATGACCGATGCCTGCGTAGAGCTTGCTATCTGAATTCTCAAGCTCCCGCTCGAATCTCAGGTAAGCGCTGGGCAGGACGTCGCTGCGTGAGGTGTTGGCGGTCGGATTGGCCATCATGTTTCCCATGCCAACGCGAATCATAGCTCGTTTATCGGTTGCCTCCCAGGAGTCTAGTCGCGCTCCGAAGGCGAGTGTATCGCGGTCTGAAAGCGTGTATTCGAATTCTCCGAACAAGCCGATTTGGTCGAAGGTCCCATCCTCGGTCCAGGCGTTGTCTTGGTACGACGCGGTAGCTGCTCCCATGGCAGTCCGCAAGCGGTGCCTGTTGTGCTGGGCATCAACTCCCAAGATGGAGTCGAGCTTGCCGCGGCGGTCTAGTTCGAACTTGACCGATCCACCGTAGGTTTGGCGATCCGGGTTGGACAACATTGGCATGGCCATCATGGCAGATGGGGTGAATTCACGCAGCGAGAAGTTGTCCATAACGTGGTCGACGTAGTTGTAGTACACTTGGGCGTCGATGGAGCGAACAGGGCCAGATAGCTGATCTTCGCGGTAGCGCAGAGAGTATGCGGAACGATCGAAGGCAACCCCATCCATCAAGCGATCCGCATAGGCGGCTTCGCCATCGCTTTGGGTGATTGAAAATTCCAAGGCGGAGGACTCGGAAGGCGTGTATCCGAGGGAGAGTTGAGCATTCCAACGTTCATAGGCGGAGCTCACGGCGACTCCATCCCCGTCCTCATAGTCGTCCGATTCGGAGAAGCTGCTCTGGAAGCGAGCGTAGAAGTTTCTGTTACCCACTAGGGCTTCGCTTGAGACATCGCTGCGGCCGAAGGATGCGAAGTTCGAAACGAGTTTCAGGGAAATGTCTTCTTCGGTAAGGCGGGTGGCACTACGTTCGAAAAGAACAACGCCTGCGCTTGCTCCGGGTCCGTGCTGCACGCTTTGTGGACCTTTTAGTACGGTGACCTTGTCGTAGGAAGTTGGGAAAACGTAGGCGGTTGGCGGGTCCATGCGGTTTCCGCAGCCACCGAGGGTACAAGCTCCATCGAGGAGAATGCCGAGTCGCGAGCCAGCCATGCCTCGGAAGGTAGGATCGCCGTCGGTGCCGCCTTTGCGGATGACGGAGAATCCGGTTACGTGCTTGAGGGCATCCGCTCCGTCGTTGGCTGGGAGGGGCTGGATGGCAAGTCGCGGGTCGAACGTGATTTGGCCGGCTTCGACCCCGGAGGAAGAAGTCACAACCACCGGGGCGAGATCTACTGTTTCCTCTGTTTGGGTCTCTTGGGCGAGAGCGTTTGAGGCGAGCAGCGAAGTCGCGGTGGCAAGGTAAATTGATGTCTTGAAATTCATGCTTAGTGATCAGGTTGGATGTCGCAAGGCATCCGCGTTGGGCGGGCCTATGTGCACAGGTAACGCCGGCCTGAGGCAGGCGGAAGCAGACGAAGCCGAGTCGTTTCGGCGTCGTTTCAGTTGATCGCTAAGCGACTCGAGGTGGGGGTGGCTCGAGAGGTGGGCTGAATTCTTTGGTTTCCCGGCTAGGTGAGAGGGAATGTCGAGCAATCGTAGGGAGCGGCTCCGCTACCGAGATTGCCAAAGTGTTAAGAGGGGGCAGCGGTACTTTTTCAGTCAAGGCGAGCTCAATGCTCTTCTCTGTCGATTCGACCAAGTCGCGCGAGATGACGCAGATCCCGCAAAGGTCATCGCCGGAAAAGGTAAGGTCGACCGCCTGGAAAGCAGGGAGGGACTCGCTGTATACTTCGTACATTTTCACCCATCCGTATCCTTGCAGGGCGACAGTATGAAAGCCACTCGCGAGCAGGACAGAGCAGAGGCAGAGAGAGGCAGCAATCCGGTGAAACCAATTTCTGGCCGGACTTTGGCGCTGGGGATCTGCTGCTCTGAGCTTGCTCACTGCAGTTCTAAATCGGCGTTTAGGCGATGGGAGTCAAGCGACTGAATCAACTTTGCCCGAGCTTGTTTCTGTTTAGATCGATTGCGAAAATATAGTCATGAAATAAAAAACATGAAAAAACATTCGTAAATAGAGCTTGCTAAAAAAGTCCCAGCGTATTTCTCGGTGCGCTGTTATGAACTCACTGACTATTTTGGCAGGAAATTTAACTTCGCCACCTATCTTGGCTTTTGCGGCAGGTGCGGTTTCGATTTGGATCCGCAGCGACCTCAAGATTCCGGATCAGATCTATCAAACGCTTACCATCTATCTGTTGCTAGCGATTGGTTTTAAGGGTGGGGCAGCGATTGCTGACACACAGTTGTCCGCGCTCGCTGCTCCTCTGTTGGCGACGCTGCTGATTGGCGCCCTGATTCCGGTTTGCGTCTTCTTTGGGATAAAGTGGTTTTTGCGCTTGGACGTAGCGAATTCGGCGGCGATGGCTGCTCACTACGGCTCCGTTTCCGCGGTGACTTTCATGGCGTGCTCGGCGTTCCTTGATCGTCAGGGGACTCCTTACGAGAGCTTCTTGCCAGCGATCATGGCTGTGATGGAAATCCCGGCGATTTTTGCAGCGATGCTGTTGGCTAAACGTTTCGGGGCGGGCCCAAAGGTCGGGCTCGGAGAGTCGATGGCTGAGGTGCTCTCCGGAAAGAGTTTCGTTCTGCTTATCTGCGGCCTTTTGGCTGGCGGGCTAGCGGGTGTTGAAAGCCGTGAGTTGATGAAGCCGTTTCTGATTTCCCCGTTCTATGGTGTGCTGATGATCTTTTTGCTCGAGATGGGGCAAGTTGCGGCGAGCCGCTTGAGCGCTCTCAAGGAAGTGGGAAAATCGCTGGTGGTTTTTGCCTTGGTCGCTCCGGTTTTACAAGGGTGCTGCGGTATGCTGCTCGCGTGGAGTATTGGCATGTCGCAAGGAGGTGCGGTCGTTTTTGCGATCCTTTCTGCTAGCGCATCTTACATCGCCGCGCCTGCGGCGGTCAGGGCTGCGTTGCCCGAGGCTAATCCCGGGCTCTATGTGACCGCTTCGCTGGGCATCACCTTTCCCTTCAATCTGATAGCAGGGATCCCGCTCCTCTACATGTTGAGCGGCGTGCTTTACTAGGACGTTCATTTTCCCAGAGCCCGAGGGTATTTTTGTTGGGAGGAGTCAAGAGCCGTCAGGGTTTGTCCCTGACGGCTTTTCAAAGTGATGCTTGAAACAGGAAATATTATGCACGAAATTACTCTCGTACTCTCATTTCCTTATGGCTGCGAAAGAAACCTCACCGACTCCTTCCCAGAGAGACGCGATCTCCCGTTCGTGGACGTTTTTTTCCAACCACACACATGTGCTCGTTTGTCTTTATGATGACGAGGACATGACTCTGCGAGAGGTGGCGGAACGAGTAGGTATTACCGAGCGTGCGGTTCAGAAGATGGTGGCCGAGTTGGAAGTTGCTGGGATCGTTACGCGGATAAAGAAAGGCCGCCGAAATTCCTACACGGTGGATACAAAAGCGAACCTTAGGCACCCAATCGAATCCCATCGCACCGTAGGCGACCTGCTTGAGCTCGTTCTTTCGGGGCGTTAATCAGCTGGATTGCCAACCGCCACCGAGCGTGCGGTACAGCTCTACCGCTGCTGCGAGCCGATCGTATTGGACAGCGAGGAAAGTATCCTGAGCGCTCAAGTAGGAGCGTTGGGCGTCGAGCAAGGTTTGGAAGTCGATGCGTCCCGATTCGAACAAGTCGTTCGAGAGGTCGAATGAGGTTTGAGCCTCTTCCCAAGCCCGCCGAAGGGCGGATTCTCGTGTTTCCAAGCCTTGCACGGAGGCGAGGGCGTCTTCGACTTCGCGGAAAGCTTCCAGTACTTCCTGATAATAGGTCTCCAGCAATTCACGTTGTTGGGCTTCGGCCAATTGTTGATTGGCTTTTAAGCGTCCGCCTTGGAAGAGCGGCGCGGTGATGCCGGCTGCCAAGGACAAGGCAGTTTGGGTGGGAGAATCAAATCCTGCTCGGGACAAAGAACTGTCGGCTCCCAGGTTGAGCGAGGGAAGGCGAGCCGCTTTGGCTATTTCGACACTCGCTCCCGCTGCGATGAGGCGTTGCTCGGATGCGGCGAGATCAGGGCGACGTTCGAGAAGCTCCGAAGGTTGCCCGAAGGCGATGCTAGGAAGTTCGATGCCGGAAAGATCGGTGTGATCGATTTCCAACTCCCCTGGATAGCGACCCAGGAGAGTAGCCAGTGCGTTCATGCTGGTTTGCAAATTAGTGGCCAGACTGGCCCGCGAGGCTTCGGCCGTAGCGACGGCGGAGCGTTGCTGGGCGACTTCAAGCTCGGAAACGCGGCCTGCTTCCATGCGGGCTTCGAGTATGTCGAGGGTTTCCTTGAGGATCTCCAGCGTTTGGTCTGAGTTGGCCAGGCGGTCTCTGTAGGCGAGGGTGGCGAAATATCCGTTGGCTACTTCTCCCATGATGGTGAGACGAAGCGATTCCTCGGTGAGGGTTTGGGTAAGCAATCCGATTTCGCTTATCTGTCGGCTCGCTTTTTCCGAACCCCAAATATCCACGGTGTAGTCGAGTCCTATACCCGCTCCGATCGAGCTTGAATAAGAGGAGCCTGAACCGTCTACGCTTTGGCGTTGGCGAGAGGCGCTGCCGCTGGCGGATAGAGAAGGCCACAGGGTGGACTTGCTGGCAGCCAACTCAGCTCGAGCTTGGGCAATGCGTTCGACGCCCGCTTGCAACTCGTGGTTGTAGGCAAGGGCCTCGTCCATGAGCGTATTCAACTCTTCGCTACTGAAGCTCTTCCACCAATCGAGGGCATCTGCAGACTGGGAGGAGTCAGAGGAGATCGAATAGCTCTGTTCGCCCAGCTCCGATTCGAAAGAAGCCAGCTGGCTTTGGTGACTGGATGTTGTTTCGCAACCCGCGAGAAATAATGCGGAGGCAGCGATCGGGAAAAATATAAAAGATGGTTTCATGGTCTATTCGAAGCTGAGGGCTACGACTGGATCTAGGTTGGCGGCTTTTCGGGCTGGCAGAAATCCGAAGAGCCAACCGGTGGCGACGGCGCAGGTGAAGGCGAGGATCACAGGTCCGGGCGAGAAAAGGATATTCATATCCAAAAACTGGAGACCCCAGCCGGATAGGAAACCGACGCCAACCCCTATGGCTCCGCCAATGGTGCAAACTACTGCCGACTCCAGATTGAACTGCAACATGATGTCTGCCATGCGGGCTCCGGTAGCCATACGGATACCGATTTCGCGGGTTCTTTCCGTAACGCTCACCAGCATGATATTCATTACGCCAATACCGCCGACGAGGAGTGAAATAGCTGCGATGGCTCCCAGTAGAACGGTAAGCGTGCCTTGTGTTTCGCTCATCATCTCGAGGAAGGAAGCTGTGTTTCTTACTTGGAAGTCCTGCTTTCCGTGCAAGGCGGTTAGGGTGCTGGTTAAGGTTTCTTCGACCGCGTCAACGTTGACTACGTCGTCGATTTTGACTGTGATGCTATTCAAGTAGTTCGACCCGAAGAGCCGTGTCAGTCCAGTTGTGACCGGGATCCAAGCAGTATTGTCCTGGTCTCCACCCCACGGTGCGGCCCCTTTAGATTCCATGACTCCAATGACCTGGAAGGGGATGGATCCGACGAGGATGTATTGCCCCAACGATTCCTCTCCATTTGGAAACAAAGCGTCTTCCACCGTTTTGCCCAAGACAATAACCGGGGCGTAAGTGGATACGTCGTAATCGGTGAAAAAGGCGCCCTTGGCGATGCCCCAGCTACGTGCGTCCGGAAAGGCATCGCTTACTCCGGTGATGCTGGTTTGGTAGTCCGCGTTTCCGAAGCGAAGTGTGGCTTGGCCGCTTCTTTCCGGAACGATGGCGTCGACGTGAGACAGCTCTTCCAGTTCCTCGGCGTCGGCTAAAGTCATAGTGGCAATGTCTCCGGAAGGCCGCATGCCTGGAGCTCCGGGTCGCACGGATATGAGGTTGGTGCCCATGCTGCTGATCTGGTCTACGACGGCTTGTTTACTGCCGTTGCCGATGGCCAGCATGGTGATGACGGAGGCCACCCCGATAACAATTCCCAGGAGGGTGAGGGCTGTGCGCATCAAGTTTGAGCGCAGAGCCCTCAGAGCGGTGGAGACCGCCTCGGCGCTCCCCGATAGCCAGTGGGAAGACGACTTCCGATTGCTCAGCCCATCTTCGTCTTCCGCTAGGTTTGCTTTTCCCTCCTTAAAACTCTGGTTTCCTGTATCCTCTTCGATCTTACCGTCGCGGATACGGACAATACGCTTCGCGTGGGAAGCCACCTCTTCGTCGTGTGTAATGAGAATTACAGTACGGCCTTCTTCGTTGAGCTGCTTGAGCAGGCCGATAACTTCCTCGCCGCTTTGGCTGTCGAGGGCTCCGGTCGGCTCGTCTGCCAAGACGACTGGCGGGTCGTTCATCAGAGCGCGAGCGATGGCGACGCGTTGTTGTTGTCCGCCGGAAAGCTGGTTTGGCTGATGGCCTGAACGTTCGCCCATGCCCAGTCTTTGCAAGAGATCGAGGGCTCGTGTCTTTCGGTCGTCCCGAGGCAAGCCCGCGTAGAGGGCGGGGATGCCCACGTTTTCTTCCGCAGTGGATGCGGCCAGCAAGTTGTACCGCTGGAAGATAAATCCAAAGGTGACTCGGCGAAGCTCCGCCAGCTCGTCGCGTGACAAAGTGGATACTTCTCGTCCTTTGATCTGATAGCTTCCGGAGGTGGGCCAATCGAGACATCCAAGGATGTTCATCAAAGTCGATTTCCCAGAGCCGGATTGGCCCATGATGGCAATGAACTCGCCCTTTTTGATTTCCAAGGAAACTTCATCCAGTGCTTTGACGACCGTATCGCCGCTCTCGTAATGGCGCGAAACGTTGTCGATGCGAATAAGGGGTGCTTGGCTCATAGTCTTGGTGGTGGGCCTTGGCGTTGAGTTTGGTTGCTGGCAACGGGTCCGGATGGGCCTGAGCTTAGGATGGATTCGCCTGCCTTCAGGCCGTCGCGAAGCTCAGCGTTTCTCCGATCAGACAAGCCCACGTAAATGGTGCGAGGCTCTGGACCGGCGCTTCCTAGCACGGTAACTTGGTAAGCCGTGCCACGTTCGTCGTCCTGCTGTGGCGTGCGGTTTGTAAGTAGTGTGACGGGGATGGTTTCGACGTTTTCAGCCTTGCCGAGGACAAAGAACATTTGGGTGGTCATGCCGGTCATGAGGGAACCGTCCGTGTTGTCTACATCGACGAGGACGTGATAGAGAACAACGTCGTTGGTGATTTCAGGAGTTGGCAGAATCTGTCTGACCTCAGCTTGCCAGCGGCGACCTTGGGAACCCAAGGTGGTGAAATACACTGGCTGGTTTGGACTGAGCAGAGGTACGTCCGCTTCGGCGACTTCCGCCCGCACTGTCATGAGATCCAAATCCGCGATCTGAACGATGGTAGGTGTCGTTTGGTTGGCGTTTAGGGTTTCACCTTCGCGTACCGACTTATCTACTACGGTGCCCGTCATGGGAGCGTAGATTTTTGTATAGCTCAAATTGGTGAGATTTCCCTCAAGCGTGGATTCCGCTTGCTCGATCTGTGCCTCCAAGGACTGGATACGAGCCTTGGCGACGGCGAGAGAGGTTTCTGTTTCCTCCAGCTCCTCTTGGCTCACTGCTCTACGTTTGATGAGCGTTCTATTACGTTCAACGATGGCTTCGGTCTGCTTTAGTTCTGCGTTCAGCTCATCGCGTTCCGCTTGAAGCACTTTCAGATTGGCTCGATTGGCGGCCACCTGTGTTTCGTAGAGTTCGCCGTCGATTTCCGCGATAAGCTGACCTTTTTCAACTCGGTCGCCGATATCGATGTAGAGGTGGGTGAGCTGGCCGGAGATTTGCGCTCCGACGTCCACATAATCTTTGGGTTCGAGAGTTCCTTGGGCGGTGACAAGTTTTTCGATGGTGGCAACTTGAGGTTTGATGCCGGTCGCCTGTTTGTCCGGTGATGCTCCGCTGGAATTTAGCCAAATGAAGGCGGCTCCGGCAGCGAGGACGGCTGCGAGCGTGATTATCCAGATGCGAGCGCTTCCTTTTCTTTTGTTTCGTTTCATGGCCGATGGGTGCGTTGAAGATAAAATCCGATGCTAGCCATTTAACCCCACGAACATTGAGTTATCGTGGAGGAAACATTACCAAATTGTCATAATGACCCGTAATGCGGGCAGAGTGACCGTTTTTGGAGAGCCCTTATTTTGGTGGGCGGACCGGCCACCCTGGAGGCTCAAGAGCCTGCTGCGAGTTCGCTCTTTATGCTCTCAATCAGCTCGACCACTTTATTTTCGATCGTCTGACAATTGCCTTTGGCGCATTCCCGAAAGCCCTCGGGGGCGTCTTTGCAGGCCGCGAAATCTAATATATCCCAATGGATTCGATTTGGAGCGTTGGGAAAAATCCGGTCGATGTTGGTCCGAAAAAGGGAGCACATCTCGGTCCCAACGGAACTGCACATGCAGATCACTGAGTGGTATTCGCTTTTCCGAATATTGGGGTCGAAAACAGATTTGGGAGATTTCCTATCAATTTGTATCCCGAAGCTTGAAATGAGGTCTACGAAATCTTGGTTGATCGTATCGGGATCGAAGCAAGCGCAGGAGGCATCGACTATACCTTCCCCGTGTTTTTCTGCGTAGGCGTTTGCAATTTGGCTTCTCCCGCCGCGATAGGTGCAGACGAACAGAATTTTGGGAAGATGCTCCATGAAGAGAACTGGATGGAAACGAATATTTGGAGGATAGCGAAATCTAGCGGTGTAGCAAATGACAACGCTGGTTACAAGGTATCGGCAGAGACTTCCAAATAGGAAGACAATTTTCCACCAGATCATTAGTATGAAGGATGTCGAATTTGCTTAGGCTTCGGCTGTGGCATCTCTATGCGGACACCTTTGAGATAGTATATTTCTTATGAGTTTAAAAAATCTAATTTTCAGCATCTTAGCTCTAATTCCAGTCGCTTCACTAAGCTCTCTAAATGGAGCGGATTCTTCTTCCAGCGTTCGGGTTGCTGAAACGGAATCAATGTATCCAAGCTACAATACCAGCCCGCAAAATCCCGACTCGAAGGGGATGGAAGCAAACGCTCAGGAACTGGCGAGTACCATCACCTTGGGGTGGAATGTGGGAAATACACTAGAGGCGATAGGTGGAGAGACGAATTGGGGAAATCCGATGGTATCGGAGGAATTGATAAAGCTCGTGAAGAGTCGCGGTTTCGACGCGATTCGCCTGCCTGTTTCATGGAATCAGTATGCGGACCAGGAAACAGCGAAAATAGATGACGCATGGATGGATCGCGTTAAGGAAGTCGTCGAAATCTGTATTGAAAACGACATGAGAACCATTGTGAACATACACTGGGACGGCGGTTGGCTAGAAAACAACATCAATCCAGAGAGCAAAGTTGCGAACAACCAGAAGCAACGAGCATTTTGGGAGCAGATCGCAACGCATCTGAGGGACTTTGACCAACGCCTCATCTTTGCCAGCGCCAACGAGCCCCATGTGGAAACAGCGGAGCAAATGGAGGTTTTGATGTCCTATCATCAGACTTTTGTGGATACGGTTCGATCCACCGGCGGCAAAAATGCTTACCGGGTGCTTGTTGTACAGGGTCCAGTCACGGATATCGCCAAGACCTACGAGCTCATGCGGTCGTGGCCGAAGGATACAGTCGAGGATAGGCTTATGGCTGAGGTCCACTATTACACTCCCTATAACTTTGCGGGCTTGATCGAGGAAGCAGATTGGGGAAAGCCTTTCTATTATTGGGGTAAAGAGTTCCATTCCGAAACGGATGCTAAGCATAACTCGAAGTTTGGCGAAGAGGAAGAAGCCCTCCGTTTGCTCGGTTTGATGAAGGAGCAGTTTGCAGATCGCGGAATACCAGTGATCCTTGGCGAGTTCGGTGCCATTCACCGCCTACATTTAGAGGGCGAGGATCTGGAACTGCATCTCGCTTCTGTGGCTCATTATTTGGATTTCGTGACCGAGAACGCTCTGGAAAATGGTTTGTTGCCCTTCTACTGGGATTGTGGAAATACGGGAGACAACGGTTTTGGGCTCTTCGACCGAGACTCGAACTCAGTCGCTCACGAAAGCCTTCTGAAGGCTTTGGAAGTTGGGTCCCGAGCTGGGAATCACTATTGGAAGGTAGACTGAAGCGTCCTAGGGATCAGGTTGCTAGGGTACTTCTCGGGGTTCGAAGCTCTTGTGTGAACATGCTCAGCTTATTCTCCTTCAGAAATCCGACTAGCTGTTGATCTAGTTCCTCAAGTTTACGGTGAAAGGTGCAGGGCGAATTTTCGTTGCACCTATCAACTCCGAATGGGCAAGCCACTCGCTCCCCAATCTTTTCGAAGTGGGATACGATATCTAACAAGCTAATCTCGGACGGAGGTTTGGCCAGCCAGTACCCACCTTTGGGCCCCGGAGCGCCGTCTACTAGACCGGCTTGAGAGAGCGTGACCAGCAGTTTCGCCACTATGGGCTGTGGAAGATTGCGGTGTTGCGCAATGTCTCGGGAGTTGAATCGGGTAGCGCCGTAGTCGAAACCTTCTGCCAAGTAGGTGAGCGCCATAATGGCGTTTTGGGACGCTTTTCCGTATTTGAGCATTTTGGTACCTTTCGGGTATTTGGGGAATTCGAGGAGAGTGGACGGTACGATTGCATATTTTAGGTCTAAATCAAGAGAAGAAGGTATTTAATTATTGAAATTAGGTAATGAAATGGTCATTAGAATGCGGCATGAGCCAATTCTCCAATCTGCAAAAACCAGACATCCACGCCCACGAAATCCTCGATATGATGGAAAGTTCGGGGAAAACCTACTCGAACGAGTCGCTCTCCAAGGAAATCGCGGAGACCTTCGGGGAAGAATCGACCTTCAATACCTGTTCCGCTCAGGGAATGGATTGCAAGGTGATCGTAGACCACCTGTGGGAAAAGGGAAAATTCTCTGGAACCACCGAAGCGTTTGTGTACTCACCCGGCAGTCGCTGCGACCACTAGCAGTTACTAAGCTTTGCTAAACGATCAGTTCGCATTGCCGGCTTTCATGCGTTGACCGGCCTTTTTTCCCATGCCGTTTTGCATGCCCTCCATGCCCTTCATGTCGCACTTTTCGGTAAACTCGGTGCTGAAGATGTAGGCCGCGATGGCATCGAGATCCTCATCGGGAAGTGGAAGAGGTGGCATGAGATTGAATTTTGTTATAGCGCCGGGCATTAGCGTTTTGTCCGCGTCTGGATGCTTAGCCCAGTCTACTATCGCTTTGCGAAACGCTGCTTCATTCTCTCCAAACTGTTGAGCATAGTGGGTTTGGATGGCGAAGGCCGGTGGGGCGATCATTTGCTCCGTCCTCTCGTATTTGTGGCACGCGATACAAACCTGCTCGAATTTAGTTTTCCCTGTGGCGATCAGCGCCTCCTTCTCACCTGCATGCGAGACTGTTGAGAATGATGATAGGACAAGGATCGTAGCTAGGGTAGTTTTCATTTGCGGAGTGGTTGGATACAGTTTCGCTGTTTGGTTTCCTATCCGGATGATCCCAAATAGCTAAGCTTATGATACGGGGATTCGGTAGTGCAGAATATTATATTAGAATATTCTAAATTTTGAAGCCTACATTTTCGATTTTATAGCGAAAATGAGGTAAATCACGATACTCACATTTAGGCTTAGGATCGCAGCGGTGAGCCAACTGGGATGATTTACCAGTTCGATTATTTCGAATGGAATGTAGACTCCACCAGAAATAGTCCCGAGCCACTCCGCCCAGAGCTTCGATTTCCATAGGCCAATTCCCTCCACGATATGTAATACCGAGTAGGTGGTGAGTCCGCTAATGGCTAGGACTTGGCGGTCCCGATCGAAACTTTGAGCCAGATCGAATAGTCTTTCCGGCAATTCGATAGAAGGGGCGAAACGTGTATTTAGATAGCTTAGTCCCTCCGCCCAGTTATCTCCCAGAGTGTACAGGAACCAAACCGCTGCCAACAGAGCCAGCACTCCCTTGGCCAGTTCGACTAGGGCGACCGCCTTCAGTCCTTTGGGCGTCGGGCGGTCGGTCATCGGGGAAGCTTGTGAATCGATGCTCAGTCTACTGCCCCAACCAGCTTGCTGTAGACTTCCAGATAACGAGACTGGGCCTTTGCTACGATTTCGGGCGGGAGTTCTGGTCCCGGAGGGCACTTATTCCAGTCGCTCAAAGATTCGAGATAGTCTCGGATGATCTGCTTGTCGAAGCTCGCTGGACTGCTGCCGACCTTGTATTCGGCGGCATCCCAGTACCGCGAGGAGTCTGGCGTGAGTACTTCGTCGATCAGGAAGATTTCTCCGTTTTCATCCGTTCCGAATTCAAACTTCGTGTCAGCGAGGATGATACCTGCTTTGGCGGCTAGCTGGCTTCCGAATGCGTAAAGCTCCAGGCTGATCGCTTTGACTTTGTCGAAGACATCCTGTCCGACGATTTCGGCGGCTTCCTCTGGGGTGACTGGCATATCGTGTCCCTCGCTTGCTTTGGTAGTGGGAGTAAAAATTGGCTCCGGCAACTTTGACGCGAGTTGTAGCCCTTCGGGCAGCTTGATGCCGCAAACGGTTTTATCCGCTTGGTATGAAGCCCAACCAGATCCGGCTATGTAACCGCGAACAACGCACTCGATCTCGAGTGGCTTGAGCTTACGGACTGCCATGGAGCGAAGTTGCGAATCGGACGAGAGCTTTAATTCGTCCTTCAGGATCTCTGCTTCGTTGGGGATGATATGGTTCGGGGCGATGTGTTTGGTTTGTTGAAACCAAAAGTGGCTTAGTTGAGTGAGGATCAAACCGCGGCCCGGTATCCCTCCCGGCAAAACGACGTCGAAGGCGGAAATGCGGTCCGTTGCAACGAGCAGCACCGAGTCTTCCAAGTCATAAATTTCGCGCACTTTACCGGAGGCGATTTTAGGGGCATTGATCTCTTCGATCAAATCACGTACTGGGGCGCTGGGAAGCGCGGCTTTTAAGTCTTCGCCGGAAATCATGCGGCGACTGTAGCGTGGCGATTTACGGAGGGAAGGCTTTTGTTTAGCGATTGCGGGGTGGTACCCAAACGCTTGAATACCACATCTCGCTCTAAGGGTGGACGAGCGATTTGTAGAGTTGGACTGCCTCGTTCATTTCCTTAAGCACGGACTCGTTTTCCTCGGCCGCGGATTTGTAATCCTTTCGGTTGAGGCTGCCCAAAAAGCACTGCCATACGCCTTGAGTAAGCAGTAGCTTATTCTTGATCGAAGGGGTATTGAGGGGGTTGTTGATGAGCTCCTCCATGCTTTTATCAAAGAGCAGTTTCGTCTCCCTTATTTCTTCATCCAGATCCGGGGAGTCGATTTCTTCGAATCGCTGCGTCAAAACCAGCTTCATCATCCGTTGCGAAAGCATTCTCTGTCTCCCCGCCAAATTGATAGTGGAGGTAAGCGAGTCCATTTCGCTCAGAATCTCTCGTAATACGGATATGCGACTGAGGGCGTCTTCGCTAATGGTCTTCATTTGCGAGGCAACGGTCTCGAAGGCGAAGGCGTTGCGGGTGCTGCTCTTGTTCTCGCTAGCGATGCCGTCCGCGTTGCGTGAAACGAGGTGGGCCATTTTGGCGGAGCGTTCGATCTCGGCTATGAGTGATTTTAGGCGTGTGGAGAGAGGTTCTGACTGAGAGGGGAGGACTGAATTAGGCATGAGTTAGGCGGAGGAGAGTCCGTTATTCCAGCAACGTGCGTGCCGTCTCCCTTACGCGCCCCGCGAAAGTCCAAATTTGTGTGGAGAATCTGGGTCTCTTGAGGGCTTACGTGGTTATTGGTAAACTTCGGGTAGTAGATTCGAAAACGGAGCCTGACCAAGTTTTAATCCTGATGCGGAGCTGGCTTTCTTTAGAATCTCCGATGGGTCTGATCCGTCGGCGAAGGAAAAGCGAAGAATGGGAGCGTACGCAGTGAGCTGCATGTCTGAGCCGATGCGATCGATGGTTCCAGTTAGCGAATTCACGCTCCAAAGTGAGGTCTTTCGATCCGATCTGCGGAAAAGGTCCATCTCGCCATCTTCCAATGCAAAGCCGGCTAGCTCGTAGCCGCCTTGGGAAGTCTTTTCATAGAGATCTGCCAGGGCGCGTATCTCTTTCAGAGGTGTTGTTCCAAGCGATTCGCTCAAGAAGGTTTTGAATTCGGGAGAAGGGACGGTCTGCTCGATCGTGGACAGCCACAGATTTGGATCCTTATGGCCCTTGGTTAGAACTTTTAGCTGGGAGTTGCGCTTTTGAAGGGTAGGGCTGAGAGCCAATCCCCATTTCCAAGGCTGAAGCTCCATGAAGCCGAGCAGCTCTTGCTGCCAATAGATTCGAAATGCAGGGGAAAGCTCCTCTTGTTTTTCCAAATCTTCGAGCTGCTTCACGACGGTGGTACGATCGGCTCCTGCCAGAAGGATCGAAAGCGTGTTGGAAATGGAACCGTTGTAGTATTGAGATTCCGGAGACAAGGTAGATGGCTTGTAGAAGAAGCCCCAGAAGGAGCCGTCTTCACGGCTAATGAACTGTACTTCGCGAGCTTCAGGCTCGGCTCGTCCCATTTCGTTGAAGCCGCGGACTTTGAAGGAAAAGGTTACGTTGGAATCAGTCTCCTCCGAGTCTGACTTGGAGACCGGTTCGTGGAGATAGATCCGGTATTCGTTATGCGATTCGGTGGTGCCCTCGAAATATTGGACTTGGGATTGGTAGACGTTCTTGAATTTATCCAGGTTTTGCAGTCGTTCTAGATAGGTCTTTTCGATATCCGAGAGCTCCGGTTGCGTGGTCAGGTAGGGGGTATCGTTCTTGAAGGCTTCCTCCGCCTCGGTATTGGGAAAAACGGCTTTGGCACTGTCTAGATTGGCGAAAGCCTCTTTGAGGCGCAACGTTTGAGAGAGAGCTGTCTTCTTGTCCGCTGCCAGTATATCAAAGCTATGGATACGCTCCATTTGGGCCAAGTAGGGTTTTAGCTCCTTTAGCTTCGCGAGTTGTATCCAAGCGTTGTCCAAGGCTTCCCACTTCGTTTCGATATCGGAAAGCTGTTGGTTGACGCTCTTAAGAAACGGGGACAGCACGGAGCGTTGATCCGCTATTCTTCGGTCCTGCAGCTTGGCTTCGAGCAATTGAGCCCGCTTTTCCGCAGCTGCCTGTAAGCGCTCGAATTCGGCTCGGTTCGTGGCTTGGGTCGCGTTGTTAGTCGCGATACGAAGCTCCCGCTCGACCTTTGAAAGGTCCTTCTTCAGGCCATCGACCACTTGGTCTTTGCGTTCTTGGAACAAAGTCAAAGCGGTCTCGAATTGCTGGTCTGATTCGGTACCCAAATCGGAGGCCAAAGAGTCCCGCATGGATTGGATCTCGCTTGCTTTGCTGGTGACAATCCCCTCGTTGGCGAAGGGGTCTCCTTCGGCTATCAATCTGGAGAATTCGGCGACGGACTCCTGGTACTGAGTTTCCATCTCCGTTTGATCGGCCAGCCATGTTTCCAGAACGCTCGCTTTCTCAAGTAGCGAGGACTCTTGCTCGGCTTTGTCGATTTCTCCCTGCCACTCTTCCAATGCTTGCCGCGTTTGGTCCACGGTCGCATTTTCTTCGGACTTTTGCAGCGCAGCCAAAGCTTCGGCCTGCAGGGCGGCTTCAATCTTTCTCTGTTTATTTTGCTCTATAAAAAGATAGGTGGCTACGCCGCAAATGATGAGGATCGCTGCCAAGCTCCCGTAGAAGGGCAATCTTCGCCTGTTGGCGAAAGCGTAGGCTACCTTCATCTCCTCCTGAAGGTCTTGCGGGAGGCGAACTCCGGTTTTCATAGCCTGGCTTTCCAGGGATTTGAGCTTCTCGACTCGATTTGCCAGTTTTACCGGTTTGGAATCCGCTTCCAGTCCGTTGTGTACTTGGTAGATAGCGGTGCGAATAGCGATCTGCGTTTCGAACTGATTTCGGATGCGGGCCAGTTGGGTTCCAACGGTGTCGAGAGCGGAGCGATCTTCGGTCGGGATGGCGCCGCGAGCTTCATAAATCGAGAGCGAGTATTCGCATTTCAGATACGACTCTTCTGCTTTTTGCCAGTCTGAGGATTCGTCAGCTTCTGCAGCTAGCTTCACTGCCGAAAGGGTTTGTTCGGAAAGCTCTTTGACTTGCTCGGCCCGCAGTTCTTTGGCTGCTTTCTTGACGGCTGGGTCCTTTGATTTTTTGAGAGGCAGTCCTAACAGCAGGTACTCTTTGACGATCTCTTTGGGAGCTTTAGCTGGTATGAGCTGGGACAGGGAGTCCTGAACTTCCGCGTTCGCTTGTTCGATCAACTGCTGGCGTCTGGCGGCTAATTCCTCTTGAGCGTTTTCGTCCTCGGGGAAGCGTTGCGCGATGAGGCCGATGATCTGGTAGGCTCTGAACTTCTGGGTTTTGGAGCGAGCGGTGCTGCGGTATTGTTTCAACAGCCAAGCTTTCAGATCCCCTTGTTCCTCGATTGCTTTCTGGATTTTGGACGCGCTTCCGGTATCGAGCGGCGCGGCGATTCTCCAGTGGTGTAGCTCGCAGCTTTTTTGCCAGTCTTCCGCGTAGGGGTGGTTGAGGGCGTTAGCGGTTTCCAGAAGCTTAGGGAACTCTGCATCGATGATCAGACAATCTAGAAGGCTGCCCGTTGTGAGCGCCTCGAGCGCACGATTCAGACCAGTGTTGGCCCGGTCAACCGCCTCCGCCATTTGCCAAGCTAATTTGGCTGTTTCTTGCCCGGTCGATTCGCCAGTCAACGCGGCTCGGATACGGTAGGTTAGTCGGTTGGCTTCGGGAAAGGCGGTTGGATTCATGGCAGGTCAGAGCGAAAGTTGGGGGATTGCTTGCTGATGACAATCCAATCCTTTTCCGAGACGGCGTAGTGGGATTGCTCGGTTAGTTCCGCGATCCTTTGGATACGGTTCCGGCTTTCCACATGCAGTTGGAACTGATCCTTGGTAAATTGTTGCCTCAGAGACGTTAGGGCGGCTTTTTCTCGTTCGAGTCCCTCTAAGGTGTAGCCGAGGATCGTTTGCTCCATCAGATCGCTGCGGATGAATGCGTACTGCCAGCGGATACGTATGTTTTTCCAATGACTGGCGGCAGTCCGCGACGTTGGCTGGAGTTTTCCCATCGCTTGGTAGAGGGCGGTCGCCACCTCTAGCGGGCTTTCCGGGGTGTTGCCTCCCAAGTGGGCGTAGGCGGCGAGAAAGGCGTCCGGATCCAGTTTCGGGTCGGAGTAGCGAGCAAGGTGTTTGCTAATTAGGTCTTTGAGGTAGTCGGCTAAACTTGGCTGCTGGTCGAGGAGCAAAAGACCGCTTTCGTCGAAAGGCAGGTAAGAGCGGAGATCGGGCTGATCGAATACGCGGTACAACTCCAGAACCTCTTCGAAGCGTTTATTCTCTACGATGCTGAGGCGCTTTTCGTCGTAATCTCTCAGGACTTGGAGGGTTTCATCCGCCAGTCTTTGGTAATCGGAGTCGGCGTTCAAAGCGAAGGCCTGTAGGGAGCCTTGAAAGCTCTCGATGGAGAAGGATGTGTTCGGCATGGCGGACACAGGGCTGAGCAAGCCTTGCCCGCTCCAGAGGTCGATTTCTGTGGCGAGGGAATTGGGGAGAAAGGCGAGCCTTCTTAGTTCAGGATAGTCAGTCTGAACGATCGGTAGAGTGACCTCGGATCCGTTGAACTTTATCATGCGTCGGGGCACCGCCACTCCCTTGTCGAACTCGGCTGAATCTTTCACCAGCAGCGAATCAAGAAACTGTATGACATAAGTGGGGTGGTCTTCTCCGACTTTGGCTAAGAATGCGGCCGTTTCGCGGGCGTCTGGTAGGCCCTCAATTGGGTATCCAGCCTCCGCGAAGCTTTGCCATGCCTCCAGTCGATCTTGCAGGGATTCGACGTGGGTGGTGGTTTCGGCGTGGCGGGTTTTGGCAACCGAACTCCCTTTTTGCGATTTCACGAAAAACAGCACGAGGATGATGCAAACAAGTCCGCCCCCGACGATTGCGATGTTTATGCTTCGCGAGACCTCCTTTTGGCCGATCGGCCGACGAGGCCGTTTCACACGCTTGTGGTCGAATTCCTCTGGGATTTCCACCGTTGGAGCCTTTTTCAGCATGGCGGAAGCCGGTGCGGATTTGGCTTCCGCGCTAGGTGTGGCGATGGGCTCTGGTTTATCGGCGACCGGAGTCGCAGGGGTTGAGCTCTTGGAAGGTTTTAGGATGTGGCGGGAAGTGGTATCGACCTCGTATGGCAAGGGCAGCTTGCTCATGCGACCGCACCAGACGTAGTCCTGTGGCTGATCGGTCGGAAGCAGGCAGCTCGTGAATGAGTAGCTCCATCTCTGGTCCGCCGGGAAGCTGTTTATGGTGCGTCTTAGGTGATCGACCAGAGGACGCTCCTCCGATAGCGAGAGGTTGTAGACTTTGGTAAATGCTCCGGCTGCATCTGCGGCTGCCTCAATGGGGCGAGGGTGCTGAGGAGCGGCCCAGGAGGATTCCAAGTCCTGTAGGTCGAATTTCTCGAATGCTTCGAGAATGCGCGGAGGTTCGTCCCAGGATTTCCGCCACCCCCGCCAGTTTAGGAGGATGGCGGCAGGGTTTGGCAGTCCGATCGCATCCTCTGCTCGAAAAGCGAGGTGGTGAGAGAGGTGGTTGTTCCTCTTCGAGTAGTCAGCGCCAGACTCGTGGATCCTGCTGAGAATATGATAAGTCCCCGAGCGAAGCGTGACGATTCGATGCCTGAGAATTAGGGGCGATCCTCCTTCGGAGTCTTGGGTGTAACGGCTTTGGCTCTCCAGCTCAGATATTAGGTCGGGCGGCAGATCGCGATCTCTGGCCACGCAGCAAAATCCCGATTTGCCGGGCTCTAGTCCGCGCTTGGCGCTGGTATGAATATACTGGAGGGAATCTATTATGGCGGGAGAAGGTTCAGGTCATTCGCCGGGAGGCAAAGCGGGCTCTGGGGCTGCGGGATATGAGATCGGGGACGGGTCTTGCTGCGAAAGAATCCAGAGTGCTGGGGTCGTGGCTAAGATGGGATTGAGTCGTTTTGGGTTGGGGGCAAGCCGTCCAGCCAAAGGGCCACTTGAAATCTCCCGAGGGGAATGTCCCAGCGAAGATACGGGGAAGTAGCGAACTTTGCTGGAGATGGATTCCGCGTTTGCGGTGATGGTAGGGCAAAGACGAGCGAGCAAGCTGCGAACTTGATGCGAATTCTCGTCGATTTCCTTCTGGTTGAGCGGACGATCCTCTGGGATGTGGAGGCTCCCTTCAGGCAGCAAGTTTTGCCAAAGGTCCAGTTTTCCAACGATGATGGCCAAAGGGGTATCCACCTTCTCGAAGCTCTCCAACGCTCTCATTTTCTTCACCCTCACTCCCAGCTCGGAGAGGATGGTGTCTTGCTCGTCGGAGACTTGGGTTCGCAGTTGGGGATCGCGCTTCCTTCGAAGCTGTTTGCGAAAAGCGGGAGAGCTAGAAGGGTCGAATAGGAAGAGGAGGCCTGATGAGGAGGCGACGTGCAACGCTCCGGGCGAATCTTCCAGGGCGATCCCCGGTTTGAAGTGCTCTCCTGCGTTGTCGTAAAAGACGAGAGAGGCTCGCGTCTCGGGGGCATCGAGTCGCTGCAAATAGTAGACGAACGGGCGCGGTAGGGGAACGAGCTTTCCGTCTCGATAGAGGCGTTCGTACATGACTCCTTCGAAGTCAGTCTTTGAAATGAAGGCATCTTCGGGAGTGGTCGCAGAAAAGAGCCGATTTTTCATCTCGTTCAGCTGAGCGTTTCCGGAGGGGTCTCCGTCCTGCAAGTTTGCGGAAAAGCTTTGGATCAACTCTCCTGGCAACTGTTTCAGCAATACCGAGAGGTAATAGGATTTTCCCGAACTAGGAGCTCCCACCAATGAGAGGATGTGTTGGGGTTGAGCAAAAAAGGATGGCGGAAGGCGACCTCTGCAGTGGGGGCAGGCTAGATCCACAGAGGCCACGCCCTCCGAGTCTAGGGCTTGTCCGAGATGATTAAAGCGTTCCGCCTCGAAACGGAGCTTTATATGTGAGCCCAAAATCGGGTCGCCGGTCAGAGATTCGTGAACGGCGATGTTTAAGGCATCGCCCTGGGAAAACGGCTTCCAGCAATAGGGGCAAGGGCGATCACCTGTCTGAGGAGCGGAAGGTGCAAGGGGCGGCTTCGACTGAGCCTTTGATTCGGGTGGGCGTATGGAAGTTTCCAGGGCCGGATCAAGGCTGCTGGCGAGGTCTTCTAGTAGGAAACGTACGTCGCCATAAGTCGGGAAGGCCAAGAAATTCTCAAAGGGTGTGAAATGCGATTTCAGGTAGTCGCTGTCCAGTTGGGCTTTGGGGACCGATTCTCGATCTTCGGGACTTTGCATGGGGGCGACATCCCAATTGCCCTCTTTGAAGCCATCGCCGATTCGGTCCGGCTTTCGGGTTAGCCGCAAGACGAGCAGGTGTTGGTCGATGCAGAGACCGTAGTTCCGCTCTATTTGGAGTCTTGTTTCGCGAGTTACGGTTTCTCCGTCCAAGCGGATGGGCTTGGTTGGATCCAAGGCCTCCAGCGAAAATTCCCCCGACATGTGGTGAATAGCGCAAAGCGCCTTCTTTTGTCCCTCCACGGTTTGGCCGCTAAGATTGACGGGGAAACTATCAGTTTTCGATAGCGAACGTGCGGAGCAATCGCCGATGGCGAGCCGGATTTTTGGACGGAAGAAGTCGAGAAAACCCATTTGGGGCGGAAGTGGGAGGTTGACCAAGTGGGAGTAGTTTGAGCTCTATCCAGCTGATGGCAAGAGCGAGGGTGAGCTGATTTGGGTCTAAAAAGCCTTAAGCCAGAGTGAGATGCGATTTTTCTGAAAAAAAGCCTTGCACGCATAAGGCGCATTTCTACCTTGTGCGACTTCGTGCTAAACGCCCCGTTCGTCTAGCCCGGCCTAGGACACATGGTTTTCATCCATGCGACAGGGGTTCGAATCCCCTACGGGGTACCACTTTCTTAAAACCGTCACTCTCGCGAGTGGCGGTTTTTGTTATTCAGAACAGGTGCTTCGATTCCGTGCTCATAGCGGGGTGCACCCCTTCAAAGATTAGCCCTGGTTTGGGTGTGGGGGGCGAATAGGAAAAAAACTGCTTGCGCAAAGAGTGATCCCTCCTACCGTCCGCGCTTCGTGCTAACGCCCCGTTCGTCTAGCCCGGCCTAGGACACATGGTTTTCATCCATGCGACAGGGGTTCGAATCCCCTACGGGGTACCACTTTCTTAAAACCGTCACTCTCGCGAGTGGCGGTTTTTTGTTGATGGAGCGGTTCGCTTGGGTCCGGGGATGAGAATCCCGGAAGAGGGGTTCGACGGAGCGAGCCGGCGAGCGGAGATGGGCGACCTTTAGGTCGGGGCGCAGCCCTGAGCGCAGCGAACCAATCCCCTACGGGGTACCACTTTCTTAAAACCGTCACTCTCGCGAGTGGCGGTTTTTTGCTGAGAGAACGGTTCGCTTGGGTCCGGGGATGAGAATCCCGCAAGAGGGGTTCGACGGAGCGAGCCGGCGAGCGGAGATGGGCGACCTTCGGCTGCGGTCTACTTTAGGTTCAGGATTTGATTGTATACATTCTCCGTCTGGAATCTATTCTGCTAGTCAGCGGTAGCTGACGTAGCCGTCCTCGTTACCTCCGTTATTCTAACTAACTCTTTGCTCTTATGTTCCGACTCATTTCGATTCTCGGTGCTTTTCTAATCGCCCATACTCTAACTGCAGCCGATTTCGTTGGCCGGTTCTCCAACAGCGACGGCGTTACTATCGTCCTGCAGGAGAAGGGAAATGGATATGGCGGCACCATTGAGATGGGCTCGCTAAAGGGCACGCTGGCTTTCGAGACGGAAGGGGCTATTCTGGTCGGGGAACTGCAGATCCAAGGGGAAGCATCCACGGTGGAAATGTATCAGGAAGAGGGGGCCTTCTTTCTCACCGATGGCAGTTTCGTGGTGGAACTGGAAAAGGATGAAAAGCGATCTTTGCTCGAAGGCTTCGGTCGCAAGAAGGAAGAATCGGTTCCTGAAGCCAAGCCCGAGGAGGCCGTTGAAGCGACTCCCGGCGATTGGAAACTTTTCACCCATTCTTCCGGCGTATCCTTTCGCCACCCAAAAGACTGGGGAGTTCAGGAGGGCGCTAGTTTTCTCCAATTGACCCCTCCTGACATGCAGCAGGGCCAGGAAATGATTTATGCGATAGGGTCTGCGGTGGCTCAAAAGACGGCCCCCGACGATCCGAGTGTGGCTCAATATCTCGACTCCATGATGTGGCAGATGGACAACACAGCGCGAAGAATTGGCAATGCGGAGTCGTTTGAAACGACTGAAGGGACCGCTGGGGCCATCTATCTTTACGGCGCAACGAATGCGTTCACAGGCCAAACCTCGAGAGCTCGCGTGTATGTAATAATCGGTGACAAAGTCGCGGTTAGCTTTTTTGCAGTTGGCAGTGAAGATCTTGTCGAGCGACGCCGGCCGGTAATGGATCAGATCGCATCCAGCTTTCTAAGTGGTTCGCAAGCCAGCACTGGAACAACTCCCCCTAATGTGCCGCAAGCTCCGCTAGCGGGCAATCTTGACTCCGCTCTGCTGGGCTACTGGTTTGGCGAGTCTATTTCGACTCCGGTGGAAGGCATTATGGTGAATAGCCGCTTCACGTATTTGTTTCGCCAGGACGGAATTGTCTTCATGGGAGCCAAGGGGGCAGTAAATGTCGCTTCGCAAGACGGATCTGGCGTCTACAACGGAGGAAGCGCCAGCGGAACTAATAGCAATGTCGATCGTGGACGTTGGTCTGTCTCTGGAGGTGTGCTAACTATTCAGTGGGACGACGGCGGTCGCTTCCAGAGAAACTACCGTGTTCGTGGCAAGACTCTGGAGATCCGAGACGCTCAAGGGAAGCTTATCACCTTCTACGAGAGGTGATAGGTTTGGTTTGTTAGCGGGGAGCTTATGCCGGTTTCTCGCTCGAGTTGGAATGCCGATCGTCAAGCTCTCTCCGGATCTTGGGGTAGATCTTGTCCAAGCGATAGAAGCACATCGTAATTATGGAGAGAATTACGAGACCTGCTGGAATAAGCAGGTAGTTTAGTTTGATGGCAAATAGAGCCTCTGAGGTTTGGTCCTGGTTCGCCACGTAATTTGCGGAGGTCAATAACCAGGCTGCCACCGCTCCAGAGCCTGCCATGGCAAGCTTGCCGATGAATCCATTTATTGAGGACAGCAATCCAGCGGCGCTAACGCCTGATTTCCATTCCCCATAGTCGACTGGATCTGCTTGCATCGAGAAGTAGATCGCTTGGCGAAGTCCGTGTCCAAGCCAAGTCACTACTGCAGCTACAATGATGAGGTTTCGGTGGTCGCCGGCCGCTATCAGGAAAAAGAGTCCGGCGAGGTTCACACCGCTTCCAATCATGAAGACCGTTCGTTTCATCATGAAGTGGGTGAGAGTCGGTGTCACGAAAGTACCAGCAATAGGTACGAAGGACGCGATACCTGCGATGATGGCTCCCAACTGGGGATCACCTACGTTGTAGGTGAAGTAGTAGATCAATGCTCCCATTTGGAAGAAATAGGAGCCCCACATAAAAACGATGTTCAGAGCGAATATCATCCATGGGTGGTTTCCTTTGATTGCCGAAAACGCGTCCTTCGCGGATAACTTTTTCTGGTGGACTTCCACGCGCTCACGAACGGTGGAGAAGGTGAAGACGAACAAGGCGACAGAGACGATCGCGAAAATTAGCATGGTTATCAGGTAGCCACTGCTTGAGTCCTCGCCCCCAAACCGCTGGACCATCGGCTGCGCGGCGACTCCGACCACTGTGGCTCCGACAAAGGAAAATACGATTCGTGTAGTGGCTAAAACAGTACGTTCCTGCGGGTCGCCAGTGAGGCTGGGTAGAATCGAAGTGAGAGGTATATTAACTAGAGTGTAGGAAGCCGACAGGCCGATGTAGGTGATGTAGGCGTAGATAAGCATCCCAGTTGGAGATGCTTCTGGTACGTGGAAAGCCAGGACAGCGAAAACGCCGAATGGGATCGAACCGAATAGTAAGTAGGGGCGGGATTTTCCCCATTTTGTATCCGTTTTATCGATTAAAAGCCCCATTAGGACGTCGGTCACCCCGTCAATCACACGCGTTAGGAGAAAGAGTGTTCCTACTTGAGCGGGTGAAAGGTTCATGACGTCTGTGTAAAAGAACATCAAATACAGGGTGATCATCTGCCACACTAGGTTGCAGGCGAAGTCTGCCGAACCGTACCCGACGCGCTGCGTCCATTTGCTGGGGGATGCTACATTCATTGTTACCGCGTTTTCGCTGCTCTGGTTTCTGAAGGTCAGCGTATGTTGAGTACTCCAGAAAGGACGATCTCTGCTGAGGATTCGCCCACGCTTAGAGTCACGTCACCTTTTGGAAGAATCCATGTGCTTGAATCACTATCCCAGTAGGAGAGCGTTTTGGGTTCTAGATCGATGCTTACCTGTTTGGACTCGCCGGCTGCAAGGTGGACTTTTTTAAACCCTGCGAGTCGGTAGGGAATCGCTATCCCGTCAACTTCTCTCTCATCCACATACACCTGAGGAACTGTGGAGCCGGCACGCTCGCCGGTATTGGTGAGCGTTAGCGTGAGGGAAGGCGTTTTGGAATGACTCGTGATCTTTAGATCGCTGTATTCAAAGGAAGTATACGATAGGCCATGGCCAAATGGGAACAGAGGTTTTTGTTGGTGTTGTTTGAAATAGCTGTAGCCGATAAAGACTCCCTCGTCGTAGGAGATCGAGCCGCCACCGTCATAGAGGGCTGGGCCTTGCTCGAGACTTTGGGGGAAGGTGATGGGTAGGCGCCCACCCGGATCGACCTTACCAAATAGGATGTCCGCTAGAGCGGTGCCTGCCGCTGCGCCTGGCTGCCAAACGTGAAGCACTGCCTTAACGTCGTCAATCCACGGCATTGAGATGGCACCCGGTGTGTTGACGACTACGATGGTGTTTGGGTTTGCGGCAGCGACTGCATGGACCAGTTGGTTTTGGTCTCCCGGTAGTTCGAGATTGAGGCGATCCATTTCCTCGCCGCTAACTTGGTTTACGAACACGACTGCGACATCGGAGGATTTTGCGATTTCAACGGCTGCGGGAATAAGTGACATTGCTTGCCAGCCAATAGAGATGGAATTCCCCCAGAGTCCTTTTGAGGTCGTGTATTCCACCGAGATTGGAGTGGGTTGACCGGCTTCTAGGTAGGCGGTGCCGTCGATGGGATAGCGGTAGTGGCCCCCGTGGCCAGCGAAGAAATCTTTTGCGGCCCGTGAGCCGGAGATGATGGTTTGATCTCCGATTTTTAAGCGAACTGTCCCGCTTAGGGTCGCGTTAAATCGAGTGAGGCCGCCTTGGGGAGATGTGACAGTACCGGTCCATCGAGCAGCCCATTCGCGCGGAAGGTCGGCCAAGGGAGCTTGCTCGAGTCTGATTTCGGTTTCGACTCGAGTGTACACAGGTTTGCCTGCGAATTCTGGGTTGTCGAAGATCTCCAGTTTCAACCCAGGTTCGCCGGATGGAGTCGATAGTGGGTTCGGTTCGACAAAGGGAAAGCTTGGAACCCCGATGACGGGGAGAGGGCTGTCTCCGAGTGAGCCTTGCTCATGCACAACTAAGGATGGCTCTGAGACTGAATTGGAGATCGCATTCAGAGCGGTGGTGAACTGTCCGGGATCTACGTATGAAGAACCTTGGATGCCGGTTATCATATCAGTCGATGCGGGGCCTATCACTGCGATGCTTTTTTGTTGGGAGAGAGGAAGGGTCGAGTCACTGTTTTTAAGCAACACGCTGCCTTCGATCGCGATCTGTTTGGCGAGCTCTTGGTGTTCGTCGTTTGTGGCGTTGGCTGCGACGCGATTTGGTAGTGGGTTGTCGAAAAGGTTGTATTTGAATATAGGGGACAATATGCGTTTAGCAGCGTCGTCTAGTCTGGCTTCTGGGATCGAGCCGTCCGTGAATGGGTCAGTAGGCTTGTAGAATGAAGGTTGGAGGCTCCAGGAATCTATCCCGGCATTGAATTGCTCGACCAGATTGGCTGGTCTGCCGATTGAAAGCTGAGCGCCGGCCGCGTAGTCTGTGGCAAAAAATCCTGTGAATCGATCGTCTTCTTTGAGAGAGGAGATGAGCTCTTCGTTTTCGCAAGCGAAGGTGCCATTGATTTTGGGATACGATCCCATAATCGAAGCGGGGGCATCGTTTTCGAGCATGAGGTCGAAGGGGAGCTGGTAAAGCTCGCGTAAGGCTCTTTCGGATACTTGTATATCGACGAACAGGCGATCTGTTTCCTGATGGTAGACATTGAAGTGTTTGACCATGGTCAGGACGTCTTGACTTTGCATCCCTTCTACGACTTTAGCCCCGATTTGTCCGGAGATTAAAGGGTCTTCCCCGTAAGACTCGGCGATACGTCCAAAGAGGGGATCTCGCGCCAAGTCGACGGTAGGCCCGAGTATGACGTTCCAGCCCTTGAGTCTTGCTTCTTGGGCGATTGCCTCACCCATAGCGTTCCCGAGCTCGGGATTGAAAGTCGCTCCTAAGGCAATGGGGGCGGGAAAGGCGGTTACTCCTGTATCCCCACGAAGTCCTGCCGAGGCGTCGACGCGTCTGAGTAAAGGAAGCCCTAGATGTTCAAGTGCAGCGTATTCGTGGTCCTCGCTGGCGAGGACGAGGGCGATTTTCTCCTCTTGGCTCATGGCGGCTAGGAGCTGCTCGGCGCGTTCGCTAGGAGGGGTGTCGGGGTTTCTCCAGGGCTCGTCTTCTGCGTAAGCGGAGAGCGCGCTAAGGGAGGAGCAGGCTAGTAATAGGGCTCGGGGTATCAGGGTATCGATGCGTCTGTTTAACATGAGAGTGTTGTTTGAGGGATTAAAGAAAGCCCCTCCTCGCGCCAGCACAACCTGCTAGGCCCGAGAAGAGGCGATTTTGTTCTAGGTGTAGACGAGGTTTACCACGGATGGCTGGCGCTTAGGGATATGACCCGCCCGATAGGAGAGGCGTTTAATCGGTCGAAGCCGAATACGCCGCTGCCGTCGCCGTTGTTTATCTGGCTTTGGTTGACGAATGGAGGTTCCTCATCGAGCAGGTTGCTTACATCTAGGCCGATGCGGGTTTGTTCCAGCCAGCCTTTCTTGAACTCGTAGTTGAGGTGTAGATCGAGTGTGGTGTAATCGCCGACTCGATGTTGCGCTGAGGTGTGGTAG
Organism: Pelagicoccus albus; assembly: GCF_014230145.1. Classification (NCBI taxonomy): domain Bacteria; kingdom Pseudomonadati; phylum Verrucomicrobiota; class Opitutia; order Puniceicoccales; family Pelagicoccaceae; genus Pelagicoccus; species Pelagicoccus albus. The sequence goes on from NZ_JACHVC010000012.1 coordinate 1,153,764, forward strand.
TAACTGTCGGTGCGGTTGGCGAAAAGGTGCAGGCCAAAGCGATCGTAAGTGTAGGAAAGGTGCGCTCGCAGCTTTAGTCCGGGCGAGGTCTCTGTATCGAGAGAGTCTGTTATTGGGGCACCGTCTGTTTGCTGGACATCGTACTCCAGAACGTAGTTGCCGCTTAGTCCGGTTTCAATCGTGCCATGTTCTGTGTTCCAACTGTAGGAAGCCTCGAAGTCTATTCCGCTGCTCCAGATATTGCCTAGGTTGTAGCGACGCACGTCTCCTATATATTCTATCGGTTCGAATATAATAGCGCCTGGAGGGAGAGGGATGCCGTCTATCAAGGCGAGCGCTTCCTCTTCGGTGGGAAATGAAAGGTAGAATCGGTCGTCTCCGGGATTGTAGAAATTCGGAGCGAAGACGACGTCTACCTTATCCTCGAACAAAATGTCGTAGTAAGAGGCGCTGAAGTGGAAACGAGGGAGGCTTTGCGGAACAAAGTCGAAACCGAAGGTATAGGTTGTGGCTTTCTCTGGCTCGAGTCCCTCGGAACCGCCGGCTATGATGATAGAGTTATTGGGCATTCTAGGAGCGCTCGGCGGGTAGTATCCACCTAGAAAATACGCTGGGATTGGTATAAGTCTAGTGTCGACTCCCACCCCTATATCCGAGAGTCGAGGCGCGTGGAATGAGGTTCCGTAACTGGCTCGCAAGTCAAGCCCTTCGAAGGGTGTCCAGGTTATGCCGGCTTTGGGGTTTGTTGTGTCTCCGAAATCGTCGTAGTCGTCGTAGCGTGCAGCGAGGGATAGGCTTAAGGAGTCGAAGCCAGGCTTGCTGTTGCTCTCGTCGATGAGGGGGATTAGCATTTCTCCAAACACTGAGTAAATCGTACGGTCTATATCGGCGACGCCGACTAGTGGATTGCTTAGCTCTCCTGAGCGTGAGATGGAATCGTATCCTTCTTTCCGGTACGTAGTGCCTATAGCGAATTGAGCTTGGCCGGCTGCCGTTTCGAAGATAGGGCCGTCAAACTTAAGGGTGGCTTCGGAGGTCGTTTGTTCGGTTTCTGGGGCTACGTTTACGCTAGTTGGCAGCAGGGCCAAGACTGAGTCGGAGGTTGTAGCTCCGATCCCGAACGGGTTTAGGGCGGTTTCGAGAGTTGTGCCCATCGCCGCTTCCGCGACCGCGTTCTGGTTTACTATGGGCTGGAACCGAACTCCCTCCGACCAACCGTGAGTGATGTCGAGGGTGCCTCTCCAATCGTTTGCCATGGAAAGAGCGGCGCCGGCGGCGATGGAGTAGACGTCAGTCTCCGTGGTATTATATAGGTATCCCAAATCGTTGGTCAGGTCGTAGCTGGCGACTACGGAAGAGGCTGAAGAATTAGGTGGAGCGATAAAATAGGGGTTTGTGTCCGGTACTGTGACTGAGGTGCTCTCAGGTGGCACTTCCTGAAGGATGTCTCGGGTCAGGTAGTAGAGCTCTGCTGACAGGGTGAGCTTCTCGCTGACCTGTTGGTTGAGGGCGAGGAGGAGGTTGTGTTTTTCGACTTCCGGTATGATGTCGAAGTAGGGGGCGACGTCGAATTTATTGAGAGTGTCCGTATCGAATCCAGGAAGCGAATACGTTACTCCATCGATGCTGATATTCGCTGGGTAGGCGTTGGTCGATCGATAATCACTACCACCGAGGCTACTAAGGTCCTGAGTATAGAAGGTAGATCTGTCGCTTCCTTTCAAGTTGCTAGACTTGCCGTAGTCGTATCCGATCAGTAAGGATCCGTCCTTCCAAGTACTTCCGTATACCGTATTGAAACTGAAATTATAGAGGCCGTCGCCCATGCCGTACTTGACTGTGCTTTCCGCTCCTTCGTAATCCTTGCGTAGTATAATATTAATGACACCCTCGACTGCGTCTGAGCCGTAAATTGCCGAAGCTCCATCCGCGATGATGTCTACTCGTTCGATTGCCGAGGCAGGGATGACGGAGGGGTCTGCTGCCGTTACGAGCCATCCTGATCCTGGTAGTCTGTGCCCGTTTACGAGTACTAGGGTTTGGCCTTCGCCTATTCCGTGTATGCTTGGGACATAGCCTCCGCCAGCGTCGCCATTTCCTTGATACAGGGATTGAAAATTGCCCATGGCGGGATTGGTCTTGAGCAGCGCTTCTGTCGTTGTTACCCCGAGTTCTTCGATCTGAACGCGGTTGAAGTTGATCACTTTAGAGCCTGTATTTTGTTCTCCTCCTCTAATGTTCGTTCCGGTGACTTGGAAAGCGTCTAGAGTAAATACCTCCTCGTCTTGCGCGTTTGAAGTTGAGAGTGGGAAGGCTGAAAGTAGGAGGCAGGCTCCCACTGCAATGACGTGTCGTTTGGGTGACACGTATGAGCTATTATGTTGGGTCATAGTTAGGGTAGGTTTTGATTAGGGGATCTTCGCCTGCCGAAAATGGGTACTATCCAGTTTGTGGTATAATCGCCCCCTTTGGAAGAGAAAGAGGCGTGGATTAGTTTCGGGGTGAAGGGTATGTTAGGGATCTTAGCAAGTCACTCGGTCCATAAGCCTTCAGAAATCGGTCAATTAGCAGCACAAATTCGCCATTTAGCATATTTCTGTCGTATTGACCTTGGAGGTGTCTTTTAGAGAGTATCAGTAATGCCCCAGCCCGAGCCTGTTTACGATCGCCTAACGATACAGGAGTTTTTCGTTGATCCGAACTTTCCGCTCACCGCCTATCATGAGGTGCGGAATGTTCCCATGCGAATGCACACGCACGAGTTTGGGGAGTTAGTCTTTGTGAAAGGCGGAAGGGGGCAACATGTGCTTCCGGGAGAGACCTACGAGCTCGAAGCAGGTGACGTGTTCTTTTTGCCCAAAAACATACCTCACGGATACGAGGCTCCGGAGTCACTTGAGCTCTTCAATGTGCTTTTTCTTGCATCGAAGTTGCCTTGGAATTTGCAGGATCTCGATGGATTGCCCGGGTTTCGATTGCTTTTTCAACTAGAGCCTCGCGCTAGGAAACAGCACCGATTTGCCTCTCATCTACGCTTAGTCACGAGCGATTTCGAACGGGTGCAGCGAATTATTACCCGCCTGAACAGCGAAGTAGAAAACCGTCCGGCGGGCTATGAAACCATGTCTATCGGTCTATTTTTGGAGCTCGTCGCCTACCTTGCGCGGGCTTACGAAAATTTGCCGTCCGAGGAGTCCGTCAGCTTGAGAGCTGTGGATAAGGCTATGCGGTACCTATCAGACAACTACAGTGATGAGTTGGACGTGGCTTTATTGGCCAAGCGTTGTGGCATGTCTGAGCGTTCGTTTTACAGAGCTTTTCGAGACGCTGCGGGTACCTCTCCCAAGCAGTTTGTTCTAGAGTTGCGATTGCGCCATGCCAAAGATGCGCTTCTGGTACCCGGTTCTCGAGTTACTGACGTGGCCCTGGACGCGGGGTTCTCCGACAGCAACTATTTCACGCGTATCTTTAAAGAGCATGTTGGCCAGAGTCCAAGCGCTTGGGCTAAGTCGATGAGTGGGCGCCCGAGCTTGAAAGATTGATCACTAGCTCGAGGGCTGGTTTGTGCTGGTTTCTGGCAGAACTTTGAAGGCTCGTTTGGGGGCCTAATGGCTATGATGGACTTCCCCCAACGTTTTCCCTGTTTGGCCCGGATGAGCCTGATTAGGGGGCAGACACAAAGTATCTTACTTTTTCAAAATCGATGCCTACCCCAGCTATTTTTTACTCCCCTTTGAAGCCCTTGCGTCTTCGCTGCAACGCCCGAGAAGAAGCGCTATGCGACCCGGGTACATCGCCAGTCTTCAGCTGGCAGTATGATGCCTGTCCATCGCAGAGATACCAAAGGGCTTACCAATTGATCGTTGCGAGCTCTAGGGAGTTGCTGCTCCGAGATTGTGGAGACCTTTGGGACAGTGGGAAGACGCAATCTAGCCAAACGATCGATGTCCTCTATCAGGGAGCTGCTCTCAATTCGTGTAGGTGCGTTTTTTGGAAAGTGAGGGTATGGGACGATCAAGGTGATGTTTCGGACTGGAGTCCTTGCGCCAAGCTTTGGATCGGGATTTCCCAGTCGGAGTGGGACGGAGACTGGATTGGCTGGGATCAGCCAAACCAGTTGGAATTGGATGAAATTGATTTTGGAGAAGCCAAGTGGATTTGGCATCCTGGAGGTGACGCTATCCATCAAGCTGTATTCGTTGGGACTCTGGATATACCAGCAAATCTTCAGATCGAGCATGCCGAGTTGGCTCTAAAAGTGTCAGGACGATACCGATTCTATTCGGGACCCGAGCAATTCAGTTTCGACCTGTCGGATAGCCCGGAGCAAACGCAACCCTACGTCCGCGACATAACGGAGCGATTGCGGTGCGGTGAAAACCGAATCTACCTTTGGGCTGAACGGGTGGAGGGGGAAAAAGCGGGTGTCCTGTTTCGCTTGACGGTTCGTCTTTCCTCTGGAGAGGTGCGGAGTTTGTATTCAAATTGTGGATGGTTGTGTTCGGAACGTTTCCAAGCGAGGTGGTTTGAAGCTGAGACAGAAGCTTGGCCTCATGCGGTTGAAATTGGCGTTTACGGAGACACTCCCTGGGGGAAGGTATTGGGTCGGAAATACCATTTGCCTCCTGCAATCTACTTGAGGAATGAAATCCAAATTCGAAAGCCTGTTCGAAGAGCTACCCTATTTGCGACAGCTTTGGGATGTTATGATGTCCATCTCAATGGAGAACGTGTGAATCAAAGCTATTTCAATCCAGGGTGGACGGATTATCGAAAACGGCTTTATTATCAGGGTTACGACGTGAGCGAAATGCTGAGGCAGGGCTCGAACGCTTTTGGAGCAGTCCTTGCGGATGGCTGGTATAGCGGGTATCTAGGCTGGTTGCATCAGAAAAACCACTACGGAAAGAATCGGCGATTCCGTTGCGTACTTGTAGTGAAATACCAGGATGGAGAAGAGGAGCGTTTTTTCTCCGACAATGGTTGGAAGGCAAATACCGCAGGGCTCCTTGAAGCTGATTTTCTCCATGGCGAAACCTATGACGCCCGCCTCTCCCAACTCGGTTGGGACGAGAGTCCTTTCAAAGATGACTCTTGGCAGCCGGTCGACTGTGGAGCCGAGTTAAATCCTGTCTTCGAAGCCTATCCCGGGGCTCCGGTCGTTCCATTATTGGATGAAATGTTTAAGCCTGTTCGGATCTCTGAATCCAGTACGGGAGTTTTTGTGGCAGATTTTGGGCAAAACTTCACGGGCGTAGCGGAAATAACGATACAAAATCCGAAAAAAGGTCAGCGGATAGAATTCCGTTTCGGAGAGCGATTGAACGAAGATGGCAGTCTCTATACGCAAAATCTACGCTCTGCTCGCGCGACAGACACTTATATTTGTCGTGGCGACCCGCTCGAGACTTGGTCACCGCGCTTCACGTTTCATGGCTTCCAGTATGTGGAAGTTACGGGATTGGAAGAGCCGCTGACTGAGGAGATGATCAAAGGTTTGCCTTTGAGTGCGGACTGCGAACAGGTTGGCTTTTTCGAGTGTTCCGACGAGATGCTTAATAAGTTGGCTCGCAATATCTATTGGAGCCAGAGGTCTAACTTCCTGGAAGTGCCGATGGATTGTCCCCAGCGCGACGAGCGGCTAGGCTGGTGCGATGGGGCTCAAACTTTTTTTGGAGCTGCGGCGTATCGCGCGGACGTGCAGGCCTTTTACCGCAAGTGGTGCCAGGATTTGGTTGATGCGCAATTGCCCGATGGACAATTCCCATTTCTCGCTCCCTTAGCAGTAATCGAAGAAGAGCGCATCGGTGACATGTGGGCTGGCTCTAGTCCCGGCTGGAACGATGCGGGAGTGATTTGTCCGTGGAGTCTGTATGAGTTTTATGGAGACAAAACGATGTTGGCGAAGTGTTATCCGAGCATGCTCAGGTGTATCGCTTCCTACGTGGACCAGAGCGACTCCAGCTTCTTGCCGCCGGATGGATACCGCTGTCTGGGGGATTGGCTGAATCATGACGCAGACACTCCGCACGATGTGATTCGGACTGCCTACTTCGCTCACAGCGTCAAGCTTGTGGCCCAGACCGCAGAAGTTCTTGGATTCAGTGAAGATGCGGAGACCTACGCGCAGCTGTTCGGTCGAATAGCGGAAGCGTTTCGGAAAGCGTATGTCGACGAGGCAGGTAGGGTAAAGGGGGATACGCAGGCGGCGTATGCTCTCTCCATACAGTTTGATCTACTTGGCGAAGAGCAGCTTGCAATGGCGAGCTCGCACCTCGTTCGCTCTGTCGTGGAACGGGCCTGGACTCCTTCTACCGGTCTGCTGGTTACGCTTCCCTTGATGCAGGCGCTATCCAAAATCAATCGACGCGATGTTGCCTTGAAGATTCTCCAAAACGACCGTTTCCCGTCTTGGAAGTTCTCCATCCGAAATGGAGCGACTACGATCTGGGAGCGCTGGGATAGCTGGACTCCTGAAGAGGGCTATGGCGACATGTTTATGAACTCCTTCAACCATTTTACCTTGGGCGGAGTTTATCAGTGGATGGCAGAGAACATCGGGGGAATTCGAAACGTGGGGATTGCGTTTGATGAGATTGCGATAGCTCCCTGTCCGTCGGAGGAGCTCTCATTTGCGAGTTTCAAATTCCGGAGTCCCAGGGGCTTGATTTCTGTGGATTGGAAAGTGGATAACGGGGGGCTTAAGATCGATTGCCAAGCTCCTGGCAGCATCACGGTCAGGCTTGGTGATGTCGATTTAAACAAACTCTCGGAATTTAAGGTCAATGGGTCCTTGATCACTGTGGAAGACGGGTTTGGGGGAGAGGGTGCCTTTTCCTGCGAACAATCTAATCAGTGATGGCAAGGACCCCTCGAACGATGGTGGCCACCTAAAATTCTTGCATGTACGGGGGTGATTTCTACGTTTCGCTGCTTTGCTGTGGGTCCCGTTCGTCTAGCCAGGTTTAGGACACTTGGATTTCATCCAAGAGACAGAGGTTCGAATCCTTTACGGGACGCCAAATCCACGGGATTTGGAGACGCGCAAAGGATGAGAACCCTTGGGTTCGACGTAGCTCGAGCGTAGATGGGCGACCTTCAGGTCGGGGCGAAGCCCTGAGAAGTGGCCGCCATCTTAGCTGAGGTCTAGCGCTGGTGATTTACTCCCAGGACTAGGGATTTTCTCCATCCGGCTAAGCCATTGGATCGTAAAAAGTAGGGTAAATCTGAGTAGGCCATTTGAGAAACGGCGTATTCAGGTTAGCGGTTTTATTACTACTTCTCATGTTTTGGAATCCTGCTTCCTCTCTGCGTAGACGTTTGCTGTCTTCGTTTCTTTTAGTCGCTGCTCCGCTCGTTTCGTCGCAAGACGAGCCGACGATCAAAGATGGCGAGGTGCTTTCCTTGCCTCGTGCTCTGCAAATTCTGCTGGAGCAAAACTTTGATCTGCAAGTTCAAGAACTTGAAGTCGGCGTGGCTCGAGACGAGTTGCAGCAAGCGTGGGGCACTTTTGATCCGACGCTTTTTGCCAGCGTAAATTTCGAGGATAACCAGCGTAAGCTCAACGCTATCGACTACTCTAGCTTCGGCATCGTGAGCGATCCCCAGGACTCGCTTTTTCTAGAGGACAATGAGCGGACCGCTTTAGGGATCTCGGGCAAGCTTCCCACTTTTGGCACCGATATCGAGCTGTCAACCAGCCTGAATCGTTTGGTTAACGACGTTAATAGTGAAGGGCGTTTCTTTTCGCCGGAGTTCGAGACCGGTGTGAACCTCGCCATCAGCCAGCCATTGTTGAAAGGGTTCTGGGGCAAGGCTCCCATGGCCGAGGTGCATGCGGCGGAGTATTCGGTTCGCATTGCCGAGCGGGGACGGGAAATCGAAGTCGTTAACAAACTGATTCAGCTCACCGACTCTTACCTCGATCTGGCGTTCGCTCAGGAAAACATCGACGTGAAGCTGCGGGCGGTGGATTTAGCGGAGACGTTGTTGGATGAGAACAAGAAGCGGGTGGAAGTGGGCAAGATGTCCGGACTCGATGTCACGCAGGCTGAGGTGCAGGTTTCCGAAGCCTTGGAGGAATTGGTCTTGGCCAAGGATTTCGCCCGCGAGCGCCGGCTGCGTTTGCTCGCATTGATTTTGCAAAGCTTCAGCGGCGCCTCGCTTCCTGAGTTTGAGGTTGAGGCGGATTTGTCAGTGGGAGCGATCAGTCGTAGTCCCCGAACTTTGGCTGAATCCGCTTTGGAACAACGTCCGGACCTGAAGCTGGCGATGGAAGAAATTGGCCGCAGCCAGGTTGAGCGAAAGCGTTTACGAAGCGATCGTTTGCCACAGCTGGACCTAAAATTGTCCTACGGTTTGGGAGGTTTGGACGATGGAGGCTACGCCAGCTACCGTCAGATAACCGATAATCCTGCGGACCAGTGGAGCGCCGGCGTGGTTATGACCATGCCTTTTGCCAACAAGAAATCTCGCGCCTCGGCCCGCATCGCCGAACGCCGAGCCGAGCAGGCGGAAATAGAAGCGGCTCGCATGCGTACACAGATTTCCCTCGAAGTTTCCAACGGGGTGCAGCGTCTAGATTCGTTGCGCGAGAGATTGGAAAATGCGAGTCGTTCCCGCGAACTTGCCGACAAAGGCTTGGAAGTAGAGCAAGCTCGCCTCGAGGCGGGACAATCCACCAGCTTCGCGGTTCTCGATTTGCAGCAAACCGCATCGGAAGCCGCGACGCGCGAACTGGCTGCTCAGGTTGACCTCAAGAAAGCGGAGGTCGAACTTTGGGCGATCGTCGGCGAATTGCCTGAGCGATTGGGGCTCATCATCAATCCCGTTGAGAAAGAGTCAGACCGAGGTCGCCTCGCCTGGCTTCCCAAACCTTTTTAACCGCGACCCTTCCCTTTGGTGATGCGTATAGTCGCAATTTCCTGCCTTTGTCTGGCTTCCAACTTGTTTGGTGCCGATCCCGTGCGTGTGCAGGGTTTGGTTCTTCCTTTTCAAGAAGTAACGCTTAGTTCCGCGGTGAGTGGTTTGGTGGATACGGTTGAAATCGAGGAGGGCGATCATGTCGAAGCGGGGCAGATCTTGGCTCAATTGGCGGATGCGGAAGCTCGTTTGGAGGTCGAACGCAGTGCCCAAGTTGTGGAGCTCAAACGCTTCGATGCCCAGGGAACTGAGAAACTCTACGAGCAGAATATGGCTCGGCAGGACGAGGCTTTAGAGAAGGCGGTAGAGTTGCGGATAGCCGAATTGCAGAGCGATCTGGCGGAGACCGCTCTCGAACGCCGCCGTATCCGAGCTCCCTTTGCCGGAGTGATTGTTTCTCGAGATAAGGAACCCGGCGAATGGTCCGAACCGGGGGCGGAATTCTTTCAGCTGGTCGACTTCCAGCAAGTCTATCTCCAGCTTCTCCTTCCGCATGCTCAGACCGTCGCGCTCGAGATCGGGCAATCGATCGAAGTGCAAAGCGATGAAGATGCTGCTGGAGCTGAAGCTCGTGGCGAAGTGGCTTTCATCGATCCCCGAGTCGACGCCGCCAGCGGATTTCAGAGAGTGAAAATCCTGATACCGAATGAAGATGGTCAAATCCTCCCAGGCGTAAGGCTTTGGGCGATTCTTCCTGCGGATTGAGCAAACGTTGACCTTCCCTTGCGAACTAGCCCCTTGATCTTTAACCTTTGCTGAGAACGAAACGGTTTTGGCATCCACAGAAATAGACACCTTTTGGAAGCGGCTCGAATCGCTTTCCGAGTTTAACGGAACCGCGAGTTCCTACTGGCCCCGCTTCGCTGAACTCCTCGCCCATGCGGCGGAGGGGCGAGTCGTATCCATTTTGACCCGACCGCTGGATGATTCAGGATCGTGGCGTGAGCAGGCCTGTTTTGGCGTCCTTGAAAATGGGCGTGAGTCCTTTCCCCGCGAAGTGGTCGACAAGTTGGCTGCTGCGGCGGAGTCCGTGGGGCTGGCGGAAGGCGCGGCTGGCACGGATGGTACACAGACTGTTATCGGTCTACGGATACAAACGGGCGACGAGAAGACACTCGGGTTGGCAGTTATCTTAACAGAGGCTGTGTCGCCTCCTGCTGCTTCTGGACGCAGGGATCGTTTACGCCTGTTGGCGAGTCGGCCCGCTGCCGATTTGGCTCGGAGGAAAGAGAAGGCGGCGAGGCAAGACTTGTCGAAGACCACGCTCGCTCTGGAGGTATCCAGTCGGCTCGCTGTTCACCGTAAATTTCGCTCCGCCAGTATGGCTTGGGTCAACGAGTTGGCATCCGCTCTCAAGTGCAGTCGTACAGCTCTGGCCTGGTTAGAAGGGCGTCATCTTCGCTTAGTTGCGGTGAGCCAAATGGAGAAGTTTTCCAAGAAGACGCAAATGACCCGCGACTTGGAAGCGGTCATGGACGAAGCCTTGGCTCAAGACGATGAAGTTGTTTGGCCGGCTGCGGAGGAATCTTTTGTCGTCGCTCGGGAGCACGGGCAATACGCTGCTCACAGTGGTGAGTCTTTTCTATTGTCGGTTCCCCTGCGAATCGATAACCGATCGGTGGCAGTAGTACATTTTCAACGACAAGAGACTGCGTTCGGTCCCGATGAAATCGCTCTTGTGCGGGCTCTGGCGGATCAGGCCAGTCCTTGGCTCGATCAGCTGCGACGCACGACGCAGTGGCGAGGTCGGTTTCGGTCTTGGGGAAGTTCGCTTGTCGGTGTGGAGCATACCGGAGCGAAGCTTTTGGCGGTCTTGGGCTTGGCCTTGATTCTCGGCATAACGCTGGTGCCAGTTCGTTATCGGGTGGATGCTCCTTTCATTCTGCGGAGTTCTCACCAAGCTTTGCTGCCCGCACCATTCGATGGATACATTGCCAGCGTTGAGCGCGAGGTGGGAGATGCGATTGCGGAAGGTGATGTGCTGCTTACGCTAGATGACTCTGCCCTGCGTCAACAGGAGGCTGGTTTGTTGGCGGATATAGAACGATTTCGCGGCGAAGCGGATCAGGCGGAGAGTTCGGGACGTTTTGCCGAACGACGAATTGCTTTGGCCCGAGGCAATCAAGCGGCAGCAGAACTGGAAACGGTGCGCTACCGGATCGAGCAAAGTCTAGTACGTTCGCCAATCTCTGGCGAGGTAGTGGAAGGGCGACATCGCGAGCGACTCGGTTCTGCGGTGGAAACGGGCGAGCTGCTCTATCGAATTGCCCAGCTAGATTCTGTCTACGCGGAGATCGATATAGACGAGCGCGACGTGCAAGAAGTCGGAGTTGATTCGATCGGGAAGTTGGCGTTCACAAGCCGGCCTGATGTGACATTCGATTTGGTTCTTACGCGTATCGACCCAGCGGGTACGGCGAAAGCGAACGGAAATGTTTTTGTCGCTCGGGCGGAACTGGGTCAGGCGAGTGAAGATTGGTGGCGACCGGGTATGACTGGTCTAGTCAAAATCGACGCCGGCAAGCGGAACCTGTTCTGGATCGCGATGCATCGCCTCCGCGACTTCTTAAGACTGAAGGTTTGGTGGTGGTGAGCGGAAACCTTTTCAGAAAGGAGGGTGGCGAGTGAGTGGTCCGGAAATGCTTTTTAGCGAATCGTGGCATTTGGTCGCGCCGCTGCGGGTCCGATTGCGTTCGGATGTGGAGGCTCGTCGCCAAGTTTTCCGCGGTGAATCTTGGTTTGTGGTGCATGACCGGCTGAATTTGCAGTTCTTTCGTCTTCGCCCGGCGGCTTATGTTTTTCTCGCCCGTCTCGACGATCGCCGCACGGTGGAAGAGCACTGGCGGGAAAGTCTCAGTATCGATCCGGAGAATACACCCGGGCAGCAGGAAGTGGTGCAGCTAATCGCGCAATTGACCGGAGCCAGCCTGTTGCAATCCGAGCAGGCGGGGGACGCCTTACAACAGTTCAGGCGTCGGCAAGAAGGGCGTCGCAAACAGGCCCGCCAGCAGGTCATGAACTTTCTTTTTTGGCGGATTCCGCTCTTTGATCCCGACCCTTTGGTGACGCGGGCCGAATCCGTTTTGCGACCTGTCTTGAACAAGATCGGCCTGCTGGCTTGGTTTCTGTTGATCGCTTGGGGTATGAAGCTCGTGTTCGAACGCATCGATGTGCTCTTCGACCGTAGCCAGGCGGTGCTCGCACCGGCGAATCTCGGTTGGCTCTATCTAGTCTCGGTGGCTTTGAAACTCTGGCACGAACTGGGGCATGGCGTATTGTGCAAGCGTTTTGGAGGCGAGGTGCGATCATGCGGTATATTGCTGCTGGCCTTGTTGCCTTTGCCCTTTATAGATGTGACCGCGGCCCACGCATTTCGGGAGCGAAGGCAACGAGTGCTCGTGGGCTTGGGAGGTGTGATTTTTGAACTCGGGGCGGCAGCGGTCGCAGTTTTCGTCTGGGCTTATTCGGGAGACGGGTTGGTCAATCAGCTCGCCTATAACGCTATCTTTTTGGCCTCGGTCACCACCTTGGTTTTCAATCTGAATCCGCTGTTGCGCTTCGATGGTTACTTCATCCTGACCGATTTAACTGATACGCCGAATCTGGCTAAGCGGGCATTGTCACAGTGGAAATGGCTGCTGGAGCGATGGGTTTTTAAGCTACCCCGTTTGATCCCCGTTGAACGTACGGTCAAAGGCGTCGTGTTGGTCGTGCTTTATGGATTGGCCAGCACAGTTTATCGGCTTTTTGCCCTGTGGGCGATTATGCTTTTCGTGGGCGACCAATTGTTTGGGATCGGCTTGGTTCTGGCAGTGATCGGAGGAGCGGTCTGGGGGCTCGGGCCACTATTCAAATTCGCTCGCTATCTAATAAAAGACCAGTCGCTGGAACAAAGGCGCGGGCGGTCCATAAGCTTGGCGACTGGCACGGTGTCGCTGGTTGTCATTTTGCTTGTAGCCGTACCCGTTCCCAACCGATTTCTGATGCCCGGAGTGGTGCAGGCGAGTCCTGCAACTCATCTAATAAGTGAAACGGACGGAATCCTCGTGGAGATGTTGGCTCGACCGGGAGAAGCGGTCGAAGCTGGGCAACCGCTTTTGCGTCTGGCGAATCCGGAACTGGAAGCCGCGAAAGGTGCGGTCGCCGCTGCCCTGGAGGAAATCGAAGCGAGGCTGCGTCTTGCTCGTAACTCTTTGCCTGCACTTTTGCCCGCGCTCGAAGCTCGTCTGAAAGCCACCGAATCGCAGCGAAGCGAAATCGAACGCAGGATGGAAGCTTTGCTCGTTCGAGCTCCGCATGCCGGTCGTTGGGGGACCGACGGTCGGGATCTGCCGCTCGGGATGAAGATCCCACGAGGCGTTTCGCTCGGCGTGGTGGTTTCGCAAGGCAAGCGGATGTTTTCCACGGTGGTCGACCAAGACGAGGCCGGACCCCTTTTCGGCGAACCGATTCAGAGAGTTGAGATTCGCATTCGTGGGGAGGCAGACCGCACTCTACAAGTGGGTGAGTGGTCGATTCTTCCCGGCGATCAACGACGTTTACCAAGCCGAGCCTTGGGATGGGCCGCCGGTGGCACGGTCGAAGTGGCCGGTGCCGGAGAGGGAGCGGAGTCGCAGACCGCGGCGGAACCCTTCTTCGAGGTGCTTGCCGAGTTGCCGTCGGATGGCGATGTACAGCTTGAGCACTCCCGCAGTGGCGTTGCCAAATTCGTTTTGCAGCCTCGGCCCATCGCCTCCCAAGCATGGCGTAGCCTTCGCCAGCTGTTCCAGAAACGTTATCAGATCTAAGCCATGCCCGCTTCGACGTGCACTCCTAGTTCCCGTTACCGACAGCGATCGGTGCCCTCGCCGAAGCGTTTGTATCAGGGCTTGGACGGCTTGAGCTGGTCGGCTTGGGGCAAGTGGAAGCGTAGATCTCGGCTTAAGGGTTTGTTAGCGGAGCGGACGGAAAGGGTGATGCGACAACGCGAATCTTGCGTGGAGCTCTCCACCAAGCAGCTAGGCGAAGCAATTACGGAGATCTCAGCCAAAGCTCGGGTCGGACTCAATGCGCAGGACGAGGAGAAAGGGCTTTCTTTGGTTTCGGAAATGGCCAAGCGGAAACTCGGGCTCGATCCCTTTCGTGAACAAATTTTCGGAGCCCTCGCATTGCGTTCTGGTTTGCTGGCGGAAATGGGCACCGGGGAAGGCAAGACCCTCACGATCGGCTTGGCAGCTGTTCTAGAAGGATGGCGTGGCCGGCCTGTTCATATCGTAACCGCTAACGACTATCTCGCTGCTCGTGATGCGGCGGAACTCAAACCGCTCTACGCGGCTTGCGGCTTATCGGTCGGACATATCGATGGCGAGATGTCGGCCGATGTGCGCCGAATTCACTACGGTCGCTCGGTTACATACGGCACTAGCAAAGAGATTGTAGCGGACTTCCTGAAAGACCGCTTAGCCTTGCGAGGGCGTAAACAAGGGAACGAGCTTTCCATCGATGGTTTGCTTTCGGCGAGTAATGAGGAGCTCTCCGACGAATCTGTCGAAACGGTGCAACGCGGTCTTTTCAGTGCTATCGTAGATGAAGCGGACCATGTTTTGATAGATGAGGCAGTCACTCCGTTACTCATCAGCCAGCCACGAGAGAACGAGTTTTTGCAAGCTGCGGTAGAAGCCGCTGGCGAAGCGATTTCGGATTGGGAAAAGGGGATCGACTACACGGTAGACTTGAAGCGAAGCGAGGTGGAGTTGACCTCCCAAGGCCGAAAACGCCTTGAAGCCTTGCCGCCGGAAGCCTGTTTGATGTTTCGAAATAGCCGCTGGAAGAGCGAATGGGTGAGGCAGGCCATTCGTGCTCGAGAGCTTTTTTTGCGAGGAAAACACTACATCGTGGTGGATGGAAAAGTGGTCATTGTGGACGAAGCTACTGGCCGTCCTGCTCCCATGCGCACTTGGCGTCAAGGGCTGCATCAAGCCATCGAAAGCAAGGAAGGACTGGCTCTGACCGCTCCCAGCGACAACCTAGCAAGCCTCAGCTTTCAGCGCTTTTTCCGGCTTTATCCTAAGCTGGCGGGCACCTCCGGAACTGCTGCGGAAAACGCGGCGGAGCTCTGGAAAATCTATCATTTACCGGTGGTTTTAGTGCCTCCTCATAAGCCCTGTATGCGCAAGGTAGAGCGAGAAACCATCACCGCAACGGCTGCCGAAAAGTGGGAAGCGGTAGTGGCTGATATCGAAGCCAAACATGCTGCAGGACGCCCTGTTTTGGTGGGTTGCGGATCGGTGGGAGCGAGCGAGGAACTGGCAATTCGATTGAAGGAATGCGGGCATTTTTTCTCCCTTTTGAATGCCTCCCAGTTGGGAAAGGAGGCCGAGATTGTGGCCGAAGCGGGTCGCTCCGGATGCATCACCGTAGCCACAAATATGGCCGGTCGTGGTACCGATATTCGACTTGGAGAGGGGGTCGCAGAGGCGGGCGGCTTGCACGTAATCGCGACCGAAAGAGCCTCTAGCGCACGTATCGATCGGCAGCTTTTTGGGCGTTGCGCCCGGCAAGGAGACCCTGGTTCGGTGAGGCAGTTTTGCTGTTTGGAAGACGATTTGGCGAAGCGTTTTCTACCTAAATCCGTGGTTTGGCTGGCCCGAAAGGCAGCCTTCTTTCCGGTCGGAATCTTGCGGAGATCGGCCTTGGTCTGGGCTCAAAAACGAGCTTCCAAAACCCTATTTCGTCAACGTCTCGGAGTACTCAAACAGGACCAATGGCTGCTGAAAAACCTGCCGATTTCCGGCGGCAGCGCCGACGATCAGGTTCGAGAACGTTGATCGTTTTTGAATCGATTTGAGCGATTTTCCCTGCTTCGGTGACTCTGAATGAGGCTCAAAGACCGCTCAATATGAATCGGTTTTAATGTGACAGCTTGACTCGATCTCTTCTTTTTTCGGCTTCCTGAAGCGGTGTGTTCCCCGCCGGAAAACTAATTCTGAGGCACCACTTGCAAGGGGATTTTGCCCGCTTTTTCGCCATCTAGGAACACTTCTAAACGGTAGTTTCCGTGTTTGGGAAGCACGATGCTTTGCAGGTTTATGATGCAGTTGGTGGTGGTGAAGTGGTGGTTTTCGGGTAGGACCGGAAGGGCAAAATTCACTTTTATCGCCCCTGCCGGGAGCAAGTTTTTCCCTTCGGAATCGAGCAAGGAGACGTTGATTTGGTGGGATCCGAGGTCCTCTGCTACACTCGAAATACGAAGGGCGATAGCGCAATTCGGATGGGTAGCGGGTAGTTCGTTAGCCGCTATTGTATCAAAGGCGCCTAGGATACAGAGCTTGCCTTGGTAGTCTTTAGCGGAGTCGCAGAGACAGGCGGTCAGGATTTCCATAGAGGGAAAAGTGCTCTGACGGATGATAAAAGCGAGTGGATTCAAAGCTTTGTTAGGAGTGTTGGGTCCTTTCTAACTGTTACCGCCTTGCTCCTATATATAGAGGCGAGTGAGCGGTGATCTGAAGATCGCTATCTGCTAGGGAGAACTCCTCAGTGAAGAGTTAGAATCGTGTAAGACACTAGAATGCATGTGTTTAGGAAATGTTAATTCTTTAGAAAAGTCTGAAATCCATTGGACAAAATGCCGTGTTAGGAACCTGTTTCGCCTCACTTTTTAACGCGTAGCCTCTGAAAAACGACCGACAGACCTATGCTGGAGATTTCCAGCTAGAAGCCCTCGAGCCCCGAGTATTGCTAGATGCAGCGTGGGTGGATCTCGATGGCGGCGACTGGTCGGATGGGGCGAATTGGAGCGGGGGAACGGTTCCCGTAGCGGGTGAAAATGTGGTCATTCCTGACCTAAACGAAGGCGCATCCATCACGGTGGGAGCCAGTGTTGAGGTGGGAAGCATCAGTGTTTCCGGCGGCGCGATATCCATCGAAAACGGAGCCACTATGACGGTAAATTCTGGGGGTACGATCTCCGGTGACGCCGCGATAGAGGTGGCGGATGGCGAGCTCGATCTGACTGGAGGCGACCTTACGGTGCAGGATTCAGCCCAAATAACGGTTGCTTCCGGAGCCGCCTGGACCATCGGTCGGGTATCCACTGTGACGCTGAACAACACCGCCTCGGTGACCAACGCCGGCACCATCACGGTGGCAGGACAATTTCAGGACGGAGCTAGCTCCGCATCTACATCTTATTTGCAACAATCTGGTGGACTGTACCTTACGGGCCCACCGATTTCGACAACGGGCCTAATTGATCTCTTCGATCCAGCTCAGGGAGTCACGACTAGTGGCGGCTCTGTTACCGGCTGGACGAATCTCGGGACTGGAATTGATGTCCTGACTTCTGACAATGAAGCGACTGTGGTGGACGGGCCCAATGGCTCTACCATGATTCACTTCAACAACTCCTTCAACGAAGGAGGGCTTTCTTTCGAAGCTTCGGATGAAAGCAGCCTAAGCTCGAACGGCTATTTTGCTTTTGCCGTGATTCGGGCCGATTGGACGGTCGATGGAATGGGATCGAGTTATCCCCATATCCTGATGGCGCAGGATGCTCAGCAGGTTCCGCTGCAATGGGTGCAGTCGACAAACGAGTTCCAGTCCAAAGCAAATCCGATCGCCACCCGCCCAAGTTTCGACGGCGACACCATCGCAGGATCTGGTGAGACGTTTGTGATCCTCGCGGAAATTCTGCCCACCGTTCAACGCCTCTACGTCAATGGCGTGATCGTCTCCGAGGTTTTCAACACGGTCGCCTCTTTCGATTTCGATGCGAACACCATCTGGGAAATCGGTAACGCTTACACCGGCGACATCGGGCACGTTGCGATTTACGACGGTTCGACCGCGTTACAATACATCAACAAAACAGGCGAAGCTCTGGCGGGGATTTATGATGTGAGTTGGTCCAGACTTGAGACGGAAGTCATTCCAAGTCGCACGGGGTTGGATGAAGGTTCTGCTTTCCGTCTTGGGGGTACGATGGTCTTCGAAGGAGGAGTAATCGATGGAACAGGAACCATCGGAGCGAACGTCATCGAATTGGGCGAAAATGTCACAGTCACGACTTCAGGTTACACAGGCCACAACGGACTCGGTGATTTGATTTTCGATGCGTCGACTTCAATGACTGCTCGGGGAGTCTTCGAACTGAAGACAAGTGGCGACGCCGATCGCGTTTCACTAATTAGCTTCACCGGAACCGGTACCTACGACTTGCGCGAGGCAACGGGCAAAATGGTGAGTGTGGATTCTCCTCTGTCGATAGGCATCACCAAATGGGTAGTGGAAGCTGATAACACGGATATGTTGGTCGATGGAGTGCTTCTGGGTAGCGTCGAGCCGATTTGGGGAGACGGCACGACTGAGAACCCTCTGATCAAGGTAAACTATTACAACAGCGGCCGAGTCCTTAGAACGAGAGTAGCGGCTCGGGACATGGATACATATGTCTTCACGGGGGCAGTTGATAATACGATTCGAGACGTTGGGAATTGGACCGTGGATGGATTGCCGGCCGCCAACTGGCCTAGCCCCGGATCCAATATTGTAATACCTGAAGGAACGACAGTCGATACCGCGGACATCGTGTGGGCGTTCAACTCCATTGTGATCAACGGTACGTTCCTTGCCAATGGCGCCAAAATCTCGATCCGCGACGCGGATGCCTCCAGCATCGGTCCAAACGGAACCTACACTTCAACCAACGGCTCTTCGCTAAGCTTCTCCACCGGCTCGACGCTTTCCGTCGAAGGCACGCTGGAGGTTGGCACGGCTTCCATCACCACTTTGCTCACGCCAGCAACGATACTGCTAGGAAGTGGGGCGACCTTGAATGTTGGAAGCGGCGAGCTTGATTTATCAGGCGGCCTGATTGGGACCGGCACTGTGACCGCCGCCAACACAACGATCGACACCGTGCTTAAGCCAGGCGGCGACGATTCGGCGGGCACTTTGAGCTTTGTCGGCGATGTCACCCTGAGCGCGGGACTTACTACAACGATCGATATCATCGATAGCTCGACCCATGACGTGGTCGCTGTGTCGGGCAATATAGATTATGCAGGCACTCTGGTATTAAATGTCGTCGGCACCCCGGTACTTACCAGCGAGGACCAGATTGCATTTGTCACGGCTGCGACCTCGTCCGATCTAGGACACTCGGTTTCGGTTGTAGGTGGAGCGCTCGAATCGCTCGTTCCCAATGGCGGTGGGCTGACGGCGGTGGTAACGACCGAGACTTCGCTGAGTTCCACGCTCCGTTCCGATCTCGCTGGCTTGCAGAGTTTGACCCGACAATTTGGCAGCTTCTTCAATCTCGATGCCATTACAGGATCGTCCTCACCTGAACTGGCGGTACTTCCGAGCTCGCTCGACGATCTTTTCGATCTCGATGCGGTTCTTTCTTCGGTGACCTTGCCGACTTTTACGGCCAGCTCCTCGCTTACTGATCTAGCGACAACCCTGATCGCAGCGGGTTACACGATCGATTTCATATCTGGTGGAGCCACGGTGGGGGAAACAATTATCCCCGACGCTCCAGAGGGCAGTTCTTCTCTGATTCAGATCCGTTACGACGTCACGCTAGCCTCCGGCTTAACAGTCGATGGTGGATTCGCGGGGGACTCCTTTAATGGCTCGACCCCAGAGCTGATGCAAGGGCTCTCCGATTCGACAAGCTTGAGCGGATCGATCGCGTGGACCGCTTCTTTGGGCGCGGCTCTTATCTTCGGAGTTGATGGCGACGGGTTCTTCGTATCAGCCGATTCCGCTCTCGTACTGGCGGCGGCCGGAAGTGGTACCATCTCTGGGAGTGGCCAGATCGGAAACAAAACCAGCGTTTCCCTAACGGGCAATGCCGAGGCCGATCTTTCCGTGAGACTTGCTCTGAACACCGCATCCGGGACCTATCAACTTTCGGAGCTCGACGGCTTATTGGCTGATTTCCTAGCTCCTACCGTTTCAGGCACTGCGAGTGTAGACGCGCAGTTTACGGTTGGTGGTCTGACGCTTGATTATGCCGGCGATTACTCGGTGACGGAGGATTTCGCTGCGCGGACGACCGACACCTCGGTTTCTGGAACGCTGACCGGATCGTTCGCATTGCCCGGACTCACCGTTAGCGGAACCGATACGGAGGCGACCGTAGCGGTTACGGGCAGCTACGATGCAGGGGAAGGGAACTGGACCTTGAGCGGAACCTTTACCGATTTGGATCTGAATGGACTAAGTGTTTCAAGCGGCACGGTCAGTGTGGTCTTGGACAGCGCGGATTTGTCCGGTAGCGCGTCGATGACACTGGAACCCGGATTTATTGGAGCCGACTCAGGCCAGGCAACGGTTGCCATCTCGGCTACTTTCGATGCGGATAGTGGGTCGATCACTGGTACAGCGTCCTTGGCCGACTTGATCGTAGAATCAAATACAGGCGAGTCGCTTCTCATCGCGGATCAAGCCGAGCTGTCGGTGAACCTCAGTATCGATTTTGTGAATAACGAGCTTTCAGGCTCGATCGCTCTGACTGCTGAAGCTGCGAGCTTGTCACCAGATTCCAGTTACACCGCTTCCTTGACCGATGGCGAGGATGTCGATTCCTATGCCGTCGAAGTAAGTTACGATACTGAATCGCAGGTAATTGGCTTCACCTTCGATGTTTTGACCATCGTAGCTCCAAGTGTATTCCGCGTCGCTGTAAACGGTGTCTCCGCCAGCTATGATCGCACGGCCGGTTCCGGCTCTCAAACCTTGGCTACGATCAGCGATGCAACAATTGACGTGGTAGCTCTAGAGAACGCTTCGGGAACGGACCCACCGAGTCCAAGCATCACCACTTCCCAGTTCGTCCTAAGATCGGACGGATTCTCCATCGCAGAAGCGACTGCTGTCCTGCCGGATCAAAGCCTAGGTGGCTTTATCACGCTGACGGCTCCAACTCTCACGCTGAGCGATTTTGAATACACCCAAGGTAGCCAACCAAGCGGTACCTTAAGTCTTACCGCGGGATCCGCTGCTCTCTATCCATCCAGCTCCGGGTTGACTACGCAATTGTCGGACGTTTCCGGCAGCCTAGACCCTGTTTCCGAGACCTTTAGTTTTTCAGCTGGAAGCTTAACATCCGCGGTTGGAGAAGCCTTCCAACTGGATGCATCAAGCGTTTCGATCGCTTATGATGCAAATGGCGGGGCTTCGCAAACAATCGCCACCATCGGATCCGCTACGGTCACAACGCCGCTTATCGCTGGACTCGATTCTGCCACGCTGAGCAATGTAGTTTTGCGAGCAAATGGTATGTCGATTGGTAGCTTTACGCTCGAGCCCGTTGCTGAGGCGAGCGTAGGCATTGGCGATTTCGTATCGTTTAGCGGCGTCGTGTTCGAAGTAGCAAACTTCGATATGTCCTACGATTCTGGAGACGTTAGCTTTAGCGGTTCTGTTTCACTTGGAGCCGATGCGGTGAGTCTCTTCCCGAGCGCGTCTTCATTTCTCTCTGCGACCCTTAGTGATGCCACGATCGGCTTTGATTTTGTGGGAGTCAATCCGAGCGGCGACATGGCACTGTCAGCATCCAGCCTAACGGTTGACCTTGGCGAAGCGATACGTGTGCAGACAGGAGCCTTCACGATTGCCCCGAATTCCTCTTCAGCGAATACGATTTCGAGCGCTACGGTTTCTTCACCGTTGGTGACCGGATTCAATAATGGAACCGTTTCAGATGTCCAACTTACGGATACTGGAATCTCGATCGGATCGGTGACGCTCTCCCCAGACGAAGGAGAAGCGGTTACGATTGACGACTTTATATCGATTTCCGGTGCCTCGCTTGTAGTTGAGAACCTAGTGATCGACACTGCTTCCGATACACCCATCTCGGGGTCGATCACGCTGAGTTCTTCCAGCGTTTCTCTCTACCCGCAAAGTTCGATTGTCAGCGGTGCATTGAGTGGAGTGACAGCGGTCTTTGATCTATCTGGATCCAATCCGACAGGGGATCTAGCGATATCAGCAGATGCTCTCTCATTGACGATTGGGGATGCCTTGGAGATAGCCGCTACTTCAGTGGTTCTAACTCCCGGTGAAACGGTGATTCTCACCATCGCGGAAGCGACCGCCAGCTCGCCTATGTTCGCTGAGTTGGAATCTGTCGCTCTGCAAGACCTCGCTTTGACCCAGACCGGATTCTCGATTTCGACCTTAAGTCTGGGTCCGGAAGGCGGGATGACGGTGAGTTACGATGATGTGATGACCTTGGATGGCGTGGCGTTGTCGGTTAGCAATTTTGAGTATGATGTCGATAGCGGCATTAGCGGTGACATCGGTCTGTCGGTATCAGGGCTGCAGCTGTATCCAAATTCTACCGCTTTTGAGGTATCGGTAGTCGACCCAGCTGTTTCGATAGACTTAGAGGGAGATGGTGGATTAACGATAACTGCTTCGGCGTTCAGTTTGCGGATTGGCGATGCCTTGGTTTTGAGCGCTACGGATGTAGAGCTAACGCCTTCAGAAAATACGATTCTTACTCTTGCTAGCGCGGTGGCGACTTCGCCTTCAATGAGCGGTGCCGGACAGGCCATAATTACTGATGCAGAATTCACTCGTGACGGATTCTCGCTCGGAAGTTTCGTACTTGGAACTTCAGGACAGACGCTTGAGTTCGGAGCTGTCAATCTGGAGGGCGCTCAGGTGTACGCGGATGGCTTCACCTTTGATTATGGTACAGGAGAGATCTCGGGTACTCTTGGCATTTCTGCCACCGGAATGCAGCTCTATCCCGGAGCTTCGCAGATGGAAAGTGAAGTAACTGGCTTGTCCGTTGAGTATTCGTTTGATGATGACGCATGGCAGATCGCCGCTTCGACTTTCGCATTGCAGATAGGAGAATCCCTGCGAATTGAGGCGAGCGATGTTGTGATCACACCGAATGATGAGGTGATTCTCACTGTTTCCACCGCTACGGTATCCTCGCCTTCCATGACTGGTCTTGGAACGGCGACTCTTGAAAATTTCGTTGTCTCTCAAAATGGATTTACCCTGGGTAGCTTCTCCTTTGGGCAGGATCCGACGTCTACCTCTCGTATGGGGGATGCCATCGAGCTGACCGGTGTTCAGCTTGTGGTCACGAATTTTGAATACGAATACGTAGAGGGAGAAGGTTCGATCGCGGCGGGTGGAATCGGCCTGTCCGCAGTTGGCTTAGCGCTCTTCCCTGACTCCAACGCGTTCACGACTGAAGTGACTGATCTGGCGATGAGTTACGATCTCTCCGGAAATGGCGAACTGGTCATCACAGCGGGAACCTTTGCCTTAGAGATTGGTACGGCCTTGAGACTAGACGCGGAGGATATCGTCATCACTCCGGACCGTGAAACGATTTTGACCATCGGCACTGCGGTGGCGAGCTCGCCCGCCTTGTCTGGAATGACTGCGGAGCTCGAGGGGCTCGTGATTACTCGCGAAGGATTTTCGATCGATGCGCTCGATTTGACGCCTGTTCCCGGAGCTACCTTGAGTCTTGGCGGAGTGGCAACTTTGACTGGAGCCAGTATCGGGGTGCGTGATTTTGTCTACACTGCGAGCGATAATCAGATCACTGGCAGTATCGCGTTGGGAGCGCAGGAGCTGACGCTTTTCCCTGGCAATTCTGCCTTCACGGCGGTCGCTACCGATATCGTGGGCACTTTCCCGATCGATGGTTCGTCAATTGGCGGAATGACTTTGGAGGTCGGGAATTTAGAGATCGAGGTGGGCGGTTTGTTGCACTTCTCGGCGACCGATTTGGTGATTACCCCGGAGGGCTCTACGATCGTGACCGTTGGGGATGTATCCGCAGCTTTGACCCTTGGCTCAACGACGATCGCCGCTGAGGGCGGGAACTTCTCGATCCTGGCCGATGGTTCTTTCCAAGCGAACGAGGGATTCTATGTGGGGCTTGATCTCTCGACCGGTCCAGCAGCCTTGGCGATGCCATCTTGGCTTGGGTTTAGAATTACGGAGCTCGCACTTATTTGGCCGGACTTCAATGGAGCAGTGGATGAGTTCTACGTTCGCGTGAGCGCCGAAGTAACCGGAATCGCCGGACAGTCGTTTGCGGTGACCGGTGCTGTGAGCGACATGTTGATTGATCCTAGCTTGGTGGCTGCGGGCAAGATGGGGATTGTCGATGTGGGAGCGGTTTCCGTGACCATCGGCGGGGCAATGTTTGGCGGCGAGGCGAGTGGATCGCTGGCTCTTGGCGTGGTTCGTCTCGATGCGGATGGCAACCAAATCGCAACTGGCGATGTGACGACGGAAGTAGCAAGCAGCGTATTCTATGGAGGAATACGGGCGACTTTCTCCATGGGCGGTGTCAACGGATTTAGTATCTCGATCGGCCTCTCTGAGCTCGGCCCCATAAACGTCTACATTTCTTCTGGGTTCCCGATCATCCTGGATCCGACTTCAGGTTTGGCCTTAACCAATATCCGAGGCGGGGTGTTGTTCAACACGACCATCCCAGATGTGACGGATGCGTTTGAGCTTCGCGGGGCTGCTTTCCAGCCGCAGGGTGAGCTGACTGATGCTCAGTGGCTAGAGATGCTTGAAGGCTCGGTGGTCAATGCGGCCCGAGCTCCTCCTGGCGAGGGAGCGAACTGGGATGCGTTTAACCAGTCCATGCGCATGGAGCTTGGAGCCACGCTCTACTCTGCCAATGCTTCGACCAATGCCTTCCGCGCGGATGTGGATCTGATCTTCGATTCCAATGGAAAGCTAGTCATCGCGGGCGACTTCACCTTTGGCAATTCCGCAACGATTGGCGGCTGGCTCTACACGGACTTGACCAGTCTGGAAGGAGGATCTTTGGACATGGTCTTCTTGGCCGATCAACCGAAGGATCTTCCTGTCTTCACCGTTTACGGTAACTTGTCGATCGAGTTCAGCCGAGTCGATGGCCAAGCGATTACCTCCGAGAATTTGGCGGACAGTGTTACCTTCTCGCTGACCGATGGCGGCATGATCTTGTCGGCCCTGGGAATGGTGGAAGTTAAGTTCTCCGGAAACGTGGAGATGAGCTATTCGGAAGGGCAGCTTGACCTGGTGTTTGACGGTACGGTGGACTTGCCGCTATTGGATAATGCTCTTGTAGGGGCTGGGGAACTACACGTGGTTGACCCCTCTAGCGATACCCCGACCATTTGGGGAGCGATTGTAGTCGAGCCCGATTTTTCAGCCCTCGATCAGTTAGGTCTGAGCCTCGAAGGTTTCGCTATGCTGCGGATCAATAGCACGCTGAGCGAAAAATCGGTTTCGCTAGCGGTGCCAGGTCACGAGGACCCGATCGAGTTCGATCTGCCAAGCCTCTCGGCAGGGCTCTATGTCTACGATGCAAAAGCGAGCTTCCAACAAGGTGGACAGGACTGGTTCCGTATCGAAGGTGAACTTTCGCTCGAAATTACACCGACTCACCTAGAGGCGTTTGTAATTGGCGATCTTTTTGTCGGACCGGAAGGGGCGGAGACGCTTACCTTTAATGCGATCGGATTCATGCGAATCGCTCCGGAAGGGATGGCGGCCAAGATAGGTCTCACGATGCAGGGCGAGTGGCTCGGTGCCGAGATGGGCATCGAGATAGGCGATGGGGTGACCTACCTGCTTGAGCTGAATACGACTGGCAGTGAGGTGACCTATACGATGCCAGATAGTGTAGCGGGGCATAATGTCGATCCGATCGAAGGTTCGTCGACCCTTACCATTTCGGCGGCTGCCCCCGGGCGAGATGCAGGATCGTATTTGCTGTTTCGCATGAATGGCACTCTGACGCTCCTCGGATCGATGACTTTGGAAGGCGAGCATCAGGTTTTGGTGACTCCAGATTCTTTGGAATTGAGTACTGACTCTCAGCTGGTGATGCGGGCGGGCTCTACAGTGGTTGCCAAGTGGAATGCCAAGGGCGGTATTTATCTAGGGGATACAGGTGCAGCGGCCGCTTTGGAAATCCAATTGAGTCAGAATCCGAGCGGATCCGGTTTCTCCATGGGTGGCGATTTCACCTTGTTCTTCAACGCAACGGGTGAGGCTCTTACGGTAGGCGGGTACGACCTGGAAGCAGGCTATTTCCTCCGGGTTCGACTTGATGGATACCTGTCGGTGCAAGGGATGCGTTTAGAGGGCATATTTGGATTTGTCA
Source organism: Pelagicoccus albus (assembly GCF_014230145.1). Lineage (NCBI taxonomy): Bacteria > Pseudomonadati > Verrucomicrobiota > Opitutia > Puniceicoccales > Pelagicoccaceae > Pelagicoccus > Pelagicoccus albus. Next base: position 1,179,823 of record NZ_JACHVC010000012.1, read on the forward strand.
TAAGCGATTCGAAAGTCGCCATCTCGGTAGATGCGACGCTTGCGTTGACCTCTGGTGGCAATGTGGTCTTCGGCTTCGATGTGTTGGGAGCCATGCAGGTGGATAAATATGGTCTAGCGGCGGCGTTCGATATTACGATTACTGAGAACAAGCTGTCCGAGATCGGGGCGGGACTTACTCCTTCGTTTGCTCCAACTGGTAAACTTCGCATCAATACAACCAATCGCGCTTTCAGTCTCGATGGCGTCTCATTGAGCAAGGGCGTCTATGCAGAAGTCACCTTAAGCGGATCGCTGAAGATCGAGAGCGCTATCTTATTGGAAGGCGACTTCACGGTTAGTGTAAGCAACTCGATTCTCGGGCTCGCGGTGGACGGCGACCTTAAGGTGCTAGTGCCCGGTTCAACGGTCACCGCGTTCAAAGCGAGCGTCGATGGCTATATGCAGATTCGCTCCAACGGTCTGCTGGCAGCGATCAACGTGAGCATGAGCAACTCCGTTCCTAGCGCCCTTGGATTCTCTTTGAGTGGATCGAGTAGTGCTCAACTACGGATCAACACCACGCCAAACACCCGTTCCGTAACGGTAGGGGGAAAACGGGTACGCATGAGTGCTGGTACCGTAGAGTTCTCTTTCAAGGCCAAGCTCAAGGCAGGAGCCTTCACCTTCAATGCCAACATCCTCGTGGAACAACGCGGCAGGTCGTCGCTCAAGCTTTCGTTGAGTGGCAAGATAAAGATCTTCTCCACCAACATGAATCTGGGCTCCGGATGGATCATTATTTACCGAAACGGTACGGTGGGCAAATTCACCCTTAATCTTCCCTCGGGCAAGAAATTGGGCGTATCCAATATCTTCGAAGTAAAGGGTAAGTTTAAGCTGACCTTCAATACGAGAAGCAGTGAATCGTTTGGAATTTCTGCGAGTTCTTTCCAGGTCGATGTCTCCAAGACGACAGTAACAGTCGGTGGTTTGAAACTATCGGGTAGCCTGCAGATCAAGGCGAGTGGAAGCGCCTCGAACCCAAGCTTTAAGATCACGATTCCGAAAAGCGATCCTTTGAAGCTCGATGTCCTCGGGATTGCGACCGTGGGAATTTACGGCTCATTGAGTTCAAGCGGAAAGGTAAGTCTATCTGGAACAGCGAACTTTAAACTCGGATCCAAAAAATACGTTCGACTCGATGGAAAGGTGACAGTGTCAATCGGAAGCAACACCAGTGTCGCTTTCAGTGGAAAGCTGTACCTCTTTGGCAAAACAGTAGGCTCTATCAATCAGAAGTTCGGTGTTTCGAGCGGCAAGGTGAAGGGTTTCAGCTTCAAGAAGAGCGTCAATATTGGTGTGAAGGGCTACAGCATCAAGGTGAATGGGAAGCTGAAGTTTTCCGTCGGTGGCAAGGGCATCAAGGTCGATGGCAAAGTGAAGGCAAAGTTCTGGGGGAAGAACATCACATTTACGGTGAAGGCTCAGGCGGGCCCGAGCTACAGTGAATGGTTCTCGCTGAAGGGAGAATTTAAATACAAGAAGAAGTTCGGCTTTGCCGGGGCCAGCGTAACCGGTTCATTCACTGCCACGGTTTATTTCCATAGCAATGTCAGCAAGTCTTACATCAAGGGTAAGGGTAAGCTGACGGTTAAGTTGGAGACCTACTGGAAGACCTACAAGACGAGCAAAAGCTTCAGCGTGACCATCAAGATGAACGGATCGTTCAGCGTGAAGGTTAAGATGCCATGGTGGCTGCCTGATATCAAATTCAAGGGCGACCTCGGAAAATCACTTCGCTCCAGCGGCTCTGATCTCGTAGGAGGCTATGGATTTGTGGATACGGAAGGTGATGGTACCTGGTCTTCCGGCGACATTTGGATCCCAGTCGACGAGAGCGGCGAGCTCTCCTATGAGATAGGCGATCCGCTGACTTGGGTCGTGGGCGATGGATACGGATTCTACGATGAGAATGACAATGGTGTTTGGGATCAGCTCACTGAAGCGCGCGTTTATCTTGATGCAGATGGCACCTTGCCTGATCTGATTGAATTGGCCCAAACGGACACAATCGCCTTTGATCCTGATTCAGATCTAGGGTTGCTGGCAGCATACGGACTTTTGGACGAGGAAGGCACTTACGTTGGAGGACTTGATTCGGAGTTGGGTCAAATCGCGGTGATTGGTGGTTCGTTCGCCGAATATGATGACGATGGAAACGAGACACTGACCGCCAACGAAGGTGTCGTCTACCTCGACAACGAAGTAATCGGCTCAACCGACTTGGTAGGTGAAGGTCAAATCGTGTTCTTCGACACAAACGGAAATGGAGTCGTCGATGACTTCGAGGTACAGGTTGTAGCGGATGAAGAAGGCAACTACGCCTTCGCGACTGAAACGCCAGAACCAGAGATCAAGGATCTCGGCTTGCTCGCACTCTACGATACGAACGGCAACGGAGTACTCGATCCGAGCGAGGGTAGCTTGGTAATCACCGGCGGTACTGACAGAAACACCGGGGAGGTTTCCTCCGCAGTCTTGAGCATCGATGGATCCGCACTTGCGGCCGGCGCGTCGGTTGTCACTCCATTAACTCCAGTAATCACGGCGATTTCTTCGCAGGGAGGACTCGATTATGAAACCGCCTCCGCTCTGCTCGGTTTGGCGCTCGGAATTCCGGATACAGTCGAACTCGCTAACTTCGATCCTTCCAGCGAGGATGCAGGCACTGCAGAAGGCAGTGAAGTTCTGCGTGCTATGTCGCAGGTCGAATCCTTGCTGAAGACGGGAAGCAAATTGCTGTCCGAAGCGTCAGGGGGTGCTTTGGCAAGCTCCGATGCCAATAGCGCTTTGCTCGACGCTCTCGCCCAGGAAATTCTGAACAACGACGGTTCTCTCGACCTGACTGATGCAGCTACGGTCTCAGCGATCATCGCCAACGCCGCGAGCGGGTTTAATTTCGATGTAGCGGCTAGCTCCCTCGATGCCGTCGCAATCGTGACTGCGGCTCTCAACTCTGCCGCGGTGGGATATGCAGCAAACAGCGTAAACGTGATTCGCGATCTTGCTCGAATCGATCTGGTGATTGCAGATTCGGTCTATGGAGAGATTCCCACGCTGCTGCAAGACGCGTCAGCAACGGATGGATTTGTGCAAAGCCATACGGGAGCTGCTCTGGAAACGCTTTTAGCTAATGCCGCTCTCGTGGAAGCAGAGCCGCCGGTTCTTCAGCCAATCGAAAATCCGAGCATGGATGAGATTGAGGAAGGAAGCACTTTGGTTGGGCTCGATATAGACGCCGGTTTGACTCCTATTCAACGTTTGTCAGTGGCAGTGGAGACCAGCAATTCCGACCTATTGCCGGAAGGTTCGATTGAAGTTCTATTCAATGGTGAGGCTTGGACGTTGGTCGTCACTCCGGTCGATGGCGTTCTGGGCTCAAGTGAGGTGACTGTAACGGTTAGCGATGGCGAATCCGTATCCACTCAAACATTCACCTATGCCGTGAGTGAAGAATTGCCGCCTGCAGTGGATAGTCCTGTAGTGGACTCTTTGGCTCCGACAAATGCGGTCGCGGGAGAAGAAATCTATTACCTGATAGAAACGGTTGCCGGCACAGAGGGAGCGTCGGTCGTGATCACTCCGGTAAGTGAGATCCCGGCTTGGATGACTTTCGTGGACAATGGTGATGGGACGGCTTCATTGACCGGAACGCCTTCAGCCGATCTGCTAGACGAAGAAGGACTTGGTCCGCAGCTTGACTTCAGGTTTACGGTGACTGATTCGGCGGGTGGCGTCGCAGAGCATGCGTTCTCGGTCATTGTCAGCGAAACGGAATTGATACCGCTTCCGGACTTGGAAGACTTCGAGATGCCTGACGCGATCGTGGGGCAGTCCTATTCAGTAACCTTACGCTATGATTCCCTGGATTGGGCTGGCTTCACCGTGAGCGCCGAAAATTTACCTGCATGGCTGAGCTTGCAGGACAACGGGGATGGCTCGATCACCCTGATTGGAACTCCCGAGCTTTCCGATGTAGAGAATTCTGTATTTAGAATGGTTATACAGGATGAGTTTGGTCAGAGCAAGATGGAGGAGATCAGCTTGCTGGTTGCCGAGGAGCTGGTCATCGATGTCGTTGATTCGATTGAAACGCGGCAAGATACAACTACCTCAGTCGTTTTGACCATCGAGGGCGATGACTCGAATCAAGGTGAGCTTACCATCACCAGCGACAACGAGGATCTACTTCCGACTACCGGTCTGAGACTCACCGGTTCAGGATCGCAACGCATCTTGTCGATCACTCCAGTTGCAGGTGAAATCGGAACTGCTACTCTTACCCTGAGCTATACCTTGGATGGCAGGACGGTGACCGAAACGATCTTGGTAACTGTCAATGCAGTGGATAAGCCGGTTGTGGTGAATAACGAGTTGCCGATCGTGACCCGACCAGTAGGTGAAGCAACTTTGGTATACGATTTGAGCGCAGTGTTTGGAGGTACGAACGAAGAGGTTACTTATGAAGTGGTCTCGGTCTCAGATAGCCTACTTGTCACTTCGGCGGTGATTGAGGATGGACGTTTGGTAGTGACCTTAGCGGGCGATCGAGCTGGTTTGGCAGAAGTGCAAGTTGTCGCTTCCACGATCGGAGCAGCAAGCGGTACTGTTTTGACTGCGAGTAGTTCCCTCAGATTTAATATTGTGCCAAGCACGACCGTTTCTGGGCCATTCTTCACCCGCGATTCCGCAGGGCGAAGCTTTGCGAACTTCTATGTCGAGTTGGATGCGACTGTTAATCAATCCGTATCGGTCGATTTCGCGACGCTCGAAGGAAGTGCCGTAGCCGGCGTTGATTATCTAGCTACTTCCGGCACGGTGATCATTCCTGCTGGCTCATCGAGTGGAATGATTTCTATACAGATGTTGAAGTACAACTTCCGCGATGAGCTGACTTTCGGTATCTCTCTGGGCAAGAGTCTTGGAACTAGTATCGGAGATACTGATACCGGAGAAGTTGAGATCCCAGTGGATCACGTTCTCCTCTATAACCTGAACGAAAATGCGAGCACGGTCCAGATTGAGCTACGTTTGAGTTTCTTCGGTTATACCTCTTATCAAATCGGTGATTCGCAGTCAGCGGAGGAGGACAGTGCTTTTGCGACGCTAGCAGTTCGTAGCGCATCCACTGAAAGTGTATCCTTTGCGGATACTGCGAGAGTTGGGACTATCGGTCAGGGCTTGGTAGAATCTGTTTCCTTGTCGAAGGGATCGAGACTCCTGGCAGCGACTTCCTTGGAAGCTCTTTCTGCACCAACTCTCTAGTAAGGTGTTGTTATGTCTTTCGCTTGGTTCGCCAAGGAGAGAATAGGAAATATAATTGGAGTTCGAGTGGCGTGAATCTAGCTGGGTGGTTAGCCTCAGTTTACTAGCCTTTTGCCTCGCCTGAAAATGACCTCCGACCTGTTTTGCCGCTCCGCATTCCGATTTTTCAACCGCTCCCTGTTAGCTGCATTTATCTGGGCAGTTGCTACAGTTTCACCGACTTGGGGGCAGGTTGAGCAGGAAGTCGAACCGGCTTTAAGCGCCGAATCGATTGCGAGCGCCGCAGAGGTGCTTGGGTTGAGCTATGATGAGGCCGAGTTGGAACTAATGCGTGAAGATGTGTCGGGGCGCCTAAGCGATTACGAACGGATTCGAGCCATCGCTTTAGACAACGCGATTCCTCCAGCTCTCGTTTTTAACCCATTGCCCGAAGGCTTTGTAATGCCTTCGGGACCCTCTGAGCTCAGCTGGGTACAGTCGGAAGAGGTATTGGTGCCTGACGACAATAATGAATTGGCTTTTTATACGGTTGCGGAACTGGGCGAGTTGCTGCGGACGCGGAAGATTACATCGCTCGAATTGACGGAGTTCTTTTTGGACCGCTTGAAGAAGCATGATCCCGCTTTGCAGTGCGTGATCACATTGACGGAAGAAAGGGCTTTAGCTCAAGCCAGCCGGGCGGACGCAGAAATCGCTGCTGGCGATTACAGGGGGCCGTTGCACGGGATTCCTTATGGAGCGAAAGATCTTTTGGCTGTGCCCGGTTATCCGACCACTTGGGGAGCGAAGCCATTTGAGCACCAGGAGCGGGAGGAGCTCGCCACCGTGATAGAGAAGCTTGATGAAGCGGGAGCCGTGCTAGTTGCCAAGCTGACAATGGGAGCCCTCGCTTGGGGGGATGTCTGGTATGGGGGCAAGACCAAGAATCCGTGGGATCTGGAGCAAGGTTCCTCTGGATCGTCTGCAGGTCCGGCCTCGGCTACTGCGGCGGGCTTGGTGCCATTTGCTATCGGAACGGAGACTTGGGGTTCCATTGTATCGCCTTCCAATCGCTGCGGAGTAACGGGACTGAGGCCGACTTTTGGGCGAGTCAGTCGCTACGGGGCGATGGCTTTGAGCTGGAGCATGGATAAGATCGGCCCGATGGCTCGCAGCGTAGAGGACTGTGCTCTTGTTTTCTCCGTTATCCAAGGAGTGGATACCAAAGATGCTTCGACGTTCGAAGCTCCCTTCTCTTACAGCGATGATCCGATCGATCTGTCGAAGGTGAGGTTCGGTTTTGTGGAAGCGGAGTTTGAAAAGGAGCGGGAAGGGAAGGAGCAGGATCTAGCGACGCTGGATAAATTGCGTGAGCTGGGAGCCAAATTCGAAGCGGTCACGCTGCCCTCGTCGCTCCCGACGCGGGCCTTATCTCTTATTTTTACGGTAGAAGCCGCGACTGCCTTCGATGAGCTTACCCTTTCTAACCAAGATGACGAGCTCGTCCGTCAGACCGAAAACGCTTATCCAAATGTTTTCCGTGCGGCTCGTTTGATTCCGGCGGTGGAGTACTTGAAGGCAAACCGTTTGCGGCAGGTTTTGATTCAGGAAATGGATACGCTGATGCAGGAAATCGACGTGTTGGTGAGTCCTAGTTTTGGAAGCGATCAGCTTTTGATGACTAACCTCACAGGGCATCCGTGCGTAGTGCTTCCGAATGGATTCGATGAGTCCGGGCATCCTAAAAGCATCACTTTTGTCGGGAAATTGTTCGACGAAGAGACGCTATTATCGGTGGCGGCTGCGTATCAGGAGTCTACCGATTTTCACCAAAAGCATCCGGCACCGTTTCTGGATTGAATAGAGTTCTTAGTTGTATCGATATAGGGAATACCGGCACGAAATAGGTCTAGTTTTCGACGATTCGGCTGACAAAATTCCATAAGCATGCGAGCTTATGAGGATTAGGTTGATCGGATTCTTGCCGATTTTCCACACTGGTGTGGGGCTGTTGCAATAACGATAAATCATCTGCGGATGGTTTTGTTATATCGAATGTCATAATACGATATTCACCCGAACGGGGGATTGAGGAGTTTGGCTTGGACTGGTATTGTAGCTCCATCATACCCCAATCCCCTTTGTCGCACCCATACCACACCTAAGTTCCCCCATTTCCCCCGTTCCCGGCCGTGAGGCTCTGATTTACCGTACCTAAAAGTCAGAGCCACTGCGTCTCTAAACGGGTCTCTACCAACTGTCACGCTGATGTCTGTATTCAGGCCTTTCGGCGGAAATTACCCTCAAAAGATCAACACCAAACTCACAAACTATGATGAGTAGATTCAAAACTAAGAATAGACGCAGAACCTCCTCGTTGCCGAGCTACCTCGCATGTCTAGGCGTTCTTTCCGTTGCTCCCGCTACCCTATTCGCGCAAGTGCCGGCCTTGGGAGAAACGGACGAAGAAGAAGAGGAAGAAGTATTCGAGCTTTCTCCATTCGAAGTGTCTGGCGAAGACGTAGTTGGCTATATGGCTACCTCGTCCCTTGCTGGTTCCCGACTCAACACGGAACTTCGAGATATCGCTGCTGCGGTCCAGGCTATTACCCCCGAGTTCATGAAGGACATCGGCGCCAACGATCTGCAGAAGCTTCTCGTTTACACGACCAATACTGAAATTGCTGGTATCGAAGGAAACTTTTACGGCGGCGACGCGTGGGATAAGGGCCACGCTCGTGACATGCTGATCGAACCGCACCGCACCACGCGTATCCGTGGTTTGAATAGCGCTGACATCACCAGAGACTTTTTCCCTTCTGACATTCCTATCGATTGGTACAGCTTGTCTCGAGTAGATATCAGCCGTGGTCCAAACTCGATTCTCTTCGGATTGGGCAGTCCCGCGGGTCTGATCAACAACACGCTCAAGACTCCGGTCATGGGTGAAAGCAGCAAAACCTTTGAGGTGCGTGTCGACAACTATGGTTCGGTTCGTACTTCGGTTGACATTGATCAGACGATCATCCCGGGCGAGTTGGGCGTTAGAGTATCTGCCCTTAATAACAACGGAAAATTCCGTCAGGAAGGCACTTTCAATGACGACCGTCGCATTTTTGCGGCGATTCGCTGGCAGCCAAAGACAGGTGATGGAATCTTCACCCAGATTGATGCCAACGGCGAGTGGGGCCGAATCGATGCCAACCGTCCGATGGCCAATACTCCAGCGGACTTCCTTTCGAACTGGTACGGAGCGACAAATCGCAATCTTGTATTGAATGATGAATACTGGACTGATCCGGGCGATGCGGAAGGCCTCGATGGCTTCGCTGCACACGAAGCAGTCTATGGCGCTCAATCTATTGGTGGACAGCTTTGGGATGACCATCCGGTGTCATTTTACTCCGATCCTACAAGTTCCGCTGTAGGTGGTGCAAACATGCCTGACGCGATGATGCTTCGCGGTTGGATGAACGTCAATGGCGGCGGCTGGGGTAGCTATGTCGGCCTGACGAATCCAAACTGGGAACTCTGGAACCCGAATCACGAGAAAAACTCGGCGGCGTACTATGCTGGTAATTCGGTCATGACGGGTATCATCAATGACTACGAATCCCTAACCGGAAACACCTTCTCTGGTTTTGGACAAGGACTCTGGCCAACCCAGATGATCATCGATGGACCAATCGCAGAATTGGTACGAGAACAGAATTTCGTAGGGCCAAACAAGTCCGAGTTCAACAACTTCGAGACTTTCAACGTTGTGGCAACCCAGACCTATTTCGACAATCGCTTGGGTTGGAATGTAGCTTACAATAAGCAAGACTATCGCTCTGGATACACCAATGAGATGGAAGGTCTATGGGGAGGAAACATCATCTCCATCGACATCAACGAATCGTTGCGTAACGGCGAGGGAGACAACCCTAACGTGGGACGCCTGTTCACCATCGGCGAAGGTCGCGGAGGTATCTACCAAAAAACTCGTGAAAACTGGCGTGCCACCGTGTTTGGCGAAGTAAACGCAGAGGACTTCCTCGAGTCGGACAGCACTCTCGCCACCATCCTGGGTAAGCACACCTTTACCGGAGTTGTATCCTCTCAGAAATACGAAAACTTCGATCGCAGCTTTGCCCTCTATCGTTGGGATGAACCATTCAGCGAAGCGCTAAATTGGGGCTCACCTGGCTATGCAACTTGGAGAGGTATTCACTACTTGAGCGACAGCATGCTCGACACCACTTCCATGGACCAGATCACCGGTCTGTCAGGTGTAACTGTCATGCAGAATCCAGAGATGTATCAAACTGTTTTGGGTACCACTCAAGACGATGAAGGAGCTTGGTCTTGGGGGCTTAACGACTACGGACTCTTGTCCTACAAGACCGATCTCGACAAGCTCTATGACGGAGCTAGCCAAGGCTACGACACCACTGACTCCAAGGTTTTTGTTTGGCAGGGCGATATGCTGAATGGAGCGATCGTGCCGATCTTCGGATGGCGCGAGGACGAGTATGAGCGTTGGAACAAGCCTTCTCCTTCCGTGATCGACGGAATGGAATACGGACGCGTTCCAGGCTACAACAACGTTGTTCCTTACAGTGAAAACTGGGTCTACGACGCTGACCGCAGAGCTCCTATCTTGGCTAAGGCTCAACGCCGTAGCTGGAGTGTCGCTCTCCACGGTAAAGAGTTGATGGAAATGTTTGGTGGCGAACTGCCAAAGGGCATGGACATCACCTTGCTCTACAACGATTCCAGCAGCTTCCGTCCTTCAGACGTAGCTAGTGACGTCTACGGTCGCCAAGAGGCTAATCCATCTGGAGAGACTGAAGACTTGAGTCTCTTGGTTTCCGCGTTCGAAGATAAGCTTTCGCTCCGCGTCACCAAGTATAAGACCTTGCAGCAGAACACTCCGTTTATCGGTGATGCTCCAGCCTTCAACCGAAACAAGGCTATCTTGGGTCGTGTTATGGACGGTATGATGTGGGAAATCGCTCCGCAGTGGGGTGGCTTGCCATCAGAGGGAGGAACTCCTGCAGCGGACCGTTACCAGCCAACTCCTGAATGGTTGGTTAACAAGTGGATGTTTGGGGAAGGTAACTATGATTCCACTATCGCCAATGAGCCGCTTCCAGCAGACTGGCGGGACAATCCAGATATCATGAACCAGCCACTGCGTATTCGTGCCTCGGCGGTTCCAGGTTCTGCGACTTACGTAGCTCAGGGTGATATCAATCCTGATCTCGATCTTGCTTATGTTGCACCTCCTCTAAGCGACGAAGAAATCGCTTACCGTTCAGAGTGGTTCCGAGCGCGTACCGATGCTGAGTGGTCACGTCCAGTTGACCAAACTTTTTGGGATGCGATGAACTTTGAACGAATCGAAGCGGCTTGGGGTGGTTTCTGGGAAATTTCCGCATGGGAAGTACCTGACTCCTCTCGCAGCTTGAACGATCTGGAGTCCACTGGTATCGAGTACGAAATCACCGCGAATCCAGCTCCAAACTGGCGTATCTCCTTCAATGCTTCCAAGGCTGAGGCCGTTCGGTCAAACGTTCTGAACTCCTGGACCGAGTACATTGAGAGTAGCATGGATTTCTGGTTCGATGGCGGGTACTCACTCTATGACACACCTGCCATGGACTACTGGTCCTTTCAAGGCTTCTACGACATCCCCGAATCTCCAGGTGTTGAATTGGGCGGATCCGGTCGTCTCGGAACTGGTTACGGCGCGGACATCCTCGCTAAGTACTACCAAGCCCGCGCTACCGAGCAGCAGCTCGTAAACGAACTCAGAGAGTGGCACTTCAACATGGTCACCAACTACACCTTCGCGGACGGCAAGTTCAAGGGCTTGGGTCTGGGCGGTGCTTATCGTTGGATGAGCGAGTCTAACCTAGGCTACTATCCTAAGTTCGACGCGGACGCCAACGCTTGGGTCAACGATCTCAACAACCCAATCAAGGGCTCTTCTGAAGACTACGTTGACGCATGGGTTTCCTACGAAAAGGATCTCGGCAACGGTAAGACTTGGTCGATTCAGCTGAACGTCTATGACATCTTCGCTCAGGATGAACTGATTCCAGTGCAGGCGAATCCAGACGGAACCATCGCCCAGGTGCGTATCCCAGGTGAAACCTCTTGGGCTATCACCAACACCATCCGTTTCTAAGCTTCCTAGGCTAAGTTTCATGTAGCTTTGCAAATCAGCGGGGCGTCCTGCAGGACGCCTCGCTTTTTTTGAGGCGTTCGCTGGCTGATCCATCTTTCTAGATCCGCCAGCGAACTCCTTCGAGCCAAATGGTTCGCTTTCTGGTTCGCGGTTAAAAGAGGCGATATGTTCGTAACCATATTGTAGTTATATGGTTGATACGGATGTCTTAACGCCCACCGCCCTCCTAGAACTATGAAAACCTCAAACAGACAAATAAGTCCTTTTCGCCCGAAAATCGTTTTAGGTCGGAAAGCTATTCGAAAACTTGCGTCGCCGGTTTTGGCCTTGGCACTTGCATCTGTATCCGTCGCTCAGGACCGGACTGTGTTGTTCGATGTGGATGCTGAAGGTGAGGCTAAGCGTATCGAAACTTGGGGTTTGGATACGGCGTGGCTTGATGCTGGTAATGTGATTCGGGGAGTCGAGTTCATGGGGAAGCCACAGGTCGATGTGATCCGGTTTTCCTTCACGGGAGATAGGGCGTTGGTAAATGGTGACCTTGAGTCTTCCCGACAGGCCGAATTCGATGAACGTATGCGAATCGTAGATACTTACACCGAATCCGATACAGAGCTGTATTTCAATAACGACTCGGACGGAATCGACTCATACTTTCAAGGTACAAATGGTGTTGAACCAGAGCGTTGGGTAGAACTGATCGATCTTACGCGAAGGAAGGCGGAAGCTGCAGGAAGGACTGTTGTTTCGGTGGCTCCATTTAATGAACCAGATCTCTTGGAAAACAATCTGGGTACCGTTGATAGTTTGAAGGAGATATGTGAGATAATAAAAAATGATACCCGCTACAAAGACGAGTGGTCCGATATCCGTCTAAGTGGAGGGAATACGCTTAACAATGACCTCGCAATCGCATGGTACAGTCAGCTGAAGACGGTTGTCGATGAGGGGACTACCCACCAATTAGCCGGAAATTTCGATACTTATGCCGCTTTTTTTGAATACGTTTCTGAGAATGGCGGATTAGGAACAAACGACGAATTGCACAACGTCATGGAAGCCATGGTGGGTGCCGAATATGGCATGAACGCCGGCATATGGTGGGGAAGTGCCGAATATGCTCGCGGAGAGTTCGTCAAAACCAGTGATGGGCAGCGACTCGGCTATGCTGAGCATAGGACGAACTGGACCGCAGCTTCAGTTTATCGGGGTCTCGATGGCAAGGTCCAAGCATTTGTAGGTGAATCTGAGCGACAGGCTCGGCCCACCACTTATCTTTTTGTATCCAAAGATCGCGACGTTTATTTTGACGGCGTTGGTCCGCAGCGATCATATCTGGTCAGCACTACGGGAGGTACGGGTTATCAAACTGAGAATCACCACAACGCGGAGCGCGTGGTGCACGTGACTTGGGGAGAGGATATCCAACCTGAAATTGCAGGACGCTATACCCTGGTCAATCGCCACAGTGGAATGGTATTGGAGGTGGCTGGAGGAAGTACGGAAAATGGAGCCAACTTTCAGCAAGGCGAAGCCAATTATGAAGCCTACCAGTCTTGGCTAGTTAACCGAGTCCCTAAGACGGTGGGAGGTGACTGGACCTATTTTTCAATCAAACCCTACCACGCCAGTGAGAAAACGGGTGATGTTTGGAACTGGAATTTGGATGCAGGAGCGGATGTACGTCTCTATGATTATGGGGCAGGGAGCAACCAGCAATGGATTCTTGAGTACGTGGAGAATGGATACTTTACCATCCGTAGTCGCTACAGTGGAAAGTATTTGGAGGTCGCGGGCGGATCTTCGGCAGCGGGAGCGAACGTCCAGCTTGGGAATGGAAACGGAGAGGCATATCAGCAGTGGCGACTGATTCCTGCGGGAGCAATGGTCGAGTCGGATGCTCCCGTAAGCCCTGGAGGATTGACCGCGATCCAGCAATCTGCCTCTGTCCGTCTCGAATGGTTAGCGAATACAGAGTCTGACCTAAAAGGGTACAATGTCTACCGCTCTACTGATCCAGATTCTGGATATGATCTAATTGCTCGAGGCATTACCACAGCTCGTTTTGTAGATAAGGCGGCAAACCGTAGCGATGTCACATACTCCTATTACGTTCGCAGTTCGGACATGTCGCTTAATCTTTCAGAGGCCTCGGAAAAAGTTTCTGCCAGTCCAACAGGTATTTCTCCTCGTTTGGTTTACTTCGACTTCGAGCAGGATACTTCCGACAGCTCTGGAAACGCCAACGATTTGGAACCAAGTTCCGACGCAGGTTACGTGGTTGGGAAAAATGGTGAAAACTCCCTCTATTTCAACGGCGCTACTTTCTACGCGAACCTCCCAGCTAATGTGGTGAACCACGACCAGCTTACTATTTCTACTTGGGTCTACTGGACGGGTAGCTCCGATGAGCAAAGAGTATTCGATTTTTCTGACGGAGAAGGTTCTGGGCTTAGTTTCACGCCGAAGTCTGCTGCGGGAGGATCGCGCTTCTTGATAGAGTTCGGTGAGCTTTCTACCGAACTGCTGGGAGCAGAGCTACCCAGCTCCAGTTGGACGCACGTTGCGGTGACTATGGACGGCTCGCGGGCTGCTCTTTACCTAAATGGAGTCCTCGCCGATTCTGCGGATAGTTCTCTTAAGCCTTCGGAAATCAATCCCTTCCTCAACTACCTCGGAAAGGGTTCCTCTAGTACTGCGACACTCTTTGCGGGGCGTTTGGATGATTTCCAGATGTACGGTTTTGCCGTCCCTGCCGAAGATATCCCAGCATTAGCTGAACTTGAGGTACCCGCCCCTCCGAGCCCGGAGGCAGTTTATGAACAAGGGGAGGTTTTTCTTATTTGGCCCGCGATAACGGGTGCAAGCGATTACGTGATATCACGTTCGGCCTCTGCGGACGGAGTGTTCGAGATTATAGACACTGTATCCGAAAGTTGGTACACCGATTCATCGATTATTGGAGGGCAGAGCTACTACTACCTTGTCTTAGCGTCAAATTCGGTTGGTGAGAGCTCGGGCGTAGAAGCTCTGCTGGTCGAGACTGTACCTCCCGCCGAAACGTGGAGAATGGAGCATTTCGGAGTTTCGGAAAGTTTGGGAGACGCTGCGGATCTGGCGGATCCGGATGGTGATGGAGTCGTGAACCTCCTCGAGCGTGCTTTTGGCGGAGATCCCTTGGTACCTGACGTAAGCGTTTCGCCGCGCATCGATTCTTCGCAACCGATGCTCAGCTTGCTTTATAGAATCTCGACCGCCGCCACGGACCTTGAGATTGTAGTGGAAGCGTCTTCTGGCTTGGAGGGAGATTGGACGGAATCCGAGGGTGTAACCGAAACGATCGAGACGTTCGAAGGCGTGGAGCTCTTACGCCACAGCAAGACCTTAAATGAAGGGGAATCCGTGTTACTCCGAGTCGGGGTGAAGGAACGTTGAAACCTTGATGTCAGACGCTTGAATCGCGCGACGTATCCAGCAGCAGCTCAGTCCAGGTGAATAATGCCGTGGCGGATTGCTTCGATGGCGGCTTCGGTTCGGTCTCGGACGTGCAGTTTCGAGAAGAGCGTTTTGAGGTGGGATTTGACGGTTTCTTCCGAAATGGAAAGGCGCGAGGCGATCTCCTTGTTGCTTCTTCCTTTGGTAAGGGCTTCGAGCACGTCGCGTTCGCGCTCGGTTAGTTGATCTCGTTTTGACCGCTCTTTCAGGCGTTGGGCGACGCTGTCAGGTAGTGATGCCTCGCCTCGAAAAACGTTTCGCACTGTCTCGGCGATATCCTCGATGGGCATGTCTTTGAGCAGGTAGGACGCGGCTCCGGATTGGAGGGCTCGATGAATATCCTCATCCCAGTCGAAAGTTGAGAGAACGATAATCCGGGCGTCCGGGTATTGCTTGCGGATTTGCAAGATGGCATCCGCTCCACCCATTCCCGGCATACGCAGATCCATGAGCACTACGTCAGGTTTGGTGTCTTCGTAGACTTCTACCGCTTCCTCCCCATCGGAGGCTTCGGCGATGACAGACATGCCTTTCTGGCTATTTATGAGGGAAATCAAGCCCATGCGCATGGGGGGATGGTCATCGGCGATCATCACTTTTATCGTCTCAATCGTTTCTGTCTCTGTCATGTCTAGTCTTGGGCTGTCGCTTTGATTTCGGTTCCTTTTCCTACTTCGCTTTTTATCTCGATCTCGCCCCCGAGCAGTTCGATTCGCTCTTGGATCCCAACCAATCCGAAACTGCGTTTCGCACCAGAGGGAACGGCGTCGGTGCGGAAGCCTTTCCCGTTATCCGAGATGCTTAGCTCAACTTTTCGTTCGCTGTAGACGAGCCTTACGGAAATGCGGGTTGGTTCGGCGTGCTTGCAGGCGTTGGTGACTGCCTCTTGTCCGATTCGCAGGAGATTGTTTTCCACGATTGGGGGCAGGCGTCGGCGATCGCCTTTGATTTCGACGAGGGTGTCGATGCCGGTATTTTCGGTTAGCTGCGTGGCGATTCTCTTTAGGGCCCCTCCGAGGTCATATTTTTCTAAGACCTGAGAGCGCATGTTCCAGATCGATTCACGGGCGTCCGCGAGGGCTGTGCGAGCAAGTTTGTGGGCGGTTTGAATGTGGTTTTGAGTAGGTTCGCTGAGGTTTTTTGAATCCGTACGAACGAGTTCGAGGTGCACGGAGATCGCCCCGATGTTTTGTGCCAGTGTATCGTGAATCTCGCGTGCGACTCGGTTACGCTCTGAAAGGATAGCGGAAAATTCCGATTCTGCCATCGCCCGCTGCAATTGTTGTTCACGGAAACGCCGTTTGGAGAACCAGACGATACCGGCGATCATAATGAGGGCTAGGACTAAGACGGCGCCCAAGGCGTAGGAGATGCGTTGCGCGTTCCACCAGGGGGCGGGAGTGATGATAGCTAAGTCTTCGGGACTGCGCAGAAGGAGGTGCAGCGACTCCGAAAACCAGATGCCGTTGAGAGGCTTGGTTTCGCCTTCTCCGACTGTGGCTATGCCGGATGCTCGAACGATGCTGCCGGGGCGCCAGTCAGCGAGGGAGTCAAAGTCTGAGCTGCTGAGGAGCGAAGCTCGTACGGTGGTGCCGAGTGCCTCCAGAGTAAGCTCTACGCTTTCCGCGTAACGCTGGATTTCGGTCAGTTCGGCCTCCAGTTGCACGAGATCCGAATCGTGCCTGATGATCATGCGAAGGTCCTGCAGCGGGACCGGCTCGGGCGGGGTCGTTTGGCTGGTTTTCTTGAATTCCGCGTCCTCCAACACGGGGCTATAGGTGCCCGGTTCGGGGAAGCCCAAGACGTCAATTACGTCGCCGGGTGAGAGGGATTCGGTTTGAGGGGCTTGGATTTGAAGGCTTTGTCCACGATCTCGGATCCAAACCGCAATCCCTTCTCTTTGGTGAGTCACGACGCCACGTACGTGAACTCGTCGGCCAGGGTTTCCGCCAGTGTGGTCAAAGGTTGAGAGGCTAGAGACGGGGCGAGTCTCTCCCTCGAAGTCTCGATGTAGGGGAGGTTCGATGATTTCGGGCACCTCATCGTGGAGTGTGTGGATATTGGGCCGGACGAATTGGCGGTTCCCGTTGTGCAAATAGAAGCAGTGCCCCGTCACGCGAATCTTGGCGTCGATATAGAGAGCGGGATCGAGAATACTAGTGACCTCTACTACGGAGGTTGAATTCCCATCAGCCAGCTTGAGTTTTGTATGCATGTTTTCGGGATCGGGCTCTGGCTGGTCCGGACCAGGCACCAGTATGTCAGGCACGATCTCCATGTTTCGCACGATTCCTTCGACCTGCACCCAATAAGCGTCCATCTGGCCGTAGCTTAGCTCTGCGATGGTAGTCTTGATCGGTTTTGGAACCTCTACGGTGCCGATTTTCTTGATGGATCTAGCGTAGGCGCAAGGGGCGTAGTCACCCGGATTTGTTACGCCGACCACTTCGACGAGATCTCCGATCTCAAACCCCTCGCTGAGATGGGGTTCGGTGAAGATGAAGAGCGGTCCTGTTTCGTCCTGAAAGGAGAAAGAAAACGCGCCGCTGCCCATGAAGCAACCTCGCAAGAGGATGGGCCGCTCTTCTGCTGCTTCTTCTGGAGTCAAGGCGCGAGCCTGCGCTGCTGTGGTGATGAGGTTTGGATCTTCCTCTGCCGATAGGCTGGGAGAAAAATATCCAGCTAGCAGTGAATGGGCGACGAGTAAGATCACCACTAATCTGTAGGGAGATGAATGCGTCAATGGGGTGTAGGCGGTAGGATGAAATCGAACCATTCGTTCGTCTATGAAAACGACTAATGGATCGGGGATAGGTGACTTACTAGTATAGCAATCAAGTTGCGGGGCAAGGGGAATAGAGGGCTCTCAGCTCGTGTATCAGGATTTTGGGCCCGCAGAAAATTCGTAAATTTGCTGAAAGAGGTCAAATTCACCCTAATGGGTGAGGGCGGGTCGGGCTGTTTTCTGTTAATGTAGCGAATGGCGGATTGGCTCATCTGCCTTACCCCGAAAATGAATTCTGGAATCCCCAAAGACACGTCGGAGGAGACCCGTGAGGCATCTCGTTCGAACATAAAGATACTGGTCGTTGACGACCATCCCTCGATGCGGATGGGAATCATCGCTTTGATCGACAGTCAGCCCAACATGGAGGTCGTTGCGGAAGCTTCGGATGGTGAGGAGGCGATCGAGGTCTATGACGACGTTTTGCCAGACATCGTCCTGATGGACCTGCGCATGCATCGCATGGGTGGAGCGGAAGCTATCCTCTCGATCTGCAGGAAGCATCCGGATGCTAAAATTATCGTACTCTCTACTTACGATTTAGACGAGGATATCTATCGAGCCATTCAAAGCGGGGCCAAATCCTATCTGCTCAAAGACATGGCCGTAGAAGAAATTGCGGGAACGATTCGGGGGGTATTCGAGGGAGACGAGATACTCCCCCGCCAGGTCGCCGATCGCTTGGAAGAACGGTCCCAGCGCCAGCAGTTGACTGAACGAGAAAAAGAAGTCCTAGAGTCGCTGATCAAGGGTCGTAGCAACAAGGAGATCGCTCAAAATCTGTCCGTTTCAGATGAAACAGTAAAATCCCATCTGAAGACGCTTTTCGTCAAATTGGGTGTTAGAGATCGTACTGAGGCAGCCATTACAGCGATACGTCACGGTATTGTGCATCTGCACTGAGATCGTCTACGCGATCATTTAGGCCAGCCCCGGATTTACTCGCGGGTCCGTTTCCCCCAAAAAGGTGATAGGCGCCTGTTGTGGGAAATGTTAGCTTATTCGGTCGATTTGTTCGACCACACCCCTAACTTTACCTCTTTATGAAGCCACTAATCGTTTGCGGTGCCGTTGCCGCCCTTAGTTTCTCTTTCAACCCCGTTCAAGCTGAACCCAGCCACTGGGTGCTAGCCCCCACTCCGCCAATGGGTTGGAATAGTTGGGATATATTCGGGACCTCAGTCACCGAGGCCCAGGTTCGGGAGCAAGCCGATGCCATGGCGGAGCTGCTCTTGCCCTCGGGCTACGATGTATTGACGGTAGACATACAGTGGTACGAGCCGGGCGCCACCGGTCACCACTATAAGGCTGGTGCGGAGTTGAGTATGGATCAATATAGTCGGCTAACTCCGGCTGTGAACCGATTTCCTTCAGCCGAAGGCGGAAAAGGCTTCAAGCCTCTTGCCGATTACGTGCGTTCGAAGGGGTTGAAGTTCGGTATCCACATTATGCGAGGAATTCCTCGCCAAGCTGTGGACCGCGACACCGCCCTTTTAGGCACAGATGCGACTGCAGCGGAGGTTGGGATCGTTTCTTCGATCTGTCCTTGGAATCCGGATATGTACGGTGTGGATGCTACGACCGAAGATGGCCAAGCCTACTACGATTCGATTTTTCAAATGTATGCCGATTGGGGAGTCGACTATGTGAAGGTGGATGATATCTCCCGCCCCTATGACGATGTGCAAAAGGCGGAAATCGAAGCCATTCGCAAGGCCATCGACAAAACAGGTCGGCCGATCGTCCTAAGCCTATCTCCAGGAGCGACTCCGATAGAGGCGGGTGAGCATGTTTCCGAGCATGCGAACTTATGGCGTATCACTGATGATTTCTGGGATCGTTGGGGCCTTCTTGAGGCGATGTTTGAGAGAACGGATACGTGGACTCCATTCCGTAAGCCCGGCGCTTGGCCGGATGCAGATATGCTGCCAATTGGGATTGTTGAATTTGATCGCCCAACCAATTTCACCAAAGATGAGCAGTATACCTTGATGACGCTTTGGTGCATTGCTCGCTCTCCCCTGATCTTTGGTGGAGATATGACCAAACTGGATGACTTCACTTTGAAAATGCTGACCCACCCGCCGATGCTTGAGGTCAATCAAAACAGCACTAACAATCGGCAAGTTTCTCGCGAACGAAACCATATCGTTTGGGTGGCGGACGTTCCTGGAAGCGATGACAAATATGTCGCTCTCTTTAATGCTCAAAGCGAGGGAGAGAATCTCGACTTCGAAGATGCAGACTATGCAAGTCCCGTTATCGCCGGTAAGGGGCAGTCGCAAGAAGTATCACTGAATATTGGTGACGCTACTCGACTGGTGCTTTTTGTTACCGACGGAGGCGATGGCATTAGCTGGGATCACGCCGTTTGGGTAGAGCCGACTCTGCATGGCCCAGAGGGGACTCTCAGCTTAACCGAACTGGAATGGACCTACGCGGATTCTGGTTGGGGAAGCCCTCAGGTGGACCTGACTTGCGAGGGGCAACCTTTGAAGGCCGAAGGTAATTCTGTATCCGGAATCGGGACACATTCCCAATCCAAAATCATTTTCGATATTCCAGCTGGTTACGATCGCTTCACGACTAAAGGAGTGGTGACGGAGGATGGTTCGGTCATGTTTGGCGTGCTAGCAGAAGATGCCAGCAAATCGATCGAAGTGGATACGTCGGTCTCTGTCGCCCTCAAGGATCTCGGTCTTAGTGGCAAGGTAAAGGTGGTAGACCTTTGGACAGAGGAGGCGCTCGGCGAGTTTGAAGGCAATTTCGAGCGAGAAATCGCACCGCACGGAGCGGGACTATACCGTTTTACGCCGCTTCTCTAAAATTTGTGTTACGCCCAAGATTGGGCATAAGAGTTGGGTTATGGGCGGGTCGTTCCGGTTGGGGCGATTTGCCTTTTTGTAATCACTTATTCGCTGCCACTCGGTGTTCGATCCCGTCGTGAATTGTAGTGTTGCGAGCTCCTTAGAGGCAAAAAAGCCGATGCAGGAAGCTTCCTGGCATCGGCTTTCGTTAGGGGAGGGAGGTCTGTATCCGTATGATTTGTACGCCTTAGTTCTTATAGGGGCGCTTTAAGGAGCTGGGAAAACGACCGTATTGATCGATTGGGCTGGAAACTCCTGAGATACGACTATGTCTGATCCTGCCACCTGTAAGCTGGCGACATGTGGATCGTTTGAAGAATTAGCAATGACTGCGACGACTGAACCATCCGTATACAGAAAAGCGATACAATCCCCCCAATCTCCGGTGCTCAGGATTTTTTTTGCTCCAGGACGTACGTAGTGGCTGAAGTGCTTATAGGTGAAGAATTCGCCGTTGTAGATAACCTTGCCAGTAGCCTTCTCGACGCTGATCGGAGCATTTTGCCGCCAGTTCCAAGGACCAAGTCCGCTGTCATCGAGAACCATATTCCATGCGTAGTACTGGTTGGCTCCGCCATCGATGTGGCGCTTTATTAGCCTGTACAACTCCATAGCTTGAGCCCAGCTATTGTCGCCGTTGAAGCATATGGATTCGCTCTGCATCAATTTCTTGTCCGGATAGACTTCGTTGGCGACGGCAATTTGGTTTTTGCTATCGTACTGGAAGGCGATGCCGGTGAGGTAGGAATTAGCCTCTTTGTCTTCTAGGACGGATACAATTCGGTTGTTGAAGTTGTCACCGTCGTGTTGGGGATCTCCATTGATGCCGAACCAGAGCTCCACCTCCTTATTCTTCTTTGCTAAAGTCGGGCCAAGATAATCTCCTATGAATTCAGCGAGTTGATCTCCGGTGTACACGCAGGAAGGAAAGGGTTGCCACTGGTTTGGTTCGTTCTGGGGGGTGACAGCGAAGATGTTCACGCCTTCGTCTTGGTAGGCGTTGATCCATTTGGAGAAGTAGTTGGCGTAAGTCTTTAGTACTTTGGGCTCCCAACGGAGTGAACCGCCCGCGTAGAAATTGTTTTCCTTCATCCACTCTGGAGGGCTCCAAGGAGATGCCCAACACTGTAGGTTGGGTTGGGTTTCCATTGCCGCTTTGATGTAGGGGAGCAGGTTCTTGCGGTCTCGGTCGATGGAGAAGTGCTTTAGCTGGTAGTCCTCCGGAGTCTCCGCGAGCGAATAGTCGTCATCGTCGGGAGTGGATGGATCTCCATCGAGATTGATGGCGAAATCGCTAGAGCCGATGGGGATTCTAGCAAGGGTGAAGCCGCAGCCATCGTCGCCAAAAAGAGCTTCTAGAGCGGCTGTTCTGTCCGCGGGAGTCGCTGTTTTTAGGGCGACCCAGCCGAGTTCGTTGAACGAGCCGCCAAAGCCATCAATCGTTTGGTAGGTGCGGGAAGGGTCGAAGCGCAGGTTTGGGGCTTCGGATTCCGAAGCCGGGGAAATGTTCGCAAGTTCATGCTGCTGCCATGTTTTTCCTTCCTGACTGCTAAACCAGATAGGACTAGGAGCTGCGAAAGAATAGATGGATAGCGATAATCCGCAGCAGATGGCCGCCGACAGGTTTTTCTTTTTCATGGGAGGTAGGGGTGTGTCTTGGCCTCTCGGATTCAAGAGTGACCAGAACGGGATTAACCAAGCGGACGGGGGGCCGCTATTCTTCCTTATGCTATCAAAAGCACTTTCGATGGGCTATCCCCCGAGAGGGTAAACTCGGGCTGGATTCGCCTCGTAGGCCTTTCGATTGCTATCGAATGAGCTGTTTACCGAGGGTAGGGCGTGGCCGCCGTGCCACGCCTAGGTCCGGCACGGCGGCCGGACCCTACCTGAAATCGTTGGCGAACCACTTGTAGGGCCATTCTTCTGCGGTTTCGCAAAGCTCTGCTCGTACTGGGTTTTGTAAGATGTAGTGGGTTTTTTCTTCATACGAATCGTCGTTGCGGAGTCGGTGATCGAAGAAACCTTTTTGCCATTTGATGCCGTGCTGTTGAGCGAGGCGTTGTTTGAAGGATGCGATTAGTTTGTCGAGCGGTTCGAGCTTTGCGTTGTATCCAATGATTGCATGCAGGTGGTCGGGCATCAGCAAAAAGAGATACGGATAGAGAAGTGATCTTTTAATGCGGAAATTGAGTCCATCGTAGATCGCGGAAGCGATTTCGGGGTTGGCAAGTTGGTTCTTGTAGCGGGGTTGGCAGCAGATGGTTATGAAGTAGTGTGCTTTGGTCGTGTCGATCCAGTCAGGCGGAGTATGGAAAAGGTATTTCCGCGGGGTGAAATGGGGCATTTAGGTGAGGAGTGAGATTCGATTCTAGGCAGGGCGTGGCCGCCGTGCCACGCCTTGAGGTGTTTGGAGTTTTCGTCCAAGCGTCTTTCTGGGCAAGGATCTTGATTGGGCTTGGTTTAGGCGTGGGGCGGCGCCCACGCCCTACCAGAGTAGGGCCTAGATACCAAAAACGCCAAACCGAGCGATCGGTTTGACGTGTGTTTAAATAGGTGAGAGACCGGAATTCCCGGGCCGGCCTCTCTCTTTTAGGAGGTTCCTAACCTTGGCAGCATCCGCCGCCAGCTCCGCAGCCCGAACAGGCGGCACAAGCTTCGCGAATGACCTTTAGCCGTTGGAAAGTCTTGAAGGTGTAGCTGCCGATATCGAAGTCGTAGACGCTTTCCGCCACGATTTGTACTTTGTCTCCATCGAAACAGACTTCCATTGGGATGGTGCGCATCTCTGTCATTTCGATGAGGCTTGGGGCTTCGAATGGTTCGATTACTGTGACGGAGTTGTCTGTCGCTACGGCACGGATACCGGTGTGTATGGTTTTAAGCGATGTGAGGGTGCCGTCTGTATCGAAACGTACGGAGCTTTGGTCTGAATTGATACCCACCATTTCCGCGTCGAAGGCCTTGATTGGCCCGATCGGGGTTTGGATTTCAAAGGGTGCGGAGGGCTCGACAGTTTTAAGGGAGCCGTCTTCGTAGAGCGAAAAGCCGGTGCGTACACTCATTTCCCCTACTGGAGTTTGGATACTGATTTTTTGGCCCGGCCATAGGGTGATCGATTTCACCGCGCCGCTAGGATAAAAGTGTGCGTTGATAATCTTGGCGCTGAACTTTCCAACCGACAGGTCGAAGTCGAGGACTTCGGCGAGTTCGCCTTCATTGGTCTCCGACCAGTAGCCATCGATTTGGCCGTTTAGAGGAAAAATCCGGTTGAGCGACCCGTTGTCGTAGAAGGTCACAAGCTCGGCATTCATTTCTCCGATGGGAGTCTGGAGGGCCGTAGCTTCTTCGAGAGCCGCGCTTTTTAGCTGGCCGTTCTTAAAGAAGGTTAGTGCTGCTCGATGCTTCTTTTGGCGTTCTCCGTATACGGCGGTACGGTACTGCGGGATGACTTCTCCTATAGGAGTTTGAATACGGTTTTCCTCCTTGAAGGTGCATGATTTCAAGGTTCCGTCGCTATAGGTAGAGGAAGAGGAAATGCCGGTGAGTTTGCTGCACAGAGTGTCGAGAGTTTCCATGATGCCGGCGAAAATGCAGTTTTTACACCTTACCTTGGGGGTGCTCTTTTTTTTGAGGCGCTTAAAAGAAGATATAATGGTAATTAATATATTATCTTATGTGATAGTAGGCTTGAAACCGATTCGGGCACAAAAAAGACCGAGGGGGGACCTCGGCCGTTTCATTTTGAGCTCCTATGAGCCCGTTAAATTAAGGCATCTCCAGCCGTGTAAGCTCTGAATAGCCGAGCAGGGATCCATTTTTCTTGTAGGTCTCGGTTTTCACGCCGCCGACTTCTTTGGATATCCAATCGATGGTGCGGAGCTCGATACTCATAATCGATTTTGTCAGGACACGCTGGGAGATCTTATAGCATTCAAAGGTTCCCGCTGGGGTGGTGATGGTTTCCTTGCCTTCTACTACCCGGTCGACGACATCGACGCGGATGGACATATTGATAGGCCCGCTTGCGGCGAGATCCATACTGATATATCCGTCGCTCAGCTCTTGGCCGACGTGAAGGTCGCTGGGCAGATCGATGGCCTCCATGGTCACGCTGGCATCGGCTTTCATTCCCATTTGTTCGGGCTGGAAGAATGAGCTCATGTCGACGTAGAACACATCCCCTTCGCAGCGGTATTTGAGATCAGACTCGAAAACTTCTTTTCCCTTTTTGTCGAGGCTTGCCTGGTGGACGACATATTCTACGCCGCCGTCGATCTTATTGGTCTCTGTTAGTTCCAGAAGGACGGAGCCATTGGGCTTACCCTTTTTGTTGTAAGAGGTCTGCTCCCAAATGGTGCCGATTTTTTGTGGGATAAAGGTTTCGCAATCCGCGGCGTGTAACAGAGTGGCCAGCGAGAGAGCTACGAGTGACAGGAGTATGTTTTTCATGAGTTTTGGATTTCCAAGTTTAGATCGAAAAACAACTACGATTCTCCGCTTTGCTCAAACGAATTCATCTTCCGCATCTACAATCACATCCCCGGTTTATAGGTGATTGCTTGTAGGTTTATGGTCGATACGTTGTCGCAAGTTTTTGGCGGGTGGATAGGATGTTAGCACTTACCGCTTTGGCAGGTGTCTTTTATTAGTAGGCTCGCGAGTAGCTGAAGGCTCCGTAGGTTTCGGCTTTGTCTTGGCTTTCGAATTCTTTGCTGCGGGTGATGTTTACGAAAGAAAAGCGGTTGTAGCCCCAGACGATCTGAACGCCGATTTGGTACTCCGCCAAGGTCTTCTTTTTGACGATCGAGTAGGGGGAGTCGCGAAATGTATTTCCGTCGAGGAATAGGTTTCTTGCCATGTACGCTCCATTCACAGAGCTGAAGATCTGCCAGGAAAAGGCTCCCGGGCTGGAGTTGAAGTAACCGTTGCCCGGTAAAGTGAGTCCAAGCCGGGGTGAGCCGTAGCTTCGTTTAGATTTAGAGCCGATGGAGAATGCTGCTCCCGCATTGGCCGCGGTGTAAACGTTTCCAACGATCCCGCCGACAAAGGGCATCAAATCCACCTGCACTGGACCGGTTTCAGCTTCGTGCAACAGGAGCCAAGAACGTTGCATCACGAGTTGGAGAGTTGGCTCGTTTTCCAACTGGTTATCCCAGCCATTTGGGATGCGAGCATCTATGAAATTATGGATTAGGTCTTGGGTTTCCTCGCCCAAAGCGGCGGGGCCGACCATGCCGAAGCTGAGTTCCACTTGGTCGACGACGTTGTTATCGATTTGGGTAAATCCGGTGGCTGCGTAGAGCCAAGCGGCATAGGGGCGGTCGTCTGTGATCAACGTATCCGAGTCGAGGTCGCTGGGGGTGAAGAGCTGTTGTCCGAGTGCGACTTCATAGCGATGTCGAGCGCTCGGGTCATTCTTCATGAAAAGTCCCAAAGTCGAATCCACCAGGCTCAGCGTTTTGCCTTCTGGCAGCAGATTCGCGAAACGGACACCGCTGGTATAGAGTCGGTCGTTGTTGCTGATAAAGTCGTTCTCGACCGTGACGGTGAATATGCTCCGATCGCTCGGAGCGAGGGCGGGCGTGGGTGAAGCCGTTTCTGCGGCGGAAGTAATTGAAGTCAGAACCAAGGCGAAGCAGGTCCAGATTTTGGTAGAAGTTTTTGCGGAAGATCGCACGGGAAGGAGGATTGTTTTGAAACAGATAATCGTTGGCTAGGATTACGATTCGCTGCGTAAGGTCCTACGAACGAGCGCAGCAAAAGCCTGCTCGGGGGCAGGGGCCACTAGCCTAACAAAAGTTGTCCCAGAATTGCTCCGGTAGCGGCTAAGAGCCACGGTGGCATTTTCCAGATCCGGAGGGCTAAAAAGGCGGCGAGTCCGAAGCAGAAGGTCGCGTTTCCCTTGATCGTTCCAGTCCAAATCGGGTCGTAGAGAGCGGCAAACAAAAGTCCAACGACGGCGGCATTCGCTCCCATCAAAACTGCCCGAGCCCCTTTTATCGTTCGAATCCGTTCCCAGAAAGGTATGGCTCCCAAGACGAGAAGCCAGGCCGGCAGGTAGATCATGATCAGTGAGAACACTCCGCCCGCTATCCCTTGGGGGCCATTTGTCATCGCGGTTCCCAAAAAGGCAGAGAAAGCGAATAGCGGCCCCGGTAGGGCTTGAGCTGCTCCGTATCCAGCGAGGAATGACGACTCGTCGATCCAGCCACGTTGTACGGTGGAGCTTTCGAGAAGTGGGAGTACCACATGGCCACCTCCAAAAACGAGAGAGCCCGCCTGGTAGAATGAGGTGCCGATTTCCAGCTCTTGGTTGTCGGGCAGAAAGTGTGAAGCTGCCGGTAGGCCAAATAGGAGCGTGAAGAAAGCGGCGAGGTACAGGGCTCCGCTTTTTTTACTCCTTGTCTCGGGCACATGGGGTGAAGCGGGTGGTTCCGCCTCCTTCTGGTAGAGGAACAGCCCTGCGAGAGCTCCGAATAGAATGGCGAGCAATTGATAGAGCGGCGAGTCGGCCAACAAGAGTCCGATAGTCACGATCACCGCTATCGTAGCCCGGCTACGATCGGGGCAAAGCGATTTAGCCATGTTCCAAGACGCGTTGGCCACGACAGCGACCGCGACGAGTTTAAGCCCAGTCACCCAGCCCGCTTCCGATAAATCCCCTGCGTATTTCAATCCCAACGCCAAACTGATCATCAGAATGGCGGAAGGAAGGGTGAAGCCTATCCAGGCCAGAAACGCTCCTGCTATGCCTCCCCGACGTAGTCCGATAGCGAAGCCGACTTGGCTGCTCGAGGGCCCTGGCAGAAATTGGCAGAGGGCCACGGTGTCGGCGTAGTCGGCCTCGCTCAACCACTTCTGCCGTCTTACGAATTCCTCAAAGTAGTAGCCCATGTGGGCGGTCGGTCCGCCAAAGGCGTAACAGCCGAGCCGCAGGAATGTGAGGAAGATTTCTTTCATCGAAGCAACGGCTACAGGTTGCTTCTGAGCTTGGACTTGGCAAGAACCTTGGGAAGCCTTGCGTTACGAGTTTTTGGCGCCGAGCTAGACCTCGGAAACGGCGAGAGCGGGGTTTGAGGCGAGGGGCAATGAGGTCCCGTCGATCCAAGTACCTTCCACTTTGGTGACAGTCGGATAATCCGGCAGGCCTATCTGGTTTTGTTGAAGTTGACCCGCTAGGATTTCCACAGCTAGTTCTCCAACGCGTAGGCAATTATTAAATACGCCCGCGTTTCCGCTGTCTTTCGTCTCTGGGCAGATATCGATATAGGCGAAATCCTCCGGTGTTTTTATCTGCAGGAGTTCGAAGGCTGACTTAACAAACTCGGAGTAGCCGATAACGACTTCCGGATTGTGCTCCTTGCGCCAGCTTTCGAATTCAGCTACGGGCATTCCCACGGAAGAGCGGGCTTCTGTATCGAAAATCTTGATAGGTACGCGATCCTGCTCCGGTACCTGCAATTGGCTAGCTAGAAATCCGGCGGTCCAAGCGTGGTTGACGTAGGCGTCCCACCAACGCGGCAATACGAAACCGATACGTTTGTAGCCCGCTTCGCGAGCCTTGCGGAAGGCGAGTTGGATTATGGCTCGCTGGTCATTGGAGATGGTATGCACGTGCAGCGAGGTCGGGAAAAAGTCGATTTTCACCGAGCTATACTTGTCCCACTGTAATCTGGGCTCACGGTCTTCCCCCAGTTTGTGGGAGGCGATAATCAAACCGCGGATACCGCGAGCGAGCAGGATTTCATTTATCCGCTCGTGGGAGAGCCCCGGCTTGCCCAACCAAAAATGGTCAATTTTATAACCCAGCTGGTTGGCTCGCTCGACTGCTCCTTCGTAGAAATTGCGGTGCGGTATGCTTTTCTTCCAGCCCCACTCTGTGCGCCAATAGGTCAGATAAGCGATCGGGGCAGCCTGCTGTTTAGGCGATGCGTTGCGGCGGTATGCTACAAGCGCTCCTAGTGCCGGATCGGGACGATAGCCCATCTCGTCCGCCAGAGCTTGGATTTTTTTGGTCGTTTCGGCCGGCAACCTAGGATGGTTGCGCAAGGCCATGGAGATGGTGGTGGGGTGGTAGCCAGCTTTCTTGGCTATGTCTGCAAGGGTAATACGGCGCATAGTGCTTGATTGGGGTTTGGGGGGGCGTTCGCCTAACGCGATTTTGCTAAGTAAGCGCCTTCGAGCTACTATCTCAAGTTGAGTCTATAATTAGATTCAGTTTGCTCTATCGTTAGACGCCGGCGGTTGGGAGTTGCTCGTCCGATTTGGCCACTACTTCGCTTAACTCCTGGCAAATGGCGCTTCGATTTGACGAACTCGCCTTTGGACGGGAATCTAACTTGCCCGAAGCCAAGCGCGTCTTTTCTGTAACCCTTTCCAATCCTTTTGTGTAACACCTAAGCAAATGAATCCTATCACCTTAAAAAAAGTATCCCTAGCCGCTGCGGCTATCAGTCTATCCTCCTTCTCGCTTCAGGCCGGTTCCTTCAAGGAAATGTCTGAACACCTCGATCTTGATGGCGACTTCGTCGGTTTCATGGATTTCGATGGCGACGGGCAAATGATTGGAGAAAAGCTCAACGTGATCTATCAGCAGGTTGCCGAAGCGAATCCAAATGTACCTCCGTTTCCCATCGATTTCCCAAGCTTATTCGAAACCTTGGGCTTTGGTTCGGTTCGTTCTATTGGAATGAGTTCTTCCGAGGTGGAAGAGGGGCTTTTCCGTAATTTGTCGGTGACTTTGCTCGAGGGTGAGCCAGCTGGCTTGTTCAGCGTTTATGATCTCGAACCTACGGGTTTCCGAGCCGCTGAATTCGCTCCTGCGGACGCGACCACAGCGATGTCCGGTCGCTTGGACTACGACGCGATCGTAACTACCGCCAAGGCCTTGGCTAGCCAAGTAATGGGACCGATGGGTGAGGGTATGGTGATGCAAGGGTTGTCGCAGCCAGTTCCAGGTACCGACGTGACCATTGCGGAAATCGTATCGGGACTTTCTGGTGGAATGGATCTGATCTTGAGCCAGAGTTTTGAAAACCCACAGATGCCGGACATCAAAGCGTGGATTTCACTGAAGGATGCAGGCGCTCTGATCCCTCGCTTGGAGCCTCTTCTCGCTCAGGTGCAAGGTCAGTTCGTCGACACGGACCATGGCCGCGTGGCCGATCTTTCCGCTCTGCTGCAGGGTGCTCCCTTCGGACTCTACATCGAAGATCCAGCAGACTCTGACGATCTTCTTATCTACACCGATGCGGCTTGGGTGGCTTCTTTCGGAAGCCCCAGCGATTCTCTTAAGAGCACCCCTGAGTTTATCAAGGTGACCGAGCGTCTTCCTGATGACGCTGCCTTTTATGCTTACAGCAAAGGCGTGGATCTCTCCCAGATCCTTGTTGCGCTAGAATCGAATCCCCAAGCGGCTGCTTACGTGCCTCTGATCGAAAACGCAGTTACTTCGCTCTTTGGCGGATTCCTCGCTCCAAACGCATCGGCGACTTACCGCGACGATGATGCCCTAATCACAGACAGCTACGCTGGCTTCTCCTACAAGGGATTGATGATGGCGCTTCCAGCCGGTATCGGCGCAGGTGTCGGTGCGGCAGCGATCGCTGAGAAGATGAAGCAGCCGGAAGCCTGGGAAGAGGAAGCCTGGGAAGAGGAAGACTACAGCGAGGAATCTGACGATTCCGACGACGGTTTCTACGACGAATAAGCCTTGTTCATCGCATCAATTTCAAACGCTCCAGCCTCGAGTTGGAGCGTTTTTTTGTATTCCAAATCTAGCCTTGCACGCGGCTGATTCCTTGCGGAGTGACAAAACCGTAATCTTTAGGGACCAGTTTTGGTAATGCAGCGGTGGTTAACTGCTCCCATGAAAACGCTAATTGCCATAACATCACTTCTCATCGCTAGCTCGGCTTTTGCTGCCAACTCGGATCAGCGCGAAACCCGAGCGGACAACCCTCCTGCGGCCGGTCGCTTGTTTGCCAAAATCGATACCGACCGGAACGACCATGTAGACGAGGCGGAATTGGCCACCGCTCTCTTCAAGCGCGACGAGCATCAAATCGCTCGAATCAACCAGCTACAGAAGACGGGCTCTCCTCGAGCCGTGGTAGCTCTTGCCCGCTTCGAAGCTGAAAAGTCTGACCTCATGCTGGCGACTCCGGAAAAAGCTTCTGGATTTATCGTAGCCAATTTCGATCGCGATGGGGATTGGGAGCTCAACGAAGCGGAATTGATGACTGCATTTCGCAGCTTGCACAAGTGGCAAGAGACTACTCGCGACACCCGCATTTAGGGAGGTCTACCGAGATTAAATTTACTGCCTTCGAATCCCGAGAGCGTTCGTTTTTTCTTAAGAATCGCAAGTGCATGGTGTACCGTAATGTAATACAGTGTATCATTTAATTCTTGTTTGGCGCTCCAGTCATCTTAACGTTTAAGCATGATCTCAGAAATGATGACGGGAGAAATTGAGAGTAAAGCCGGCGGTATTCAGGTGATTGCCCGGGCTGCTGATGTCTTGAGGATTCTGGCGAGAAATTCGGCTGGTTTGAGTTTGGCAGGGATTGCCAAAGAGGCGGATTTGGCTCGCTCCACGGTGCAGCGAATCGTGCAAGCTCTAGAAGCCGAGGGATTTGTGGAATCTTCTGGCTCTGCCGGCGGCTACCAGCTTGGTCCGGCTCTCTCGGAGTTGGTCTACTGCAGGCAGATCGATATCGCCTCTGAAGTGCGCCCGCATTTGGAGCGCCTTTCGGCTGAGTTGAAAGAGACGGTAGCTCTTTTCACCCTATCGGGATCCAAGCTATCCGCCATCGATCGTTGCATCCCAGAGTCATTGCTTAGGGTTGTTTTTCCGGTAGGAGCCATTCCTCATCCCGCCCACGAGCTTGCCCCCGGCCGGGCGATCCTGGGTGAATTGCCGGAGGATCAGGTTCGAACTATTTTAGAAAGTACCTTACCGGCGGAAAAGGTGGAAAAGGAGCTCGCTACCATCGAACCGCAACCTGAAGGGGCACGTGATACCGGAGTATACATCCGAGGTGTCTGCGGATTTTCCGTGCCCCTCCGGACTCAGTTTGGTGTTTACGCGCTCTGCGCTGTTTTGCCCGATTTAAGAGCCGAAGGGCGTGAAGGGATAATTCTCTCAGCCCTGCAACGCAGCCGCGTGCAGATCGAAAGCAAGATAGGTTCTGACCGTTTCGATTAAGTTACTCGTTGACGGCCCGGTTCTCTTCGATCGCTCCCAAACCGCTGCGCAGGAGCTCGATCAAGTTGTCCAAGTGCTTCTCGTGCAGGGCGGAGACGGATAGCGGCGGAAGCTCGTAGGTTATCACGTGCCAGCCTTTTTCTTTGGCCCAGCTCCCGAAAGATCCGGGAGTTTGGTAGCCGATATTTCCCACCAGAGGAAGTCCGGTTCGCTTGGAGAGCCAGTAGCCGAGCCGGCTGTAATCGGGATCTTCGATACAAGCGAGCGGGGCGTGCAGGGAAATGATGGTCTGCGGAGCCAGCGATTCGACGAGGTGGATCAAAGCCTGAGTCTCTGGTTCTGAACCTGCATGACTTCCTGTTGAGAAGCTAACTCTACCATGATCCGGCGCCCATTTTGTGGATACCGGGTCGCTTTGCCAGTTACTGGCTGGGAAATTGCGATTTAGCTCTACGCCGTTTGCGTTGCAGCGGGTACCCAGCAAGGTGCCGTCCGGGTTGGCGCACAGCACCGCTGCGCAATTGGGTGAAATTCCATCGAGCGAGCGGATCGCTTTGGAGAGAAGGGTGGTGGTTTCAGGCTCTTCACCGTGGATGGCCGCAAAGAGCAGGACCTCGCAATTTCCGCTCTGCGGCAAATGAACCTCCAGCGGAACCCCTTGCACGGAGGTCCCATAACAAGCATGTGCGGGAGGTGTTTGGGCTCTTTGGGGAATCGGTTTGTCGAGTGGCGGATGAGACGTCCAAAGGTCTAGACTTGGCTGAACGCCGATCCCTCTCAGCTTTTGGGTGGGTTCGAAGGAAAGACGTCCCCAATTTTCCGCCAAACCCTCGAAAGGGTCATTTCGCGTGAGCAAGGCTCCGTCCAGATCCAGCCAATCGGCCATAGATCCCAGCTGAAACGCTGCTGCGATGCCGAGGCTACTTTCGATCATACATCCTATTTGCCTCTTCAGGCCGAGAGCTTTTGCTTTCTTGAGCAATTCGAAGGTCGGGGCGATTCCGCCTGACTTGGTGAGTTTCACGTTTACGCCGTCGAAGGCTTGGGAACAGTGCTCTAGATCTAGCGGCCCGCAGCAAGATTCGTCCGCCACCAGCGGCAGCGGGCTATTTTCTTTGAGCCAGATAGCTTCTTTCAAAGGCGTGTAGCGAGGCATGGGTTGTTCCACGAATTCGATGGGCCCGTATCGCTCGATCGTGCGAAGGGCGTGCAAGGCGTCTTCGCTCGATTTCCAAGCTTCGTTGCCGTCGATCCGCAGGGGCTTGTCAGGACTAACGCTTCGCAGGGCTTGCAGCGACTCTTCCAACCCTTGGGCGCTCACTTTCAGCTTCAAAATCGGAAAACGCTCCGCTTCGCGTACCTTGCGGACTATTTCTTGGGGCGAGGAGATCCCAATGCTGAAGGAAGTCGGAGGGAGCGACGAAGGCTGGAAATCGATTTCTAGGAGCTCGGACAGGCTATAGCCTTTCAATTTTGCGGCCCCATCGTGCAAGGCGAGGTCGATGGCTGATTTGGCAGCGAAATCGCCTTCTGGCAGGCTGTGCAGGTAAGCGAGGCTTTGGTCCAAATTCTCAAAGGACACCTGGCTCCAGTCGAATTCGCGTAGGAATCGCAGCACGTCCAAACTCGTTTCGCCGTAAGTCGTAACGGGGGCGGCTTCGCCAAATCCTTGAGTACCATCTGGGGAGTCGAGACGAAGGTAGACGGCGCTCCTCTCCGCGATACCGCGCCCATTGCGTCCGGTTCGGCTGGCGATGGACCAAGGTTGCTCGAGTTCGAGTGTATAGACGCGGATATGATGCCTCAGCATGAGGCCGAGCTCGAGCAGGTTTCCCGCCAAATAAATGGACCTTGGCCTAGGAATTGCATGTCGACGGCCCCATGCGTCCAATTCTGCATCTTTGTATCTTAATGCTATCGGCTTTGCCCTTCTGCCATGCTGCCGACCTGGTGGAAGAAGCCCTCGAGTCCAATCGGGACTGGGCTGAGCTAGAGCCCTATCAAGGCAAGATAACACAGTCCACATTTGTGACTGCTATGGACCGTATCTATGCGCCCAATGCGGACTGGCGCCCTTGGATGGAAGTCGATGAAAAAGGAGTTTGGATCGAGAAGGGAGCCAGGCCCGGTGAGGGAAGAATGCGATTGCGATTCGCGGCTGGCGACGCTGCTCAATTTTCCTATCAGCCACGTGATTTGAAAGGATTACGCATTGCGATCGATCCCGGGCACATCGGGGGAATTTGGGGCGTGGTGGAAGAGCGTTCCTTTTCCATTGGCGACGGACCCGTGGTGCGAGAAGGGGATTTGACCTTGCAGACTGCGAAGCGGCTGGAGGTGGCGCTGCGGGAGCTGGGAGCGGAGGTATTCCTGACCCGGGAGTCTGCCCAGCCGGTTACGGAATTGCGGGCGGAGGATTTTACGGTAGCGGCCTTGCTCAAGTTGGGCAGCGAAGAGGGGATGGACAAGCTGGCCAATCGTTACTTTTACCGCACAGCGGAGATTCGGGCTCGTTCCAAGGAAATCGAAGAATGGGGAGGAGCCGACCTAGCGGTTGCCTTGCACATCAATGCAAGCGGCTTCGAGGATCCGGACAATCCGAGCCTACATGAGAAAAACGATGCCCATGTGCTTATCCACGGCTGCTACCTTGATGGCGAGTTGGCCGATCCCGATCAGCGTATCGAAATGCTGCTACGGCTGTTGAAAGGCTATCATGTTGTAGAGGAAAAGGTCGGGGCGGAAATGGTCCGTACCATGCGGGAATCGACGGGATTGCCTGCCTATGATTACCCTCGTGGAAATGCAGCCCCGCTGGACGACGAAAAATACCTTTGGAGCCGAAACCTATTGGCCAATCGGCTGTTTGATTGTCCGGTCGTTTTCCTTGAGCCTTGGCAGGCCAACAGCGTTGCGGTCTACGAGTGGGCAGGAGCTGGAGACTACGAGGGCGAGCGGAGTTTTGGGGGCGAGTCCAGGATCTCTCTTCCCGCCCAGTATGCCGACTTCGTCATTGAAGCCCTTACGAGCCTTTACGGTGCCGCGAAATAAGGAATTGGGCGCGGCCAAGTTTATTTTCCCGACTCCGCGCTTGTCGGGCTCGGGCTAAGCTCTCAGTTTGCCAGCGTTATGATAATCCTTCGTGGCGCTCCCTCACATTCCGAATTCCGTTTGCAGAAGCTGAAAGCCTCGCTCGAGGCTGCTGGACTGCCGGTCAAATCCGTTTACGCGGAATACTTGCACGCTGCCGAGGTCGAAGGCGAATTCAGCGAGGAGGAGCATTCCGTCCTAGCCAAATTGCTCACCTACGGACCGAAGCTGGAGGAGCACGAACCGCAAGGCTTGCAGCGCATCGTGACACCACGCCCGGGCACGCTCTCCCCTTGGTCCTCCAAGGCTACGGATATCGCCCACATTTGCGGTCTGGCGAAGCTCGAGCGTGTAGAGCGAGCGGTTTCATTCTGGATCGAACTGGAAGAAGGCGACCTCGATATCGAGCAGCTCAAGACCATCGACGCCCAGCTGCACGACCGGATGACGCAAGTCGTGTTCAGCACGCAAGAAGAGCTGGGAATCCTCTTCCGCCACGAAAATCCCAAGCCCTTCACCACCGTGCCGGTTCTGGAAGGTGGACGGGAAGCGCTTGTCGACGCCAACAAGACGCTGGGGCTCGCCCTCGCCGAAGACGAGATCGACTACTTGGTAGAAAATTTTGTGAAGCTCGGCCGCGATCCAGCGGACATTGAGCTGATGATGTTTGCCCAAGCCAACTCCGAACACTGCCGTCACAAGATTTTCAACGCATCATGGGACATCGATGGGGAGGCTCAGGAGAAGTCGCTCTTCAAGATGATCAAAAACACCTTCGAGATGCGAAGCGAAGGCATCTTGTCCGCTTACAAGGACAACGCCGCCGTTTTCGAAGGCAGCAAAGGAAACCGCTTCTTCGCGGATCCCAAGACCAACGCTTACGCGCCGTCGCTCGAAGATATCGCCATCCTCTGCAAGGTGGAAACGCACAATCACCCAACCGCTATCTCCCCGTTTCCCGGAGCTGCGACTGGCTCTGGCGGCGAAATCCGCGACGAAGGGGCGACCGGTGTCGGATCTAAGCCGAAGGCAGGCTTGAATGGTTTCACTGTATCCAATCTTAAATTACCCGGTGCCCTGCAGCCTTGGGAGAAGGATTTTGGAAAGCCGGAGCGTATCGTGTCCGCTCTCGATATCATGATCGACGGCCCGCTCGGCGGAGCAGCCTTCAACAACGAATTTGGCCGTCCTAATATCCTCGGCTACTTCCGTACCTTCGAGCAGGAAGTCCCCGGAGCCAATGGCCCGGAAGTGCGTGGTTACCACAAGCCAATCATGTTAGCCGGTGGACTCGGAAACATCCGCCACGAACACATCGAAAAGGGTATCGTCAACGCCGGCGACAAGCTAGTGGTCCTCGGCGGCCCCACCATGTTGATCGGCTTAGGCGGTGGCGCGGCTAGCTCCATCGATAGCGGCACTGGAAACGAGGATCTCGATTTCGCTTCTGTACAACGCGACAATCCTGAGATGGAACGTCGCTGTCAGGAAGTGATCGACCGCTGTTGGGCTTTGGGCAACGAAAACCCGATCGCCTTCATTCACGACGTGGGAGCGGGTGGACTTTCCAACGCGATGCCGGAGCTCGTGAACGACGCGGGCAAGGGAGGTATCTTCGATCTGCGCAAGATCAACAACGACGAGCCTGGCATGAGCCCGCTCGAGATCTGGTGTAACGAGTCGCAAGAGCGTTACGTGATGGCGATCCCGGGCGACCGTATTGAATCGTTCGAGACGATCTGCCAACGCGAACGTTGTCCGTACGCCATAATTGGCGAGGCGACCGATGAGCGTCAGCTTGTCCTAAACGACCCGCATTTTGGTAATACGCCAATCGATATTCCGCTCGACGTACTGCTTGGGAAGCCGCCTCGCATGCATCGTAGCGAGACAAAACTGACCCGTCCGCAGGAGCCACTTTCGCTGGGCGGCGTTACCTTGGAAGAAGCTGCCAAGCGTGTGCTTTCGCATCCGTCCGTTGCGGACAAGACCTTTTTGATCACCATCGGTGACCGCACTGTAACCGGCTTAATTCACCGCGATCAAATGGTGGGACCTTGGCAGGTGCCAGTGGCCGACTGCGCGGTGACCGCGTCTTCGTTTGACGGATACACTGGAGAAGCGATGTCCATGGGCGAACGCACTCCGACCGCTGTTAACAACGCGGCCGCCTCCGCTCGACTCGCTGTCGGTGAGGCTTTGACCAACCTCGCCGCCGCTCAAGTTGGTCCTTTGACGGGTGTTAACCTCTCCGCCAACTGGATGGCGGCCCCATCGGTTCCTGGTGACGCGGTTGATCTCTATGAAGCCGTGAAGGCAGTGGGCTTGGAGCTCTGTCCAGAGTTGGGAGTTACTATCCCAGTCGGAAAGGACTCCATGAGCATGAGCACCGTGTGGCAGGAGCAGGGCGTTGAGAAGCGTGTTACTTCTCCCACTTCTTTGATCATTTCCGCCTTCGCTCGCTGCGAGGACATTCGTCTGTCGCTCACTCCGCAGCTTATTCAGGATGCGGATACAAGCTTGGTTCTGATCGACCTCGGTCGCGGCAAGAACCGTTTGGGCAGTTCGATTTTGGCTCAAACCTTGAGCCAAATGGGCGAAGGTTCTCCCGATGTGGATTCCGCGGAAGATTTGAAGAGTTTCTGGAATGCGATCCAAGAGCTGGGAGTTAAGAAGAAGTTGCTCGCTTACCACGACCGTTCGGATGGCGGGCTTTTCGCCGCAGCGGTAGAAATGGCCTTTGCGGGAAATGTCGGTTTGGATCTCGAGATTCCTGCGGAAGCGGATGCTTTTGAAGCTCTGTTTTCTGAAGAGCTGGGAGCTTTGATTCAGATCAAGGATAGCGAGCAAGAGGAAGTCTTAGAGGTGTTGCGTGCTCACGGACTGGATACTTGCAGCACTGTTGTTGCCAATCTCAATGACGATCTCACCATCAAAGTCCTGCAAGGAGGGGAAGACATTTACGACGAAGAACTTTCTACCCTGCGTGGCATCTGGTCGGACGTAACCTTCCGCATGCAGAGCCTGCGCGACAATCCGGAGTCAGCCGCTTCCGAGCAGAAGATTCGCCAGGATATGTCCAACAAAGGCATATCGCCTAAGGTTACTTTTGATATCAAACCGAGCAAGTCGCTCGCCTTCCGCCCGCGAATGGCGATCCTCCGCGAGCAAGGCGTGAATGGCGAAGTCGAAATGGCAGCCGCCTTCCACCGTGCCGGTTTCGACTGTATCGACGTTCACATGACGGATGTGCTCAGCGGCGAGATCTCCCTCAGCAACTTCAAGGGCTTGGCCGCTTGTGGTGGCTTCAGCTACGGAGACGTTTTGGGAGCAGGAGAAGGTTGGGCCAAGAGTATCCTTTTCAATGCCAAAGCCCGTGAAGAGTTTAAGGCCTTCTTTGAGCGCGAAGACACGTTCTCGCTCGGCGTGTGCAACGGCTGCCAAATGCTCAGCAATTTAAGAGAGCTCATCCCTGGCACTGCGCATTGGCCGCACTTCGTGCAAAATCGAAGCGAGCGCTATGAAGGCCGCCTTGTTTCGGTGAAGATCGAGAAAAGCCCAAGCATCCTCTACAAGGGAATGGAAGGCAGCGTTCTCCCGATCGCGGTGGCTCACGGGGAAGGACGCGCCGAGTTCAAAAGCTCCGAAGCAGCGGAAGCCTGCAACGCTTCAGGTCTCGTTTCCGCCCGCTACGTGGACAACAACCACGAAGCCACCGAAGCGTATCCACTTAACCCGAACGGAAGCCCATTTGGCATTACCAGTTTAACCAGTGAAGACGGTCGGGCCACGATTCTGATGCCGCATCCCGAGCGCGTTTTCCGCAGCGTGCAGCTCAGCTGGGCACCAAAGGAGTGGGGCGAAGATTCCCCCTGGATGCGCATGTTCCGCAACGCCCGTACCTTTGTCGGCTAGGCGGAGCATCAAGTTATAGTTTAAGGCCGTCGGTGATCTCTCGCCGGCGGCCTTTTAGGTCAAACTAGCCCAAAACCACGCGGCTCCCAGAAGTGTACCTGCCGCCAGGAGCAGGAAGGATTGGGCGACTTTTTTCAGCTTCGCGTGCAGGGCGGTGACTCCGATAAGTGTAGCGAACAGTGCACCGTAGCCGAAGGACCAAAGATGGGCCGCCACATCGGTGGGAAATTCTCCTCCTCCCATCCAAGCGAAGAGAACGCAGCCGCCAAAAAAGGGAATCAGCCAGTCTCTTTGTTGGATAGGTTCTTTGGCGCGAAGAAAGACTCCCAGCGGAAAACCGGCGATGAGGCCAAGGGCGGCAAAAACGGCAGTCGACGCTCCGAGGGATTGATAGTCCTGTCCGAGGTTTGCCAATATGCTCGTGGCATTGGATGCCGCGGCCGAAATCACGATCAAAAACCAAGCCAGTCCGTTGCCCAGATAACGGCAGGAAAGGTAGCCGAAAAGGCTTAAACCTAGAAGATTGCCCGCCAAGTGGCTGAGGTCGGCGTGCAGGGTCATGGCGGTGAAGATCCGCCACCATTCCCCGTTTTCCCAGACCGCTTGGCTGTTGTTGACACCCAGAGTCGAGATTTCTGGATGAGCCGTTTGCAGGGAGAAGGCGAGGATGATTCCTAGGATCGCGAGGATAGTAGGTCCCTTGCGGATGGAGCGGACGGGTAGCTCTAGGGATTGGGGCGGCCAATAGCGGTTTCGCAGGGTTGAAATTTCGACTTCCCGTTTCAGAGCCTCGGCCTGCTCTCGCCTCACCACCAGCAAGTAGCGCCCCGATTCCATGTGAACCCAGTAGTGCTCTCCGTAGGCGAGTACGGCGAGGCCCGCTTCGTGGGCCAGGCGGGTGGTGCGGTAGCTTCCCAAGACGGCGAGTTGCTCGGAATCCTCGAATCCCCCATTTTGCTCGTTTGTTTCGATCATGGATGATCGCCTTGTTTGGCGATGGTTGAGACTGATCCAGACAGGAAAGCTGCTCAATCCTTCCTTTTCGAGCGGGCTTTTTTCGCGGCAGGCTAGGGTGTTCGTCCGTTGCTAAGTAAGAAGTCAGTCTTTACCTATGCTTCGGAATTTGGGGTAATACATTGAAAATGAGTGGATCTGGGAAAAGAAAGAAGACCCGTTGGCAGTTGCCGGACCTAGTGGCCTTCGAATGCGCTTTGGCCAAAGACGAGTCCGAAGAGTGGGAAACGCTGAAGGCGCAGGACGCCGCGACTCAATTGGACGAGGGGCTGCTGATGAGCGGCGACCGCCGTGGCATCGCCAAAGCATGGCTGGAGGCCCGTTTAGAAAAGTCGCCCGATATCAAACTGGCGGCCGACACGGTTATCCAGTCACTCAAGGCGTCCGGACAAATTCTAGCGGTGATGGGGCTTTTGAGCGGGCTGGGGGCGGCGACCGCGGCACTTGTCTACACCGGCGAAGCGCCGATCAATGTGTCGGCCTTCTTTAGCGTGTTTGTGCTTTTGCAAGCCCTGTTGGCGGTCGTGCTGCTACTCATTTTTGCCCTGCCCACCTCTTGGCGGGAAGCCATGGCCTTCGGGCCTGTCTTCAAGGTGGGGCGTTGGCTGTTCGAAGCGGTCTTTTCAA
The DNA here is from genome assembly GCF_014230145.1 of Pelagicoccus albus. Taxonomy (NCBI): domain Bacteria; kingdom Pseudomonadati; phylum Verrucomicrobiota; class Opitutia; order Puniceicoccales; family Pelagicoccaceae; genus Pelagicoccus; species Pelagicoccus albus. The sequence goes on from NZ_JACHVC010000012.1 coordinate 1,220,285, forward strand.
AAATGCATGGCTTAGCGGCTCGATTTTTGAGCGGCCAGCAGCGGCAGGACGTGGCGGAATGGGCTGGAGCGGCGCGTCGGACGTTCGCGCTGCATGGCAAGATCGTGAAATGGGTGGCTTTTGTGAAAATCCAAGCGGCGGCCCTTTGCTTCAACTTGGGAGTTTTAACCGCTTTGCTGGTGGCAGTCGCTTTCTCGGATCGAGCCTTTGGTTGGCAGACTACTTTGAAAGTGGAGCCCGCAGTGGTAAGCGAACTCGCTAAGACGGTGGCTTTGCCGTGGTCATGGCTCTCGGGAGAAGGCGAAGGCTATCCCAGCCAAGAGCAGATCGAAGGTAGCCGAATTGTCCTGAAAGAGGGGATACAGGAACTGGAGACCGTGAATCTCGCCGTTTGGTGGAAATTCCTTGGCTGGGGGATATTGAGTTATGGGATCCTTCCACGATTGCTCTTCTACTTGTTGGGCAAATGGCAAGTCGGCGCCTCGCTTACCAAATACGACTTTCGCTATGCGGCGGCAGATCGTTTGCTGGAGCGGCTACGTCCGGATTTGCCACGATTCAATTCGGAGCTGGTCAAGCAAGGAGCGGATTCGGGAGCTCACGACTTTACGCCGATCGATGCCGATTCCCTTTTGCGGCAGCAGGTTCGCTGCTTTTGTTCGCAAGAGCTGGGAGAAAATTTCGACTTGGAGGCATTGCGGAAGTCACTCGCTGCTCGCTGGAAGTTGCCCGAAACGGTGGTGGAAATCGAAGTTTACCAGGATGGCGAAATTTTACAGGAAGGCAGACAAATCTCTTCTGCGGTGCAGGTTGCTCTCGTATTCGAAAGCTGGATGCCGCCGATTCGGGAGATCGAAAGACAAGTCTTGGAGCTTCGCTCTCGATTGGAAACACAGACCTTGATCAAAGTCGTTTTGTTAGGAATCCCCGGCGAGGGAGACGGAGCGATTTCGCTTTTGCCCGAGAAACGCTACGCTGATGCTTGGCATTCCTTTGTGCGGAAGATGGGAGATCCTTACCTCATTTTGGAGAATTCAACGGTATGAAGTCGCTACCTAGATTTGCAATTATCGGCCACCCTAACGAAGGGAAGTCGTCTATCGTGGCGACCTTGTCGCAAAATGATTCGGTTTCGATCAGCGCCTTGCCGGGCGAGACGATCCGGCTGCAACGCTTCGACTTACGGGCAGGAGATAAGACGATTATCGAGTTCGTGGATACGCCTGGTTTCCAGAATCCGCAAGCGACCTTGAAATGGTTTCGCGAGCACGAATCCTTGGAAGGAAAACGAGTTGCCCAATTCATCGAAACGCATGAAAGCGATCCAGACTTTCATCACGACTGCGAGTTGCTTCGTCCTGTCTTGGAAGGCTCGGGGATTCTCTACGTGGTAGATGCCTCTCGCCCTATGACGGCAGTCGATACGGCGGAAATGGAGATTCTGCGTCTCACCGCTTCGCCCCGTATGGCGATCATCAATCCCAAGTCAGGCGAGAGCCGCTTCTTGGAAAGCTGGAAGAATGCCTTCCGCCAGCATTTCAATTCGGTTCGAACCTTTAATGCCCAAACTGCTCGCTATCTAGACCGTATCGAACTTTTGGAGGCGCTTAAAAGCATCGATCAAGATTGGGAGCCTGCTTTGAGCGATGCAATTGATCTCGTTCGCTTGGACCGCCGGAGAGCAACCGAACGGGCTGCAGAAGCCATGGTAGAACACCTTGAGCAATCCTTGCTGTGCAGCTGTGTATCGTTCCTGGAGAGCGATAGCGGAGTGGAGATCGAGAAGCGAAAGCTGCAGGAGCAGTATCGATCCAAGCTGGAGAAGATCGAGCGTCGCTTCAGGGAGCAGGCTTGCGATATTTATTCCATCCGCAAGGTGAGCATCGAGTTGCCGGAGAATTCGATTCTCGCGGAGGACCTTTTTTCCGAACGTGCATGGCAGGCGTTGGGCCTGACGCAAAAGCAGCTGGCGGTGGCTGGAGCTTTGCTTGGCGCAGGCTTAGGCGTGGGTGCCGATCTGGCAGCGGGAGGTATCACTTTTGGTGTTTTTGCCACGCTGGGCGCTGCGATAGGAGCCGGCTCGGCCTTGTGGAAAGGCAAGGATTTGGCGCGAGCCAAGATTAGCCAACTCCCCTTGGGGGGACTAAAGATTACGGTGGGGCCTAACGTGTCCGAGCAATTTCCCTTCGTGCAGCTGGACCGATTTTACCTTTACGCTCAGTTTGTCTCCAACTGGGCCCACGCTCGCCAAGAGACGAGCGTGAAGCTTACAGCGGGAGACGAGAAAAAGGGGCTAACGAGCGGCTGGAGCCAGGAAGAGCTGAAGTCTGCCACTCGTTTTATTCGCGCGGTTAGAAAAGGGCAGGGTGAGGATGTGGAGTCCTACGGAAGGGAACTGCGAAATATCCTAGTCAAGGCACTTGAAGAGATGTCTTAGCTAAGCGGATACGAAGCTTCTTGTTCCTTTTAGCTGGTTGCTAGGCTTTGAGTTTTGGGTGCTTTGCTTCCTTTAAGAAGGGAAATGATTTGGGACGGCTTTTTGCGACCGTTTAAAATCTTTCCCACGAAGCTCGGTCGGATGAGAAGATCGTAGAGCAAAAGCGAGATCCCGATAGCGAGGGTGGTGATGGTCGGAAGTTTAATGGCCCAGTGCCAGGACAGCTCCGCCACCGCGATTTGCAGCCAGATGACGACTGGCAAGTGGATTAGGTAAAGCCAGTAGGAAGAATCGGCCACATAGCGGATGGTTTTGCTTTCGCGTCGTATCGCCAGTCTGAACAGTCCGATGGTTGTGAATACTAGAGACCACATCATGACGCTGTAGGCGTACGCAAAGGTCATGTGGATCTGGGTATGGTAAGGCGAACCAAAGTCGCTTTCGAAGCCTACGAGGTATAGCGTCAGGGCGATTGAGCCGAGTAGGTTGATAAATCTAACCACGCTTAGTTTTGACAGCTCGTTGAGCCGCTCTGGTTGACGGTGGATCAGCCAACCAAGCCCGAAGCAACCAGTGTAGATTAGGTAGGTTGGCAGGTGGGGGATGAGACTTTTGTCTGGTGTATCCATTCCCCAGCTACTCATGAAGTAGAGCCCCACCGCAGTAGGGATCGCGATCGCCTCGGCGGCACTGGACCATTTCGAAATTCGGCTTAAAACCTTATCGAGTTGTTCTGCGAGGAAGCTTTTCAGCTTCGGAGCCAGTAAAAGGATCCCTTTCGCGAGGAGGATTGTGGCGGTTGCCAAAAGGAGGTAATAGAGGAACCAAAGGTGGGTCCCGACCAATAAGTTGTCAGGCAGAGCTCTTAGGGAGCTGAAGCCTTCGGCGAAACCAGCTGCGATATCTACTTCTCCTCGCATACTTGCTCCGCCCATGACCCAGCTAGCGACCATCAAGGGCCGGATCAGGAACCAGCCAACAACGAAGGGAATAGCGATCCGTACGAAGCGGCTTTTCAGGAAACTGCCAGTGCCGTTTCGGTGAATGGTCATGTGGCTGAAGAAACCTGCGAGGAGGAAAAATAGCTCCAAGCGGAAGGAATGGCTGATAAATGCCAGCGTGGAAACGATCGGGCTTGTGGATACGTCCATAACCGCCCAGCCAATGAAGATATGAGTGAATGAGAGGCTCGCATGAAAGAGGATTCCGAGAAGGAGAGCGAAGGCTCTCACCGCATCGAGATAGTCGATACGGGTGTTGGTGTTGATCGTTGCGTTCATGGTAGCTGGAGGGGGCTGAGCGGTTGGAGGTTCAAAGATTGAAATCAGTAGAAACCGATTTCATCGAGTTCGTATTCGAAATCGCCCGCTTGGAGACCGAAGGCGACGAGACTTAGGCTCGCGATTGTTTTGGTGTTCAATTCGGTTTGTTGGGACCAAGCACGTTTCATGGAAGAGAAGGGAATCTTTACTTCATGGAAGGCCTTGTCGTGGGCCCTAGCGAGAGGGGCGGCGTGGTAGTCGAAGTTGGTGACTTCTGTGCTGTTGGCTGAGACGGAGAGGGTTCCTTTGTTGATGCGAATGAGAAGTCGAATGCCCTCGTATTCGCTGAGATCCGCTGCGGTTCCGTCGCTTGTAAGCAGAAAGACGGCGCTTGCCCAGCCCGGTTGTCCGCGAGGTGGTGAGATTTTTCCTTTCGCGATCAGGACTCCTTCTTCAACGGAATGGGCGAAAGTGGTTTGTCCGCCGACGCTGGTGTCGTCCATGAACAATCTTTGATGGCCGAGCTCGTTTTTATTCGAATCTTCAAGCTGGTCGATGGAAGCTGGGATCTCGCTGGCTGATAGAGAAAAACTAGCGAGCAAGGCGGTTGCGGTGGCGAAGGCGCGAAGTGAGTTTAGTAGCGTTGGTGTTTTCATAGGGGGTGTCCTTTTTGCAGGAATTGCGGTTGGTTATTTTAGATGTTCACCAGCTAAGTGCCTCGGTTGCTCGGAAAGGTGACAGTTTTTTGCCCCAATTTCTTTTTTTGGATTTTTTGCGAAAAGTCTGTCACCTTGGCCGGGTAGTTGGGCACCCCCTTAGCAAGAAAGCTATGAATACGCAAAATGACATCCCCGGTATAAGCGAAGCGAGTGACGCTTCTCTGGTGGTCGCTTCCTTAGGAGGAGACCGGCAGGCGTTTGGAAACATTGTGACGCGTTACCAGCGGATGCTGTGTTCCGTCGCTTATTCGAATCTCGGCAATCTGGCTGCGAGCGAAGACGTCGCGCAGGATACTTTCATCGAAGCATGGAAGAAACTAGGTAGCCTCAAAGAACCCGAAAAGCTCAAGTCCTGGTTGTGCGGAATCTTGCGATTCAAGATCAGCCATCGGCGTCGCAAAGAAGCGCGGCAGCCTGTGTCCGGAGCGAGCGAGCTGGAAGAAGCCGGACAATTCGCCAGCGAAGAAAGGGGGGTAGACGAATCAGCTATGAAAGAAGAAGAACAAGCTCTGCTTTGGCAGGCTTTGGAAAAGGTCCCAGAAAACTATCGCGAACCCTTGGTTCTCTTTTACAGGGAGCATCGTTCGATCGAGCATGTGGCCTATGAGCTCGACTTGACTGAAGCAACAGTCAAGCAACGTTTGTCGCGAGGTCGGAAAATGCTGCAAGAGCGGATGATGGGTTTTGTAGAGGATGCACTTTCTCGCAGCACTCCAGGTCGCGTATTCACAGCGTCAGTACTCGCCTCCTTGCCTGCTCTCGCTCCACCTGCGAAAGCAGCGGGTGTGGGAGTTGTTACTGTGAAAGCTGCCTCTTGGTTTAAGTGGCTCGGGCTTGCTACATTTTTGGCTTCGGTTTCCGGCTTTATCAGTAGCTTCGTGGCAATTCGTACCAACCTTGACCAGTCACGCACGCCGCTCGAACGCCGTCATGTCGTAAAGACGTCGGTACTTTTTCTTGGAATTGCCTTAGGCATGGTGGCAGCACTCTTCCTTTTGAGATGGGCTGGGATTAAATGGTACGAGCAAAGTGGATACTTTGCTGTAGCGAGCCAGGTCTTGGTTATTTCGTTCGCTCTCTTTATGCCAATCGCAACGGTGAAGCTTCTGCGAGACTCACGTCGGCTTCGCTCCGATGAGAGGCGTCGCCATCCGGAATTGTTCAAAGATCCTCAGGATCAAGCTGGATCTGTGGAGGGCGAATATCGCAGTAAAGCCACGCTCTTTGGTGTACCATTGGTCCATGCCAAGCTTTCGTTGGCTAGCGAGGGAGATACTCCTGCATTTGGTTGGATCGCTGCCGGGGATTACGCCTATGGACTGCTTTTCGCATGGGGCGGAGTCGCAATCGCCCCGATCAGCGTGGGTATCGTTTCGGTCGGCTTGCTGACTTGCGGAGCCATGGGACTGGGGATTTTCGCTATCGGCACACTTGGAGTTGGCGTTTTGGCAGTAGGGGCGGCGGCGATCGGAATTCAAGCCTATGCCTCGCTTTCGGCCCTTGGTTGGCATGCTGCGGCGGGAGGCGGTTTTTCCATCGCTCGGGAATATGCTCTCGGAGCGTTGCCTTTTGCCAAACACGCGAACGACGAGGCTGCGCACCAATGGATTTCCGAAGTCGCGGGACCTAGCAGTCAGATGATGGTTTTCATCCTAATCTCCTTTCTCGTTTTGGTACCAGTAACTCTTTACGCGAAAGTTGTCCGTCGGCGAATGGGTAAGAGTCGATCTTGAGTGTCTTCGCCTAACATGAGAGGGTGAGAGAGCGGGTTTAGGATTGAAGGGATTCTCCAATTACGGGAGTCTTCTCGGACCTTAACCCCAAGCCCCCTCCCTCACATGTGCTCTATTTCAGGCTCGGTGCGCCGCTGTACCTTCATTCTTGGTATGTTTGTTTTGAGCTTTTCCGCTTCTACTGAAGAGGTGCCCGCTCGCAAGAAAGTTCTCAAAAGCATGCTTACCGCTAACGACTATTTTATGCGGAAATGGTCGGATCCCAGCGATGTGATTCCCGCCTTTTACAAGGACCGAGTTTATCCCAGCAACATTTGGACTCGGGCGGTCTATTACGAAGGCCTAATGGCTCTGCACACGATTTATCCGAAAGAGGAGTTCTTGGAATACGCTCTTGAGTGGGCGGAGTCTCACGAGTGGGGTATGCGCAAAGGCACTACAACGAGGAACGCAGATGATCATTGCGCGGGGCAAACCTACTTGGAGCTTTACGAGATAGAGCCTGACCCGATCAAGATTCGGGATATCCGGATCAGCATGGATATGCTGATCAACACGCCGCAGAATGATGACTGGAGCTGGATCGACGCTATCCAGATGTCTATGCCTATCCTGGCTAAGCTAGGCGTAATGTACGATGACCCTAGGTATCTGGAAAAGGCGTATTCAATGTATAGTTACAGCAAGCGGAAGCATGGCGGTAACGGACTTTTTAATCCCGAGGATGGCTTGTGGTGGCGCGACAAGGGCTTTGTGCCGCCGTACACTGAACCCAACGGGGAGGACTGTTATTGGTCGAGAGGCAACGGCTGGGTGGTTGCCGCCCTCGTTCGCGTGCTTGACATCATCCCTGCCGATTCACCGCACCGTGCCGAGTACGAAGCTGACCTCTCGGCAATGCTGGAGGCGGTGAAGGCAGTGCAGCGGGAAGACGGTTTTTGGAATGTCAGTCTGCACGATCCCGAGCATTTCGGAGGTAAGGAAACTACCGGTACGGCACTTTTTGTCTATGGTATGGCATGGGGTATCAACAACGGTCTTCTTTCTCGGGATGACTATCTGGCCCCTGCTCTCAGGGGATGGCGGGCGATTTCCGAAGAGAGTATCCATGAAAATGGTTTTCTGGGCTATGTGCAGGGTACCGGTAAAGAACCCAAGGACGGACAGCCGGTGGCTTACGATCACGAGCCTGATTTCGACGATTACGGACTCGGTTGCGTTTTGCTGGCCGGTACTGAGATCTACAAATTGGAGCCCTAATCTCTGCCCTGCTTCCCTCCGTTTCCGCTGCGGAGGGTCTTTTTAGGCTCTAAGTATAGTCAAAACCTATGAAAATCATAAGAAACAAGTATTTCCCATTATAGAAAGAATCGGCTATAGTGTCTTCAGAAACAGAAAGAGAAGACAATGAAGACAGCAAACAAGACACAGTTGATTGAAGCCACCATCGCCGCAACGGCGATCATCGGACTCGCGGCAGTCGTCATCCCCACAGTGGGAGTCATGGCCGCTGCAGCAGTCGTAGGAGCCGGCCTCTTCGGAATGGCGGCCCTCGAAACCAAGAAGCGCGCCTACTAGGCCGCGCCTCTTCCAAGAATTTTTTTGGGGTATAACGAAAGATAGCGACACAAGGGAGTAGGGGTACTCCCGCTATCGAGGAAGCCCGCGCCGAGACTATCTCGGGCGGGCTTTTCTTGTGTCCGGATGGGACGAAGAGAGCTCAAGCGGAAGGCAGTCGAGCCCGTATTCAAATGAGATTCTTACTTGCGAGAGACCTTGAGACGAAGCAGCACGCTCCTGTCGAGTGTGCGGTTTATCTCGATGACAACGGTTTCGATGGCCTCGTCTTCAGTTTCGTAAGTGGTCTCGCTGAGTTCGCTGCTCGAGATTTCCGACCAGGTACCTGAGTTTTCATCGAGCACCTCAACTGCGAATTCAATGTCACTCGCGTTTTTGTTGCGTCGGAAACTTAGGCTTGCGAATTCACCTTCGACGGAAATGGCGACGAGATTCGCAGACGGATTTTCGAGTAGGGGAGACGTTCCGAAAGCGTAATGGAGGTAGTTACTGACGCCGTCGTTGTTTGCATCCTCTTCTGGTAAACGATCTGAGAGGGTATCACCCATAGTAGAGAGAGACCAGTTGGCGTAGTTGCTTGTCGCGGTATCATCTGCTTGGATCGCGGTCAATTGGTTGCCATGGCTTAGACCGATATCGGTCAAAGTCTGAGTCGGATCGGTGAGTTCTGTTGCTCCAACAAACAGGCGTAGGCTCTCAGCGGATACCTGAAGCTCAGTCGCAATGGTGGAACGTAGCGTGTCGGCAGTGTCGCTAGAATCGAGGGTAATGACCAGCGGCATCTCGATGTCGGCTATGAGAGATAGGCCAAGACTTGTACCGGTGTGTACGCGCGTCACGGTGGCAACGTTAGAGTAGTCGGAGGCGACGCTGTCCTTGTCGGCGGCTACGCGGTATTCGTAGGTTTCATCCCCGATATCGATATTGTCCTGATAAGAAGAAACGTTTTCTGCCGTGGTGGAGACTTGGGTCCAAGTGGTTTCACCTTGAACACGACGTTGGATGGAGAATCCGGTTTCGTCATGGGAGAGGTCGTTCCATGAAAGGCTGACAAATGCGGTGCCGTCAACAGCGGCCAAGTTTGCCGGGGCTGTAGGAGGTGTTGGTTCTTCGCTTTCTCCTCCCTCGCCACTTTCTCCGCTGCTAGAGCGGGTGAGGCTGGCGACGTTTGAGTAGTCGGAGTCGCTTGTGCTTCCGGTGGCTTTGATGCGGTATTCGTAGGTGGTAGAGCCAATGTCCGTAACATCGATAAACTGCTCCTGGTCCGCTGGTATGGAATCGGATACTGAAACCCAGGTGCTGGAACCTTCTTCCTTTCGCTCTAGAGCGAACCCGGTCTCATTGTCGGAGAGGTCGTCCCAAGTGAGGCTTACTTGCGTATTTTGGTCGACAGCGTCCAAGCTGGCTGGAGCTGTAGGAGCGGGATCGCTTTCTCCGCCCGAGCCGCTTTCTCGTGAGACGGCGGCTACATTTGAGTAGTCGCTACTGTCCGTAGCGTCGGTAGCTTTGACGCGATATTCGTAGCTCGAAGTACCGATATCTATCGGGTCAGTGAAGGCTTGAGAATTTTCCCCAATGGTTGCGACCACACTCCAAGAGGATTCGGATTCAAGCTTTCGCTCAATTGTGTATCCGGTTTCTGAGGTTGCGTTGTCGGTCCACGTGAGACGGACGTGGGCTGTATTGTCGCTAGCTGACAGACTGGTCGGAGTGGCCAGCGGGGCAGGTCCGCTAGAACGTGAGACGAGAGCAACATTTGAGTAGTCAGAGTCGCTGGAGCTTCCCGTCGCCTTGATGCGGTATTCGTAGGAAGTTGATCCAATGTCTGTGGCGTCAATGAACTGTGTATCATTTGCGGGGATACCACTGGATACCGATACCCATGTGGAAGAACCTTCTTCTTTTCGTTCTAGGGCGAATCCGGTCTCGTTGGTCGAGGTATCCTGCCAGCTCAGGGTGACCGCGTCGGTACCGTTGTCGGTGGCAGAAAGGTTAATCGGTGCCGATGGGGCCTCGCCGCTTTCGCCGCCTCCGCTTGGCTGATTGCTGATCTGGACGAAGGCACCGTTACTGGTGACGGATGTTAGGTCGTCTGTCACAACTGCACGGTAGTGGCCGTGATGCGTGGCTCTGACTGCAGAGCTTATGCTGTAGGTCGCGCTCGTTGCTCCGCTGATGTCGACACCTTCGAGTGTCCATTGGTACGACAAGGTACCCGTTCCGCGTGCCTCGACTGTGACGGAGAATGAATCGCCTTCGCTGATGATCGCTCCTGCCGGTTGGCTGGTGATTTCCAGAGGGGTGGTTACGGAGAGATTGAAGTCGGTAGAGGTGATGGAACCAGCTGGATTGGCGATGGTTGCGTGGTAGGTTGCAGAGTCATCGCTATCTACAGTTCCGAGATCGAGGGTGTCACCTGTTTCCCCGCTCATCGCTGCACCATCTTTGTACCATTGAATGGATACGTCGCCATAGGGATTGGTATAGTCGAGGTTGAAGGCAACGCTCTCACCATCTGTTGCGTCGCGATCCTCTTCAGACCCGTTATAGGTGGGGATGACGGTATAGATAATGGAGAAGACTGATTCTGAGTCATCCCAGATCTCGGCACCGTTTTGGAAACGCAGGGAAAGCTCGTATTCTCCGTATTCGCCTTCAACCATTGCAGGAAGTGATGGAAGAATAACGGTTTCGGTTAGGTTGTCACCACCTCCATCGATCGTGTTTCCGCCATTGTTCCAGCTCCAGTTGTATTGACCGAATCCAGAAATGGGATCCACCTGACCGGTGAAAGAGAAGCTCGGAGTGAGGGGTTCAGTGGTCACCGTTCCGTCCGGTATTCCCAGAAGCTCACTGACCACGAGTGAGGAGCGATCAACCGCGGTAGTGTCGTACCCGGCTTCCGTATCGTAAGCGTCGGATCCTAGGAGTTCGTTTGCGGCGGCATCGCTGTCTGTGGCGACGATTTGAAGTCGAAAGTGGCCTTCAGATGGGAAACTGTATTCAACGGTCGCGTCGGATAGTTCGTTGGTGCCAGTGCCCGCAATTGTTTGGCTCGCTGTCCAAGGACCAAAAAGTCCGGTATCGAGATCCTTCTCCGAGTAGTAGACTTGTAGGCTAGAGATCTCGTCGTCGTCAAAGGCACTGTAGGTCAGTGTTTTTGTAGAAGAGGAACCAAAGACCTCGTAGCTAAAGAGGCTATCGAAATAGGCGATCGGTTCTATGTTAGGATGCTCTGTTTCTGTAAGAGCCGATCCGATACGAAGAATTCCCCAATAGCCTAGAGTGGGAATGGTAACCTGTGACATGCCACCCCCGAGGTCTGTAATGGTAAGTGTTGTTGCCGCACTGTCTGCCGAGCTCGCGTAGCTCGCGGTAGGAGTACCCACATAGCTAGAGGGTGTGGGAAAGGAAACCGTGAAACTTGTTTGGGATGTGACGGCTGTTCCCGCTTCATTGAAGGTGTAGTTGATCAGGTGGTACACCTCGGAGTCGTCGGAAGAATCTGAATAGCGTAGGATTCGAACATCTCCGGAGGCCGAGCTTGTGGTACGTTCCAATCCTGAAGGTAGTGCGGATTCGATGGATGAAACGATAGTAGTAAGCGTAGATGAGCTCGGCTGTTCCGTATAACCATAGGATCCCCATGGGTCGAGACTGACTACTTTCAGCGTGCCGGAACCGATGGAGGTGTTGCCCACGGATCCTAGAAGTTGTGTCCAGGTTTTCGAGTCGTAGGTGCGTGTGCTGGATTGGTCGTCTCCAAGTTCGTCGTAGCGTAAGCAGTTTGTCCCGCTGACAATTAGCGTGCCGCCCCCGTTGACGTAATCCATCAATTCCGTGAATTGGGAATCAGTCACTTGGATGGCCTCTGAAACGAAGACCACATCGTAGGTGCTTATATCGCTCGAAGAAAACGAATCTGCCATGCCGAGATCGTCTCCGGCGAAGGCTACGTCGTAGTTGATTTCCAAATCTTGCAATATGTATCCAAGACCTAGGTACCAATAGTGATCGCCTCCTAGTGTTCCCGGGTCAGAACCGGTTTGACCAGGCTGATTGTGAAGAACTGTTGCCAATGGATAGAAAATGGCTGCCTCTGAGACTGTATCCAAATCTAGCTGGCTTTCGAATTGTTTGGCCAATCTCGCTACGGACGCGGTGGCAGGATAGTCATCCTCCCATGTCGCGACACCATTATTTGCCAAAGCCTCCGCTAGGAAAACGCTCTGTACGGCATTGTTGGTTGCTGGTGGGCTGTTCCATGATTCGAAGCGGTTATCGTAGGTCTTCAGGGCAGCTCGGTAGACCGGCTCCAGATTTATCCCATCTGCAAACTCCCAAGATTCGCCGGTAAAATGAGTTTCCCCCAAGTCTCCAGAAGCGTACTCTGCAAGGAACCAACGATCAGCCGGACGGTGGATGAACCCGTAGCGATTGAAGTAAAATCCAATTTCGCGTCCCAACTCGCTCTGGGCGTAGGTATTCACCTCGTTTACCAGGGCCGAGATAACTTCGCGCTCCTTGTATCTGAGGAAGGCGTGCCAAAGTCTCCAGTGCTTGGTTTGACCCAATGGTACGCTTGAAATGGTAGCAGAGCCGTAATTGTCCTTGGTTACGCTCTTGGATCTCAAAAAGGCTCCGTAATCGAAGGTGGAGGCATCGTAGCTCGCATCGACATAGGATTGGAGAGTGGCTTCAGAGTATCGCGCGTTTAGCCAAGTCCTGAAATCCACCATGGTTGTTGCGTCAAAAGGACCTGCGTCCCCGGTGACCCAAGCGGTATCGTAGTGGATCGCATCGACGCCGGCGTCGACGTAGCCTTTTGCCACGGTCACGATTGCATCATAGGTCTCGGTCGTGAAAATGCTGGGCGAGGAAGTGTTTCCGTCGAGGTCGAGCGTCTTGCCTGAATCAGAAATGGTAGTGGTGTATCCAATAGCGCTTGCGATCCCCGGAGCGAAGTCGCCGTAGGCAGAGTAGTATTGCTCTCGGTCTTGGTACCATTCGACCAATGGCGAAAGATCATTGGCTGAAACGGAGGAGCTAAGCTCGCCTGCTGCATCCACCCGGATGGTAGTAGAGACGCCATTGAGTACAGCTTGGTCGCCTCTTCGGTTTAAAGCGGCTTCCGATTCGAAGCCTCTTAGCAGGAGTCCTTCCGGATGTGGTGGATTCGAACCAGCTTTCGAAATTTGAAGGAAAGTAGCGAGAGCGGTGAAAACTAGGAGTAGAAGTCTTCTTTTATCTGTAGCCATAGGGAGCGATGTTCGGATGAGGAGTTGATTTGCGCTCCTACGGCATTCGGCAGTTTTTAGAAAAACCTCAGTGCTTTATGAGTATTTCTAACACTTATTTCGGATTCGTTAGGGTTTCTCCGTATTGAAGGACTAGCTGCAAGAGCCAATAGGAGATAGGGTATAGTCAGAACCTATGGAAATCATAAGAAACAAGTATTTCCGTTTATGGGAGAAATCGGCTATAGTGTCTTCAGAAACAGAAAGAGAAGACAATGAAGACAGCAAACAAGACACAGTTGATTGAAGCCACCATCGCCGCCGCGGCGATCATCGGACTCGCGGCAGTCGTCATCCCTACGGTGGGAGTCATGGCCGCTGCAGCAGTCGTAGGAGCCGGCCTCTTCGGAATGGCGGCCCTCGAAACCAAGAAGCGCGCCTACTAGGCCGCGCCTCTTCCAAGAATTTTTTTGGGGTATAACGAAAGATAGCGACACAAGGGAGTAGGGGTACTCCCGCTATCGAGGAAGCCCGCGCCGAGACTATCTCGGGCGGGCTTTTCTTGTGTCCGGATGGGACATCATTCCTTCAGATCTAAATTCAGAAGCATATGGGTTATTTTCAGTGGATAAAGCGGTCATTTCGCTAGAGTCCATACCTTCAAGAAAGAGAGGGGTTATTACCTTATTTCTTAACTCTAGATAAAATTTATTTAGTAAAATTTCAGACGATTTTGGACACATCAAAATTTTATAAAGTGTTTAAATTCAAATAGATATAAATTTAAATATCTAAGTATAGGAAAATCCTATGACTGCTAGAGGAATAAGGTATTTCCTCTTATGGGATTCCCGTGGTATTCTCCTCACATCAGCAAAAAGGAGCGGTTGAAACAGACCCTCAGCTGAGAAAACAGTTTTTGGGGTATAATACATACAGGTAGCACAATAGGAGTAGGGGTACTCCTGCTACCAAAGAAACCCGCACCGAGATTATCTCGGGCGGGTTTTTTCGTGTCCGGAATCGATCCTCGAAGCTTTTTGCCGCAAGGAGTTCGCGGCGGTAGCAATTTTTTGACAAATGCCTCTATTCGGTGAAGTGTCGGGACGTGGTCGATTTTTTCGGCCTGTGCCTAACCTCTTACCCCAAATCTTATTATGGCTACGCTGACTATCAGTAAGGCTTTCTCGGAGCTATTTTCCGCTCCCTTGGAAGCAGTCCTCGAAGCGGAAGAAAAGTACCTTTCGCTTTGGCTTAAGAACCTTAAGTCCATCAAGAAAATCTACGTCCAAGGATCTGGACAACAGGCGAAGCTCAAGGCAGGCGCGGACCTCGCCGAATTGATTGATCAATATGCGCCTACGGTTCGTCTGGAAGGAAGAATTGAAACGGCTCTCACCATGCGGATTGCTGGCGTCAAGGAAACCAGCGGCTCTGCTTCGGGAGGATTGTCATTGGGGCCTATCCATGCCTCTGGTGGATTTGGCTTTACCAGCCGCAACACGCAAGAAAGCGTATTTCAAGCATCCACCAGTTTTGCGCTCTCCAACAAGGAGTTCAGTTTGGGGGAGTATTTGAAAACCGCCAAGGTTTCGCTCGCCAGTGCCGCAGATCTCGACAAGGCCATCCAGCATCTCGAACTTGATCTAAAAAGCAGACCAACAGAGGGAGCTGAATGAACCCGATGGCCGAGGAATCCCTAAATGTCCCCGTGCCGCTTAGCGACATGCTGTTGACTCTCCAGCGCGAATTGAGCCGGGTAAATGACGAGTCTTCAGTCGCAGCGGAAGGCGAATCGCGGGCTTTGATCACCGAAGACGTTTCTTTCAAGATTCAGTTCAAGTTTACCCCGGTTCCCGCGACGGGAGAGGGGGATGAGGCGACGATAGATTCCATCCTAGTGGATGAGGAAGGCGCTCACGAAATGGTGCTGGAAGGCAAAATTTCAACCAAGGTGGAATTGAGATGAGTAGACAACACGCTCTAGGAAGAACCAAGGAGTCGCTTCTCAACCGAAAACGTCGCGAAGCCCAGCGTCGCGAACGGGCGGAGAAGGCAGCTCGCCGCGCGGGTTTGTCGGGCGAAGCGGCTGCCCGCGAGATTGCCACGCTTCAATCGAGTAAAAATCTCAGGCAACCGGTGGAGTCATCCGTTTCCGCGGCATTTGGTCGAGTGGTTGCCGAAATTCGGGAGCAGATACGAGGCACTGAGGGGCGTCCCGCTCACAATGCTCCGGTCGATATCAAACTCGTGTTTCGCTCATTGGACTTGCAGAGCAAGGGTTTGATCTTCCGTCGCGAACAAAAGGAGAGCTCGGTCTCTCTGGAGCTGGCGACTCGGATTTTGCCCGATGAAGACTAGGCGAAAATGAGAAGAAAGACGGGCGGTTCCTGCGTTTGACATCCGCTCGACGCCCATAAGACTAATCGCTATATTGCTATGGAAGAAACTCAGTTCATTTGGCATGGGGGCAAGTTGATCCCTTGGAAGGAAGCGACGGTGCATGTGATGACTCATGCTCTGCACTATGGCTCTTCGGTCTTCGAAGGTATCCGTGTTTACGATACTCCGAATGGACCTGCTTATCTTTGCTTAGAGCGGCACCTGAAACGTTTCTACGATTCGGCTCGGATCTATCGCATGACCATGCCGTTTGAGCAGGACGAGCTTACCCGAATTTGCCATCAGGTGATTACCGCCAATGGCTTGAAGTCAGCTTACGTTCGGCCGCTCGCATTTCGCGGCTACGGACCCATTACGGTCTATGGCAACAGCGACCCTGTAGAAGTCACGGTGGCCGCTTTCCCCTGGGGTGCTTATCTCGGGGAAGATGCATTGGAGAGTGGAGTGGATGTGGGCGTGTCTAGCTGGACTCGTGTCGCTCCGAATACTCTGCCCACCATGGCCAAAGCGGGCGGCAACTACCTTTCCTCACAGCTGATAACCATGGAGGCGCATCGGCATGGATACACGGAAGGGATCGGACTAGACGCTTCCGGTCACTTGAGCGAAGGAGCTGGGGAAAATATTTTCGTGGTTCGCGATGGGGTTTTGTATACCCCACCCATCACGGCGGCGATCTTGCCCGGCATTACTCGCAGCATCACTATCGATTTGGCTCAACGGCTTGGCTACGAAGTGCGGGAGGAGAGCCTTCCGAGAGAGCTGCTGTACGTGGCGGACGAGGTCTTCATGACCGGTACGGCGACGGAAATCGCTGCTATTCGCTCGGTAGATGGTTTGGCTGTTGGATGCGGAAAGCGAGGACCGGTGACAGAGAAGCTGCAGAAGGCATTCTTTGGCCTATTTGATGGCAGCACCGAAGATTCGCAAGGCTGGCTAGAGCTAGTTGAAAGCTAGACAGGGCATGAGCACGGTATTTGCTTAGTCTGGGATTCGTCGATTGCTAGGGCTAAAGCAGAGTATCGCTGGGGCGATTCTCCTGTTTGATGCCTTTGTTTCGACAATTAAGCCGATAACCCTTGATCGAAAATGCTTAAATACAGACCAGACATCGATGGGCTTCGCTCCATCGCTGTACTTCCCGTGGTTTTGTTTCACGCGGGATTAGGATTTCCCGGAGGATTTGTCGGGGTCGACATCTTTTTTGTTATCTCCGGTTTCTTGATTACGAGCATCATTTTGAAAGACCTGAAAAAGGGCACTTTCAGTTTGGCTCGTTTCTGGGAGCGTCGCATTCGCAGGATCGTGCCGGCGATGTCGGTGGTCACTTTTTCGAGCCTCTTGGCTGGCTGGTTCTTTTTGATGCCAGATGACCTGATTGATTTGGGTAAGGTAACGCTGGCACAGGTCGCAGGGGTGGCGAATTTCTATCTCTGGCTGACCTCTGGCTACTTCAGTGTAGCTGCGGAGTTGAAACCGTTTCTTCACTACTGGTCATTGGCGGTGGAGGAGCAGTATTATGTCGTTTTCCCGTTGATCTTAGTCTTCGTCGCCAAATACGGGCAAATGCGATTCTTTCGGACGATCATTGTTATTTTTGCGGTCGGGATCGTCGTGGGTGTGGTCGGAACGTGGGTTAAGCCGAATGCGGCATTTTATCTTTTGCCTACCAGAGCTTGGGAATTGATGGTCGGCTCCATTCTCGCGGCCTTGCCCTACAGTTTTATCAATAGGTATGAAGTGCCGCGTTGGATAAGAGAGGCAGCGAGCTTGCTAGGGATGGGGGTTCTATTTCTATGTTTTTTCCAGTACGACCACGATACTCCTTTTCCCGGAGTCGGGGCTTTGCCGCCGGTTTTGGCGACTGGATTGATTATTTGGGGTGGGGAAAAAGGAAACACTTGGCTCTCTCAAATTTTGTCCCTGCAGGCTCTGCTTTTTATCGGACTGATTTCCTACTCCTTGTACCTGTGGCATTGGCCTGTGATGGCATTTTCGCGCCATATTTTGAGTGGAGAACCCAGCCTCGCAATCAAATGGGGGATGGTACTGGCGTCCTTTGTACTAGCGGTTTTATCATGGAAATATATCGAAGGACCGTTTCGAAAGGCGGGTACTTGGCTTACACGTAAGCAGGTTTTCAGCGGTTTCGCCTTTGTATCCGTTTCGATGGTACTGGTGGGTTGTTTGTTTGTGGCGAATGACGGTTTTAAATCCCGAATTGGAGATGAGCATCTTCGCTATCGTGCGGTAGGCATCGAAACGGAGTTTGGGGTCGAGCGTGTGAGTATTGAAATGTTGGAAGAGGGGTCTGTTCCAGAGCTCTCGAGCCGTGAAAATGATGTATCAGGGCAAGTCGATTTGCTGCTCTGGGGAGACAGCCATGGTGGCGCGGTAAGTTACCGTCTTGCCAAGATGTGCCAAGAGGCAGGAGTCAACGCTAAGAGTGCGTACCGGGAAGGTCTTACACCGCTTCTTGGCTACGAGACGACTAATCCGGATCCAGATAAAAAGGCGATGTCGATCCCTTGGAACGAAGCGGTCTTTGATTACATTAAAGAGGCTCGCCCGCGAAACGTATTGCTAGTCGGATACTGGGCTCAAGGCCACATTGAGTATCCCGATCAAAAGGAAGAATTCGCCACACAGCTCCTCGCTACCGTCTCTGCTCTGAACGAGTTAGGGACGAAGGTTTGGATTATGCGGACGGTTCCAATCTACGAGGGAGATCTTCCCAAAAGGATGGTACGTGCTTCCATGAATGGCTCGGAGATCGAAGATCTAGGGCAATCACTTGAGGAGTATCGCGAAAAGTCTAGCGCTCAAGATGAGGTTTTTGACCAGCTGGTAGAACTAGGGGTTACTATCTTGGATCCTGAACCTCATGTCACGGAAGAGGGACGAGGAGTTCTTTTGGTAGACGACAAGCCTGTTTATTTCGATAACCACCATTTTACCCGTAGTGGTACCGAGCTTTTGGAACCAGTGTTTGAGCCGCTGCTCGAAGCCTGCGCGATTCAATAAGCTTGAGCGTTAGTCTCGGACTGTATCCGGTTTTTAGATATAAAAACTCCTCGCGTTGGTTTTTCGCGAGGAGTTGGAAAAGTCGGTTCTTTGTTTTCGGTCCTGGACTAAAGGATGTCCAAAAGTTCGACGTCGAAGATCAAGGTCGATCCAGCTGGAATCTTGCCTGTCGCTTGGTTGCCATAGGCGAGATCGGCGGGGATGTAGAACTTAAACTTGTCGCCTTTATTCATCAACTGCAGGCCTTCGATCCAACCTTTGATGACACCGGTTACGGGAAACTCGATCGGTTCACCGCGTTGTACGGAGCTATCAAAGACGGTGCCGTCGATCAGTGTACCATGGTAGTGGACCTTCACGGTGTTGCTTGGGCTAGGCTTTTCTTCGGATCCGCTGGAGCTGACGATCTCATATTGCAGACCGCTTTCGGTGGTTTGCACTTCGGCGCGTTCCGCGTTTTGGGCTAGGAAATCAGCTCCGGCGGCGTTGTTCTTGGCTGAAGCGGCTTGGGCTTCTGCTTCGATCTTGGTGCGAAGTTCGTTAAATGCGGCCATCAACTCACCCTGGCTCACAGCGGGCTCCGCTCCGTCGAGCGCATCCTGGATGCCTCCGAAGAGAGCATCGACGTCAACTGTCATGGAAGGATCTCTGGCCAACTGGGATCCCATCTGCATACCGATGCCGTAGCTCACCTTTTTCTCCAGGGTATCGTAGGCGATCGCCTGGGTTTCAACTGCAGGAGTTGTTTCTACAGCTTCTTCCGGAGCGGCGGTCTCTTCGGGTTCTGGCGACTTGCCGCAAGCGGTCAAGGCGACTAGGGCGATCGCTGCGCTGGCAGCGTAGGAAAGGGTATGTATTTTAGACATAGGTCGGCGATTAATGGTGTAGGACGAGGCTATGACAAGCAGTAAGGCTTCTTCGTTGTACGGAGCGTTGCGTCATCCTGAATTTAGTTGAAGGGGTCTAGACAGGGTCCTTTGCGAAAAGATCCGATGCTTTCTGTGGCTTGGAACTTGCTGAAGTTCTCGCGGTGAAATCACTTCCTTTCCTCTTCATAACCCTATTTTCGGCCCTATCTCTATCGGCAGAGGAGCGTCCCAATGTGCTTCTCATCTATGTCGATGATCTCGGATACGGGGACCTCGCTGTGCAAGGGCATCCTGTCCTGCAAACTCCGCATTTGGATCGGCTAGCGGGGGAGGGCCTTCGCTTAACCCGCTATTACGCTCCTTCCGCTCTTTGTTCTCCCTCTCGCGCTTCCTTGATGACGGGTCGCATGCCGTATCGGACTGGAGTGAAAAGTTGGATACCGGAGGGAAGCGGTATCTATTTGAAGGAAAATGAGACCACGATTGCCGAACTTCTCAGGGACAGCGGCTATGCTACAGCTCTGATCGGAAAGTGGCACCTCAATAGCGACCTGGGCGATGCATCCCAACCCCAACCTAAAGATCACGGTTTTGATTTCAGCTACGGAAATAACGCTTTTCAGATCCCGACTAATCATAATCCGACCAACATTTTTCGAAATGGGGAAGCCCTCCCCGTGCAAGAGGGCTACACGGCCCAACTTTATGTCGACGAGGCGATGAGCTGGCTCGATTCTCAAGCTCCAGAAGAAAAGCCTTTCTTTCTGTTTTTGTCGATGAACGAGCCGCATACGACTATCGAAAATCCTGCTGAGTTTAACGCTTTGTATTCGGAATATACGGACGGTGAGATCATACCGATCCCTTCGGGAGAAGGGGTTCCGAAGGAAAAGCTGATTCCACGAGGGCCCGGCGAATATTACGCTAACATTACTTACATGGACTTTCAGCTCGGCCGTTTGTTGGAAGATCTTGAACGGCGGGGTTTGGCGGAAAATACGCTCGTGGTATTCGCCAGCGATAACGGGGCGGTCACTTCGGACTGGATCAATTGGTGGGAGGTTAACGCCTATGGCTCGACGGGCGGCTACCGTGGGCGTAAACACTTTTTGTATGATGGTGGTCTGCGAGTTCCTGCGATCTTGAAGCTACCCGGTGTTATCGAATCTGGAGAGTCGGACGAATTTGTAATCGGTATGGATATTTTCAATACAATCGCAGGGCTCTGCGGAGTGGAAGTGCCTACGGACAGGCCTATCGATGGGATCGATATTTCTCCGCTTTTTCAGGGTGGCAGTTTGCAGCGAAAGGTCGCGACGCTTTGGGCGCTGCCCACGCCCGAAGGTAAGGACTTTGCCTACCGCGAGGGCGATTGGAAACTGCTGCTCGACTCGGACGGGAGTCCAGTAGAGCTCTACGACTTGAAGTCCGATCCTCTCGAACTCTTCGATTTGCTCGATTCTCAAAGTGAGAAAGGAGCCGAGTTAGCGGAAGGCTTCAGATCCAAGCTGGCCGAAATCCAGGCGGATCCTTTGCTATCCGAAGATTCCTGAGAAATCCGGCGACTAGTTGCTGGCGGGACGCCGGTTGGCGAGGAAGGTGCCTTCTACGTTGAAGTAGTCTCCTGCCCCGGAATAGCTCTCGAAGATGTGAACAAACACAGTTCCAGAGGAGTTTTTGGTCCAATCGAAGTAGATCTGCATGGTTCGCAATCCTGAAAATTCCACGTATAGCTGATCTCGATCCTCAAGGGGAGACCAGTAGTATTTGTCAATCGTTCCGGCACTTTCTCCGAAGGAATATGTGCCCCCGGTCGTGTCATTTAGCGACAAGCCTAGCGTTCCGAGGTCGCCCAGAGTGATTGTCAGGTTGGTTCCGGTTCCGTCTACCAGATAAGGTGAAGTGATTTCCGTGACTTCAAGGAAGACTTTCCCGTCGCTGGCGAGAGGTGCACTCACATCGATGCTATGCTCGGACTCGACGTCGTAGTCAGGCTCCAGGCTCTCGTCTGTCTCCCAGTTTTCAAGATCGGTAGACTGTTTGATTAAGTAGTTCGCGTTGATGCGGCGGTCGAAGCGAGCCACTTGAGGAGTGGCCTGAAGGTCCATTTTGATTTCTGGAAACAGAACGTTAGGAACATCGTAGTTTCTAGGATCGAACTGCTGAGCTTCGGTGCCAACGCGGAGAATCGTAACTTCGTTGATCACTACGTCGGTAATTGGTTTGTGATTGCTGGCATCAGGATCAATCACGGGTACCTCCGATATTGCCTCCACATTTTCCAGTCCGTCTACGATCTCGCCGAAAACTGCATATTTGCCATCAAGCCAAGCGGTTGGTTCGACGGTAATGAAGAACTGGCTTCCGCCAGAGTTGGGGCCACTATTGGCCATGGAGAGAATTCCGCTCTTTGAGTGCGTAAGATCGGCCCTTATCTCGTCCGGAATTCCATACCCTGGCCCGTCAGTTCCGAGTCCGTTGGGAGATCCGCCTTGGATCATGAAGTCTTCGATAACCCGGTGAAAGGTCAGCCCGTTGTAGAACTTTTCGGAGGTAGCGGTTTGCTCTTCCGCATCCCAGATGAGGACCGATCCTTCTGCCAAACCGACAAAATTGGCGACCGTGAGGGGGACGAGGTCGTAGTAGAGCTTGGCGGCAAATTCTCCCTGGCTGGTCGAAAACACTGCGTAGACGCCATCTTCGCTAGGCGTAAAGGCGATATCCGCAGCGTTGGCTAGGCGCGTTGCAAGGAGAAGTGAAAAGCCAGCGAGGCTGAGGGAGAGGGTTCTTTTGAGAATCACAGGGCAAAATAAGGGTTTGCGGAAAGTCCCACTTGGATAGGGCGGGAATACCGCCTTTTACGAGTTTCTTCCGAGTTTGGCTTCAGGTAATTTCGATTTTTCTATCTCTGCCCAGCTCGTTGCAGAAGCGCTTTTCGCAGCGACTTCAGTTGGAGCGATTTTTTATGGCAAGCAGTCTTAGTCCATTCAGGCAAACTAGTACTGTAGAGCCCTCGTGTCCGACCACTCCTAATGGCAGCGGAATTCCGATGCTCAAAGAAAATGAAACCAAAATGACGATCACAAGGAGCGCGAAGCTGAGGTTTTGGGCAACGATAGCTCTGCTTCTACGTGCCAGGTTCAAGGCTGCGGCGAGCCGATTAAGTCTGTTGCTAAGCAGGACGACGTCTGCTGTTTCCATGGCTACGTCCGTTCCTGCTGCTCCCATGGCGATACCGACATGGGCTGCGGCGAGAGCTGGAGCGTCGTTAACGCCATCACCCACCATTGCGACTTTTCCCTGTTCGTTTAGTTCTTGTATGATGCGGAGCTTGTCTTGCGGGAGCAGTTCGGATCTGACTTCGTCGATTCCTAGAAGTCGGGCTGTGGTTTCGGCTACTTGATGGGCGTCACCCGTTAACATAACAATTCTTTCAACTCCGATCGTTTTCAGGCGCTCGATGGCATCGGCGGTGTCCTCGCGAATGTTATCGGCCACCGTAAGCATACCGAGAGCGGTTTTGAAAGTGCCGTCAGGCTTGGATTGGGCGAGTAGCAAGGTGGTTTCTCCGTGGGACAGGGCTTCTGCAACTAGGGCCTCCTCCGCTACTTGGAGTGTGCCGCCAAGTTCCTTGAATAGGCTGGGGCTTCCGATGAAGCAGTCCATGCCCGCGACTGTTGCCCTAGCTCCTTTGCCCAGTATGGCTTCGAAATTCTGAATATCCAAACTCTCTAGTCCCGCTTTTAGAGCTGCTTCTTGGATTGCTCCAGCGATGGGATGCTCCGAATGGTTCTCCAAGGAGGCTGCTATTTGGATCAGCTTGAGTTTTCGTTTTTCCTGGTCGGCCTCGCCGTGAATACCTAGCGGAAAGGCGACTGCGGACTGGAGGGTAGGTTTGCCGGAGGTCAAAGTTCCTGTCTTGTCGAAAGCTACGATATCGACGGCTGCCAAACGCTCGAGATGTACTCCTCCTTTAAAAAGTATTCCTTGGCGTGCCGCCCCAGCGATCGCTGATAGAAAGGCTGCTGGTGTGCTTATGACCAAAGCGCAGGGAGATGCGACCACCATTACGGTCATGGCTCGGTAGAAGCTGCTTGAAAGGTCAGCTCCTGCCAGGGTGGGTGGAATTATGATCAGACCCAGAGTGAATAGGATGATGGCCACTGCGTAGTACCTCTCTGCCTTTTCCAGAAAGCGCTCGGTTTTGGCTTTGCGTGCCTGAGCGTGCTCTACCATCGCGATGATGCGAGTCAGGGTAGATTCCGAGGACGGACTGGTGACTCGATACAGGAGGCTTCCGGTTTGGTTGATGGTACCAGCAAATAGCTTCGAGCCGCTTTCTTTATACACGGGTAACGCCTCGCCGGTTAGGGAGGATTCGTCGACGCTGCCGTGACCCTCTGTAACCTCACCATCCAAGGCTATCCGTTCACCTGGCTTGAGTCGGGCAATGGTCCCGATTTTGACAGAGTCAACTGCGACGCGTTCGAAGCGCTCTCCTACTTTGCAAAGTACCTCGGTAGGACGTAGCTGCATGAGGGCTTGGATCGCTTGGCGGGAACGATCCAAGGCATGGTTTTGCAAGACGTTTGAGAGAGAGAAAAGAAAGAGTAGCATGCCACCTTCGAAAGGTGCTCCCACATAGGCGGCGCCCAAGGCTGCAAGGACCATTAGTAAGTCGACGTCCACTTCTCCTTTTCGCAAAGAGGCTAGGCTCTCTCTTAACCCAAAATACCCGCCTGAAAGGTAACAAATCGTGTAGAGCGCTTGAGATACTAGGGGGTCGCTATTCAGGGTTTCCAGAAGAATGCCGGCGGCGAGGGTAGCGCCGCAGGTAAGCATAAGCCTAAGTTCCCAACTCGATTTTTGTTTACCCTCGGTTATTGGGGTGTCTTGGGGCTTGAGTTCCCCTTCTGACGGGGAGGGGCTGCAAACCTCAGTCTTCATCGTTGAGAATCCCTTTCGGGGAGTGCGACGCCTTCGCAGTTGGTCATGATCTTGTTCGGGGGCAGTCCCGTAACTCGGCGGAGCTCTTTGAGGCGCTGTCGAAAGCTAGGGACGTTGGCAACTTGACCAATTAAAGCGTCTTTGGCGAAACGTTTTGCGTCAAAAACGGGGGAGACGGTTTACACAGGGCTGCGTCCTTAGGGGCGGGCTATTTTCGAGGCGGGCGTTTTACTGGGGGGAGGGGAAGGTGCTTCAGCTAGCGTATTGCAGGCATTGAGCGAGGCGTTCGGACTCCATTTGCTCGATGGCGAAAAGGTACTCCTTTAAGCGCCATTGTCGCCAGGCCTGTGCGTATCGCTCGGTCCATTGCAAGGCGATTTGATCGCGATCGTAGTTGCCGCTCTCTCCTTGTATCCAGATTTCAGATTCGATTTCTTTCATCTGGTCCAAGGTTTCGGCGAGCTGATCGACGATGACGTTTTCGATGACCAAGAACTTGGCGATCTCGACGAGCTCATCGTTGTCTTTTTTCGATTTTAGCAGTTTTCGAAATTCGTCCCGCTTGGTGCTGTAAAAACGTTCTAAGGCCTCGATATGTCGCTGGAGGCGACCGGCGTGCCAAAGTTGCTCGAGGATTCGACGTTCCGCTTCATGGGTGTCGGTCTTGTCTAAGGAAAGTTGTGACATGGGTAGTGTGAGTCTTCGCGTGGGGTTTCGCGTGGGTTTAAAGATACTCTTTATATCGGATAAAGTAGTGGGTTTTTCCGCTCAAAGCACATCCATGGCATCGCTTTTTCGATTGCTTTACACTGATGCGGGATCGTTTGTATTTTTTTTATACTACAAGCTACCCAAATTCTTGGCTAAGTCGAATTTAGCTATCTGTGGAGGGGGATGCCCAGGCTAGCCAGATGGCAGCGGTCCAAGTGAAATGGTTTCCTCCAGAGCCTTCGCCTGTCATGGGGTCGAAGTACTCGAAGAAGCCTGATTCTTGGATAACCTTGCGGGTGTCGAGTCGGATACGAGTGGCTTTTTCTTCGAAGCCATATTCCTCAAGCCCGCGGGCGATGAGGTAGTTTACGATAGCCCAAGTGGGCCCACGCCAGTAGCGGCGCGAATCGAATTTTGGATGTTGGGGATCGAAGCTTGGTACGCTATATGGTGCGGCGTCCAATATTCGGCTAAGTGTTTTTTGTAGTTTTGCGTCTCGTTTGGGTTTGGTAATTCCTCCGTAGTAGCTCAGGAAGCCTACGCTCGATACTCCGTCGGCGTGTTGCCCGGTGCGCAGGTTGCGGGCCGAGTAGGCGTTTATTTCGTCGTTCCAGAGGTAGCTTGCGGCTATCTGGTCTCGGTAGAGCCACGTGTCGATTTCATGCACGGCGGATTCCTTGTCCAGGTACTTGGCCAAGGCTTGCAGGTCGCGATCCGCTCGCATGAGGATAAAAGTGATGCCCGGATCCGCTACGGCGAAAGGTCCCTCTCGGGTGATCTGGGTGTGGTCCCAGCCGCAGTCGCGGCCATACTCAACCAGTTTGATGTAGCGGTCGTACTCGGCGTTGGTTGGCCGCATGGCGGCGTCGACGTGGCCGAGGTCCTTACGTTGGTAAGGGGTGACTCCGGTTGGGTCGACGTCGGCGAGGGCGTCGTCCCAGTCCGGCGAATTATCTCGTCCGGATTCCCACGGGTGGGTCACGGCGATGGCGGAACCGCCTGAAATGACGCGCATGGTGTGGAACCAGCGGTGCCAACGCATCAGGCGAGGGAAGAGTTCGGGGAGGCGTTGTTTCCCGATTTCAGGATTCTTCTCGTAAAGGTCGCGGACAATGGTAGCCGCCACGGGTGGCTGAGAGCAGCCGGAGGTCGGGACGTCATGTGTACCACCCCATACTTTGGGGCCGGGAAAGTAGGATGGCGAATCGCGGCGGAAAACGATATGGGCCGCCATGCCGTTTTTCCATTGTCCTTGGAAAAGTGATTCGACCTCGGTCCAAGCTCGATCGAGGTCGATCTCGGAGAAGCCTAGAGCCACGAACATGGAGTCCCAGTTCCACTGATATGGATAGAGGCCTTTGGTGGGCAGAGTGTAGTCTCCCCAAGAGTTTTCCCGCAGGATCTGGATGGCTCTTTTATCTAGATCGTACCCGGGCTTTTTGAGCGATGTATCGTCTGTGGAAAGTGATTTCATGCAGAAGCTCAGCCGGCCACTTTTTGGTATGGGAGGGTTTCAGTGATCGGCATACCGATTATGAGCATTGTTTATGCCGGATGGCTGGTTGCTTAAAATTGGCCTCTATCCTTGTGGGCAGCTTTCCAGCTTTAACTTTTTTTCACGAATTCGGACTTTAGCTTCATGCCTCCGAAGCCCGGAATTTTACAATCTATGTTGTGATCGCCCTCGCAGAGACGGATGTTTTTGACCTTTGTTCCTGCCTTGAGATCGCCTTGGGCTCCTTTGACTTTCAGGTCTTTGATCAGGGTTACGGTGTCGCCGTCGGAGAGGGTGTTGCCGTTGGCGTCTTTGACAGATTCATCGGTTTGGCCTGCCGCAGCGTTTTCCGCGTCTTGGGCGGTCCACTCGTGCCCGCAGTCAGGGCAGGCGAAGAGGGGGCCGTTTTCATAGGCGTACTCGGAGTCGCATTTTGGGCAATTTGGTATTTCGCTCATAGGGCAGTCGGTTTGATGGTCTCCTTCTCGGGGAGTGTGGGGTTTTGGGGCGAGTTCTGTGGAGAGGCAAGGCGATTGCGTGTTGACCTTGGCTCCGGATTTCCAGCTGATTTCGCTTTATGAGCGAGGCGGCGAAAAAGGACCCGATGCATGGGAAGACTCTTCAGGATATGTTGACTGAGCTTGTTGAGAATATGGGGTGGGAAGAGTTGGCCTCTAGAATTTCGATAAACTGTTTCGCCAACGATCCTAGCATCTCTTCCAGCCTGAAGTTTTTGCGGAAAACGCATTGGGCCAGGGCAAAGTTGGAGTCAGTCTACAGGGAGTCGATCGGGCTAGAGCCGCTCGCCCGAAAGCCGAAGCCAAAAGATTTGAAGCGAGATACTTCCGATCGCCAGGCCACCCCGCCTATCCAAAACAAGATCAACCCTTGGACGGGCCGGGCGTACGACGATAAGAGCAGGTGAAGACCTTGCTTTGCCGGCAAATCGAGTGCAGTGGTGTTCGGCAATGTCATTTGAGTCGCTAGCTTTACCGAACTTCCTTCTCCGTTCGCTGGAGAAATTGGGTTATGCGGAACCTACTCCCATTCAAGCGGAGGCGATTCCGCTTATCCTCGCGGGAAAAGATCTGCGAGCGGCGGCCCAAACCGGTTCCGGCAAAACCGCCGCGTTTGCCCTCCCGATTTTACAAGGCCTTTCGGCCGCTCAGGAACAGAGCAGGAAACCGCGATATCTTGTCCTGGTGCCGACGCGTGAGCTGGCGGTGCAGGTGGCGGAAGCGTTTGAACGCTATGGTGAAAAAGCTCCGAACATGGCTCGCGTGCTCGCCGCGTACGGCGGTGTCGGCTACGAGGCTCAGATGAAGTTGGCCTACTCGGGAGTAGAGGTAGTGGTGGCGACGCCGGGCCGCTTGATCGATTTGGTGGAGCGTCGCTCCTTGGAGTTGGACGAAGTTGAGCTTCTGACCTTGGACGAGGCGGACCGTTTACTGGCTCTCGGGTTCTCCGAGGAATTAAACCAGATCTTGGACATGCTTCCTCCCAAGAGGCAAAATCTTCTGTTCTCCGCGACTTTTCCGCAGGGGGTGGTTTCGCTGGCGGATGCTTTACTCAAGGAACCAGCTAGGATCGAACTGGAGTCAGCTTCGAAGCCCGCCGAAAAGATTCGTCAACGCGCCATCGAGGTTTCTGCCAATACGAGGACCGGTCTGCTGCGCCATTTGTTGGAGGTAGAAGGCTGGGACCTCGTTTTGGTTTTTGTTAGCTCTAAGCGTCGAGCGGACAATGTAACTGCCAAGCTCGTGAAAAACGGAATCAAGGCGGTTGCCTTGCATGGGGATATGAGTCAGGACAAACGGGCCCGCTCGCTGCAGAAGTTCAAAGACCGGAAAGTTCGGATTTTGATGGCGACCGATGTGGCTGCCCGAGGAATCGATATCGTGGGGCTCCCCTGCGTGATCAACTATGATCTGCCCAGAGCTCCCGCCGACTACGTACATCGCGTGGGGAGGACTGGACGAGCGGGAGGCGATGGGGTCGCCATCACCTTCGTCACGGAAGAGACCGATTTTCAATTTCAGCAGATTCAAAAGAAGAATGGAATGGATCCAGTCGCGAGAGAGCGGGTGGTGGGCTTTGAGCCGGAAAGCTGGAATCCGGTGAATCCCGGCAAAGGCAAGGCCCCGGTCAAGGGCAAGCGACCCAGTAAGAAGGACAAGCTTCGCCGGGCGGCTGCGGAGAATGCTGAAAGCGAATCTGCCGCAGATCCGTGGAAGTCGGCTCTCCGCAAGACTCGCAGCAAGTCTTAAATCTCGTCCCCGGCTCTAGATGGGAAGAGGGGATTGGCCTTCAAGTACCCTTTGGATGACCGACTCCAGGTTTTTAATCTTAAAGGGCTTCGAGAGGTATTCGTCCATGCCTGTTGCGATAGCCCGCTCGCGAGCGTAGGCCTCGTCGTTTGAGGTCATACCAATGATGGGCACGTCTTTGTTGATCACGCCACAATCGCCGCTGCGGACGAGTCTGGTGAGCTGAAGTCCATCGATGGTGGGCATCTGTAGGTCCATCAGCACAAAGTCATAGGGGTGGCGGGCAATAAATCCCTTGGCGGATTCCCCGCCTTTGGCCCAAGTCGGGCAGGGGTATCCGAGGCCTTTGATGAATTGCTCAACGAGCAGATAGTCGTCGGGATTATCCTCCACGACCAGAATGTTGCACTTCTCGTGTGGCTTGGAAGGCGAAGCCCGGGAGCCGATCGTCGTTCTAGCCACTTGTGGGGCGGCACTGTCGTAGTCGAACTCGAAGTTTAAGGTGAAGGTCGAACCATGGTTTTCTTTGGATTCGAGATGGATTTTCCCACGGATACCAGAGACTAGGCGCTCGACCACGGCCAGTCCCATGCCCACTCCTCCATGCTTGCGTGTGAGCGAGGAATCGATCTGCCGGAATGGTTCGAAAACGGTACTCTGCTCGGCGAGGGGGATTCCGCAGCCGGTGTCTTCGATCGTGAATTGTAGGGCCAGGGTCCGATTGGGGGTCGGCTGGGTTTGGGCTGTGATTTTGACCCCGCCTTTGGTGGTGAACTTGATCGCGTTCTCGATCAGGTTGAAAAGGATTTTCTTTAGTCCTTGGGCATCTGCCAAAACGGATCCGCTGAAGTCTCCCAAGTGGATGAAGTCGAGGTTTAGCTTTTTGCGCTTTGCCTCGGGCGCAAGATCGCAGGACACGGATTCGGCGAGTTGAACGGGATCGCAAGAGGTGTATCGAGCTCGCAGATCGCGGTCGGCTAGATTGCTGTAGTCGATCATGCTATTGAGCATTTGGAGCAAATGGTCACCGCTGCTCTCGATCGTTTTAGCGAGAGATCGTTGTTCCTCAGAGTTCTCCTGCATGCTGAGGAGTTGGGAGTAACCGAGAATTGCGTTCAGGGGCGTGCGGACTTCGTGACTGAGCATGCCCAAGAATTCTCTTTTGGCTGCTTCTGATTGCTCCTGGGCCTCGATGGCATCGTAGGCCTGTTTTTCTGCGATCTTCGAAAAGTAGCTGGCGGCAATGAATTCAGCGAACAGGCACATGAGCTCGCCCGTTTCCTGATTCAGGGAAGGGCATTCCAGCAGGTCGTCCGCGGATAGGTAGCCCCTTGGTTGCCCCGCTTGGTAGAGGGGAGCGGTGAAATGGATTCCGTGTCCGATGATACCTCCTGCGGAATCTCGCAAAGGGCTATTGGTTTCCACGAAGTAATGAGGAGCTTTGGACCAGGCTTCCCGCTGCGGGCCGACTGACACGTGATCAAATACTCGGCTCTGCCGCTCATCGACCACGGATCCATGCTCATCTACTCCGAAAGTGCCGCGAAGGGCGTGGAAGCCCCCGTCGAATAGCCAAACACTTAGTCTGCTGAATCCGAGTACCTCCCGTCCGCGGGATATAGCGATTCGCATGACTTCATCTGGATCGTTTGCTTGGCCCAATTCGAGTGCGACTTCCCGAATCAAGGATACTTTGCTTTTCAGAAACCCGGGTGGGGCCTCCGGAATTGGGAGGGTGACTGTGTTTTCTCGCATTTTCTTTTGCTCCGCCCTTTTGGGTTTGGGCAGGGACGGGTCACCAGCTCTCAAGTCTGAGGGATGAGACCCTGGGGAGGTTTAGCGATTAACTAGCTGTGGTTACGGGGGGTGGGAAGGAAAATTAAGATGCCGCAGGGTTGCTGAAGCCCTGCGGCTAAAGCCCTTGGTCTAACTGTGTAGGCATGCTTTCGAACTGAGACCTGTCTAAAAGGATCCGAGGTATTAGGGTAAGGGGCTTCGAAACTCAGAATACAGCGAAATTACGGAGCAAAAGAAAGCGTTTTCTGACTTTCAGAATGCGATTTGTCCAAATTAGTAATCGCACTGATCTTTTTAAGTTAGGTTAATAGGGAGATTTATAGGGGTTTAAGGGTTTTCCACCTAATCTCGACTGGCAGGCTTATAGCTGCAGCGCGATCTTGTATGGAAAGTGATTTCATTTTCGGGCTGTTGTTGGTCTTGTTCCTAGTAGCTATTGCTGCGGGTTTCATCGATACCTTGGCAGGTGGCGGGGGACTTATCGCCTTGCCAGCATTGCTCGCGGTGGGCATTCCGCCTCTAGCTGCCCTTGGAACTAACAAGCTCCAGGGAAGTGTAGGCACCGGCACTGCTGCGTTCTTGATGTTTAAGACCGGCAGAATCCAGAGGGCGGATATGTTGCCCCTGATGGGCATCGCGTTTCTTGCGTCCGCTTCTGGATCAGTAGCCGTCCAGTTTGTAGACGTTGCGGTGCTTGAATTACTCATCCCAATCGCGCTCGTAGCGACAGCCATTTTCTTCATCTTCAGTTCCGCCAGCGCCTTGGGCACAAGTAAATCTGCACGTCGCCAAACTCTTTTTAGGCGATTGGCGGTACCGGTCATTGGCGCCTACGACGGGATGCTAGGCCCGGGGACGGGGTCCTTCTTTTCGCTGGCAGGTGTTAGCCTGTTGGGGAGAGATCTTCCTCTTGCGACGGCTGGGGCGAAAGCCCTCAACTTTGCGACCAACATAGCATCGCTCATCGTTTTCCTCAGTTATGGAAAGGTAGTTTGGGTGGCTGGAGGCGTCATGATTCTCGGGCAATTACTGGGGGCCTATCTTGGTTCGCATTGCCTCTTTCGGATTAACCCGAATTTTCTGCGTCTCCTAGTGGTAGGGATGTGCTTCGCTATGCTTATTCGCTTCGGCTTCACTCGGGATTGGTGGTGAGCGAGTTGGGAAGTTTTCCCCAATCTTGATTTTCAGGAGGGCTGGAAAATGGGAAATAGTCCCTTGTATCTGTGTTTGGAGAGGTGCGGAAACTAAAGAGATAAATAGTTTAGTTGTTGTGGAGTAGCAAGTTACGAGTTGAGTTTTCCGGCTGGTATGGCGTTTGCAAGGACGGTGGCCTATGAAATTCAACAAACTGACAAAGATTATCACAGCTGGGCTGGCGCTTGCGTTGGCAACAATCGGTTTTTCTCAAGATGCGGATGCCCAGGATGGATTCGAAATCCAGGGCGTGCTCTCTGAGCTAAACCTAAGCGAGGAGCAAACGACTCAGGTCGAATCCATCCTCAAAGAGGCGCGGGAGAGCCGCCGAGAAATTTTTGAAAAGCACGGCATCGAGAAGGGTGAACGCCCGGATCGGTCAACGATGAAAGAAGCCATGGGTGAGCTCAAAGCGGCGAGGGCTCAAACGGATAGCCGCTTAGCTGAGGTTTTGGATGAGGATCAGCTGGCGAAATTCAAATCGGCTCGCAAATCTGCGGCCAAAAAGGGATTTCGAGCCAGGAAGGAAAAGCGAAACGGGAAAAGCGATTTTTAGGAGTACTATCGCTCTTTCCAAAAAGACCGGGCTAGCGTCCCGGTCTGCCTGCTGGCTCCACGTGGGTCATGACGTGGCTGATGCGAAGCTCCTCTTGCGAGAGGAGCTTGTCCTTGAACTTGTGGGCGATTGCGTGGCCCGCGGTAACCGTGAGGTTTCCATCCACCTCGAGGTGGACGTCCACTAGGTGCTGGGTCCCGCTTTTTCGTACTTGCAGAGATTCCAGTCTGACGAGCCCTGGGGTTTCTTTCGCAGCATTTTCTATCTGTTCGGCGAGCTTTTCGCCGACGTCTCTGTCGAGTAGCTCATCGAGGGAAGGGCGGGCGAGTTGTACCGCGTTGTAAATTATGAGCCCGCTAACAAGTAGGGCGGCCACGTCGTCTGCACTAGCGAAACCTTCCCCGGCGAACACTGCGATGCAGACTCCGATCAATACTCCTAGCGAGGTGAACGAGTCCATGCGGTGGTGCCAGGCTTCAACTTTCAAGGCAGTGCTGTCGGAGGCCTCGCTGCCTTTCATAAGCCAACGAAAGAGGATTTCCTTTCCGATGATGATAGCAATCAAAGCAGGGATGACGTAAGGGGCGGGAACCCCGTGCGGTTCGAGTAGTTCCCTTATGGCGTTGATCCCGATCAGGATGGCGGAGACGACTAGGGCGCAGGCTGCGATGAGTCCGGCGATCGATTCCGCCTTGCCGTGACCGTAGGGGTGTTCCGCATCTGGCTCCCTATCAGCAACCCTCAAGCCGTTCCAGACAACCAGTGAGGAGAATACATCTGCGATGGATTCTATGCCGTCCGCGATCAACGCGTAGGAGTTCCCCCAGAATCCGACCAGCAGCTTTCCCGTTGCGAAAGCGAGGTTGGACATGGCGCTGATTGCCCCGAATTTTTCCCGAGAGTCTACGTTCATGGAGAGCTTAAGCTAGGGTGGAACTAAGCTGTTGGGGGCCGATGGGTGGTCCCGACATTTCAATCTCAAAAGGGGTGGCTTTTCTCATCCGCTCTGCTTGTTTCGGACTGTGGATATGGCCCAAGCCCCATTCAAGCTCGTTGTTTTTGATCTAGACTTCACGGTTTGGGATGCGGGTGGCGTGTGGTGCGATTGCCTCGAGCCTCCTTTTCGTAAGGAGTCAGGAAAGGTCGTAGATTCAAGGGGCTCTGTCGTTTTGGTTTACGACGGAATCCAGCGGGCTTTGCGACTCTTGAATGATTTGGGAGTGCCGATCGCAATTGCTTCCCGTACCACGCGGCCTGATTGGGCGAGAACCTTGCTCGATCTACTAGAGCTCAGAGCCTTCTTCTCCTATGAAGAGATTTATCCCAGTTCAAAAGTCCGACATTTCGAGGCCTTGCGTCGGGATTCGGGTGTGGATTACGAAGAGATGCTCTTTTTCGACGATGAGTCCCGTAACATCGTGGAGGTTTCGGAGTTGGGAGTGAAGGCGGTGCTCGTTCGCGAAGGGTTCAGTCCCGCTTTGTTCGGGCAAGCGTTTCGCTAGGTCGCCTATGTAGGAAAAGCGAGCGGAAGCTCATAAGTTTCGATAATCCGGGATCTCCCTCAGAATCAGCCCTCGTGGTCAATTTCGACTCTGTTTCTAGTGGATTCCACTTAATTGAACCTAATATCTTCTATCAGCTTTACTTCACAAAGATTTTACTAAAAGAGCTCTTTCGATGGAGCCTCATTTGACAACACCCAGCTCAGGGGGCAGTCGACGTGCGAAAGTGTCGCTGTTTCTTAGTTGCTACCTCGTGTTGATGCTTTTGGGGCTTCCTTTAGCAGCTCATGGTGGTGAGTTAGTCCTACGTCTAGAACCGCACTTTGACGGAAAACCACTCCGCTTGGGGGAGGCTAATTTGTTCCCGGATGGCAGTTCGGTGACTATCGGTCGTTTTGACATGTTGCTTTCCGGATTCGCATTGCAGACGGATACGGGCCAGTGGTTAGACGCGGCGGATTATTTGGTGGGCTTGATTCGGGCTGACAAGGGGCGTTATTCGGTTGATTTGGAGTCGATTCCTGCGGGGAGCTATCGGGCTATTCGCTTTCAGGTTGGTTTGTCAAAAAATCTAAATGATTCGGACCCCAATGAGATCCCGGAGGAGCACGCCCTGCATCCCGTAACCTCTGGCCTGCATTGGGGGTGGACCGGCGGTTATATCTTTTCCGCTTTTGAAGGGAGCGTGCGCGATTCGGAGGGCGTCACCCACGGGTTCTCCTATCATTTGGCAAACGATGGGAATCAAGTCGCGGTAGAGCTTCCAGTTTCATTTGAAAGCAAACGGATGCAGACTGTGGCAATTGGCTTCGATCTGCGGGAGCTTTTTGACCGTTCTTCAGGTTTAAATCCCTGGTCGGGACAGGGATTTACTCACTCGCGTCAAGGAGACCCGCTAGCTCTCACTGCAAGGTCCGCTGTTTCGCGTTCGTTCGAAACGCCGGTCTATTATCCAGAGATTTACCAAACGCAAATACAGCGCTTGGATGGGGCGAGGCGTGCTCGAGGAGCCGTGTACCCGCTGAATATCTCCAATCGCCTTCCCGTGCTCGATTTGGGGGAACGAATGCCGACCATGGAGGGCGTTGCTCTTGGCAAAAAGCTCTTCGAAGACCCAGTGCTTTCTTCAGATGGCAAAGTCTCGTGTGTTTCTTGCCACGATAGGAGTCATGCATTTACGGATACAAAAGCGTTAAGCTCAGGTGTCGGAGGTAGACTTGGAAGGCGAAATTCGATGCCCTTGTTCAATCTCGCTTGGTCCAAACACTTTTTTTGGGATGGTAGAGTTTCGAATCTGGCTGAACAAGCTTTGCATCCGTTGGTGGACCCTAATGAGATGGGAGAAACGCTTCCTTCAGTTATTTCCAAATTGGAGGCTGATGAAGAATACGTCCGCGGATTCGAAAAAGCGTTTGGAGCTGAAGAGATCGAACCGGAGCTGATCGGCTTAGCGATTGAGCAATTTCTTCTTACCTTGGTTTCCCAGGATTCGCGGTTTGACCGAGCGATGCGTGGGGAAGTCGAACTCACGGATCAGGAAAAGGAAGGCTTCAGTCTCTTTGTCACGGAACACGATCCGAAACGGGGGCTACGTGGGGCTGATTGTTTTCATTGTCACGGCGGCTCTCTGTTCGTGAGCAAGGAATTCGCTAACAACGGGCTTGGCGTTGACTCCGCCGATTTAGGGCGTTTCGAGGCGTCTAATAAGAAAATGGATACGGGAAGCTTTAAGGTTCCCTCCTTGCGCAACGTAGCAGTAACTGCCCCCTACATGCACGATGGGCGTTTTGCCTCCCTGGAGGCAGTGGTTGAACACTACAATTCCGGGGTTCAGCGGGGGGCGTTTCTGGACCCAAACCTTTCCAAACATCCGGCGGCGGGCCTGCAGTTAACCGATAACGAAAAAGCTGCCCTTGTCGCCTTTCTCGAAACTTTGACCGACCCACAGTTTATCGAGCGAGAAGCTGAAATAGCATCCTCCTCCCTTTGACCTTAAATTCGTTCCCCACCGTGAAACGTTTTCTACTCTCCCTATTCCTCCTCTCTGCCAACATCGCTTTTGCGGGCGATAAACATGCCGTCGATGACGCTTTCTGGGCTGCAGCAGCGTCATTATTACCCGGATACGATGGACAAGCAAGTGAACCGGAGGCGTCTAATCTGGATGGACGATGGGGGCCAGTGGTGAGTTGGCCTCATATCCCAGTCTCGGCGGCAGCTTTGCCGGATGGGAAGCTGTTAACCTTCAGCGGACAGGAACGTCGCACTTGGCCGGGTACCGCCCACCAAACCTATTGGTCTATCTACGATCCAGAATCCGGAACCTTTTCCAATGATGACCTCTATCTCGATCACGAGATGTTTTGCGCTCATTTGGTTATGCGAGCCGATGGTGTTTTGCAGACGAATGGTGGGCGTTACACCATTGAGCATACCAGCGTTTTTGACTGGCGAACGGGAGAGTGGGATCGAGTCGGAGACATGAACGATAAGCGTTGGTACACGACTTCGGTTGCCCTGGCGGATGGGGATGTTTTTACCGTCAGTGGTAGTGGGGGTGGGAATACAGCCGAACGCTTTAGCTCTGACACGGGGTCTTGGAGCCGGCTAGCAGGGGTAGACTGGCAACCCGTAGCGAATGCGACCGGATTTGAATCGAACTGGTGGCCTTACCTTTTTGTGTCACCCGAAGGACAACTTTTTCATTTCGGACCAACTGCCGACATGAACTGGGTCGATCCGAATGGAAACGGAATTCGTAATTCCGCGGGATTGACGGTTCCAGGCGACTACTACCCCAAGCATGCCGGCGTTGCGATGTACGAATCCGGCAAAATTTTGGTCGCAGGTGGAGCAAGCGATTACAATGGAGGCAGTTCGAACATATGCTATACCATAGATTTGAATACAAGTCCGCCTACCGTGGCTTTGACAAACCCAATGAAGTATCCGCGTCGCTTCCAAAGCGCCGTTATGCTGCCAAGCGGTGAAGTGCTCATTATCGGTGGTAACACATCGGGGATAAAATTTCGCGATGATGGCACGGTGCTAACGGGAGAAATTTGGAATCCCGAAACGGGAGAGTGGCGTGAGGTTGCGGACATGGCGGTACCTAGAAATTATCACTCGGTCGGTTTGCTGCTGGCCGACGGTACCGTATTTGCCGGTGGAGGTGGATATGGAACCGGAGATTTGGGAGATCAAAATCACCAAGATGGGCAGATCTTTACGCCTCCGAATCTTTTCAATGCGGATGGTAGTCTGGCTGAGAGGCCTGTGATTAGCTCTGCTCCGGAGCACGTAGCCGTTGGCGAGGTTTTTGACATTTCGGCGACTCCGAACGCTAGCAAATTCTCGGCTGTCCGATTGATCGCTACGACACATGGGTGGTCCACGGATTTGCGTTTTCTAAGCTTACCTTTCTCAGAGGTCGGTCCGGGCGAGTATCAAGTTGTTGGGCACCCGAACCCAAATGTTATGGTACCAGGTTTTTGGATGATTTTCGTTTTGGATGAAAAGGGAGTGCACTCGAAGGCTAAGATAGTTCACGTGCGGCCCAATATTCAGGACAACTTGGTAGATAGCGTACCGGGTTTGAAGGCTGAATACTTCGACGATATTTTGGGAGCCAAGAAATTTGAGAGGATTGATCCAAGTGTGAATTTCTATTACGGCGAGACCGAGAGCCCGGATGCCGTATTGCTAGGTACTGACGGCTACAGTGCGCGTTGGAGTGGCTGGGTGGTGCCTGAGGTCGCTGGCGCCTACACATTCTACACGAACGCTGATGATGGCGTTCGCTTGAGATTGGGTGGAGAAAGTCTGATAAGTGGATGGACTTGGCAGTCTCCGACGGAGTATTCCGGTACTATCGAGTTAGAAGCAGGCGTTCCAGTGCCCATTGTTCTAGAATGGTATCAAGGAGGAGGTCCTTGTACTATCGAGTTGCGCTGGGAAGGGCCAGACATTCCCAAGCAGATCATTCCTACTTCGAATCTGAGAGCGTCCTTAGCCAAAGAAGTGGATACATCGGTCAATATGGCTCGCTTGGGGATCGACGACAAGCATGAGCTTTTCTTCAACGGCGAGTTAATCGGAATAGGAACTGATTGGCGGGAAACGTATACGACGGAGTTGCCGGAAGCTGAATCTGGTCTGATTGCCATCAAAGCCATCAATAATGATGGACCCTCAGCGATTGTGGGTGATTTTACGGTCGGAGGAGAGCGTTATTTCACAAATGCAGAGTGGAAGGTTTCTGCTTCGTATGAAGAGGGTTGGCAGCTCCCCGGATTCGATGATTCAGGTTGGGCAAATGCCACTGATATCGGGGATATAGATCCGGTTCTCAAAGGGATCCCCAGCGATACCGAAGCTCGCAGTATTTGGTCTGCCGATACAGACGACTTGGAAGTCTATGTTCGAATGGCGGTGGGCGGCCTAGGGGTCTTGAATCCTGGGGATAGAACTTATTTCGTGGGGCAGAATGTAACGCTTGCACAGAATGTTTCGAACGTGTCGGGCGAAGCCACTTTCGAACTATCCGGTCTACCGAGCAGTTTCTCGATCGACCCGCTGACCGGAGTCATATCGGCTGTCCCCACTTCGGCCGAAGTGGGCGTCTATTTAGCTACGCTCACTGTAACAGACGACGAGGAGTCGGTTAGTCGATCCTTCACTTGGACTATAGCGACGCAAGGAGGTTTAGATTTAGGTTTCGAAAGTGACTCTGATGGGTTCGTTTACCGAGACGATATGTTTCGTTCTACCAGTCAGCCGGAGTACGCTTCTGGATCTTGGGAGGTGGATGCAGGTCAAGAGGGAGGGGGCTTGAAAATGTCAGTTGGTGGAATTGATGCCGCGGCGATCGACAATATGTCGGGCGGTTTTGAGACTAGCTTCACCCTGTTGGCTGAAAGGGAAGTCGAGATCAGTTTCGACTACAATCTGACCATGGCCTACAATTACGAGAGCGACGAATTCGCACAAGTGTTGTTTGCTCTTGATGGAGAGCTGTTCGGCTCAGGCGAAGGAAACGATTACGCTGACCAAATTTTGGATACACCGTCTGAAACACTGAATGAGAGCACGGGATGGAAGCGCTTCTCGATAACTCTCGGCCCTCTCGCAGCGGGTGAACACACAATTGGCTTAGGGGTATTCAATAACAAGAAAACAGAGTTGGCTGAAGCCTCCGTCGGGCGTTTTGATAATTTCAATCTGACGGTTATCACCCCCCAAAATATGCCGCCCGAGTTTTCTGAGGTGTCCGCAGCAGCGAATACCATAGGAGATTCGGTTCGCTTGGTTTTGGCTGCAACAGATCCAGAGGGGGGATCTGTTACGTATTCGGCAAGTGGATTGCCCAGTGGTTTGTCTCTGGACGCTAACTCCGGTGTTATCAGCGGTGTGCCCAGTATCGCTGGGGAATACAGCGTTGTTGTGGAAGCTATCGACACGGTTGGCTTAATGACCTCTAGGACCTTCTCGTGGAGGATAAATTCGGAAGTTATATTGGCTCCAACTGTCTCGAGCCCAATCGTTTCGGGAGCCTCTGCCGTTTTTGAAGTTCCGATGAGTGGGGGAACGAGTCCGACCTTTAGTTGGAATTTTGGTGATGGATCTTCGGATACGCCTTACTCGAGTTTGTCTCAGGTAGAGCATGTTTATGCAGAACCCGGAAGATACTTGGTCACTTTTACCGCCAAAGATTCGAGTGGTCGTGAAATAAGTGTACAGTTTTACCAAAACGTAGCTCCTCAAGGTTTGCCAACGGATAAGCCCGTTAATTCACAAACGATTGCCTACCAGTCCTTATTAGATGAGGCTGATCGGGTTTGGATGGTCAACCCGGACAATGATTCGGTAACTGTTTTTGACGCCTCAGATTTCTCCAGAATCGTGGAAATTCCGGTAGGGAAAAAGCCTCGAAGTGTCGCGGTACTGCAGAACGGAAATGTTTTGGTGGCCAATAAAGGCAGTTCGACGATTTCGGAACTATCGCCTGAATTCAGCTTAGTCAGAACCTTCTCACTGCCTCGAGCCTCTCAACCGCATGGGCTTGTCTTGAGTCCAGATAATAGGGTCGCATACATCTCTCTTGAGGCACTCGGATTCGTGGTGAAGATGCGTTTATCTGATGGTTCAATCATTGGCTCAGCAGATGTCGGACTCAATGCTCGTGGACTTGCTTTGGATAGCCCAGGGAACACGCTTTACGTATCACGCTTCATCACACCGCCAATTGATGGCGAATCGACGCTCAATCCTGATCCGTCCGCAGCGGGAGGTGAGGTGCTTGTTGTATCCATTGAGAGCATGACAGTTGGCGATACCATTTTACTTCAAAGTAGCGTGGCTCCGGATTCGGGTGGTGGCGCTCGTGGCCTCCCGAATTATTTGTCAGCTGTTGCTCTCTCCCCAACTGGCTTGGAAGCGTGGGTCCCCTCCAAGCAAGATAACATTCAACGTGGCCTTTTGCGTGACGGTTTGGAACTCACTCACGACAGCACTGTAAGGGCGATTACTTCTCGTATCGACCTGCTCGCGGGCTTGGAGACTTATACATCCCGAGTCGATCATGACGATGCCGCTGTGCCAAGCTCCGCGGTTTATGGGCCAAATGGCTTGTACGTTTTTGTTGCTTTGGAAGGAAGCCGCGAAGTCGCGGTAATCGATAGCTTCGGCGAACAGGAGCTCTTCAGGTTCCCTGTCCAGAGAGCACCTCAAGGTTTGTGCTTGTCGCCTGACGGGACCAAACTCTACGTGCAGAATTTCATGTCACGCTCTATGACAGTGCATGATGTATCCGAATTGGTAAGACGAGGCGTTGCTGGATCAGCTCTTCTCGCTACTGTGCAAAGTGTCGTTGAAGAAGCTCTTGATCCGGAGGTTCTCATAGGTAAGCAGTTGTTCTACGATGCTTTCGATGATCGCTTGTCTCGGTCTGACTATATCAGTTGTGCTTCATGCCATAATGACGGTGGGCAAGATGGACGTGTTTGGGATATGTCGGGATTTGGAGAGGGGCTTCGCAATACGATCGACTTACGAGGTCGCAGTGGGGATGGACATGGCTTACTTCACTGGTCGGCGAATTTTGACGAAGTCCAGGATTTCGAAACTCAGATTCGTAGTTTGGCGGAAGGTACAGGATTGATCGAAGGGGGAGAGCCCTACGCACCCTTGGGAGCTCCCAATTCAGGCCGTAGTGACGACTTGGATGCGCTGGCCGCCTACTTGATTTCACTCGAGGCCTTTGATGAGTCCCCTTACACCGACTCTGATGGTGGTTTGACTCCGGAAGGTCTAGCGGGACGAGCCGTTTTTGCTGCAAAAAATTGCGCGGCTTGTCACAGCGGAACGGCCTATTCGGATAGCGAATTCGGCGGGTTCCACAATTTGGGTACTTTGAAAGATGGATCTGGTATGCGTCTTGGCGAAGCGCTCATTGGGATCGATACTCCTACGCTGAAAGATGTGTGGGCTACGGCACCGTATCTGCATGATGGGGCCGCCTTGACTTTAGGAGAAGCGATAGCTGCGCACGCTGGAATTGAGATTAATGACACCGAAATGGAAGTTTTGGTTAGTTACTTGCGTCAGCTCGGAGGCGAGGGAGTCCAAGCTCCCGAGCCAGAACTACCGGCTATCGAAAATTTTGTTACGAATCGAAGTGTATTAGTTCAGGGAGAATCTGCTTTATTGTCATGGAACGTTACGGACGGTGGCACTCCTCTGACAGGCTTGGAAATAGACAACGGAGTAGGGAGCGTTCTGGGAGAGATGTCGTTTGAGGTTTCACCCATTGTAAGTACCACTTATACGCTAACTGCGACTAACTTGATCGGGAGTGTGACGGTTCAATTAACGCTTCAGGTGGAGGTTCCCCAGCCAGTGGCTCCGAGTATTGATTCGTTTGTGGCGAGTTCGATGACTATTGAAGCCGGTGAAGGTGTATCCATTGACTGGAGCGTAGCGGATAATGGCTATTCCTTGTCTAGTCTCTCGATCGATCAAGGTATTGGCTCCGTGCTTGGGTTATCGAGTGTCGAGGTCTTCCCGGAAGAATCGACAACCTACAAGCTGACCGCGACCAATGCGGGAGGCTCTGCGTCTTCTCAACTTTCTGTGGTGGTTGAAGTTGCTCCAGTTGAGGAACAGATCCCGTTTTTTGGACAAGCGATGGTTTTGCCAGCTGTTATCCAGGTTGAGAATTTCGATTTAGGTGGCGAGGGAATCGCTTATAGTGATCGTGACCCAGGAAATAATGGAGGAGCATATCGTGAGGAAGGTCCGGATGTACAATGGTCCGGTGACAAGGATGATAGCTACTCGCTCGGTTGGTTTGGCGAAGGAGAATGGACTGAGTATAGCGTAGAAGCGGTACCGGGTATCTATCGGTTGAATATCCGAGTCGCTTCAGGGTATTCAGAAGATGGAGTCATCGAGGTCAGCATGGGTGATCGTTTGCTTGCCTCATTCGTGGTGGAAAATACGGGAGATTGGCAGAACTGGGTGACTCTTGTTTCACCTGAAATCGAGATTACAGAGTCAGGCCCAGAAGTGGTGCGTATCCGGGCCTCTGGAGCTGGAGCGAACGTAAATTGGATCGAGTTCGACTCTCCGGATGACGATGAGCCAGCGCCGCTCCAGCTGCCGTATTCAGGTGAAGCGATCGCTACGCCTGGATTGATCCAAGCAGAGGACTTCGACCTGGGGGGTGAAGAAGTTGCCTACAGCGATAGGGATGCGAGCAACAACGGTGGGCAATATCGTGAGGAAGGACCGGATATCGAAAACTCGGGAGATTTGGATGGCACTCCATCACTCGGTTGGTTCGCGGGTGGCGAATGGACAGAGTACACGATTGATTCGACCCCTGGCGTTTATTCACTCAAGGTGCGCGTAGCTTCTGGATACAGCGAAAGCGGCGAAATTTCAATTAGCCTTGGTGGACGTATTCTCGGTAGCTTCACGGTCGAGAATACGGGTGGCTGGAGCAGTTGGGAAACGCTCGAGCTCGAAGATGTCGAAATCACGGAATCGGGCGTGCAGATTCTGAGGATCGAGGCGATTGGAGCTGGGGCGAATGTGAACTGGATCGAATTTTCGGTTCCAGGCGAAGAGCCGGCCACTCCCGAGCAATCTCCTTATTCTGGAAGTGCCCTTTCGATAAGCGATGTAATCCAAGCCGAAAATTTTGACCTTGGGGGACAGGGTGTCGCTTATCATGATACGGATGCGTCCAATAACGGGGGGTTGTACCGTGAAGAAGGTCCAGATATCCAATATTCATGGGATGAGGATGAGACTCCCTCGCTTGGTTGGTTCAGCAGTGGGGAGTGGACTGAGTATTCAGTCGATGCGGCCCCGGGGATTTACACGCTTAAGGTTCGTGTGGCCTCTGGTTATCCGGATATCGGTGGTTTAAAGATAATGATCGGTGAGCGTGTTTTGACCGAACTTGAGTTTGGGAGTACGGGAGGATGGAGCGATTGGGTAACTCTGTTGGCCAATGGAATAGAAATCACGGAATCTGGGCTGCAAGTAATCCGAGTGGAGGCGATTGGATCTGGCGCAAACTTAAACTGGATACAATTTGTGGCCGAGTAGGATTTGCTGATTTCGGACTCTAGGAGTGCCATCCCTCCGAACGGAGAGCCTCACTGTCTTAAGCGAGGTGTACTCGGGCGGGTTATTCAGATGCTAGTTTGTCGGATTGTCCGATAGCGTGGCGCATATACGAGTATGAAAATCCCAACTACCCTTTTAGCATCCCTCGTGGCCGTGTCTGCCGCGACTGCGGAGAACCCCATAATCAAAGACGTTTTTACGGCAGATCCAGCTGCCTTGGTTTCTGGCGACACAGTATATATCTACGCAGGGCATGACCAAGGCGTTCCCGATCGTCCAGGTTACGTGTTGAAGGAATGGCTGTGCTATTCGTCTACTGATATGGTCAATTGGAAGGCTGAGGGTTCACCGCTCGCAGTATCGGATTTTGAGTGGGCGGAGGATAATGCTTGGGCCGCTCACACGATTGAGCGCGATGGCAAATTTTATTGGTACGTAACCGTATGGCGCGGTCACGGCAAAGGCTTTGCAGTAGGGGTTGCCGTAGCAGATAGCCCGACTGGGCCGTTCAAGGACGCTATCGGCAAACCTCTTATCTCCAGCGATATGACGCCAGATCCGACCAATCCAGAAGGCAATGTTGTCACTTGGGATGATATCGACCCGGCTGCGTTTATCGATGACGATGGGCAAGCCTATCTCTTCTGGGGAAACACGAATTTGTACTGGGCCAAGCTCAAGGACAACATGGTTGAGCTAGATGGCGACATCCACCAAATCGAGCTTCCTCGCTATACCGAAGCTCCTTGGGTGCACAAGAAGGGAGACCTCTATTACTTGAGCTATGCTTGGGGCTTC
Source organism: Pelagicoccus albus (assembly GCF_014230145.1). Lineage (NCBI taxonomy): Bacteria > Pseudomonadati > Verrucomicrobiota > Opitutia > Puniceicoccales > Pelagicoccaceae > Pelagicoccus > Pelagicoccus albus. The sequence goes on from NZ_JACHVC010000012.1 coordinate 1,264,450, forward strand.
CCTGAGCGCACGGCCTACGCGACATCAAAGAGCATCGAGGGTCCATGGGAATATCAAGGGTTGCTCAAGGAGATCGCGGGCAATTGCAATACGAACCATCAGTCCATCATCGAGTTTAAGGGGCGTGACTACTTTATCTATCACAACGGCGGGCTCCTATCGGGCGGTAGTTTCCGCCGCTCGGTTTGTATCGACTATCTTTACTACAATGAAGACGGCACGCTCCAGAAGGTCCTTCCCACTTTGGAAGGCGTTAGCTCAGCCGACGAACCCCTCGAAAACTAGAACCGCAAACCAGACTACCCTATGAAACCAGCGCTCGCGCTATCCCTTTTGGCTGTAACCGCTTTCAGCCTTGTATCCACTTCCTGTGCCGAAAAGGCGGAAGACTACCGTGGCAACCCCGTGGTGACCGACATGTTCACCGCTGACCCGGCTCCCATGGTGCACGACGATACGCTCTACATCTACACCGGGCACGACATCCAGAACGAGACCGACAAGTTCTTTAAGATGCACGATTGGTACGCTTTCTCCACCAAGGACATGGTGGACTACGAGAAGCATGGTCCGCTGCTGTCGGTTGACGATTTCGCGTGGGCTAAAGGCGACGCTTTTGCCGCTCACACCATTGAGCGGGGCGGAAAGTTTTATTGGTATGTTTCCATCCGCCATAAGGATATTCGAGTAAATGAAGGATTTTCGATCGGAGTAGCGGTCGCGGACAGTCCGCTCGGCCCGTTTAAGGACGCGATCGGCGAGGCTCTTATCACCGACGAAACTCCTAATTCTGTGGTTCTGAATATCGATCCAGCGGTTTACATAGACGATGACGGCCAAGCTTATCTTTTCTGGGGATCGTGGAACGAGGGACGCTGGGTTAAGCTAAAGGACAACATGCTCGAGATGGAGGGAGAAGTGCATACCTTGGAGGCTAAAAACTTCTTCGAAGCGCCGTTTATCCACAAGAGAGACGATATGTACTATCTCACCTACGCATCTCATTACCCTTCCACTACGGAGTACTCCACGAGCGATAGTATTACGGGACCATGGACATACCGTGGGGTTATCAACGACCTGCTGCCGAAGTCTGAAACGAACCACCAAGGCATCGTAGAGTTCAAGGGCAACTGGTACTTCATCTATCACAGCGCGGCACTTCCAACAGGAGGCGTCTATCGCCGCTCGCTTTGCGTGGACTTGCTCGAATACGACGAAGATGGGCTGATCAAGAAGGTGGAGCGCACCGATACGAGTGTGCCCAGAATTAAGTAACTTGCTTCTCCGGGCGGAATTTTCCGACCCGAGTGTCGGGTTTTCATGGGGTTAGGGCGCATTGTGCTCCTAACCCCCTTTTGCGTCTGCGGATGGGTCACATTCACCCCCAACTAAGATTCCATTTCTCCTTTTGCCCCCGCATCGTAGATCAATTTGAACGTTCTCCATCTTGTGGCCGGTAGAGTGCGAAGAAAGGGTACCCCAACCAATTGAAGCTAATGTTTGATTTCAGAACGAAACCAGATACCCCTGAAGATACCTCCTGCGATGAGCCTATCTCGATCCTGCCCCATCTGATGGAGAGGGACGGCCCTGATGCGACGCAGCTTGATCCGTGGGATAAGGAAATGACTTCAAAGCAGCTTAAGGATGAGAAACCGTTTTGGTCCGAGTCGAATGTCTCGGATTTGACGATCTGTCTGCAGGCGATCGAAAGTGGAGACGAGCGCGCTTCCGAAGAGCTTTTGCCATTGGTCTATGATGAGCTCCGTCAGCATGCTGGCGTTCGCATGGCTCGCGAATCTTCAGCCCACACTTTGCAACCGACGGCTCTCGTGCACGAAGCTTGGCTACGTGTAGTGGGAAAAGGAGGGATCCGTTGGGAAAGCAGGGCCCACTTCTTTGGGGCTGCTGCGGAAGCGATGCGTCGAATCTTGATCGAGAGCGCTCGCCGCAAGGCTCGTCTTAAGCGTGGCGGGGATTTGGTGCGAGTCGACCTCAATAAGATCGACGTTGCCAGCGCTTCTCCTGAAGAGAAGGTTTTGATGATCGATGAGGCCTTGGAAAAGCTCAAAGAGAAGGATCCCGAACAGGCCCGCGTGGTTATCCTGAAGTTCTACATGAGCAATACCAATGCGGAAGTCGCTGATATGTTGCGAGTTAGCGAGCGTACGGTGGAACGTCGTTGGGCCTTTGCCAAAGCTTGGCTCATGGATGCGATCAAGAACCAGCAAGGTGGTTGAGGCATGAGTTCTCAGGCCGCTCGAGAAGAGGAGATTTTTGACGTCGCTCGCACCCTGAGCGATCCGCAGGAGCGGACTGCTTTTCTGCAGGAGAAATGCGAGGGCGACGAAGCCTTGCAACGCCGTCTAGAGTCCATGTTGGAGACTGTTTTGGAGGCGGACGCGTTTTTTGATGAAGGGGCGCAGGCCATTAATTCTGCCGAGATCGGGGAGAAGCTTCGCAAGGACCCCGAAGAGGAGGAGGAAGTCGGCGTCAAGATTGGCCGCTACCGCCTTTTACAGCGCTTAGGAGATGGTGGATGCGGAGTGGTTTATCTCGCGGAGCAGGAAGAGCCAGTCCGTCGCGCGGTAGCCATGAAGATCATCCGTCTTGGAATGGAGACGGAAAGGGTGATTTCCCGTTTCGAAGCGGAGCGACAGGCTTTGGCGATGATGGACCATCCCAACATCGCCCGCGTTTTTGACGCCGGCGAAACAAGTAGCGGCTCGCCTTACTTCGTCATGGAGCACGTGCGGGGCGAAGCGTTGACGGATTATTGCCGGAACCACTCCCTTGGTATCATCGCCCGCCTTAAGCTCTTTACCCAAGTTTGCCACGCTATCCAGCATGCTCACCAGAAGGGGATCATCCACGGAGATATCAAGCCCTCCAATATCATCGTAAGCGAGCACGATGGCGGTGCAGTGCCGCGCGTAATCGATTTCGGAATCGCAAGGGCTACGGAAGCTGGTTTCAGCGAGATGATGCTTTTTTCCGGGCCTGATAAACAGGTTCTCGGAACGCCCTCCTACATGAGCCCAGAGCAGGTCCAGCTTGGTGGTTTGGATGTGGATACGCGCAGCGACGTTTATAGCCTAGGCGTACTGCTTTATGAGCTGCTAACGGGAGTGACGCCCTTCGATAAAGACCGATTGGCCTTTGTAGGAATCGCGGATTTGAGGCGAATCATTGGCCATGAAAATCCGCCGTTGCCATCCGAACGCTTCTCCAAGCTGGACAAGAATGAGGCTCTCGAGATCGCGGAGAAGTTGAACAAGACTCCCGGTGGTTTGGTGGACCGCCTGAAGGGGGATTTGGACTGCATCATCATGAAGGCGATGTCCAAGGACCGCCGCCGGCGCTACGAGACTGCGGATGCTTTGGCTACGGAGCTGAAGCGGTATTTGGAAGACGAGCCAGTCATGGCCCATCCGCCCTCGTTCTTCTACACGCATCGGAAAATGGTGAAACGGAATCGGCCCGTTTTCATCGCCTCTACTGTCGTCACGCTGACGCTGATTTTCGGACTCGGCTTATCGACATGGCTACTGCTCAGGGAGCGTGAGGCCCGTCAACGAGCAGAAGCCGCGGAGCAAATTCAGGCCCGCCTTCGCCAAGAGGCCGAGTTTCGGCAGCAGTTAACCAGTGCCGCGATGCTGGTGAGCGAGGAAGCGTTCGCTGAGGCAGATTTGATGGTGGGATCGATTGATCTCACGGAGGCCACCATGGAGGGCTCGGCCGTGGTGCGGGCCTTGGGAGATTGGCACGTTACCAATGGGCGTTGGCGATTGGCGGCGGAGCGTTTCAAGACCTTGCTGCAGATAAATCAGCTCGAGGGGCAGGACATCGCCACTCTGGACTATTTGGAGCTCGGGCCCGTTTTGATCGAACTTGGCGATTTGGACGAATACGATCGCTTTCGCAGGGAGGCCACGGAGCGGTTCAGTGGGGTTGAGATACCTTTTGCCGACCGCATCCTCAAGATCAGCCTACTCGCTTCGGCCAACGAGAGTATGCTCGCCTCCTTGGAGCCGTTTGCGGAAGCTGCGGTCCAGGCTGTGGAAGTAGGGGAGGAAGCTGGCGACACTTTTCAAGCCTCGTGGGGATCGATGTCGCTCGCCCTCTACGAATACCGCAGGGGCAACTACCCGAGAGCGGTTTCCTATGCAAATCGATGCCTGAGCTATCCTGATCCGAACGCGTCGCGAAATGCCACGGCGAAGCTGATTCAAGCGATGGCATTCTACAAGATGGGTCGCACGGATGAAGCGAGGGAGTCTTTCCAGGCCGGATCGAAAGTTATCGAAGAGAAATTTGAAAATGAGCTAATACGTGGAAACCCTGTATTAGGCTTTTGGTTCGACTGGATTTTCGCCCGAATAATCGAAAGAGAATCTTCTCGGCTTTTAGGTAATTAAGCAGCGGATACTCTAAGTATCTTTCCCTGTCGTTGGACAATTAGAGGATTATAGGCGATATCCAGCCCAATAAAAAGTTGGCGGCTTTTCCTGACGAAAGTCGCATTTACTTCGGAAGGCGGTCCTGTCTACGGGCTTGGCTGCCTGCCCAACCATCAACTTTCAAACCCCAAGTTCTCGTCAATCGAGAGTTACACACTACCCGTTTCAACCCCGTTTCTGTATTAGTCTTCGACTGACATCGGCACTAGCCTCTCTGGTCGAATTCGCTGGTACGTCTCTGTCTTCATTCAGGAAGTCATTCTCATGAAAAATTCTAAACTCAGCGTCATTGAAAAGTTAGGCTTCGGCGCCGGTGACATGTCTATCAATGTCATGGTGGCGGCCTTGTTCTACTTCATGTCGTACTTCTATACCGATATCTTCGGTCTAGATCCGGTACACATGGCCACGCTCTTCATGGTCGCTCGCTTTGTGGATGCTTTCACAGATCCGATGATGGGCCTGATCACGGACAAGTTCAAATGGAAGTGGGGGCGCTTTCGGCCGTATTTCCTCATCCTAGCCCTTCCGTACGGGGTTTCGATGATGCTGCTTTTCACGACTCCAAACTTCGACTACGCCTCGAAGTTGATCTGGGCCTACGCGACTTATCTGTTTGCGACCTTGATGTTCACTGGGGTGGCCATCCCGTATATTTCATATATCGGTGTCCTAACTTCGGATACGAAGGAGCGTTTGTCGGCGAACGGCTATCGCATGACTTTCGCTAAGATCGCAAACGCGGTAATCGTATTCTCAGTACCAATTCTAGCCAAGCAGTGGAGCGGTCCAGATGGCGATCTCGGGCGTGGATACCAGTTGGCGATGGGCTTGATGTCGGGTATCGGCGTGTTGCTTTTACTGGCCTGTTTTTTCACCACCCGTGAGCGAGTCGAGCACAAGGCGGACAAGCAACCGATTGGTCGACAAGTCGCACTGCTTTTAAAGAACGATCAATGGCTTGTTTTGGCAGCTGCTTGTATCGTGGGAACGCTGGGGTATGCGGTTCGTGGAGGCGTAGCGATTTTCTATGCCAAATATTACTTGGGAGGAAACGAGTGGGTTCAGTCCAGCTTTATGACTTCCGGTATTATTGCAGCGACTATCTCAATGGTCGCCTCCACTTGGATAACCAAGAAGTATTGTAAAGTCGGCCTGTTCCGTTGGTCTCAGATCCTGACCGGAGTGATTAGTGTGCTTATGTATCTGGTAGTGACGCCGGACGATATAGTAATGGCCTTCGTGTTCTATGTGGCGATTTCCTTCGTGGTCGATTTGCATGCGCCTGTTTTCTGGTCGGCAATCGCTGAGGCGGTAGACTATGGCCATTTCAAAAACGGGGAGCGCGTTTCAGGTTTGGCGTTTGGAGGTATTTCCTTTTGCCAGAAGGCAGGGGGCGCTTTTGCCGGCTTAGTGGTTGGCTTGCTTCTCAGCTACTTTGGATACGAGAAAGATGTCGTCCAGTCGGAGAACACACTCAAAGGCATCGCTCTCATGCTTACTGTGATACCTGGGTTCTTTCACGCACTTCTCGGAGTGATGATGTACAAGTACAAGATTACCGACCAATTCTATGACAATATGGTTGAGGAAAGCGGTATCCTGAAACCCGCGGATTCCGAGTAATAGTTACCTTGTAGTAGAAGTATAAATACGAAAATTTAGACGATTTTGGCTATGGAAACACAACCGACTCCACTTATCTTGCAACGTGCGGACCCGCATATACTCAAGGCTCCAGACGGCTACTACTATTTTTCCGCTTCAGTGCCTGAATACGATCGCCTCGAGCTAAGACGCTCGAAGACGATAGAAGGGTTAGTAGAAGCCGAAAAGGTTACGGTTTGGACAAAGCCTGATGAAGGTCCGTTTTCTGATCTGATTTGGGCTCCAGAAATTCACTACAATCGAGGTGCGTGGTACATTTATTTTGCAGGGGCTCCATCGCGGGAGATCAAGTATGATCTGTTCCAGCATCGAATGTATGCCATATGCACTACGGCGGAAAATCCGCTGGAAGGGGAATGGTCCGAGCCGGTTCAGATTGATACCGGTATCGACACGTTTTGCCTAGATGCGACTACTTTTGAACATGGTGGCGACTTGTTTTATGTCTGGGCTCAAAAGGAGATTGGTATCGAAGGAAATTCCAATCTTTACATAGCTAAAATGGATACGCCTCTGACACTTGCGACCGATCCGGTCCGGCTAAGTATCCCGGAGTTCGATTGGGAAATCCGTGTTTTTTGGGTGAATGAAGGGCCTTCGATCCTCAAGCGAAACGGGAAGATATTCTTATCCTACTCTGCGAGCGCTACGGACGAGAACTATGCCATGGGCCTACTTTACGCAGACCAGGATAGCGATCTGCTCGATCCCAGTAGTTGGACCAAAAGCAAGACTCCAGTTCTTTGTTCGAACTTAGAGTGCAAGCACTACGGCCCGGGTCATAACAGCTTTACCGTTTCAGAAGACGGAAAAGATGACCTGCTTGTGTATCACGCTCGTGAATATACTGAAATCGAAGGTGATCCGCTTTGGGATCCAAATCGCCATACTTTCGTTAAGAAGTTGCTATGGGACGATTCAGGCATGCCCATCTTCGATGAACGCCTAACTTCGTAGGCTCCGTTTCGGATGAATCGCTTTTTTAAGAGTCTACTATTTGTTTGCGGCTTTTCAGTGTTGGCGTCCTGCCATGCTGACGAACCGGCTGACGTGTCAGAAGCGGTTAATCTGCTTCCTCATGACGTGGTCGCTCACGACCCAGTAATCATTAAGGATGGAGAGACTTTCTACCTCTTCACGACTGGACCAGGGGTGACGGTTTGGAAATCTGAAGATTTGAAACGGTGGACCATGCAGGGACCCATTTTCGATCCTGTGCCGGAATGGACGAACAAAGAGGTCGCTGGTTTTCAGGGACACATGTGGGCTCCGGACATCAGCTACCACGACGGTAAATTTTACCTCTATTATTCTGTATCCACATTTGGCAAAAACAATTCCTGTATAGGACTTGCCACGAATACGACATTGGATCCTGAGAACCCTAGTTTCAAATGGGTTGATGAGGGGATTGTGGTTCAATCGAAGCCTGACCGTGATGACTGGAACGCGATCGATCCGAATCTGATTCTCGATGAGGATGGGACTCCCTATCTGGCATTCGGCTCGTTCTGGAGCGGACTCAAGATCGCGGAACTTAACGCTGACATGACTCGGATTGTTGAGCCCGAGGTGGAACCGCTTCCTTTGGCCAGTCGAGTGAAGGCATTTGAAACATTGGAGTCAGGTGAAACAATATCCGTGGCTGGCAATACTGCCATCGAGGGACCTTTCATTTACAAAAGAGGGCAATATTTCTACCTCTTCGCGTCGATCGATTTCTGCTGTCGCGGTTTGGATAGCACCTACCGCATGATATACGGCCGTTCGGAGGATGTACTTGGCCCGTATGTCGATAAGCAAGGCCACGCTCTCCTAGATGGTGGCGGAAGTTTACTCAAAAGCGGAGACGAGCGTTGGCAGGGAGTAGGGCACAATGCCGTTTGCGAATTGGACGGAGTGGAATATGTTATATTTCATGGATACGACGGAAATACGGAGCGAGGGCTGCCCAAGCTTCATATTGAAGCCTTGAATTGGACCGAAGATGGTTGGCCAGAGTTGACGGAGCAGGAGTAATTCTGCGTCTCGAAACACGGCACCCCGAAAATAATTATTAATTAAAATACTCTATATTGACGGGTTTTACCGCTCAAACGCGCATTTCCCGATAGAGGCATAGTTCCTCGATAGTTTTCTAATTTTAGTACCTTAAACCCAGTCAAAACTATATCTAACTAACACTACCATATGACCCCAAATACCCTCCCCGCTAATACCGGGGCTCTCGGATCGGCTGCACGCCGCCGAAAGTCCTTGGGCTATTCGCTCGCGCTCGTGCTTTCGCTCGTTTGCGGCGCAACCTCTTCCTACGGGCAAGAGGCTACCGACGAAGACGATGAAATTTTCGAACTCGGCCCTTACATCGTAGAAGGCAGTATTCGTGAAAGTTTGATCGAAGGTCTCGAAATCAAAAAGGAATCTTTCCAAATGGTCGACGCCCTCGTGGCGGAAGACATTGGTAAGTTCCCAGACAACAACGTTGTTGAAGCGTTGCAACGCGTCACTGGCGTGCAGGTCACTGACCGTGCATCGGGTGAAGTTTCATCGGTTTCCATTCGCGGTTTGAGCGACATCGCGACAACCGTTAACGGGCGTAACATCTTTACGTCTACTGGGCGTTCGGTGGCTTTGCAGGATATTCCCGCATCACTTTTGTATCGAGTGGATGTTTATAAGACACGTTCCGCTGCCGAGATAGAGCAAGGGATCGCCGGTGTTATCGACATAAAGACGCAACGCCCTTTCTACTTCGACGGCGAAAAGACTGTGGTTGCCGTTCGTGGTATCTATCAGGAATTGGCCGATTCTCTCGATCCGAATATCAGCGCCCTCTACACCAACACTTGGGAATTGGACAATGGCGCAAAGTTTGGTGCTTTGATTAACTTGTCGTATGCGGAAACTAACTACCGCGATCAAAGCGTAACCGCTGGGGCGATGGTTCCATTTTGGACAGACGAGCAACCAGATGGTTACGTTCCCTATCAACGTATCTTCGATACGGCTATCTGGACTCCTGGTCTAGAAAACGGTTTGCCTTTCGATGAAGGATCCACTCTCACGGTCAATGGAGAGGAATATGAATACGTTCTCTCTCGTGACGCGGTATTTGGTAATACACTCGATGGTTCGCGCGAGCGTCCCGCTGCAAACATCTCCCTGCAGTATGCTCCCAACGAGGATGCGGAGTACACCTTCGAAGCGTTCTACAACGGATACCGTGCTGAGACCTTCAACCAGTTGCACTTCGCTTTTGCGGACTGGTGGGGTTCTCTTGGCGATGATCCCGCTGCAAACGTAGAGTTGTATCCAGGAACCAATATCGTTAAGTCTCGTGACAACGTGGGCTTCCCATACGGCTTCCAAAGTGGTGACTACTTCAATGGGAAGACGGACAGTTATCTCTATGCCTTGGGTGGTAAGTGGAACATCAGCGACAAGTTCAAACTGACTGCTGACCTCTCCTTCCAAGATAGCGTTTACGAAGGTCAGTTCTTCGCGATGCGTCTCGACCGTGTTCACAGCGAGATCGACGTCGACTTCAACTCGGCCAGTGGATTCCCTGCATGGAACTTCGGCGAAGCCGATGACCTCAACGATCCAGCTAGTTGGAACGTAGCTCAGCTTTGGGACAACGCCGATAAGAGCGAAGGCGATTCGATGGAGCTACTCATCGACGGTGACTACAACCTCAAGGCAGGGATCATCGACGGTATCAAGTTTGGTCTTCGTTATGACGACCGTGGCGCTAAGTTCTCGGATCGCTACATTGACGAACGTCTAGGATACGTACCGTTCTTGGGCGCGAACCTCGCAGACTACCCAGATTTGGTTTACCAAAGCACAGGCTTCTTCGACGGTCGTTCCGACCTTCCTGATTCCTACCTCGTTCCAAACGCTTACTACACATGGGAAAACCATGAAGAAGTACTCGGTTGGTACGGACTGCCAGGACTCGATGATCCTCTATATGCTCTAGAAACCGTCTTTGACGTGAATGAAGTAACGACCTCTGCGTATGCAGTTGCTAACTTCAAGACAGAGCTCGGCGGCAAGAACCTAGACGGTCAGTTTGGTCTACGTTACGTAAATGTGGATACAGACATGTCTTTCTATGACTCCGACGCTGGCGCATTCACGGATGCATCCGTTTCTACAGACGACATTCTGCCAAGCTTCACCGTTCGCTACGATGCTGCAGATAACTTCCGTATTCGTTTCAGCTACGGTGAAACGCTTCGTCGCCCAGGTTTCAATGACCTGAATCCAATCATCAACTACGTGGATGACGTAACTGGTATCGGTTACGGTACCGCATCGGGTGGTAATCCAAACTTGGTTGCTACTACATCCAAGAACTACGACTTGGCTTTCGAATACTACATGGAAAACGCTGGCTCCCTCCATGCGACGCTTTTCAGACGTGATATCGAAGGCTTAGTGGTTAGCTTCCGTAACCGTGTTACCTACGAAGGTTACGATTACATCCTCTCTCAGCCGGACAACACCTCCAACGGTGAGCTAGAAGGCGTGGAGATCGGCTGGGTTTACTTCCCAAAGGATTTGCCAGGCGTACTTGACGGCTTCGGTGTACAGGCAGCTTACACGATGCTCGATTCCATTCAGGATATTCCGCTTACGGATGCTACCGGTACTGTCATTGGAACCGAGTCTAGCCCATTCTATGGTGTATCCGATTCTTCTTACAGCGCCGTGCTTGCTTACGAAAAGGAAAAATGGAGTTCCCGTCTCTCCTACGTTTGGCGTGAAGATTGGCTGAACAATGCGGAGGCTGCTCTTTTCGCTAACCCACTGGGTGTATGGCGTAAACCACAGCAGAGCTTGGACTTCCAGTTCACCTACAATGTGTCGGATGATTTCAAGATCACACTCGATGCAACCAACGTGACTGATGAGGAGTACAAGAGCTACTACGTTTACCCAGAGACTCACAACTTTGGTAACTGGCTAATCAGCCGCACCGTAGCAATCGGAGCACGCTACTCATTCTAAGCGTTTTTTCCTGATCTTAGTTTTGTTTATCGAAAGGACGTCCCGCGAGGGGCGTCCTTTTCGTTATCAGGGTTGGCTTACCGAAGTAAGCTCCTATGCCGAGCAGGGCTGGTGTGATATGTATTGCGAAACGCCCTACAAAAGACGTTGGAGGACGAGAACCCGGATGCGGCAGCAATTTGTTCGATGGGAAGGGAGGTTGACTCCAGCATACCCTTGGCGTGGGAGAGGCGTAGCTCCCTCAGCATTGCGCCGGGCGAAGTGTGGTAGCGCTTGGTAAACGCTCTGATTAAGTGCTCCCGTGTCACGCCGCACGTTTTAGCGATGCCTTTAAGCGTGATAGCGTCAGCGTAGCGGTTGTGTAGCAGGTGGTAACAGTATTCGATCGGGTTGCTGCCCTGAGTCTCCGCTACCTGCTGGCGATAGATTGCCGTGAAGAGGCGAATGATCAGTTCCGATTCGTGGTAGCGATCTCGAAAGTTGCCTTGGTTGAATCGCTCGTAGGCTTCTTGGAAAAGGATCCCTGACTCGGACTGATCTGGGATGGATAGAACCGGACCGAAATCTTGACGGATACGGTTAAATAAAGGGTTGGCGGAAGCGGATGAGTCGATGGATAGGTACTGTAGGTGGTATGGCTGTGAACCAGTGGCAGGATAGCCATAGCGGGAGTTTTCCCGCTGCGTGAAGGCCATCATGGTCCCTTGGGGCACTGCGTAGCGTCGTCCGTTTGATTCTTCGAAAAAGCCTTCACCCGAGAGGGTGCGCTGCAGGTTTATGCGGTTGGATTCTAGCCGTTTAGAGTTGTCCCAGTAGTAGCTCGTGTTGGTGCGTATTTCTTCCGCACCGCCATCTATACGAGCAAAAACGTCTTCCCTCATGGAGGAAAGACGTGTCAATTTTTGCACAGATTGCGAGGCCTCAATTCAGTCGAGGCCAGACTGTTTTGGGACAGATCTACTTCTTGGTCAGACGCATCATCAGTACGTCGTGGCTGCCTACTTCAGCGGTGAGGTCTGTGTGGGTGTCGCCAAGATCCTTGTCTGCCCAGAGGTCACGCACATCGAATTCGCCTTGAATGGCACGCTCTAGTCGCTCCCATTCGATGTGAATTTCCTGAGCTTCGTCCGCTGTATTCAGAACGCAGACTGCCCAATCTCCGCCATTGAGGGGTTTGATCCAAATCTCGTAGCTATCGGGAACGATGCGGTAGCGCCAAGCGGCCACGCCGTCTTTGTCCTGGTTAACTGCAATAACGTCTTTGTTGGTGAGGATATCTACGATTTCCGGAGTGATGATCCGCATGTCGTTGCCGGCCATGAGAGGAGAGGCGACCATAGCCCAGAGGGTGAAGTGGGAACGGGATTCCGCCAGCGTCAAACCGGGGTTTCCGACCTCGAGCATATCGAGGTCGTTCCAGCCGTCTGGTCCCGAGTACATGCCCAATCCGTCGTTCCCAACCACGGAAGGTTTCTTGTCGTGGTATAGGTCCAGGATAACTTTGAATCCTCGCGACCATTCCTGTTCGCAATCCCAGCAGTCGTAAATGTCGCCGGAGATTCGCCATAGGTGTCCAATGTCTTCGCCCCAGAGCCATGGATCGGCGGTACCCCATTCGCAAATTGAGAATACGATGGGGCGACCTGCTGCGTAGAGGGCGTCGCGCATGGTGGTGTAGGCTTCGATTGGGTCTCGAGTACCGGTGGCGCACCAGTCGTATTTCAGATAATCAATTCCCCAAGAGGCGAAGGTACGGGCGTCTTGGTACTCGTGTCCTTGGCTCCCAGGATAACCGGCGCAAGTGGTTTTACCGGCGTCGCTGTAGATACCCATTTTAAAGCCCATTTCATGGAGCTTGTCCGCCAAGCCTTTGATGCCGTTGGGGAATTTCTCCGGGTCGGGCACTAGATAACCTTCCGGGTCGCGTTCCCGAAGAGACCAGCAGTCGTCGAGCACGATGTACTCGTAGCCGGCTTCGAGCATCCCATTGGCCTTCATCTCGCGAGCGGTGTCTAGGATAAGTTCCTCGCTAATGTTGGACTCGAAAGTGTTCCAGGTATTGAAACCCATGGGAGGAGTGAGGGCGAGCCCCTCGAATTTTTGAGCTACGGTGGTAGCTGCTAAGGCGCTGGCTATACCGACCGCCGCTATTTTCCTCAACGAGGCGAATAGGCCTCGGACTTGGTGATTTCTAATTTCCATAGCTTTGTTTTGGGGGTTCGCTCCAAGGCCATGCTAGTAACGGAAGAGGTCAAACCAAGCCTGAAGAATTATCACATATTGCACATTCACAGGTCACTCTTTGATCTATTTGTCCTGTCGAATGGATGTCCTGGGCTTTCTCAAGCATTTGAACGAGGCGTGAAAATGCAGTGTCGTTGGGTTTCAATGCGCAGCCATCTGCGGTGGAGTGTCGTGCATAGTTCCTTGTCAACTGGAACTCTCTGGACTCAGATGAGGGCTTGGGGCATGTTTAAGGGGCAGGTGGAGTGGCTATATCGACCACAAGCTAAGTCGGCTGCAAATTATTATGCAGTTGGCACAGACCTAGCAGCTTCGATTTAGAGGAAATCAACCATGAAGAAATACTATCTACCGATCGTTTTCGTAATATCGCTAATCTGGTCTACTGCGTCTTTCTCGCAGGTAAGTTCAGACCTTTCGCCCGAAGTGATGATTGGGGCGGAAGTTGTGGGTCCAGATGGCAGTTCACGCTTGGGTCACGTGCTTGGCCTGGGGCGTAGCGGTGAGAACGGCGAGCCCCTGATGTATGTTGTGGGAACGAAAGGGCTCTTTGGGAAAAAGGGAATAGTCCCGCTCTCCAACGTGAAAGAAGAACTGACCGTGCCCGGCAAGGATGGGATGAGAACTTTTCGCCTAGTCGTAGGCGTCAACAAAGGTACTTTCCGCAATATCGCCAAATGGAGTGGTGACGAGCCGCTTGGTTCCTACCTGTCGAGGATTGATTCGATCCTAGGAACTATCTACGGCCTCGATGAAGACACGATCGAGCAAATGGCTCGACGTGTCGTTTTCGATGATGGTGCGCCAGAGGAAGCAATCCCGGTTGCTGCGTTGTAATTGAACCGGGACCGCTTTGGAGTTGGGTACTCGACTAGAGGCTGAACTTTACGGTTTCTCCGGCAGCTCTGTGGTTGGTCCAAAAGGATTCTCCATCGTGCGCTAGGGCTCGTGCTTGAAAGGGGATGTTTGCCAAGTCTTCGTATTCCCCGCTCTTCGTATCAATTCGGCCGAGATAGTAGTCGTTTGTCTCTTCGTCTGCTGTGTTGGCGATGTAAATGTAATCGCCTATGATGACCTGCCCGCAGATCCCTCGAGGCGATCGGTAGGTTTCTAAAACGTCACCATTGGGACTGAGCGACAGGACGACTTGGTTATACCATTGGCTAACGTGTAGGGAGCTACCGTCGAAGCCGAGCTGTGAACCAGTATCATCTGGACACTGAATCTTGAAAGCTGTGTCGAAACCGTGGGCTGGTATTAGCCGGCGGATGAATCGATTGTCCTCTTCGGTTTCGCCGCAGAGCACCCGCAGTTCCTCTCCACTTGAAACCATGCCGAATGGGTTTCCGGGAGCTGGGAACTCGGATTTCACCGTCCAAGTCTCCACGTCAATTTGGTAGATGCGTTTAGTCGCAAGTGAACCCATCCACAGAGCGTCTGCGTGCCAGGCTAAGGATTGGGGCAAGTCTGCAGGGGCTTTGAGACGGGAAATTTCGGTAATAGTGTTCATGGTGTGTTGAATTGGGTTTTATTGGAGCTTGGCTAGATTTAGGATAGGGGAACTAGCGTCGATAAAGGCTTGAATTTGGCGTTCTTGAAAACGTGAACCGAGGCAAATGAGGTTGTGGGAGAGAGTGCAATCGAAGCCGTCCCACTTAATCAATTCGCCGTTTTCGATCTCTTGTTCTACAAGGGCTTCGCCCATCAGGGATAGGGCGGCCCCGTTTCTGACAAACTGCAAGCAGGTACCTTCTTCGTCTATGGTGTAGCGTTTTGGGATCGTAAGTTCGTGGGCCTTTACGATTCGATCCATGAGCTGATAATAGCTGCAGTCCGGGGTTTTGAAGACCCAAGGCAGCTCTTGCAGCTCTAACCAGCTCGCGTCAGTGAGCTCGTCCTGATATTTTGGAGACGCTATTACCAGAACCTTGTTCTCGCGGAATTTTGAGCTCAGGATTTTGGGTGAATCTATTTCCCCCTCGTAAAAGCCGACGTCGATTTCTCCCGCGAGAATTCCTTTCTTTATGTATCCAGAAGAACTGTGCTGAAACTCAAGCTGCAGGTTGGGACAGGATTCGCTGAGAGCTTGGGCTATTTTGTCCAGAGGGATTTCAGCGGAACCGGAGTTGACGCCAATGATGAGTTTTCCGGACGGACTGGACTGAAGGTTTCTCGCTAAGTTGTTCAACTCCGCGGTCTCTTTCAGGATTGAGTAGGCTCGGGTTAGCAGGGCTTCGCCGTCCTTGGTCAAGAGCATGCCGCGAGAGCTTCTCTCAAAGAGAACGAGTCCCAGCTCGTCCTCAAGAGCCTTTATATGGGCGCTGACCGATGGTTGGCTGGCGAAGATTCGCATGGCTGCCTTGGCGAGAGTGCCCTCCTCAGCAACCGCTGCGAATGTTTTGAGCTGGTAGAGTTCCATTTAGGTTTCGATCTCGGAACAGCTAGGCGGATATGGGCGAAGGATTCAACTGTTTGTGAGCCCCTGCCATCGCGTCCTCCTCTTCGTCTTCCTTTTCTGGCTTACCGGTTTTAATGCTGACCACTACGCCGTGCACTAGGATTTTAAATCCTGGCTGCTTTGGATCGACAGGCAAGGGGCTGACGTCGGGGAGAGAGTTGTGGATGGCTTTAAAAAATCCTCCGATAGAGGATAGCAGTTTACTGAGTTCAGTTGGATTGTTTTTCATGACGCCCACAGTATGCCATGGGCTTCGATTTTTGGGTAGACGTAGTAGCTGATGCTTGCCTTCAGCTTTTCTGAAGGTCCCTTGGCTACCTATAGAAATCTCGAAGTAGAAGATTCCTAGCGACTTGTCCGGCTGAGTCGTTGCAAGACCTGCAGGGCGAGCTCCGCCTGGGATTCCGGTATCAACAAGTGGTCGTGAAAGTATGCCGAAACCACATTGCACGATATATTTGAAGCGGCTAGCGCTTGGGCGATGTGGCTCAGGAATCCCACGGCTTCGAGGGATGAATGAACCTCCAGCGTGATTAAGCGAAATACCGAATCGAAAGGAATCCCACAGCGGATGGCCTCTGCCTTTTCGCAAAAGACGGTGAGTCCTTCTGATTCGTAAAAGGTACCTTTCGCCTTAAGCCCTTCAGGTAGATGAGAGTCTCTTAAGGTCGCAATGACGAATGACTCTTCCGATAGAGTGGGAGACATCGTCTGTATCAGTTGCTTCAAGTCCGTTGATCCGCTCATCGTCGTTTAAATCCAAAACTGAATGAATTTACGCAATGGCGCGAGCCCTCTTTTACGAGGGTGTTAGGAGAAGTGTCGCCAGAATAGTGATACAATTGAGATGCCTCGTCTATGACGCAAGGCTCTCGCTGGAGCTTTCTATGCTTTTGAGCAAGGATTTTAAGAGTTTGTCCGGACGTGTCGGTTTGGCGACGTAGTCATCCATCCCTGCTTCCATGCAACGTTCGCGATCTCCGGTCATTGCGTTGGCTGTAAGGGCAGTTATGAATATGCGATCGTTGTCGCGCGACTCTCTGAGTTTTTCTGCCGCTTCAAAACCATCCATTCCCGGCATTTGGCAATCCATGAAGATGACGTCGTAACGCTTCTTCTTAACCATCTCGAGGACCTGAAAACCATCTTCAGCCAGATCCGCGTCCAATCCGAGCTTCTTAAGCTGCAGCAAGGTTACCTTCTGATTGATGGGCATGTCCTCCGCAACGAGGATTTTTATGGCGGGTCCTGTCCATCTAAGCTTTTTCTTTTTCCTTTTGCCCTCTTTGGTATCAGGAAGCTCTTGTTGTGATGTCTTATTGAATACGGCGGTGAACCAGAAAAGCGAGCCTTGGCCTTCGGTGCTCTCCAGACCTATTTCACCACCCAGCAATTGAACGATTTCTTGCGAAATCTTAAGACCCAAGCCGGTGCCTCCAAAACGTCGTGCATGAGAGTTGTCAGCCTGTACGAAGCTATTAAAGAGTTTTGTTTGGGCAGCGGGAGGTATGCCGATACCAGTATCGGTTATGTTGAAACGATAGGTTAGCTTATCTTCGGCATCGTCCTCTAGCTCCACCTTTAACGAAACGAATCCCTGTTCCGTAAACTTGATTGCGTTGCCTAGCAGGTTCAGGAGGACTTGCCTCAGCTTACCTGCGTCACCCATGAGTTCTAGCGGTATTGATTCAGTGACCTTCGACCTCAAGTCGATACCCTTGGTTTTCGCGGTAGTTCCGAGTAGCGTAGTCGTTTGATGTATTGCTTCAGCAAGGTTGAAAGGGTGTGGATCGAGAGTAAGCTTGCCAGCCTCTGCTTTGGATAAGTCTAGTATATCATTTAGGAGAACGAGGAGGGAATTTGCTGAATCGCGAATCGTCTCACTATACTCTTTTGCCTCCTTATTTAGTTCCAAACCAAGGAGCAAATCCGTCATGCCGATGATGCCGTTCATGGGCGTTCTCAATTCGTGGCTCATGGTGGCAAGGAACGCGCTCTTTGCTCGCGTGTTTTCCTCCGCTTTTTCCTTGGCCCTAGTAAGTTCGGCTTCCACTTGCTTGCGAGCATCGATGTCTCTCATTATTCCGAATGCGTAGACCGCCTCCTTGTTTTTGCGTACGAAGCCGCAATTGACTTCGACCCAAAGCGGCGACCCATCTTTACGGTGGATTTGCAGCTCCAGAGACATTGTAGGCGCGTATCTTCCCTTCCTTAGTATATTCCGAACAAGCAAGGCATGCCGGGTGCCGAGAAGGGCAAAGATGTTGATCGATTTAGACTCGGCTTGAGTGTATCCAGTGAGCTCCTCTCCCGCTTCATTGAAGGAGAGGAAATTTCCCTCGAAATCTAGTGTATAGATGAAATCGGATACGTTGCGGATCAGCTCCTGATGTTGCGATTCGAGGAGCCTTTCGCTCTCCGCTTTTTGACGAATAGTCTCGGTCTGAGTTCTGATAACTCTTCTGAGAGACAAGCTCCACAATCCGCCTGCGACAACGGCCGCAAAGCAAATAAATAGGGCTGCTCCGATGCGACCTGGGGTCCACCAAGGGGCATACTTGAGTATGTCGACATCGTTTTCGCCTCTCAGTAGAATAGATGATTCGGCGGGTAAAGAGTGTTCATCGAAAACAATATAGTAGATTCCAGTTATGCCGAGCTTAGCTCCGGGAATCAGGCGATGCATTACGGCTTCGAAATTCGAACTCTTGCCTGAAGCTTCTATAACGGAGTCTCCGGATTGTAGAAATAATCGAATTTGATTATTGGATACGGCAGTGTCGACTAGTTTGGCTTCCACACTGATTAGTTGTCCATCTAGTGCGAGGTTTAGATAAGGAAGCTTTTTACCAAGGTAGAGGGGAGCGAGTGCCTCGCTGTCTCCAATTTTTTGGATTTTAGCGTTCCGAAAGTAAAGTCCAGTTGATGATCTTTGCGGGATACCGACGACTTGTACTTTGTCCCCAGGCAGAAACTCTTGATTGGTGTGACTGAGCACTCTTAGCGAATCGCGGCCATCATTGAGGTATATGGTTTGACCCAAATCGTGATGGGCAACTGTTGCTTGTATATGCCGGTACTGGTTTGCTTGGCCGATCGCTTGATAAGCTCTGAGCGAGGTTATGTCTGTAAGGGGCAAATCGAATGGGTTTTTGAGTGAGGGAATCGCGACACGAACGAATCTTTGCTCAGGAATGTAGAGGTGGATCGCTTTAAAGTACTTTCGCTTGTCTACCTCTGTAACGAGTACTCCGTTCAGCTCCAAGGTGTCGCCGACTTCGAAGGCGGCATCTCCTTTGTACAGCTTTGCTCTAAAGTCTCCATGAGGAGTTGAAAGGAGGAGGTGACTCCAGTCGTTTTCATATTCTACCTCTTCTAGATAGGCAGATATCTGAACCCATTGGCTATCTAAGGATCCTGAAATGGCCTCTTCGTAGTTGGTTTTTACAGGTTTCGGTATAGGGAGGTATCCTGCGATCTGGAGAGACTCGGCCACTACCTCGGGAGTGAAATTCCCTTCTTGGATTTTTCCTTTTACCGAAATTGATTCCCCAACGAATGGCTGAGAACGAAGGGGTGTTGATATGTTAACCCTTATTCCTCCCGTCGAATCTTGGAGGTAGACGAAGCGAGAATGCGGATCGACATACGTGAGTACACCAGACAGGTCAGCTGAATGTCCGATACTCTGCTCTGCAAGAGGAAGCTCTAAGACTTGTTCGACCAACCTGAATTGGTGCAATATCGAGTCAGCCTGCTGGGGGATGATTTGACTGTCGTTGATTGGTCGATACGTGGCGTTTTCCAGAGTCCATTCCGCCCCGTTTTTGGCAGTGTATCCAAAGAGCTCGACACTGTCCCCTCTCTCAAGCTCGCTTTCCTGCTCAACGGAAACTGCGATTTGGCCAGTTTCGTCGCGAACGATGAGAGGTTGTTCAGGGACCTTTGAGTATACGAGACTGGGCAATGATACTAGTTCGCCAACTTTTTGCTCGGCCAGTTGGGAGATGTTTATCCGAGGGGCTTGTGAGATCTTTTCCTCAAGCTCCGGAGCTGTAGCTAAACCAGTGGAAGCATCGCACCAGATAGCGGCGCTGTTTAGAGTGGGGTCGGAGTTTCGCGTAAGCACGATCACCCCTGACGCGCTAACAAAGGAGCCTACTATTTGAGGGCGAAGATTTGTATCTTCCAGCAAAACCCGTAGTTCAAGTCTCTGACCTCCAACGATAAAGTCATAAGCAAGATGGGTTTCATCTTCGAATAGGATTCTGTCTACGTAACCCTGAGCTTTTGCGAATTGGAGGTCGGCATTCGAGAAGTCTGCATCTTTTCCGGAGTACAGCTTGGGCTCTGGAAAGGTGTTTTCCTCAATTACCTCGATACTGAGAGTTTCAGATTTTAGGCCGAGAGAGGGCACCATGGTTCCTCTCATTCGTATTTTGTTTCCGGATGCGAATTCGAGAGGGGTGCCGGATAGGGGTAGATAGGCTCCGATACCCTCGTTCCGAACCCAGAGATTTCCCCATTCCGGATCGTAGTGCAAAACGTCCAGAGTCAGGTCCAGTTCGAGAGGCTTGTGCTTATGCGTTTCGAGTTGAGAATAGTGCCAGAATTGACCGACTCCGGATATCTTCTCCGGACTCGACGAAGTAATTTGAGTTTCGACTGAATCCTGTGCCTTAACTTGGGCAGTCAGAAAAGAGCCCAACCCGACTAATGCCGCCATCGCTACTTTGCTCCCTAGGGTACAAAGCAATTTCTTTCGGAGAAGTGGAATGTTGAGTCTTAGCTTTTTCTGGGGGGGTAATCTGGAGAAATCCGAAATCACTAGCGTATTATTCGGTAACTCTCCAGTTAGCCCAAAGCATAATCAGACTTGGGTGGCTCTCCAGAAGTTGTTCCCAGTCTCATTTATTTCCTTTTTACTGAAGTTGCAGGATGTACCATTGGTGGCTTCGCCGAGTGCTCAATCTATTTCCCTTGGTTCTCTCTAGGGAGGTTGTGATCGGACTAGGTTGATATCCCCCAGCAGGCTGAGGCCTTCAGACACTGGCTAGGAAAGAAGCAGGAATTAGTTGGAATAAATAGTACGATTATCCGCTGACTTCCTTTAGCTTCCAGGCTGCCAAGGAACCAGCGATGGAAATCAATGCGAGCATCCCAATGGCACCACTCGGGCCGAACGATTCTGCGAGGAAACCCAATCCTCCGAGGATTAGTAGGCCTACACCGATCAAGGTGTTACCAACCGCGACATAGGACGATTTGTCTCCATCCACCATATCTACGAGGTAGGCTTTTCTCCCCAAACGCACACCCGCGTAGAAGATACTGATCAGAAAGAAAAGGGCAGCTTGAGGCCATGACCCTGACAAGATTTGGCTGTATCCGAATTGATATACGACTGCAATGGCGATCCCAAGTAGGCCGGTGGCTAGTGACGCTGTAGCCATAGTCATGCGGCTGGAACGATCAGAAAATCTCCCCCATATCGGCCCGCCGACTGTACCTGCCAAGCCGCCAGCGATAATCAACCATCCTAACGTGCTTCCAGAATCGCTGCCCTCTTTGGCGAGGAGGGTGTAGAAGGGCGGGGCCATGGCCACGCTTAGTAGAAGGGCCCTCGTCAGAAGATAGTGTCGAAACATTGCGTCGTCTCGAAGCAAGCTCATGTTTTGGCGGATAGCTTTCAGCGGGCTGCGACCTCCTTCTGTGGCTCCTGCTGGCTCCTTGATCTGGGCGAAACAAGCGACTGAGGCGAACCAAAGTCCTCCCGATGTTAGGAGAAGGAGGTAAGGCACGGATTCGTTTCCTTGTTCTTTAGCCAACGAAAGCCAGAGGCCCACCCCAAGCACCAGAGCGCTAGATATCCCAGCACTGTATCCCATGAGGGTGCCTCGTCGCTTTTTGGATACAGTTTTCCCGATGACGTCTTTGGCTGAAACTGAGCATATTCCCCGTCCTAGACTGTACGCCAAAAGTAAAAAGAGAGATAGCAGTCCGGCCACCGTTCCGGAAAGGAAAGGGCTTATGCCTCCAACTAGAAGGAGGCAAAGTCCGGAGAAACCCGCACCCCAGAGCCACGCGTATTTCCTGAGTTTTTTTTGTCTTAGGTATTCGGATACGATTAGCTGAGGCAAAAGCACGCCCGCTTCTCTGAGCGGAACGATGAAACCGACTAAGGCCATGGGAGCTCCCATCGCGCTGAATAACCAAGGCAACACTAGACGCGCGGAACTCAATTCATCCGCAAGCTTGCTGAGGATATTTGAGCTTAAGTATGCAAAATAGTTTCGGGGAAGGTGCTTGCAGGCGGATTCTGGAATGTCTCGGCAGAGTCTCGTTTCTTCTTCTCCGTTTACCAAATCATAGAGTTGTTCGAGGGATTGTTTGGGTTTCTGGTTCATTTTAGCCGCTAGTGGGAAGCGTATTTCCTGTATCCACTGGTAGGAGGCCTGTCGATAGAAACTCTGCTTTCAAGCGAAAGGAGTAGATTTAAAAAAACCGGTACCCACTCGCAGGATACCGGCCGAAATTATATTTCAATACTTGGTGCGCTTTCGCTAGGACGCAAGCTTGGCTACTGTTGCCTTGAGCTCATCTTTCAGCTTCGCATCTGCAATCCCAGATTCGGTTGTGAATTGATCGTGGAAGCTAGGAAGGCTGAAGCTTGCCTTCAGCTCGGCTCCCATACGAGGGAAGGTGGCCTCGGCTGCTTTCAACACAGTGGCAGCTCCGCCCGGACCGGGTGATGTAGCCAGAAGGACCATAGGTTTACTCTGCCAAACTGCATACTCTACGCGGGATGCCCAGTCGTAGAGGTTCTTGAAAGCGGCTGAATAGGAGCCGTTGTGTTCAGCTAGGGACAGGACGATCGCGTCGTGTTCTTTGATCGTCTCTATGAACGCTTTGGCGTCATCGGGTATGCCGGAGGATTCCTCTTCGTCTGAGCTGTAGATTGGGAGGGTGTAGCCTCGCAAGTCGAGGGCAGTAACTTCTGCTCCCGGCAAAAAAGTCGCCGCATAGTGGGCGAGTTGTCGATTGATGGATTTGGAGCTCGTGGAGGCTCCGAAGGCTAGGACTTTCATAAGTAATTGGTCTGTACGAATATCAACGAATTAGCGCGATACTTGCCTGCCTCGAATTTGACTAACGCATCGTTTCGTTATATCTGATTCTCTACAATGGTTCGGGCGGATTTCTGATGCTGCTTTAGCATAGGGGAAATTCCTTTTTGCAGGTCAGTTGCTACCCTAGCCAACGTTAAATAACTCATAATGCCGTCTACTTCGGCTCATTCGAATCAATTTTGCCCAGAATCTCCGATAAACTGATCATGACTATGGCTATCGCACAAATACCTCCTCAAGCGGCACCCTGCTGGAAGCGGTTTGCGGCCAAAGGTTTAAATGGATTCGAGACTAAGATGCTTGGTCTCCAGCTCCTCTTTAAGCGCTTTGAGCTGGAATCCTTGCCGGTAGAAAAACGAGTCCAACAGCTCCACGCCTTCTTCGTTAAGTACGAGAAAATCCTTCAGAAGGAAATCGCCCAACTCACAAAACTATGAAAAATGTTCTCAGCAATACCTTGGTCTCATTGGAGGAAGCCAAGGATCTCATCCGAAAAGGCGAGCCGCTAAGTGTGGCGGGATCTGAAGAGTTGCTTGCTCAGTTGCCTGCCGGTAACTGGATCGGCGGTACCAGTTCCTACTTCATGGCCGAAGGTGGAGGCGTCTTATCTTCGGACCAAGTTTTCGTTAGCCATCTACCCGAAGGTGCGGGTATTTGTTTCAAAACCTATGAGGCTGATCAGCTTCATGACATAATGGATGACGCTCCGGACAATGGGTTTTCTATGGTGATCATCCCCTCTGGTAGTGGAGCCCTGCGACAATTCTCAGAAGGCAGCCGCTACTGGGAAGACATTCTTTTGAAACCAGTCGTAGGTTGGGTTTCAGGAATCAATCTCGCAGATTTGGGTAAAGCAGTTCCGAAAGTATTCCTCGGTACTGACGCTTCTGCTCACGACAACGTAGCCGTTGTGGCCCACGTTTCCTTGCCGGCCCACCAGCTCGCACTCGTTGAGACAGTTAACATTTTCGAGCGAGACGAAAGCTGCGTGATTCGCTTCGACGAGCGAGGAACCGAAGTAGTGGATTGTGTCGTCGATGGTCAGAGAATGAAGTTCATCGACTTCCTGAAAAGCAAGGGAAACGAGGATGGCAAACTGCCGATCATTGGCAATTTCAGTGGCGCCAATATCAATGTCTCGATCCAGAGCGTCGACGAGGAATCGGGCAAAGTCACTTTCTACGCACCCGTGTTCCAAGATGTAGAGTATAGCTTGGCCAAAGACATTGCCGACTACTCTGCCCGTTTCACTTCAGAGCTAGATAATTGCGATTCGACTGGGTTGGTCAGTTCGTGCAACTGTATTTTGAACTACCTACACGGTGAGCTTGAAGGCAAAAAAGCAGGGGAGTTGCAAGGGCCGATTACTTTCGGGGAAATAGCCTACCTCTTGCACAACCAAACTTTGGTTACACTGCGGGTCCTTTAGGCGACTCTTTAGTTTTTTCAGCAAAGAGGCAGAGCTAAGGCTCTGCCTCTTTTCGTTTAGAATGGAGAGTCTGGAGATATGATCTGTCTCAAAAAGGAGAGCACGTACTCGTTCGTGGCTGAACTCTCTGTTTGTCGGGTGGTGATCAGGGCGGTTCCCTCGATGAGGCACTGCAGCGCGTAGAAGCGTTTATCTATTTGTTCATCCGAAAGGACTGTGCCTGATTTTTGAGAAAGGTGGGTGAGCCATTTCTTGAATTCGGCGCGATAGGTTGCGTCGGCTTTCAGTATTGCGGTTTGCACTTCCGGGTCCCGACTCGCCTCGGCGCACATTTCGATAAAGAGCACCGAATTCATACGCGTGTTGCCCTCTTTAGACCAACTCTGCACAAGCTCGATGACTTTGGCTACGTAGTCATCCGCGGTTGCTGACGCTTCGTTCAAAGTATGACGCTCTGATAGTTGCCGATCGATGATCGCCAGGATGATGGCGTTTTTGCTTTTGAAATACCTGTAAGCTAGGCCTTGGCTGATCTCTGCAGTCTCCGCGACCTTAGCCATGCTAGCGGCATGAAATCCGTATCTGATGAAGCAGAGTTCCGACGCGTCTAGGATGCGGTTTCGCATCGCTTCGGCGTGTTCCGCAGAGCGGGGGTTGTCTTTAGAGTTGGGTTTCATGAGTCTTCATTCCAGCCGCCTCCGAGGACTTTGTAGAGTTCTATGCGATTGCCCTGTTCGCTGAGGAGAGACTGCACGAGGGCTTGGCGGGCACTGTAGAGCGTTCTTTGCGAATCGAGCAAGGTCAGATAGCTGTCGCGTCCAGCGTCGTAGCGTTGCTGGGACAGGGTTTCGGCCTGGTTTGCGGCGTCGACCAGTTCCTCGATGGCCATTCTGCGATTGGCTAAAGTGGAGTTCAGCGTCAAGGCATCGGACACTTCTTTAAACCCGCTTTGGATGCCCTTCTCGTAGTTTGCCAGGGCGATGTCTCGATCGGCTCTCGCTACGTCTCGATTGGAGCGCAGCCGGCCGGCTTGGAAAATCGGCATGCTGATTTGCGGAATGAAACTCCAAGTTCCGGTGTTGTCTCCAAATAGCTCTGACAGCTCGCCACTCGCAGTTCCCAACGATCCAGTGAGGGATATTGTCGGGAAAAAGGCAGTGCGAGCTGCGTCAAGGTTAGCCTTGGCGGCCCGAAGTTGAAGTTCCAACTGCTGTAGATCTGGTCTTCGAAGGAGAACCTCGGAAGGCAAGCCCGAGGGTAAACTTGCAACGCCACTCACCTGCAAGTCGAATGTGCTTGGTAGCAAATCGCTCCGAACGGGGCTTCCCACCAGCAAGCTCAAAGCGGATGTGTCTTGTGCAATCTGCCCTTCGTATAAGGCTAGGTCCGCTTTGGCGCTGGCTACCAAGGTGCGGACTTGGCTGAGCTCCAAGTTAGAAACGCTGCCGAGTTCGTTTCCACGTTTAGAAATGTCATACTGTTCTAAATACGTGTCCAAGGTTGCTTGCGCGATCTTTTGCAACTCTTGGTCGGCGGACAAGGTTAGGTAAGCGTTTGCGACCTCAGCGATGAGGCTTAGCTGGGCAGAGCGTTGTGCTTGCTCTGTAGCCAGATAGCTTTGCAGTGCTGCATCGCTGAGGCTTTTCACGCGTCCGAACAAATCGATTTCGTAGGACGCGATTCCCAGGTTTGCCTCGTATTGCTCGACCTCCGCAACTGCATCTCCGCCTGTCCTAGTCATGGAGGCTGAACCATAAACTGAAGGAAGGCGATCCGCTCTTTGGATACGATACTGGGCTCTGGCCCGCTCCACATTTAGAACTGCGACACGTAGGTCTCGATTGTTCTCCAGAGAGAGCGAGATAAGCTCTTCCAGTTTGGGATCGGTGAAGAAATTGCGCCAGCCAATCTCGGCCGCGATCTGCGTACCGAAGGCGTTTGCTGCTTCGTTAGCTGGCGTTGATTGTGTTCCGCCTGTTTGCCATTTGTCGCCTATTTGAGCATCTGGTTCTGGCAATTTGGTTTGCAGCGAGGAGCACCCTGCGAGTGAGAGGGCAACTGCGACGGCGGGTAGAGTGAATATTCGTTTATGCATGGCTTTGGTGCCCTTTTTTGCGGATGAAAAGACGTTCGATTACGAAGAAGAATAGTGGCACGAAGAAGAGCCCCAAGAAGGTGCCTACTAGCATACCTCCCAATACTCCGGTTCCGATGGCCATCTGAGCTCCCGATCCCGCGCCGCTTGCAATAGCCAATGGCACAACGCCAAGTCCAAATGCGAGCGAAGTCATTAGGATCGGACGGAGTCGATCTCGCACAGCGTGCAGGGTCGCCTCCATTAGTTTCATGCCGCTCTCAAGATTTATCTTAGCGAACTCGACTATGAGGATGGCGTTCTTACTGGTCAGCCCGACGGTTGTGAGCATCGCCACCTGGAAGTAAACGTCTCGCTCGAAACCACGTGCCATGTTCGCCAATACAGCTCCTACGATACCGAGAGGAGCAGCCAAAAGGACTGCCGTCGGAATAGTCCAGCTTTCGTATAGCGCTGCGAGGGCGAGGAATACCATGAGGAGTGAAAGGGCGTAGAGTAGGGTGGTTTGGTCGCCTGCTTGGCGTTCTTGGTAAGATGAGCCTGTCCACTCGATACCGAAGCCTGCCGGAAGTTGCTCAACTAACTTTTCGACCTCTAGCATGGCGTCACCAGAGCTCGTGCCGTTAGATCCTTGCCCTTGTATTTGAACGGCGGGTACACCATTGTAGCGTTCCAGTCTCGGAGAGCCGTAGCTCCACTCAGTTGTTCCAAAGGCAGAGAAGGGGACCATCTCGCCGTCGGAATTGCGGACGGACCAATCGTTGAAGTCCTCTGGCTGCATACGGTGTTCCGCTTCAGACTGCATGTAGACGCGCTTGACGCGACCCCTGTCGATGAAGTCGTCGATATAGAGACCACCCCAGGCGACTCCTAAGGTTGTATTGATTTCGCTGATTGAGAGTCCTAGCGAGGTGGCTTTAGCGTTGTCGATGATGACTCGGAGTTGCGGAGTGTCTTCCAATCCGTTTGGACGCACGTTCGTGAGTCGCGGGTTTTGAGCTGCCATCCCGAAGAATTGGTTACGAGCAGCGATTAGAGCTTCGTGCCCCTGACCGCCATTGTCTTTCAGGTAAAAGGTGAAGCCGGCAGAGTTGCCCAGCTCGGTGATTGGCGGAGGAGCGAATGCGAAGACTGTGGCTCCCTCGATACGGCTAAACGCTGCATTGGCTCGACCAGCTAAAGCTTGAGCGCTCTGTTCTGGGTTTGGACGATCATCCCAGTTTTCCAGACTTACGAAGGCCATGCCATTGCCCTGTCCAGCTCCCGCAAAGCTAAAGCCTTGTACAGTAAATGCGTCTGAGACCACGCCTTTTTCATCGTTCATCAAGAAGTTCTCTACTTCTTCCAGGACCTCCAAGGTATGCTCTTTAGTGGCGCCTACGGGGCCGATGATTTGGGCGTAGATTGAACCTTGGTCCTCGTTCGGAAGGAATCCGGTTGGCAGCTTCATGAAGAGAAGCACCATAAGGCCGACGATGACTAGGAAAGCGGCAAAGAAGCTTTTGCTGTGTCCTATGATTTTACCTACGATTCCTTGGTATCCGTTGTTAGTGCGATCGAAAGTGCGATTGAACCAGCCGAAGAAGCCTGTATCCTTTATGTGGTGACCTTTCTCGATTGGTTTCAGCATTGTGGCGCACAGAGCCGGGGTGAAAATGATCGCCACGATCACGGAGAGTCCCATAGCGGCGACGATTGTAACCGAGAACTGCTGATAAATAACTCCAGTGGCTCCGCCTAGGAATGCCATGGGAACAAACACAGCCGAGAGAACGACCCCGATGCCTATCAAAGCTCCGGTGATTTGGTCCATCGATTTCTTGGCTGCCTCTTTTGGACTTAGCCCTTCCTCGCTCATGAGGCGTTCCACATTTTCAACGACAACGATGGCGTCGTCCACGAGAAGTCCGATTGCCAAGATCATAGCAAACATGGTGAGCATGTTGATCGAGAAACCGAACAGGGAAAGAATACCGAAAGTTCCGAGCAGAACGACTGGGATAGCGATGGTCGGGATCAAGGTTGCTCTCCAGTTTTGTAGGAAGAGGAACATGACGATGAATACGAGTACAACTGCTTCGAGGAGCGTGTGTACCACTCCTTCGATAGCCACTTCGACGAAAGGTGTGTTATCGAAAGGAATGACCACCCGTAGACCTTCGGGTAGGAAGGGCTCCATTTCTTTGATCGCTTCTTTTACTGCAGCGGCTGTGGCGAGCGAGTTTGCTCCTGAGGCGAGCGAGACCGCCATGCCGCCCGCTTGTTGTCCATTGTAGTGAGTCTCCTGTCCATACTCCTGCGAGCCCAGCTCGACTCGAGCGACGTCGCTTAAGCGTAGGAGGGAGCCATCAGAGTTGCTTCGCACCACGATGTCGGCGAATTCATCCGCGGTTTCCAAGCGGCCACGGGTGTTTATGGTGAAGTTGATTTCCTGACCTTCGACGGCGGGTGCCCCACCTAGTTGCCCGATAGACACTTGCGAATTCTGAGCCTGCACTGCAGACGTGATGTCGGAAACTGAGAGTTCGTAGGACTGTAGTTTGTTTGGATCCAGCCAGATTCGCATGGCGTATTGTCCACCGAATACACGCGTGCCGCCCACACCGTCGACGCGAGCAATCTGGTCCGCGACGTTGGCTACGAGGTAGTCGGCGATATCGACCCGCCCCATGCTTCCGTCTTCCGATACGAATCCCAGTACCATGAGAAATCCTTCTCCCGATTTGGATACGGTGACGCCTTGCTGCTGTACTTGGCTCGGCAGGAGAGCGGTCGCGGACTGGATTTTGTTTTGAACCTGCACTTGTGCGATATCTGGGTCAGTTCCGGTTTCGAAGGTGGCAGTGATTTGCGAAACGCCGGATGAGTCACTCGTAGCAGAAAGATAGATTAACCCGTCGAGTCCAGTGAGGCTTTGTTCGATGATCTGCGTTACGGAGTCTTCTACGACCTGAGCGGAAGCTCCCGGATAGACTGCGCTGATGGAAACCGAAGGCGGAGCCACGGTCGGGTAACGGGAGATTGGAAGCTGAGTCATACTCAACGCACCCGCTATCATGATGGTTAGGGCGATAACCCATGAGAAAATGGGTCTATCGATAAAAAATTTGGCCATGGTAAAGTGTATTTAAAATTTTGGCACGAAGACTACTTAACCTTCGGCTGTTTCGGAGGCTGTTCCGCTGATCTGAACTGTTGCTCCAGCTGCGGCTTTTTGTAGTCCGTTGACAATTACGCGATCGCCCTCGGTAAGGCCGCTTTCGACTACCCATTTGTTGCCTTTCGTCTGACCTAACTGGACGGTGCGGGACTCCACC
This sequence comes from Pelagicoccus albus, assembly GCF_014230145.1. Taxonomy (NCBI): domain Bacteria; kingdom Pseudomonadati; phylum Verrucomicrobiota; class Opitutia; order Puniceicoccales; family Pelagicoccaceae; genus Pelagicoccus; species Pelagicoccus albus. The sequence continues at coordinate 1,294,270 of NZ_JACHVC010000012.1, forward strand.
ACATTGTCCTGCCCCACTACCTTCACTGTGGTAGATCCATCGAAACTGCGGCTAACTGCTTTCTGTGGTACGAGTATCCCGTTTTTCCTTACGCCCTCGCTTATGACTCCTCGCACGTACATGCCTGGCAGGAGTAGATGCTCGGGGTTTGGTACTTCAACGCGAAGGATGTAACTACCGGTGGTGGGATCGACGGTAACTTCGGAGAAAGAAATGGAGCCTTTGTGTTCGTAGGTCGTGCCATCCTCCAGAATGAGATCTACAGGCATGTCGGCCTCTTGTAGTTGGCCATTGGATAATGCCCTTCGCATAGCGAGGAGCTCTGAACTCGATTGAGTTAGATCGATGTAGATTGGGTCGAGTTGCTGAACCGTCGCGAGTGCAGTTGCTTGATTTGCGGTGACAAGTGCCCCTTTTGTCACGCTGGATTTGCCGATTTGCCCACTGATCGGGGAAGAGATGCGACTGTAATCCAAGGTGATGCGGGTGCTTTCTAAAGATGCTTCAGCGAGGTTTGCTTGCGCCTCTGCTTGTTGGAGCGTCGCCTGAGCGCTGTCATATTCTTGGGTGCTGATCGCTTTTGTCTTATACAGGTCTTCGCTCCGTTTTGCTTCACTGCGGGCTAGTTTTAGTGCTGATTGGGCATTCTCTAAGGTTGCTTTGGCAACATTGTAGTTTGCCAGGTACATCGCATCGTCGAGCTGGTACAGAGATTGGTTCTCCTCGACCATGCCTCCTTCTTCGAAAAGTCTTTCCTCGATAATTCCGCTGACCTGCGGCCGAACTTCGGCTATAAGGAAGGGTGTCGCTCTGCCGGGAAGCTCGCGGGTGATCACGACTTCCTCAGCCTTCACCTCGGCGATGGTCACGGAAGGGGCGGGCATTTGGCGGGCGCCTGCGGCTGCTGGGCCTGCTTCCTCTTGGCCGCAGCCGGCCAGGAAAACTGCAGAAAGGAGTGCGATAGCGGTGTACTGAAAGTGCTGTTTCATAATTGATTATTTCGAAGTGAATGAACGTTCATTTATGGTACGTCAAACTAGAAATGAACGTTCATTCACTTTTTACGAAACGGAGTTTCTCACGCTTGCGGGCAAATTAAGATCTTTACTTACGTAAGCACTTACGGAAATAAGTCGAAATGGACTTTTACGATAGAGTTGGGGTGGCGGCTCTGGGAAGCCGGCTCAGGCGGCTGGGCGATCGGTTGGCGGAAGATGCGGCTAAGGTGTATGAACTTTACGAAAATCCGCTGCAACCTCGATGGTACCCGGTTTTTCAGATTCTGCAGCAACGGAGCAGGGAGTCGGTTTCGGAAATCGCGAATGAAATTGGGCAATCGCATGCTTCGGTGAGCCAAATCGCTAAAGACATGGAGCGAAACGGCTTTTTGAGATTCACCAAGGACGAATCGGATTCCCGAAGATCCTATCTGGAGTTGACGGAGCTCGGTATCGCGGCGGGACCGAAAATGACCGAACAGCTCAAGGGGGTGGGTGCAGCCGTGGAGGCGCTGTTGAATAGTTCCTCTCACAACCTTTGGTTGGCTATGGCCGATTGCGAGGAGGCTTTGGAGAAGGTTTCGCTGTTGGATCGAGTTCGGGAAGTGAAATCGAAGGAGGATTCGGCTCAGGTCAAAGTGGAGCGATTTTCGCCCCGTTACGCAGAAGACTTTCGTCAATTGAACGAGGAATGGATTACCCGTTACTTCGAGCTCGAGGATTCGGATCAAAGACAATTGGGCGATCCACAGAAAACGATTTTAGAGAAAGGAGGGGATATCCTATTCGCTTTTCTCGGAGAGGAATGCATTGGCACCTGCGCTCTGATCCCCCATGGCGAAGACTGCCTTGAGTTGGCCAAAATGGCGATATCTCCTAGTAGGCGGGGCTTAGGCCTAGGGGCGATTCTCGGAAAAGCGGCTTTGAATCGAGCGAGGGAAATGGGTGCACGGACTGTGTACCTCGAAAGCAATCGCGGCCTTACCGCTGCTATCCGCCTGTATCGGAGCCTGGGATTCCAAGAAGTGGTGGGAGCGCCGTCACCCTACGCTCGGGCGGATATCCAGATGGAGCTTATGCTCTAGGCTAAGCCTTTTGTCTGCTACGCCTCGCGCCGCCGCTAGCAGTCTCTCAGTTGCACATCGACCCGGCATATGTGGTTGCAGAGCCAATCTTCAAGTTTCTTGTGCAAGTCCTTCGCCCATGACTTTCGGTAGCCCTCGGTTCGATAGGTTTCGATTGATCGAGATAGGTAAGCCTTGAAAGCTATATGCTCGGAGCGGTTTTTCTGAGCGGCTGGACACTTTCGTTTTAGCATACAGGCTTCCTCGTAGCGGAAGTGATTCTGGATATAGGTATTCAGAAAGCTCAACAATGATTCGACCTCATGCAGGTCGGGATCTTCCTGCTGGGCGACGCTTTCGAATCGATTGGTGAAACGAAATATCTGCTGGTGCTGTTCATCAATGTGCGAGTCTTTTGTCGCAAACCCTTTATCCCATTCAATAGCCATACTCGGAAATTCCCTTTCGAGCAGAATTCCTGATGTTGGATTCAAATGCAACTTATGCTTATTTTGTACAGTGGAATTATAAATATAACTAATTGAAAGCGTAAGCGCTATACACGTTGGAGGGTGAATGCGAGTATCCTTCTTTGTAGCAAAAAGCCCGGACGCTTTCGCGTGCCGGGCTTTGTTGTATTCAGATTTTTGGAGCTGGTTTATCAGCCGTAGGCGGCTCCGGTTTCCACGTCGATGACTCGGTAGTTTTCTACGTGGAAGTTCGGGTCGGCCCGGAAGGTTAGTTGGGCGTTGTAGTCCTTCTCCAGGCTGATGAGCAGGTCAGCGTCCTCTTCCCTTAGGCGATCGATGATCGAAGGGTTGACGAGGATACGCAGCTTGATTGGGCGTTCCAGGTCTGGCGTGCGGTTGCGAGCCCGGCGGATGATGCCTGAAAGCTTGCGTTGCAGCTCGACGGAGACGGTAGTGGCGGACTTGACGATGCCTTTTCCTCGGCAGTACGGACAGTCCGTGTAGAGTCCGGACGAGGTGGATTCCTGCATGCGCTGACGGGTCATTTGCATGATGCCGAGAGGCGAAATGGGCAGTATGTGAGTCTTGGCCTTGTCGGTTGCCATAGCTTCGCGCATGCGGGTGAGGATCGCGTTGCGATGGCGGCGTTGCTTCATGTCGATGAAGTCGATGATGATCAGTCCTCCGATGTTTCGCAGTCGGATCTGGCGGGCGACTTCCTCGGCGGCTTCGCAGTTAACCTGGAAGATGGTGTCGTTTTCGTTGCCCTTGTTCTTGTGCGAACCGGTGTTCACATCGATAGCGATTAGGGCCTCTGTTTCCTCGATGACAATCGCTCCGCCGGAAGGCAGAGGCACTTGGCGTTGGAAGGTTTGTTCGATCTGCTTTTCGATGTTGTAGCGTTCGAAAATAGGGATCGAGTCCTCGTAGAGCTGGATCTTGGAGGTGGACCGCTTGGAGATTTGAGCGACGGTTTCCGATATGCGTTCGTGATCGGTCTCGTTGTCGATGAGGACGCGATCGATATCTTCGGTCAGGAAGTCGCGCACCGTGCGTTCCGCGAGATCCGGCTCCTTGTAGAGGCAAGATGGCGCTTTGGCGGAGTCCATCTTCTTTTGGATCTTCTCCCACGTCTGCAGAAGGATGTGCAGGTCGCGTACGAAGTAGCGGGCCTTTTTGCCCTCGCCCGCGGTGCGGACTATGATGCCCATGCCTTCGGGGATGGTGAGGTCGCGAATGATTTTCTTCAGGCGCGCTCGCTCCTTGTTGTCCTCGATCTTGCGGGAGATGCCACACTGGTCGGAGAAGGGGACGAGTACGATGAAACGCCCTGGGATGGAAAGGTTGGTCGTGCTCCGAGGTCCTTTGGTGCCGATGGGGCCCTTGGTGATCTGGATGACGATTTCGGTTCCGATCGGGTAGTGGTTAGGGATCTCCTTGAGAGGAATCTTGGCCTGCTTCTTCTTTTTCTTAGAGGAGTTTACGCGAACGACTTCGATCGAGGAGTCGGCCTCCTGAGGCTGGATGTCCCAGTAGTGGAGGAAGGCATTTTTCGGCATGCCGATATCGACGAATGCCGCCTTGAGGCCGGGGTCCAAGTTTTTGATGCGGCCTTTGAAGATGCCTCCAACGATGCGTTGGGCGGAGTGGCGTCTCTCGATATCGAACTTATCGAGGATTCCGTCGACTAGTTGCCCGACGCGGGTTTCCAGTGGCTCGGAGTTGATGATCAGTTCGCGGTAGGGCTTTTTCTCTCCTTTGAACTTTTCGATGATTTTGGTCATCAGCGGGCGTTTCTTCGCTCGTTGATTGGCCTCGGATCGAAGCTTGTCCTGATCGACTTTTGTGCCGGTTTGGAGCTTGGGAGGCTGACGTAGCTCTTCGTCGAGTTTGCTAGCTGGGTCTGTCTGTTGGTTTTTGTTGGTTTGTTTTTCGCTCATTTGGGCGCGTTTCCTGTGTTTCTGCAGGGGGCGTCCTTTGGTGGGGAGCTGAGCGGCATTTTTTCCTTTTGGGCGGTATTTCTCGAAGGCGGCGTATTTAGCGTCTGCTGTTCAGGCAGACTTAGAAATCCTTTCGATAGCGATAGACGCTTTGAACCAGTCCCAGGAGGATGCAGCAGCTCACCATAAAGGTGCCTCCGTGACTTAAGAAGGGGAGCGGCAGTCCTGTGATCGGCATCAGCCCGATGGTCATTGCGATGTTCACGAAAATGTGGACGGAAAACAGGGCGACGACGCCCAGCACGAGTAAGGTACCGAAACGGTCCTTGGCTTGGCCGGCGATGCGCAAGCTGTTAGCTAGCAATATTCCGAAGAGACTGATCACGACTGCGCTTCCTATAAAGCCTGCTTCTTCCGCGATAACGGAGAAGATGAAGTCGTTATGGGCTACCGACCGAGGCAGGTAGCCGAGTTGGGCCTGGGATCCCTGTCTGACTCCTTTGCCAAACAGGCCGCCCGAGGCGACTGAAATTACTGATTGTTCCCGGTTCCAGCCGGAGTCTTGCGAATCGACCTTGCTGGGATTTACGAAGTTTAAAATGCGGTTTCTTTGGTAATCTTTGAGAGGGAACCAGGAGGTCTCCTGGTATTGGCCTTGGCCTTGGGAGGGCGTCAGGTTGTTTTCTTCTAAAAATTTAACGTAGTTGTGGTTATCGATTAAAATAGCGCCTAGCAGCACTCCGAACACGACGAGTGCCGTGGTGAAGAAGCGCTTGGATAGGTTGGATGCGTAAAGTTGTGCGAACACGAAAAAGGGGATAACGAGAGAGGAGCCGAGATCTGGCTGCGCCAAGATCAACAGGAAGGGTATAGAAATCGCAAGCGCCATTTTAGCAAGTACTTGTAGAGAATCCCTGAAGTCTCCGACTTCCGATCGAGTGAGAATGCTGGCGCTTATGACAATGCCGGCGAGTTTTGCGATTTCCACGGGCTGGAAGGTATAGAATCCGAGGTCGAGCCAGCGTTTTGCCCCGTAGATCGATTTGCCGAGCGGGCTCCAAAGAACCAGGGCCAACATCACTACGGCGGCGAGCCAGAGCCAATGGCTGTATTTCAGGAAATTCGAGTAATTCGTCAGCGATACGGCTGTATAGATAGTGGAGCCGATAAAGAACCAGGCTAACTGGCTTTTCCACTGGCCACCATGAATATAGGATTGGGCGCTGTGGATGAAAAGGATGCCAATAGAGGACAGCAGCAGGATACAGATCGGGTTGATCAGATCCAGGCGAGGATGGTTGTGCTTGTTGGGCGAGAGAAGCAAGGCAGCGGGCGAGTGTGAGTGGTCTCGAGTCCGGGGGTGGCAGTGGTAGCCCGGGACTCTAGGCAGCTTGTTTAATACGGTGGCTTAATGGGAAGTAAAAAGAGTGGCGAGAGGCGCTATTTGTTTACAATTTACAGGACTTGGAATCGAAGGATCTAGATAAGGTGCGCATCGACCGTTGGCTTTGGGCCGTCCGTGTGTTCAAAACCCGCGGGGAGGCGGCCGAGGCTTGCAAGGGGGGCAAAGTCGAAATTGGCGGCGAAAACGTGAAGCCATCGCGCTCGGTGCAGGTTGGTGAGACGATAGAGGTCAACAAGGACGGTGTGCTGCGTGAGTTCAAAGTGACTGGACTTTTGCTGAAGCGAGTAGGGGCCAAGGTGGCGGTGAATTTTGTGGAGGACCTGACTCCACCTGAGCGTTTGGAGATTCGGAGGGAAACCTTGGCCCAAGCGATCTTGAAACGAGAATCGGGGGCGGGAAGGCCAACAAAGCGTGAGCGTCGAGACATAGATCGCCTTTTTGGGGATTGATCGTCTCGAGTCGCAGACGGAATTCCGCGACACTTTGACATTGGTTTTCCGGATTTGGCGGCTAGGTTTTCATTTATGGATGAAGAGCCAAGGGAGCCTAGTAAGGTTCGTACGATTTATTTGCCGGTAACGATCGCTACTCTTTTCTGTGGAGGCTTGTGGCTTTTCATTCCAGAAATCGGGGCTTTGGCGGTCGGGTCGGCATGGGTCGGAACCGTCCTTTTCATGAGCATCTGGGGATCTTTCTATTCGTGAGCGACGCTGATCTCGATTTGCTCTTCGACGAGACATTGAAGGCGCGTCGCCGCGTCTACGAGGCCGCTTCTGCAACTCCTTTGGAAAAGCTCGAGCTCGGCACGGACGAGGAAGTCTATGTCAAACGCGAGGACACTTCTCCCATCCATGCTTATAAGTGGCGTGGCGCTTACAACCGGATGAGGCAGTTGAGCCCTGAGGAATTGGAGCTTGGCGTCGTTTGCGCTTCTGCGGGTAATCATGCGCAAGGAGTGGCCTTAGCTGCCAAGAAACTTGGCACGACTGCCACCATATACATGCCTTGCTCCACGCCGATCATGAAGCAGAAGGCGGTCAAGTCTATCGGAGCGGAGGCGGTTAACGTGATTTTGGAGGGCGACGCTTACGATGACGCCTCAGCAGCGGCCAGGGCTTTTGCGAACTCGACCGGTCAGGTTTTTATCCACCCGTACGACGACTTGCAGGTGATTGCCGGTCAAGGTACGATGGCGGATGAGATCGTGATGGCAGGCGTAGGCGGGTTTGACATCGTTTACTTGCAGATCGGAGGAGGCGGTATGGCTGCAGGAGTGGCGTGTTGGTTGAAGCGGTATTATCCCGAAATCGAAGTGGTCGGAGTTGAGGGTGTAGACCAAGCGTCTATGGCCGCTGCGGTTGCCCAGGGGCAACCGGTGACTCTCGATTATCTCGACGTCTTTTGTGATGGCACAGCGGTTAAGAAAGCAGGTGCGATCACGAGTAAGTTTTGCGCCAAGCTGATCGATCGATTTGTAACTGTGACCAATCCAGAGGTTTGTGCCGCGGTACAAACGCTCTGGGAGTCTTTGCGCGCGATACCGGAACCCGCGGGGGCGATGGGATTGGCCGCTTGGATGAAAGAGCGTGAGAGTTGCAGGGGCAAGCGGGTGCTTACGATCATGTGTGGTGGCAATATGGATTTCGGGCAACTATCCTGGATCGTGCGCCATGCTGGAATTGGCTCGGCTCGCCGGAAGTTCTATCGGTTCAGTATCCCGGAGAAGCCGGGCAGCCTGTTGGCCTTGCTACAGCATTTTCCTGAAAAGGTGGGTATCGTCGAATTCCAGCATGGAGTCATCAAAGGAGATGGGGCTCGTCCCGTGATCGGGATTGACGCTATGCCGCAGCAATTGGAGGTGTTCGAGCGGACTTTGACCGATCTGGGGATTCGTTTCGAGGATGCGACTGGTCAGGAGGATGTGGAGTTTCGCATCATCCACTACGACGCCTCGCTACTCGTTCGGCCGATTTTTATCCGAATCGAATTCCCGGAACGCCCTGGAGCCTTGAAGGATTTTCTAGAGATGAACTGTCAGGAAGCGAGTATTGTGTATTTTAACTACAACTACACGGGAGAGCGAGTTGGGCGGGCTTTGATTGGTTTTGACTTTGGCTCGGACGAAACGCGTGAATCTTTCCGAAACGCGGTATTCGCTAATACCACCGTGCTGCGGTACGCCAAGGAGCTCTCTGCGGAGGCCTTGGCTCGTATCGTCTAGCTGGTTCATTAATTGGTAGCTTGTATGTCGTTTCGCTTTATCGACTTGTTTGCCGGTATCGGCGGGTTTCGCATTGGCTTGGAAAGGCTCGGAGGGGAATGCGTATTCAGCAGCGAAATCGATAAGCACGCAGCAGCCACCTATGCTCGTAATTTTGGGCACGCTCCTGCAGGAGACATTACCAAGATCGGTGCGGAAGAAGTGCCTGACCATGATCTGCTCTGCGGAGGGTTTCCATGTCAGCCATTCTCGGTGAGCGGCAAGCGGCTTGGATTCGAGGATGCCCGAGGGACATTGTTTTTCGAAGTAATGCGGCTCGTCTCCGCCAAAAAGCCTAAAGCGGTTTTTTTGGAGAATGTCGCCAATTACGTTAAACACCAAAATGGCGAAACACTCCGGCGAACCATCGATATGCTGGAGTCCGCTGGATATGTAGCCAAGTGGGCGGTTCTCAATGCATCGGACCACGGTGTCCCCCAAGCCCGAAAGCGTCTGTATATAGTTGGCATTCGAAATGACTTGGATGGCGGGAAGGTATTTGCGTTTCCGGAACCGACCTCGGCGGTGGTCAAGCTCAAGGATATCCTCTTGCCTACGGATTCTACAAATGCGCAGCGCATTCTTAGAGACGATATAACCATAACGAAGCCTGACGTTTCGGAAATATCGGTCCGTGGTCCAAACAAGCCGATTCAGATCGGCTACATAAACAAAGGCGGGCAGGGAGAACGAATCTACTCTGTCGAGGGGCACGCTATAACGCTATCCGCTCATGGTGGAGGGGCTGCTGCCAAGACTGGAGCTTACCTTGTGGACGGAGTCGTAAGAAAGTTGCATCCCCTAGAGTGCCGCAGACTAATGGGGTTCCCCGACACTTATCAGATCGATCCCCGTTCCCAGCAGGCTTACAAGCAGTTTGGCAATGCAGTAGTGGCTGATGTTATTGAGGCCGTTGGTAAAAAACTAGTGCCGATTTTGACTGCATAGGTGAATCCACTAAATCCAGTGTGTGATTATAAGATTTTGGATATCAGTAGTTTGCTATGATTTATTCTGCCAAAAAAATGCTTAACTAGCAGAAACGTCTGAAAATCAGGCTGAACGTAAACAAAATGCCAAAAAATGGCGGTTTTTGATGGGGTTTCGTGAGTGAAATTCGACACTCGTGCCGAAAAGGTTAGGGTTTACCCATAGGCCCCTTAGAGGTGAATTTCCCTCAGTCCCATGGGCCCTATCAGGGAAACCCTGTCCGGTAAGCTCCAGAGCACGAGCCACTTGCGGGCATGAAAAAAAAGTGCGAATGTTTTCGCCAATCTAGCAGCTCTAACTGCCAAACAGAAATTAGTTATGAAGACATCTCTTAAATCTTTCCTAGGTATGGTTGCCGCAGCCGCGGTTTGCACCGTCGGCTCAGCCATCACATTGGACTCAGCTACATTCCGCGACGTCGATCTACTCGACCTCACTCTTACCAAGTATCAGTCTACTGCGGCTGGTGAATTCGATATCACCACTGCGGACGCAGCTGACGGGTGGAGAGACATCGCAGTCGATTCGTCAGACCTCAGCAGCTACACGATCACTGACGCTATGGTCGGTTTTGTGTTTCTCGAAACGGGTCCTACCTCCCAGCAAATCCTCCAACGCGTCGTATTCAACATCGGTGATTATTTCAGCAGCACCGCAACCGCATCAGTCGGTGACCCAGCTTACAGCTCAATGGACGTGAGCCTGGCTGGAGGTTTGGCTAGTTTGATCCTTGATGTTGCAACAGACGGCAAGGTGAGCTGGTCAGTGAGCCTCTCGCCATCTGATATCGCGGAGGGCAACTCGCTCAAGCTTTGGTCTGGCTACCTCGCGGCAGAAGCTGAGCCAACCGCAGTTCCTGACTCAGGATCTGCTGCAGGTCTCCTTGGTCTAGCGATTTTCGGTCTTTTCGTGACCTTTAAGCGCGGCCGCCGCAAGTAAGCTATATAAATTCATTTTTCGATAGGCGAGATCCTCAGGGGTCTCGCTTTTTTTGTCGTTTTCAGGTTGCTCCGGATAAATCAGGTCTAGAGGTTTTTGGGTATGAAGATTTTGATCACCGGTACTGGGGGGTATGTGGGTTCCATCGCGGCACGTTGTTTTTTAAAGGCAGGACATGAGGTTGTTGGTGTAGATGCTCTGTTTCGTGGATACGAAGCGCCACAGGCCCTGCTTCAGTCGGAGTTTGGGGCGGACCGGTTTCGGTATTTCAAGGCCGATGTGGCGGATAGTCTGGAGAAGGTCTTCGAGAGCGAGGCCGGTATCGAAGCGGTGGTACATTTTGCTGCCTACTGCAACGTCGGTGAGTCGGAGAAGGATCCTGGCTTGTATTTCCGAAACAATGTCGGCGGGGTAGTCGCTCTCTTAGAGGCGATGAAGAAGCATAAGGTGTTGAAACTAGTCTTCTCATCTACTTGTGCGACCTATGGGGACCCTGAATATGTGCCGATCGATGAAGCGCACCCCATGACTGGATGCACGAGCGCTTACGGCGAGTCAAAGCTGATGGCTGAAAAGGCTATACAATGGTATGCAACCTCCTTTGGTATCCAGTATCTCGCTCTACGGTATTTCAACATTTGCGGGGCAAGTGATGACGGGCTGTTTGGCGATTCGAAGAAGCCTTCTTTCCATTTAATGCAAAATGCGGTGAGGGCTGGTCTCGGCCTAAGCGAGTTTCAATTTAATTACACTGAGGTTGATACGCCGGATGGTTCGCCGATCCGAGATTACATTAATGTAGAAGATCTGGCTGAAGCCCACGTCAAGGCGTTGGACTATCTCGTTTCTGGAGGAGAATCAGGTATCGTAAACCTGGGTACAGGCGAAGGGAATTCGGTCATGGAAATCGTCGAGACCGTGGAAAAGCTAATGTCTGTGAAGTTCAACAAGTCTGTAGGAGAGCGTAGAACTGGTGATGCCATCCGTGCTGTAGCAGACAATCGAAAGGCCAAGGCCTTGCTGGACTGGACCCCTTCACGAAGCTTGGAGGATTCGGTGAATTCTCTCTGGAAATGGTATAAGGCCCGTCCCCAGGGGTGGGAACGCTAGGATTCGTAATTGATTGAACCCTTGCGGCCGTAGTTTGTGTTTTTCGCGACCAAGGTCGCTCCTACTTGTATCGCTGATGGCTCCTACCTTTGGCGTAGGGCACCTTTTTCGTATTCTTCTAGGAACAGTGGATAGGTGAGCTTGATGCCTTCTTCCAACGGAATTTGGGATGTCCATCCCAGATCTTGGAGGCGTGAAACATCCATCAGCTTACGTGGAGTTCCGTCGGGTTTGCTCAGGTCGTTTTTAATCTCTCCGTTAAAGCCAACTGTCTCGGCGACCAATTCGGCGATTTGGCGAATGCTGTGCTCCCGCCCGGTACCCGCATTTAGAATACTTGGAGGATTGTCGGCTTGCAGGGCAAACACAACTGCGTCCGCTAGGTCGTCGGCGTGCATCATCTCTCTCAGCGGATTCCCTGTTCCCCACATTACAACTTCTTCTGCTCCGGCTTCTTTCGCCTCATGGAAACGGCGAATGAGGGCCGGAAGGAGGTGTGAGTTTTCGGGATGGTAGTTGTCGCCCGGTCCGTAGAGATTGGTTGGCATCAGGGAGTGAAAGAGGACTCCGTATTGTTTGCGGTAGTACTCACAGAGCTTGAGGCCAGCGATTTTCGCGATGGCGTAAGCCTCGTTGGTTGGCTCTAGTTCTGAAGTTAGCAAGCAATCCTCGCGTAGCGGCTGAGGGGCGAGTTTTGGGTAGATGCAGGAAGAACCCAGGTAAAGAAATCTGGATACGCTATTTTGGTAGGCGGCGTGGACGGTGTTGCTGGCGAGGGCAAGGTTTACATATCCGAAGTCTGCTGGGTAGGTATTGTTGGCGTGGATACCACCCACTTTCGCCGCCGCCATCACGACGACGTCCGGCCTTTCGCTTTGGAAAAACGCTTCCACTTCGGCCTGACGGGTGAGATCTAACTCTCGGGAAGAGCGAGTGACTATGTTGTTGAATCCGAGGCTTTGCAGTTTTCGAATCACTGCAGAGCCGACCATGCCGCTCGATCCGGCGACGTAAATTTTGGATGAGGGAGTCATTGTAGTGTGATGGTTTTTAGTTCGGACTCCGTTGTTTGGAAAGCCGAACTATACTATTTCACTATTCAATCCGGCTAAATGGGTAGCCGCGAGTTCCGCTACGCCAGAGCGACTTTGATCTTAGCTTCCCTTTCGGCAAGCTCGAGGTCGGCCTCAGTCATGATCTTGACCAACTCCTTGAACTTGACCTTCGGCTCCCAGCCCAGCTGTTTTTTCGCCTTGGCTGGGTCTCCGATGAGGAGATCGACCTCCGCCGGGCGCTCGTAGCGGTCGTCATAGTCGACGTATTTTTCCCAATCCAGATCCAGCAGGGCAAAGGTTTCCTGCACGAATTCCTTAACGGTGTGGGTTTCGTTGGTGGCGATCACATAGTCGTCTGGCTGGTCCTGCTGAAGCATCAGCCACATCATTTCCACGTATTCCTTGGCGTAGCCCCAGTCGCGCTTGGCGTCCAGGTTTCCGAGGTAGAGCTTATCCTGCAGGCCCAACTTGATGCGGGTGGCGGCTCGGGTGATCTTGCGGGTCACGAAGGTTTCTCCGCGGCGCGGGGATTCGTGGTTGAAGAGTATGCCGGAGCAGGCGAACAGGTCGTAGGATTCGCGGTAGTTCACGGTGAGCCAGTGGGCATACATCTTGGCGCAGCCATAGGGCGAGCGGGGCCAGAAAGGTGTTTTTTCAGTCTGGGGGACCTCCTGGGCCTTGCCGTACATCTCAGAAGAGGAGGCCTGATAGTAGCGAGTCTTGGTGACTAGATTGGCCTCGCGAATCGCCTCGAGGATGCGAACTGCCCCTGTGCCGACTATGTCGCCGGTGTACTCTGGGATTTCGAAAGAAACGCGAACATGGGACTGGGCTCCCAGATTGTAGATTTCATCTGGTTGTAGATCGTAGAGCAGTTTGACCATCTGAACCGAATCGGCGAGGTCGCCGTAGTGAAGGAAGAGCTTTACGCCATTGACGTGCGGATCTTGGTAGAGGTGGTCGATGCGAGCAGTATTAAAGGTTGAGGCTCGGCGTATGACTCCGTGTACTTCGTATCCTTTGGATAGGAGGAGTTCAGCTAGGTAGGATCCGTCTTGTCCAGTAATCCCTGTTATGAGAGCGCGTTTCATAATGTATGATTTTGGGGATGGTGCTCAGGTTTACCTTAGAGCAGTGTATGCGGAGCCTGTTGTCCACTTGTTCTTTTTCTTATCGAGCCGTCCATGCTCTTTTGTAGCTTGACCAGGTCTGTAATCTGCTACGATCCGAACTCCTAAATCCAAACCAACTCAGCCATGCCTTTTGTTTCCAGTTTTCGCGGGGTGATCTGTGCCGCCCTTTTCAGTATCTTCGTTGGCTCGTTTTCGATCGATTCATTCGCCGCGGCTCCAGCGGATTCGCAGATCAAGTCTGCTCTGGTCGATATCGAGAAGTTTGAGGCCCAGATCACGCCGGCCTTTGTGCAGAACAGCGCCTCGGTGAGGCGAACTCGAAACCTGCTCAAACTTACGCGTCAGCGTTTGGACGCGTCGCCCAACAAGTCGGACGCTTCATGGCTAGAGGCGGACCAGAGGTTCAATGCCCTGATAGCAAGATTGGATGGTCAAGTGCCTCAGACTCCGACTGCTGCTCCAGAAGTTTCTATTTCTGTCCAAGTTTCGAAGTCGCAAGCGAATGTTGCCCAATCCCAAATGATATCGCAGCAACGGGTGCGAATCCAGAAGCTAAAGCGTGATATCGAAAGCGCTACTGAGACGATGGATAAAGAGGGCGTGACCGTTTTTCAGGACGCTGCTCACGTGCAGGCAATGGATCAGCGAGTGGCTCGCTTCCGCGATGCTCTCGCCAAATACAGGGAATTTGCGGGGGATCCCGACGTTGAAGCGGCTCGTTCTGCCCTGCAGGCACACGAATCATTACTCGCCTTCGGCAAGGATCATACGGCAAAGCAGATGGCCGGATTGGGCGATGTGCAGGCTCGCTTGAGGGCAATTGACGAATCGAAAAGGCGTGCTCCAGAGCCGCCATCTTTTCCGTACGAGCGAGAGGCTATCGCGGCTTGGGGCGCTCAGGCAGCTGAGTTTCGCCAAGAAGCGACTGCTCAGCTTGGCGTTTTGCAGCAAATCGGGGCGGTGGCCTACCTGCCAAATAACCCGGGTACTGTCGGACAGGGAGCATCCTACGACAAAAACGACCTAAACCGCCTTCAGCGTTGGTTCTTGGGTGGTATCGAAAAAGTAGAGCAAGATGCTGCTCAAATCGGGGCAAATTTTGATGTCCAGATGGGGCAAATACTGGATACGATCGCCCATTTTGAGGCCCTAGACCCGGCTGACCCTTCCGATCAGGTCAACGCGTTTTTGGGGCAGGGCGTGGCCAAGGAAAACTGGGGTCGTATGTCTCGGGATTTGCGAATTGCTTCCGCAGCGGTCGAATTTGATCAGCTGCTCGAGAGGCCGCAGCTTCAGGAGCATTTGCAGATCTTGCAGCGAATGACGGCCACGATGGAAGGCTTCAAAGCTAAGCACGGGGAGGCTCTCTCACTCTCGCGCATGCCGGAGTCAGTTAGCCGCGACGGTCGACTATTAGAAATTGCCCATGAGGTTTTGTCTCGCCCGAAATACGATATCGGAGAGATCCGGAGGGTAGTGATCAATGCGGAGCTCCGAAGCTTGGAAAAGGAGACCAGCGAAACTTTGTATGACGATGTGGAGTTTAGCTTAAACGGCGACATAACCCTGACTGGGACGAAGACGACTTATTTCTACGAGTGGGAAGAGTTCCAGGTCGCCACTGCCGAGCCAGTGGAAGATCGGTTTTTCGTTTTCTACAATACCTTGAGGCATTTCACGAAGGGTGCCCCCACTACACCTACGAATCGCTGGATCGTGGCGAAACGTTTCCAGGGAAGCGAAATTCTAAAGGAAAACATTGATCGCTAGGCGATTTCGGCTCTGGGCAAAAGGCTACGAAAAAGCCGAGCCTCGAAAGGCTCGGCTGTTGAGAGTTGGGATTCTATGCGGGAGTCCCGCAAAAGTTAAGCGCAGCGCAGGATGCCGGTGCGGCAGCGGCGGCTTGGTCCGTTGTGCCAATACCAGCGGGTCGGCGGAGTGAGATCGGTTTCCGCCTCGTCGTTGGTGCTGCGGGAATGGAAGGACGTGCTCTGGTAGGGCAGTGGAGAGCTACAAAGGATCAGACCTTCGATCACCTCTCGCACGAGACCTTTCTTGTGGAAATCCTTGGCGAGCACATTCATGGGGCCGTGTTCGACGTGTTGAGCGTTGAAGCCCGTTAGCCCGATCACTCTGCCGGTGTCTTTCTGCGCAACGATCCACCATGCTCCTGTACCTGTCCGGTGATCTTCGAGCATCCGTACGATGGCCGTGCAGGCGGTTTCCAGGGAGCTGGAGTTCTGACCCACGGTGGCGTTTGCGAATGCTTCGTCAGCGGCCGCGAGATCGTGCAAGGCGATTGCGTCTTCGATCCGTGGCGTTCTGAGCAGAAGGTTCTCCGTCTCGATGATCGAGGGCGGGCGCTTCCGAGTTAGCAGTATGTTTTCCATTGTATTTTCGTGTCCTGAGTTGGTGTAAATTGGGTTTGTGGGTTCCGGCCCATAAAAAAAGCCGAACGTTTTTTCGTTCGGCTTGGCAGGGCGGTTTGTTCGTTTTCCGGTTAGGTTCTAGCGTTCCGGTCGTTTATCCGCTTGCCAAGCCATGGTCCATTGTTGGCGTGCTCGTAGGCCTGCCACTTGGACTGCGTTGTTTTTTTGTTGTTGGTTGATAGAACGTTTCATCGATGAACAAGACCGTTTAAGCATGCTGCGTGCCTAAAAGAAAGTTTTTTAATGAAAAGATAATGTTACAGCGAATTGGAAAGTCTTTACATTCTTTTAAAACACTGAAGCGCAACTGTTTCGGTCAAAATTAATCTCAAGGGACCAAATGCGAGGATTAGCGCTATTTCGGAGCTTCATTTTCTTCACTGGGCTTGTGATATTAGCTGTCTGTGGGGCTGCCAACGAATCTCGGGAGCTTAGGATTGCGACTTTTGACGCAGCTTGGTCGAAAGTGGGCGAGACCTATTACGACCCCGATTTTCGAGGATTGGACTGGACCGAAGTGGGGCATCGCTATCGGGCGGAGGTCGAGAATTCGCAGAGTATGGCCGAGGTTCGTTCCTTGATCACAAAGATGCTATACGAGCTCGGAGATTCTCATTTAGCTCTTCTAACCAGCGTATCTGATAAGGGAAAGGCACTTCCTTGGGGAGGTGCTTGGGCTGGGGTAGACCTTTGCTCCGCTGGAGAGCAGCTGTACTTTTATCGGGTGGAGGCCGATGGTGTCGCGTTTGCGGCGGGTGTGCGGGACGGAGATCGTTTGCTCGCTGTTAACGGCGTCGCGATCGACGATTTTTGGCGTTCTCTACGGAATTCCGGGGCCCCGGACCATGTTATCAAATACGAAGTGGTTTCTTCGGTACTCTCACGTTTCCGATCTGGAGTTGGTGATCGCGTCGAAGTCCAAATCGAATCACCCGAGGGAGCGAAGCGAACGCTTTCCTTTAATCTGGAGAAGTACGAAGGCCGCAGTTCGGAGCCTCTGGGCAATATTGGTCGTCTGCCAATAGAGCTTGAGACCCGAGAGCTAAGTGAAAAGGTGGGTTATTTGCGGTACAGTTTATGGTTTCCGGCTATCATGCCGGATATCCGGTCCTACCTTAGCAATTTGAGTGAAGAAACCGATGGGCTCATTATTGATCTGAGGGGCAATCCGGGTGGCCTGATGTTCATGGCCGGCGGTTTGGCCGGCATGCTTTTGGACCAGCAAGAAACGCTCGGAACCACTACCATGCGCAGCGGGCATATAAATGTTGTCGGCTTTCCGCAGAAACGAGCATTTCTTGGCAAGGTAGCAGTGTTAGTGAACGAGAGTACTTTATCTACAAGTGAAGTATTCACTATCGGACTACAAGAGCTCGGGCGAGTTCGGGTTTTTGGTCAGCCAACCCCTGGTGCGGCCCTCCCATCCATGGCGTTTTCTTTGCCGAATGGAGATGCGCTCCAGATCGCGATGGGGGATTTTATGACACCTGGTGGCAATAGTCTGGAAGGGCGAGGCGTTGTTCCAGACGAGGTGGTTCCAATTTCACCGGTTGATCTTTCTCGGGGACACGATACGGTTCTCGAAGTAGCCCTCCATTGGATCAATTCAAACGAATAGCCTCTCATGATCGCATCCTGCCTAAATAGAACCTTTATCTATGTCCTCGTAGCCTTGGCTCCACTCGCCGCTTCGGCTCGCGCTGCTTTGCCCGACTCCGTCATTGAAGTCCTCGAAGCAAACCTCGAAGCCAGCGGCGGTCGCGAAGCGCTGGAGGCAATCAAGAGCTCACGCTTGAAAGGGACTCTCGCGATCGAAGCCATGAATATGACAGGAAGCTCGATGGTTGTGCAGGCCTATCCTGACAAGATCTACAGTGAGCAGGTACTTCCTGGATTGGGAACGATGACCCAAGGGTATGATGGCGAGATCGGCTGGGCTAATGACCCGATGCAAGGGTTTCGCTATTTGGGTGAAGCGGAGATCGCGGCCCTGAAGCAAAACGAAAGTTTTTCCGACATCTTGGATTTCGAGTCTTCTTTTTCTTCCGGCGAATTACTGCCGGATGAAGAGGTAAGAGGGGAACCCGCGGCTGTTTTAAAACTCGTCTCCGCCGCCACGGAGTTGCCTGAAACTCGCTACTACAGCAAGGAGTCCTGGCTGCTTCTGCGAGTGGATACGATCGCGGTGAGCCCTATGGGCGAGATCAAGGCTGTGATGGATTTCTTGGAATACGGAAACCAAGACGGAATTGTTTACCCAACTCGTATGGAGCTAAATAACATGGGGGTCATCATCGTTATCACCTTTGATTCCCTAGAGTTGAATCCAGCGATCGACGAATCGATTTTTTCCGCTCCGCAGTAAAAGGGAGCGTGCCTAGCCAACTGACAACACAAGATTATATGATCCTAGTTAAACGTATTGCCTTCTTACTCTTAGCCGCCTGTGGGGCACACTTAGCTTCGGCCCAGCTCGAGCGTCAGCCCTCTCCAGAAGGGGCTGAAGTCTATATCATCTCGCCATCGGATGGGGAAACTGTTTCCAGTCCCGTCACGGTTCTTTTTGGTCTCAAGGGTATGGGTGTAGCTCCAGCAGGAGTGATGAAAGAAAATACCGGACACCACCACCTTTTGATCGACGCGAAGTCTATGCCTGCCGAATCGACGCCTATGCCGATGAGTGACAGCCTTAAGCACTTCGGAGGAGGACAAACGCAAGCAACGATCGAACTTGAGCCTGGTGAGCACAGTTTGCAGCTCGTCTTAGGCGACTATCTGCACATCCCGCATGATCCGGTCGTGAAGTCCAAGAAGATCACAATTACGGTCGAGTAGAATGCAGAGAAGTCTTTGACTTCCTCGCTGCGTAATTTGAAGCCACGTTCCCGGCAGGGAGCTGTGGCTTTTTTTGCAAATCGCGACGCTAACGGTTCTCAGCTTCATCATCCTTCTTGTCAGGGATGATGGCTGCACCTGCCTTGGCAGTCGTTTTGACGCCTACTTTCGCGGTTTTTACTCCTGCTTTTGTTGTCTTGGTTGCGACCTTTACAGGAATCGTGGCGGCGCAACCTGCGAGCAGGCTTAAGCCAAGGGCTATGGCGACAGTACGAGCTGGTATCTTCATGGTGGGATAATCTCTGTAGGGCTGGGTTTGGACCAATAATCGTGTTTCGTTTTAGCGAATGTACCTCTGTGGCTTTGACTTAGGATCTTCTAGCGGTTGTGCTTGTCCAGTACTCTTTATTCCGGCCGTAGAGACAGACCATGGATCCAGACCAAGCGAGTGCGCTGTACTGGTTCAAGGCCGATCTCCCAGCTCTTAACTCCGTAACCTTATGATCGTAACTCGAAAGATTGGTTCACTGTTTCGTGGTAAAACCACTCCGTTTCAAATTTATGCAGCTTGCCTCTTGGGAGCTCTGCTTGGGTTCATTCCCAGCTTTGGGCACTCGCCGGCTTTGACCGTGCTCTGGGTCTTTTTGTTGCTCATCCTCAACGCGAACCTCTTTCTAGCTGGTATCGTCGCCCTGCTGAGCAAGTTGGTCCTGCTTCTTGCTATGCCGCTTATTTTCCTGGTGGGTCGATTCCTTCTCGAGGGACCGCTGCAGGGGATTTTCAAGCTACTGATAAATGCGCCCATCACAGCGTATTCGGGTTTGGACTACTACTCGGTAGCGGGTGGACAGTTTTTGGCGGTTGTTTTTGGGCTCGTGCTGGCTTTTCTCATCAAACGCTCCATCGCTAGCTACCGCAAAAAGATGTTGGCGGTTTCGAAAGAGCCGAACCGGTTGAACAAGTATTCTGAAAAGGGTTACGTCAAGGTTCTCAAATTTCTCTTTCTCGGTTCGGGCCGCGGCAAAAAGAGTTACGAGGAGCTTCTTGCAGTCAAATGGGGTAACCCATTCCGCATCTGGGGCGTAGCGGTTGTGGTTGTTCTGACAGCTGTGCTCATCTTTGGCTTCAGTAAGCTGTCGGAGCCGCTCATCACTTCGTTGGCAAAATCCAATCTTGAGACCGCCAATGGTGCGACTGTCGATTTGGAAGGCGTAAACCTAGGACTGACGGACGGGAAACTGGAGGTTCTTGGGTTGGCAATGGCGGATGCCCAAAACTTGGATACGGACCTTTTTACCTCCAAACGGATTGTCGCAGATATCGATACGACTGATCTACTGCGCAAACGTTTTTCGATCGACAATCTAGTGATAGAAGACGCAACTTCGGGACAAGCTCGCGAGACGCCAGGTGAACAGATTGGGCCACAGCCGAAGGAGGATTCCGGTTTGGAGCTGCCAGATTTTGATGATTTGGATAGCGTATTGGAAAACGCTGAGGTCTGGAAGGAGCGTCTGGCTCAAGCCAAGCGCTGGTTAGAAGAGATGACGGGTGGTGAGGAAGAGGAAACTCTGACCTGGAAGCAGCAGCTGGATAGCAAAATCCGCTCGCTTGGCCATGCTAACGTGAAGGCAGACTTTTTAACGGAAGGTAGCCCCACTGTCTGGATACGAAATATTGAAGCCCTCGGGATCAAGACGGCCTTTTTAGACGGGGCGATGATCGACCTGAATGCCAAAGATATTTCTACACACCCTTCTTTGAGCGGCAAGGCCCCCACACTCTCTATTGTATCCGATAACGGGGTACTTGATGCCAAACTTAGTTTGGCGGGAGCAAGTGGTACGGGAGCGAACGACCTCAAGTTGTTGTTGAGTAAGGTCGACGTGGATTCGCTCGGATCGAAAATCAAGTCAGATGGCGAGCCTCCTATTTCCGGCGGTACCATGGATATTGATCTGAGTGGAGTGATAGGTACTGCTGTGAACGATTTGGTTGCTCAGGTTACCTTCTCGGGTTCCAAGGCTCGCATTGGTGGCAAGCCCGTTGACCTAAATGGGGTGACGCTACCGCTTGCTATCCGGGGCCCCTTGGATAGCCCGGGAGTCAAACTCGAGTCCAAGGCTTTAGAGAAGATCCTCGTTTCTGCGGGCAAGCAAAAGCTTCTCGACGAAGCATCCAAAAAGCTTGGACTTGAAGGCGATGATGCAGATGCAGCCGGCAAGTTGCTGGAAGGGATCTTTAAAAAGAAAGACTAGCCGCTTTCGACTACACTAAAATGAATTATTAAAGGGCGTCTCGCGGGACGCCCTTTTTTTATGGATTAATCGGGTCGCTCCAAGTGGAAGATGCTGTCGGTTTCGCAGTACCCGCTAGGACCATTCATTCGCCCGACCAAGTGCATGTCCTTGACCTTTAAGTAGCCGCTCTCGTCGTCGCAAAACTCGTCGGCAACCCAAGCATGCACGACTTCTGCGATGATAAGCCGATTTTTACCGATCTCCTGGAGGGAGTGTAGTTGGCATTCCATTGCGACCGGAGCGCCTACTATGCGAGGAGGCGAGACGGAGTGGGAAGGCGATGTTTGGAGACCGAAGGTTTCGATTTCGCTTTCCGAGTGGATCAAAGAGGAGGCTGTTTGAACCATGACCTCCGCTTGTCCTTTGGTCACCATGTTGATGACGAATTGACCGGAGCTTCTGATATTGAGGACCGTATCCTTCGGTTCTCCGGTGTCAGGCCGATTGCCGATGCCCAAGATTACCAATGGTGGTTTTGAGCCGAATACGTTGAAAAAGCTAAACGGAGCCGCGTTTACGACGCCTGATTCGGAGAGGGTGGTAACCCATGCTATGGGTCGAGGAACGATGACGGAGGTAAGAAACTTGTAGCGTTCCTGAGGCAAGAGCTTTGGCAGATCGATTTCCATAGTCGACCAATTCGTCAAGGGGCTGTAACGGCCGCAACCTCAAAAAAGAACGGGGCCCGCTTCCCAGCAGGCCCCGATGTTCGTAAACTTAGGAATATCTTTGGAAAATGTGTCAGGCGCTCGCGTTGAGCCGTGTACCGATGAGTTGCTCTGAGCCAAAGAGACCATTGGAGCGGTAAGAAAAATTGCGGATGTTCAGCGGCTCGGATTTTCGTGTAGCGAACTTTTTGAGGGTGTCGTCTGAAATGTTTACCGCTTGCTTTGCCTTAGTCGGATACTGGACCGCTGGGCGACGCGTGAACTGAAACTCCTGGCTGAAGCTGGAGGGCGTTACGGTTCTGGCGGTCTCAAATGACATGGCCAGAAGTTAGCAAAAAATTAACAGATTGGCTATAGAGTGGATTACTCAAATTAGCAGGTTTTTAAAAGAATCGACCCTGAGACGAGTGATGAGGGCACGAAAAAGCCTCTCCCGATTTCGAGAGAGGCTTTGAAAAATAGGCCTTACGCTATAGCCCCAACTTTCCGAACGCGTCGCCCAAAGCCCCGAAGGATTGGCCTCCACGATCGTTCCCGCGACTATTGCGATTGCCGCCTCTAGGACCGCCTTGGTGGCCGCCACCGCGAGGGCGATTACCTCGACTGGTATTCGGACCCCGGTTGCCGCGATCCGCGGCTCTTTCGGCAGGCGAACGGCGGTCGATCTCCACCACGCTTTTCAGGCTGAGGCCGATACGTTTTCTCGCCACGTCTACTTCTGTCACGGTGGCGGAAACTTTTTGGCCGACCTTGACCACTTCATTCGGATCTTTGACGAAGCTGTCTGAAAGCTGGCTGATGTGAGCCAATCCGTCTTGGTGCACGCCGATGTCGATGAAGGCGCCAAAGGCGGTCACGTTGGTAACGATGCCTGTCAGCTTCATGCCTTCGGTCAGGTCGGTGATTGCGTTGACTCCATCCTTGAATTGGACGAGTTCGAATTCGGCGCGAGGGTCACGGCCTGGCTTTGCCAATTCTTGGAGGATATCCTGCAAGGTCGGTAAGCCGACTTCTTCTGTAGTGTATTTCTGGATATCGATACGGTTGCGGGCGGAGGAGTCGGCGATCAGGTCTTTGAGGGAGACGTTCAGGTCGAAAGCCATCTGCTCTACGAGACCGTAGCGTTCGGGGTGCACTGCGGACGTATCCAATGGGTTATCTGCTCCGCGTATACGCAAGAACCCAGCGGCTTGTTCGAAGGCCTTTGGTCCGATGCCTGCGACCTTGGTGATTTCTTTGCGCGATTTGAACGGGCCGTTCGCTTCGCGGTGTGCCACGATAGCTCCAGCAAGGCGGCTATTGAGTCCGGAGACGTAAGACAAGAGTTGCTTGGAGGCGGTGTTCACTTCCACTCCGACCGCGTTTACGCAGGATAGAACCGAATCGTCGAGCGAGGCTTTCAGGGCCCGTTGATCGACGTCGTGCTGGTATTGTCCGACACCGATTGACTTCGGGTCGATCTTTACCAGTTCCGCTAGTGGGTCCATCAGTCTCCGTCCGATGGATACAGCTCCACGAACGGTGATGTCTTTGTCAGGGAATTCCTCGCGAGCCACTTCGGAAGCGGAGTAGATGGAAGCACCGGATTCGTTGACCATCACGATGGCCACATTCTTGGGTAATCCCAGTCCGCGAACGAATTGCTCGGTTTCGCGTCCTGCTGTTCCGTTTCCGATAGCGATGGCTTGCGATTGGAAACGCTGTACCAAACCGGTAATGATGGTTTTTGCTTCGTCGATCTGGCGTTGGGATTGGCTCGGGTAAATGACGGTGTCGAAGAGCAGTTTGCCTTGGGCGTCTAGAACGACGGTTTTGCAGCCGGTGCGGAATCCAGGGTCGATGGCGATGATCGGACGCTCTCCGAGAGCTGGTGCGAGCAGAAGTTCGCGTATATTGGAAGTGAATACATTGATGGCCTCCGCGTCAGCCCTTTTCTTTAGCTCCAGTCGAGCGGCGGTTTCCATAGAGATGGAGAGGAGGCGTTTGAATGCGTCCTTCACCGCCAGACGGACTTGTTGGGCCGCAGGGGAGGAGCCTTTGACGAAGCGTTCTTCCAGCTTGGTGATGGCCAGTTCTTCATCTGGGCGCACGGACATGGAGAGAAACATTTCCTGCTCACCGCGTCGGATAGCGAGGATGCGGTGGGATGGTGCATCTGCGACGGGCTCGGACCAGTCGAAATAGTCACGGAACTTCGCTCCTTCCTCCTCCTTGCCCATCATGACTTTGGAGGTGAGGGTGGAGTGTTTTGTGTAGAGTTCGCGGAGTTCGGCGCGAGCATCTGCGTCGTCGTTGATCCACTCCGCTATGATGTCGCGAGCCCCTGCCAAGGCGGCATCGGAGTCGGCGACTTCTTTTTCCGGATCGACGAAGGCTGTTGCTTCGCTCGCAGGGTCGATCCCGGCGTCTTCTTGGTTTTCGAATAGCTTCAAGGCAAGCGGTTCGAGGCCCTTTTCGCGGGCGATGGTCGCTTTGGTTCGGCGCTTGGGCTTATAGGGGAGGTAGACGTCCTCGAGGCGTGCGAGTGTCTCGGCGGCGTTAACCTTTGCCTTCAGCTCGTCGGTGAGGACCTTTTGCTCTTCGAGCGACTTCAAGATGGCGGCTCTGCGGTCTTCGAGTGCCTTCAACTGGTCAAGACGGTCGCGAATATTGGCGATCTGCACTTCGTCCAGTCCGCCGGTAGCTTCTTTGCGATAGCGAGCGATAAAGGGGACGGTGCCGCCTTCCACTAGGAGTTTGGCGGTGGCCGCTACGTGGGACTCGGGGATGCTGAGCTCTTCAGCGATCTTGGGCAGGAAATTTTCGTGCATGAAACAGGGTTGATGGGTTCTTGGTGAAATTGTTAGCGGGTTAGTGGCGCTGGTCGCTAGAAACGTTTGGAAAGCCGGTGAGGATGGAAAAGCGTCACACCGAGGCAAGCGCGTTTGCGGCAAAGAAAAAGCCGCTCAGGTGAGCGGCTGGGGAAGGAAAGAATTGTTAAGTGACGGTTATTGATTTCGCCCCTCTATGACTCAGAAGGGGATGCGAGTGTAGGCTTTGGGGATGCTGCCTTCGATCATCCTGACGGCGCGAGGTTGGCGCTGGGAGTAGTAGTTTCCGTTGTAGTAGAATTCGAAGAGAACGAAATAGATAGTCCAGCCAGACACCGTTGCAGTAGAACCGGTTTCGCTGTAGCTGGGAGCAAGGGTAAAGATGGACGGGTAGGTGGCGGGTGCGCTGCTATGCTCGTATCCGAGTTGAGCGACACCGGACGGGGTGAACTCGATTGTGCGGGAAAATACTTCAGTGCCGATGAAATCCGCGTAATCCTGAGTGTAGCCGTCGTCCCAATCGATGAATACCTCGAGCTCGAAGGAGACGGTCAGGGTGCCGTCCGTATTCCACTGAAAAGAGGGGCCGTAGGGGATGACTCCTTCGGTGCCGACGTAATAGTCGTAGGTATCAACTATATTTTGAGGAACTCCGAGGTCGAGTTCCTCTTGTTTGAATTCGGCAAGTCTTTCGGAAGGGATCACTGCCTCGTTTAGCCCGGCGAATGAATGTTCGTTGAGCGAGGTTACGAAGCTACCGTCCACCATGGAATAGATGCGGACATTGTGATCCATGAATGCGTCGGAGAAACCGAAGTACTCCTGGAGTGAATAGACGACGACCAGTTCGTTTTGCGGGTTCGCGTAGAGGTCGTGTACGGCCTCGTTGAAGCTAGAGGCGTACGAGATGTCGAAGTTTTCCAGGGTGGCGACGTCCCTCGCTTCGGAGATAATTCCCGATTGGGTGATTTCCGCTAGCTTGGTGAACTGCTGAGTCCCTTGCTCGTAGGTGTAGACAACGCGGTTGCTCGGCTCGCTAAAGGAGGGAACGTAGAAGTAATAGGCAGGAGGGAGGGTGACTGGATTCAGTTGGAATTGGGCGAAAGCTGAACTTGAGACGAGGCCTAAAGCTAGGGTGATACAGCGTAAAATGGGTTGCATGGTAGGAGCGGTTGAGGGTTGCAGCCTTTGTGAATAGGGAGGCTTTAAGTAGTTGAGGAAATAAACCATGTAAGAACTACTTATTAAAGCAAGAAACTAGAATTTATGCCCTATCGTTTCGCTGTGTTGATATGGGGCAGGTCTCAGGGCTATCCATGATCGAGGAATGCGGGAGCATGGGTGTTGGGAGGGCCTCAACTGCCTCAGGAGAGAGAGTGGGCCTGCTATCAGAAGCTTTTCAGATTCGAATTGAGTCGATATGGCGCCAAAAGCTACAGAATTGAAAAATTGGCCTTACCAAATTGGTTGACGATTGACCCTTTGGCCTAGTCGGCGAGTCCTTTCGAGCGAGCGAGAATGGCATCCACAGGTAGGGTGGTATGCGTAAGCGATTTTTATAATGAAGTTACTAAGTTGTTTATTGGTGGGCGTTTTGTTGTCGGGCCCGAACCTTTTGTTCGCCCATGATGCAGAGGAGCATTGGCACCCAGTCAAGTATCCTATCGAGCTTGAACATGCGCCGACTCCAGTGCCGGATCGCGTGGTTTTGACTTGGAACGCTGACCCGAGCTCGACTCAGGCTGTGACTTGGAGAACCGATACATCGGTGCAAGAGGCTGTAGCTGAGATTGCAGTGGCCAATGCAAATGGCAGAGCTTTAGATCCTCAGCGGGTGAAGGCCGAAACGGAGCTTTTCAAAAGCGACATAAACGACGCTCACTACCACTCGGTCACTTTTCGTGATTTAAAACCGGATACGCTTTATGCTTATCGGGTCGGAGATGGGGAGAATTGGAGCGAGTTCTTCCACTTTCGCACCGCGAGTGCCTCAGAGGCCCCTTTTACCTTCATCTATTTCGGCGATGCTCAAAACGACCTGAAAACGCATTGGTCCCGTGTATTCCGCGAAGCGTTTCGCGATGCTCCTCGAGCCGCTTTCTCGCTTCACGCAGGGGATTTGATCAACGAAGATGCTTGGGATGCCGAATGGGGCGAATGGCATGGCGCTCCCGCCTGGGTAAACGGGACCATTCCCGTGGTGGCGACTCCCGGCAATCACGAGTATTTTTGGGTGGATCAAGGTCCAGCAAACGAGCGTTTTTGGAACGCCAAAGATGGAGCTGTTTTGAAGCTAGACGTTGAAGTAGATGTAACGAAAGACCCCGAGGGGAAAGAGCTTTATTTGGTCACGGCCCGAAGCGAGGATGGAAAAGAGGCGTATCTTGAATACGACGAGGATGACGAGATAACCATGGTCGGGGATGGTGTTGAAGCGCTTACGGGGTATGTGGAATCCGACCTGCTTGGCACGGAAGTGGACAAGGCTCCCTTGCGTGATCGTTTGCAGGATCGTGGCACGCCGAAGGTCAGCACCCATTGGCGTCCGCAGTTTTCCTTTCCGATGCAGGGCATGCCAGAAGGCCTGGAAGAGACATGTTATTACATCGATTATCAAGGTGTCCGCATTGTATCTTTGGATTCAAACAAGAAGCGAGAGGAGCAAATTCCTTGGTTGCGTGCCGTGCTAGAGGATAACCCAAACCGGTGGACGGTGTTGACCTTTCACCATCCGATTTTTTCCCCAGCCAGCGACCGCGACAACAAGGAGTTACGCGAACTTTGGAAGCCGGTTATCGATGAGTTCAAGGTAGACCTAGTTCTAAATGGTCATGACCACACCTATGCGCGTACGGGGGATTTAGGTAGAGAAATGGGTATCGAAAATGTCCCTACTGGATACCAACAAGCTTATGATCCGGATATCGGGACGGTTTATGTCGTGTCAGTCAGTGGGCCAAAAATGTATCCAATAACCAAGAACGGATTCGCCAAGCGTGTTGCCGAAGATACTCAGCTTTATCAGGTGATATCTATCGATGGGAATACATTGGACTACAAAGCGTTTACTGCGACGGGCCGTTTGTACGACGCGTTTACTCTAGAGAAAAGGACAGGGTATCCAAATCAATTGATCGAGCTCTTACCGGAGGAAAACCGACGGCGATAGGGGTGCGAATACTGGGTTTGCGATGGAGCCTGCTGTCAAGGTTCCCGCAGTTCTAGCGCCTTTGAGATCTCGTTTAGTGTTGCGATAGCTGTTTTTCCGAACGTTTGAAGAAGATCGGGAAGGAGTTCGCTGTGTCGCTCTTTAATTGCTTTCTCCACTCCTTGAGCTGCTTTGCTTAACGGTCGCGCTCCACACTCCGCGGCACTTCCTTTTATGGTGTGGGCTATATTTGCGATTTTCTCAGGATCCTTGGTTTTTGCCAGTTTCTCGACCAGTTCGGAAATGTTGCGAGAAAATGTACTGAGGATTTGTTCGATCATGCCATCACCGGTCGGGAACAAGGATTCTAGACGGGTGATGTCTAAGTAATCGTTAGCCTTATTTTGCTTAGGAGTTTCGAGAGTGAGCCTGCCCTTTGTTTGCTCTCCTTCCGGTAACCAGCGGTTCAGGGAAAAGGCTAATTTCTCAGGTGCTATCGGTTTTGTCAGATAGTCGTCCATACCGCAGTCGAAGCAGCTTTGGGCGTCACCTACGAGCGCGTTTGCGGTTAGGGCAATGATGGGGGTCCTTTTTATTCGCTTAGCAATCTCTTCCGACCGTATCAGCCGAGTTGCCTCAAAGCCGTCTACTATTGGCATCATGCAATCCATGAAGATGGCATCGTAAGGTCTTTCTCTCCATGCTTCGATAGCTTCTTGGCCATTGGCGGCGGTGTCGGTCTTGTATCCAAATTTTTCTTCAAAAATGGTACGGAGCAAAACCTGGTTTAGTTCGGTATCGTCGACGATTAGTATCCGATAGTTTCCTTGAGGAGCTGAGCCAAAGGCACTCTGCTTTCCAAGCCTCGTCGCGCTATTCTGCCGAGTATTCGCGCTCAAGGCGCATTCCAAAGCTTCTTTTAGTCTTTCGGGCCATATCAAGGGCTTCATCACGAAGTTCTCATAGCCTACCTCCGCGAAACGAACGCCTCCAACCAATGATGCGTTGCTAGCCAAGGCAACCAGCCGAATGTCGGGGTGGCTTGCCTTTATCTGTTTCGCGAGTGCGATACCGTCCGTGTCGGGCATTTTCTCGTCCACGAGAGCTACTTGGTAGACTTTTGATTCCCTCTGAGCTCTCGCGATTTTCTCGATGGCTTCTACTGCTGATGATGCCGTATCGCAAGAAAAGCCCCACGGCTCAAGTTGGGTTTGGATTAACTCTTGGCTCAGTCGATGGTCATCGACGATGAGTATTCGAATGCCGGGTACGATTTGGTTTTGGGATTCAGCGTTTGGAGACTCCTCGTCGGCTTTTGCTGGTAGGGAAAACCAAAAGGTAGAACCTTCTCCTTGGATGCTTGAAAGACTGATTTGACCGCCGAGCTTTACGACAAGGTGTTTGCAGATGGACAATCCCAAGCCGGTGCCGCCGAAGATGCGAGAAGTGGAAGAGTCGGCTTGGGTGAATTTATTGAAAAGGTGTTTTTGGGCCTGATCTGGGATACCGACTCCGGTGTCTTCAACCGAGATTCTCAAGAAGGAGCTCGGTTTTTCGGGGTCTGGTTCCACACGTACGATGACATGGCCCTGACGTGTGAATTTAATAGCGTTCCCGACCAAGTTTATGACGATTTGACGAATGCGGCCAGGATCTGAAATCAGGCTGCGGTTGTTTCCCGGAGAGAATTGGAAAAGAAGCTCCAAATCCTTTTCTTCTGCTTGGGCGGATAGCAGTTCGACTGCTTCGCCGATCACGCGGCGTAGGTCGATCGGGACGGATTCTGTCTCGAGTTTGCCTGCCTCGATTTTGGAGAAGTCCAAAATGTCGTTGATAACGCTGAGCAAGCCTTGACCAGAGCCGAGAATGGATTTCGCGAATTCCCTCGACTGGTCTGGCAGGTCAGACTCGATCAGTAAGTTTGCAAACCCGACGATGCTATTCATTGGGGTGCGGATTTCGTGAGACATCGTGGCGAGGAAATCGCTCTTGGCCGCGTTTGCCCGCTCTGCCCGCTCTGAGGATTCATTTGCCGCCTGCAGCGCTGCTTCGAGGTTCTGCTCTGCCTCGATCTGCTCGGTTATGTCGGTTCGGATGGCTACATAACTATAGATATGTCCGGCCTCATCGCGATATGGCACTATGGTGGTGTCTACCCAATAGTGGGATCCGTCTTTGGCTCGATTCTTTATTTCACCTTTCCAGACATCCCCTCTCGCCAGATCTTTTCGCATGTCTACGAACATCGCCTTAGGGTGGTGCCCAGAATTTAGAATGCGGTGATCCTGACCGATGAGTTCTGAGCGCTGGTATTGGCTTACTTCGCAGAATCGGTCGTTCGCGTATGTGATGCGCCCTGCTGTGTCGGTTATGGCTACGATGGAATGCTGGTCGAGAGCGAAGCTTTGGGATCTTAATTCGTGGCGTGCTGTGTCGGCCCTCTCTCTGCTCTTCTCTGTTTCTGTAACCTGCATGTTCAGAAAGCCTGACATCTTATGCCCGAAAAAGAGGGTAATCCCCAGGATGGAGGCGATTAATGCCAGCAGAAGGTACTCAAACTGTGTGAGTTTTTTCGATTTCTCTTGGCCATTCGCAAAATCCATCTCCTGCAGATTCGAGATGGAATGGCTCAGCAGTGTTAGCATAGAGCTGCTTTCGCTCGCATGGATGTCCATGGTAGCCATCAGCGAGGAGGCTGTTTCAATTTGACCGAAGGAGATTGAGTCGAATATCGCCTCTGCGTAAGCGTCTAAGATCCGATACCCGGCCTCTATTTTGTCGAGTTCGGACTCTATTCTTTCAAGTTGGTCAATGTGATTGGGAGCTCTTGCTAGATGAGTACGGATCTTATTGAGATCTGTTTTGAATTTCTCGTTGGCTTGTCCCTTCCTAAAGCGTTCAAGGGTGGGATCCAGTGTATCGAATACTCGGTTAGCGGGCACGTTGGAGCTAACGAGATGATCGTTTAGGCTGACTATTTGGATCATGGCATCAGACCAGTAGTCGTCCAAGCGAATGGTTTTTTCGTAGTCCTTGTGGAGGGTCCGGGCGAATTGGAAAGCGGCTCCGATGGTTATGAAATTAAGCGCTACCAGAGTGAAGTAGGCTTGCTTCCACTTGTGGGTAATCTCTCGGATTTTCGCTTTTGGAGAGTTCTGGCCTGCAGGGGCGTTGTCGGGAGGGAGGGGCATACGAGTCTTGTTCAATAGATTCGGCTGAAATCAGGTCACAATCTAGCTAAGTTGACTGCGTTAGCAGCTTTTGAAGGCTTTTTAGCCAAGGTAATAGATTGCTTGCCCCTTTGTAGCGTGGATCTGAAAGCGGTCCTTAAGTTTTTCCTCGCCTCGTGTATTCTGAAGTTAGCCCAACTTATAGGGGTCAGGCTCGCTCCTCACTTGTCTTTCTCGGGAAAGTCCTCTAGCCGTTCGAGTCCTCACACATTTACGACAAATGAAAGTTAAGAAAGTAGGTATCCTCACGGCAGGCGGTTTGGCCCCTTGTCTATCCTCAGCAATCGGTGGTCTCATCCAGCGCTACACGGAGATCGATCCGGATGTGGAGATCATTTGCTACAAGAACGGCTACTATGGGCTGCTCAAGGGCTTGAGCTACCAAGTAACCCCAGAAGTCCGCAAGAATGCTGGCAACTTGCACCTTTTCGGCGGCAGCCCGATCGGCAACAGTCGCGTAAAGCTGACTAACATCAAGGACTGCGTTAAGCGCGGTCTCGTGAAGGAAGGCGAAGATCCACAGAAGGTTGCGGCTGACCAGCTGGTCAAGGACGGGGTCGACGTGCTGCACACTATCGGCGGAGACGACACCAACACTGCGGCTGCGGATTTGGCAGCGTATTTGGCCAAGAACGATTACGCCCTCCGAGTCATCGGTCTCCCCAAGACCATCGACAACGACGTGTATCCTATCAAGCAGTCTTTGGGCGCATATACAGCGGCCGAGCATGGCGCTAATTACTTCGAAAACGTGGTAGCGGAGCACAACTCCAGCCCACGCATGTTGATCGTGCACGAAGTTATGGGCCGTCACTGCGGGTGGCTCGCTGCTTACACCGCCTACGAGTATCACAAGCGCCAAAAGTGCCGCTACTGGGTCCCTGAGCTGGGTTTGTCTCGCGAACGCCACGACGTGCACGCGATCTACGTGCCAGAGCTTAGCATCGATCTGGAAGCGGAAGCGGCTCGCCTGCGCAAGCAGCTCGACGAGCATGACGCGGTAAACATCTTCCTCTCGGAAGGCGCAGGTGTGGCGGATATCGTAGCCAAGAAAGAAGCGGCTGGCGAAGAGATCGTTCGCGATGCGTTTGGTCACGTACAGCTCGACTTCATAAACCCAGGAGCCTACTTCGCCAAGCAGTTCAAGGAAATGATCGGAGCTGAAAAGGTATTGGTACAAAAGAGCGGCTACTACTCTCGTGCCGCCGCAGCCAATGCTCAGGATCTCAACCTCATCAAGAGCTGCACGGACAAGGCTGTTGAAGCTGCATTTGCCGGTGAGAGCGGTGTTATCGGGCATGACGAAAACAACCGTGACATCCTTCGCGCTTGCGAATTCGAACGCGTGGCGGGCGGAAAGCCTTTCAACACCGAAGAGCCTTGGTTCAACGAATTGCTCTCCGAGATTGGTCAGCCAAAAGGCACCGTGCTCGATACCAGCCACTAAGGCTTAGCATCTAGCGCATTGATTTAAAAAACAAAGGCCGGAGCGATGAATTCGCTCCGGCCTTTTTGTGTAAGATTATTCTGAATACTCAGGAACTGTTACGCGTTCCACTTCCTCAAGAGTGGTCAATCCCAGAAGGGCCTTTTTCAAGCCGTCCTCTCTGAGGCTTTTCAGTCCGAGGCGTTTGGCCTCCGCGTGGATAGCGCTGACCGGCTGGCTCGAGGAAATAAGCTCTCTCATGCGCTCGGAGACTTCAACGATCTCATGTACTCCGACTCGTCCTTTGAAACCGGTATGGTGGCAGTGCTTACAACCCGTGCCTCGATAGAATGGAATCGTTGGGTCGATCGTTTCCTTGGTGAAGTACTGCTCCAGCAATTCGCGTTTTGGGAAATAGCTTTCTTTACAGGAATCACAGATTCTTCCTACCAGTCTTTGCGACATAACGCCGTTTAGAGCTGGAGCTACCATGTATGGGTCCACTCCCATTTCTACGAGTCGGAGAATCGCTTGAGTCGCACTATTGGTATGAAGCGTGGTCAATACCATGTGCCCGGTGAGGGCTGCCTCTGTGGCAATCTTTGCAGTTTCCAAGTCGCGAATTTCACCCACGAGAATTATGTCAGGATCTTGTCGCAGAGCGGAACGTAGGATCGCGCTGAAGTCTAGGTTGATATTGTGGCGGACTTCGAAGTGGTTGATTCCAGGGAGTTGGTACTCGACTGGATTCTCGATGGTCATCAAGTTCTTGTCGCGGTCATTTAAGTAGTCCAATGCTGAATACAGCGTGGTCGTTTTACCCGAACCGGTGGGCCCTGTTACGATGAACACACCATTCGGTTTGGAAACCGCGGTACGGAAGCTCTTCATGTTGCTTTTTGCAAACAGGAGCTCGTCGAAATTAGGCAGGCCCTTTTTACCGGCTTGGCCGAGAAGTCGTATTACCGCCTTTTCGCCGTGAAGAGCGGGACAGGTGGAGATACGGAAGTTTTGGCTAAAGGTGCCAACCTCTACACTGAATCGCCCGTCCTGTGGCATTCGGGTTTCCGAGATATCGAGTTCTGATATGAACTTCATACGTACCATCAGGGCGGTATGCGCTTTGACAGGGATCTCCACGATATCGCGTAAGTGACCGTCAACGCGGAAGCGAATCTTAGCGTGATCCTTATGAGCTTCCATATGGATGTCGCTAGCTCGTTGCTTGAAAGCGTTGTAGATCACATGGTTGGCCAGCTCTACTAGGGCGTTGTTTTTGACGAGCTCGAGTAGGGTGTCGCGGCCCTCTGCGGCTTGCGTTTGTCCGCTCGTGTAGGCTTCGAGCGTCTTAAGCGCCTCGTCGAAAGATATGTTCGACTGGTAGGTGATCTCGATGGCGTGGGAGATGTCCTCCGGATGACCATATACGGGACTGACTCGTTTTTGAAGGAAGCGTTCTAGGGATTCGATGAGATTGCGATTGGTCGGATCGCTCATCGCCATCGTTACGTATCCGTCGAACTCATACAGTGAAATGGCTTGGATCTTCTTTGCCATTTCGAGCGGGATACGCTCTTCCTCTGGGTATGAAATTTTTATGGAAAGCGGGTCGACGTAGGTGGTGTTATTGGCTCGAGCCCACAGCTCACCCACTGGGTCTTTGCGCATGAAACCCTTTTCGATGATTTCGAAAAGCATTCCAGAATGGTCCTGCTTGAACTTGCTGGTCAGCGAGCTTAATGTCTTCTCGTCAAGCTTCTTGGATTCGGTCAAAAGCTCGACGAACTTGTCGCATCTAATTTCTCGCATCGCTGTCGTCCTCCAAGTTAAAGAAGCTTCCTATCGCGTCTTGCTCTAGGAGTTCTCGGTTTTGGGCAGCGCTATCGAACTCTTCTCTAGCGGCCTTGTAGAGTGCTTTCATGTCGTACGTGACGATAAGGTCGTCGAGGGAACGTACTACAACCTCTTGTGTTTTTTCTGAGTCAGACATTGCCTAGAGCGATGGTGGGCTTACTTGCTGGTTGCGGTCGGGGTGACCTTGGATAGGATCTTCAGGAGGTGGTCTTTGATACTCTCCGGCGATTGCGTTTTGAGAATGTAGTAGATGGCCCCGTGCTTCGCTGTTTCCTCGATGGAATCGCGTGTAGCCACGGCTGTAAGCATAACAATTTTGGCCTCTGGGTTGATGGTACGGATGTGTTTGAGGGCATCGATTCCGTTCATCTTGTTCATGTTTATATCGAGCAGAACGATGTCAGGATTGTATTCCTGATACGCTTCGACTGCATCCATACCGTTTTGCATCAGATAGATCTTCGGGATGCCAATATCGGTGAGGAGCAGTTTGAGGAAGGTGCGCATGTGCGCTTCGTCATCGGCGATGAGAGCTGTCAATTTGCTGTAGTCCATTAAGGGATACGTTTAAGTTTTATTTTGAAATGTGCTCCGCCTTCAGGGCGGTTTTCTACTGAAATTTCACCTCCGTGACTGGTGACTATCCGCTTCACCACGTAGAGGCCGATTCCGCTAGTCGATTCACCGGCGGTAGGCATGTTTGAAGTTCTGCTGAATTCGCGGAAGAGCTTGTCGAACTCGTCTTCGGGGATCCCGGGACCACCGTCTTTCACTGAGAGAGCGATCCATTGATCTTCAAAGCGCGTTTCCAGACGGATCTCTGTTTCTCGGGGTGAGAACTTGATCGCATTGGTGACCAGATTCTCGATGGTACGCATGATGAGACGCTTATCGATGGAGGCCAGAGCGCCATCTGTGGAATCAGTGTGAGAGATTGCGATGGATTTCTTTTCGGCAGCAGGTTGCTGTAGGAGGCAGGTTTGCTCCATCAACGCTGCGGGGGCGAGTTGCTCTTTCGAAAGGTCGAAGTGGTCCAACTCGATTTTCGATACGTCGAGGAGGTCCTCCACGAGAGTGAGCATGTTTTCGCTGGCATCTATGATACAGCGTACCATTTCCTTTTGGCTCTCGTTTAAAGTGCCGAATTTCTCTCCGTCTAGGTATTGCGAAATTCCACGGATGGAGGCGAGTGGGTTGCGCAGATCGTGAGAGGCGACGCTCAAGAAGCGGGTCTTGGAAGTGTTTTGCTTGTGCAAGGTGTTGATCTTGCGTTTGGCCTCGTTGCGGGCCCTGAACTCTTCGATTTGCCGTTTGCAGCGGGTCAGCAATTCAGCTTTCCGGATCGGTTTTACCACATAGTCGTTTGCTCCGGCTTCGAAAGCTCTGCTCATGGTATTGAGCTCTGTGCTTCCGGTGAAAATGATAATCGGGATATCGGAGGTATCTTCGTCGCTTTTCAGCCGCTGGCAAAGGGTGATACCGTCTTCGCCGGGCATATTGACGTCGCACAGAATGAGTTCCGGCTTTTTCTCAGAGATTAGGGATCTGGCTTCTTCCGCTCTGAGCGCCGCCAAGGTCCCGTAATCCGCTTGTTTCAGAAACTTGCTGACGATGCCCTGGGTGGTTCGATCGTCGTCGATCACCAGCACGAGGTTGCTGCAGACCTCTGTGAGCGGAGGGAGGTCTTTTTCGGCTGTTTCATTTGTAGAGTTTGAAATCACGACAGTGGGATTGGTGTTTCTTCCGGTGGATCATCGGCCAAAGCCTGTCGCACTTTAGGGGAGTTGCCTGTGCTCTGGGCCCGGATCTCGGATAGGCACAAAAAAGCCCGTCCGGTGTGCGGGACGGGCTTCTAAGTTTTGATTTTTTTGTAAATCTGGCTTTTTGGCCGAGGGCGAATGGCTAGAACAAGGATTCGTCGAGGAATTTGTAGAGCTCCTCTTCGCTGATTCGCTTTTGCTCGGTGGTATCTCGGTCGCGAAGAGTGACGGTGCCATCCTTCTCAATCGTATCGAAATCGATGGTGACGCACCAAGGGGTACCCGCTTCGTCTTGGCGACGATAGCGTTTTCCGATGGCTCCCGCAGTATCCCAGAACACGTTGTAGCGGCGGGACAGTTTCTCGAAGATGGATCGTGCGCGCCCGACTAGCTCCGGCTTGTTCTTGAGCAAAGGAAGTACCGCGACCTTGTACGGCGCGATGCGTGGGTGGAATTTCATCACGGTTCGCTTCTCGCCGCCGACTTCGTCCTCTGTGTAGGCGGCCGTGAGCAGAGCCAATAGGAGACGGTCGACGCCGAGCGATGGCTCGATGACATGCGGGATGTACTTCTTCTTGGCCGTCTCGTCGAAGATTTCCATAGGCTTACCGGAGTGTTCGGCGTGCTGAGTGAGGTCGAAATCGCCTCGAGCCGCGATGCCCCAGAGCTCTTGCTCTCCAAATGGAAACTGGAAGGTGATGTCGGTGCAGGCCTTGGCGTAGTGCGCCAATTTCTCGTGAACGTCACGGCCCAGCATTTCCTCTGGAAGGCCGACCGAGATGAGCCAATCGTGGCAGTATTTGATCCAATCTTGATGGATTTCGGACCAATCGCCGTCGGGAGATACGAAGTATTCGATCTCCATCTGCTCGAATTCGCGGGAGCGGAAAATGAAGTTCTTAGGCGTAATTTCGTTGCGGAAGGCCTTGCCGATCTGAGCGATACCGAAGGGAATCTTCACGCGGCCAGTATCGACGACGTTCTTGTAGTTGGCGAAAATGCCTTGAGCGGTCTCTGGGCGCAGGTATGCGACCGCGGAACTGTCGCTGAGAGCCCCAACCTTGGTTTCGAACATAAGGTTGAACTCGCGAGGAGCGGTAAGGCTGCCCGGTTCTCCCGTCGCGGGCGAAGGGATGAGGGCCCATTCGGATTCATCCGCTTCGGTGTACTCTTTAAGTTCGATCGGAGCGAGTTCCCCTTGATGGCCGCCCTTGCGTTTCATTTTCTCCGCAGCGGCTTCGGCGTCGGCTTGCATGTTGCCGTCTTCCAGAATCGATACGTAGCCAACCTTTTCTCCGTCCACGATGACCGGCGCGTAAAAAAGCTGGTCGGCCCGGTAGCGCATCTTGGAAACCTTACAGTCTACCATAGGATCGGAGAAACCGCCTACGTGGCCGGAGGCGACCCAGATCTTAGGAGACATGATGATGGAGGAGTCCAAGCCCTCGATATCCTCACGGCGGTGGACCATATCTTTCCACCATGCGTCCTTGATGTTTTTCTTCAATTCGACGCCGAGTGGGCCGAAATCGAAAAAGCCGTTATAGCCGCCGTAGATTTCCGAGGACTGGAAAATGAACCCTCTGCGTTTACAGACGGCTACGATGGCATCCATGAGTGGATTTGCTGATGCTTTTGATTTGGCCATAAGGGCAGTGAAAATGGCGTTTCGCGGGGGTGGGTCAAGGTGAAGAATGGAGATTGACGAATTCTCGGCTGAGATTTCCGCAATTGATTGGTTCGGCTTGGCGCTCGCTATTTTTGCGAGGTGGGCAGGCATCTCCAAATATGAGTTGCCATGCGGATAGGGATGTCCTTTGTCTTGCCAGTTACTAACGTTTAGAACCTTTTCTCAACATGTCGGAATTAGAAGGAAATTGCCTTGTTTGTCAGTCGGGTGGTCCCACTGCAGTCATTAATGCTAGCCTCGCGGGCGTAATCGAAGAAGCGCTTAACCACGAGTGCATCGAAGAGATATACGGTGGCCTGAATGGTGTCGTAGGTGTGTTGAATGAGGATCTCGTCGATTTGGCTGCGGAATCGCAGCAAGTGATCCGCCTGCTCAAGTCCACGCCGGGTTCCGCTCTTGGCACCTGCCGCTACACGTTCAAAAAGGAAGAAGATCTCGAGCGCGCTTTGGAAGTCTTCAAGGCTCACGACATTCGTTACTTCTTCTACATCGGCGATAGCGAGTCGATGGCTATGATCGACAAGCTCGATGAGCTCGCCAAGTCCGAGGGCTACGAGATGAGAATCTTGGGAATTCCCAAGACCATCAACAACGATATCTCCGCTACCGACCACACCCCTGGTTACGGAAGTATGATCAAGCATGTGGCCACCACCGTACGCGAAATGGCTGCCGACAATGAATCAATCGGCAAGGGCGACTACGTATCCATTCTCGAGGTGCAAGGCCGTAACTCTGGCTGGATCGCCGCTGGTTCTGCTCTCGCTAAGCGTCGTGACCATCCACATGATGCCCCGCATATAATTTTGCTCCCAGAAGTTGTCTTCAATCCTGAGAAGTTCATCGCAGATGTTCAGAAGGTACTCGCTCGCGAGAAATTCTGTCTCGTTGTGACTGGAGAAGGTCTTGTCGACATGAACGGTAACTATGTCTCGGCCAAGGCATCCAGCAGCGACGCTTTCGGACATGTACAGCTCGGTGGAGCGGGAGAATTTCTGCGTGGAGTGATTGAGGCAAACCTCGGTGTTTCGGCTCGCTCCTGCAAGCTCGGCGTAGCGGGTCGCGCGGCAGCCCACAATGCTTCCCAAGCCGACTCTGACGAAGCTTACCTAGCCGGTTCCGCCGCAGTGATCCAGGCTGTCGAAAACGGCAAGAGTGGTAAGATGATCACGCTGCAACGTGCTGAAGCAGACTCTTACAAGTGCGAAACTGGATGGGTCGATTTGGCGGATGTGCCTGCAACTTCGAAGCAGTTGCCAGCCGATTGGATCAACGATGATGGCGTGAGCATGAACTTTCCGTTCGTGAAGTACGCGACGCCTTTGATCCAAGGTGAAGTTCCTATCGTTTGGGAAAATGGTCTCCCAGTTTTCGCGAAGCTCAAGGGCGCTCGCGTGGACAAGGTTCTTGCGGCCTACGAGATGTAGGACTTCGCAGCGTACACCTAAAATTTCGAACCCTCGAGCCTTAGCGGGCCGAGGGTTATTTTTTTGTTTTTTGGCTGGGGGTTCTGATCGTGCCACTATCGGTTTGCTAGCGAGTGACTTAGCCGCTTTCTTACGGACTGCCTTCTATGAAAGAGACTCCCACCTGGCTACGTCCGAAGCGTTGGCTCGCTTTTTTCCTGACCCTACTCGGGGTTTGTTCTTTTTTGGCCATTGTCCCGACCAGTCGCGAGGCAACGCCAGCTGTGGAAATGGCTGAGGTGGCCCACGATGCTCCGCTCTCGTTTATCGACAATTTGCGAGATAGCGCTCGGGAGGTGCAGCTTATTGGCCACTGGACCTCGCTATTGCCTCCGCTGCTTGCGGTCATGATTGCCGCGTTTTTCCGAACCATGGTGGGCGCTTTGATTTCAGCTTTTGCGGTGGGCTCGTTCCTGTCCTACGGCTTGAATCCATTGTCCACGGCTGTGCTGGGGACTTACGATTTTCTGATTCGGCCCGCCGTTTCTGAGTTCAGCATTCTAATCATACTCTTTTTGGTGACCTTAGTCGGCATGGTGCATGTCATGTCTGCTAGTGGAGGCTTGGATGGATTGGTCAAGGTGGTAGAGCGTTTGGCGAAGGGCCGCAGGAGGACGAAGGTGGCAATCGCTCTGAGCGGGCTGCTGATTTTCTTCGATGACTATTCCAACACAGTCGTGGTCGGCTCTACTATGCAGAAGCTGTCTGATCGTTGGAAGATTTCACGCGAAAAGCTGGCTTATCTCGTCGATTCTACAACTGCTCCGGTTGCCGGGCTGGCGCTTCTCTCCACTTGGGTCGCTTTTGAAATCTACTTGCTAAGTGATGTGGCGGCGGAAACGGGAGTCGGCCTGTCTGGATACGGCATGCTGGTCGAAATGCTTCCGCTCCGATTCTATTGTATTGGCACGTTGATTTTCGTTTTCATGACTTCAGCGAGCGGGCTCGATTTCGGACCTATGTTAAATGCCGAGAGAAGAGCTTATCTCGAAGGGAAAGTATTCGCGGACGATCAAAATATACTCGGATTTCAAAGTGCGGACTCTGACAACAGCAAGACCAAGCCTAATTGGATAAATGCGGCGCTCCCTATTGGGATTCTCGTGTTTTCGATTGTATTTGGAATCCTGATATTAGGAATCGTGAGATTGCGAGCGGCGGGGCTGGAATATAGCCTAGGCAGTATGGAGGGTATCAGGCTTATCTTTGGAGCAGCGGTTTACGATCCGTCTGGTGAAAGTGATGCTGGAGCGATGCCGGTAATGTTGATTTCTTCTTTGTTGGCGGGCGGCGTCGCGATTTTGCTGCCGATTTATCAAAAGGCCCTGAAGGCAGAAGAGGTCGTTCAATCTTACGTGAAGAGCTTCTCTACCATGTGGATGGCGATATTCATCCTCGCGATGGCTTGGTCCATGAGGGAGGTTTGCGAGAGTTTGGGCACTGCTCAATACTTGGTAGGAATGTTGGGTGAAAGCATGCCGATTTGGATGCTGCCTTTGCTTACTTTCTTTGTGGCGGCGGTTATGTCTTTTGCGACGGGAACAAGTTGGGGGACTATGGGGATCCTAATCCCTATTTTGATGCCTTTGGCTGTTGAGTTGGGGGCCTTGGAGCCATCGCATTTTATTGTCTATTTGCTTACCGCTGCAGCGATTTTAGACGGAGCTATTTTTGGAGATCATTGTAGTCCGATCAGTGATACGACAGTTTTGTCGTCTATCTCTAGTGGTTGCGACCATATCGCTCACGTAAATACGCAGCTGTATTACGCGCTGGCGACCGTGTTGTTTTCCTGTGTTTTCGGATATTTGTCCGTATCGCACGGAATGCCGGTTTGGACTTTCTATATATTGTATCCGCTTTCTGTAGCCGGCTTTTTATGGATGTTTGGTCATAAGTCCTCTGTTGATCCAGCGGTTAACCGAGATGAAGAGTTAGCCTAATTTCCCATGCAGGATATATGGCCCCAATTGCGTAACTGGTTTGTACGGCGCGAGCGTTTTGCGTTGGCTACCGTGGTGGATGCTAGCAAGCCTTCGCCTCGGGGAATTGGAGCGGTCTTGGCAATTCATGAGGACGGGGAGAGTTTTATCGGCTCCGTCAGCGCGGGGTGTGTTGAGCATGAAGTCATGGAGGCGGCCAAGCTTTGTCTCGAGGACGGAAAAACGCGATGGTTGCGTTTTGGTCCTGGCTCTGGCTTCGCTTGGGAGGTGGAGTTGTCATGCGGCGGATCGATAAAGGTGCGAGTCGATCCGGCTCCCCATCTCAAGGATTCGACGAGTGCCGATTTCATGGAGCGCCTTGTCGGACTACTCGACGAGCATAGGCCATTTTTGTGGAAGTCTAGCCTTGAGGGGGAGCTGATAAGCGAAGAGCTTCCGGGCTTTTTGGATACGTGCGAGATAGGGGAGGGTGGGGAGTATGCTCTCTATCGTATCGTTGGCCGGCGCAGTCGTCTTGTCGTGGTCGGCGCTTCGCATATCGCTCTCCACTTAGTCGCTGCCGCCAAGATGCTTCAATATGAGGTGATCGTGGTAGACCCGAGAGAGCACTACGCTCGGCAAGAACGGTTTCTTGTGGAACCAGACCGCTTGATCGTTGATTGGCCCGAACGCGTGTTGGGAGAATTCGACCTTTCGACAAGGGACGCTTTGGTGGCCGTGACGCACGACCCTAAAATCGATGACCAAGCGCTTGCCTCAGTTCTGTCAACGGATTGTGGATACGTTGGAGCTCTTGGCAGCAAGAGAAGCCATGCTGCTCGCTTGAAACGACTGGCCGCTCGTGGCTGCGAGGACAAACAACTAAATCGTATTTTTGGCCCGGTCGGATTAGATGTAGGGAGCCGCACGCCGGCAGAGATCGCGATCAGCATTGTTGCCCAACTCATTCAAGAGCGGAACAAACCTAAGGCTAGATGAAATCCTATCCAGACCTTGCGTGTGTCTTTTTAGCGGCAGGTTTGTCGCGACGGTTTGGGGTCGAAAACAAACTTTTGGATACGGTAGGTGGCATGCCCATGGCGC
This sequence comes from Pelagicoccus albus, assembly GCF_014230145.1. NCBI lineage: Bacteria > Pseudomonadati > Verrucomicrobiota > Opitutia > Puniceicoccales > Pelagicoccaceae > Pelagicoccus > Pelagicoccus albus. Next base: position 1,336,276 of record NZ_JACHVC010000012.1, read on the forward strand.
GACGGTCTCTCTTGCCGTTTTTGAGTCTAGGGCTGAAGGACATTATAGTTGTATTGGGCCACGAGGCTGCGGAGGTACGAGCTTGTTTGGAGGACCTGCCGGTGCGATTCGTTTTGAATGAATCCTATCGGGAGGGAATGGGGGCGAGTGTCGCTTGTGGTTTTCGTGAAATGCGGAACCTTGATGCAAAAGGGTGTTTGGTCGCCCTGGGCGATCTTCCGGGCTTAAGAGGAGAAGACGTTGACCTAGTGTGCTCCGCGTTCGCAGCGGCGTGTTGCGAGAAGGTCACTTTGCCCCGCTTCGAAGGGGTAAATGGTCATCCTGTTTGTTTTCCGAGACGGCTTTTCTCAGAGCTCGAAAAGCTCAGTGGAGATTCAGGGGCCCGCAATATCGTGAAGCGAGAGAAGGAGCGGATCGTCGTTCCGGTTGTCCATGCAGGTTGCATTCGCGATCGGGATACGAAGTCGTTTTAAAACAAAAAGCCCGCATCCTTGGGGGGCGCGGGCTGGTGAAGTTTTTCGCGACCAAGGTCGCTCCTACCTGGCTAAGCTTCGAGCTGCGGACGGGTGCTGTCCGGCCAGTCGATGTGGAAGAACTTTCCACGTTCTTGGTCGACTCGCTCGTAGGTGTGAGCTCCGAAGTAGTCGCGCTGAGCCTGTAGGAGGTTCGCTGGGAGGCGTTCGCTGCGGTAGCTGTCGTAGTAGGACAGGGCGGACATGAAGGTTGGGATGGCCACGCCAGATGTAGCTGCGGCAGCTACCACCTTGCGCCAGTTCTTTTCGCAGCGCTCGACTTCGCCCTTGAAGTAAGGGTCGAGGAGGAGGTTGGCCAAGTCGGCGTCACGCTGGTAGGCTTCGTAGATCTTCTGCAAGAATGCGGCGCGGATGATACAGCCACCACGGAAGATCATGGAGATCTCGCCGAAGTTAAGCTTCCAGTCGTATTCATCCTGAGCGGCGCGCATGAGCTGGAATCCTTGTGCGTAGGAACAGATCTTAGAGCAGTACAGAGCGTCGTGGATCGCTTGAACGAACTCCTCCTTATCGCCTTCGAAGGCGTCGAAGATCGGGTTGATGATTTTTGAGGCCGCGACGCGCTCTTCCTTCACTGCGGAAATGCAGCGGGCGAAAACCGCCTCGGCGATTGAAGGAGCCGCTACGCCCATGTCGAGAGCGTTGACGGAGGTCCATTTGCCGGTTCCCTTTTGGCCAGCAGTGTCAAGGACGATGTCGACGAATGGCTTGCCAGTTACAGGGTCGTCCTGCTGGAGGATGTCAGTGGTGATTTCGATGAGGAAGGAATCGAGCACGCCCTTGTTCCACTCTCCGAATACTTCGGACATTTCCTTTGGCTCCATGCCGAGGAGTTTGGACATGATGGCGTAGGCTTCACAGATCATCTGCATGTCGCCGTATTCGATGCCGTTGTGGACCATCTTGACGTAGTGGCCGGCACCGTTTTCGCCGATGTAGGTGGTGCAAGTTACGCCACCTTCGACTGGCTTGCCAGGGGCTGCACCTTCGATTGGCTTACCGGTTTCCGCGTCGACCTTGGCGGCGATCGCTTCCCAGATAGGCTTGAGTTCGTTCCAGGCGGATTCTTTGCCGCCTGGCATGAGGGAAGGTCCGAATCGGGCTCCTTCTTCACCGCCGGAAACGCCGGATCCGATGAAGCGGAAACCAGCTTCATTCAATTCCTTCTCGCGACGGATGGTGTCGGTCCAGAGAGCGTTTCCACCATCGATAATGATGTCGTCCTGTTCGAGGAGAGGAGTGAGGCCGGCGATAACTGCGTCTGTGGCCTTGCCCGCTTGGACGAGGATGATGATCTTGCGCGGGCGTCTAAGGGATTGGACAAACTCTTCTAGGGTTTGGGTACCGACAAGGCCGCCCGGGGTATCGGGGTGTTTGGCGACGAATTCGTCTGTCTTGGAAGTCGTGCGGTTGTAGACCGAGATTTTAAAGCCGTGGTCGGCTATGTTCAGGGCCAAGTTTTGACCCATTACGGCAAGGCCGATGAGTCCGATGTCAGATGTTGCTGTCGACATAATAGGAACTTTTTGAAAGGGTGCGTAGTAAAGTTCCAGAGGCGAAGGGCAGCAAGCGCTAAAAAGCGATTCGTGTTGGGTAATGGCTTGTATTTGGCACTCTTATGAGAACGATTTCCATCCGCGATGAGCCAAATTCGATTTCCTCAGAAGGCTCCCCATATTCCATTTTTCCGGAAGCCACAAAGGCCGACAGCCCGTCGCACCCTACAGGAGTTAGGCTCCTCGGGTTGGAAGAAATTGGGCTATCATGTTCACTACGGGAGTCAAAATTTCCGGTTCGTTCCGGTTGTAGATCCAGTTGAGTGAAATGATGACGACAGTGGCCATGATGATAGGATACATGACCAGTTTAGGCAGAGATTTTAGGCTCTGGTACACGGAATAGGCAAAAATCAATCCGAGCACGCCAATCGCGTAGGGAAACCACGGCTGATTGTAGAGCGGTTGTAGGGACTGAAAAAGTTTTTCCACGTAGTGCATGTGTTGAATGAGACGCGACCTTCGCTAGTGGATTATCGTCTAGGTTTTGGTAGGGTTAAGCCCGCTGGTGGCAATTGATCCAGTCTGTGGCTCCACTTGAGTAATATTCTTTCTTCCATATGGGTACTCGTCCCTTGATCTCCTCGATAATGTAACGGCAGGCGTCGAAAGCCGCTCCACGGTGCGCTGCGGAAACTCCTACCCAGACCGCAATCCCGCCGATCGGAAGAAGGCCGACTCGATGGCGAGCGATGGCGGCGTCGATATCGAATTTTTGGAATGCCTCCTCGACGATCCGCTGACCCTCCTTGTTGGCTAGGGCAGGGTAGGAGGAGTACTCGAGCTGCTCCACGGCCTGGCCCTCGTTGTGGTTCCGAACCCAGCCTTCGAAAGTGGCCAAGGCTCCCGCGTGAGCGTCTAGGAGGTGCTGCTTAAGGGCTTCGAGTTGCAGTGGCTCGCTTGAGATCAGGAAGCTGTCTGTGGCGTTGTCACTCATGGGAAATTTAGCCTCCAGCCACTGGGGGAATGAAGACGACATTGTCTCCCTCTTTCAACGCCTGGCCCCAGGACGAAAAGTCGTCGTTAACGGCGACCTTCAGGGCTGATTGAGGCAAAGTGAAGCCGTGCATGGCAACGAGCTCAGCATAGAGTGACTCGGGCGTGTTTGCCTCGGAATCGACCGTTTCTTTATCTAGGCCTCTCTGGTCTTTCAGCAGAGCGAAATATTGTATCTTCAGTTTCACCTCGGGTTCGGAAGGGTTTTGTTAACGACAATTGCCGGGAGAATGACTAGCAAGGGGAGCAAGTCTCTGGTATCAAGCGTGATACTCGCCGGATTTGCCGCCGGTTTTCTCAAGCAACTTGATTTCGGATATCACGATGGCTTTGGACAGCGCTTTGCACATGTCGTACAACGTGAGTGCGGCTCCGCTTGCTGCGGTCAAGGCTTCCATTTCCACACCTGTTTTAGCGTCTGTAATGGCGGTGGCAGTTATCGTCACCTCTGAGTCTTGGTTTGGCCGGATGCTAACATGGCATTTGGTGAGAGGTATCGGGTGGCATAGGGGAATGAGCTCGCTGGTTTTTTTAGCCGCTTGGATTCCTGCCAGTATCGCCGTGTGAAACACGGGCCCTTTCTTACTCTGTATGTCCTGCCCATCGAATTGGGACATGATTTCCGGAGTCAGTTTCACGATCGCTTGAGCTATCGCTGTGCGACGAGTGACGGCCTTGTCCGTGACGTCTACCATGTGCGGTTGTAGATCGTCGTCTAGGTGGGTGAATTTCGTGGAGCTCACGTCGGTGGGAAGTTGAATCGATTTTGAGTTAGCGAGGCCAAGGATAGAAGACGAAAGCCTCCCCTTCAGGAAACACTTTTCTTCCCCTTGGTAGCTCGAGGAAACCATCGGTCTTGGCCACGGAAATGAAATCTCCAGAGGTATTGAAAAGGAGCGGCTTGGCCCATAGCTCGCCGCTCGGTCTAGACTCGATCATCGCTGGAACGAAAAGAGTCAGCTCTTGCTTGAAGCTCATGTCGTGGCTGATCTTAGCGTACACTGGTTTGGAAGCTGGCATCTGGAGCCACTTTTCCAAAGCGGGTACGACGTATCTTCGTAGACAGGTGAAGCAGGAAACTGGATTTCCGGGTAAGGCGAAAACCGGCAGGCGGGAACCGTCTCTGGAAAATTGCCCATACCACATCGGTTTGCCCGGCCTTTGGCTGACCCACTGAAATCGGATAGAGACTCCGAGTTTCGCGAGGATTTCGGGTACGTAGTCGAACTTCCCCTTCGATACCCCTCCGGCCAAAATAAGGGCGTCGCAGCTACTGAGGATTTGGCGAAGTTCAGTTTCGATCTGCTCTGGATCATCGGGGATGTGGACAAGGTTTACCTCTTGGAATCCGGCGGATTCGAGGGCGGCTCCAAGGGTCGCATCGTTGGATCTCCTTATCTGATGGGATTCAGGTATCTGGTCAATGGATACGAGCTCGTCGCCGGTTGATACGATTGTGATCTTTGGGGTTTTGGATACCAGTAGCTTCGATTTTCCGACTGAGGCGGCGATGGCGATCTCTTTGGCACTTATTTTCACGTTGGGCGAAAGGAGTTCGTCTCCGGTCTTGCAGTCGGACGCTTGCGAGTGGACCGCAGTGTGAAAATCCAGTTTTAGGCCGTCCGGTAGAAGTGCTTTGCCCCCTTTGATTTCTACATCTTCGATTTTGACCACGCAGTCAGCGTGCAGCGGCAGAGCTGCTCCGGTCATTATCTCCATGGCGCTCTTCAGGTCTGACAGTGCCTCCTGAGGCGAGCCTGCAGCAGCAGTGCCACAGATTTTGAATTTGCGGAGCCCGGTATTGTAGGACGAGCTGTTTATCGCGATCCCATCCATAGTGGCCCGGTCGAATGGGGGCAAAGAACGGTCGGCCAAGACGCTCTCTCGTAGACACCGGCCCAGCGCCTTTTCCAGCGCTATCTCTTCTGTTTCGATAGACCCAATGCTATCTAGGATGAGTTTTTCCGCTTCCTGAACAGTGATCACAGTGGGGCAGCATCTCCACTTTTAGCTTGGGGGCAACTTTATCTGGTCGATCGATTTAGTTGCCTGCCAGTTTTGCTTTTGCGTGACTTTGCGTAGGAACGAAACGCGGGGATGAGGATCCTTTATTTTGGAAAAGGGATCAGCTCTGCCATTGGGACCTTAGTTTCGAGCGCTCAGCTTGCGAAAGGCGAAATTCAGCATTAGCCTCTGAGAGCATCCGTGATCATGGTATTCACGTATACGTTATATTACTAGTTTGCGTGTATGAAACTTGGATACGGTCGTATAAGAAGGACGGAAATCTTGGTAAAATGACTTTGAATTATCAGCAAGCGGTCTTGTTTTCTGTTCTAATTTCTATGATTAGAGATGAATAACGGTTCGGAAGCTCGGAGTGACTTAGACGCTTCCGACTTTGGTTTGGGTGGATTTATGAGTTCAGTGGGAAAAAAGGTTGTAAGTGTTTTGGTGGTCGATGGTGACCACAGGTTTCTGGACTCGATTCGAAGTGCTCCAGTTTTTCACCAGCCCGGCTGGGTCGTGCGCATTGCCCCGAGTGCCGATGCTGCGGAATCTGCAGTAAAGGAAGCGCGAGCGGACGTATTTGTGGTGGGAGGCTCCTTGCCAGATTCAGATGCAGTTTCTTTGCTTAAAAAACTTAAGGAGCTGTCTCCCAATTCACTCCGTTTTCTCCTGTATTCCGATGCGGAAAAGGATGTCCTAAGCAAGACGCAGGGACTGACTCACCGCAAGATCCAGAAGCCGGCGACGGCCGGTGAGCTGAGCCTCGCCATTCGGCAAGTGCTCGTTACGCACCTGCGGATTCGCCGACCAGAAGTCGCTAGCATCGTGCGGGATACGAAGCAATTGCACGTCAACACGCAGCCGATGCAGGAACTTCTGCGCACAGCTGAAGATCCAGAATGCGAGCTTGAGGATCTGGCTCGCATCGTTTCCCAGCACCCGACTGCCGTAGCCACCATATTGCAGGTCGTGAACACCGCATTTTATGGAACGCTAGGAGATGTGGATACGATAGAGGAGGCGTTGCAGATTCTCGGAATGGATTTTGTCCGTAACCTAGCCATTACCGAACTAGCGAAAAAGCAGCTTCGACTTAGCCCGGGACTACACGAACTAGCCAACGCCATCCTTCAGCATTCCATCGAAACGAGCCAATATGGGTTGCGTATGAAATCCATGGTAAAGAATGTTCGCCTGATCCAGCAGTTAAGCAGCATCGCGCTTTTGCACGATTTGGGTAAGCTTGTCTTGCTGGCGTCCAAAGGCAACGACTACGCAGACCTCATGGGGCAGTCGGTCGATTCCAACACTCCCTGTTGGATGTTGGAGCGGGAAAACTACGGCTGCGATCACGCGGCGGTAGGAGGCTTTCTTTTCGCTATGTGGGGCTTGCCGGAAGTGATCGTTCGTTCTGTGACATGGCACCATCAGCCCGAAAAGGTTGCGGAAGACGGTTTTTGTTCCACCTCGTTGCTTCACTTCGCGAACTACGCCGCACACTGCAATAGTGGCGTGTCTTGCTATTGTGGAGACCGGCTCAATGAAGAGCTCGCGGAACGTCTCGGTTTGTCACCGGAGTTCGCATACGAGTTCGAATAGTATCTTACGCGTTGGTCCGCTACTGGTTCGAAGCGACTTTTTGCATCTTTTCCACGCAAGCTTTTAGGGCTGGTACGGGGTTCTCGGGGTCCGCTTCGTACTCCAGGATCGTTACGCCTTCGAACGATTGAGCCTCGAGCTCATCGAGTAGACCGGGAAGGTTCAAATTCCCTTCGCCAACGATTGTGTCTTTCCATTGGGCGTTCGACTCGAAGATGAAATCCTTGAAGTGGATACCGTAAAGTCTACCGGCGTATTTTTTAGCCCAATCGATTGGGTTGCCCAGGTTTGGACCGATTTGCATCGCCCAAGCGGTGTCCATGCACAGGCCGATTTGAGGACTGCCTAGACCAACTAGAAGCTCCATAACATCAGGCTGTCCCCCAAACATATAGCCACCGTGGCAGTGGATTCCTACCTTGATGCCGTATTTGTCGCTCCATGACTTAACTTGAGCGATGGCTTGATTGAAGGTGCCGACTTGGAAATGGGCGGAAATGTGTTTGGCGCCCGCCGCTGCGGCGCATTCGAAATAGGATTCCTGTTCCGCTTTGCCTACAAAGGTCTGTACTCCGATCGATACGACCGAGATTCCTGCGTCCTCGTAGCATTTCAATTGCTCCTGCCATTTGGATACATTGTCGAAATCAGCATGCACTGCACAGACCTCGATGTTTCGAAGACCAATCTCCGAAACCTTGGAGGCGACCTCTGCATTGTCTTTGAATTCACGGAAGCAGTAGCTTTGTACTGCAAGGTTGTCTAAAATGTTCATGTTGGAGCGTTGCTTAAAGGTCTACGGATTTGCCTGTGCGGCTAGATTCTGCGATGGCGTCTAGGATTTTCTGTACCGTGAGTATCTCGTGGGCTGCTGCCAGTAGTGGTTCTCCAGAGACGAGGTGGTTTACGAAATTATGGAAACGGTCGCAGTGTGGAAGGGCCGGTGTGGCTGCCACGTTTTCAACGATCTGGTAATCGGCGTTTATGGGGTCGTTTCTTTTGTAGACCTTAGCTGGATACACGCTCGCTCCCATCTCCGTACCAAAGAGCTCTACGTTTACCCGTTCGCGTTCTGCCATATGGGCAGCCCAAGAGGCCTCCAGGTTAATTGTCGCGCTATTTTTCATACGAATCATTGCGGCGGCCAGATCATCGACGTCGAACACCGTATCTGTTTTATCGGAGATGCCCCAGCCTCCTTCACCGAGGCCCCGGTTGCCGAACTTGGTATAGGTTTTCCCAAAAACGGATACCGGTTCGAAGTTGTCCATCAAGTGCATGCAGAGATCGAGCAGGTGCACGCCGATGTCGTTGATCGCTCCTGCTCCAGCGAGCTCCTTGTTTCCAAACCAAGTGCCCAGGGAAGGGATTCCCTCGCGCCGTTGCCAGTAGGCTTTCGCGTAGTAGATTTCCCCCATCGTTCCCGACTCTACGATCGCTTTGATTTTTTGGGAGTCGGGGCTGAATCGTTGATTCATGCCTAACGTGAAAACTTGTCCTGTTGCCTTGGATACGTTTATTACCTCTTCCGCCTCTTGCGAATTCATGGCGAACGGTTTTTCCAAAATAACGTGTTTTCCTGCCTTTAACGCTGCTATGGCAAGGGAAGCATGGAATTTGTTGGGAACCGCGATATATACCGCGTCGACCTCTTTGCAGGAAAGAAGCTTGGCTGAATCGGTGAACCGGTGCGGTATCGCAAAGGTGTCGCCCAATTCTGCGACCCGCTTTTCGCTTAAGTCCTGAGCGGCGACCAATGAGGCTTGGGGATGTTTGAGAAGCGCTTCCGCGCTGTACTGCGAAATCTTTCCGCAGCCGATGAATCCGAATCTGACTTTGTCCATGGCGGGTTAGGTGAGCGTGTTGAGGGTATTTCGCTTGTTGTGCGACTTCGGGGTCGGTCTTGACGCACTCTTTTAAAGAAACAATCGCGACAATTGGAACGGAGATGGTCCCTTGTCAAATGAAGCTCAATTCAAACGAGACGGGATTCAACTCTCATTCAAGTGTACGTGGCCGCAGACTCACCGGAACTCAATAGACTCGATCATTACACCAAGTTTTCTGGTATCTTGACTGTTAGGGTCTCGCTCGCTTGGGACAAAGGTTTGGTTGTGTAATTCTAGGGTGTTCATTCCTTGTCGATTCCAAGAGTCGAGAGGTATTTCAAGAGTTGAGCCTGAATCTAGGGGCTCGGTCACCATCAAGGGGATGTCGTTCCAAATGATATTCAGAGGCACCCGTTCTGGATTCGCATTTAGGATCTTGATCGTCAAAAGCTGTGGTGCGAAGTCGGGGTCGAATTCTAGCGAAAACTTGGCTGAACCGTTGGTCCATCTCGCAGATTTGCTTTGTATCGTTTCGGTCTCGTACAATCCGCTCTCTTTGATGCCAAAGTGGGGTTTTTCACCGAAACTTACTTCTCTGAACTGCTCATCTCGCTTCATTTTGAAGGTGAATCCACCCAGCTGCAGTCCTAGCTGCCTCGAGTCCGTGGCGTTTTCGTAGACCTGAGCTGGAGACCACGTATCGCAGAGGATCTGTAACTCGATGCTTTCCGCGGCCCAGTCGATTTTGTCGATTGGAAGGTCGATCTTAGCACCGCTTTGGGGAATTTTGCCACTGTAGATGGAAACACCGTTGGCAAGGATCTCGGTTGTTGACCCCTCTGGCCCAGTTGAAAGGGCTTTGAACGTCAAGGATAGAGGAGGGCGGTCGAAAATCCACGGTATCGAGAAGCGTACGTTGCCTTCCGACCATCGGAAGTAGTTTCCGCCGCTGTTTTCTTGATTAAACAAGCCAGATTCCTTGACCCCGAGAATTTTGTGGGGACCGACAACCACGTTGCGATCTCTCGGTTCGTATCCAATTAGCTCCCCCTCAACATCGGTTAGGAAAACTGTCATTACCCTCTCGCTCAATTCTGTAGCTGGGGGCTCGAGTGTTTTGGTGATGTCAATGTCGTTGAAGGAAAAGCCTTGAGATCTGCCTGTTTCGGGAGTGGATAATGGTCCGCGAGTCACGTACACGATTCTCCTACCCTCTGCCAGCTCCTCTCCTATCAACCTCTTCAGTATTGATTGGTGTTTCTCGTTTTGATCTAGACCTCGCAAAGTTTGTTTACCTTCTGCCAACAACAGAGCTCCGAATATCGGCTTTTCGAGATCGGTGACGACGAGAGCGTCCTCTGGAATCTCTCGGGCTATTTCTTGAATGAAGGTACTTGCCCCTTTGTGCAATTTCGTGAAAGCGATAGTTTCCAGAGGTGCCCTCACTAATAGCACAAAGGCGATAAGGACGGGAGCTGCCAATTGGGCTGCAGACACGTTAGCCTTAAGCCGGTCTAAAATCTCGTTGATCGCTAGGGCTGCGAAAATACAGAATCCAGGTATGATGATAGGGGTATAACGCCGGATCCTCCACGGGTGATCGGGGCTTATCTGAGGCGCGTACAGATAGAGAATGCTCAAGGTTGCCCAGCAAGCTACGAGGAGTGTGAGCGAAAGATCTTTGCGTTTGAATACGCCGACAAAAGAGAGGCATACTCCAGCCACTCCTAGGAATGTTACGGGGAGACTCAGATAGGTCGTCAGGTGGACCAGTGACAGTTCGCGAAAATCTCGTCCGGTTAATCTCTTCCCTTCTGGGAATTGCGCGAACGGCTCCACGTGAGGCCGTACGAAATAAGCGTAAGCAGCGGCCGCTATGAGTGCTCCTAGGAAGGTCGCAATAAAGGGCTTGGAAGCAAAAAAGGAGCGAAGGGATCGACGAAGGGTTGGGTTGATTGGAACAAATCCCAATAGGGCCAAGAATATCGCTGCCGAGACCATGGCTATTATCTTGTTCGTAAAGTCGTTGTAGTAGTCCTCAGAGCACAGGAAACCGTAGAGCGCAGCTAGGAGCGCAGTTGCTGCACTAGATAGAGCGACCCACGTTAGCTTCTGTGCATCTTTGCTGTTTTCACTGCGAGTTAAAACCCAATAGGTTAGAGCTGAGCTTATCCCGGTCGCTGTGAGGAGCCCATCGATACGAACGAAAGCGTTTGCGGATGCCAGGATAGCTCCCGCAGTTAGAAGCAAGCCTACTTGAGCACGAAGGCCTACGGAGATGGTCATAAGCCCCCCGATAATAAGGGTTTGGGCGAGAGGCTCGCTAAGCGTTATCCGAACATTCCAGACTTGTGCTGGGTTTAAGGCAAAGAATATGCAGGCGATGATTGCTGCTCTGGAACTTCCTGAAACCCTCCTGACAAAACAAAATAGGAGCAGGAGATTGAGTGACCCTAGTAGGGCATTGAAGGCGAACAGGCCGTTGTACTCTCCCATCCCAAAGAACTGGGCCATCCACAAGGCCGTGGTTGGGGGGAACTGGAAGTAGACGATGTTTTTGGATATATCGAATGAGTATCCACCACCTTGCAGGCCGCCGCTCAACAGGGCCCGGTTTTCGTCTTCGTAAACTTTGCTATGGGGTGGTTCGTCGAAAAGCCAGTGTTCTTGGGCGATATGCGCAGCAAGGTTGGAGTAGACCCCTTGATCTCGTCCAGAGAAGATGCTCTCAGTGGAATAGGTAGCGTTCCACGCAAACAGCGCTATTGCCGCGAGGACGATGGCGATTTCGGACTTGGTCGGCAAATTGTATCCTCGAAATGAGTACTTCGCGCCTAACAGGAAAATTAGCCAGCCGGCTATACCATTTACGGCTGGGAAGAAAAATCCGAACCAAGCCGTCGCCAATAGGATTGGAAAGTAGATTGTACCCCCAAATAAACAAGAGATGCAGAACCTTTCTACGAATGAGAGTTCTGCTTTATGCCGTTTTTGCAGGAACTGAAGGGTTGCTCCGCCCAGAGTTAATAATCCCGGAAGGGCGCCGAATGAGGCTAATTCTTGGAGAGTCATTTGGGAGTCCTGAGTAACGGTTTTTCTCTAGTAGCAGGATAGATGATCCAGTCCGAGGAAGGACAGGCAGTATCTCATTTTGGGACAAACCTTTTTTATGCGATGCTAGGGACGGAAGATATTTGTTGATTGCGTGGAAGGATGCCTTCAAGGCTTTGAGATCGATTATGAAGTTGATCATTCAGATTCCCTGTTTCAACGAAGCTGAAACGCTTCCTGGCACTTTAGCCGATTTACCACGGACCATCCCAGGGGTGGATGCGGTGGAGTGGCTTGTGATTGACGACGGCAGTGCAGATGGCACCGCGGATGTTGCTCGCAATTCAGGAGTAGATCACGTGGTCCGATTACCACACAATCAAGGTTTGGCGAAAGCATTCACTACTGGATTAGAAGAATGCCTGAAGCTAGGTGCGGACATCATAGTGAATACGGATGCTGACAATCAGTATTGCGGAGCCGATATCGCAAAACTCGTAGCTCCAGTTTTGAACGGAGAGGCGGAGATGGCTATCGGGGCCCGGCCTATCGATGGAATCGAGGAGTTCTCCCCATTGAAGAAGCTCCTACAGAAATTTGGAAGCCGAGTTGTGAGGTCTCTCAGTGGTACGGATGTCGCGGATGCTCCCAGCGGTTTTCGTGCAATGAGCCGATCTGTGGCTACCAAACTTAATGTTTTCAGTGAGTATACATACACTTTGGAAACAATCATTCAGGCGGGACAGAATGGAATGAAAATAGTTTCCGTCCCTATTCGAGTTAATGGTAAGACTCGTGAGTCTCGCCTTGTGAAGAGCATTTTTTCGTATGTGAAACGGTCTGTATTAACGATGTGCCGGATTTTTGTGGTGTATCGTCCCATGCGTTTTTTTATGACCCTAGCTGCGTTGACGTTCGGGGTTGGGTTTATAGCGGTTTTGCGTTTTCTCTATTTTTACTTCATCGGGGAAGGCTCCGGCCACGTACAGTCTGTTATATTGGCAGTTTTCATGATGGGGACAGGGCTCTTGCTCGCGGTAGTCGCTTTACTAGCAGATTTAATTTCGGTGAATCGTCGTCTGATGGAGAGGTTGCAATGGAAGCTGACAGAGCTCGAACGCGGAATGAAAACTTCAGATTTGGACTGATATGGAGCGGAACGAAATCGACTCCTTACACGTTGGAATTGTAGGCGGTACCTTCACCGGCAATAGAGGTGCCCAAGCGATGTTGGCTGTTTGTGTTCGCGAAATGCGCAAGCGATATCCTGGATGTACTATTCACGTTTTGACTTACTATCCTGATGCTGATCGTAACGAAAAGCTTGATACGGATGTATATGTTCACAGCGCAACGCCAGTGAGGTTAGTACTAAACTGGGTTCCTCTATTCTTGTTGGCTAGACTGTTTGGGGTAGGAAAAAATCCTCCAAAGGAGCATGGTTTGGGCTTTTTGCAGCTGGCTAAGTTGGATCTGGTGCTGGATGTGGCGGGAGTTGGTTACATTGATGGTAGGGAGAAGTTTCTGCCGTACAACGTCTTAACCTCTCTGCCTTTTTCTTTGCTAGGTGTGCCTTATTTCAAGTTATCGCAGGCGATTGGCCCGATTGGGTCCTTGCCCAATAGAGTTTGCGCGAATCTCGCTTTGGCTCGGGTATCTCGGATTTTTGCACGTGGAGCGATGACGGAGAAGCATCTAAAAAAGGCATTCCCTGAAGGAGGGAATATCGATGCCGCCGCCGACTTGGCATTTTTGTTAGCACCGTCCAATCCGGTTAAACCCATCGCCCAGCGTGAACGAAGGGTCGGTATAGTGGCTAGCTCTTTAGTGATGTCTAAGAATGATGGATACATTTCGACTTTGGCAGAAGTCTGTATCGCACTTTTGAACCAAGGCTGGGAAGTTGTCTTGATTGCCCATTCTTGGAGAGGTCAAACGACAAAGCTGAGAAACAATGACTTGCCGGCCTTGGACGCCATAGCTGCCTACGACGAACGATTGGGCTGCTTGCCTAGGATTGGTGAAGGTTTGGATGCTTCGGAGTTGAAGTCGCAAATAGGATCTTGCCGAGTTATACTCACGAGCCGTTTTCACGGTATGATTGCAGCCTTAAGCACTGCGACCCCCGTCGTTGTTGCTGGTTGGAGTCACAAGTATCGCGAGGTTATGGAGATGTTCGGCTTAGAGCGCTTTTGTTTACCGCACGATAAAGCCAATGTGGAGTCTTTAGTTGGCTGTATTTCTGAGTTGGATAAGGATGCATCTTTGGTTTCCAAAAGCATTCTAGAAAAACTTCCCGAAATCAGATCGAATAGCGAGAGCCAGTTCGATAAGGTCTGTGCAGCAGTCAACTTTGAGCGAGAGTGAGCAATATCTGGACGGGAAGGCTGAAACGCATTTTACCCCAGCTGGTGCGTTTCGCATGTGTCACTACGTTGGTTCTAGGAGTCAAACTAGGTATTGTGTGGTCATTGGGACCAGTGCTCAATCCGTATGTCGCATATTTTATCACTCATCTCGCTATTTTTATCGTTTCTTACGTCCTGCATTCTAAAGTTACGTTTAATTCGGCTTTAGGCTGGAAAAAAGCAGGGGTCTATCTGAAGGCAGTTATTGGTATCAAGATTCTGGATTACCTAATTTTTTCTGTGGCTTTGGTTTATTTCGAAATAAACTCTTTGGTGGCAGTTCTTGCTGCAACGGCGTTAATTACAATTTTGAGATTCATGTTTGCTCGGAAAGCCTTGAGTGCTTGATGAATTACTTTTGGGAAGATGGAGAATATTGATAATGTGGACACAAGCACGCCGATAGGAAGCTATCGCAAGGCGTGGGTTGGTTATAGCTTGGATGAAGAAATTCGTAAGCGCGCTGCATCCGGAGGGATCGTTACCGCGACCCTTTGTCACCTATTGGAAACCGGTCGCATACAGGGTGCTTTGGTTTGCTCCTCTGGATTCGAGGAAGGAGAATTCAATTTTCGTTTGAGTATCGCCCAGACTCGAGAGGACCTTTTTGAGGCTCAATCGAGTAAGTACTTTGATATACCCGTTCTCAGGGGGTTGAATCTACTGAAAGAATTTGAAGGTAAGGTGGCTGTAGTTGGTTTACCATCACAGATCAATTCCTTGTCCCGAAGGATGTCGAAAAATGAGGAACTGCGTTCCAAGGTCGGGTTTCGGATAGCATTGTTCTGTGGGCACAATTCAAAAAAAGAGCTGATTGAGCGGGTCTGGGAAAAAAAGGGAATCAACCCTAAAGACATTGACAGGTTTCGTTATCGGCAGGGCCATTGGCGAGGGCAGATGGAATTGACTATGAAAGATGGTCAAATTCAGCGTTTTCCTTTCCAAGATTTCAGCCACTACCAAAATTTACACATTCTCTCCTTGGATCGCTGCTTAAATTGTCACGACCACATGGGCTACTATAGCGATCTTTCAACTGGAGATGTTTGGCTGCACGAAATGAGGGAAGACCCTGTGAAGCACTCTGTATTCCTTGCTCGTTCACCTCTAGCGGAAGAAATTGTAGAAGAAATGAGGGCCAGAGATCTTCTAAAGGCAGAGCCTGTGGATCGTCGTTTTGTCTATAGGAGTCAGAAGAGATCAATCAATTACCACTACAACTTGTCGGCTCGGGCAAAGGTCGGAAAACGGCTCGGCGTTAAGATAAAGGATAGAACCGGAGAGAAACCGAAAATTCGCGATTTGATTGCAGCTTACATCGTTCTGACAAATCACAAAATCTCTAAGAACCCGCGTCTATTGAGGTGGTTTATGAAAATACCTAAGCCTATCGTCGCAGCGTATCTTTATTTGTTCAAAGGATTGGTAAATTACGAACGCAAGGATTATTGAATCCAAAGTACATGGACTGCGAGGGGACTTTCAATCCGTCTTCTTTAGCCTAACTCCATACAGGCAGGCTCCAATTCGCCTAGGTGCTTCATGGTCTTCAATCTGAGGATCAAGGACTAAAATGTTTTCTCCAGGGGGCAGCTGTATCCGGCCCAAATCAAAAACTGTACGGCTAGTTGGTTGCTGCAGGGCTTGAATTGTTTTGCCGTTGAGGTTGATCAAACAGATCCTTCTTTCTCGTGCCCCAAGTTCGAGATCGATTGTTAAAGTCAGTTCTGATTCAGTTATATTGAAGAATTTGACTTCAGCCGCACCGATTGTCCATTTTGCGGTTTGTCCGCCGTGGTGTTCGGTTCTGAGCCAACCTTCTTCGAATGTCACCTGTAGCTGGTCTTTGAGGTCCTCGGACTGGTATTGAATTAGTTCTGTTTGTTCGAGGAACCTTACAGATTGATCTGAGAGATAAGGGGGCTGTAATTGATGGTTGAAGTCGAGGGCGCTTACGTTGGCAAGCAGCAGAAGCGGTAGCCATTTCCAGCTTTTAGGTACGGAGAGATTAAAGGCGACGTGGAGGACTAGAAGCACCCTCGGGACAGCCCCCGGTTCACCTTCCCAAACCGCGGGACCCAGAAAGGCGGCGAGCACCGCGAATCCGAACCCGATTCGCCACCAGATTTCGTCCCAGCTTTGTCTCGAAAGGATGAATACGATTTGAGTGGCAATTCCCAAGAAGCAAATCAGGTTAAAAGTGGCGAAATTTTCTCCCTGTGACGCAGCTTGGGCTAGGGAGATTAGCTTTGCTCCAATGCCGTGAAAAGGCAGGCCAAAGTTTGCTCGCCCCATGAGGTTGTTGCCAGGGACCGAGAGGGTTTGAGAAAGGTAGAGTAACCACAGAAAAAGAGGCATAATGCAGATGCATCCGAGCTTGACGAATCGAAACCAAGTTGATCGTGCAGAGGGGCATTTTTCGAATACAGCTAGACCTGCAAATAGGCTCATATCTTTGGTCAGTGCGGATGCTGCGATGCCGAAGGCTCCTCCCTTTTTCAAGCCCCGGGCGATCAGAATGGCCGCCAGCAAAATTAGAGTGGCTGCGGGACCGTCCGTTAGCGAACGTTGTGCACTGAGCGTCCAACCCCAACCGAGGAGCATTCCTGTCCAGCGAATGAAATTTTGGATACAGTAGGGCGGTAGCCAGTAGAGAAGCAAAATTGCTGAAATGACCCAGCAGATGGGATTGATAAGTGGGTAGATCTTAACGATCTTGGCGGTCTCTCCACCGCCGGCTAGCCACGCGACAGCGGGCATAAGGATTCGGCGAGCGCGATAGGTGAGATTGTCGATGGCGTTTGGAAGCTCTGGATCTTGCAGGCTTGGATCGAGGGCTATTTGGACGTAAAATTGAGCGTCGTATCCGGAGCTACCCTTCATGACTAGCGGATCCGTTTCCTTGAATTTCGGCAAAGCGCTTTCGTAGAATTGTTCGCCGACCATCAGCATTCTGGAAAAACCTACGCCGGGTTGGTGGTTTTTGGCGATGGTCGAGAGGTAGTGCAGTCCGACGAGCAGGTAGCAGATACTCCAGAAGGTGGTCTGGATCCGAGCCGACCGAAGATAGTGGAGCGCTTTCATTTTAAAGTCGGAAGGTGTGGCGACTTCTCGCTCCTTTTTTTTCCTTAGTTTTCGGAGGTCGGGAAAAGTGTGTAGCCGAGTCTCTGGCGGGTGACCGCCACGCGGGGGATATCCTTTACGCGTTCCAAGATATCGAGAGACTTTTGCGGAACTGGGTTGGCTTGAACCTTGAGGGATTTGATCTTATCGCCTCCGTCGTCCGTTCCCCATTTCCACTCGTAATCTTTGGGGGGCGGGTAGGAATCGACGCCTTCCGTTCGCTCGGACCCGAGAAAGGAAAATATCTGCTCGGTCCAGGTGATGGGATCGGAAACAAGATCTTCGTAGCGTACCCAGAAGTTCTTTTGCAGGTCGTTCGGAAAGCGTCGCAGCAAACTGTCGTAGGCTCGGGACCAATAGTTTTTAGCCAACCACCGGTCCACGAAGCCCTTGGGCATGGAGGACTCGAATTTGCGGAAAACCATCTTGCGCAGGGAGGCGACGTTGGTGTGGACGTCGCGCGTCAGGATGAGCTGCTTGGAATTTTCGACTTTGGGTAATTTCGGGTAGCTACCGGCGTCGTTGAACCAAGCCGGCCGCTTGAGAACGATGATTCTCTCGTCGCAAAGGGCGTGGATTTGGCTCTCGGCGTTGATCGAGCGAAACTTGCTGAAGTTGATTTCCGGCAGGCTTGAGATGTCCGGAGCGGCAGACATGAGCGCCTTGAGCAGGGTGGAGCCGGAGCGCATGGTGCTCAGTTCGACAGCGATGGTTCTCTGGGTGGTTTCGGCCATGTTGGATGCGGCTATTGGTATTGGGACGGACGGCGGGGGAGCCAAGGGTTTTTTGCGGGCGACAGCGATATTGCGGTTTGCGTTCCTCATAGTCGCCGAACTCGGATCTTGGATACGGGCAGTTTCTTGCGATTTTGCTCTGCGGACAGCTTTCGCCGCCTTCAGAGGCTGGATAATGGGTTTAGCTTTAGCGAAACGTAAGTTGGCCGTGGATTAAAAAAGCTTTCCATAGGTTGCGTAGAGCCTAGGGTTCGGGCTCATTTTTATCATGCCAAACTCACAGTCAGTCATTCCAAACGTGTTGGCGGAGCGTTACGCTTCCGGCGCGATGAAGGCAATTTGGTCGCCCGAAGGGCGCATCCTGATCGAACGCGACTACTGGATCGCGGTGATGAAGGGCCAGCGCGAACTGGGCTTGAAGATCCCAGCCAAGGCGATCAAGGACTACGAAAAGGTTAAGGGACAGGTGGACCTCGAGTCGATCGACCGCCGCGAGCGGCAGCTCCTGCACGATGTGAAGTCGCGCATCGAGGAGTTCAATGGCTTGTCCGGCCACGAGTACATTCACCTCGGCATGACTAGCCGCGACCTGACGGAAAACGTGGAGCAGCTGCAGGTCTTGCGTGCTCTGGAGCTAATTCGCCTGAAGGCCATTGCGGCTCTCAAAAAGCTCAGCGAACGCAGTGTCGAATATCGCGATCTGATGATCACCGGCCGTACCCACAATGTACCGGCCCAGGCCACGACCTTGGGCAAGCGCTTTGCGATGGCGGGCCAAGAGCTCTTGATCGGAATCGACCGCTTGCACGATTTGGTGGAGCGCTATCCGGCTCGCGGCCTCAAAGGCGCGGTGGGAACTCAGCTCGATCAGCAGACCCTATTCGAAGGCGATGCTAAGAAGGTGGCGGAACTGGAAGAAAAGATCGTCAAGCATCTCGGCTTCGGAAACGTCATGACCAACGTAGGGCAGGTCTATCCGCGTAGCCTTGATCTGGATACCGTGACCGCTTTAGAGCAACTCGCTTCGGCTGCTGTAAACATGACTACTACCGTTCGCCTCATGGCGGGGCAGGGGCTCATGACGGAAGGTTTCTTGAAGGGGCAGGTCGGATCTTCAGCCATGCCGCATAAGATTAATTGCCGCAGCAGCGAGCGTATCCATGGATTTGGTACTATTCTTAAGGGCTACGCTACTATGGCAGCAGGCCTGACTGGCGGCCAATGGAACGAGGGCGATGTCTCGTGTTCAGTCGTTCGCCGCATCATGTTGCCAGACGCCTTTTTCGCGATCGATGGTTTGCTCGAAACCTACATCACCGTTTTGGGGAATCTGGGCGCGTACGAAAACGCGATCGCGGCAGAAAACGAAGTACAGCTGCCATTCTTGGCTACCACCACTATCCTGATGGAGGCGGTCAAGGCAGGAGCGGGCCGCGAGACTGCGCACGAAGCGATCAAGGAGCACGCTTTGGCGGCAGGTAGCGAGATCCGTGAAGGACGCCCTAGCGAAGCCAAGCTCACCGAGCGCCTTGCTGGCGACGATCGGATCCCGCTCGACTTGAAGCAGCTAAATAAACTACTTTCCCAGTCGGATCGTTTCGTTGGAGCGGCGGGTAAGCAAGTCGACACATTCAAGCGCCAGACCGCCAAGTGGGTTAAGAAATTCCCCGCCTCGGCGAAGATCAAGCCCGGCAGCCTGCTCTAGGACGCAGCCTCATTTTTACACAAAAAAGCCACCTTCTTGCGAGGTGGCTTTTTTATGCGTTGAATCAATTGATAGCCGTTAACGCACGTAGGCGTAGATCGGGTATTTTCGAAGCACTTGGCCGTCTTCGCCCTCGCTCGCCAAGAAGTAGACGTCCCGCGATTTCCGCTCCGTGGTCTTGGGAGTGATGCGAACCAGGTATTTCAAATTGGGCTCAACAGTTACGATCTCGTAGTCGAAGTTCGATTCTTCCTCTTCGTCTTTGCGGACCAAGTGGCTCAAGGCGAAGGGCATTTTTTCGTGAATATTGACCTCGATTTCCTTCGCTTTGGCCTCAGAGCCGATTTTCCAGAAATGTACCCTTGGCTTGAAAGTGACCGGTATAGGGATGTCGACAGCCAGCTTGAGCAGATGGCTTTCCTCTTCGTCCTGCCCCTCGGTTTTGGTCAGAATGGTGATGGACTTGTGCTGCATGCCTTGGCGGGACCCCAAGGTGAAAATGGCTTTCAAGGTACCGCTCTCGCCCGGGGCGTAGCTTCTCTTGTCTAGAGTCGGCACAGTGCAACCGCAGGATGAACTGGCATTGACGATCTCTATGGCTTGCTCACCGGTGTTGGTGAAGGGGTATTCCGCGATCACTTCTTCTGCCCCGAATTCGGTCTCGAAGAAAAGGGACTCCGTTTCCCATTGCAGACCTTCTGCCAAAGCCACGACGGGAGCTATGAGCAAGGCGGCGAGACTGGCTAGGAGCTTGGAAAAGAGAGCGGTGCGGTTGGTGTGGGTACGACGCTTCATTGTTGGAGTATGATGATCCGTTGGGGGCAAAAAAGTTCAAACCTTCTTTGCGTCCGGAGTATGCGGAAGGAATTGAGTTGTGTGGGGCAAGTGGCTCGTTTGTGGTGCTCGGCGATATGAGCACTTTTTCCAGACCAGACGGGCGCGAATGCGACGCCTTGCGCGAGATTTCATTCCAAGCCGACTTTGCGGCCCATGCGACCGGTTCGGTTTTGGTCAGTTTTGGAAATACCAAAGTCATCTGCGGAGCGACGCTTGAAAAGCGGGTACCGGGTTGGATGCGGGCGCAAAACGTTTCCGGCGGTTGGCTCACTGCAGAGTATTCCATGCTTCCTTACAGTACGCTCGACCGCAAACAACGCGACTCCAGCCGCGGCAAGCAGGACGGTCGGGGAGTGGAGATCCAGCGTCTGATCGGCCGCTCGCTCAGGGCGGTGATCGACCTGCAGAAACTTCCCGGGCACACCCTTTGGGTGGATTGCGATGTCCTGCAGGCCGACGGGGGTACACGTACTGCTTCGATCACTGGGGCTTACCTAGCGGCTCGCATGGCAGTGCAGAAGCTCATCGATGACGGCAAGCTCAAGGAGAACCCGTTCAGCGACTCGATCGCGGCCGTTAGCGTCGGCATTTACAAAGGTCAGCCGGTGCTTGATCTTCCCTATATCGAAGACCGTGACGCCAGTGTGGATTTCAATGTCGTCATGACCGGAAAGGGCGAATTCGTGGAATTGCAGGGCACTGGCGAAGAGGCGACTTTTTCCGAACAAGAACTGGTTAAGCTAATCGCTTTGGCGAAAAAAGGCATCAAGGAACTGTCCACTATGCAGACGAATTTCCTAGCCCAGCGTCTTTTAGGCGATTTGAAGCTCTAGAAAGCTGTCCACTATTTGGACACTGAGAATTTTAACCACTTAGTTTCGCTTTTCGTTAGAGGGGGGTTGATTAACCCCTTCGATGCGGTTTTTGTTCAGATCCGCATTTTCCAACAAAGGCTATGAATATTCACGAGTACCAAGCGAAACAGTTATTTGAAGAATATGGAATCCCTTGCCCCAAGGGTTCCGCGACGAGTTCGAGCGAGGAGTTCGAATCATGCATCGATAGCCTCCCCGAAGGCTTGGTGGTCGTTAAGTCCCAGATTCACGCTGGTGGACGCGGTAAGGGGACTTTCACAGACGGTTTCAAGGGAGGCGTTAAGCTCGCCAAGACCAAGGAAGAGGCGATCGAGTATGCCAACAAGATGCTCGGTAACACTCTCGTGACCATCCAAACAGGGGAAGCGGGTCGCAAGGTACAGACCATCTACTTCACCGAAGGGGCTGACATCAAAAAGGAATATTACTTGGCCGTTCTTTTGGACAGAGCCACTTCTCGTCCGGTTGTCGTCGCTTCGACAGAAGGTGGCATGGACATCGAAACAGTAGCGGAAGAAACGCCAGACCGCATCTTCAAGGTCTTCATCGATCCAGCCTACGGCATCGCCGATTTCCAGCTTCGCGAATTGGTAACTAAGCTCGGCCTCAGCAAGCTCGAGTCTAAGAATGCCATGAAGCTGATCCGCAATCTCTACACCATGTTCTGGGAAAAGGATGCGGATATGATCGAGATCAACCCTCTGATCACTACGGCCTCCGAAGACGTGCTCGCCTTGGACGCCAAGGTCAGCTTCGACTCCAACGCTCTTTACCGCCATCCAGAGATTGTAGCTCTTCGTGACTTGAACGAAGAAGACCCGAAGGAAATCGAAGCTTCTAAGTTCCACCTCTCCTATATCGCCCTCGACGGGAACATCGCTTGCTTGGTCAACGGAGCTGGTTTGGCCATGTCTACCATGGACATCATCAAGCACTTCGGCGGAAGCCCAGCCAACTTCTTGGACGTCGGCGGAGGAGCAACCAAAGACCAAGTGGTCGCAGCTTTCAAAATCATCCTCGGCGATCCCAACGTGAAGGGAATCTTCGTTAATATCTTCGGAGGCATCATGGATTGCGACGTTATCGCCAACGGTATCGTAGACGCGGTCAAGGAAGTGGGACTGGAGCTGCCGCTCGTCGTTCGCCTAGAGGGCAACAACGTGGAAGCGGGCAAGAAGACGCTCGATTCTTCCGGCCTCACCATCGTAAGCGGAGACAGCATGGCCGACGCTGCTCAGAAGATCGCTAACCTCGTCGCCTAACTAACGCCGGAACTTTAAAGAATTTAAACGATGTCCATCCTCATTACACCCGAGACTAAGATCATCATCCAAGGCATCACCGGCGAGTTCGGTGCGCGCCATGCCCGCCTCTCTATCGAGTACGGGACTCAAGTCGTTGCCGGCGTCACGCCAGGCAAGGGCGGCAACACCTTCGAGCACGCCGGTGTCGAAGTGCCGATTTTCAACTCCGTCGCTGAAGCTGCGGAAGCTACCGGTGCGACAGTATCCGTTATCTTCGTACCGCCTCCATTCGCTGCGGACGCCATTCTCGAATGTGCGGACGCTGAGCTCGAGCTCGCTGTGGCGATCACCGAAGGCATCCCAGTTCGCGACATGGTTCGCGTGAAGCGTGCTATGGCTGGCAGCAAGACCCGTCTGGTTGGTCCTAACTGTCCGGGACTCGTTTCTCCGGGTGAAGGTGAAGACTCCAAGGGCGGTTGCCGCATCGGTATCTCCCCAGGTTACATCCACAAGAAGGGCCACGTCGGTGTGGTTTCCCGTTCCGGTACTTTGACTTACGAGGCGGTTTACCAGCTCACAGTCAAAGACATCGGCCAATCCACTTGCGTGGGTATTGGTGGCGACCCGGTCAATGGCACTTCGCACCTCGACGTGATCAAGCTCTTCAACGAAGATCCTGATACGCACGGTATCATCCTGATCGGCGAAATCGGCGGAAATGCTGAAGTCGAAGCGGCTCGTTGGATCAAGGAAAACTGCGATAAGCCAGTTGCCGGATTCATCGCTGGTGCGACTGCTCCTCCAGGCCGCCGCATGGGTCACGCTGGCGCGATCGTCGGTGGCGCCGAAGATACCGCCGCTGCGAAGATCAAGGTCTTCGAAGAGTGCGGAATCGAAGTCGCTGCGACTCCTTCTGACATGGCAGACGCGTTGCTTCGCTCGGCCAAGGCAAAGGGCGTAACGCTCAGCTAAGATTCGGATTCGAAACCGAATAGACTTTTCAAAAGGACGTCCGCGAGGGCGTCCTTTTTTTAGGTAGGAGCGACCTTGGTCGCGAAAGTCCCATAAGGTGAGGGGACCCCAACGCTACCCGTTCCGTCTATCGAGTGCCCCTTCACTGCGAGTTTGAAGTCGACGCCCTGATCCAAACGTTCATTAAACTAGATAAAATCCGAACCGATCGAGATCTAGAGCGTGGTAGCAGAGAAAAACATAATCTTCTTCGATGGCGTCTGTGGCTTTTGCGACAAGACGGTCAATCTGCTGCTCAAATTGGACGACCGGCAGGCTCTCTATTTTTCACCGATCCAAGGAGAGGCGGCTAAGGAAATTCTGCCACCCGAGCGTCGAGAAAATGTGGATACGATATCCTACTACAATGGAGATCGGCTATTTTATCGCACCGATGCCTTGCTGGAAGTCGGCAAGACTTTGGGAGGAATCTGGTGGCTCTTTTATCCGCTCAAGGTGATCCCTGCTGAATGGCGCGACGTGGCCTACGATTGGTTCGCCAAGCGACGCTATCGCTTTTTTGGCAAGATGGATTCCTGCCGGATGCCCACGCCCGAGGAACGGGCGCGGTTTCTAGATTGATCGAAGTCGCTTATCCGGTGGTGCGAAGCCCGGCGGCGATGGCGTTGATGCTTTGCAGCACGCAGCGAAGATCCGCCTCTGATCCAGACTTTCTCCAGCTTGCCAGTAGTTCTATTTGCTGAGCGTGCAAGAGGTCTAGCCACTTGTCGCGAGCGTGAAGGGTGGTGAAGAAGCGCGGACGTCGTTTTTCCAGTGGTCCGTTCATCAGCTCGTGCAATACTTCGCGAGTCGCAGCTCGCTCGTCGGTGATAAGTTTGAAGAACTTATCACGTATCGACTCGTCCGATACGAGATCCGCGTAAGACTTCATCATCAGGGTGTCGGCGCTCTCGACGCTGTTCTCGACGTTGTAGAGAACATAGCGAAGGAATGGCCAGGTCTTGACGCTCTTCTTGAGAGCTTCGAAGAGGTCAGGCTTTTCGCTTTTGAGAGCGGCCAGCGAAGAGCCTACTCCGTACCAGCCCGGCATGTAGAATCGTGACTGATTCCAGCTGAAAACCCAAGGGATCGCTCGAAGGTCTTTGAGGCTAGGCTTGCCGCTGCGGCGGGAAGGGCGGGACCCTATTCTGCTTTGCTCCAAAGCGTCGATCGGTGTGGCTTGGCGATAGAAGGTAAGAAAGTCCTCTTCGTGAAGAAGGCTCCGGTATTTCTCGGCGCTGTATTCTGAAAGGAATGACATGGCCTCTGTGAGCTCCTCGGTAGGCGTGTTTTGGCTTTCGGAGAGTTGAGGTCCCACCGAGCCCGCGACCAATAGCTCCAAGCTGCGAGCAGCGGTCAGGAAGTTGCCGTACTTTTGGGCGATGACTTCCCCTTGTTCCGTAACGCGTGTACCAGGTGTTAATGAACCTTCCGGCAAGGCTTCCAGGAAGCGGTGCGTCGGGCCGGCTCCACGGCTAACGGTACCACCGCGTCCGTGGAAGAAGCGAATGGATACACCGTGTTTTTTACCGAGTGCGATGAGTTTGGACTGGGCGTTGAAAAGTCCCCATTGAGAAGCGATGATACCGGAGTCCTTGTTGCTGTCACTGTAGCCGAGCATCGCTTCTTGCGTGAGCGGCGCGGAAGGGTCGAGAACAGGTTCGCCATAGTGGGCGAATCCCTCGTCTAGATCACGGTTTTGCCAAGGGAGGCTGGCTTTGGTGACCGGATGGGATAGGAAAGCGTCCATGATGCCCTCGCTATTTTGCAGGTCGTCCAAGGTCTCGAAAAGAGGCGAGATGGGGATCAAGCAAATCATACCCTTATCTGTCATACGAGTAAGGCCCGCCTCACGACAGAGTGCGTACATGACCAGCAAGTCGGAAAGCGAGCGCGTCATGCTGATCACGAACTGGCCTACTGCGGCGCGGCCGTAGTCGCGTACTTGATTGGCCACTACCATAAGGCTTCCCACAGCCTCTCTCGCTTCCAGCTCCAGCTGGCCATGATCTTGTGCGAATGGTCGCGCTCTAGTGAGTTCTTCGGAGAGGAAAGCGACCCGTTTTTCTTCGCTCCATTCTGAAAAGTTTTCTGCATCGGGAATGCCTGCCGCTTGCATAAGTTGAGACATGGCCCGGTCGTGGTAGCCGCTATTTTGGCGCACGTCGAGCGAGGCCATATGGAAACCGAATGTATCCAGAAAACGAATTATCGGTACGACATAGGTTTTCGCCAAGCGGGCTGCGTTTGCTTCTTCCAGCGACTTCTTCAGAAGATGCAGATCCGCGATCACCCCACTCGGTTGCCGATATCCTTTGTTTCCTTTCTTGGAACGTGGAAGGTTTTCTCGAATCACCTCGGCAAAGCGTTTCCAAGGTTCTTCAATAGCAGTCGCATCCTTGCAGGAAGGATCTAGCTCGATGATGCGTTCCAGGAGGTACGCTGGTGGAGATTGAAACAACTTCGAAAGCGCCATCTCCTTGCTCAGCTGCTTGAGCTTGCGGCGGAGAGTGTCGAGGGCCGCTCCCCGAAGTTGGGCAAAGGTTTCCTCGGTTACTTGTGCAGTGACGAACGGGTGGCCATCGCGGTCACCGCCGACCCAGCTGCCGAGACGGATTCTGGGATATGCCGACACGTCGGATTCGTCCCATTCGATTTCTGCGCGTGCCATAGCGGCCCGGAAACGGGCGTCGGAGATTTCGATGGCTACGGGGAATTTTTCTCGGAGGTAGTTAAGAACATTGTCCCGCTCCGAGGCGACGTCGGGTTTTTCGACCAGGATTTCTCCGCTTCGCCAAATGATCTCGATGATCGCTTTAATGCGCTCGCGGAATTCGCCACGCTCGATCGGCGTGTACATCTGGTTTTCCAGTTCGACGAGCAATTGGTAGAGCTTTCGGTGCTGAGCCAATACAGAAGGACGCTTCGCCTCGGTTGGGTGTCCGGTGAGAACTGGGTGCACGCTCGAGCGTTTAATCGTCTCCAGCAAGTCGCCCTTGGACGGGGTGGTTTCTTGAATTCGCTTTAGCCAGTAACCCCATGAGCCGGTATCAGATGACACTTGCTGAGAGGTCTCAAGTCGGCGTCCCCCTTGGTTGGCCACGTTTTCTTCCACTAGGTTCATGATCTGGAAGGCGATGGAGAGGACTTGGGCGCTCTTTTCGGGGGGCACATTTCCCGCCTCGGAGTTGTCGCGCTTGAGAAGGGGAGCGAGTTCAGGCTCCCCTATCTCTTCGAGGACCTCGCTTGTGCAGGCTAGGAGGAAGTCTATGTCTTGGTCTATTTTTTCCAGACCGGTGGTAATGTGTTGTTCGAAAAATGGCATAACTAGGTGTGTGGAATAGCATTTCTTATAGAGTGCATTAGGAGCAAGCGAAACTGACCGCTAATGCAAGGGCTGTGCTAGATTTGGGCCAGACTTTGGGTGAAGGAAAAGTCTGACCGTTCGCCGCTTTTTGCAAACTTCTGGCAGCGGTGTCTTGTAAAAGTTTCTGGTGGATTTTTGAAGCGGGCGTTAGCTGGGATCGGCTCTGTTGGAATCCCTCTACTTGTTTGGTTTTCTGAATACGTAGAGGTAGCTTTGCCAATTTTCGCCGGCTGCCGGGTAGTCCCAAAGGGCGACTAGCTGCAAGCTCAAGCCTTGCTCCATAAAGGTTAGCAGCTTGGGTAGCGGGATACCGTTCATTTCGAAGTATGCTTTTCCGGAGCCCGTTGCCTGCTGAAGACGTTTCAGGAAATAGCCGAAACGTTTTCGGAAGTAGCTGGGGCCGGTGTAATGGCTGGGAAGCTGGAAGGCGAAGGTTCCGCCCGGTTTGAGGGCTCGAGCGATCTCCGCGAAGTAGCGTTTGCTGTAGCGGGGAGCTATGTGCTGGAAGACGATGTCGGAATAGACAAAGTCGAGGCTGTTCGCTTCAAGGAAAGACAGGCTATCGTTTGTATTCAGGAAAAACTTGCAGCTCTTTCCGCGACCCAAGTTGTTCTCCGCTTCGGCGATCATGGACTTGGAAATATCGACTCCGATTGCGGTATCGAATCGTCGCGAAAGGGGGAAGGTCAGTCGTCCAACTCCGCAACCAAAGTCCAAGGCTTGGGCACCGCTTAGTGAAATGCCGAAGTGGGCGAGGCGTTGTTCGAGCGATACGATTTCGTCCTCACCCGATTGGTAGAATTCTTCCGGGTCCCAGAGTCCGCCTTTTTTCGAATTGTCGGAGAGGACGGTCCATAAGGGGTCCTCTGCGGCCAGCGATTCGAAATTTTTCTGAAGACGGGAAAGATTCAAGACTGCGGTCGGTGGGTTGTTTTGTGGAGGCTTCGGCTTGAAACCAGTGCTTAACTGCTTCTCTGGCGGACGGCTTCGAACAAGGTTATCAAGGTAGCCATGGCCACGTTTAGCGAGTCCGCTTGGCCGGCCATAGGGATGAGAACTTTTTGGTCGCACGCCTCGAGCCAACGTTCCGATAGGCCAAACTGTTCACTACCCATCACGATGGCGAGCGGACCCTTTAAGTCGGTGTCGGTGTAGACTTGGTCTGTATGCGGAGTTGTGGCGGCGGTGCGTATCCCATTTTTCCTTACCCATTCGATAACGTCCTCAGTCGAAGCCGAAACGGTTGGCATGGAGAAGAGCACTCCGGTGGAGGAGCGAACGGCATTGGGGTTGAAGAGATCGGTTACCGAGTCGCAGCAGATCACGGCATCTACGCCGGCGGCGTCTGCGGAGCGGAGAATGGTTCCCAGGTTGCCTGGCTTCTCGATAGATTCGACGATCAGTAAGAAGGGGGGCTCGGACAGCTTGATTTGGTCGAGGGTGTAGCTCCACTGCTTGATGACTGCCAGCAATCCTTCCGGCCGATCGCGATAAGCGACCTTTTCGAAGGCGTGTTTGGAAAGTTCGAAAAGGGCGGCTCCGTTGGCTTGGGCCTGACCGAGGAGGGCGTCCTCGTTTTCGCCGAGGAAGCAGTCTGGGCAAAAGTATACTTCGAGCGGGAAGACGTCTTTTTCCATAGCCCGAGATATGGCTCGGTAGCCTTCGGCTATGAAAATCCCCTGTTGGTTGCGCGCTCGGCGGTCTCGCAATTTGACCAAGTTTTTCACGCGAGGGTTTTGTAGGCTAGTAATGAGTTCGGCCTCGATCATCGGGGGTGGCTGTAGCTGTAGAGGCGTCGAGACTCAAATAAAATGTCGGTTGTTACCAGCTCGCTTGAGCGCTTTTGCTCAAGAATTTGCGTTTTTGTACGTATTAGCCTGATTATTATGGTCTTACTCGTCTCTCGATACCAAGGGCCAACTCTAACAAGTTAACTCTATCCCCACACAGTCATGTCCATGGTCCCCATTCTCTTCCTAGTAGTCGCAGTCATCGTGGTCGTCTATTTCTTGCTCAACCGAAAGACCGAGGAGGAATTGAAGGAGGGCATCGTAAAGGACATCCTGCGTAAGGACGCCTTGTCTATCGATTTCGGAGAGGGACAGCCAGTCGTGGTAAAGCTTCAGGGGATCATACCCGCCGTCGATGGTGAAATGCTGGATGAAAAGATCTTTGCCTTTCTAGAACAAAGCCTTCGTGGTCAGAAGGTTATGGTTAAGCCTGTCGTGGTCGAGTCAGGTTCGGTCATGAGTGCCGAGGTCCGTACGCCCGCTAATGAATACGTCAATTCGGCACTGGTTCGGCAAGGATTTGCAAGGTGGCAGGTATCGGAAGCATCGGGGGATACGGAGATCGCGGAAGCCCAGGCTCTGGCGCAGAAAGAGCAATTGGGCGTTTGGAATCCGGCGATAATGCAGTTGCTAGAGGACCGTCGCAAGGCTGGAGACAACTCCGATATGACTGATGACGATGTGGCCAACATGCAAGTGAACCCCGACGATCTACAAACCAAGGGTTAATTGACCTGCTGGTACCCTACGTAACTGCAAGCCTCATCAGAGGGTCCCTCAGGCAGATCAATTTTCTCGGAAGAGCGCTTCAGCGGCTTGAGCCAGAAAAAGGTAGTCGGTAGTGCCTCCGCCCAGAACGTATTCAGTCTGCTGCCAGAGGAAAGGCCAAGTGAGGAGCTCGGGATAATCTGGGCGTATCAAAGCGGTTCCGGAAGCACTTCCTCCGGGTATGAAAGACCAGTCCGCTCGATTCAGCCCATAAGCGACGGTCAAGGAATCTGAACCAACTCCCGAAACGAAAGAGGCTGTGTTGGAACCCGGATGGCAGCCCAGTACGAAGTTGAGAGCGTTCAGGGCTAGGTCTTTTGAAAAGAGATCAGGGTACGCTTTATGCAGGAAGTATTGCTGGGCACCGAAACTTTGAATGCCCCATCCGGCTCCCCATATGCCCGGTTCGTAGGGAACACCGTACGGTGTTTTGGCCTCCGCGGCTACAATCTCTTTGGCGTAACTTTCCGCTGCTGCTCTAATGGTCGCGTGGAAGCTTGAGTCGCCAATTTCACTCAACACCCGGGTTACTTGCCATCCGAGCGAAGCGAAATCTTCAGCAATGGCGTCGGCATGGTCCGCGATAAAGTTGAGGTATCGGTCTTTCCCCGTTGTTAGGGCAAGCTCGATGGCGAGTGGTACTCTCTCGACCTCGGAATCGGTTTCGATCTCGCTCCAGAGGGTTTCCGAGTAGGCAAGGCATTCGGCCGAGAGCTTGGGATTGAAGTCTCCTAGGGTTCTTGCAGCGGCAGCCAGACCAGCTGCTCCTATGAGCTCGTGTCTCGCAGATCTCCGTGTTGTGAATACCCAGCGGTCATCGGGAGAACCAGTGATCCCGAGACCAATTTCGGGAGTCTGCGGGTCGCTTTCATCCCCTTCGAAAGCGAGGTTGTCTGTCATATTGGCTGTGTCGCCGAGCATGACATATTGACGGATCGTGGGGTTGATTATTCCGCGGTAAAGGACGCCGAGTTCGCGGTATCCTGCTGCGACCGTAAGCGCTCCGTGCTCTATTTGCTGTAGGATGTCTGGCTTGCCGTCGGGCTTATGGACTTCGACTGTGAGGGTCTTTTGGTCGATTGTTGAATTGTCATACTGGCTACCGAAGGCGTCGTAGGCTTGGGCGAGTCCGAGTATTGTGCCGGCTTGAGATTCTATGCGCAGATCGTCATCGCCCGCATCGTGCCAGCCTCCTCTGTTTAATCCAGGAATCGATTCACCAGGCTGGTAGGTTGTCCGGGTATCGGAGCCTTGGATATAGCCGTCGAAATGGTTATGGTCGAGCGGAGCGAGTCGGGCGTCGTCTAAATGACAAGCACCGTGCCACACTCGATAGCGATCATTCACCCGCATGTGACACATCTGAGCAGGCATGAAATACTCTAGTGTCGGCTGCCAAACGTGGCGTTCGAAGATCGTATCCGAAATCTGGAACGGATTGCTGCGTTTTTCTCCGTAGGTAACGAGGTAGGTACCCGGCTCGCTGACTTGCGAAAAGTCTAGGCGGAGATAGTCGTATCTGAGAAACTGTCCCCATTCTTCTACCGATGTTTTGGAGGAGAGCTCGAGCGAGCCGTCGGGAAGGACCTGGTGAAGCTCAGGTGTTTCTCTTTGTGAATCGTTGCGGTCGAGTTCGATGACGGCGAATTTCGTTTGTTCCGGGTGGTAGCCGATCTGAGAAACTTGTATTGCTGGATCAGCGATCCAATTTTCAATTACGTTGGGACTGAGTTCCCATTCGAGAGCTTTTTCTTGGGCTCCTTTTTCCAGTTCGGCTCGAACAATGAACCAGCCGTTGTCGTGAAGTCCTCGTCCGTCTACCAGTTCCAGCTCGCCACCCAATCGTCGGCTGATGAGCAAGCGTTGCTTGTCCGACTCTGGCGCGACGACGAGATTTTCTCCGCTAGCCAATGCTTCTATCTGATACTCTCCGGCCGAGTCGTATGACCCCGGTCCATTGGCTTGTCGGGGGAATAGGCCGAATTCTTCCCCATCCATCATGTAGGATTTGCCGAAAAGAAAGCCGGGGAAAAGCTCGAGCATGAAAGAGACTTTTCCGTCCCACTCAGCTGGCAAGGCCTCGTCTAGGTCTACGGTTATCGAAAAGGATGAATCTTTTGTGGGCTGTATCGTTAGGGTGTAAGAGAATTCAAGATCTGGATACTCGATCGGGTTGAAGCCTTTTCGATTGCGGCTTTCATCCGGATACTTGAAGCGACAGCTGATGGCTCTGGTCTCCGGATCGATGGTGCGCTCGCCAATTTTTGCTGGAATAGGTGACCATTGTCCGGGGATTCGGTCGAGTCGCAGGTCGCCGTTTGTTGCCACTCGCAGTCCATTCTGGATAATGCTCACGCCTCCTTGGTGGCCTTCAGGGTAATAGTCGTGAGCGAGCATGATGTTCAGTCCTTGAGTCTCGAGATACTCGAGCTCGTTTAGCTTGAGATCCTGTGCAGAGGTTAACGCTGGTATCGCGCTCGCGGCGATAATGGGACAGAGTGAAGCGACAGTTCTGAGCATGGGGCAGGGGGTTGAATTAGGGACTACTACAGTGCTCAAACTTGCGAACAAACACAATGCCGTCCTGGATCCTTCCTAAAGAGCAATCTCAAGCGGGACCGCGTTGGCTCTAGCTTTGAAGTTCGCGTGTATCTCCCAAATCGATCCTTGGCCCGAATAGAGTATCTTATTCGAGCCTTAATTTGTAACAACTAAAGATGCCGTATTCGCCTGCCGGCTCCGAAGTCTTTATTCACTGGCTAGGGTTGTTTTCGCCTTAGGCTTGCTTGGTAAAATAATGGATAGGTCTCCGCTCATCAAATTGAACAAGCGCGGAGCGAATTTTTCTACTGCGATGCTTAGGTTCAAAGTGATAAGAAAGGTGAGCGGAACAACCAGAACATCTCTGATAATCGGCGGGTATCCCATCTTTAAAACGATCTCGGTGATGGCCCAGACAACATAAACGTGAAATATGTAAACCGGAAGAGCGTGTGTTCTCCCTAGATTTGCAAGATGGGCGGATCCCTTGAAATTCAAGGATTTTGCGATTATGAACATGCCGATTGCGAACGGTATTGTTCCGATTAGGATCTGGGGAGAGTGCGGGTCTTTTCCTAAGTAGTGCTTTATTCCATACGCCTCAACGATTTGGAGGAGAAATCCCAGCACCACTAAGCATATGGCAAAGCGAATACCCAGATTTGAGTTTCGCAGATGCATTCCAATTATAATGAATCCTATTCCGGATACATATCTGCCGAGTTCTAGACCATAGGGTTCGAATGGGTTGTATACCCCTAGGACTAGGCTCGAAGTTAACGAGATCAATGTGAAAGCTCCGAAGTATCGCGATAACTTCCAGTAGTCGCACGCCAGGAAAAAAAGCAGACAGAACGTTAGGGCGCTCAAAAACCAGAGGTGGTAATAGGTCCCGCCTGTTATTACTTCTATGCTGAAAATCTTCATCAGTGCGTGACGGAGGTCGGTTTGCACTAACACCAACGGGATCAGGAACACTGAGGCGATCGCGAATATAGAACCTGCTCTTATAAGAGACTTCACGCAACGATCTGGCTTGGTCTTGGTCGCCAAAAAGTATCCGGAAACGATAAAGAAGAAAGGAACGGCCCACCGCCCTGAAAGCCTTATTAAAACGCCTGCCCAATCGGGTAAGGTGCGATAGTAGCCGATGTGGAGGCTAATAACTGAAAAACACGCTAGCAGGCGAAAGCTATCGATGCCCTCGTTCCTTGCTGTGTTATCCATTTTTCTTGATCCTTATATTGTAGGTGAAATCTTGTGTTTCAACCGCTTTGCTCATCATTAGGCTGTCTTGATGTGGAACGTCTCTTAGTGAGATATTCTCTCCAAGGCGTTTCTCGTTGAGATTTTGTGTAGGGGCAAGGAAGTATCCTGCACCTGGTTTGGAGACTAAGCAGCCCAAAGTGTGCCAGCTCTACAGAAAGAACGAGCCGTACGAGGCGAGAGCCCTAGGGTAAATATGCTAACTCGAAGAACGAGTGAGGAGTGTTAAGGCTGCCATGTTTCATTTATACACACTAACCTCTTTTATTCGAATCAGATAGAATCGCAACAAAGTGAGGCAGATAAAGATATTCAGTAGGTAGGGGATTGTGATCGATCCGAACAGTAAAGTTCCGAGACCGTAGTGGTCTGAGAGTGTACCTATGAGTGTAGAGAAACCTGCGAGGCTGAGTCCTTGGCACAGGGATGACATGATGGCAAAACTTGCACTACGTAGTTGAGGAGGGATTACGTTGGCTAGCATTGGGAGAATGCACCCGGCGAAGCCGATCGGGAATACTGCGCTGCTGGCGATGGCGACTGCCCAGTCTGCATAGATGTTACTCCAGATCGGAAGGAATTGCATCGCGGTGAGCAGGACGAATGCGATCGTGTAGGCGATCATCAAATACAAACGTCCGGCAAATGGCCAACGTTCTTCCATTCTGTCTCCCAAGAATCCACCCGCGAGGGAACCTACAATCATGAAGATTTTCATTACTCCGATCAGAAAAGCCGCTGACTGTATGGAGTGTCCCCGTTCCTCGGAGAGGAAGGTGGGTAGGAAAACTGGGATCAGCATCCCTGTAGCGAAAATGTGGATAAGCGTGAAGAGAATGAAATGAGGAGTGAGTGCGAGCCGCCCAAACTCACCCCACTTGAAGGGAGCAGACTCGAGTTTCATCTCCCGCTCGATGGAGCCGAGTCTAATGGCCAGGCTAATTGCTAGGATCGCCTCCAGTGCACCGAAGCTCAGCAAAGCGTAGCGCCAGCCATCTGATAGGCCACCGAACCATCCTATTGCTGCTACGAGCCCGCCGCCGGCAAGACCACGTAAGGCTCTGACTGCTCCGAAGGCTTTTCCGCGGTCCTTCGGGTCAAACAGTATGGAGGAAAGG
Source organism: Pelagicoccus albus (assembly GCF_014230145.1). Classification (NCBI taxonomy): domain Bacteria; kingdom Pseudomonadati; phylum Verrucomicrobiota; class Opitutia; order Puniceicoccales; family Pelagicoccaceae; genus Pelagicoccus; species Pelagicoccus albus. The sequence goes on from NZ_JACHVC010000012.1 coordinate 1,370,637, forward strand.
GTGAAGGTGAGCGGCTCAGCCGCTACAGCAAAGAGAACACTTACCGCATAAAGCGTAATAAGCTGAGACTCGTTTTGGGAGAAGCCAGTCGCGACCATGGCGGAACTGCTGGCTAGAAAGGTGATTAGCAAGATCTTCTTTTGTCCGAACTTGTCGGCGCTGAATCCCCAGATCGTGCCAAAGGTGGCTCGAGCCAAAAGGTAGATGGATGAGAATGTTCCCAGCTGTCGATTGCTTAACTCGAAGTCCTCTTTGAGGAGAGGAAATAGGGTGGTGAGGACTCCGATTTGTGAAAACGCTAGCGAGTACAATGCCGATACCAGAACGATGGCTAGCCATTTAGCGGAAGCAGAATTGGAGGTATGCATCGGTATCGCGTATGGGTGCGTATCAAAAGATTGGGGATGTTTTTTTCGAGAGTGATCTATTTCGTTTTATCCGGCATTTTTAGCGATACTTCTCCGGTAGGCAGCTGGGGTGGTGCCAGTGCTTCTTTGGAAGGCCCGAATCAGATGGAAGCGGCTGGTGAATCCACTATCCAAGGCGACTGCTTCGAGCTTCAGCTTTTTGTTGGCCAACAACTGCTTCGCATTTTCCACCCGAACCCGCGTCAGTTCTTGAATCATGGTAAAGCCAAGGTGTTCCTGAAATGAGGATTGAAGTCGTCGAATGGATACGCCGATTTGATCGGCGATATCGGAAACGCCTATAGGTTTGCGGAAGTGGTCGCGAATCATTCTAAGAGCCAAGGCCGCATCGGGATCCGGGACAGCCACGGTGTCGGTTGATTTGCGCACTGTGATTCCGGTGGGGTCGATTGTTTTTACGGTCTCCGGCTGAGATTCGCCCTGCATCAATAGGTGTAGTGATTCGGCAGCTCGGTATCCGATTTCTTCGAAATTGCAGTTGACGCTCGTTAGGGGGACTTCGGCCGCGTCGCACATGATGCGAGTATCATCGGCTCCCACGATGGCGACTTCTTCCGGCACTCGCAACCCAGCGTCCAGGCAGCTCGTCATTAGAGATATGGCATTTAAGTCGTTCATAGCCATCAATCCGATCGGTCTAGGAAGCGCTTTGGGATCTTTGGTGAATTCTTCGAAACTCAATTGGGTGCAATGCATCCCGCTCTTTTCCGCTTGCTGGCAGAAGGCCTTGCAGCGGGCTTGTTCCACGGGATTGTCTGCGAAGGAGACAAAGGCGACTTGTTTGAAGTTGAGGCTCGCTAGGTGTTTGGCCCCGAGGCTTCCAATCAGATTGTGATCCTGGAGAACTTTGGATGAAAAGGGATAGTCACCGAAGGTCTGCAAGCCGACCGTAGGGGCTTGGGACGATTCGATAAGCTGGATCAAGGGTTTGATTGGACTGGAGAATCCGGGGTTGGCGATGATTCCATCGCCCTTCCATTCTGCGAGGGATGGTATGGCATGGGTCCAACGCATCTTGCAGTCGAGGATCCAGCTTTGCTCGGCGGCGAATTTGGCAACTCCTTCGAAGACTCGGTCTTCCCACCAATAGAGGGCCAGCAGAACTCGCCGACGGGGGCTGTTCACATTGATCCAGAAGTTCGCTTGATCCATGAAACCTCTCTTGGCGAACGGCTACGCAAAACGTCAACTTAAATGCGTTAAATGGCACTAAAAGCGTGTTGTAGCTTCTTGTCCTGTAGTGTTGCTTGTAGTCTCAACCTTACCATTAGCCCCTTAAAACCCTTTTTATGACTTGTCTCAAAAGAGCCTCAAGGGCTCCAGATGTCGCATTTTTCAGGTACTCCCATCCGCAACGTTGATGAGACATGTGCGCCCCACTCAGGAGAATTACACAAATGATTGATAGTTTCTATTTACGCAAAGCACGATTTATCGGGATCCTCTCTTCCGGGTTGTTTTTAACCGGATCGATGCCTGGCGCTCTAACTGGTCAGACCATGAAAGAAGACAGTGTCTACGAAACGGTCGGTTACATCGACTTTAATAAAAATGGGAAAATGGATACATACGAAGATCCGTCCCAATCGGAGGAGATGCGTATCTCAGATCTCCTGTCTCGGATGAGTTTGGAGGAGAAGGTCGCCCAGATGACGACTCTGTATGGTTTTTCTCGAATCCTGAAGGACGAGCGTCCTACCGAAAAGTGGGAGGATCGCATGTGGATCGCAGGTATTGGAAATATCGACGAGCAAATAAACGGGAACGAAGGTTGGACCCAGAACTTGCCCGATCCTGAGAATGATCTTCCATGGTCTAACCATGCCTCCGCTATCCGTGAGATCCAGCAGTGGTTTATCGAGAAGACGCGTCTTGGCATTCCGGTGGATTTCACCAACGAGGGGATACGCGGTCTTATGCACTCCAAGTCAACCAGCTTCCCAGCGGAGCTTGGTGTGGCGAGTACTTGGAATCCCGAATTGGTAAGAAACATCGGTCGTGTCACTGGACGCGAAGCGAAAGCGCTTGGCTATACAAACGTGTATTCACCTGTCTTGGACGTGGCTCGCGATCCGCGTTGGGGGCGTGTGATCGAAAGCTACGGTGAAGATCCGTTTCTTGTTGGAGAACTGGGCTTGCAACAGGTTCTTGGAATTCAAGAACAGGGGGTTGCTTCAACGTTGAAGCATTTTGCGGTTTACGGAGTTCCCAAAGGGGGGCGCGATGGACATGCTCGCACAGATCCGCATGTAACTTGGAGCGAGGTGCAAAACACTTATCTTGCCCCTTTCAAAAAGGCTATTACGCAGGGTGGCGCCTTGGGAGTGATGTCCTCGTACAACGACTACGACGGAATTCCGGTCCAAGCGAGCAAGCTCTTCCTACAGGATATTTTAAGAGATGAATGGGGCTTCGAGGGCTATGTGGTCTCGGACAGCGGAGCGGTAGAGTTCCTCTATGAAAAGCACAGAGTGGCGGCCACTCCGAAGGAAGCGATACGTCTTTCGGTCGAAGCTGGATTGAACATCCGCACTCACTTCACGCAACCGGAAGAGTATGCGGAGCCATTGGCTGAGCTGGTGGAAGAAGGTCGCCTCTCTATGGATACGATCGATTCGCGAGTGTCCGATATTCTTCGGGTGAAGTTCCGATTGGGATTGTTTGACGATCCATATGAAACCAAGTCGATCGATACCGACTTGGTGGTGCGTTCTGAGGAGAATCTAGCGATTTCCCATCAGGCTTCCCGTGAATCGATTATTCTTTTGAAGAACGAGGGCGAGCTGCTGCCGCTGGAAGGTGACTATCAGAAGATTCTCGTTACTGGTCCGATGGCGGACGATCAGCGGGCGTGGTGGAGCCGCTACGGCGCTCAGCGTCTCGACTACGTCACTCCATTGGAGGGCATTCGCTCCGCGTTGGATGGCAAAGTGGAGATCGTATATGTCAAAGGCGTAGAAGCGGCGGATGAGAATTGGCCCCTGAGCGATATCTATAAAGAGGCTGCCTCCGCTGAGGTACAAGCCGGCATCGACGCTGCCGTGGCAGCTGCAAAGGATGTGGACGTGATCATCGCTTGCGTTGGGGAAACGGATGCTCAATGCCGCGAGTCGCAAAGCCGCATCAGCCTTGATTTGCCGGGTTACCAGAACGAGCTCTTGCAGGCCCTGAAGGCAGCAGGCAAGCCGATCGTTCTCGTTTTTTCCAATGGTCGTCCTCTCAGCGCTCAATACGCTATCCGTAACTTCCCATCTATCGTTGAAATGTGGTTCCCAGGGGAAGA